>NZ_JAMXWN010000001.1 GCF_024125425.1 Sporolactobacillus kofuensis
CGGAATGGATCCTTCTATTATTTTGTTGCAGCATCATTTTTTGTTATAAGCGGATGCAGCCGCATCCATGGCTTGCTATGCCAACGTTTAAGGGCAAAGATTCCACGAAACCATTCGTCTGCTCCCTGTGCGAGCCAAATACCAATCAGCCCTAGTCCGAGATGAATAGCGAATACATAACTTAGACCAACAGCAACTGTCCACATTGAAAGGACTCCGATAATGACCGGGAAACGGACATCACCTGCTGATTTCAGGGAGCCCATAAGCACAATGTTGATGGCACGACCCGGCTCAACGAATAGATTCATCCAAAGCACAGGTATTCCCAACCCAACAATAGCAGATGTTTCGGTAAATAGTCCTAATATATCTGAACCGAGTAGCGCAATAATGAATGAAACAATAGTAGATGAACCGGCAGCAAAAAGAACTGTTCGCCATCCTCGTTTGTATGCACGATCGAATTGTCCGCCACCGATATATCTAGCAATTAGAAGCTGAGTCCCTTGGGCAATTGCAGCTGTAAAGAGAAAGCATAGCATTGTGATATTCATAATATATACTCGAGCCGCGAGAGCAGTGCTACCGATCAGGACAACGTATGCAGTGATCACCAATTGAGAAAACTGATAGGAAACTCCTTCTCCTGCTGAAGGAATACCGATGGAGAGTAGATCTGATATATCTTTTCGATTGGCATGATAACAATCTCGCAAGCTAAATCGAATAGCTAACCTTCTCCAGACAACAAAGAGCAACGCAAAGAAAGCAAAGAAACGAGCGAATACCATTGCCCAAGAAACGCCGGTTACTCCGCTTAGAGGCAGGACAAAAGCACTCGTTGTGGCAAAGAAATTTCCGGCAACACTGATTCCATCCATAATTACAGCGATGACCATTGCATCTTTCGTAAACCCATGGCTTCGCAGCACGGCACTTAAAGCAAGTGAGAGCGATTCTAAAAATAAGGATGCACCACAAATACGAATAAAAATTAGTCCTTCATGGAGCACATTGCCTTGCAAATGAAAGAACATTAGAAAATGATTTCCAAACAAAACAACGAGAGCAGAAACGCCAACACCAAACCAAAAATTCATGAAAAAAACAGAATGAGCAATCCTTTCAGCATGTTTCAGGTTCCGTGCACCTAAATTGTGGCCAATCAAAATTGTTCCACCGATTGACGTAATGTTAAAAACAAGAATAAAAAGATTAAGTAACTGATTTCCCACACCGACTCCTGCAGCAGCAGCATCTGAATAACGACCGAGCATTAATGTGGCAATAATACCCATTGCCATACGAAGACTGAGTTCTAGAAAAATGGGCCACGTGATTGAATAAAGTGTTTGATTGTTGTAATCGGATTCCTGAACGTTCATATTTTTGCCTAGCATAAACCATGGATAGATACTGCTCGGCTATTCATACTTTAACCCTGTTTCCATGTCATGCTTGGCATTCACCTCACTTTTCAAAGCAATCCAAACAAACGATTCGCATAAACGTAATTTACGTGCATCAAAGTATCATAAAGCATTTTTAATAAATTGTAAACGGTTACTTATAATGATGATATAATACTTTTGAAACGAGTGAAGGTGAGGGGATTCAATGGCAACTTTGTCAGATGTCGCGAGAAAAGCTGTTGTTTCAAAAATGACAGTATCACGAGTGATTAACCATCCCGAGCAAGTTTCGGCAGAATTACGTCAATTAGTATATAAATCAATGAAGGAACTGAACTATGTGCCTAATTCTGCCGCACAAGCCCTTGTTCATAATCGTACCCAAGTAATAAAATTGCTTATTTTAGAAGAGATGGATACAACGGAGCCGTATTATATGAACTTATTGGCCGGTATTGCAATCGAACTAGATCAGCGCCATTACTCACTTCAACTCGTGACGCGTAGTTCACATACTATTGGTCGGTGTGACGGATTAATCGTTACAGGAATGCGCGAAACGGATTATGATCACATTATTTCTCATCTTGAGCAGCCCCTAATTCTGTTTGGAGAAAATAAAAAAGGTTATGACTATGTAGACGTTGATAATAAAAAGGGAATGCAAATGGTAACGGAACATATTTTAAATCATGGTTGTCAAAAAATCTTGTTTTACGGTATTGAAATTGACGAACCGTTCATGCGCTCAAGAATTGAAGGTTATGAAGAAACAATGAAGATGAAGCAGCTGTTACCTCAAATAAATCTGATGAAGAACAGTTCACATATCGCTCAATTTGAAGCAGAAAAAGTATTACAAAAAAATCACGAACGTATCGCCTTTGTCTGTGCATCGGATCGGTTAGGGATTGGCGTTGTTCATGCAGCTCAGAGGCTCGGCCTAAATATTCCTGATGATGTCATGGTGACTGGTTTTGACGGGGTATTTCTGGATCGCATCGCACAACCAAAGTTAACGACTATTCGCCAACCCATTGTGGAGATGGGAAAAACGTGTGCTAAGCTATTACTTGATAAAATTGATCAGGACGGGATGAAACAAGGAAACCGAATATACAAGCCTGAATTAATCATCCGAAATTCTACAACAACTTAATTTGGTGTTGCTTTCATTTTTCGTAATTCTTGTTTGATTTTTCTTTAATTGTTTGTAAATGTTTGGTCATCTTTTCTAAGTAAATAAACCTCCGACAATTGCGACTCAGATTATTCAGGGTCGCCTTTATTATTTTTGTTAGCGGTAACAGAGCAATTGGTGATTGTTATCTTTGAAAGCGCATGCTAATTTTAAGGAGTAAAGGAGGTGAGGTAAATGGATAAGCCTTGGTGGCATAAAGCAATCGTGTATCAAATCTATCCAAAAAGTTTCAATGACACTAATGGAGACGGGATTGGCGACCTTCAAGGCATTGTAGAAAAGATGGATTATATTAAATCTTTGGGGGTTAATGTGATTTGGATTAATCCTATTTTTAAATCTCCTCAAGTAGACAATGGATATGATGTAAGTGATTATTATGCAATTGATCCGCAGTTCGGTACGGATGCTGATATGGAGCAACTGATTGTTGAAGCGAAGAAGCGAAATCTTAAAGTCATTTTTGACTTAGTTGTTAATCATACATCGGATCAGCATCCGTGGTTTCAGGAAGCGAGAAAGAGTCTTGACAATCCGTACAGGGATTTCTATATCTGGCGAGATGGGAAGGATGGTAAAGAGCCGAATAACTGGGCGTCTTTCTTTGGCGGAAGTGTATGGGCTTATGAACCTTTAACCAAACAATACTATTTTCACTTGTTCGATAAGAAGATGCCGGATCTTAACTGGGAAAATCCTAGAGTCAGAACTGAAGTCTACAAAATGGCAAGGTATTGGCTGGAAAAGGGGATTGACGGCTTCCGACTGGATGCAATCATTCACTTGGCTAAGGATCAGAGCTTTTGTGACTTTAATAATCCTGACCAAAATGAAGAGTTTGTGATTGCAGAGCCGTGTTATGCCAATTTACCAAAAGTACATGCGTTCATTCGTGAATTCAGTCAACAAATGAAACGAATGAAACCCGATTGTCTTTTAATTGGTGAAGCTGCTTCAGCAGATGTTGAATTAGCGAAACGATACACCAAACAAGACCGCAAAGAATGTGATTGTGTTATTTCATTCAAACATTTGGATGCGGTTACATTTAGCGGAGATACCCGACTTCCTAAAGAGTGGCAGGAAGAGCATTTTGATTTAATATCTTTTCGAAAAATAATGAAGCATTGGCAAGAAGAGCTATATAAAGAAGGATGGCCTGCGTTATTCTTAAATAACCATGATATGCCGCGTATGCTATCAAGATTAGGTGATCCGGGCCGCTATCGTAATGAACGTGCGAAGATGCTCGCAACACTCATGTACCTGCATTGGGGTATGCCATTTATCTTTCAAGGAGAAGAGATTGGTATGACCAGTTTAAAACTGGAACAAGTTGAAGATTATCATGATTCGGCACTTTCAGCATCAGCTGCTCATCTTCTGAAACTGGGGTATAGCTACGATCAGATGATGCAGTTTGTGTACTTACGATCAAAACACACATCGCGTGGCGCGATGCAATGGGACACGAGTGCTTACTCTGGATTTTCTGAAATGCATCCATGGTTAGGGGTTAATAAGGACGATCATCAGGTCAATGTCCAACAGCAGGAGAATGATCCTAATTCTATTCTCAATTATTACCGCAGACTTTTGAAGTTAAGAGCGAGTCATCAACTATTTGTTGAAGGACCATGTCGAATTCTAGATATAGAAAATCAATTGATCTACGGTTATGAACGTCAGGAAGTAGGGAAGACAGCTCTTGTCATCTGTAATTTTTCGAATCACCCGCAGTTACTGGAAATACCTGATCTGACTTCATGGACGTGTTTACTGAATAACTTAGGAAAATTCAAGTACGATGAAGCGAGTCGACTAGCGCCTTATGAGTGCTATGTGTTGATCAAAGAATGAAAAGGAGGATCAATAATGGAAAAATCAGCAATATATCATCAGCCGTGCAGTTCATACGCCTATCCTTATGATAAAGAAACAATGCATCTTAAAGTACGTTCTAAGAAAGACGATATCCAATCCGTGATTCTTGTCTACGGAGATCCGTATGAAAATGTCAAAGTCGGCGAGAATTATCGATGGGTAAGTGGGCGAGTTGAAATGAAAAAGAGTGCGACGACCAGTCTTCATGATTATTGGTTTATTGCCGTTAAACCTGAGCATCGGCGTTTGCAGTATGCATTTGTTCTCACAGATTCAAATGGAGCGTCTGTCTTCTATGGGGATCGTGAATTCTTACCAAATGACCAGGTCACATTTTCAGTTCCCGATAACTTTTTTAAATTTCCATATATTCATGAAGTTGATTTGTTCAAAACACCAGAGTGGGTAAAGTCATCAGTATGGTATCAAATTTTTCCAGAACGATTTGAAAATGGAGATCCCGATCGATCCCCAGAGAATGTACTGCCATGGGGTTCGAAAGATCCTGATCGAGATGATTTTTTTGGCGGCGATATTCAGGGAATTATTAATCGTTTAGATTATTTAAAAGATCTGGGAATTAGTGGTATCTATCTAAATCCAATTTTTAAATCGCCTACGAATCATAAATATGATACTTTGGATTATTATACGATAGATCCGCACTTCGGCGACAAAGAAACATTTCGTACATTAGTTCAAGAAGCTCATAAGAGAGGCATTCGGATCATGCTTGATGCCGTTTTTAATCATATCGGCAGTAAATCAAAGCAATGGCAGGATGTCATCGAGAATGAGCAGAAATCAGTCTACAAAGATTGGTTCCATATTCATTCATTCCCTGTACGCGATGGAGAAAATGGCAATTTTGATGGTAAACCGTCGCTATCTTTTGATGCTTTTGGGTTTACTACGACCATGCCGAAATTAAACACAGCGAACCCAGAAGTACAAAACTATTTATTAGACATTGCAACATATTGGATTAGAGAGTTTGATATCGATGGATGGAGACTGGATGTCGCTAATGAAGTAGATCATGCTTTTTGGAAAAAGTTTCATCAGGCAGTCCTGAAAGAAAAAGAAGACTTGTATATTGTCGGTGAAATTTGGCATAATGCATGGAACTGGCTTCAAGGCGATGAATTTCACAGTGTGATGAACTATCCGTTAACAAAATCAATTATTAATTTCTTTATTGAAGATAAGATTGATTCTTCACAATTGATCAGTAGCCTGAATGAACATTTTATGAAATACAGTCGGAATGTCAATGAAGCAGCATTTAATCTTCTAGACAGTCATGACACTGCCCGAATTTTGACCTTGGCAAAGGGCGATGCTCAAAAAGTGAAACAGGCACTTGCATTCTTGTTTGCACAAACGGGTTCACCATGCATTTATTATGGAACAGAAGTTGGACTTGACGGCGGCAATGATCCACTATGTCGAAAATGTATGATTTGGGATGAAGAGAAGCAAGACCGAGAAATGCTTCTCTTCACACAGAAGTTAATCAAGCTGCGAAAAGATTATCAGGAGATTCTTTCAAAAGGTAGTCTTCATTGGTTGGAAACCAATGATTCATCGGCAATAGGTTTCAGTAGAGAATTAGGCAAACACGCGATCATTTTCATCTTTAACCATGGAGATAAGGAAGTAAGCGTTTCATTAGACGAGGCCTATTCTTATACGGATATTTGGAATGGCAAGGAGCTCGAAACCAAAAAAGTCGACGTTTCAGCGCAGTGGTTTGCTGTTCTCAAAAGAGGAGTTTGAGTGCTTTACATCTTGTTATCGGTAACATGAAAACAGTTGTTGAAACCGTTTACAAATAAACCTTATAATACGCTTGTAAGATCAAAGGGAGGGAAAGAGAAATGAAATACATCAAAAAAATAGTATCTGCTATCCTTATTTTTGGGCTCGTGTTCACACTGGCGGCATGTGGCTCAGGAGGATCAAGCAGCGGTAACGGTGCAAAAAAAACGTTGACCGTTTCCGTTGATTCAGCAAACGCAGCTTATGCTGAATTCGTGAACAGCATTAAAGGAAAGTTCGAAAAAGAAAATAACGTTACGGTTAAAGTTGTTAAGAAACCGATGTTCGATCAATTAACTGCACTGACTCTAGACGGACCAGCGGGTAAGGCTCCTGATGTCATGCTTGCTCCATATGATCGTGTTGGTGGTCTTGGTCAACAAGGTCAATTACTCGAAGTTGATAAGAGCATGCTCAACTTCCTCAATGAAAAAGGACATCGCCAAGTTCAATATGGAAAGAAATACTACGGTGTTCCGCTGACTATTGAAGCGCTAGTTCTGTACTACAACAAAGATTTGGTTAAGAAAGCCCCAACAACATTCAAAGATTTGGAAGCGTTAGCAAAAGACAAACGATTTGCGTTTTCATCTGAATCCGGCAAAAACACGGGTTTCCTGGTAAAATGGACTGATTTCTATTTTGCATACGGTCTTTATGCTGGTTACGGAGGTTATGTATTTGGCAATAACGGTGCCAATCCAAAGGATATTGGGCTGAACAATGATGGATCGCTTAAGGCATTGACTTATGCCACACATTGGTTCCAAAAAGTATGGCCTAAAGGTATGCAGGATGTGAAAGCTTCAGGCAATTTTGTAACCAATCAATTTGTTAAAGGAAAAGCCGGTGCAGTAATCGATGGACCATGGCAAGCATCCGTTTATAAGAAATCGAAAATTAACTTTGGAGTTGCCAAAATTCCAACATTGCCAAATGGTCAGGAATATAAACCATTCGCAGGTGGCAAGGCTTGGGTTGCTTCTGCCTACACAAAGAATCCTAGCCTCGCAAAGAAATGGCTGACGTATGCAACAAATGCAACGAATGCTTATAAGTTCTATAAAGATGCAAATGAAATTCCAGTCAATCCTGATGCACAAGTAAAGGTTAACAACGGCGAAGACGAGCTTGCAAAGGCTGTTATTCAGCAGTATGACTCATCCGTTCCAATGCCAAATATTCCAGAAATGGCTGAAGTATGGACAACAATGGAACCCGCTATGTTCAACTCTGCTTCAGGAAAAAAATCACCAAAACAAACTCTTGACGATGCTGTGTCTTCATTGCACAAAACAATCGCACAAAAATACAAAGATAAATAATTAAGCTTCGATCAAAGTGAGGGGAACACCATGGAAAGTCAAAATATTAAGAAAAAAAGTGTTAGGAAAGCAGGTTTGTTATCCCTCATTCCCGGATTAGGACAAATGTATAATGGTCAGCAACTAAAAGGATTTGCTTTTCTTGCTGTAACCATTGCATTTTTAATTGAACTTGTCACTATTGGGATACCTGCTTTTCAAGATTTTGTCACATTGGGAACGGTTCCAATTCGGGACCATTCCCTTTTCTTACTTGTAAAAGGAACATTACAAATCATTATCACCTTTGTCTTTTTGATGGTACTCATACTTAATGTGAGTGATGCAAGGCAAGTGGCTAAGCAATACAATACATTGGGCTATGTCAATCGTTCTGCACGCTCGATGTTAAAAAATATTTGGGAAAATGGATTTCCTTATTTGCTCACAATCCCTGCTTATTTTGTTATGTTATTTGTCATTGTGTTTCCGGTTTTGGTAACTCTATTGATGGCGTTTACAAATTATGATTTTTATCATATTCCTCCGGCAAAACTTATTGACTGGGTAGGGTTGCAGAATTTTGTAAATATGTTCTTTCTAAGTGCGTACCGTTCGACATTTGTGAGTGTGCTCGGCTGGACGATCATTTGGACGCTTCTGGCGACAACAGGACAAATTACTCTTGGTATACTGACAGCCGTGATCACAAATCAGAAGTTTATCATTGGGAAGAAATTTTTCCGCATCATTTTTCTTCTGCCTTGGGCAATACCAGCGTTTGTCACTATTATGAGCTTTTCAAACATGTTTAATGATAGTATTGGTGCGATCAATCAACAGGTCTTAGGTTTATTAAATTATATCCCATTCGTTCATGTTTCAGACATACCATGGAAAACAGACCCATTCTGGACGAAAACCGCATTGATTATGATTCAAACATGGCTAGGATTTCCTTATATTTTTGTCATGGTGACAGGAGTATTGCAATCAATTCCAGATGATCTCTATGAAGCGGCCAATATCGATGGTGCTAATGCCATTCAGAAATTCACAAAAATTACACTGCCAATGATCTTGTTTGCCACCGCACCTGTGTTCATTACTCAATATACATTCAACTTCAACAATTTCTCGATTATCTATTTGTTTAACTCAGGAGGGCCGGGAGATGTTGGCGGCGGTGCGGGTTCTACCGACATTTTGATCTCCTGGATTTACAAACTAACAACGGGAACATCACCTCAATATGCATTGGCTTCGGCAGTGACTATTGTCATATCAATTATTGTCATAGGTGTGTCATTACTCACTTTCAAGAAAACGCATGCTTTCAGTAATGAGGAGATGATGTAACATGAGAGGCATACTTAGCAGTACAAAATTTAATCGTTTTTTCAGTCGGTTCTTGACCTATCTGTTTCTGATCGTGCTCAGCATTATTATCATATACCCATTACTGATCACGGTTCAATCTGCATTTAACGCTAGTGATTTGACTGCATTTACACTCGATTTGCACATGCATTGGACACTAGCCAATTTTCAGCAACTTTTTACTCAGACCCTCTATCTGACGTGGTTTAAGAATACGATGATTATTGCAGTTTCAACGATGATTATTCAAGTCATCATTGTCACACTCGCAGGCTACACGTATAGTCGTTATCGATTTAAAGGAAGAAAAAATGGGTTAATCTTTTTTCTAGTCATTCAAATGGTTCCGACGATGGCAGCACTCACTGCATACTTTGTGCTTGGACTGATTATCAACGGTCTTGATCAATATTGGTTCCTAACTATGGTCTATGTTGGCGGTGGTATTCCGATGAATACCTGGTTGATGAAAGGCTACTTTGACACGATACCACGTGATTTGGATGAATCCGCACGCATTGATGGTGCCGGTCACTTACGTATCTTATGGCAAATTAACTTACCACTAGCCATGCCAATGATTGCTGTTCAGGCACTTTGGGCATTTATGGGCCCATTTGGCGATTATTTGTTATCAGCGTTTCTACTTCGATCACCAGAAAATATGACGGTTGCTGTTGGGCTACAGCAGTTCATCGCTGACCCGACCAATCAACGTGTTGCCATGTTCGCGGCGGGTTCGTTCCTAATCTCAATTCCAATCGTTATTTTATTTTTCCTCCTACAACGGAATTTCCAAAGCGGATTGACAGCAGGGGGAACGAAAGGATAATAATCAGGCGTATGATCATCGTAGTGGGGAAAAGAAATATAATGTGTGCAAGGTGAGAATGTGATGATAAAAGAAAAAGGATTCCCAATTAATTATCTTGTGTCAATGAGCAGTCTGAAGCGCATTTTTGAGGAGCGAACTCGCTTTCAATGGTGGAAACTTGTCTTCTTATTTCTGTTCATCAATGGATGCTTAATGATGCCGATTTCAATACATCTTTCATCGGTTACACAAGCTCCTTTATCATTGGTTGCACCGACCGTAGACCGGACAGTTACTGGAAATGTTCGCTTGGATGGAGCGATTAAAGAAGGCGGATTAACAGGTGCTGCTGAAACTAAAAAATTGGTTGACAATCGTGTGGTTGTTGCAACGGATCCAAAAAATACGCTAAAGGTTTCAGGAAGTCGGTACCATCACAGCGTTAGTAGATATAAGAGTGTTTTAGTTTTCCAAAAACATCATTTGATTCTTACCGATCAAAACGGATATGGATTTGTGATCGACTATCCGAAACACAAGGATTTATCATTAACAGGACACAAGGGTGGTGTTAAGACGCTTGTTTCCGAACTATGGATGGATCAGTATAAGCCAATCTATGTAGCTGTTGTATCACTACTTAGTTTTGCAGCTTTGCTGGTTTCTAACATCATTCTTATGAGTGCCATGACCTTCATTCTATGGCTAACAAAGTATTCGAAGATATCGGATATTCGTTCGTTACGCGAAGCTGCAGCGATCGTAATTACGTCAGCAGGGTGGCCATCAATCGCAGCACTGTTTCTATCTTTGTTTTCATTCGATTATGGATCCCTTATTATGATTCAATCGATAGGGCTTGTTCTAGTTATTTCACTTGTATTTTGGAAAACTCATTTTCAAAACAACCGAAAAGTTATAAACCGGCATTTGACAGTACTAGGAGATGAGAGTAAATGAGCAATTTAAGGCTATTCGATATTGATGGGTGGAAACTAGCAACCCAACATCTAAATAAAGAGCACATACGCTTGCAAGAGAGTATGACTTCTATCGGCAATGGCTATATGGGCATGAGAGGCAACTTTGAAGAAACTTATTCTGGTGATCACCACCAGGGGACGTATATTGCTGGAGTTTGGTATCCAGACAAAACACGGGTAGGCTGGTGGAAAAATGGTTATCCTGAGTATTTTGGCAAAGTGATTAACGCTGTGAATCTTATAGGGATTAAATTGTTTATTGATGGAGAAGAAGTGGATCTTTATCAAGATCAGATTGAGAATTTTTATCTTGAACTGAATATGCATGAAGGGATATTGCATCGTTCTTACTCTGTCTCAAAAAATAATAAAAAAGTTAAAGTTAAGACAGAACGTTTTTTGAGTGCTGTAAACAAAGAAATTTGTGCTATACGTTTTCAAGTAACTGCATTAACGGAAAATGTTACAGTCAAAATGGTTCCGTTCCTTGATGCTCATGTGCGAAATGAAGATTCGAATTATGACGAAATGTTCTGGTTAGAGACTGATCGAAAGTCTTACGAAGACTATTCAGGTCTTACGGTGAGAACCATTGATAATTCATTTGGTGTTCCTGTTTTCTCGGTTTGCGCCTCAATGGGTGTACAAACGGACCAACAAGCAGAAAAAACAATTTTTCAAAAAAATCTATATGTAGCTCATGAGTACACGTATCATCTGGAAATCGGTGAAAAGGCGACATTGGATAAGCTCATTGCAGTGACAACAAGCAGAGATTATGATCAATCCTTGCTGATGACTCGCGCAGAAGAATTGTTAGCTCAAGCGTTGTCCCATGGATATAATGAGCTAAAAGAAGAGCATCGCTCAGCTTGGGAAGATCGATGGAATAAGGCGGATGTTTCCATTGAAGGGGATGATGAAGCACAGCAGGGGATTCGATTTAACCTGTTCCAGCTTTTTTCTACCTATTACGGAGAGGATGACCGTTTGAATATTGGACCTAAGGGTTTCACTGGTGAAAAATACGGTGGTGCCACATACTGGGATACGGAAGCCTATGCGGTTCCTTTATATCTGGCATTAGCAGATCCAAGTGTAACCAAGCAGCTGCTCCTTTATCGATATAAGCAATTAGATGGTGCTTATCACAATGCGAAACAGCAAGGATTACAAGGCGCTCTTTATCCAATGGTTACGTTCACTGGTGTGGAGTGTCATAACGAATGGGAAATTACTTTTGAAGAAATTCATCGAAATGGCGCCATCGCTTACGCTATTTACAATTATGTTAATTACACAGGTGATAAAGCTTATATTGAAGAGGCTGGTATTGACGTCCTGGTCGGGATTAGTCGTTTTTGGGCAGATCGGGTTCATTTTTCAGAACGTGCTCAAAAATATATGATTCATGGTGTCACCGGACCTAATGAATACGAAAATAACGTGAATAACAACTGGTATACAAATACGATGGCAGCTTGGACACTCGGGTATACAATTGACGCACTTGAATCGATCAGCAAAGAAAAATACAATACGCTAAATTTATCCGATCAGGAGATCGCTCATTGGAGAGATATTGTCTTGCGGATGTATTATCCGCAAGACGAAGAACTGGGCATTTTTGTCCAACATGATACATTTCTTGATAAAGACATTAAACCTGTATCTGCCATTCCTGCTGATCAACGCCCGATTAACCAGCACTGGTCATGGGATCGGATTCTTCGGTCGTGTTATATCAAACAAGCAGATGTTCTTCAGGGCTTATACTTTTTGAATGATCACTATACTATAGAAGAAAAAGAGAAGAACTTTGATTTTTACGAACCGCTTACTGTTCATGAATCCAGTTTGTCGGCGTGCGTCCATGCGATTTTGGCCGCGGAGCTTGGTAAGAAAGATAAAGCACTCGAACTTTATCAGCGAACCGCAAGACTAGATCTAGACAATTATAATAATGATACTGAAGATGGGTTGCATATCACATCGATGACTGGGAGCTGGCTTGCGATTGTTCAAGGATTTGCCGGTATGAAAACGTACAATGAGACACTTTCCTTTTCACCTTTTTTGCCGAATGGATGGAGCTCGTATGCGTTTAAAATCAATTATCGTGGGCGCTTGATTGATGTTTGTGTTAAAGGAAAACAAGTATTGCTGACGCTGTTATCAGGAAATTCATTATCAATTAAAGTATATGGGCAAACCGTAAATCTTGATGCTCAATGTTCTCTTAACATGCCTGATGATGAGGAGCGTGTCGATGATGAAGGCAGTACTGTTTGACTTGGACGGTGTGATTACAGATACAGCAAAGTATCATTTTAAAGCGTGGAAGCATCTTGCGTCTGCAATAGGTATTTCACTAGATGAGCAATTTAATGAACGACTTAAAGGCGTTTCACGAATGGATTCACTTAAAATAATTCTTGACTATGGAAATTGTTTCGATCAATTTACAGCTCTTGAACGAGAAAAGATGGCAGAACAAAAGAATTATGCTTATAAACAGCTCATTCAAGAGATTACACCTAATGAATTACTTCCGGGCATTCGTAAACTATTCGTTGACTTACGAGATAATGGGATTAAGATTGCACTGGCCTCTGCAAGTAAGAATGGTCCATACATTCTTGAACGATTGAAGATTGATTCTTTTTTTGATACAGTCGTTGACCCCGCCAAGCTCAGAAATGGAAAGCCCGATCCAGAAATATTTCTGACTGCAGCAGAACAGTTGGGGATAGATTCTAAAGAATGTGTGGGTATTGAAGACTCAGTGGCTGGCATTAAATCTATTCATGCTGCCGGGATGTTCGCAGTGGGTATCGGTGTACCGGAAAATATTGGTGCGGATCTGCGCGTCGTATCGACATCAGAGCTAACGATAGAATCTTTGTTTTCGCATTTCAAGCACCAATAACTAGGTTAATTGATCCAACTTCGACAAAAGTACTGTATTCATGAGATTCTGTGGATACAGTTTTTTGCCATGATTATGATAAATGAGGTAGAATCGCTATGATAACGAAATAACCAGAGTAGAGGCGGATCCATTGAGTATTGAACAGCTTATGGTAAATTATCCGGGTACAATCTGCAAGAAAATACCTTTTCAACCTGATAAGGGTACGATCTACTTTTTTCACAACCCTTATTATACTTCCATTCCATTAGAAAGATTGACAGATCGAGAACGAATGCTAATTGAATCGTTATTTCATCAAGAAATACCTCCTTATTATTCACCATCATCTCAATATTGGTATGATTTATTAATTAATGGCACTCCGTTAACGAGTAAAGATCAAGATAAGAAGATTAGAGTGATCTATTATTATTTGAACACACCTTTAGCGTATACTGACCGACTTGAATGGGATGATGCATTGAAAGCATTCTTCGATATCAAGACGTCATTTGTCTCCCTCTCATCACAAAGGGGTTTCATTATTGAAGAGACTGGATTACTTTCTGAACAAGAACTTGATGCGATTGCGAATACATTGGCAAATGATTTTTCAATCCAATGTTCTTTTCAAATAGGACTAAAGCATGCGGTATCACCGCGACTAAAACAAATTTTTTCTGAGGAACTTCGTCTCTTTGAGAAAACAATTACGGAAACGCATGTAAGTAACGTAACGAGTGTCGAGTCAAAGCTATTTTCTCAATTAAGACCGCAGCTGAACAAATGGTCTGCTTTAGAAGATGTACGAATGCTGATCGCTGAAGATGACACTTGGGTTGCGATCCTGCATGCAATCTGGGCATATCAGGGGAATATAAGTCTTGCAGCGAAACATTTATATATGCATCGAAATACGCTTCAATATCGTATGGACAAATTCTATGAAGCAACTGGAATTTCTCTTAGGAAGATGAATGGCTTAACGATCGCATATATGTCTACATTATAAATGGTGTCTTTCTCTTATGTACGAAACAAACCGAAGGACTAGAGTAGATTATTCTAATCCTTCGGTTTCACAGTGTTTATTGCTCTGTATTAGTGATTAATTTTTTGTCAGTGATTTTTCGGTTTCCGGATCAAAGAAATGAGCTTTATTGGTATCAAGCGCAAGTTTAACTTTTTCTTTTGGCTGATATTGGGTGCGGGCGTTTACTCGAGCCACAAATTGATGGCTGCCTACTCGAGAATGGAGGATAAACTCTGCACCGGTTAATTCTGCAATGACGACATCCGCATGAATAACGCTGTTCGGATTGGATTCAATAAAAAGAGGTTCATCATGAATATCCTCAGGACGGATGCCCATGACTATCGGATGATCAAGTACCCCGTGACTGCGTAATACTTTTAGCTTTCCTTCAGGAATTTGGATATCAACATTATCTCCGATAAAGTGATCGCCTTGCAGCCTTCCATGGAAGAAGTTCATTGGCGGAGAACCAATGAAGCCGCCGACAAAAAGATTTTCAGGATTGTCATAGACTTCTTTTGGGGTACCCACTTGTTGAATCACACCGTCTTTCATAACAACGATTCGTGTGGCCATCGTCATGGCTTCTGTTTGATCATGAGTGACATAGATCATGGTTGCTTGAAGATCTTGATGTAGTTTGCCAATTTCTGCACGCATCTGTACACGAAGTTTGGCATCAAGATTTGAGAGCGGTTCGTCCATCAGGAAGACTTTTGCGTTACGAACAATTGCTCTTCCTAAAGCCACACGCTGTCTTTGACCACCTGAAAGCGCTTTTGGTTTTCTGTCTAAGTAATCTTTAATGCCCAATATTTCCGCTGCATGCTCTACACTCTTCTTAATTTCAGCCTTTGGCACCTTACGTAACTTTAGACCAAATGCCATGTTATCAAATACAGTCATATGCGGATAAAGCGCATAGTTCTGGAATACCATGGCGATATCTCTGTCCTTTGGGGTAACATCATTCATCTTTTTGCCGTTAATGAACAATTCTCCCTTAGAAATATCTTCAAGTCCTGCAATCATTCGTAGCGTTGTAGATTTTCCGCAGCCCGAGGGACCAACAAAGACGATGAATTCTTTGTCCGCAATAGTGAGATTAAAGTCAGTGACAGCGGTAACATTATTATCATAAATTTTATAAATATGTTGCAATGAGAGCTCTGCCAATTTGGTCACTTCCTTGTTATCAGATGCTTTCATTATAATGAAAACGTTTACATGTAGAAATGTCAAATTGAATGAAACATTGCAATTTTTATTGGGCAGTTTGTATGGACGGGGGATGAAGCATTCGTTAACGTTCTTTTAAGTAGTGATCTTTTACGGGCTAATTAAATGACTCCATTATATGTAACATGAATCCTGTGCGCACGATTAACGCATTTAGGTAGAGAAGGCTTATTGATTTTTGGTATCGGTCATTTTTTCAAGCACCGTTTCAATCTGTGGAATAAGCTGATCCCAATCAGCAGAAGGCAACTTTGAGACTGTAAGAAAATCATTATAACCAAATAAACGTTCAATACCATTAATAGCCATTAGGTTCATTAACAGTAGGGAATCCGGCGCTGAATTCTCTGTTATTTCAATTCGTCCTGAAAATAAAGGACGATCAGCAGTGAATTTCATGGCATTTGGATTAGGTGTTTTACTCGCTTTAAATCGCATCATTCATTTCCTTTCCTAGAGCAAGAATTTCTTCTTCTATTATATACAGGATCATCGGAAAAGGCTCGTCAAGATTCTTGAAAGATGAAAAACAGTTTGCAATCGGGTATACTAATGAGCAAGAGGAAGGAGGAATGTGAAGTGGCTGAAAACAGTTCTACTGAAGAATTGAAAGATCGCGTACTCGAGGCATTGGAAGATGTTATTGACCCCGAACTCGGTGTGGATATCGTGAATCTCGGTCTCGTGTATGGTGTCGATATAGATGAAGAAAATAATGTGATAATCAACATGACATTAACATTTATGGGCTGTCCTCTTTCCGCCTCATTGTCCTATGATGTTAAGCGGACACTCGGTGAGATTGAAGAAATAAATCAAGTAGAAGTAAACTTTGTTTGGGATCCGCCGTGGACAAAAGAACGGATGTCTCGATACGCGAGAATCGCGCTTGGGCTTTCAGAATAAAACAAGCAAAGCATGTACTCAGGGTGGGGATCAATTGATCTCCACCCTGATTTTTTTATAAAGATATGATGGAGACGCACGTGGGGGTGCAAGTGTGCTCCCGCATCCAGCAAGCAATAGAAGTGCAAGTGAAGCAAAATATGGAGTAGGCAGTATTTGCCGAGTTTATCCAAGGATATGAAAGTCAAATCACGCTCTTGGCGTAGATTTCAATCAATAAAGTGATGAATAGGCGCTTACAGACATAAAATGGACAGTAACTGATGATCAATTGTTTCTGTTTAAGATGGGGGAATGATCATGGATCAGTTATTAATCTTCGGCGGTCTCTCACCTTTTGGTTATCCGATAACGAAATACTTCTTAGATGAAGGGGTAAATGTTGTATCCATGAGTTCAGCGGTGACCGAGCAGAATCGTGAACAAGAAGAAGAAAATGCTTTTTTTCTCGGACGTAATGCGCTCTTTCATCGGCAAGATGAAGCAAAACACATGGAAACGGATTGCATCATCCTTGCTGATACGCTCAGGATGGACACGATGGAATCAAGGGCATTGAAGGAAAAAATTAACGCTCTCTTTTCAAAGAATCTAACCTATCAGCGCCTGGTGTTTCTCTCTTATAGGACTCTGAGAGAAAATGACGAGGAGAAAACAATTCATGATCTTGAATCGATAGAGGGTTTAAGTAAGGATGCAATGGAATCTTTCTTTATTAGTTTACTTCGCGAGATGAAAAGAAAAGAAGCTGTGATCATCAGAACCCACCCAGATGTTCTTACAATCGAAGAGAAAAGCGCATCGATGGTCCGATTGATTCATGGTGTGCTCGAAAAAGATCACGAGGGTTTGGATCTCGTGCCTTATGTAAGGTGTGAGGACGCTAAAGCACAGAGTAATGATAAGATGAGGAGCCTATTACCGGATGACTATATAAAATGGCTATGAATGAAAAAGAACCGATGAGATCATTTTCTCAGTCAGTTCTTATTAGTGATCATGGATCCAGTCCATAATCATTTGGTTCAGTTAAAAAATGATGAAACCAATGTCGGGAGTCATGGTTTCTTAAAGAAGTTCAGCAATGGAGACAGCTGTTTGATTGCCGGAGCTGTTTGATTAATGACGTTCATTAACTGACTTGCTCCATTTACCATTTTTCCTACATCAATATGTCCTTGTTGATCCAGAAATGGTTTAAGAAATCCGGGCTGGATCGGCTGTGGAGATTGCGGTTGTTGGACTGGAGGCATTTGCATTCCACTTGCCTGCCAAGCGCCATTCTGATAGAATGCTTGTGGCGGTTGGAAGTTCTGTGGAGCTTGAGCTGGTGGTATCTGTGAACCAAACATGAGGTAGGTAAAAGGATCAAAGTGACTGTCTCTTGGATTTGGACCTGTTTGCATTAAGGTTCCCTCCTTCACAATCAATTGAATCATAGAGATCTTCTTAGTGTATCTTATGCCCTCATTCAGTCGGTCGTGTCTTTCATTCGCCCGATGTTGTGGGGGATTTTGCATGTTGAGATGTCTTGCTCAGATTGATTGCTTGTTGGACAAATGTTTTTTGATGTATTATATTGATACCAAGTCATTATATATACTGTTAAGTTTTGAGAGGGGAATTGCGGATGTCCGCAGGAATCTTGGGAATGGGGAAGTTTGTTCCCGAACGCATTGTTACAAATAAAGACTTAGAGAAAACTATGGATACTTCCGATGAATGGATTCGGACAAGAACTGGGATTGAAGAGCGCCGGATTGCAGATGACACTATGGATACTTCAGACATGGCATTTGCAGCAGCTGAACAGGCAATTAAGAATGCCGGATTGACAGCGAAAGATCTTGATCTTATCCTTGTCGCAACAGTAACTCCAGATCATCCATTTCCATCGGTTGCTTGTATGTTACAGGACAAATTAGGAGCTAATCATATTGCTGCAATGGATATTAGTGCAGCATGTTCTGGCTTTATGTATGGTATGGTCACTGCGAAACAGTTTATCGATAGTCATACCTATCAGCATGTGCTGGTTGTTGGTGTGGAAAAGCTGTCAAAAATAACGGACTGGAATGATCGTGGCACAGCTGTGTTATTTGGCGATGCGGCAGCAGCAGCAGTAATTGGTCAAGTATCTGAGGGAAGAGGCATTCTATCCTTTGAATTAGGTTCAGATGGAAGCGGCGGCAAATATCTATATCAAGAGGATCAATTTATTAAAATGAACGGCCGCGAAGTATTTAAATTTGCAGTTCGCCAGATGGGTGAATCAGCGGTTAATGTTGTTGAGAAAGCAGGACTTAATAAAGAAGATATTGATTATTTGATCCCACATCAAGCAAACATTCGGATCATGGAAGCTTCAAGAGAAAGACTGGATATTCCTGAAGAAAAAATGATCAAAACGATACAAAAATACGGAAATACATCGGCATCGTCTATTCCGCTTGCTTTAATCGATGCTGTAGAAGCAGGACAAATTAAAGATGGAGATATCCTTGTCATGGTTGGCTTCGGAGGCGGACTGACTTGGGGCGCACTTACCCTTAAGTGGGGCAAATGACCTTATCTCTTATTCTTATAATGCATCATGCATGAGTGCGCAATAATCCTTAAGATTTTATTAAAAAGGAGAGAATTGAATGAATAGAAGAGTCGTTGTGACCGGATTAGGAGCAGTAACACCACTTGGTAATGATGTTGCGACTACTTGGTCCAATGCCATTGCTGGAAAATCAGGGATTGGGATTGTGACACGAGTCAATCCTGATGATTTTAGAGCGAAGGTTGCTGGTGAAGTTAAAGATTTTGATCCTGAACTTTATGTTGACCGAAAAGAAGCACTTCGCATGGACCGTTTTTCTCAATTTGCTGTTGCGGCAGCAAAGATGGCGGTTAAAGATGCAGATTTTACAATAGATGAATCAAATGCTGAACGCACAGGGGTATGGATTGGTTCAGGTATTGGCGGTATGGAAACCTATGAAAAAGAGTTGCGTGTCGCAATTGAAAGAGGATTCCGCCGAGTCAGTCCGTTCTTTGTACCGATGATGATTCCGGACATGGCTTCCGGTCAGGTATCCATATTACTTGGTACAAAAGGAATTAATTCATGTACAGTTACTGCGTGTGCAACGGGTACAGATTCAATTGGAAGTGCCTATAAGGCGATTCAGCGTGGGGACAATGATGCAATTATTTGCGGAGGAAGCGAGGCACCACTGACCAATATGTCTTTTGCAGGCTTTTCATCAGCGCGTGCGCTCTCGACCAACCCAGATCCAAAAACTGCATGTCGTCCATTTGATAAAAATCGCGATGGTTTTGTTATGGGTGAAGGTGCAGGTGTTCTTCTGCTTGAATCTCTTGAATCCGCACAAAAACGCGGTGCACACATTTACGCTGAAATTGCAGGCTATGGTGCAACCAGTGATGCGTTCCATGTCACTCGTCCGGATCCGGATGGTAAAGGCGCTATTCGTTCGATGCAGATGGCTTTGGAGGATGCCGGCTTGAAGCCAGAACAGGTTGATTATGTAAACGCTCATGGAACAAGCACGGAAGCTAATGACTCCACAGAAACAAAAGCCGTTAAAGCGGTATTTGGCGATGCTGCCTATGATTTAGCGATCAGTTCTACGAAATCGATGACGGGTCATTTGCTTGGAGCTTCAGGTGGTGTAGAGGCAATTCTCTCAATTAAAGCGATGGAAGAGGGAATTGTTCCGCCTACGATTAATTACGAAACGCCTGATGAAGCATGTGACTTGAATTATGTGCCAAATGAAGCTCTGAAAAAAGAAGTCAGTGTTGTGCTCAGTAACTCTTTTGGGTTCGGCGGACATAATGCAACACTCGTGTTTAAGAAATACGAGGCTTAATGAATTATTAGCGAATAAAATTACCAATAAAGCGCCATTCCATTAGACATTAATGGAATGGCGCTTTTGGGTTTTAGCTTAAAAATGAGCGAAGATGCGAGACGCCTGCGGGATCAGCGAACCAGTGAGACCCCGCAGACTCTTGCCTGTTCGAGGAGGCTCACGGATCGCCCGCGGCAAGCGAGCAATCGTAGCACAATTGATAAAAGATAAGGATTGAAGGTTTTTGCTTAGTTTTTAAAAAATGAAAGTTATAGGCCTTTTGTTTGAAAATGCAGCGAAGATGCGAGACGCCTGCGGGATCAGCGAACCAGTGAGACCCCGCAGACTCTTGCCTGTTCGAGGAGGCTCACGGATCGCCCGCGGCAAGCGAGCAATCGTAGCACGATTTGATAAAAGATAAGGATTGAAGGTTTTTGCCTAGATTTTAAAAAATGAAAGTTATAGGCCTTTTGTTTGAAAAAGCAGTGAAGATGCGAGACGCCTGCGGGATCGTTCCGGTTGATGCGAGCAATTGATGTGTAATCGAGCACAGATTGACGTTCAAAAGCTTGCACTCTGGCATAGAGTAAGAATGCTATTGATAACTAATAAACTTGAGATGGTGCAGGTCAGAAATAAATACATAGACTCTTTACGTCATGAATAAGATAGGACAAGTCGTTCACCTAGGATAAAAAAATACGAGAATCAGAATAGATTTCTGTAATGATGACCATAATGTTGTCAAATCAATAAAGAGGAGATGTAGGTTCATGGAAATGATCAGTGATATCTGGGTGAATTGGTTTGAAGGTGAAGAGAACAGCTATAATGTCTGTGAATTTTATGAATGGCGCAGACATGACTTTATTGAACTTCTAGATCAAATCCCACTTATTAAAGTGGAGAAACCACTCCTAGATTACATTGAGAATGACTTACAGGATCTTCCACAGGAACTTTTGAAAGATGTCCGGAACAAAAGTGTGCTATGCAAAAACAATCAACGTGAGATTATTGAATATTGTTTTATCGCTACAGATGGTGAACGATCTGTTGTTGCTGATACATTAGGTTATGCGGTCCCCATTCGAAAAAGTAGACTGATTCCCAGACAGGAAAGCTTGATTTTGCAAAAGTCGGAGAAGATGGATGTTGCGCAGTATCCTATACCCTATGGAGGATACCGAAAAAAAGAGTATCATCTGCTCTCACTTCGTCCGGAATTGATGCTTGGTCTGACTAGAAAAGAAAGACAACTAAAACAATTGTTATTTATGGCACTTGATCAATTACATGCTTCGGGAAATGTTGAAGAGATGCGTTATTGGTATACTGAATGGTTTCCGACTAAGTATGTAGCAAGCCGTAGCATGAATTTTGACTATGCTTGGCACGAACTTGTTTCTGGGATGGAGCACGGTTGGTCTGATAAACATAATGACCTTTGTGAACGATTAATTAGAGGGCAGTCTTACTTTGAAAAGTTATGGGAGCTTGAACAAGGCTCTAAGGTTCAGTAAGGGATTCGAATTCTTTAATGATGATTTTGACTGTATAAATGAAACAGCATGATGAGATTTATCCCTATAATAAAAGCAGCTATCGAAGCTCATAACTTCGGTGGCTGCTTGTTATTTTGAACTTAAAACTGAGCGGACAACTCGATGACATCAGTTTGGGGTTCGATGTCGAAAGAGGCATCCAAATACGTTCAATGTCTGTTGTGACGACCAATACCAAGTGCTGCTTCGGCTTTTGTCAGCGTCTTTTTTGCAATTGAATAAGCTTTATCGGCACCTTCATCCAGTATCTCATCAAGTTCTTTAGATTCGATCAGATTATTATAGCGTTCTTGGATTGGTTTTATCATGCTGACAACAGCTTCTGCGACATCCGTTTTAAATTCTCCATATCCTTTTCCCTGATATTTCGCTACCAATTCATCTAGTGAGGTGCCGGAACAGAGAGAAAAAATATCAAGCAAATTCGAGATGCCTGGCTTTGTTTCTCGATCATAACGAACCGTTGCTTCGTCATCTGTAGTTGCTGATTTTATTTTTTTGATAATATCTTTTTCACTGTCCAAAGTAAAGATCGTTGCTTTACGGTTTGCGTCTGATTTGCTCATTTTCTTGGTTGGCTCAGCAAGAGACATGATTCGTGCTCCAACCGGTGGAATGTAGGGCTCAGGCATTGTAAATACATCACCATATTTATTATTGAATCGTTCGGCCAGATCACGTGTCAGTTCAAGATGTTGCTTCTGATCAGCGCCTACAGGAACAAGATCGGTCTGATAGAGCAGAATATCTGCTGCCATAAGTGGCGGATAGGTCAATAAACCGGCCGGAATCGCTTGTTTGCCTTTTGATTTGTCTTTAAACTGAGTCATGCGTTCAAGTTCACCCATGTAACTAGTACATTGCATAATCCAGCCAAGTTGTGCGTGGCAAGGTACTTCCGATTGTATAAAGAGTATCGATCTTTTCGGGTCAATACCCATTGCCAGGTAAAGTGCTGCAAGAGAATGGATGTTTGACTGGATTTCTTTGGGATCTTGGGGCACAGTAATTGCATGTTCATCTACGATACAATAGATACACTCATTACCTTCCTGAAGTGTTGCAAAGTTACGCATTGCTCCTAAATAGTTACCTAGTGTTGGAATTGACGTCGGTTGAACGCCTGAAAAAATCTTTGCCAAAATCTTCACCTTCCTGATTTGATATAAGGTTGAGCTACTGCCGGTTTTTAGGCATATAAAAAGGCCTATCCATCCACAAGGGACGAATAGACCGCGGTGCCACCCTAATTTTTCTGAAAAACAGAAACAACTTATCTGATCCAAAAATTGAATCATCACCGCTATAACGTGCGGAAACGTTAATTCCTACCCACGGCACTTACTCCGAAGTCGGATTACAGCTCAGAAGTCCATTCCCAAACAGTCCGCCACCCGGTTTTCACCATTCCCGAGCTCTCTTAAGACCTTCTGCAGGTACTCTTCTTCATCATTGCCTGTACGATATAAATTCTTAATGCCCTACATTATAGTCAATTATCGATCTGATTGCAAACAGGTAAAAACAGTTGGCAAATCAATGGTAAAGGAAGAATGAAAAAATCAAACTGAAAATAAATAGAACTAAACTATCGAAGATTAAAGACCAGACCACGAAGGATCTCTTTCCATCCCGATGCTTGAACTCGGCCAGCGGAGCTTCCACATCATGCTCACCCAATCGTTTATTACGTGTCGCCCTTGCAAAACGTTTGAAACTATAAAGGATGCCATCGAAAGCACCGCCCTGATAGATAAACATAATTAGTCCTATACTAAAAAAAAATAGGCTCACCATTGATACAGCATCAATTAGTGAAAGCATGGAGAAAGGATCGTGATATAGGAATTGACTGATCATTACGAGAACGACTTCGACCAGTCCTATGTATAAAAAAGAAATTCGAAAATTTGTCAAAAATACTTTCATTATCGATCACCTCACCCACATTCTAACAGATGCAAACGTTTCCAATCAAATGCCGATGTCAGGTATTATGACAATAGTATAAAAATTTCAAACCAAGAAAAACTGCTTAAGATCAATAATTTCGACACCACGAGGGTTAAAATCTATTAATTTCCAAAAAAAAAACATGCAAAATGAAATAATTACTTGTATAATAGCATCTGTAGGTTAAATCGAACTTTCAGAAAAGAAAGGAAGATCACCTAAAAAAGATAATAATTTAGGGGAGGTTATTGCTTTTATGAAAAAGAAGGCAAAATGGTCCTTAGTGCTATCGTTAGTATTAGCACTGAGCCTTGTTCTTTCTGCCTGCGGTGGTGGAACAAGTTCTAAGAAAAGTGGTAGCAGTACTTCATTAGCAAAGGATCAAACGTTGAATTTGGCAGCTACTGCTGATATTCCAACTCTTGATCCTAACCTTGCAACAGACACGACGTCAACAAACGTTATCGCAATGACAGAATCTGGACTTACAAGAATGCATAACAACAAGTATCACTGGGATCTTGCTGCTGGTGCACCTAAGGTAAGTGCAGACAAGAAGACAGTTACTTTCAAGCTTCGTGATCAAAAATGGTCCGATGGCAAAGCTATTACTGCACAAGACTTTGTTTATGGATGGCACCGTCAAAATGATCCTGCGGCTAAACCAGCGTATAACTTCCTCTTTGCAGCAGCAAGCATTAAAAACGCTGCAAAAATTGAAGATCCGACAAACAAAAAATTCTATGGCAAATATAACGAACTTGGTATTAAAGCATTGGACAGCAAAACACTTCAAATTACTTTTGAACAACCAATGCCACCTTTCTTCTATAGTATTCTTTCACAACCTCAGTTCTATCCACAACGTGCTGACTTTGTTAAGAAACAAGGAAAGAAATATGCACAAGGTGCTTCCAATCTTCTTTACAGTGGCCCATTTGTTCTCTCAAGCTGGAATAAAGGTTCAGGCTGGACTTACAAGAAGAACAAAGATTATTGGAATGCAAAAGCAACAAAACTTAACACTGTAAATGTTCAGGTTCAAACCGACATTCAAACACGTGTTAACCTTTATAAGACAGACAAGATCGCTACAGTTGGACTTACAGGTGAATATGTAACGTCACTTAAGAAAACAAATGCAGATGAAATTCATACCGCATTAAGCCCAAGCATGTTCTTCTTGTACATTAACCAGAAAACGAACAAGAACTTGAAGAACCTTAACCTTCGTAAAGCAATTAACGCAGCAATCGATCGTGACAGCTTTGTAAAAGTACTGTTCAATGATGGATCTGTTGGTTCTAACTATGTAGTACCAAAGGGTTATGCAGTTGGCCCAGATGGCAAAGACTTCCGTGGTGCTAACCCAGTTAGCGGCTACTCTGCTGGAACTGCAAAAGATGCAAAAGCATATTGGAATAAAGCGAAAAAAGAACTTGGCATTAAGAAATTGAATTTGAACTTCTTGAGCTCTGATGGCGCTCAATACAAACAATGGGATTCTTATCTTGCTAACCAGTTACAAAAGAATCTTCCTGGTGTAACGGTAACAATTAACCAACAACCATGGGCTAACTATTTGAAACTGAACCAAAGCTTCAAATTCGACCTTGCATTTAGCGGTTGGTTCCCAGATTATCAAGACCCAATGACTTACCTTGATATGTGGACTTCAGGTAACCCACAGAATACAACTGGTTGGTCGAACAAGAAATTTGATTCTCTAATCAAGAGTGCACAAACTGAAACTGGCAATCCTTCTAAACGTTGGAACGACATGCTAGCTGCAGAAAAAACAATGATGGCTGATTACCCAATCGTACCGATTTACCAAGGCGGCGAAACATGGGCTCAAAAACCATTTGTTAAAGATTTGTCTTATCCTTCATATGGTCCGCAAGTTGACTTTGTGCAGACTTATATTACGAAACACTAAGACAAACACAAGACTTTTGAATCAAGTTTATTGGAAAACTGTTGTGGGAGGAGAGTATATGTTGGTAATACATATGCTCTCCTTCATTATTTTAAAAATTTAAAAATAATGAACAGTTTATTACGTTGATCACGATGAAATAAAAAATAGATATGTGTTATATTATGATTTTCATGGGAGGTTCTAACCCAGTGGGGCGTTATGTTCTGAAACGATTAGGGTATATGTGTGTCACATTCTATGTTGTCATTACGTTGACTTTTCTGTCTATGAAACTGTTACCTGGCACACCATTCCAAAACCCAAAATTGAGTCCGGTACAAATTAATCAATTAAAACATTACTATGGTTTGGATCAACCGGTTGCTGTCCAGTATGTTAAGTACTTATGGAATCTGCTTCATGGAGATATGGGTGGTTCATTTCAGTTTGGGAATGAATCGGTGTCAACTCTATTAATGGCAAAATTCCCAGTTTCCATGGACCTTGGCCTTGAAGCGATTATTCTTGGAACAATTTTCGGAATTCTTCTTGGTATAATCGCAGGATTACATCGTGGAAAAGTTCTGGATTGGGGAACGATGGTTTTCTCGGTTTTAGGTATATCTATTCCTTCATTCATTTTTGCAGGAGTGTTGCAATATTTTCTAGGTGTGTACGTTCAGTTATTTCCGGTTGCAGGTTGGAATGGGCCAAGCTCTCACGTGCTTCCCGTGATTTCACTTGCTGTCGGCGTACTTGCTGAAGTTGCACTCTTTATGCGTACTGAAATGGTTGAAGTGATCAATCAGGATTATATTGTAACGGCGCAGGCGAAAGGCTTATCGAGAGCAGCGATCGTTTATAAGCATGCGATCAGAAATGCACTGATTCCCGTTGTGACCATTTTGGGGCCACTGACTGCAGCTATTATTACAGGATCTCTTGTTATTGAAAGCATATTCGGTATTCCAGGAATTGGTTCACAGTATGTATCTTCAATTACAACGAATGATTATCCAATGATTATGGGTACAACCGAACTCTATGCAGGATTATTTATTTTATCGATATTTGTAGTGGATATTCTCTATGGAATTATTGATCCAAGAATACGTGTGTCAGGAGGTCGAGCTTAATGGCAGCGGCAAATGAAAGTATTACAAAGGACATGTTTCTGCCGGCAGAACTTGATCAATCGGCAAACGAAAAAATTTCAGGTGAAGTAGTTAGCGTATGGAAAGATGCTTTCCGACGTTTTGTTCAAAATAAAGGAGCGGTAGCTTCTCTGATTATTGTCATTGCCATTGTTCTGATGGCACTGATTGGTCCGCATCTGAATAACTACGGTCCAACAGATCAGGATCTAAATCGCTCAAATCTTCCCCCACGTATTGCAGCTTTATCGTGGCTCCCATTTTTCAGTGGTAAGGAAGACGGCATTGATGTGTACCAACAACATGGGATTAAAAAAGATTTTTGGTTCGGAACAGATCAACTGGGCCGAGATCTTTGGTCGCGTACATGGGATGGTACTCAAATTTCGTTGATTATTGCACTAATCGCAACTTTGGTGGATGTATTTATCGGGGTTACATACGGAGGTATTTCAGGTTACTTCGGTGGACGTACGGATAACATTCTTCAACGTATCTTGGAGATTATATCTGGTATCCCTAGTCTTGTCTGGATTATCCTGCTTATACTTGTGATGAAGCCTGGCCTTATACCGATTACGATCGCAATTATGGCAACAAACTGGATTGCTATGGCTCGAATTGTCCGTGGAGAAATGTTAAAGCTAAAAAATCAAGAATTTGTTCTTGCTTCCACCTCATTAGGAGCGAGTCACTCTCGAATTATCTTTAAACATATGATCCCAAATTCTTTAGGAATGATCATTATTAATACCATGTTCTCTATTCCATCGGCGATCTTCTTTGAAGCATTTTTGAGTTTTATCGGATTAGGAATTCGCGAGCCACAGGCTTCGCTGGGTTCTTTGATCAACAGTGGTTATGAAGTACTGCAGTTGCATCCATATCAGACCGTGTATCCTGGGCTTGTTATTTGTCTCTTGCTAATTGCGTTTAATCTTATTGGAAATGGTCTTCGTGATGCTTTCGATCCGAAGTTACGCCATTAACAGGAGGTAGAATCGTGAGTAAATTACTTGAAATTAATGATTTGCACGTTCAATTTAACTTGATTGGACGTCGTGTTCAAGCTGTCCGCGGAGTTAGCCTCGACTTGAATGTTGGTGAAACTCTTGCAATTGTCGGTGAATCCGGATCAGGTAAATCCGTGACTTCCAAAGCAATCATGGGGTTGATTCCAAATCCTCCTGGTGAGATCGCAAAAGGAAGTATATCGTTTGAAGGTAAGGACCTTGTTCAATATAGTGAGAAACAAATGCAGAAAATCAGAGGAAAAGAAATATCAATGATCTTTCAGGATCCGATGACTGCATTAAATCCTACTATGAAAATCGGCAAACAAATTATGGAAAGCTTAATTAAGCATCAAGGTATGTCAAAACATGATGCGCGTGAGCGGGCCATTGAATTGCTGAAACTGGTTGGCATTCCGAAGCCGGAGAAACGTGTCGATGAATATCCACATCAATTCTCAGGCGGTATGCGTCAACGTGTTGTTATTGCGATTGCATTAGCATGCAATCCTAAAATCTTGATCGCCGATGAACCAACAACGGCGCTAGACGTAACGATTCAGGCACAAATTCTTGACTTGATGCGTGACCTGCAAAAGAAAACAGGTACTGCAATTATTTTGATTACGCACGACTTAGGTGTCGTGGCGAATATTGCACAGCGTGTGGCTGTTATGTATGGCGGTAAAATTGTTGAAACGGGAACATTGGATGAACTTTTTTATCACCCGAAACATCCGTATACATGGGGCCTTCTTGCATCGATGCCGAAGCTACATGCGAAAACAGATAAATTGCTTGCAATTCCTGGAACACCTCCGGATTTAAGTGATCCTCCAAAAGGATGTCCATTTGCGGCAAGATGTCCTCATGCAATGAACGTATGCACAACTCATATGCCTGAGTATACGGAATTATCGGCAACGCAGAAGGCAGCTTGTTGGTTGCTCGATGAACGGGCGCCAAAAGTTGCTCCGCCGGAGACGATCGGTGTAGGGGGAACGAACAATGACTGATTCTAGAGAGAAACTGCTTCAAGTCAAAAATTTGAAGAAGTATTTTAACATTTCCCGAAAAGAGATACTCAAAGCGGTTGATGAAGTCAGCTTTGATATTTACAAAGGCGAAACATTAGGACTTGTTGGTGAATCAGGATGTGGGAAGTCAACTACCGGACGGACAATTCTTCGCTTATATGAACCGACAGACGGTGAAGTGATCTTTGATGGTGAAGACATTGCCGGCAAATTGTCAACAAAAGCGAAGAAGAATTTGAGCAGACGGATGCAGATGATTTTTCAGGATCCATATGCTTCCCTTAATCCACGAATGATGGTCAAAGATATCATTGCTGAGGGCATTGATATTCATCATTTGGCAAAGTCACCGAAGGAACGGATAGATCGTGTTTATGAATTGCTCGAAACAGTAGGATTAAACCGTGAACACGCCAATCGCTATCCACATGAATTCAGTGGTGGGCAGAGGCAACGTATAGGAATTGCAAGGGCACTTGCTGTTGACCCAGACTTTATCATTGCTGACGAACCCATTTCAGCATTGGATGTTTCAATTCAAGCTCAGGTCGTCAATCTGCTTCAGGAACTTCAAGAAAAGCAAGGCTTAACGTTCTTGTTTATTGCCCACGATCTGTCAATGGTAAAACATATTAGTGACCGTGTAGGTGTTATGTATCTTGGAAACATGGCAGAACTTGCAACGAGTGACGAATTGTATGAACATCCGCTTCATCCTTATACAAAATCACTTTTATCTGCGATCCCTGTGGCTGATCCGGAAGTTGAGCGTTCACGCGAACGGATTATTCTTGAAGGCGATGTTCCAAGCCCAATCGATCCTCCAAGCGGGTGCAGATTTAGAACACGTTGCCCATTTGCTATGGATATTTGTGCCAAAGTACGGCCAAAATGGCATGAGGCTGAAGAAGGGCATTGGGTTGCTTGCCACTTGCATGATGAAGAAATAAAAGCAAATAATGTGTAAGAAGATGAATAATTCCCATTACCGCAAACGGTAACGGGAATTATTTTTTTCGACGATTAAGCATGAGTTGAGCAATAAAACTAAGTAAGGTTAATACGAGCAAAAAAGTGATGATTGACATAGATAAGATTTGAAAAAAATGATATAAAGTAATGGACACCACAAGAAGAAGAGCGAAAATAATCGTGATCATACGCAACATAGACTCACTTCCTCAGATCATCTTTTTGAATACTTTTTGATTCGCTCACGTATATTAATAAAAGGAATGCTTCTTAAAGGCATTTTTGGGCTCATAGTGAGGAATACATGATGCTCATAAAGTATTTATTGGTGTCCAAGCTTATCATAATCGAACTTCAATCTCAAGTAGATGAGAATGAATGGTTCCTTCGTAATAAAGTGAGCTCTTGACAAGTAGTGTGGGACGGTTGAGAATAAAGTCAGACAGAGAATGCTCTGATGAGGATTCAGAACATAAAATCAATGCAGTAAATTAAGGAGGAGATCGTTGGTGAAACCTAAGGAAGTAAGACGGAGGCGGAAACATTCCATTAGGAAATGGCTGAAAGAGACCTTGGGGCAATTACAACCTAAGTCACAGGACGCACCGTCGGCTAATTTGAAATTACCTGCTTAATGTGATGGGATGAATTCCAATATAATGAATGGTGAGTAGGACTTCTCGACATTTGAGGAGTCCTTTTTACATTCTCAATACCGAAATGAGAATGAACAATTATAATGAAAAAATATTTCGTGTCGAACAATGACGAAAAAAGCACATATATCGAAGAAATGTGAGATTATTTTCATATAAAAAAGGGTATAAAATTTATAAGAATTATTATATAATAAAGTTAGCCTCAGAGAAGAATAGAAAGTTTCTATTATCCAAAGGAGGGAAAAAAATGGTCACACTTTATACATCCCCAAGCTGCACATCTTGCAGAAAGGCGAAAGCTTGGCTTAAGGAACATGACATACCATTTAAAGAACGGAACATTTTCTCCGAACCGTTGTCTATCGAAGAAATTAAGGATATTCTACGTATGACTGAGAACGGGACAGATGAAATTATTTCAACACGATCTAAGGCATTTCAAGAGTTGAATATTCAATTGGAAACAATGTCTATTCAGCAACTCTTTGAGTTAATTAAAGATAACCCAGGTTTGTTGCGCCGCCCAATTATGCTTGACGACAAACGGTTGCAGGTCGGCTACAACGATGATGAAATCCGTCGTTTTCTTCCTAGAAAGGTACGGACCTTCCAACTTCAAGAAGCGCAGCGCTTGGTTAACTAAAGTCATCTTTTAGAAACCAAGTTGATTCAATAAGGATTTTTTGGTTTAGATAATCATGTTAAAACGGCCGTCCGTTTCCGGACGGCCGTTACAATTATTCTGAATGAGTTATGATTTATCAGTGACTTGACGAGAAGAGAAAACATTGGTTAACCAACTGACCATTAGTAAAGCAGTAATCAATAGGACAGGTAACAGGTAAGAACATTGTGGATATGCATTAAAAAATCCGTGCAATTTTGGCTCGTCCAGAATCATTTCTGATGCGGTGTAGCCCAAAACGCCTCCGCCCAAATAGATGAGTAAAGGGAAGTGTTCCATAGCAATCAGAATGAGTTTGCTCCCCCATACAATAATGGGCACGGACACAATGAGCCCAATTGCAATATAACCGATATGGCCTTTTGAAGCACCGGCGATCGCTAACATATTATCAAACCCCATGACAACATCCGCAAGGACTATGGTGCGAACCGCTGCTAATAAGGAGGAACCGGCACGGATGTGGTGTTCTTCCTCCTTATTGGTCATCAATCGGAGAGCAATCATAATGAGAAAAAGCCCGCCTGCTAGGAGAAGAAAAGGAATATTAAGTAATGAAACGACCATTGCTGTAAGTGCTATACGGACAACAACAGCAAGTCCTGTACCTAGGAATATCGCTTGATTTCTCTGCCTTTCACCGAGCCTGCGACAGGCAAGAGCAATGACTACCGCATTGTCTCCTCCTAAAATGATATCTATAAAAATAATTTTTATGATGAAGAGTAAGGTGTTGAAATCAAAAGACATGCGCATAGAGCTCCTTTCCTCTGTCTCCGTTTCAACTTATGCGGACTTGTCCTGAATCATTCCGGTCATTATCATGGACAAAGTTTCGTAATGTTTTGTGCATAAAGTGCTTCTTCTACCAATAAGATGAAGCAATTAACGGATTATCTTGCTGAGAAGGCAAGTGCGGAATATTTTAAATGCGGATCATTATATATTTCAATAACGAAAGATTTATCATACAATAGAAGTACAGGATACATGTTGTCCCAATGACACTTGGTCACTCCCATACTAGTGAAGAAGAAGGGAGAGATAGCGATGAAGATCGAACGAATAAATGAAAACACATTAAAATTCTATATCAGTTATTTGGATATCGAAGATCTTGGCTTTGACCGTGAAGAGATTTGGTACAATCGAGACCGGAGTGAAGAATTGTTCTGGCAAATGATGGATGAAGCACATAACCAAGAATCCTTCTCTCTTGAAGGACCGCTATGGATCCAGGTTCAGGCATTGGAAAAAGGGATGGAAATAATTGTAACCCGTGCTCAACTTTCCAAAGACGGATCAAATTTGCAGCTCCCGATCTCAGAAGATAAACATTTGGATATACCAATCAATGAACGCGAAGATAGAGAATTTGAACAGGAGGAGATCTCGGAAGGCCAAGAGTCCAAAGATAACGCCGATATGGAACAAGGTGAAGAGGAGTTAGGCGCTGTTCAGCCAATTTCATTCATTATTGAATTTGACGATTTCGAAAATCTCATTGCATTAAGTCATGCATTTCAAACGCATGAAGCCATGGATACTGCATTATTCGCATATAAAAATCGATATTATATACAATTGACATTTGATGATGCGTTGTCAGATGAAAGCCAAGACGATGATTTAAGCAAAATGCTTGAATTTGGATTAGATACCAGTTTAACGCATTTTATCCTTCAGGAGTATGGGAAAGAATTGATTCACGATCATGCGTTGGAGACAATTAAATCTCATTTTCCCTTACGTGATTAAAAGGAAAAAGAGACAATATTTTGTAACAGAGAGCTTGCCAAACAGGCAAGCTCTCTGTTATTGATATCTATCCAAATATTGGTCGTACATGCATCACCACTCATCCAAAGGCAATCAACCTATAACCGCAACTGTTGCGCACCACTCGTCATTGCTTATGCATTTTATAAAAATTGATTGATAAGCAGGAATCTTTTCAGAACTTATGGAATTCATTGTTCATGAAAGGTGGTGAGTCTTTGCTCATTGCAGCCACAAAAGATGAAATCAGAATATCTCTACTTGACACAAATCAATCAAAACAAGAGCTGGTACGCTTGAGAAGATCAAATGGATTTATCTGTCCAATCTGCCGAGCACCGGTGATGCTGAAAATGGGCACAAAGCGGCACTGGCACTTTGCCCATCTTCCTCATCAGGGATGTCATATCGAAGGCGAACCAGAAACGCCGACTCATCTGTCTGGAAAAGAAGACTTGTTTCGCTGGTGTCAAGACGCTGGTCGATCGCCTAAATTGGAGCACTATCTTTGTCATCTTCAGCAGAGACCGGATATCTATTTACCCGGTATCGAACCGGTAGCGATTGAATATCAATGTAGCTTGATCCCAGAAGATTTATTTGTGAAACGATCTTATGGATACTTAAATGATGGAATTACACCTGTCTGGGTAATCGGCGCCAATCGTTTTCACAAACGCCGAAGAACACTGAAATTATCAGGATTTTCTGCTTTATCCATTCGCCAATCGCGCCTTTTCCTTGGTCAACATCCTTTTGCTTCACCTTACTATGTTTGTTTCTATGACTCCGTTTCCAAGTATTTTCTTCTTGCAACACAACTGTTCCCCATTTCAAAAACACGCTTTATTTCCCAGGAAAATATGATCAATAGATCACAGATTATGCCCTTTCAATTAACTGCTCCTGCCGAACGTTTTTCATCGAAAACTTTTAAAGAGGTATGGCTTGCCACAAAAAGACAATGGCGGTTATCTCCACCCACTCGGTTATCAAATGAAGAATACGCGTTGCGTAACCAAGTTTATCAGCATAGAAAACAATTTTCTTGTGTGCCTGGTTATGTTGGGTTGCCGCTTGCGTCGGCCATCTATTTTCTTAATTCTCCTTTTTTATGGCAAATGTGGCTTGTTCTGCTTATGGGCACCATAGAAAGCGGCTGTTGGTTCACTACGGAGCGGATTATTAGAGAAACAGAAAAACGACGGATGGGCAATCTCTTTGCCTTGCGCAGTCTTCCACTTTGTCCGAAGGAATCGATGAGATGGCCTCTGTGCATTTATCTCGACTACCTGTGGAGCTTAGGTATTGCTGAGAAAACAGGGCGGAGCTACCGTTTGAAAACAGGGCATTGGCCAGAACTGTCATTGCCAACCGCTCTTCAAGAGGATCAGAGGGTACTCGATCGATTGGAATTGTTGCTTAAGCATGAGAAATAACGTATGTCTAAACGGTTTCTCGGAGGAATGGGTCTATGAATGCGTGGTTGCGAGACACTTCGGGCTTGTTCCTGATGACCTCGAGACTATTGAGATTGGTTTAGTTTTGCGTAAAAAGGAAAAAAGAAGTAGGATAATATTGATACATTTTTTGGAAAAGCAACGATATTGGAGGTGCCGCAATGGCTGGTGAACAAACTAATGCGCTCCCTAGGAGAGAGGATATTCCAGTTGAAGAAACATGGAATCTGGAAGCTATCTTTTCAAGTGTGGAAGCATGGGAACGTGCGTTTAATAAAGTAAAGGATCTAATTGCGGAAGCTGAGCAGTTTAAAGGCAAACTTGGAGCATCCGCTGAAAATTTATATTCTTTGCTTAAAAAGCAGGATGAAATGACTGAACTTTTGTACAAAGTCTTTGTCTATGCACACATGAAAAACGACGAGAACACAGCAAATGCGACCTTCCAGGCGCTGCACGATCGAGCTGGAAATCTAGTCGCTGTGTCCGGAAGTAAGCTGGCTTTTGTTGTTCCGGAAATTCTGTCTATTGATCCGCAAACCTTGAAAACCTACTTGGAAAGTAATGAAGGGTTACAACTCTACCGTCGTGCACTCGATGAAATTATTAGAACCCGTCCGCACGTTCTGGATAGTGAAAAAGAAGCACTTCTTGCTGCAGTTGGAGAGGTAACCGATGCATCGTCGACCACTTTTGGGATGTTGAATAATGCTGATTTAAAATTTCCCACAATCAAAGGTGAAGATGGAAAGGACATCGAGATTACCCATGGGCGTTATGGCACGCTTATGGAAAGTGAAAATCGGCAAGTTCGTAAGGATACGTTTGAGGGGATCTATAAAACCTATGGTGCGTTCAAAAACACACTAGCTTCGACACTAAGCGGCCAGATCAAACGGGATACTTTTTATGCACAGGCGCGTCATTATCAGTCGGCACGCGAAGCCGCATTGTTCAGCAATGAAGTTCCTGAAACGGTCTATGACAATCTGATTAAAACAATTCATGAAAATCTACCGTTGATGTACCGCTATGTGGCATTACGCAAAAAGGCACTTGGCGTCGATAAATTACACATGTATGACCTCTATGCGCCGCTTGTGCCGAATGCCAAGATTGAAGTCACTTACGATGAAGCTAAGGAGATTGTACTTAAAGCGCTGGCCCCACTTGGTGAAGACTACATTGATGTAATCAAGGATGGCTTTGAAAAACGTTGGATTGATGTCCGGGAGACGCAAAATAAACGGAGCGGTGCTTATTCAGGTGGTAGTTACGGCACAATGCCCTATGTTCTCCTGAACTGGCAGGATAATGTCAACGGCGTGTTCACGCTTGCACATGAATTAGGCCACTCAATGCACAGCTATTATTCACGTACTTGCCAGCCGTATCCGTATTCGGATTATTCTATTTTCGTGGCGGAAGTGGCATCGACGTGCAATGAAGCGTTGCTGAATCACTACATGCTGGAAAATACGGATGATAAGAAAAAGAAACTTTATCTGCTAAATAATCAGTTAGAAGGCTTTAAAGGAACGGTCTTCAGACAAACCATGTTTGCTGAGTTCGAACATATCATTCATGAAAAAGCACGTGCCGGAGAAGCGCTGACGGCTGATCTTCTAACAAAGACTTATTACGATCTAAATAAAACATATTTTGGACCGGATATCGTTGTTGACGAGGAAATTGGCCTCGAATGGGCGCGAATTCCGCATTTCTACTACAATTATTATGTTTACCAATATGCGACAGGGTATAGCGCCGCGTCTGCATTGTCCTCACAGATTTTGCAGGAAGGTGCACCGGCAGTTGAGCGTTATAAAAACTACCTGAAATCGGGCAGCTCAGATTCTCCAATTGAAGTGCTCAAAAAGGCGGGTGTGGACATGGCGGATCCTAAACCTGTCCAACAAGCGATGGATGTGTTCAGTAAAGTTCTGGACGAAACAGAGGAACTATTGTTTAGCTAATAAGCATGAACTAAAAGACGGGACTGGAGCCGAAGCTTCAGTCCCGTCTTTTAGTTCTTACCCTTGTTGCCCCTGTGCCAGGTCAGAAAGCGGACCATGAGGAAAATAGTCAAGAAGAGCAGTGCTCCGGAGATAAATAGCGATTCAAGGTGAAGCAGGCCAAGTAGAAAATGATAGAAAAGAAATACAACCAGTGCGGCGAGTAGACAGAATATGACCGATTTCATGAATCGTTCCTCCATAGATTCTCTTAGAACAACCTTATGAAGATGAACAGTCAAAAATACCTCCATGGTCATGGATTTACTTTGCGTCATCCTAACCAAATATACAGGCGCTATGAAAATCCTATGCGTAGGACAATAGAGAATGTTCGGTTAAGGTCTGAGGTACATTTTTAAACGTTCATGGATCCAATCCATCGCCACACTTTTCTGATAGACGAAGTCAAAAAGTCGTCCGCGGATATACACGTCATAACTGAACCAGTCGCGTTTCGTCATTCTGATGTGGTGGGCAAAGAGTTCTTGCTTGTTCTCACGTAAGTCCTGCGTGACTTCATGGATGATATCATCAAAAATTTCCAAATAGAGTACACGGAATTTTGTATGGGTTATCGCAATGACTTGGCGATCACGTGCGAGTGCCATGCGGATGAGCGGCAAAAGTGCATACTCAGTGGCAATTCTGGTTTCATCTGGTGTCATCTCAGAAGCCGGAAGATAGCGTTCATCGTCACTCATTTGAAATGCCCCCCAATTTTGCTGGCACGAGCCCGCAGCTGGCTGGACGGCATCAGCGAAGTGCCACGGAAAATTGCTGTTTTCCCATACTTTCGATAGATCGTATCCACTGCGCTGCTTAACTTTTCCTTTTCTTCATGATGGGCAAATAGATCAAGCTGATAATTAGCTGAAGCTGGCTGCAAATCTCCGAGTGTGACCGCGGCGGCCCGTACAGGAAGTCCATCCCAGCTTTCTGTAAACAGTAGGTTAGTGGCGTGATAAATGTCCATGCCGAAATTCGTGGCGAACGGCAGCTTAATCTGACGGTGAAAGCCCGTGTGCCGTTCAAAGGTGCCGGAAATGCCTACAGAAACGACATTTCCCATGTAATGCTTGGTACGCGCTCGATAAGCCACCTCCTCACTCAATTCAAGAAGAATAACGCGTATATCCTTTAGATCCGGATAATCATAGGGCAGTGTCATGTGGTGCCCGATCGCTTTTTGTTCAGTAAAGGTTCCGGGTGAGACAGGAGCGTGGTCCAGCCCATGCGCCGTTCGCCACAGCAGCTCGCCGTTCACCCCCCACCGCTTACGAAGCAGATGTACAGGATATTGGGCGAGATGCCCGATTCTGCGAATACCCATTCCGATAAAATGTTGCTCCATACGATGTCCGACGCCAAATAATTCTCCAATAGGCAATGGCCAAAGGTAACGCTCAATATTTTTTCGGTTCAATTCGAAAATACCGGTCTTGTTTTTTTTGCCAAAATGATCGCAAGCCATTTTTGCCAGAACCTTATTTGGTCCAATGCCGATACGTGCATAGATACCGAAATGTTCTTGCATGCAGTGTTGAATTTTCCGCGCAATCGTCCATGGAGAACCAAAGATGTTTTGACTATTCGTCACATCAATAAACTGTTCGTCAATCGAGTACGGTTCCACCAGATCGGTAAATTGATTGAGAAATCGTGTGACTTGAGTAGAAATATCAATATAGTGCTGCATGCGCGGCAAACGGATGACTGCCTGTGGGCATTTTAGCAGTGCCTGGCCGAGCGGTTCTGCGGTAAGCACGCCAAATTGCTTGGCGATCGGGCAAGCGGCCAGTACAATGCCACTTCTCTGTTTTGGATCGCCAGCAACGATCAGAGGCCGATCTCTAAATTCCGGGAAATCCGCCTTTTCAACGGAAGCATAAAAGGTTTGCATATCGATTAGGAAAATGACCCGATTCATGTTGCCACCTCATATTCGTGAATATGCGTTTATTATACACGAACATTTGTTCTTTTAACAATGGAAATAAAAACATATGTTCGTTTTTATTGGCAATCATCAGGAACAAAAAGGAAAAAACAGAAAAATAAGCCTTACTTCTCATTTTTTAAGAAGTAAGGCTTTTATTGACTGCTTATTTGGTTTTGGCGATATACGTCCAATACGCACCGCTTTTTAAAACAATCGGTTCAATAATTTGCTGCAGCTGCAGCTTGCGTAATTCTTTCAACGCTTCTTCTTCGCTTAGATCATAAATGACGGCCACTTCTTGGGTGGTCAAAAAGCATTGCTGTTGAAAATAATCTTTTAGTGGAAGATTCGGAGCCGGAATAGGTTCTTCACCTAATAATTCGGTTAAAACCTGCACATACACTGAATACGGGTAGTGACCGTTAACCTTGATGGCTTCCGAGTCATCGCAAGGTGCTGAAAAAACAAGTGTTGGTAACTCGGTAATGGATAATTCATTTGCTAATCGCCGGTCACATTGAAAAGCTTTGATCGGGCGGCAGGAATGATAATCATTAGAGAACTCTTCAACATCCAATCCTGCCAGCTGAGCGACTTCCAAAAGTTCATTAAACTGATTCAAACCGTGCTTTTTAAGAAATATTTGTTCACGAACACGGCGGAGAAAAATTTGTCCGGCTGCTCCCCCTTGAAATTCAGCAGCCTTAATCGCGTAAGCAATGGAATAGGGGGAAGGAGGATTTTCACGCCATACGTCACTGTCACAGCACATACCGGTGAGGCGCGCGTATTTGTCCCATTCCTCAGCAATTTTTTTTGCACGGTGAAATTGGCAACGATTTGTTGTGTCATGATTTGTTGTCAATAAAACGCGAAATGTAAAATACTCATGGTATTGAAAAATAAACTTTTTCAGTAGGGGTTCAAACCCCCAGCATTCAAAACAAAGTGGGTCAATGAAAGTCAGGATCTCAACACGTTGAAAGGACCGTTTCTTATTTGGTCTGATCGTACATGATTCGTTTCCTGGTGTTCCTTCACATGTTGATCCTTCGTCAAAGCGTGTCATGGAACCCCACCTTTAGAAGAATTTTTAACTGCAACGGCATCAAAAATGGCGCCTGACTCAGATAGGCTTTGCCGATATCCGGATTATCCATTATTGATAAAGTCAACCTGCCTTTATTATATTCTGTCAGTTTCATTCATTGAATCGGTGATAGCCGTCATCTGAAACTAACTACATTGTAACAAGATCATAAGGATAAGGGCAACTAATCAGTACTTGGGAAAGGTTGTTCATCGAGAGCGATCAATATTATGAAAATTCATTTAGTGAGATAAATGAAACTTTTAGGAAAATGTCTTTAGGTGTTGAATCATAAAATGAAGGTGCTATAATTTGAGACCCAAGGAAATAGAAAAAATACACTTAAATAAAGGAAGACAGAAATGGCGACTTCTTCTGCAATTGGTGAACTTATTAAAAAGTCAGGTATTTCAATTTGTGCTGCTTTCTTATGCGCGATAAGCATGAATTTGTTCCTTGTGCCGGCGCATGTGTATGCAGCAGGAATCAATGGCGCTGCTCAGCTGATTTCCGACATTTTGTTTGACAGGGTGCATCTTCATCTTTCGATCGGTTTGTTGGTTTTGATTCTGAACTTGCCGATTGCTGTATTAGGATGGTATCGGGTAGGGAAGAGCTTTACTTTATTTAGTTTTATTACTGTGATGTTGACCTCATTTTTTCTTACGGTGCTTCCGGTACACCCTTTGTCATCGGATATTTTATTGAATTCAATATTTGGTGGATTGATTTCTGCGGTTGGTGTAGGCGTTGCTTTGAAGTACGGTATTTCAACCGGTGGGCTTGATATTATTGCGATCTTCCTGACAAGGAGGAACCGTAATGCCTCATCAGGAAAATACTTTTTAATTTTAAATGGTATTATTATTATCATCGCCGGTGCGGTCTATGAATGGCAGTATGCACTTTATACGTTAATTTCACGATTTGTGAACAGCTATGTGATCGATATGATTCATACCAAATATCAGAAGTTGACGGTGTTGACCATCACCGATCAGGCAGAGCGATTAACTGAGGCTATTCAGGACCAGTTTGATCGCGGAATGACGATCATTCCTTCATATGGTGGCTATACCGGAACGAAGAAGAGTACGGTGATGATGGTCATTAGCCACTATGAATTGTACAAGATGGAACGCTTAATCAAGGCCATTGATCCGAATGCATTTACAAATATTTTGGAAACCAATAAAATTATTGGTACGTTTCACACTGAAGAGCAACAAATGGCTATTCAAGCGATGAAGCATGGGGAGCATTCGCAAAAGATGGAACAGACGCTCGGCGCTCAGGACTATGAGCGGTTCCAAAAATTATTCAATCCATCCACTGCAAAATAAACGTATAGAAAAAAATGAGGGACACCGATGAATAATCGGTGTCCCTCATTTTTAATCTCTATAATGAGTAAAAACAAAGCGTTTAAAATGTGTAGAAGCCGGTGATAATGCGCGGTCTTCATACCAAGAAAGCCCAATTTGACGTGAACAGCTCGGCCATCGTACATGAACCTTAGCTACCTTGCTATCGTCAATATCTTTTTGATCAGGAAGCAAGGCTACGCCTAAACCTGCGGCAACGAGACCGGCGAGCGTCGTTACTTCTTCACCTTCAAAAGTAATGTTTGGCGTGAAGTTTGCTTTTCTGCAGAGTTTATCGGCAATTTTACGCAGTTCGTACCCCTTTTTGAGCGCGATCATTGGCTCCGATTGAATTTCATCCAATGTGATCGATTCACGCTTTGCAAGGGGGTGGGCCGCAGGGAGCATCAAAAAGAGTTCCTCATCCCATAATCTTTCCCATTGAACATGTGGGTCATCAAATGAGTGATGGACGAGACACAAATCAATTTCTCCGGCTTGAAGCTGCTTGAGCAGTGATACATTGTTATTTTGGTAGAGCTTGATTTTAATGTTGGCATGCTCTTTCTGAAATGCTCGGAGAATGTCCGGTATCATATTGACCCCAAGAGTGTGTAAGAACCCTAACGAAACTTCACCATATTCTGGGTCAAGCAGGGACTTGATCTCCATTTTTGTTTCATCAATCTCTTTAAGAATTCGGTTCACGTGTTTCAGAAATACTTTACCGTACTGATTTAAGATGATGCTCCTACCCTGTCGCTCAAAAAGGGAAATACCGAGTTCCTCTTCAAGTCGGGCGATTGATCTACTGAGCGCAGGCTGAGAAATTGACAAGTCTTCCGCAGCTTGCGTCATGTGCTGCAATTGAGCAACTTTCTGAAAGTACTCAATCTGCTGCCATTCCATAAATGATCACTCCTAGAAGTTGAGAGGCTTATTCTATTGTAAATATAAAGATAACATATTCAACCTAAAATATTTCACCATTATGAAAATTTATTGTGATCATTTTAAAAATAGGGGTGTCAGAAGGAACAACATCCGAATTTGTCACTCTGCTTCTTGTTGTATTGGGTCCAAAAATTGAAGTAGAAAAGCATCACAGTAGTGCATTCAACAGATTTCATGCATCAATATCATTCACAGAATATATTAGACATCACTTGTTGTTTGTCATAGTATGGATGATACAAAGAGAAACAGAGAGGATGGAATTTTTCTATGAATTACATTTCACCAGAAAGCAAAGCTTTTAAAAGAACACTCGTGGCTTTGTTTCTGGGTAGTTTTATTATGTTTGCGGATCTTTACTGTACGCAACCAGTCATTGCGGTGATTGCGGCTCAATTTAATGTGCAACCGGCTGCTGCTAGTCTGACTTTGTCGGCAGCAACTGGAGCACTTGCCATTTTTCTATTATTTGTTTCCTTCACTTCAGGTATGTATGACCGAAAAAAGGTGATGGTACTTGCTCTTGTCTCATCAGCCTTTCTTTCTCTAATTGTCGGATTCATCCATTATCTTCCTTTACTCATTGCCGTACGATTTATCCAAGGGGCACTACTTGCGGGTTATCCATCGATTGCTATGGCTTATATTAATGAAGAATTTGACAAGAAAGTACTTGGTTACGTCATCGGAATCTATGTGAGTGGAAACAGTCTGGGCGGATTGACCGGTCGACTGATTGTCGGCTCACTTAGTGATACTTTTTCTTGGAATGTAGCCATCGCAGTTCTTGGTATTCTAAACTTAGTTATGTGTGTACTTTTTATCCTCTTGCTCCCCAAATCGAAACATTTTGATGCAAAACGTGGATCGATGAAAAGGACGACAGCAGGATTTCTTGAAAATATTGAATCACCAGCACTGGTCATCCTCTATTTAATCGGGTTCATTATGATGGGAAGCTTTGTGACGGTGTACAATTACTTTGGTATTCCGCTCATGGAACCACCGTATAATTTGAGCCAAACTTTAGTTGGCTTTGTTTTTATCATCTATCTTGTTGGGACATTTAGTTCGACATGGATGGGACGATTGTCTGATCATACGAGTCGATCTGGGGTGATTGCACTTTGTATTATTATGATGACTTCAGGTTTACTGATCACGATGTCCCCAATCCTAATCTTGAAAATACTTGGTTTAGTGATGTTTACGTTTGGCTTTTTCGGAGGACATTCGGTTGCCAGCAGTTGGGTAGGAATTCTAGCCAACAGGCGTGAAAAAGCACAGTCATCTTCGCTTTACTTACTTTTCTACTATGTTGGATCCAGTGTTATTGGCCCTGTTGGTGGATTATTCCTTGAATGGTATGGATGGGCGGGGGTTGTGGCTTCAATTTCAATTCTCTGTTTCATTGGTATTTTGCTCGCCTATATTGTGCGCAAACTGGTCATGAATGGAGAGTGCCATCGTTTTCGGCACCATCACCATCATCATAAAGTTGCAGGACAAATTTAATCAGTAAGAACAAAACGGAAGATCAATCATGCAGTTGATCTTCCGTTTTGTTGTTTTCATCGACTACAGCTCAGTTGTCGCTGACGCTTGGCTTCACCAAGATTTCTATATTATAATAGTTAAGTTATGGAAATGAGCAGAAAGAAAAAAAGAGGTGCTGGGCAATGACTGTTTTTGAAGATTATCAGTACGAACGACCAGAAGTTGCCAAATACGAAGAAGCTTTTCAAAAGGCTTTCGATACGCTGAAAAATGCGGCAACATTTGAAGATGCAGTACATGCTGTTGAAGAGGTCAACCACTTACGAAAACATCTGGATACGATGTTTCGCCTTGTTGAAATTAGACATACCATTAACACTGAAGATCCTTTCTATAAAGAAGAAAATGATTTTACTGATGAAACAATGCCTATTTTTGAAGGGAAAACAACTGAATTTTATAAGCTGCTGCTAAGTTCTCCATTTCGCGCTGAACTGGAGAAGAAATGGGGCAAACAGCTCTTCGCACTTGCCGAAGCGCAGCTCAAATCGTTCTCTCCAGAAGTCATTCCATTGATGCAGCAGGAAAACAAATGGGCGTCAAGGTATACGAAACTGATTGCAGCTGCGAAGATCCCATTCGACGGAGAAGAACGCACACTGGCACAAATGGTCCCGTTTCAACAATCTTCTGATCGAAAAGTAAGAAAAGCAGCGCTTGAAGCGTATTTTGGTTATTTTGCTGATCATGAAAAAGAGTTCGATGAAATTTACGATCAATTGGTTAAGATTCGAACAGAAATCGCGCACAAGCTTGGCTTTGATAACTATGCCGATCTTAGCTACTTTCGAATGGCACGTATCGGTTATGACAAAGAAATGGTCAAAAATTATCGGGAACAAATTAAAAAATATGTTGTACCGGCCGCTCAACGACTCTATGAACGGCAACGGAAAAGAATTGGCGTGGACTCATTAAAGTTCTATGATGTCCCATTCCAGTTCACAACCGGGAACGCAGTACCAAAAGGCAATGCGAACTGGATTATTGAGAATGGAAAGAAGATGTATTCAGAGCTGTCAAAGGAGACCGGCGAATTCTATCAGTTTATGCTGGATCATCATCTGATGGATCTGCTTGCCACGAAAGGAAAGGCGGGCGGCGGATACTGTGAATACATTTTTGATTATGAGTCACCATTTATCTTCTCCAACTTTAATGGGACGGCAGATGATATCGATGTGCTCACACATGAAGCCGGACATGCATTCCAGGTCTATTCGACGCATACGGATATTCCGGAATATCGTTGGCCGACATTTGAGGGCGCTGAAATTCATTCAATGAGCATGGAATTCTTTACATGGCCATGGATGAACCTGTTCTTTAAGGAAGATGCCGATAAGCGCAGATTCTCTCACCTGAGCGATTCGCTTTTGTTCTTACCGTATGGAGTAAGTGTCGATGAGTTCCAACACGTTGTCTACGAACATCCGGAAATGACACCGGCACAGCGCAAGCAAGCGTGGAAGGATATTGAGAAGAAATATCTACCTTACCGCGATTATGATGGCATTGAATTTCTCGAGATGGGTGGATTTTGGCTACGGCAAGGCCACATCTTTGAATCACCTTTCTACTATATTGACTATACACTGGCTCAAGTGTGCGCCTTTGAATTCTGGAAGAAGTCACAGGAAGATTATGGTGCTGCCTGGAAGGATTACTTGCATTTGTGCAAACAAGGAGGAAGCCAATCCTTTTTGGATCTCGTTAAGACAGCGGGACTTGAATCACCACTTAATGAAGGTTGTGTCGCTTCAACTGTGAAGGCTGTTACGGATTGGCTAGATCAGGTGGATGACAGTAAATACTGATGAGTCACTGAATAAATTGCAGAATAAAGAATAAACCTCGTATTGGATGAGACCAATACGAGGTTTTTCATTTTTTCTAAAAAAATAAGAAAGTATAAGGCTTTTGCAAAAAAACAGCGCAGATGCGCGCCACAGACCGTGGGTTGACCGTGGAGGCGCACGGATCGCCCACGGTCGTTCCAGCTGGTGCCAGCAATCGAAGTAAAATCAATGTAAAATAAGGACTGAGCGGTTGCCTAGCTTATAGAGATTCTAATCATCGAGTGTTTTATACAAGGAAAAAAAGAAATGGTTAACAGAATTTTCTAGGATCGCTTAAAAGATTCCTTTCAGACCCCACATGATAATCGCGATTACGGGCACAAGCACCCAGATATTCGAACCAATGAGTGGGCGATGGTGAGCAGCTTGCAACGCTTGTAGCTGCCGATCCATTGCATTCAGACGTTGTTCTATTTCCTTCAATCGTTCTTCATCCATAGAACGGTTAGCCACCTTTCATGCATGAGCGTTTTATATGTTATTCATTATTTTTTTGACATATGCTTGTGTTTCGGCAAATGGTGGCACACCACCATATTTCTCAACATTTCCGGATCCTGAGTTATACGCAGCGAGTGCAAGGCTGTAATTACCGTCATAGCGGTCGAGCAATTTACGCAGATATTTAGTGCCGCCTTCGATATTCTGCACTGGATCATAGGGGTTATCTACTCCTAAGGCATTTGCTGTTCCAGGCATCAACTGCATCAGCCCCTGTGCACCGGCATTGCTCGTTGCAAGAGCATTGCCCCCAGATTCTGCATCAATCACCGACTGAATGAGCCGTGCGTCAACCCCATATTTTTTACTCATTGCTTGAATCGTGTCGTTGTAATCCGACGTAGTTTGATTCACTGATGAAGATGTTCCGAGTGATGAATAATGTTGACTTAGTGGGGATACTGATGAAGAAAGTTGTTGCCAGAGTTGATTGTCCCCATCTGAACGATTTGTAGAAGCTGAGCTTTCAAGCATATTAGGCATATAGGCTAATGAATCAAGGCCGCCCGATGATTGTTCCGTAGTAGTGCTCGAAGAATCATCACCGTTCTCCATAAGCAATATAAGAGTATTTAATAGATTGGAGAAGTTATTATTGGTGGTTTGTCCGGATGATAAACTCGATTGATCGAGGGTGCTCTGATTGCCGGACAGCATAGACATTGATAACAGTTGAGCAATTGTGTTTGGATCGACGGACATAAGAGGTTCAGCTCCTTTTTGACTGCATCGCTTGATATAGCCGCATCATTTTACTCATCGAAGGCCGACGCGGAATGGAATAATCCTGAAGGAGCTTCTGAAAAATTTCAACACCGGTCGCCTGACTTTCTGCTTCGTATTCAAGTTCATAGTCATGATGGTCAAGATAGTAACTGTGGTCTAAGAAGAGTTCACCGGATTCAAAAGGAAACTGAGTACGTTTCGTGGTCAGTTCACCAATCAATACAAGCTGATCCGGATCAACGCCCATTTTCGTGATGGCTTGTTCAATTTCGCCCGACGGGACAATGCCTAGATGAACCATGGATCGGCTTTCCTCATCATTAAGCTGTTGGTGGGTCTCTAGAATTACATCGTCATGTGGCTGCTTTAAAGTAAAATCGTGCTGCCGTCCGTCATCACGGATCCGCAGTACCGTTCTTTTATTTTTCAATGCGGAAGTGGGGGTGTCGAAGTAGTAATTGACTTGTTTGAAAAACGAGGAAGGCTCCAAGCCAAAGCTCTTGCATAGCATAGTGAATTCTTCAGCTGTCAGCATATTCTTAAATTCAATTTCCAATTCTTGAGCCATAATGATAACGCCCCGCCCCTCAACAATGTTGCTAATTAGATACTCGTAAGTTCTTCTAAATTATGACATAATGGGGGGGAAGAAACAACAGACGGTATATAAAATTTCGGGATGGGAACGTCTTAACCATACCTGTATTTGTCTTGGAACAATGGAGTGATTGTCATGGAATGGGAAATATTTCTTGCCCCTTACCGGCAAGCAGTAGATGAACTCAAAGTGAAGTTACGTGGGTATCGGGATCTGTATGAAGTAACCTCAGAAAATTCCCCGATTGAATTCGTTACCGGTCGCGTTAAACCGATACCAAGTATTATTGAAAAAGCCCGGAGAAAGGGAATGCCTTTAACCCAGCTGAATACGCAGATGCAAGATCTTGCGGGTATTCGCGTGATGTGTCAGTTTGTTGACGATATCCGCAGAGTTGTTGAACTGATCCGGAGTCGCACGGATCTTATTGTTGTCGAAGAACGTGATTACATTAGTGAGAAGAAAAAAAGTGGTTATCGTTCTTACCATGTGGTTGTTCAATACCCGGTACAGACGGTTCATGGTGAGAAAAAAATATTGGTTGAAATTCAGGTGCGTACACTCGCTATGAATTTCTGGGCAACAATTGAGCACTCATTGAATTATAAATATAACGGGAATATCCCGGCGGATGTAAAAACGCGATTATTAAGTGCAGCAGAAGCGGCTTTTCGCCTTGATGAAGAAATGTCTCAAATTAGAGATGAAATTCAGGTCGCACAACGACGCTTTCTTCAGAAGAATGCTGATGAGAATAAAGATGAGAAATGACCAGAGGGGCATATCCGATTCATTGGCGCAAGGGAAGGAGTTCATGAAACATGAATGAGAAACCGATCTATAAAAAGGATGTCCCGGCAGGATCTTTGAAAAAGTTTGCAATTGAAAACAGAGGCGACTCGTTTTCAGATACATTGAGAAAACAAATTTTTGAAAAGCTCACAACGCATAAGCTGGTCTATGATGAGATTCACCCCGATCTTGTGATATCAGTTGGCGGTGATGGGACGTTGCTTCAAGCCTTCCACAGGTATACGGACCGTTTGAATGAAACTGCATTTGTTGGCGTACATACGGGTCATTTAGGCTTCTATGCGGACTGGACGTCGGAAGAAGTTGACGACTTAGTTCAATCGATTGTTGGTAAGGACTTCAATAGCGTTGAATATCCGCTTTTATCCGTATCTATTCATTATATGAATGTACAACCCTCAAGACATTTTCTGGCACTGAATGAATGCACGGTAAGAAGTGTTAATGAGTTGCTCGTTGCAGATGTGATGATTAAAGACGAAAAATTTGAGAGCTTTAGAGGGGATGGACTGTGCTTCTCAACACCTACAGGTTCCACCGCTTATAATAAGGGGTTATCCGGTGCAATCATACATCCCTCATTACCCTCAGTACAGCTCACAGAGATTGCATCCATTAACAATCGAGTCTATCGTACCGTTGGATCTCCATTGATTCTTCCCGAGCATCATCATTGTCAGGTGATTCCAGTCGCTGATCGTTCGTTTACGCTTTCTCTGGATCATTTGTCGAGCATCCATGACAATGTACGCCAAATTGAATTTGGTGTGGCAAAAGAAAAAATTCGCTTCGCGCGTTTTCGGCCACTTCCATTCTGGCGGCGCGTACGGGATGCATTTATTGGTTGATTTTATTTTGGTAAAGGACGTGAATGAGGGGCAACCGTGTTCCGATTCGTATGGAGAAAAAGTGTTATACAATTGAAAAAATAATGAGTGCTGCCGAGCAAGGTATGCTCATGCGGGACTATTTAAAGAAAGAAATCAAAGTATCCCGACGTGCACTTTCAGCGATTAAGTACAAGGGTGGCAAGTTGCTTGTGGATGGGCAGGAGCGGTCTGTGCGCCACGTACTCCAAGAGGGAGAACGGTTAACAGTTATTTTTCCTCAGGAAACGCCTAGTGACTTTCTTTCTGATGAGGAGATGGATCTCGATATCGTTTATGAAGATGATACCGTGCTGATCGTGAATAAACCAGCAGGAATTCCGGTCATACCATCACATCAATACCCGTCAGGAACACTAGCAAATGGCTTGCTTCGTTACTTTAAAAATGAAAATCTTGCTTCAACAGTCCATATTATTAACCGCCTTGATCGAAACACATCGGGTCTAATGCTTGTTGCAAAACATCGATTCAGCCATGAGCGGTTCTTTAAAATGCAGAAACGAAAAGATATTCATCGAAGATACTTAGCGATTGTTGAGGGGAATGTATTACAGGATCATGGGACAATCGATGCGCCGATCGGACGTAAGGATGGGAGTGCGATTGAGCGCATGGTGGATTGGCAATCTGGAAGAAGGTCCGTGACGCATTACAAAGTGCTAAAACGCGGAGTAGGGTGGACATTAGTTGTTGTTCGCCTGCAGACAGGCAGAACGCATCAGATTCGGGTCCATTTTGCTTCAATCGGTTACCCGCTTCTTGGCGATGATCTCTATGGCGGGAAAATGGACCAGATCAACCGTCAAGCGTTGCATAGCTTCGAAGTGTCCTTCATTCATCCTTTTACCGATGAAATGATCCATATTCATAAGCAGTGTCCAGAAGATATGGTGCGATTGATTAATGAACAAATTAATCTGGAAACGATCTGAATCGATTTTCACTATACGGCATGGAGGAAGCTATGGACACAACGTCCATCTCTGGGTAGCGAAGGGCGCTTAGCATGCCCCCGAAGACACAACCGGTATCCACATTTAATGTCCTATTTTTCCAACGTGGTTTTAAAACTGGGGTATGACCATACACAATCAATGGATCTCCATGATAATGCATTGCCCAATCTCGGCGCTCGGGAAGTCCATTGACATCTTTTTTTCCGGTAATGTCCCCGTAGAGAACAAAAGTTTTGATGCGATTCGAAATCGGTTGATTTAAATCCTGTTCCTGAATACCTGCATGGCAAACGACTAAGCGCTGCTGATCCAAATAGAGAATCAGTGGCGCTTTTGTGTAGAGATTAATAAACTGCATTGAGACTTGGTCGCGGACTTGAGCATCGAGCTGATCCAGTTCCTGAACCGTTGTTTCCAGTCCATGAGCAACTTGCACATGGCGGCCGATAAGAAATCGGTATAGTTTATTGCAGTGATTACCGGGCACATACAGAGCTAGACCTTGGTCAACCAAGCGTGTAACTATTCGAATCATGGCGACAGATGATGATCCACGATCTGTGATGTCTCCGACAAAAACGAGCTTGCGTTGATCCGGATGGATGGGCAGATTATTTTGCCACAGATAACCCAGTTTTTTAGTCAGTTGAACAAATTCGCGAAGACACCCATGAACGTCTCCAATTACATCATACATACCATTCATCCTTCATGTTGAATTAGCTTTAGCTTCTATTTTCTCCAAACGGGCCTATTTTAAAATAAAGAAAGTGCAAATCTGTTTGTGTAAAAATGTAGTTTTTCTTGATGATCGATTGCGCCTACACGAAACACCACCAGCGTATGATACTTACTTATGTGTAAAAAAAAACGGTCAAATGACCGTTTTTAGGTGAACATGAACTTTTGCGTTTGCATCCGTACACTTTGGACCAAACCAACACAGATCATACTGGCGAGCAGTGAGCTTCCTCCATAACTTAGGAAGGGAAGGGTAATACCTGTAACTGGCATCAATTGAATGTTCATACCGATATTTTCAAATACCTGAAACATAATCATACCGACAATGCCGGTACATATATAGCTGCCAAAAGGATCATGCGTTTCGACGGCGGCTTTAATGACTCTTGATATCAATAGAAAGAACAGCAAGACAACAGTTACCGCGCCAACGAACCCAAAACTACCACCAATCACAGCGAAAATAAAATCATTATAGGATTCAGGAAGTGAGATCGCCGGATTAAATTTATGATTGAAAAATTCGCCCGAGCCAATCGAATTTAATGCCTGAAGCAACTGATAACCTTCCTCAGAAGAATAGCGTTGAGGATCCTGCCAAGCTAAAAATCGATCCTTTTGATGCGATTTGAGTACAAGATTAATGATTGCAGGAAACTTAAACCAACTAATGGCAAAGAAAGTCAGTCCAAAGACAATGGAAGTGAGAATACTCACAATCAGTTTCCAATTGATCCCGCTCACGAGAGTCATGGAGATGATAATGCTAAACATCACAAGTGCGGTTCCAAGGTCGGGTTGGATAAATACCAGAGCAAATGGTGGAAAAGAGACGAGCGCAATTTTGCCTAACAAGTGCAGATCTTCTCTAAGTCCTCTAATTGGATATGCTTCATTATGCTTATCAATAGTGGTAGCAAGTGAAACAATCATAAAGAGTTTCATGAACTCCGAGGGCTGGAGTTGGCCGATTCCAGGTAGGATATACCAACTTGTTGCCCCGTGTGATTTATCAACCAATGGGATTGGTAAGCCGATCTGAGCAAGTGTTAGACCAAAGAGCAGAAACATGCCGATGCCATAGAAAATCCAGTGCATGCGCTTTAAACGATCATAATCGAAGAGCATCATCCCCAATGCGAAGATGAAACTGATCACGTACCATACGATTTGGCGATGAGCCATACTGACCGCAGGTGCACCGGAACTTAGCGGTGCCATCGATATGGAGATATAGCTGATACATGCCAATAAGAAGACAATAAAAAACAGTGTATAATCTATTTTTGCGAGAGAGTCTCTGTTCATCATAAATGAATCCTTCTTCAGAAATAATTTCACTACTTCACGGATAATAATCCTTTATCATGATAGCCTATCATTTGAAAAAAAGAAACAATAATCATGAGGATTGCGATCATTCAAAAGCGGTGAGGTGATTGCTTTTTATACTATTCGTATGGATTTTACCTTTTTTACTATAGAGTAAAATAATTCGTTATTTAAACTGAGAAATACGATTCGAAGCATTAGTTGAGGAAAACGTTCATCAGTTTTTCGGTTAAATTCTGTGCTCATAGACTCGAATAGGACGTTCGCGCGCTTTCATGATATAATATCATTTGGATTGATGTGATACTAGGGAGGATTAGACATGGAATTAACACTTAAAGGACGTACATATGTTGTCATGGGTGTCGCTAATAAAAGAAGTATTGCTTGGGGAATTGCTCAAGCGCTTGATCGCGCGGGCGCAAGACTAGTCTTTACTTATAATAATGAACGTTTTCGTGAACCAATCGAAAAACTTGCTGCAACACTGGAAGGAAAAGACAGTCTTTTCTATGCATGCGATGTTACGATTGATGAGGAAATAAAGACCACTTTTGCCAAAATCAAAGAAGACGTAGGCGTTATTCACGGATTGGCACATTGTATTGCTTTCGCAAAGAAAGAAGAACTAGACGGAGACTACATGAATACAACACGTGACGGGTTCCTGCTCGCTCAGAATGTCAGTGCCTATTCCTTAACCGCAGTGCTTAAGGAAGCGAAGGATTTGATGACTGAAGGCGGCAGTGTCGTCACGATGACCTATCTCGGTGGAGAACGCGTCGTTAAAAATTATAATGTGATGGGTGTGGCAAAAGCGAGCCTAGACGCGAGTGTCAAATATTTGGCTAACGACCTTGGCAAGGACAACATTCGCGTAAATGGCATTTCTGCAGGTCCGATTCGTACACTCTCAGCAAAAGGTATTTCCGATTTCAATAGTGTACTGAAAGTAATCGAAGAAAAAGCGCCACTGCGTCGAGCCATTAATCCGGAAGATGTTGGCAACACCGCACTCTTCTTGTTTAGTGATTTGTCGAAAAGTATTACCGGTGAAACGATTCATGTTGATGCCGGTTTCAACATTATCAGTATCTGATTGTCAAATCATTAATAAAAGATGCCTGGCCCCTATTTTTCATGGGTCAGGTATCTTTTTTTCTTTATTTTGTCTGTCCCGGATGCCAGGTGACTCTTCCACAAGTACTACAGTTGTTTTTTGGTGCTTCAAAGAACAGATCGGCCTCCTGTGTGGATTTATTCTTTTGCCCTTTTCTTTTTCGGGATACCTTAGGATCCTTTCGATAAACCATTGTACCCAGCTCCTTTTCAAGTCTCCTTTCATCGTATTCAGAATGTCACTGGTTGTCTGGGCCGTTAGCGTTGTCTTCTTTAAATGGATCGATCTGAGCAGACTGTCGCTCACTTTGATTAAATGGCTGAATGGGGTGTCGTTCTGTTTCCCTGATTGTTCGTTCTTTAAATGACTGATAAAAGATGCTCTCTGCTTCTTCATCACCCGTGCTTGGCACATTTTTCAAGTCTATTTTCTGGTCAAGGTCTTCAGTGATCTTTTTTTTCTTTTTTGGCCAAATCGGCCATGAATTTGAGGAATTAAGTATCTCGAGTGCTCTTTTCCGCTGATCTCGACGTTCATCTGACATTTTATCCCTCCTTTTATTGAGCCACTCTACATTATGCTTTGTAGATGAGCATCGTCATGATTTTCAATGTGCTTTTCATTGTCATTTTTCTAGTTATTAGCACAAAATGGGCAGCGATATGTGTGCCAATCCCCATGCCATATCCATACTATGTAGGGAAACAACCAACCATGTTTTTATATTTGTTAGAAAGGAAGGTTTTGAATGGGAAGTAAATTGATATCTAAGCCACATAGTGGGCTTAAAGATGAGTGTATCAGAGTTCCCAAGGTCTATGACTGGGTAACGGACAGAATACCGACAAAGGTTAGAATCCGTTTTACTGAAGCGCAGCTTGAAGACATTGATCGCGCTTTGTCCGATCCATACAGAAGACCACTTCAAGTGGTGGTTAAAGCACCGAAAACTCCGCCTTTATTTCCACTTGGTACTAGTGAGGCAAAAAAGGGCCATCATAAAGATTTCTTCTGTGAGCAGGTTGGAGAAAAGCGTCCTGTAACAGGATGGCTGCACGGGCATGAAGTCAGCGCTGAATTGGTAGATTTACTGTTTACTGCTACGATTACTGTACTTGTCGTCGACAGACAGGGAGAGGAAGTTGCAAAAGTAAAAACAGACGTCTCGGCACTTGAATCTTTTGCGCTTTGCTATCCAGATGGAACCGATCTATTTTGCAGAATTTCAAAGATCACCTCACGTTTGTTAGGCGATTCGATCATTCTGAACGGCCCGTTCCCGCAAACATTGCGGATTAAAGTATTCTTCTGCGCCGATATTCAAGTAGAAGCAGAGGTTAAGTTGGAAGTAAAGGCTAAATTCTGCGATCCTCGCGGTAATGACATTCATGTCCATGATCCAGAATGGGATGACCATTGTCCAGAGCCGGATTTTCCAAAGCAATGTGAGGATATTTTCCCAGGAAAACATTACTGCGCAAGCGCGCGTGGTAAAGTAAGTGGTTCGATTACCGAAGGATCTGAATTAAAGGGCGTTGCAGGTCTCAAGGTCAATATTGCTCCAAATGGACAGTTGGAAGACAGTTCTGTTAAATTCAAGTTCGAAGATTCAAATAAAGGGAGCGACAGCAAAAGCTTAACCTTTAATGCTACGCATGTTGATCCAGAAAGTTTGGAAGCCTTCGAGAAAAATGGATACGCCATTTTGAAGCTCGCAGGAGAAGGTAAAGCGGATAATGATGAAAAGCTGGATTTTACACTAGATCTGGCAAGCGGAACAGAATCAAGCAAATTTAGCTTGAAACTGATTGATGGGAAGAAAGATAAAGTAACATTCGAAACCGGTTTGGTGGAGACAAATGATGAAAGTCTCCACGTAGAACTTTGAAAAGAATCTCGTTTGTAATGAGAGTGATTGATTCACTCTCAATTTTTTTTGAAAGATAAGAAACATTCATGACCCGCAGAGAACATACATGGATGAGGATGCTTATAGATCGCTTTTGGTAAGAGGATATCGCAGCACAATCGATGGAAATTAAGGACTGGGTGGTTTTTTTCGGCCCGGTTTTTCTCATTACTTTGAACGGTTGAGTATAACCAAAAATGTTGTCTTCCTTAATTGTCGCGATCAATGTAAAGGGAGCTGCAAAAAAATAGGGGCAGGCAATGGACAAGGACACCGAACATATACTGAACTCAGTGATGACATATATGGGGAGGCGCCTATCTTGGTCAATCAAAAAGATAAGTTAAATAGCGCATCACTGGAAGATCGGCAGAAATTCTACCGCAATAAGGCGCTGAAACTTGAGCAAGCAGTGATTTTTGCCAGAGAAGAAGTCGTGCAACTCAAAAGTGAGCTGGAAGATGAACAAGTCAAATCGAGGAAAGCTGAACAACTTAAAGTTGAGATACAGCGTAAGTCCGCTGAGTTGAAAAAAGAATATGATGCGTTAAATGATCAATTACAAGCGGCGCGAGAGAAAATTGAAGAAGCTGAAAAGAAAATTGCCGACTTGAAAAGAAACCAGCGCGCAGATTCAGATCTTTCAGATGAAATCTACCATCATCGTGTAGAGGGCTATGAAAAACTCTTAACAGACATGCAGAAAGCATTAAATGAAAAGGTGAACCGTATCGAAATCTATGAAAGACGGATCGCAATTCTTGAACGTCGGTTGAAAAACGAGCAGAAAAAGGCAGTTCCGGTACCTACGCCTGGCGATGACCATAATGATTTGAAATCCCGTGCGGTTGCCTTTTTAAATTATGTATGGATGCTAAACGGCTTTAAAAGTGTTATTCAAGGGGATGTTATTATTGAAAATACGGGCTCCATACCCCTGAAGACACCAACGGTTTGCTTTCGTTTTCATCCCGGAGATTTAGCAACATTAAAAGGGCGAGTGGTTCACGAGGAGGATGCTTACGGCGAAGATCGAGAACAAGGCGAGCATCTGTGGGTGATTCTTGATACGGAAGAAGATCAAGATACCAACCAGAATGGAGAAATTTGGGTGAGACCACTTGAATTGTCTGATCTTCTTCCGGGACAATCCATAGCCTTCAATAATTTTCAAATTCCAATTGACCACACCTATTCAGATTCTGTCCGGATCGAGTGTTTTGTGTTCTTTGGAGAGGATGAGTACAAAATCAAATGTGGCAACCAGATTGTGATAAGCATGGTATCTAGAGAAGAAAAGTAATTCGCTACACAGATGACCGGGTATCTGCATATTCTGTCAGGAGACCATTAAGGAGGAGATTCATATGGCAGAAGAAAGTAAAAAAGAACCTAAGGTCATTCGTGTTGGAAAATTAATTATCAAAGCGGACGAAGTCATTATTCAGCAGGAACACAAAGAGCAGAACAATGGACCGTTCCATGGCGGACCAATTCGGCAACCGAACACCAACCAGCCGATTGCACGCGACTTCTGGGGATTCCCGATTCCGAATAGTGCTCCTCGAGATACTGAACCTCAAAAAGAGAAAGAATAAGAAGAAACGAAACAGATGGAAGGATTACGATGCAACTTGCCGGACAGAGCTTGCCCGGTTTTTCTTTGGTTTCCCTAAGAGACAATCGTTTGAACAAATAGCCCATCTTCATCATGCCATTCGGCGATCATTACTGTTGCCGAATCTTCAATTGAGTGTTTCTTCAATTCGCTGATCAACCACTGTTCTGTTTTTCCTAAACGATTTAAGTTTCTGTTGATAATAACGCCGTCACTGATTAACGTAACAGGGATGGAGACCGACCGGGTAGCTAGGTCCAAGTCCCCTCGTTTTGTTGTTTCATACTCTGGCTTTCTAATGATTGAAATCTTTCCGTTCGGTTCCAAAATGGCGAACTCAACTTCTTTAAATGAAAAGATATCCCGATCGCGTAGAAGCATCTGAAGGTGATTCATATCCACTCGATTTTTTTTCATAACGTTTCTGTCAATCATTCCTTTATTAATGACCAAGGACGGTTGGCTTTCAAAAAAACCGCGTGATTTGTGAAACTTTAAAGTCACAACATCAATAATGTAAATTAAGCTTCCCCAGAAAAGGATCGCGAAAATCACTTTAAAAATGTGTGTTTCCGGGTCATAGATTGCATCGCTGACAAAGTCGCCGACAACGATCATTGAAATGAAATCGAATGGTGTGGATTCGGATAATGATGCTCTGCCCATAACCTTAGTTAGGATGAGCAAAGCAAATAAGCCAACACTTAATTCAATGGCAATGGAAAAAAATGAATGCATGGGAATCAAGCCTTTTCGATAGGATATTTGAGCAATGTTAGTTTGGTGATGTACAATGACTTTTATACGGAATAAGAAATACTTATTGAATTCACGTTCTTGATTCAGAACTGCCTATTGGGCAATGATAGCAGAGTCAATAAAATTGGAATATAATTCTAAATAGGGTAACGATTTACTGTTTCACTAAAAATATTATTGCTTTTTCGATGAATCGTCATTTTCGAATTGCATAAAATGGAATGAGGCGAATTGCATCTTTAAGCGGATGATAGGAATTATTTTTCATTTGTGCAGAACGCCCCAGTATTTACTTCTCTGGGGTTTATGAAAGGAGATCGAGATGAATGAGTGAGCAACACTTTTCTAAAAGTATGACCTATGCTCCGGGATTACCTAAAGGTGCTACTTTTTATTCAGCGAATAAGAAGAGAGTGACTTCTCGCGCAGTAGCAAATGCAGTGGAAGCTGCTTTGGAGGAACGTGGAGTTGAGCTAAAGGATATAGCTGAAATTGTTTTTGATTTGCAGAAACCGTTTATGTCGGGATTAACAATAGAGATATGTATTGAGAATGTGAAAGGTGTGCTTGCAAAACGCGAATTACAACATGCGATCTTGGTGGGTATTGAACTGGATCGGCTGGCTGAGAAAAAATTACTTTCTGAACCGCTTCAATCACTCGTTGATCAGGATGAAGGCTTGTTTGGAGTTGATGAAACGATCGCGCTTGGTGCGGTCTCAAGCTTTGGAAGCATCGCTGCAACCACTTTTGGGTATCTCGATAAAGTGAAACCGAGGATTATTGGTAACCTTGATTTGGCAAAAGAAGGAAAAGTAAATACATTCCTGGACGATTTGATTGCCAGTATCGCAGCAGATGCCTCAAGTCGGCTTGCACATCGCGTCAGAGACGAAGAAGAAAGTCGTCTCACTCAAAATAAAGACAAATAAACGGATCCGGATCTATCGGGTCCGTTTTATCAATGGTATAATAAAATAATCATAGTTCAAATAAATCGTGAAGTAGTATTGAGGGTAAAATGAGGTGCTGGATATGACAAATTATCTGGTACTGCATGGACTTGGCGGCAGTACAGGTGGGCATTGGCAAGAATGGCTAACGAATGAATTAAAGGCGCAAGGTAAGAATGTTTGGTTTCCAAATCTTCCAGATTGGGATCATCCGAAAAAGGATGAGTGGTTGAGCTGTCTTGACGATACGATGCATGCAATCCCTGAAGATGATCCCTTGGTTGTTGTCACGCATAGTCTTGGATGTATCTTGTGGATCCATTATGCAGCGCAGCATCAAGAACGGAAAGTCAGCCGGTTGATCATGGTTTGTCCGCCATCAAATGGTCTGGACAAGGCTGAAATTCAAAATTTCTTCCCGCTTCCATTTGATAAACGTGTGTTGCGGATCACGGCGAAGGAGTCATTATTAATTCTATCAACGAATGATCCGTTCCTCTCTAGAGACCGTATTTGTGAGTATCTTGATTTTCAAATTCCTTGTCTCATACTTCCTGAACAAGGACATATCAATTTGCAATCCGGTTATGGTGGGTGGCCATGGATGCTCAAGCTTTGCCTGCGCGATGATTTAAGTCGATCGTTTTGTATACATAACGAGGATTAAAGAAGGTGTCTCACAAGTCTATAGACTGTGGGACACCTTTTCATATAGTACCTATTTTATTTACTGATGTCGATGCCGGGGTTCCCTAGGGACTGCTCCTATTGTTTTCGCTTATTTTATAGTGCGCTTATAAAAATTTTTATTATAGGTATGTTCAAGTTCACTTAACGAAAGTTCATAGAGCTGGTACTCTCCATTTTTGAAGATCCCACGATCGAGAAGCTTTCGGATAAGATCGTTTTTTCTTTTTTCGTTATTCTCTATGCGTGACTCAGTCATTGCACACCATCCTTTGCCTTTCTCTGCGTAAAATTGTACTGTTCAAAAAAATTCAGTTTCTATTTTAATTGATCCTGCAACATTCGTCTAATAACGTGTCACTATATCTTACATAAATATTGATCCTTGACTGTTTGTGTTGTAATATTATCTTACAATTATAGTGACGAATGATGCGAAGAGAGGATGGTGCATCAGATGACGACAAATGCTCAAAGAGACGCTTATCTTTACAAAAAAGTTATTACAATCGGCACAGTGTGTGAATTGACAGGTTTAAGTGAAAGACAAATCCGTTATTATGAGAAACGAAAGCTCATTTTTCCGGAACGATCGGAACGCGGTAATCGAAAATACTCATTTTCGGATGTGGAAGCACTCATGGAGATTGCCAATAGGATGGAAGATGGGATGCAAACCTCTGAACTTCGGAAAGAAATGCAGAAAAAAGAGAGTAATCGTTATGACAATAAGCTGAGAGAGCGCATGATTCGAGGACAATTAAACGCTTATTTTAACAAAAGAGATCTATAAGTTTGAAATTCAATGTGAACAAACCGTTTTCTCCGGCTAATGAGCCGGCTTTTTTTTTACTCTTGATCATGAAAAATTTAGCGAATAGTGAAGATATTTCCATTAGAGCCGCAATATATAGCAGTATTCATTCGTTCTGCCATGAATTTTGTCACAGGTCAAAGCGCAACTCGACTCATTATGTTCACAAAATTGTCATGAAGAAGAGGGCAAAGTATGTTTTTGAAGTTGTAAAGTAAATAGTGGAGTGTGACATCTGTTACACTCGCTATTCAGGAATGAAATGATGATCAAGCAGATGCATCACGATAACTGATGGCAATAGTTAAACCCAGCATTATTGAAAAGAGGAGAGAGTATGGACATATTGAGTTTAGCAAGATTTCAATATGCGGCAACGACCATCTTCCATTTCTTTTTCGTACCTTTGTCTATCGGAATGGTACTTATTGTATCGATTATGGAAACGATGTATGTTGTCAAAAAGAATGAAATCTACAAGAAAATGGCTCAATTTTGGGGGAAGTTTTTTCTTATCAATTTCGCAATCGGTGTTGTAACCGGTATTCTTCAGGAATTCCAATTCGGTATGAATTGGTCTGAATATTCACGATTCATGGGTGACGTGTTCGGCGCACCTTTAGCAATTGAAGCATTACTTGCCTTTTTTATGGAATCTACATTTATTGGTATTTGGCTTTTTGGTTGGGATCGTTTATCGAAAGGTGCTCATCTTGCCTGTATCTGGCTTGTGACTTTAGGTACGAGCTTGTCTGCATTATGGATTCTGACTGCAAACTCATTCATGCAACATCCGGTTGGTTTCCATATTCATAATGGACGCGCGGAGATGAATGATTTTTTTGCATTATTAACGAATCCACAGTTATGGGTAGAATTTCCGCACACGATTTTCGGATCATTTGCTACAGGTGCTTTTGTTGTTGCAGGGATTAGTGCAATTGCACTATTAACGAAGAAATATGTCTCTTTTTATGTGAAGTCATTTAAAATAGCAATTATAATCGGACTTTTTTCAAGTGTATTGATCGCGCTATTTGGTCATGCGCAGGCACAGTATTTGGTTCAGACACAGCCAATGAAAATGGCCGCAAGTGAAGGACTTTGGAAAGACAGCGGCAGTCCGGCAGCGTGGACAGTTTTTGCCAATATTGATACAAAAAATCATAAAAATTCTGCAGAGATTAAAATTCCTTATCTGTTGGACGTACTGTCTTATGATAAGTTAAGTGGTAATGTAAAAGGTATAGACACGCTACAGAAAGAGTACGTTCAAAAATACGGTAAGGGAAATTATATTCCACCAGTTGTCGCAACCTTTTGGAGTTTTCGAATCATGACAATAATGGGTGCAGTGCTTTGCCTCCTTGGAATTATTGGAATCTTTCTCGCTTGGAAAAAGAAGTTATTGGATAGTAAGTGGTTTTTGCGCATCATGGTTGCTGCGATTGCAGTTCCATTCATTGGCAGTACAACCGGTTGGTTAATGACGGAAATTGGTCGTCAACCATGGACAGTATTTGGCTATATGCAAACGGCAGCAAGTGTTTCACCTAATGTATCAGCGGGGGAATTACTCTTCTCAATCATCGCATTCATTACAATGTATGCAATTCTTGCAGTTGTTATGGTTTATTTATTTGTTCGGACATATAAAGAAGGGCCATCTTTAGACAATAAAGCAACGGTTCAATCAAATGACCCGTTTGACGGGGAGGGCTATCACATTGTTACTGAATGAATTGTGGTTTCTTTTAATCGCTGTATTGTTTATCGGATTCTTTTTTCTTGAAGGCTATGATTTTGGCGTGGGCATGGCGACACGTTTTGTTGCTCGAAATGAGACCGAACGGCGGATGCTGATTAATACAATTGGGCCTTTTTGGGATGCCAATGAAGTATGGATGATTACAGCGGGCGGCGCAATGTTTGCTGCGTTTCCAGACTGGTACGCAACATTATTTAGCGGCTTTTACGTTCCACTCGTCGTTCTCTTACTGTTACTCATTGCACGCGGTACAGCTTTTGAATACAGAGCAAAAGTTGAGCATCCAAAATGGTCGGGCACTTGGGACTGGGCAATCTTCATTGCCAGCCTGCTCTGTCCGTTCTTGTGGGGTGTTGTCTTCTCAACACTAGTTTATGGATTGCCAATCGATAAAAATATGAATATGCACGCAACCTTTACGAGTATCGTTAATCCGTATTCGGTGCTTGGAGGACTATTGATTACCTTGCTTTGTCTCTATCATGGACTTGTTTTCATCTGCTTGAGAACAACGGATGAGCTTAGAGAACGTGCGCGTGCCTTTGCCAAAAAAGTATTTTGGGTTCTGGCAGTGGCAGCACTTGCTTTTGTTGCGGTTACTTATTTCGTAACGGATCTATTTGCAAAGCGTGGAGCATTTCTCTTTCCGATCTACACACTTGACGTGATCATATTGATTTTATCTGCATTATTCTTAGCGAAAAAACGAGACGGATGGGCATTTGGTATGAACGCAGGAGTGATCTTATTGACAATCAGCTCCTTGTTCATCGGATTGTTCCCAAGATTAATGATCAGTAATATTAAGCCTGCATTCGATTTAACTGTGTATAATTCTGCCTCGGGTTCCTATTCATTAACTGTGATGACCATTGTCGCGGTAACGTTGTTGCCTTTTGTGCTCGGGTACTCCATTTGGAGCTATTATGTATTTAGAAAAAGAGTTTCAAAAAAAGAACACTTGGAATACTGAGAGAAGAATGACCGAAAGGAAGTGAGTGCTTGGCCCTCGGAAAATTAGACGGGGTTTCGCCAAGCTTATCAATGGATCGGGAACTATTGTCTTATCGGGGTGCCAAGCCATTATTTGCCCTAACAGCCCTTTTGACTACGCTTCAAGGGTTATGCCTCATACTGCAAGCGATATTTTTAGGTCGGATGATTTCCGGCCTTTTTTCTGGGAAACAGATTGCGAGCGTAAGCTCCGATCTGCTCCTTTTTTTCATTGTTATGGTATGTAGATATTTTATGGTGTTTCTAATTAAAAGGGCTTGTTATAAATTTGCGGATCGCACCAGTGTTGAGCTGAGAAGGGCATTCCTGAAAAAGCTCTTCATCATTGGACCTCAATCAGCAAAGAGGGAAGGCACTGGGGCGCTGGTATCACTTGCACTTGAAGGTGTGCTACAGGCACGAAGATATCTGGAATTGTTCATTCCAAAGATGGTTGCAAATGGAATTATTCCTGTACTTATTCTGATCTATGTTTTCTGGACGGACCGGATGTCTGGGCTTATTCTTTTAATAACCATGCCGGTGTTAATCATTTTTATGATCTTATTGGGTCTTGCGGCTCAGAAGAAAATGGATGACCGTTGGGCATCATACCGCGTGTTATCAAATCATTTTATTGATTCTCTAAGGGGCTTGTCGACACTCTACTATTTAGGCATTAGTAAACTTCATATGCGGACGATTAATCGTGTCAGTGATAAATACCGCAGTATGACAATGGGTACGCTCCGACTCGCTTTTTTGTCTTCATTTGCACTGGACTTCTTTACCATGCTTTCCATTGCTTTCGTTGCGGTAGCGCTCGGTATTCGCTTGGTGGACGGACATATTTTGCTAGAACCGGCACTTACTGTGCTGATCCTTGCACCTGAATACTTTTTACCTGTTCGTGAACTTGGGCAGGATTACCATGCCACGCTTGATGGGAAAGAAGCAACGAAGCAATTGAAGGATTATACAAACCTTCCGACTGATTTGGAGAACATGTCAGAAGCTGATCATCAAAAAAGTCTTCGCTGGACTAAACATGCACTGTTGAAAATGCATGACGTTACATTTCAGTACACAGATGCCGAGAAGACAACGCTTCGCGAGATAAATATGAACCTTAGAGGCCTTGAAAAAGTCGGGATTATCGGAGCCAGTGGTGCAGGGAAGTCAACGTTGATTGATTTGATCGGCGGCTTTATCTCAGCAAGTTCAGGAACAGTACAACTGAACGATCAAAACTTCGCGTTTTCAACACAGAGATGGCGTGAGCAAGTGACCTATATCCCTCAGCATCCCTATCTCTTTAGTGCAACAATCCGTGATAACATTGCCTTTTATAAACCGGATGCAACTGACCAACAAATTGCTCAAGCGGTCCAGGCGGCAGGGCTGAATGGTTTGATTGACCATTTGCCTGAAGGCATGGATGAACAGATTGGCAGCGGTGGACGGCAACTGAGTGGTGGACAAGAACAACGTGTGGCGTTAGCTAGAGCTTTTCTCTGTGATCGGCCAATTCTGTTGCTCGATGAACCCACAGCCCATCTGGATATTGAAACAGAGTATGAACTGAAACAACCAATGCTTCAGCTCTTTGAGAATAAGCTTGTGATCTTTGCAACCCATCGGTTACATTGGATGGAACAAATGGACAGGATCGTGGTACTTCACAATGGGAAAATCGCAGAGAGTGGTACTCAGGATGAATTGATCCGAAAAAAGGGTGCTTATTTCGATATGGTTTGTGCGCAATTGGAGGGACTCCTATGAAGGAATGGCTTGTTCCATCTGTAAAACGACATTGGCGCGGATTGCTCTTGGCTGCGTTTTTAAGCTTAATGGCATTATTATGTGCCTCAGGATTATTATTTACATCCGGATTCTTAATCTCAAAAGCTGCACTTCGGCCGGAAAATATCCTTATGATTTATGTTCCTATTGTCGGTGTGCGGACATTCGGGACGTTTCGAGCTGTATTTAATTACGCAGGGCGACTGGCAAGTCATAATACAATATTGCGGATATTATCAGAAATGCGGGCACACTTGTATGCCAAGCTTGAACCGTCCGCTCTTTTTATTCGCTCAAAATACAAAACGGGTAATATTTTGAGTGTGCTTTCTGAAGACATTGAGCATCTGCAAGACCTTTTTCTGCGGACAGTGCTTCCTGGCAGTATCGCCTTGGTTATTTACGGTTTATGGATTGCAGTACTCGGTATCTTTGATCGTTCCTTTGCTTTAATGATGGCACTTTATCTGTTGATATTAACGATTATACTTCCCTTATTATCACTGGTTCAAATGAAGAACGATCATCGAAAAATTGCACAAAACCGGCATCAACTGTATGAACAATTGACCGATGCAGTCCTTGGTTCTGCTGACTGGATGATGTCCGGAAGACAAGAGCGATTTCTTGATCGCTATGAGAAAATTGAAAAGAAGTCAAGATTAGCTGAGGCTAAGCTGGATGGATATCGGAAATGGCGCGATTTTATTGCACAGGGATTAATTGGTATTTGTGTGATGATTATGGTAATTTGGTCCGGGCATATGGTACAAAACGGAGTGATGGATCACACGTTGATTGCTGCATTTGCTTTAGTTATTTTTTCTATTTCCGAGTCATTTGTTCCGCTTTCTGAAGCCGTTGAGCGTTTGCCACAGTATCAACAATCACTGAATCGGCTCGAGCAGCTTGAGGACGTAGAGGATTCAACGCGTGAGCAGATAATAAATGAACAATGGAGAAATCAGGCTAAGTCAATTACTCTTGATGTGGACCATGTTTCCTTTAAATATTCCGAGACGGATGATTGGGCAGTTCATGATCTCACGTTAACGTTACCGCAAGGTGCTAAATTAGCTGTCATTGGACGAAGTGGTGCGGGAAAATCGACGCTAGCACATTTAATCTATGGTGTACTCGAGCCAACCGATGGAACTGTTTCTTTGAATGGAACTCCTGCACATCAAATGGGAGCGTATCGCTCCGCACAAATTTCTGTGCTTAGCCAGGATCCCCATTTATTTGATACCTCTGTGTTAAATAATTTAGCATTAGGCAGTCCTGATGCAACGTTTGATGAGATTGTTGCAGTAACAAAACAAGTGGGTTTGCATCAGTTAATTGAAAAATTACCAGAGGGGTACCACACACAAATGCATGAAGCAGGTTCTATTTTTTCCGGTGGGGAACGAGAACGGCTTGCACTTGCACGTATATTGCTACGTGACACGCCCGTTGTTATTCTTGATGAGCCAACAGTGGGACTGGATCCGTTAACGGAACGTACACTTTTAGCAACTATTTTCACTACCCTGGAAGGAAAGACACTCATTTGGATTACGCATCATTTGATGGGTACGGAACAAATGGATAAAGTTATTTTTCTTGAGAACGGACGCGTGCATCTTCAAGGAACGCATGATCATCTCCTAATGGCATCGGAACGTTACAAGCATTTATATGCTCTTGATGTTCCCCAGCATTTAAGACAGTTAGTACACGAGCAAAAAACCGAGGTTTAAAGGATTTTACGTATTCTTTGTAAATTTAGTCAGTACTTTTTATTCACGGAACACAAACAAAGAGAGAAACGCAATCGTAGCGTTTCTCTCTTTGTTAGTTAAGAAAAAGTCTAGTATTTATGATTCATACAATGCTTTCATCTTTGTAATCATAATTTTTCGAATTTGATGTGCTTCCATTTCTGTGACCTCAAAGGTGACATGTTCGTAATTGAGCTTTGACCCTACCTTAACATTGGGATCTTCTGCAAGCATCCATCCACCAATCGTATCAATACCTTCTTCTTCGATATCGATCTGAAACTGCTGGTTGACATGTGATATCAGTAATTTTCCATCGACAAGGGCTTTGTCAGGATCAATCCTTTTAATTAGGGGCTCTTCACCTTCGTCATACTCGTCACGAATCTCACCGACGATTTCTTCTAGAATATCTTCGACAGTGACAAGACCGGAAGTACCACCATATTCATCAGTAAGAATTGCCATGTGAATACTTTCTTTTTGCATCTTCTCAAGAAGTGTTCTGACAGGTGTCGTTTCAAGTACGGAGAGTATCGGACGTATATAATGTTCCAATGCCTGAAGTTCATCATTCAGTACATCAGTAAACATGTCTTTGATATTAATCATACCGATGACATGATCTTTGTCCTCTTCGACGATCGGAAATCGCGTGAATTTCTCGTTATGAAGAGTCTGAAGTGATTCTTCAAACGGATCTTCTTTGTAGATACAAATAATTTCCGTTCGCGGTACCATAATTTCCCTGGCTGTCCGCTCATCAAAGTCAAAAATACGTGTCATATAACGCAGCTCGCCTTGGCTGATTTCACCACTTTTAAAACTATCAGTTAAAGTCAGCCTTAGTTCCCCTTCCGTTAGCGCAGTTTCGTGGTTTTCATCAGGTTTCATTCCAATCATGCGAATGACCCCATTCGATAACGCATTAAGAAGCCACACGAAAGGAAAAAGTAAGCGATGAACCCATATGAGAGGGAAAGCGATTGCTAAGGTGATCTGTTCTGCTCTTTGAATGGCGATACCTTTAGGTGCCAATTCACCGAGAACGACACTTGCAAAAGTGATGAGGATAAATCCTGTGATCACAGAAAGTGTGTGAATCATGGCACTATTTAATCCGAGCCATTGGAACACAGGATTGAAGAGATGGGCAACAGCAGGTTCGCCGATCCATCCAAGAACGAGCGCTGTTACTGAAATTCCAAGCTGAGTGGTTGATAAATATGAATTAAGGTCATCAACGATTTTCTTGGAAGCGGCAGCACGTTTATTTCCAAGCTTAATTAGTTCATTCAAACGGGTCGTACGTATTTTTACAATCGCAAATTCAGCGGCAACAAAAAAGGCCGTTAAAAAGATTAAAAATATGACGATTGCTAAACCAATGGTTTCGTCCAAATGAGTCCTGAGCATTGCATCAAATGCCCAGGTGTCACCTCCACATGTGTAATTAAGTAATCTACACTTATTATACACGAATGCCATTGCTTTTTGAAACTGGATGCAGAAGGATGACAAAACCTGTTCTTTTTCGATTATAGTAAACAAAAAATGTCTGGTGGATGTTCTCCAACCAGACATTTCATGCTTAATTTACGTTATGAGCAAAAAGCAGCGCCAACAATAATTAATAAGATGAACAAAACAACGATCAGCGCAAATCCAGTACCACAAGAAACGCCGCCTACCGGGTAAGAAGGGTAGCCACCGCACCCGCAGCCTTCACTAGCACCGCCATATGGAGCATTGGACGGATATCCGCCTAAACCAAAGTTGCCCATTCAAGTCACTCCTTTATCACGAGATATGATATTCTATGTTGCCTCATGACAATTGGCGATGAATTAAACGCCCAATCATTAATCTCTGCTGTTTCGAGAGAGATCAGAAGAGGTCTGCTAACACGAGATGCATTGGATCAGATTCTTGAACGAAATCCAGATGTAACAAATCAACTACTTGACATCAATGCACAATTCCACCACTCTTGGAATAGAGACTACGACTTGGAGGATGTAATCGATGGGTAAAATGGATGAACAAATTATTGTGGTAAATAGAGCGAGCCTATTTGGTGAAGGTGCAGATGATCTAACCTTTCAGGGCACTGAGCAGGAAAAAGAGCATATCGTGAAACTGGAGAAAAGAATAGCAGAGCACTATAAAGTAATGCGACGAGGGGATGCTGAAGAGAATCCTTTGTATAAACAGCCCATTCCCTATGCCGTACTTAAGAAGGGCAACCTCTACTTTACATACAGACGTTTGGGCGGAGGAGGAGAGTCACGTCTTTACGGCAAGCTTTCCATCGGCGTTGGTGGTCATATGAATGCTGTGACCAACGCGACAAATTTTAAGGAAGTCTTGCAAACGAATCTAAATCGAGAGATAAATGAAGAATTACGCATCGAAAATGCTGGGGATCTTGATATTCAAACGATAGGATTAATCAATGATGACGACACAGAGGTGGGCCATGTACATATTGGTGTACTGATCGCTATAAAATTACCGGACGATGCTTTTGTTACCGTTCGTGAAGAAGACAAGCTTGAGGGCAGCTGGCGTTCACTAAATGAATTACGTACACCTGATGTGTATTCTCGAATGGAAAGCTGGTCGGCATTGGCCATTGATGCACTAAATCGTGACGAATGATCGTCTGGTCTCATGATGTGAAAAGATTTTCATTTTACAACTCAATATAGGGCGTTAAGCTATACTACTAGTGATCTGTAGATCATGGGACTATGTAAATGATTAAAGCTATGCGCATGGAAAGTTGGCAGAGAATCATGAATGAGAAAACACTGCTGGGTATTATCGTCCCTTGTTACAATGAAGAAGCCGTTTTGCCGGAAACCTTCAAAGTATTGACCCATGTACTTGAAAATTTAGTAGATGAACAAAAGATTGATCAACGAAGTTTTATCCTGTTTGTTGATGACGGAAGTGCAGACACTACTTGGTTACTTATTGAACAAAAAGCTGAGAAAACCGCAAGGATCAAAGGATTAAAATTAAGCAGAAACTTTGGTCATCAAAATGCGCTCATTGCAGGAATGGAGACGATAAGCCGAAGTACTGATTGTATTATCACCATCGATGCAGATCTTCAGGATGACGCGAATGTAATTCCAGAGTTTATTGATCGATTTTATGAAGGTTGCGATGTTGTATACGGTGTTAGAAGAAGTCGAGACGAGGACACGATTTTCAAGAAACAGAGTGCAATGGCTTTTTATCGGCTCATGGGCAAACTTGGTGTTCAATTGGTACCTAACCATGCGGATTTTCGATTGCTGAGTCAACGGGCTGTATTGGAGTTAATGAAATATCGAGAAGAAAATTTATTTTTACGTGGCATTATTCCAATGCTTGGCTATCCATCTGCTAAGGTCTACTATGACAGGCAGAAACGTTATGCAGGAGAATCCAAATATCCATTAAAGAAAATGCTTGCCTTTGCAGCAGATGGTATCACCTCCTTTAGTATTGTTCCGATCAAAGTAGTGATGAGTATTGGATTTCTTCTCGTTTTGATCGGTGCTGGTATTGCAGTCTATGCACTTATTGTCTGGCTTTTGGATCATACGATTAGTGGATGGACATCACTTATATTGTCGATATGGCTGGTTGGCGGTATGCAATTAATCGCGATTGGTGTAATTGGCGAATACATTGGGAAGATTTTTAATGAAACGAAGAAAAGGCCACGATACACTATTGAAACAGCTACGTATAAAACGAGGCAGGAAAAGGATTCGTGAACTCATGAATGATCAAAGTCAATCGAAAGTAAATAAAAAGCAACCCATGACAACTGCTGAAATGAAGTGGAACTGGTTAAAACAAGCTGTTCTTTTCGGCTTTGTTGGTGTCAGTAATACGGCTGTAGATTTTGTAGTTTTTTTTCTACTTACCCATTACATGTTTGTATTTTATGCAGTTGCACAAGTGATCTCTTATGGCGCAGGGATGCTGAATAGCTATCTATGGAATTCGAAAGTAACTTTTTCCAATTCAGAACATTCATCGTCACGGGTTGTTCGTTTTATTTTGTTAAATGTTGCTGTATTAGGTGTTACTTTAATTGCAATGCATAATATGCTATTTTTACCGCTGTATCTGGATAAATTGTTAAGCACAGCAATTGGTCTTATTCTTAATTTTATTTTGAGCAAATTATGGGTATTTAAAGCATAAGTCGCAAATATCAGAATGTACTGACAAGTGTAGTGGAATGCTTATCATTTATTGACAACTGAGGGTGCAAAATGTAGAATGCTTGTATTCATATGTGCATTTGTGCTCAATTCTATTTAGAATTATAATAAGCAAGAGTCTGATTGATTAATCGTGCTACACTTTACTAATTGTGAGAGCTGAGTTTGGACAAAATAGAGTAGACGCCTTGATGAATGAGATCAAAGAAACAGTTCATGCATGGCTTGTATGATGTGAATTAAAGGAGAGAAGATTGAAATGAAAAGAGTTTTAACGTATGGAACGTTCGACTTGTTACATTATGGACATATTAATTTGTTAAGACGTGCAAAAGAACTGGGTGATTATCTCATTGTTGGCCTTTCAACAGATGAATTTAACGCCATTAAGCACAAAGAAGCATACCACAGTTATGAGAATCGCAAATTGATCCTTGAAGCGATTCGTTATGTTGATGAAGTCATTCCTGAAAAGGATTGGAATCAAAAAATATCCGATGTGAAAGATAATCACGTGGACACGTTTGTCATGGGTGATGATTGGAAAGGGAAATTCGATTTCCTTAAAGATTATTGTGAAGTAGTGTATCTCCCGCGGACTGTTGGCATTTCGACAACGAAGATAAAACATGATCTTTTCTCAGTAAAAAATGGTTAAAGAAATTCTGATTGATTTTTATCTTTACGTATTTAAAACGCTTTTCATGTTTTGCAAAATTTTTGCGTTGCGTAATAAAATTGTCTTCGTTTGTTCGTATACGGACAATATTCAATTTGTTTATGATGAAATAAATCAGCGGCGTCAATTTGATCAAACAGAGATCATTTTTCTTTGCCGAGGTAAAAGGACGCAGACTTTCTTTTCGGGAACAGGGAGATCTGTGATCCCGTTTGAGACAGCAAACATTATGGCTATGGTGCGTTCGGCTTTTCACCTGGCAACAGCCAGATTAATTGTGGTTGATAATTATTTTGGTTTTCTCTCAGTTGCTTCTTTTAAAAAGAATGCACAATGCATCCAACTTTGGCACGCGTGCGGAGCCTTTAAAACTTTTGGATTTAATGACCATTCCGTTGCCTATCGGACACAGCGTGCACGAAACAGATTTGCAGCGGTTTACCAAAATTTTCATAAAATTGTTGTCGGATCTGATGCAATGCAGGAGATCTTTAAGCAATCTTTCGGTTTGGATGATACCCATTTTGTTTCTTTGGGTGTTCCAAGAACCGATCTTTTTTTTGATCGATTAAAGCAAGACGACATAAGTAAGACGTTGCATCAGCAATCAGGCGGAAAAAAAATCATTTTATACGCACCAACTTTTAGAGATGTACCCATTGATGACGGACGTTTCGGACTGGAACTTAAGGAAATGGAAAACGCGTTAAAGGATAATTATGTTCTTATTTTGCGTCTTCATCCAGCGGAAAAAGGACGAATTGATTTTAACCGAGAGAACAATTTTGTGATTGATGGATCAAAATGGTCAAGTGTGAACGAATTGTTACTTGCGACTGACCTATTAATTACAGATTATTCATCCATTCCTTTTGAATTCTCATTACTGAAACGACCCATGATTTTTTTTCCGTATGATTTGAAAGAATATGTAAGAACTCGGGGATTATGGGAAAGTTATAAACAAGAAGTACCCGGCCCAATTGTTTATTCAACAGATGATTTGATTAAAGTCATTAAAAAAGAATCGTTTGATCAACAAAAAATCACGAATTTTTCAAAGCGATGGAATCATTATTCAAACGGATATTCAAGTAGGAATGTGGCGGATTTCTTTGAAGAACTTTTACTCAAGAACACTGATGAAATTAAATGACATCGATTTCTATTTAGCTAGAAGGAGCGGGAGAAATGATCAGTGAGCAAGCTGAGAAATATATAAAAAAGATGATTAAACCGCGGATGATTAAATTCGAAGCGGATACTTCAAGTTGGAGTATTCGGATCTGCTTTGATCCCGATTTAGAGGAACAGTACATAAAAAGCATGAGCCTTTATGTTAGTGACCGATTTGGTGATTCCAGTTTTTCTTTCCCTATTGAAGATGTGCATAAGGATGAGGAAGATTACTGGATTGGAACTGCGATCATGGAATTGTCTTCTATTAAGCAGAATTGGTTTGATAGAGACTATTGGGACTTTTTTATTGCGGCGCCAGTTGATCAATCGCTCATCGATCTCGTTTATTCAGAACTTGATGAACAGGGAGAAAAAGAGACAGGTTCAGCTCCTGCAGTGAATTCTATTGAGACGCCCTTCAATTTAACTATTCGTTTACGGGGGATTAAGCCCCTTCAATCGCTTGATTTATTTAGCCTCTATGATGAGGAAAAGGACCTCATGATGGTTCCCTTTTATACGAAAAAAAATGCTTTATCGGTGCGTGTGGAAGATGTGCACGTCATGGCGAGAATAGACCAGGCGTCCATCAGCAGGCATTTTATGCTAACTCTTGAAGGACATGTGGTATTCCCAATCGCAGATGTATTATCGAAACCTGACCTACAGAAAAAAATAATACTCGTCAATCGAGATGAGGAAGTCATTGCAGAATGGCGTGCGGAAAATGTAGCGCGTCCTGATTTAACGGAAGCTGCGCAAGCCACTGGGCGAAACTATGACTGGGCCGGATTCTCGCTCGCAATAGACTTAAAGCCGATTGCGGCACAGTTTTCAGATGTCGCTGAACCGATGTATTTGTATTTCCGACTTGAATTGACACATAAGAAGAATGGCATGCTCTTTTCAGAGCGTCCGGTAAGAATATTAGCTCGTCAAAAAGTCATTACAGGGCGCCATATTATGAAATTCAAGGAAGCGAAGAAGAGTCTGATTATTAAGCGTAATCGTAATCACAGTCTCGCGTTTCGAATTGCACCGTACACATTAGCTGATGCAGCTAAAGGCAAGGTGAGGCGTGGATGGAATCGCGTGAGGAAGACAAAAGTATTTACTGGGCTTTATCATCGCACTTTCCAAATGCTTTCACATTTGCCAATGAAGAAGAATTTGGTCATGTTTGAAAGTTTCTTCGGACGTCAATACAGCTGTAATCCGCGTGCTATCTATGAATATATGCGGGAGAATTGTCCGGAGTATCAATTGGTTTGGAGTGCAAATGCCAATTATACTGATTTGTTTGAGCAACATCAAGTCCCTTATGTCAAGCGCTTTTCATTGAAATGGCTGATGCTGATGACTCGGGCAAATTATTGGGTAACCAATGTACGTTTGCCACTCTGGATGTCAAAACCGAAACATACGATCTATCTTCAAACTTGGCATGGAACCCCTCTGAAGCGGCTTGCAATGGATATGGAAGAAGTGCATATGCCAGGAACGAATACTGAGAAATATAAGCGGAATTTCCTTGCCGAGTCATCAAGATGGGATTATCTTGTCTCACCTAATGCGTACTCAACGGAAATCTTTGCTCGTGCTTTTGGTTTTGAAAATACAATGATTGAATCCGGTTATCCGCGTAATGATTTCTTGTATCAGAAAAATAATCAACAGACGATTGACGCAATTAAGGATCGCTGCGGACTTCCAAAAGATAAAAAGGTGATCTTGTACGCTCCAACATGGCGTGACAATCAATTCTATGGAAAAGGACGTTATCGGTTTGAATTAGATCTTGACCTTAAACGCATGCAAGAAACGTTAGGAAAAGATTATATTGTGATCATGCGTATGCACTACCTAATTGCCGATCACTTGGATTTGTCTGACTATGAAGGGTTTGCTTATGATTTCTCACACTATGAGGATATTAGCGAACTGTATATGATTTCTGATTTGTTAATTACCGATTATTCTTCTGTTTTCTTCGATTTTGCTAATTTAAGACGACCGATGGTGTTCTTCACTTACGATATTGAGGATTACCGTGATCATCTGCGTGGATTCTATTTTGAATTTGAACAGAAAGCACCTGGGCCGCTGGTAACGACTACGGAGGATGTCATTCGATCGATTCGTGAAATTGAGGCTTCCGGATTTGCAGTTTCGGAAAGATTTGATGCGTTTTTCAAGAAATTTTGTTCATTGGAAAGCGGACATTCATCTGAGAAAGTCGTTAAAACTGTTTTTAAATAATTAGTTTACAATAACAACGCTCTGTTTCCTTGAAAACGGGGCGTTGTTATTATTATGGGGGAACGGATCCGACCCGTAAAATTTGATAAGGAGCGTAGGAGTCATTAAAGCACCTCATGAACAGGTTGCAATCTAATTTTTCTAAAGGCTGTCCATCACCGAGAAAATAAAGTTAATAAATTGTCTTAATACGTTCATTATGACTCATTGAAAATACGCTTACAAATTCTGAAAATGTGGTATATTATAAATATAACAAATAGATAAGATGATGAATATTGTGAAAGTTGGTGTTGATTATGTATAAGATACTCGTTCCAGTGGATGGTTCCGAACCTGCTTCTCGTGCAGTTCAGGAAGCCGTTTCTATTGCTTCCGGTAAGGCGGAAGCTGAAATCACATTACTTTATGTGAGTCCTTCTCCAATTTATTTCCCCTATTATTCCATGGTTGGTCCATCTTTGGATGCAAACGTTAAGGAAATAGAAGAACAAGAAGGCAATAAAATGCTTGATGATATTATTAAAAAGAATGTACAGGATACAAAGGTTAAATTTCGTAAGAAGCATCTATACGGAATTGCTGCTCAAGAAATCTGTGATTATGCCACTGACACGAAAAAAGATTTAATTGTAATGGGAAACAGGGGCATGGGTGCATTTGGACAGGTTATTCTTGGAAGCGTCAGCAATAAAGTGCTTAACTTGGCTAAATGCCCAGTCATGATTGTGAAATAAGGAATTAACGAAGAACCTTTGCAAAGCCCGAAAACTTTGCGAAGGTTTTTTTTACTTAATACTTGAAAGTCAAATAAGGTCAGACTATAATATAGCCATAAGGTCAAATAAGGTCAGAAAAAAGATCCTAATCGACACTAAAATCAAACTGAAGGAGGTTTGATCTTATGCTTTGTGATGAATGTAAATTGAACCAAGCAGTAGTGGAAATGAATGTGATGATAAATGGACAGCAAAAACATCTTCATCTTTGTGAAGAATGTTATTCTCGAATGAAAAATAACTTTAGCATGCCATCCTTTTTTCAAGGCGGTGGATCATCACCATTTGATGATTTATTCAAGAGTCTGATTCAGCCGTCAATGGCTTCCAGTGAAAATAGAGCACAAGAAAACGGAATGAATTTTGATGGTATGCATGGAAAGAAGACATCTGGTGGTGGAAGACAACGGGGAGGATTTCTCGACCAAATAGGTCGCAATCTTACTGAAGCTGCACGCCAAGGAAAAATTGATCCGGTGATTGGGCGTGAACGTGAAGTTCAGTTGGTTATTGAGACGCTGAACCGAAGAAATAAGAACAACCCTGTATTGATCGGTGAACCAGGTGTCGGAAAAACTGCGATTGCTGAAGGACTTGCATTAAAGATTGTTGAAGGAAAAGTACCTGCAAAACTCGCAAATAAAGAAATTTATCTGATTGATGTTTCATCTCTGGTTGCAGGAACTGGAATCAGAGGACAATTTGAACAGCGCATGAAACAATTAATGGCTGAACTGGAAAAGCGAAAGAATTGCATTGTCTTCATTGATGAGGTTCACTTGCTTGTCGGTGCAGGTTCAGCTGAAGGTGGATCAATGGATGCGGGAAATATTCTTAAGCCGGCTTTGGCACGTGGTGAGTTACAGATTATTGGGGCTACCACGTTGAATGAATACCGTAAGATCGAAAAGGATGCTGCTCTAGAACGTCGTTTCCAACCGGTTATTGTCAATGAACCGACTCAGGAACAGACCGTTCAGATTCTGAAGGGTATTCAGTCAAAATATGAGAAATATCACCATGTTCATTATACGGATGAAGCCATTCAAGCATGTGTCGCTTTGTCAGCACGTTATATCCAAGATCGTTTCTTGCCTGATAAAGCCATTGATTTGATGGACGAATCCGGCTCTAAAGTTAACTTGAATTTAACACCTGTCGATACTGAGAGTGTGAAGAAAAAAATTGATGAAATTGTTGCAGCAAAGGCTGAAGCAACAAAAAATGAACAATTCGAAACGGCCGCTCACCTGCGAGATCAGGAACATGCATACCAAAAACAATTGGAGCAGTTGGAGAAAATTAAAGCGAACGGTTCGGAATTACCGGTTACGGATAAAGATGCCGTTGTTCATGCAGAATTGATTCAACAAATCGTTGAAACACGTACGGGTATTCCGGTACGGAAATTGCAGGCTGATGAACAGAATAAAATGCGAAATTTGGCTGAGCGGCTAAATGCTAAAGTGATTGGCCAAGGTGAAGCTGTTGAAAAAGTTTCACGCGCGATTCGACGTAATCGTACTGGATTTCGCAAGACGACACGACCAATTGGTTCGTTCTTATTTGTTGGTCCAACCGGTGTGGGAAAAACTGAGTTGGCAAAAACACTTGCCGACGAAATGTTTGGCGATCGTGAAGCGATGATACGGCTGGATATGAGTGAATACATGGAAAAGCACTCAGTATCTCGTTTGATTGGAGCCCCTCCGGGCTATGTTGGTCATGAAGAAGCGGGGCAATTAACTGAGAAAGTGCGTCGCAAACCATACAGCATTATTTTGCTGGATGAGATTGAAAAAGCACATCCAGATGTTATGCACATCTTCTTGCAGATCCTTGATGATGGCAGATTAACAGATAGTCAAGGTCGAACGGTAAGCTTCAAAGATACGGTCATCATTATGACAAGTAATGCAGGAATCAAAAATAAATCTGCATCTGTCGGTTTTGGGGCGACAAACAACCGTGAAGATATGATTAAACAGCTCGAAAACTATTTCCAACCTGAATTTTTGAATCGACTGGATTCCATTGTTAAATTTAATGCGCTGAAGCAAGAAGACTTACTCTCTATTGTGGATCTCATGCTTAGTGATATTCGTCAAGCTGCATCTGAACAAGGAATTGAACTTACGATTACAGATGCTGCTAAAAAGAAATTGGCAGAGCTTGGATATAACCCTGAATTCGGTGCCAGACCGCTCCGTCGTGTACTTGAAGAAAAGGTGGAAGACCAAATTTCCGATTTGCTTCTTGATCAAAGTGGACATTCAAAAATGGTCGTGGATGAAGTAAATGGTGAAATTAAGGTTACTGCTGCTGAATAAGAAAAGATTAAAGGTTTGTGGTGGAACGTCGCCACAAACCTTTTTTTCTACACTAAGCATAAAAAAATCTTAATAGATTTGCAGAAGTTAATCTAAGCATGACGTTAACGCCATCTGCAACAGAGGCTTTGCAAGCCAATTTTTAATAAACATAAGGAGGTATCTGATTTCTGGCGATCATTGAACGAAGATACGAGCATTAGCAGGCGGTATTTGCTCAGCTTTACTGATTTGACAGTTGTCTGAAAAAGTGGCAAAATAACTTTACAATAATATCGATAAAGCGATGACGAGATTAAGTAGCAGTCGAATATGCTTCTTAGAGAGCAGGCGGTTGGTGAAAGCCTTGCAGCAGTCGATGTAGCGAATTACCTCTCCGAGCATCTTTCGTGAAGGTCAGTAGCGAAGGACGGCTGCAACCGTTAATGTTCAATTAAGTGACTGTTATTTTACAGTTAATGAGGATGGTACCGTGCGATAAGCGCTCCTTTTTTGGAGCGCTTTTTCTATTGGTATAAATCAACCATTGTTATTGCGTGTTTTACATCATGACTAAATAAAAAGCCTGGAAGGTGAGTTTACAGATGGATATTCTTGATGATTTGAAATACAGAGGCCTAATTAATCAGGTATCTGATGAAGAAGCGCTCCGTGAAGCGTTGAAGAAGCCGATGACATTCTATTGTGGATTTGACCCAACCGCAAACAGTCTACACGCAGGAAATTTGCTTGTTATTGTGATCATGATGCGTTTGCAGAAAGCGGGGCATCATCCTATTGCTGTCGTTGGCGGCGGCACCGGCATGATTGGAGATCCTAGCGGACGTTCAACCGAACGACAATTGAATACCAAGGAAATCGTCGCTAGCTATGCTGAAAGTTTGAAGAACCAACTGGATCGTTTTCTTCACTTCGATAATGGAAAGGCAACATTTGTGAATAATGCCGAATGGTTGGATTCACTATCGACCATTGAGTTCCTTCGAGACGTTGGCAAACACTTCACACTGAACTACATGCTATCCAAAGACTCTGTTCAGACCAGGCTTGAAGCAGGGATCTCGTTCACTGAATTCTCATACATGCTTCTGCAGTCTTTTGATTATCTGAATCTGTACGAAAAGAAAGGGTGCAGGATGCAGGTTGGAGGGAGCGACCAATGGGGAAATATCACAGCAGGGTTGGAATTGATTCGCAAGCGTGGTCATGAAGACCAGGCATTTGCAATGACCTTCCCTTTGATTACGAAGAGTGATGGAACAAAATTTGGAAAATCTATGGGGGGAGCCATTTGGCTTGATCCCGAACGAACAACGCCTTATGTATGGTACCAGTTTTGGTTCAATGCATCGGACGATGATGTTGTAAACTTCCTTAAATATTTCACCTTTTTATCGAAGGATGAAATCGAAGCACTTGCCAAAGACGTTGCAGCGCACCCTGAGGAACGAAAAGCGCAAAAGGCATTGGCTCGTGAAATGACAATTCTCGTACATGGCGAAGAAGCTTTGAAGCAGGCTGAACATATTTCACAAGCGCTATTCAGTGGAAATGTTGCTGAACTCAGTGGTGCAGAAATTCGTCAAGGATTTAAAGACGTACCAACTTTTAAAGCACAGACAAAAGATTCAGTGAAATTGCTTGATCTTCTTGTTGATGCAGGAGTTGATTCCTCAAAACGGCAAGCTCGGGAAGATATAGCAAATGGTGCGATCTACATTAATGGTGAGCGTCGTACGGATTTGAATGATGTCCTCACGGAGAAAGATCGAATTGATGATGCGTATATTATTGTTCGACGCGGGAAGAAGAAGTATACTTTAATCCAATTTTAATCGCGGTTTACCATATGATGAATGAGTTAGAAATCCTTTGTGCAAATTAACATCTGAAAATAAAGCAGTTATGTCATGTCAAGTGGTATACTTAAATTGAGTGATTCAGGATCGTTTTATTCTGATGACCAAGATTACAATGAGAGATCAGATTATGCCGTTAAGGAGGTTGCTAAATGGGCGCGAAAAATGAAAATTGTTCATGTTCTTGCTCTGGAGTAAGCACTAAAGAATTGTTTATTGGCGGAATTGTCGGTGGTGTCATTGGTGCATCAATTGCCTTGCTTTTTGCACCGAAAAAAGGCGAAGAAATTCGCAAAGATCTTTCTGTTAAAGATATTATGGATAACGGAGTAGAGAAAGTTAAACAGGTAACAACGAATTTATTAAATAAAGATAATGAGCCCTATCGATAAAACTTTAAAACGATCGTTTATAAAGGAAACAGCTCTTCACTCGATTCTTCTTTTCGAGTGAAGAGCTTTTTTATACAGCAGTAAAGTATAAAATCTGAAAAAATTTACGGAAATTAGTAAGGTAATGTCGCCTTCGCTGTTGCAAAGGCTCGGCGAAACCCGAGTTCTTCTAAAAAGATACATGACCCGCTGATTGGGGCGGGACGCCGCTTGAATGAGAGTCTATTTGCTTGTTCTTTCATACAGAATATATTACTTTTGAGGGCAATTCCAAACAATTCAGTTGTCCGCCAAAGACGCAACCACCATCTATGCCAATAATGTTATTGGTGCCAAAGTAAACATCATTTGTATCGTGTAAATTCATTGTTGGTGTATGGCCGAAGATCACAGTCTTATCCCCGTGATAGCCGTCAAAAAATGGCGAACGAATCCATAGAAAAGTCTGGTCATCCGTTTCATTAATCGCTTTTTGAGGATCAACACCCGCATGCACAAAAAAATAATGTTCGGTTTCCGCATAGACGTTGAGTTTCTGAATCCATTGCAAATCGTCGAGAAGTTGATCAGGAAGAGATAAAGATCCATCCCGAATGGAATGATAGATATCTTCAAACAATAAACCGTAGCTTGCGAGTGTTTGAGTGCCACCATTTGAAGCCCAATGTGAAAGAGCTTGTAAGTTTTCACCGGCAAGTGCCTTTTCCATCATATCTTCATGATTTCCCTTTAGCGGGATAGCACCTTGTGCCTCTAATTCCCTTGCTTTTTGTATACAGGATCTCGGATTTTGACCGCGATCTACATAATCGCCTAATAAAAAAAGAAGATCTTCTTCCATCTTATACTTCACTTTATCTAAAAGTGCGTTAAACGCATCAATTTGTCCATGTATATCACTCATTACAAGCAACCGTTTGACCGTCTGCAAATCAATAACCTCTCTTTCTATCACTATCATAGCCAAGTTGCTTCTGATTATGCAACTGTTGCTAGTAAAATAGGGATCATTCTTCTAGATACTCCAAAGGAAGATCCCTACAAACAAAGAGTCCCCTGAAGGGACTCTTTGTTATTTCTTATGATTTTCTTCAGGTTTACCATAATTAGAATCGGGTTGGATTTTCTGATCTGTATTGTAATTAATCTTTGAAATATCCGGTGGTACAAAGCCCTTTGGTTGGTAAAAGCGAAGTAAATCGCCCAAAATGACTTTATCTGAGTAATCGAGCTCTTTCTTTGCAAGACGCTCATAAGGCTTTCCGAGTGATGCAGAAGTCTTATTACCGGTGTTATTATCATAAACGACACCACCGACAATTGAGTATTTATTCGTTATCACATCACCATTACGGAATGGAATAATTTGTCTATGCTGCTTCGAGAATAAATCTGTCCCGAATTGAATGTAATTCTTGGTGTTGATACCGAGTAAGCTCATTAAAGTTGGACGAACATCGACTTCACCGCCGTAAGTTGATACGGTTCCGCCGGCAACCTTTGGTATATGAATGAACAACGGTACACGTTGGAGCTGTGCGTTCTCGAAAGGTGTAATTTGATCTTTTCCAAGTACTTTTGCCATCGCATCGTTATGATTTTCGGATAATCCGTAATGATCACCGTACATAATAATAATCGTTTTATCAAAGAGGCCTGCTTTTTTCAGATCTGTAAAAAATTGTTCAATGGCTTGATCCATATAATTGGCAGATTGAAAATAGTTATTGACAACACTGTCACCAAAATCACCCGGTTGGAAATTGGTATCTTCTTTATCCATTCCAAAAGGAAAATGGTTCGATAATAGAATCAACTTGCTGTAAAAGGGTTGCTTTAAGTTGCTTAGATAAGGCATCGTTTCCTTCAGGAATGGCTTATCTTTCATGCCGTAATTCTTCGTGTTTTTGGCACTCATGTCATAGTACTTAGCATCGAAAAACCGTTCATAGCCAAGTGATTTATACATTTGATCTCGATTCCAGAAGGATTTTACATTGCCATGAAAAGCAGCTGTCTCATAACCGCGTTGGTTCATAATTGCTGGAGCAGCCTGATATGTGTTAAACCCTTTCATTTGAAAAACAGGACCCTGAGAAAGCGGAAATAATGAATTTTCCATCATAAATTCAGCATCAGACGTCTTACCCGATCCGGTCTGGTGAAAGAAATTTTTAAAATAAGTCGTATTATCTTTTCCTGTTGTCAATTTATTTAGAAACGGTGTCACTTCTGTTCCATCAGGCATTTTGTAATTAATAATGAAGCTTTGCAGAGACTCAAGTGAGATATAGATCACATTCATCCCTTTGCCCTTTGCATAATAGTTTGAATTCGGCTTAGCAAAATTCGACTTTGTAAAATTTTGAATATCATTAATGTCGCTACTATCAGCCATTGCGCGCTGAGCATTCGAACGTGCATTTTGGATGGCATCATAGATTGCAAAGTTATATGCACCTAAATATTTGACAATATAGTTTCGGTCAAAGGTCCTGCTTAGTAATTCCGGACGATCTGTCTCAGCTAAACTTAAATTAATAATGAAGACCATCACAGCAGAAACAAAGACAGTAAAAATAGTGCGAATGTTCCACCGCTCTGTTGTAGGCTTGACAACTTTGAAAACAATAAGAGCAGCAATAATGATCGTATCTGTAAAAAACAGAAGATCATAAGGTTTCATAAGTGAAAGTACGCTTCCACCCAAATCGCCTGCATTTCCTGTTGACTGAGTCATTGTTGAGAACGTAATAAAATCATTGAAAAATCTGTAGTAAACAATATTTGCATACAACCAAAATGAAAGGATGAAACTGATTAATACCATTAATGATTGTTGTAATTTTCCTTTAAAGATGATCGCAATCCCAAGAAATAAAAGAGAAGAACTGAGTGGGTTCATGAATAGAAGAAATTGTTGCATGTGATCATTTACACCAAGATTAAACTGAGTGAGATAGATCACGTATGTTTTCAGCCAGAACAAAATGACTGTGAGCAAAAATAACGCATATTTCTTGTTCACAAAGCGATGCCCCACAGTAAAAAGTTGTTTCAATTGTATTAACCTCCCGGAATCAAACGAAAATTGATCGTATAAGGTTTAGAAAAAATTCAGAAATAGATATCCTTAGAATAAGGCTAAATTATATCATAATCGATATGTTAGCGTCATGTAAAAAGTGTGTAAAAAAAAAGACATCAAAACCTTCAATAATTCTAAATCTTTTCCCCTAAAAGTCAAGTTAAGGGCGCTGTACAGTAAGGCTCGTTTTTATTTTTATGGTGTTGATTTTTGTATTATATAGGAAAGAAGTTGAATTATTGTTTCAATGGAGAAGAAAATTATTCATTAAATTGAAAAAAACAGCCAAAAAAGAGGCTGTTTTTCACGAGATTCTTCAGAAAGTTTTCACCGCATTTGAAGGCGTTTCAACTTCTGTTCATTTTTGCCGACATTCTTCATCAATGAGGGGTAGCGAAAGAGCAGCATACTGTATCTGCCAAGAAGAAATCCGGCAATGAAAATAAAATAGATTATAAAACTGGAAGCTCCTGTTAATAACGGGGTCATGAATAGATAATGGATGGAAATGAAATTAAGTGTGTATCGAATAGGTATTGAAAGAGACCAAACGAGCACAGACATCATCGATCCAGCCAAGTACCACGTACTGTCATGGTGGATAAGGGGTGTAAATCTTCCTTGTAACAGCCCAAGCCCAAACGAGAAACAGAGGGTGGTGATAAGGATGATCCAATCTATCAACGGAAGGGCTGGCATCATGGATAGAGTAAGACCTGTGAATAATAACAGCGCAAGTGGTTGTCGATAGAGTTTGCCGGTAACAGGTTTTTCTTTTAACTGATTGAAAAGAACAATCAAAAGCAAGAAAGAACCTAAGACAAGAAACATTCGGATCACCTCTGTTGATGTGCTATATCTGTTATTTTATGACTGATCTGAATTGTCCTATTACAAGCTTTTTTAGGCGAAATTAAGCGATAATCTAAAATATTTATTTAAATTACAAAATGATTACAAAAGAAAACAGATAATTTTCATGGAAAGTCGAGCTAATATTACATTTATGTTTCAACAAGACATATAAGCTTAATATCTGCTATAAAAGGCGCGGTGCTATAATAAAAAAGTCGATAAAGAGAAGAACAACTTAACCTGTATAAAAGTGCAAGAGTGAATTTACATAAAAAGAGAATGAATGTTTTGGGGAGGAACTCAGCCAATCATGAAAATGAATAAGAAAAATGCTACTGTGACACTGGCACTCACGTTCGGACTTACATACACTTCCATAGCACCTTCAGTTACATATGCATCACCATCATTAAGCAGTATTAATAAACAAACTGCTGCAAAGAAATCACTTCAAGCTCAATTGTCTCAGCGGCAACAAGCAATTCAAGATGAACTTACTTCGATGAATAAGAAACAATTGCAGTTAACCGGCGAAATTAGTGACGGGCAATCGAAAATTAACAAGACGAACGATCAAATTGATGCATTAAAGGCAGAAGTAAAAGAAATTGAAGCAAGAATAGAAAAGCGTAAGGCCTTGCTCAATGACCGTTTGGTATCCATCTATAAAAATGGTGGATCAGTTAATTATTTAGATGTTTTGCTTGGTTCTAAAAACTTTGGTGATTTTATAGACCGTACATTAGCGTTGACGACCATTACGAATCAAGATCAGAAGATTATTACTGATCAGAAAAACGACCAAATGGCAGTAAATCAAAAGAAAACAAGTGTCGAAAGCAAGCAAGCAGCTAATGTTGCACGGCTCGAAAAGTTAAAGAATACATTGAGTGAAGTTGTTGCTCTTCAAGAGAAGAAAAAAATTGCTGCTCAGGCTCTTGATAGTAAGCAAAGCAATATTTCCGATCAACTAAAAGCTTTGGTAAGTGCATCAAATGATCTCAAACGTGCGTCAATTAAGCAGGTTGCTTTCACTCCAGATAGCAGTACATCGGACAATGGGGGATCAAGTGACCAAGCATCAAGTAACCAATCTTCAAATGATAATGGATCAAGCTCTTCAAGTGATTCGAACCAATCTCCTGATGTGAACATGTCTGCTTCAATTTCATCCGGCGGTATCTCAGGTATCCTTAATTACGGTAATAAATTTATTGGCCGTTCAACCTATGTCTTTGGCGCATCCAGTCCGTCTACTGGACAGTTTGACTGCTCTGGTTTTGTTCATGCCGCGTTTGCGGCAAACGGAATTGGTGTAGGAAGAAGCACTGGTGCTTTGGTTAGCCAAGGTAGTGCAGTAAGCTTTAGTTCTGCACGCCCTGGTGACCTTGTGTTCTTTGATACATACAAAACAAATGGACATGTTGGTATCTACCTTGGCGGTGGTCGTTTCATTGGTTCACAAAGCAGTACAGGTGTTGCTGTGGTCAGCATGTCTAATCCGTATTGGAAATCACATTTCCGTGGCGTCGTTCGGCGAATCCTTAACTAATTGATTTGACTAAATGATCATTTAACACGAGCCTAATTGCTCGTGTTTTTTTGTACAGAAAATCAGGTAGAGCTTGAGATGACATTGAGCTAGTTAATGGTCGCTTTAAATACTGACAGTTGTCATCAACAATTGATGACTTCAGTGACTACCCACCCGAACACGCTCAATTTAGAATGAATTCAATAAGTTGAGTTGGGAGAGAGACATTTATGAATCTAATACCCCTAATCAAACATTTTATGCGCGTTAAAATGTATTATAAGGTTAACTTTCTTTTTACCCTAGGTGTTCCGATTGCTTCTATACTCTACTCTATGCGAGGACAATGGTTTCACCATCTGAATACGGTTGAAACAAAGGAGTCAATTTTTTATTGGATTGGCTATATGGTCGTTCTGTATGCTCTAACAAGTACATCTTCGCCAAATAAATAAGGGGGAACGCTACATCAGTCCAGATCTTGCGGTATCATTCTTTTTTAGTGAGGAAAATCCGCCCACTGCAAGTGAGCAAGAAGTTCTAAGGCAGACACTTTCCGGATTAAGAACCCAGACAATTGCCGAAATGCTCCATCTTTCTCGTGGAACTGTGCGCAATTACCTATCAACATCAATTCAAAAGATGGAAGTGAGCACGAGGCAAGAAGCAGCATTGCTTGCGAAAGAAAGAGGCTGGCTATGATCAGGCAAGATTAAGTGGGAAAGACCAATTCGTTTTCTTCTGCGTACTTTGCAGGTAAACAGATACTTATACTTATGGTGAAATAGTATGAAATGACCAGAAAAAGGAATTACGTATTGATTTTAAAATACAAGATCCCCATACCCTACACACGGATTCAGTACCGTTATGACAACACTCCTCAATTTCATTAAGTCACCAACACAGGAATCAATATTTTTTTAGAAATAGCTTCAAACAGATGAGAAATTGCTTGCAATGGAGGATAAATCTCTCCAATGTAGAACATGGACACGCTACCAAATAATTCCTCCTTGTGAGCCCCCTTCTTGTATACCATATACCCAATGCATCAAGAACAATGGAATGTTTTTGTCGAAAAATGTGCGAATGCTCAACCAATTAGGGAAACGGTCGCATAAGATATGGAAAAATAGAGGGGGATGGAGTATGTTTATTCTCATTGTTGTAATGTTTATTCTCCTTGTCATTGTTGGTCTTTTCTACTAGCAAACGGTAACGATAAAAAAGGTTTATGAACCGGCGTTCAAATGAGATGAAATCCGGTTTTTTTGTCATGGAGATGAAGAATCACTTTTATAGGGACAGGCAGTTGTAGAGTTCATGATTTGCAAAGAATAAAATGTCAACGAATTTTTTATGTAATGCTTCTTGAAAACTAGTGTTTAGTCGACAAAAAAACCCCATTCAGAATTTGACGGAAATGTGTGACAATATAGGTATCTTAATTACACGAAAGGAAGTGCCTTCTTTGATACCAAACGTCGTCTCGTTCAAATTTAACCCGACCGAATTGAAACTGAATAAATTTGTTGACTTTTATGGATATTGTTCTCAGTGGAATCAGAATATTTATGTATATGGTAAAAATGAGGCTCAAAAGGTTCATCGTCTGTCTGAGCTTCTATCCTTTATCTTGTTTTCTCATGACGATGAATGTCTTATCGTTATTGAAGGTAGTGGAATAAGTGAAACGAAGGAATATATCTCAAAACATATGAATGGTGTACAGACTGCGTAATTTTACTTTCGAAAGCGATGAAATATCTGAAAATAGATCAAACAAGTGAATTATCTTTTCAATATGGTATAGTAGGAGTATTGTAAATTCATATTGAAAGGGTAGGAGTTACATGACAACACTTGAACAGATAAGGACAGCACCGATCAGTCCTGAAAATGATCCATGGGAAGCTTATTTTGATATGGAGCACTATGGACATTTAAAGCTGACGAATGTGGAATTTACCACGACAACGCTCTGCAACATGAGATGTGAGCATTGTGCGGTAGGCTATACCTTGCAGAAACGTGACCCGGATGCCCTTCCATTAGACTTAATTTTCCAACGTCTTGATGAAGCAAAAGATCTTCATGCCCTAAGTATTACTGGCGGAGAACCGATGCTCTCTCTCAAGTCGGTAAAAGAATATGTGGTGCCCATCTTAAAGTATGCGCACGAGCGTGGCTTGAGAACTCAGATTAATTCAAATTTGACACTTGATCTAGCTCGATACGAATTGATTATTCCGTATCTTGATGTGCTTCATATTTCCTTTAATTATGGGAGCTTTGAGGATTATTCAACTATTGGCTTTGCGGTCATGGATAAGAAGCCGAAAATCGAAGCGCAAAGAATGTTTTTTGATCGTATGATTGAAAATGCAAGGGAATTAACCGCTCGAGGTGTGATCGTTTCAGCAGAAACAATGATCAACAAACGGACATTGCCTCATCTCGAACGGATTCATGAGCAAGTAGTAGAAATGGGCTGCCAACGTCATGAAGTGCATCCAATGTATCCAAGTGATTTCGCCAGCAGTCTACAGGTTGCCTCTCTTGATGAGATCCGTTCAGGGATCAATCGTTTGCTCGATTGCCGCGATCAGAATGTTTGGATGTTATTTGGAACATTACCATTCTATCCTTGTAATAAAAATGAAGAAGATCTGGCATTGCTTGAACGTTTGTACCATGAGAAAAATGTAACTGTGCGGAATGATCCAGATGGCCGCTCTCGACTAAATGTTAATATTTTTGATGGAAATATCATTGTCACTGACTTTGGCGATGCCCCAGCATTGGGCAATATCAAAACGACAAATCTTGAAGATGCCTATCAACATTGGTTGACAACACCTCTTGCAAAATCACTGAATTGTCACTGCCCTGCAGTTAAGTGTCTTGGTCCTAATGTATTGGTTAAGAATACGTACTATAAAGATGTTGATTTTATGAAACGGAAAGCATTGATTACGCGTTAAGTCATAAGCTAAGAAAAAAGGTCCTTTGCTCTCATCAGCAAAGGACCTTTTACATTATTCAACATTCATTTTATCAATACCTAATGCAGTTTTAAGATATAATTTTAATGAATCAATTTGATTGGACGTATCAATAAGCTGATGATTTAGGAGTGAAGCTTCCAATGCGATTCCGTCAGTCACGTTAATAAAAAAACGCGTGATCACTTCCAGAGGCTGGCAGGGAAAAAATTCACCACGGCGAACGCCTTCCTTGAAAAGCTGAAGAAAAACAGACTGACCGTTGAGATAACGCTTCGCTAAATATGCTTTTCTTTCCTCATTATGCCAACCGGAAACAAAGTATTCATAAACGGCAATTGAAAAAGGCGTATTTGCTTCCTTGGATACACTATTGAGGTATTCAACAAGCGAATCCCATATTATTCCATTTTTTTGAATAAGTGATTGGACATAGTCGCTAAATTCTTTGGTATTTTGTTCAAGAAGCGCGCGCATCATTGCTTCCGTGCTCCCAAAATATTGATAGACGCCGCCACGGCTCATTCCGGAAATCTTAACGATGTCTTGCATGGTCGCGGGTTCAAATCCCTTTGTTGAAAAGACATCTTGAGCAGCAGCTAGAATTTGTTTTCGCCGTTCAGCAACGTGCGCCTCGGTTACCTTTGGCATGCTTATCCACCTCGTTTGTCCATAGTATAGCATAGACGAGTGAATTCATATCGCTTACTGAATTGTATATTGACCACTTCCGAGTTGATTGGTTTCAGGCATTCTTCTCAATGTAGGAACAATAAGCCAATAAAGAGACACAAATACGAAGCTTGCACCGATGCTGATGAATATCGGAGCAAGACCGGCTGACTGAGCCAATTGTCCACCGATTAAAGAACCGAGCGGCATCGCACAACCTCCTGCACTGATCATGATTGTATAGATTTGTGCCAAATATTTTTGAGATACTGCCTTTTGAAGTGCAGCAACAAAAAGAATGTTCGTCATTCCTGTCGGGATTAAACTGACTGCATAAAGAATTAATGAAAGACTGTTTATTGAAGTGAAAAATGAGACAAGCCAGGAGCAACCACCCATCAGAAATCCTAGAATCACTAGATAGCCTAATGGAAATTTTTTTAATGCAGGTGCGAGAGCTGACCCGATCAGAATACCGATCGTTTCTGCAGATTGATAAAACCCATACCACTGGGGACCGCCACGCCAGGAAGCATATGCTGGCAAAGTTGCATTCAACATGCCAAATGTAAGATTGGCAACGATTGTAGCGGGAAGAAATTGAACAATAAACGAATGTCGGACGATTTGAAATCCGGATGTTAGATTATTCCAATAGCTGCTCAAGTTATTAGTTAAAGAATATGGATGTTCGCTGGGCAGGTTTTGCTGACTTTTGTTTCGATTGATTTGAAAAAAAATTAAAATACTGCAAATATTAAAGAAAATAGAGAGCAGGTAAATGGACAAAGGGCTAAGAAAAAGAATTAGTAAACCTGATAAACTGGTGAAAATAATTGTAAATGTCTGGTAGGTAACATTCATTAATGTATTTGCTGCTGCATAGTGATCTTCATTCACAAATTCGGGAATCAGAGACATTTCAGCAGGATTGCTGAACATTGATAAGACTGCGACGACAGGTGTAAGCAGCAATAAAGAACCTATTGAGTGCCATAATGTAGTGAATAGTAAGTAGGCCGCAATGACTGATATCACTTGGCCAAGCTCAGTCATCCATAACAATTTTTTCTTGTCTAAGTGTTCAATAAGTGGTCCAGCTAAAAATTGAAACATCATAGGTGCTAGCACTAAAAAGCTTGCCAAACCAGTATAAAAAGTATTTTTCGTTAAATGGTAGATAAACCAAACCAGAGAAACATTGTACAAGCTCATTCCTATTGTGCTGAGTGCACGACCGGAAAGTAGCTTCCAAAAATTAATAGACATATAAATCAGCTCCTCAATATAATGACACAAGTGTCATTATTATAAACGACACTTGTGTCATTTTCAACTGCGGAGATTTTTACTTGTCTAATCATTTTAAGTTTTTTTAAATGATACATTTACTCAATTTACCTATAGTAGCGAATCATGTCGAAAATTGTGTTAAGCTTTTTTTAACATAATGAAAACGGATTGTAAATTTGTCGTGTTCTGTTAAAATGAAGTTTGGGCTCTTTTTATTAAAGGGTAGACCTAAGAGAACTGAGATTCAGTTTCTTCTGGACGAGCTGAGATCAGTTTGTTAATTAATGATGGAGAGGTGGACTTTGTGCACTTTTTGTCGAAAAATGACAAGTTTTTGAACATGCTTTCAATAATTTCTTTGAATCTTGAGGAATCCGCTAAATTTTTTGATGAAAGCAAAATAAAGAATGAAGCAGATTTGCATGAATTTTCACAGAAAATGAAAAGCTTCGAACGTAAAGGCGATTCTTATGTTCACGAACTCATCATTGCGCTAAATAAGACTTTCGTTACACCATTGCAACGAGAGGATATTCTTGAATTAGCGATGAAGATGGATGATGTACTGGATGGATTTGAAGAATGGTCAATGGGATTGGAGATCTATGGCATATCTCACGCAGACGAATATATGGTTGAATTTGTGGGCTATCTTTATGAGTCTGCCAAAGAAATTGCACAAGCCATTACATTGATGAGCAAAAAAAATCTATCAGGTATTCGTAACAGTGTCATTAAAATTAACGATTATGAAACGGAATGTGATGAACTGCTTGTAAAGTGCATTACTAATCTGTTTAAAAATGAAAAAGATGCAATAAAAATCATTCAATATAAAGAACTCTATGAAATGTTAGAAAGTGTAGCCGATAGTTGTGAGGATGTAGCCGATACGCTCGAGACGATTATGATGCGAAATGCCTAAGTAAAGCACAACGAAAAATTTTACTCAATCAAGCATAAGAGATTTTATGCTGCATGGAATGATGTGCCGCTAAGTCATTGGTAATGAAACAATCGTTTTAAGGTTCTTAGTATTTTACGCACTCATTAATTTGCGGAAAGGGTTATAAAATCATGGAAAGTTTATTTGCGTTGACGCTGATGATCGTATTTTTGGCGTTTATGTTCGATTTCATTAATGGTTTTCATGACACCGCAAACACGATTGCCACCTCGGTTTCTACGCGTGCTCTTCGACCGCGTGCAGCGATTATTTTGGCGGGAACGATGAACTTCTTAGGTGCAATTTTGTTTACGGGTGTTGCTCAAACGATTAGTAAAGGCGTCATTGACCCTTTTTCCATTAAGGATGAAACTACAGGATTAATCATTGTCATGTCGGCACTGATTAGTGCAATTATATGGAATCTTGCCACTTGGTTCTTGGGCGTGCCGAGCAGCTCTTCCCATGCGATTATCGGATCACTAGCTGGCGCGGGAATCTCAGCACTTGGATTTGGTGCATTGAACTATAAAGGATTTATCGAAATTTTTGAAGCACTGATTATTTCGCCAATTGCGGCGATTACAGTAGGCTTTATTGTGATGAAACTTTTTACGTTGCTTTTTCATAATTTCTCACTTGTAAAAACAAATCGACGGTTTCGATTGCTTCAAATATTCACAGCAGCATTACAATCCTTTGCTCATGGTACAAATGATGCACAAAAAACAATGGGGATTATTACCATGGCGTTGGTTGCATCACATTATTTAACCCATGTTGAAATTCCTATGTGGGTGCGTGTTGCAGCCGGATTTGCTATGGCGATGGGGACCTCGCTAGGCGGCTGGCGGATCATTCATACTGTTGGCAGTAAAATTATGAAGATTCAACCCATCAACGGCGCTGCGGCCGACCTTTCGTCAGCTGCGATTATTTTTGGGTTCACTTCGATTCATTTCCCGGTAAGTACGACACATGTCATTACTTCATCAATATTAGGTGTAGGATCTGCTGAACGTGTGAAAGGGGTTAACTGGGGAATGGCCTTGAATATTGTCATTACCTGGGTGATTACATTGCCATGCACGGCACTGATTGCATCAATTGTTTATCGATTATTGAATTGGGTATTGTGAGGGGCTCGCATTTGCGAGCTTTTTTTTTGAGCCGATTTTAAATAATTTTAGTTTGGGTGGGTAAGAAAACGTTTTCAATAAAATGTAAAAATGTGCCGGCTGTGAGCCGGATAAAATTTGAGTTAAACTTATAAGGAATGAATTGTTGCACGCATCGGCGAATTTTTTTCTTGTATATCGATAATCATGAGGTCGAGTTCTTGACTGCATCGCAGCGTTTCTTCGGCAAATATTCCATGTTGCTTCGCAGTAATCAATAATTCCTGTCTCTTTTGTTCGATATCCTCAGAGTAAATAGAACTACTTTCCTGAGATATACCTACCTGTAGGAAATCAGACATGAAGAAAAAGTCCCTCCTTAGCGCAGGACAACATTTATTTTAAATACATTATAGCATGTCTCTTTTTTTTGTCTACCAAACGTATACAATTGAGAGAGTTGGTTGCAGATTGAAGGCATGGGTTACTGTTAAACAGGAGGATCGTGAATGAAACTTTCAGATCTTGAGTTAATCACCGTATTATCTGCCGAAGCCAGTATGAGAAGAGCTTCGGAAAAATTGTTTATATCCCAATCAGCGCTTAGTCAAAGATTAATGACGATAGAAAGAGAATGGAATACTCAATTATTTGTTCGTTCAAAACGGGGAGTTACATTGACTGCTGAAGGCGAAGCAATTGAAAAATTTGCTCAAGACACTCTTGAACGAGCTTCAGAGCTTCGTGCAAAGCTTGAAGCAAATGAATCAGAGATTTATGGATCGTTCCAACTTGCGGTTTCATCAGTTAATGGACAATATTGGTTGCCGAATGTATTGAAGGCATTTGTCGAGAGTTATCCATTAGTTAAAATATCATTAACAACCGGTTGGTCAAGCGGCATTCTTGATCAGTTGTATCACTCTGAATGCCATGCGGCTATTGTTCGGGGTAACCCCAACTGGGCTGGAGGGAAGTTGCACCTATTTTCGGATCCACTGCAATTTGTTGATTCGAAGATGACAGATTTACGCGACTTGCAAACTGAAGAGCGTCCGTATATACAATTTCGTAGTGATTCCTCCTATGATCAAGTAATTCAGAATTGGTGGCGTTCACGAAACCTTAGGCTGCCCAGCCGAACAATAATGGTGGATCAAATTGAGACATGCAAACAAATGGTGACGCATGGAATTGGTTATGCGGTACTGCCATCGATTAGTCTTACCAACCAAGATCGTGTCCATCGTATTCCATTACTTGATCAACAGGGAGCACCTCTTGTTCGAGAAAATTGGCTTTTATATGACAAGGAAGCGCTAAAATTGAAACAAGTTCGAGCTTTTATCGACCTTGTGCGTCATAGACTTTTCACATAAAATCCTTTAATATTACTTATGAAATGAAATTTCAGGAGGGGCTTGTATTGGAACAAATGGATGCGTATGAAATAATTTCTTTTCTGCAAAACAGTGTGAAAAAAACGCCTGTAAAAGTTTACATAAAAGGTGATTTAGCCGACCTTTCATTTGGCGAAAATGTAAAAACGTTTATTAGTGCGGGCATGGGCACGTTGTTTGGCGACTGGAAAGATATCGAACCGGTTCTTACGGCAAACAAGGACAAAATTGAAGATTACGTTGTTGAAAACAATGCTTCAAATTCTGCAGTTCCATTACTCGATCTCAAAGGAATTGAAGCACGTATCGAACCAGGTGCTCTGATTCGTGAGAAGGTTGAAATTGGGAAACAAGCTGTGATCATGATGGGTGCTGTAATCAATATCGGTGCTGTGATCGGTGAAGGGACAATGATCGACATGAATGCGGTACTTGGCGGTCGTGCAACGGTTGGGAAGAATTGTCATATTGGCGCAGGTGCAGTATTGGCTGGCGTGGTTGAGCCGCCGTCCGCACAGCCGGTTGTTATTGAAGATGACGTTCTTGTCGGTGCCAATGCAGTTGTTCTTGAAGGCGTACGTATTGGAAAGGGTTCTGTAGTCGCTGCCGGTGCAATCGTCACAAAAGATGTTCCAGAATACACTGTTGTTGTCGGTGCTCCAGCACGTGTTATCAAGAAAATCGATGAAAAAACGCGTTCCAAGACTGAAATTATGCAGGAATTGCGTCAGCTTTAATAGAGCGCATTACTACGTGTAGAAACAGGAAGGGACTTATCATGGATTATGTTGCAGTCAGACGTGCTCTGCACCAAATTCCTGAAATTGGATTTGAAGAAGTAGAGACACAGGCTTTTTTGTTGGATCAAATCGGACGGTTACCTCAAGAGCGGTTGCAAGTTAAAAAATGGAAAACAGGTTTGCTTGTCCGTGTGGCAGGTACCAACCCCAGTCGATTGATCGGTTATCGCACCGATATCGATGCTTTACCTGTGAAAGAAAACACAGGCTATCCGTTTCAATCAAAGCATGATGGTAAGATGCACGCTTGTGGTCACGATTTTCATATGACCATTGCACTTGGTGCATTGGAGAATGTTGTCAGCAATCCGGTAAAGGATGATACACTTTTCATTTTTCAACCTGCTGAAGAAGGTCCTGGAGGGGCACTGCCTCTCATGGAAAGTGACGAGTTTCAAGCATGGAAGCCCGACCTGATTTTCGGATTACATGTTTCTCCAGATTTTCCTGCAGGTACGGTAGCGACAAAAGAGGGTATTCTCTTTGCAAATACTTCAGAACTTTTTATTGATTTCTTTGGTAAAGGCGGACATGCCGCTTACCCGCATTTAACACACGATACGATTGTTGCCGCTAGTCATTTTGTTGTTGGTCTTCAAACGATCGTCGCCAGGCGTGTCAATCCGTTGAATGCTGCTGTGCTCACTATTGGAAAAATGAGTGGCGGCACGAAACAGAATATTATTGCTGAGCATGCACGTGTTGAAGGAACAATCAGAACGCTGAATCAAGAAACCATGGCTTTGATCAAAAATGATATCGAATGCCATGCAAAAGCCATTGAACTTGCTTATCATTGTGAAAGTAAAATAGATTATGGAGCCAATTACTATCAAGTATATAATCGCAAGGAAGATGTAGATCCGTTCATCAGATTCTGCGCAAGTAATGGGTTTCCTTATGTTATTTGCGGTGATGCAATGACAGGCGAGGATTTCGGTTATTTTCTTAAAGAATTGCCTGGCTTTATGTTTTGGCTTGGGGTTGGGGAAACATCAAGCCTACATTCGGCTGATTTTAAACCAGATGAATCAGCATTGGCTCAAGGTGTAAAAGTGGTCAGTACTTATTTAAGAGAAATTCTTTAATAGAATGGATGCTTAGGGTTGCCGGGACGAGAAAATTCGTTTCGGCTTTTTCAATAGAAAAGACAGATTAAATTTTTTTAACGTAAAAATGCGACCAAGATTCAAGACGCCCGCGGAGCGTTCCGATTGATCACGAGATAAGAGATCCGCCGCGCAGTTTGGGAAATGTAAACGTCTGATATGGAATGGATTAGGGAAAAATAAGTGAGGCAAGCGTTTCAATGGGAGAAAAGTGCACAACGTGCTATGATAAAATAAGATAATAATTTGAGGGCTAGAATCAAACACTTGATAATAAACTATCTAAATGATAATTTGTGAACTTTAATGCATTGACCAAATAGCATTATTAATCTATGTTTATATTTAATTTACATTAATTATTAATTAATATTGACTTAAAAATAATCCAATACTATAATAATGACATATCCTCATTAGGTGAGGCAATAAGTACATTTTTCAGGAGGTATTATTACAATATGGTAGAACGTCTTGTTAGTGCAAAGGCTCCATTGTTCGATCTTGATTGTGTGAATGCAGATGGTTCTTTTAGTAAGGCCAATTTGGAAGAAAATAGTAAGGCTGGAAAGTGGACGGTCTTTTTCTTCTATCCAATGGACTTCACATTCGTATGTCCTACAGAAATCACTGCGTTCAGCGATCGCTATGATGAATTCGTTGACCTTGGCGCAGATATTATCGGATGTTCATGCGACACAATTTATACACACCAAGCATGGATGAAGACCTCTAGAAAAGAAGGCGGCATTGGCAAGATCAATTTCAGACTTGCAGCTGACCACACTCAAGAAGTTGCAGAAAAGTATGGTGTATTAATTCCTGAAGAAGGCGTTGCACTTCGTGGCTTATTCATCATCAGCCCAGAAGGAGATCTGCGTTATGCTGTTGTGAATGACAACAATATTGGCCGTGACGTCGATGAAACACTTCGTGTGCTTCAGGCACTCCAATCGGGTGGACTTTGCCCTGCAAACTGGCACCCAGGCGACGAAACATTACATGTTTGATCTTTCAAACTTACTTTAATAGAAGAAAGAAGCGGTTAACAGCTGCTTAAGCAGGAGGCGGGACGATCGTTCGTTCCGTCTCTTTTGTACACTAAGAAAGTATAAAATCTTAAAAAGATTAGCGAAAGTTAGCATAGGTGGACAACGCCTTTACCTTTACATGAGGCGTGGCGAAGCCAATTTTTTTTAAAAAAAAAGACAGCTTAAACCTTTGTTGCGAAATAATGCATTGAAGATGTGAAACGCCGGGGATCAGGAGCCGTGAGATCCCGCAGACTTTTGTCTGTTCGAGAGGCTCACAGTGCCCCCGCGGCATGTAAGCAATCGATGTCCAATTTTTCTTAATAGGGACTTTTATAATGCGCGTGCACAAAATCATTTTTGTTTTAATCCAACTTATTCAAGTCCTTTTTATCAATTTGATTTTGCAAGTGATTGATTTGTTCCTGCATCTTTGCAATTTGTTGTTGGACTTGCTGATCGGATTGCTGTTTTTGTAATGCTTCTTGTTGTTTATCAATTTGCGTTTGAATAGCATCATTTCTGTCTTTTTCTAACGCCATAATTTGCCCAACAAGACTGAACGTATCACCTGTTGTCGTTAACCATTGTCCGATTAATTGCAAAAGATCAGCAAAGTTATAGTCATTCTCACCAATATTATTTGAGCCCACGGTATCCCCTTCTCCTATTGTTTCTGTGTTATGTTATGCCAAAAAGGCTTGGGGAGCATCAAAGAATTCGATCTGTCCGTTTCTGAGGCACTTAACAACTAAACTGAATGATGGCCGTTAGCACTGAACACAATTAGGAAGTGATGGTGCAAGACGCGGGAGAACTCCTGTAATCACAAGTCTGTGATGCCCCGCAGAATGTATGGGAAAATTAGAAGGGACACCTGCGACAAGCGAGCAATGAACGCCTCAATTGGCTAAGACCCTCTAGAAGAAATAATACTTTGTAGTTAATAATGTCCTTCTAAAGAAGGCATTCGGGAGAAGCTTGACACATAGTCAGAAATCACTTAATTGATGATGATTCTAAGTACTTTGGTATAATAAATAATGGTACTCTATTTCATCTGTGAATTATGGTTAAAGACTGGGGCGTTGCAAAGAATGGTGCAACAATTGATCTTAATTATTCTTTGGGTTATTATTTATTGCTATATGATTGCGGCATCCATTGACTTCGGAACAGCATTTTATCTTTTCTACAGTCAGCAAAGAAATCTTGGTGAGCAAATCATTTCACCATTACTCTATTGGATGTCACCTCTTTCAGAAATTATGAATATTGGCTTCATTTTGCTCTTTACGGCAGTACTGAGTTTGTCACCGGAGATTATTCTTAACTTCCAAATGCCATTGGTCTTTTGTGGTGTTCTTGCGCTTACATTAACGGTTTTAAAAGGAACATGTGCGGCTTTAGCAGATTTGCTGCCAAAAGAAAATCGTTTGAAAAAATTGTTCTTCATGGGGAATGGGATCACCGGGATTTTTGTTCCCATTGTACTCAGCATTGTTCTTGTGATCAGTGAAGGGGGATTTTCAGGTTACGGAACCGGGCATTTAGGATCATTTGTGGTCCATTTATTATCGAATTTTTATTTTTGGTCTGTAATGATCATTGCCGTTGTGAGCATTTTTTATATAAGTGCAATGTACCTCATTCACTTTGGGATGCGCAGCAAAAATGAGTCGCTCGTTGAACATTTTCGTAATATTGCTTTGTTTTGGAGTATGCCGACAGTGCTTGCGAGTGGTCTTGTATTTCTTGGACTTGAACGACAGAATCCACAACATTTTACGAGTACACTTGATGTTTCGTGGATGTTTATGCTCTCCCTTATTTCTCTTCTTGGCGCGGTCTCGCTCGTTTTTATGAGGAGATATAAAGGCTTTTTCATTCTTGTTATGCTGCAATATTTTTTTGCGTTGATTGGTTACACATTGTCTCATTTTCCATTTTTGATTTATCCGGATATTATGATGGACCATCATTTAGCTTTGTGGGCAAATTCCCGTTGGTTCTTTATCAGTGTCATGATTGTTTCTCTAATTGTTTTATCCGCGTTTCTGAGATCCAGAAATCGAGTGGCCATCCGGAATGAGGCAAATAAATAGTTCCAATAAAGTATTGTTTTGAGAATCAGAAAAAAGAAAAGGCACAGGGAAACAATAATTATTGTCTCCTTGTGCCTTTTCTTAATGATTAATTGCTGCTTTCAACCTGTTTGTTTGCTTTTTCATCAACTTCCATAATAATCGGAAGAATCATTGGCCTACGACGTGTCCGTTCATAAAGAAACGGCTGCAATAGATCGGTGACCTCGCTTTTTATCTCAGACCATTGCAACTTTTCTCGTTGAATGACTTCCTGAAGCCGAGCTGCAAGGAGATTTTGTGCTTCATTAATTAAATCTCCAGATTCCCGCATGTAGACAAAACCACGAGAAATGATATCGGGACCGGCTAGAATTTTATGTGCAGAAATATCGGCGCTTACAACGACGATCACTAATCCTTCTTCTGACAAAATTTTACGGTCGCGAAGGACGATATTACCGATATCTCCAATGCCGCTCCCATCAATGTATACAGATCCTGATGGTATTTTTCCTGTAACACTTGCAGAATTTTGATCCAGTGCTAAGACATCACCAATATTCATGATGAATGAATGATCAAAAGGGATCCCGCAGCCGTGTGCAGTTTCGACGTGTTTTTTGAGCATTCGATATTCACCATGGATAGGCATGAAAAATTTCGGCTTAAGCAAGCGTAACATCAGCTTTTCTTCTTCTTGACCACCATGTCCCGAGGTATGAATGTTGCTCAATTTTCCGTGGATAACATCGGCACCGGCCCGATAGAGCTGATTGATTGTCCGATTAATACTCACTTTATTTCCAGGAATTGGTGAGGAGGAGAAAATGACCGTATCACCAGGTTGTACTTGGATCTGCCTATGTGTTCCGTTGGCAATGCGAGAGAGTGCGGCCATTGGTTCACCTTGGCTACCCGTGCAGAGTATTGTAACTTCTTGATCGGGTAGTTGATTTAATTGTGAATGGTCAATGAACGTATCCTTTGGCGCTTTGATGTAGCCGAGCTCCTCACCAATGGTGATCGATGCTTCCATGCTCCGACCAAAAACCGCTATTTTTCTGTTTGTTTCCACTGCAGCATCGACTACTTGCTGTAAACGATGGATATTAGAAGCGAAGGTCGCAAAGATTATCCGGCCATTTACTTTCCGGAATATATCTTTGATATTTTCGCCAACCTCACGTTCAGTCATGGTGAATCCAGGCACTTCGGCATTGGTGCTGTCCGACATCAGACAAAGCACGCCTTCCTTTCCGATTTCCGCCATTTTTGTTAAATTGGCAATTTGACCGCCAACCGGTGTGAAATCGAACTTGAAATCACCTGTTTCCACAATATTTCCTTGAGGCGTTTTGACGACAATTCCGTACGAGTCAGGAATACTGTGTGTAGTACGGAAAAAACTGACCGAAGTTTTTTGAAACTTGATGACATCATCTTCGGTAACTTCGTGAATAACGGTTTGCCTTAGAAGATTGTGTTCATCAAGCTTATTACGAATCAAGCCTGCTGCCAGTTTGCCGGCGTAAATGGGAATGTTTACTGCACGCAGTAAATAAGGAACGCCGCCAATATGATCTTCGTGTCCGTGAGTAATGAACAAGCCCTTAATTTTATCGGCGTTTTTCACCAGGTAGCTGTAATCCGGGATGACGTAATCAATTCCCAATAACTCATCTTCCGGAAATTTTATTCCAGCATCAATGACAATAATTTCATCTTGAAACTGAACAGCATAGGTGTTTTTGCCGATTTCGCCTAGTCCGCCGAGGGAAAATACGGCAGTTTGATGGTTTTTAACAAATTTCATAGGGTTATATCTTCTCCAGTTTAAATTCGGCAGACTTTTTTTCATAATCGAGAAATTTTCCGGTTAGGGGTTGAATAAATTCCACATTATAGGGCCTGTCTAAAAGTTTTTTACGTACATCGCGTACATCAGTAGCTTCTAGATAAAGCGTTTCCGTTTGTTCACGAACCGGAACCTCGTCTTTCGAAGCTTGATACAATACTTTAAAAATCATAATCCATGCTCCCTCCAAAAAAATTGATTCTAAAGACCATTATATATGAAATGCCGAGCTTTTTCACTGTCCGAGTTTTGTTTCCTAAAGAAATCAGCAAATCATCTTGAATGAAGTGGTGATCTGTACATGATATTGATCGATACCTTTAGCTTTGACAATGCTCAAAAAATCATTCTGTAATAACGAATATAACTGTGTAAACTGCTATAATGAAAAGGTTATGAGCGCTTTTAGACGATCAGCTTTGGCACGATGCGTGATCGCTACACAATCTACAGACTGGGGGATTCAGAAATTGGCTAAACCAAAGATTGTTTTTTTTGATATCGATGATACGTTGTACGATCAGAACAAAACAGTACCGGATTCGACGGCAGAAGCGATACATAAGCTTCAGAGCAAAGGTGTGATTACAGCAATTGCTACGGGTCGTGCCCCATTCATGTTCCGTAAACTGAGACAGCAATTAACTATTCATACCTTTGTAAGCATCAATGGTTCTTTTGTTGTTCATGAAGACGCCCCTGTGTACACCAATCCTATCCAGAAACCGTTGCTTAAATTGTTGGTTTCAGGCGCTGAGAAACAAGGCTTTTCACTTGCCTTTGTTAATGAAGAGACAATGAAAATGCACAGAACAGCTTCACGTGAGGCGATTATGGGCATTGAAAGCTTAAAGTTGCCTTTGCCTTTTCCTGAAACCGATCCTGACTTTTACAAAGAGCATGATGTTTATCAAGGCCTGCTTTTCTATTCAGAGCAAGATAATCGTGAATTCTTAGAACAAACGCCTCTTAACACATTAAGATATGTACGGTGGCATGAATGCGGCGTGGATGTCATTCCACATAATGGTTCGAAAGCAGAAGGGATCAAACAACTGTTGAAAATATTGAATTTTACTCCTGAGGACGCCTGTGCATTCGGAGATGGAAATAATGATGTGGAAATGCTCTCCTATGTCGGAACAGGAATTGCAATGGGCAATGCTGTGGAAGCTGCAAAAAAATCAGCAGATCTTGTTACGACATCTGTTCAAAAAGATGGTATTTATCATGGATTACAACAGATTGGGTTATTGTAAGAAAAGTATTGATGTTATGGAGCAGTGCATAGAAAAAGAGCCACGATTTTGCGGCTCTTTTACATTTATATGGGGTCATCAGTAAAGATCACTTTCAACAATATGATCTGGAATCTTAAATGGATCTTCTTTATTAATATGATCAAAAAACAAAATGCCGTCCAAATGGTCAATCTCATGCTGGATCGCAATGGCGGGATAACCTTTAAGCCGTAAAGTTAATGGCGTTCCGTCAATATCAAATGCCTTTACTTTAACCCTTGCGTGACGAGGAACATACCCGGGAACTTCTCGATCAACTGAGAGACACCCTTCACCGCCTTCAAGATAAGTGTTTTCAACAGAATGACTGATGATTTTCGGATTGAACAGCATGTATTCGTAATGTTTGCCACTTTCATCGTCCAAATATAATGCAATCATTCGCTTGCTGATGGCAATTTGAGGTGCCGCAATTCCAATGCCTGCACGTAGACCATATTTTTTTGCAACCTCTTCGTTCTGGCTATTTTTGAGAAATTCAAGCATCTTTTTCAATGTATCTTTTTCTTCTTCTGTAGCGGGCAGCGGCACCTCACGCGCAACTTGTCTAAGTATTGGATTGCCTTCTCGAATTATATCTTCCATCGTAATCATGATTAGAGCCACTCCTTCTGCCATTCAGTACAACAGTCACACCATGGACTGCTTCTTTTTTCTGCTAATTCTAGTGTATCATTAAACGTACAAAATGTTTACCTCACTGATTCGTCTTTCGCTGTGCTGATCATGAGCCAAAGCCTTTGGTTTGACTTAGTTAAATGAAGTATTATAAACTAAAATGGAAAAATCCTGTATATAGTCAGGACTGTTTTTACCTGTTCCTAAGGGGTTTTTGAGAATAAACGTAACAATAGGTGAAATGATTTTTAACTTTTCAGAAAGTGGCTTGCCGCGAGATGTTTCATTTAACTGAAAACGCTTTAGTGAAATAAATCACTTTAGTTGAAACATGGAAACATGAATACTGATGGGAAGAGGTGAGGGACTTGCCTGTAAATCATACTGAGCAGATTGAGGATGCGTTTTCAACGCTACGTATCCTTGATACACAAGGGCATGTCGTTGACGATCGAAGTAAACCTGAAATGACTGATGATCAATTAAGAGAATTGATGTGGCGCATGGTCTATACAAGGGTATGGGATCAGCGTGCACTTAAATTGAATAGGCAAGGACGTCTTGGCTTTTACGCGCCGGTCGCCGGCCAGGAAGCTTCAATGGTTGCAAGTGAATTTGCAATGGACAAAGGCGATTGGCTACTTCCGTCCTATAGAGATATACCTCAGCTGGTATGGCATGGTCTGCCACTCTATAAGGCATTTCTCTATTCAAGAGGACATTTTGAAGGCGGTCAGTATCCTGACACGCTGAATGCTGTAATGCCCCAAATCATTATCGGTGCACAGTGTACTCAGACTGCTGGTGTTGCTCTCGGTTTGAAAAAGAGAGGCAAAAAGCAGATTGCCTTCTGCTATTTCGGCGACGGAGCAACTTCGCAAGGGGACTTTTATGAAGCAATGAACTTTGCAGGCATCTATAAAGCACCGGCAGTCTTTATTTGCCAAAACAATCGCTTTGCAATATCTGTGCCCGTTGAAAAACAAACAGCAGCTCAATCATTAGCTCAGAAAGCGGTGGCTGCGGGCATCCATGGTATTCAAGTCGATGGAATGGATCCGCTTGCTGTGTATGCCGCTGCTAAGAATGCCCGTGAGCGTGCAATTGCCGGGGAAGGACCGACATTAATTGAGACGTTGACGTATAGATATGGACCGCACACGATGGCGGGAGATGATCCGACGCGGTATCGGACCGAAGAGTTAACGGGTGAATGGGAGAAAAGAGATCCATTGATTCGTTTCCGTTATTACTTGGAACAGCTTGGCCTATGGACCAAAGATGATGAGGAACAGGCCTCTGAAAAGGCAAAAGAAGATGTCGCAAAAGCCTTAAAGCAGGCGGATGGAGTTCCTAAACAAAAAGTAACAGATTTACTCAGCTTTATGTATGAAGCACCGACAAAGAACGTTGAAGAGCAGTTGGCTGCTTACAGAGAACGGGAAGGTGATCAGCATTGACACAAATGACAATGATTCAGGCGATCACTGATGCGATGCGAACAGAACTTCGTCATGATGAGAATGTCTTGGTCTTTGGTGAAGACGTTGCGAAAAATGGAGGCGTATTCCGCGCAACAGAAGGACTTTTTGATGAATTTGGCGAGGAACGTGTATTTGACACGCCTTTAGCAGAATCAGGAATTGGAGGACTCGCCCTAGGTTTGGCATTGCAGAATTTCAGACCGGTAATGGAAATTCAGTTTTTTGGCTTTGTATTTGAAGCGATGGATAGTGTTGCCTCACAACTCGCCAGATTAAGGTATCGATCCGGAGGTGCTTATCATGCACCGGTCACCATCCGTTCGCCATTTGGCGGAGGTGTAAAAACACCTGAACTTCATGCGGACAATCTCGAGGGTCTATTTGCCCAATGTCCCGGGTTAAAAGTAGTCATCCCTTCAAATCCATATGATGCAAAAGGATTGCTGATTTCTGCAATTCGTGACAATGATCCTGTTATCTTTCTAGAACATATGAAATTGTATCGATCTTTTAGAGAAGAAGTGCCAGAGAATGCGTACACCATTGAAATTGGCAAAGCCAATGTAGCTCGAGAAGGCACCGATATTTCGATCATTACCTATGGTGCAATGGTGCGAACTGCTCTGAAGGCTGCGGACCAATTAAAGAAAGAGGGCATTGATTGTGAAGTCATAGATCTACGCACAATCAGTCCTCTTGATGTCGATACGATTGCTGAATCTGTAAAGAAAACGAATCGAGCGATTGTCGTTCAAGAAGCTCAGAAACAAGCAGGCATTGCCTCGACTATTATTGCAGAAATCAATGATCGTGCTTTATTGTCTCTTGATGCCCCAGTAGGCAGAGTTACAGCACCTGATAGTGTTTTCCCATTCGCTGCTGCAGAGGATGTCTGGCTGCCGAATGAAAAGGACATTATTTCAAAAGTAAAAGAGACGATAACTTTTTAAGAGAAAAATTTGTTACTTAGTTTTCTGATCCAGTAAAAATCGTGCTTATCAAAATTGATGGATGTTGATGAAGTGAAGGAGAGTGAACGCCGTTGGCCTATTTGTTTAAATTACCGGATATCGGTGAAGGCATTCATGAGGGTGAAATACTTAAATGGTTTGTCAAACCAGGAGATACTGTCCGAGAGGACGATACATTAGCGGAAGTTCAAAATGATAAAGCGGTTGTAGAAATACCTTCACCTGTTAATGGCAAGGTATTAACGCTCGATGCAGAAGAGGGCCAAGTTGTTGAAGTGGGTACAGTGGTCATTACTCTCGAATCAGACGATGGAGAGAATGAAAATGATGGAGATGCTGTTCCTGCTCACGAAGATCTTCAATTTGCGGCTGTTCATGAACAAGATCTGAAACAGGAGACAACAGTTCCTGAAAAATCGGAGAAAAATGAGCATCCGATGATTATTGCTATGCCGTCTGTACGCAAATACGCAAGAGATAAAGGAGTCAATCTTTCCTTAGTTACAGGATCAGGAACGAACGGACGAGTACTAAAAGAAGATATTGATCTGTTCCTGAATCAACCGACGACCGACGAAAAGCAAAGTGAAACCCCAATAACTGAAGCAGAAGATCCTTCTGAGAAGGTTGTTCAAAATTCCAATAATGACCATGTTGATGGGATGGAAATTCGTGAGAAATTTAAGGGGATTCGTCGAGCAATCGCTCGCGCAACCGCACAATCCATGCAAACAGCACCTCATGTAACGCTCATGGATGAAGTTGATGTCACCAAATTGGTCGCACATCGACAATTATTTAAAATAGAAGCACAGAAAAATGGCGTAAAATTAACCTATCTTCCATATATTTTAAAGGCACTTATTGCAGCATTAAAAGAATTTCCAATTATTAATGCTTCACTCGATGAAGAGCACCAGGAAATTGTTTACAAAAAGTACTATAATATCGGCATTGCTGCGAATACGGATGCTGGTTTGGTCGTTCCCGTTGTGAAGCATGCTGAGACAAAGTCAATGTATGCTATAGCTCAAGAAATCCAAGAACTTGCTGAAAAAGCGAGAACAGGTAAGCTGACTTCAGATGAGATGAGGGGCGGAACCTGCACAATTTCTAACATTGGATCTGAAGGAGGACAATGGTTTACTCCTGTTATTAATCAGCCTGAATCAGCCATTCTTGGTGTGGGTAGGATTTCTGAAAAGGCCATTGTTCGAGATGGTCAAATTGTTGCTGCACCGATTCTCGCTCTGTCCATGAGTTTTGACCATCGTCTGATCGATGGGGCAACCGCTCAAAGAGCAATGAACAAAATAAAAAGATTGTTAGAAGATCCACAAAGACTTATCTTGGAGGGGTAGAGATGGTAGTAGGTGAGTTTACAACGGAAGTGGATACAGTGGTCATTGGCGCTGGACCCGGTGGTTATGTTGCTGCAATTCGTGCTGCTCAACTTGGTCAGAAGGTAATTGTGATTGAAAAGGAGCATGTCGGCGGAGTCTGCCTGAATGTTGGATGTATTCCTTCAAAAGCATTAATTTCTGCAAGCCATCGGTATGAACAAATGAATCATTCTGAAGCTTTTGGTATTACAGCGGAGAATGTGAGTGTTGATTTTCTTAAGGTTCAAGAATGGAAGAGTCAGGTTGTTGATCGTCTGACGGGCGGCGTTAAAGGACTATTTAAAGCACACGGTATTGAACTCGTCGAAGGCGAAGCTTTATTCGTGGACACTGATGTTGTACGGGTGAACCACGGCTATGAGTCATCCCGATACAAATTTAACCACTGCATTATTGCTACCGGATCAAGCCCAATTGAGATTCCCGGATTTAAATGGAGTGATCGTGTACTCTCCTCAACAGGAGCTCTCGCCTTAAAAGAAGTACCAAAAAAACTTGTCGTTATTGGCGGCGGGTATATTGGTATTGAATTGAGTTCGGCTTTTGCCGGATTTGGTACAGAGGTGATCATTCTCGAAGGTACACCTTCCATTCTCCCTGCATTTGAAAAACGTCTCATTGCCCCAGTAAAGAAGAAATTAAAGGCAAAAGGCGTTACCATTTATACGAATGCTTTGGCAAAAAGTGTTGAAGAATCCGCAAATGGTGTAGCTGTGACTGCAGAAGTGAAAGGGAAAGTACAAGTCTTCGATGCGGATTATGTCATGGTTACAGTAGGACGCCGACCGAATACAAAAGATCTTGGCCTGGACTTGGCGGGAGTTGAGGTCACGGATCGAGGATTAATCAAGGTCGATAAGCAAGGAAAAACAACGTCTGAAAAAATCTATGCAGTCGGTGATATTGTAGCAGGACTTGCACTTGCGCATAAAGCCTCTTATGAAGGAAAAGTTGCAGCCGAAGCGATTAACGGAGAGGCAGCGGAAGTGGATTATCATGTCATGCCGGCAGTCGTCTTCTCAGATCCTGAAATCGCATCAGTAGGTTTATCTGAAGATGAAGCAATCAAAGAAGGATTTGAAGTGAAAACGGGTCAATTCCCTTTTGCAGCAAATGGACGTGCGCTTTCATTAGGTGAGACAGATGGATTTCTTAAGATTGTATCACGGGCATCCGATGGATTAGTTCTCGGTGCGCAAATTGTTGGTACAGGCGCTAGTGATATGATCGCTGAATTCGGCTTAGCTATTGAATCCGGGATGACCGTTGAAGATATTGCTTTGACCATCCATGCCCACCCGACACTTGGGGAAATGGCTATGGAAGCAGCGGACGTTGTTCTTGGTAGACCGATTCATATTGCAAAATAACGAGTACTAACTTTAAGTAGTTCTACTAAAAATAAATAATTTAGAATAAAAAAGGCCTGAGTAAAATCAATTTACTCAGGCCTTAACCTATGTAAGAATTTTTTTCAAGAAGAGGATACTGACGTGTGCGCGCAGTGCTTCGCAAGTTGATAAAGGGGAAGAAGTTTGTTTGCTTGATCCTTTAGGTAGTCTGCTAATTGTTTTCCATTTCTTGCTCGTGGGTCTTCTTTTGAAATGACTACGCCACATAGTAACTCTGCTTTACGTACTTTACTCAGGCGGTTGAACATTTTTGTTAGCTGATCAGCACTGATCTTTTCGTGAATGACGTACGCGGAATCCGTATGATCCATCGACCAACAAAAATAACGCGGTGTATTATCCATGATCTCAGGTATTCTCGATAATAATGATTCTCCAAGCTCCTTTCTGTCCGGATAGTCATCAATACATGCGAGCCAGAAAAACAAATGCGATTGCCAGATACCAAATTGAAAATGCGGATATTTTTTATAACCACGTTTATCCTCCGCTAACGCAAACCAAGTGCTGTCGGGTGGATTCACTGTTCGACGTGCATGACGGGCAATATGAGTGTAGAAAAATGCATTGGTCTGTTTATTTAAAAAGGGGACGAGCTGATCTGCCAATCCTTTAAATTTCGGTTGAATCTGTTCTTTGATGGCATTCATCCGGTTTTCGAGGCCGGGAAGTTCCATCAACTCAAAATCCTTTTTTGTAAAACCGTTCAGAGACATGCTGTTCACTCCTTATTCAAACATTCCTTGTTTCTCATAGTCTACCACAGCTTCAATGGTGAATTGGGCTGAAAGCTTTTGAAGAATGAGAATTATTATGGAAATAAGCGCGGTACGACAGCATAAACTAGAGAAACATAATCAATTACTCGGGTTGAAAATAGTTATGTTCCTTTGCTCATTACAATGACTCCTGAAGGGAAGTGGCAATTGCCATGAAAGCGTTCAATCAGACACTGAGCAGGAAGGACGCAGAAAAGAGGATCCCTAAAGTACGTGTGGAGATTGACACTGAACTGATGACTTTGCATCATGCCCTAATGAAGAAAGACTACAAAACCATTAAGTTGTGCAAACAAAGATTGGAAAAACTGCGAAAAGAAATGCTACTTCTGGAGATATAACTATTCTCTAATTCGTACAACATTTTTTAATCTGGATATTCGAAATTTCGCAATTGAAATTAAAAAAAAATCGCCACAATCAGCGGCGATTTTTATTTTTATCTCTAAATGATGTAGTATTAATTTTAAACGAAAGGCGTCTTAGATGAAGACGCAGAACCGGGAGTGAAAAAATGAATCAAACTGAATGGGCAATGCTTGAGAAGAGAGTAACAGGTTGGATCAAAGAAGCAGCTGCTCGCTTGCGTGCTTCACTTACCAATCCATTAGAAATTAGTGAGAAAAGTGCACATAATGATCTCGTTACGAACATGGATCGCTCGATTGAACACTTTCTTGTTGGTAAGATCAAGGATCATTATCCAGAGCATCGAATTATCTCCGAAGAAGGATACGGGGACGAAGTTACAGATACCAATGGGATATTATGGCTCCTTGATCCGATTGACGGGACACTGAATTATGTGATGCAAAAACGCTTTTTCGCCATTTCGATCGGTATTTATGAAAATGGAGAGGGGCGCGCCGCCTTCATCTATGATGTAATGGGCGATGAACTCTTTCATTGTCTTTCAGGAAAGGGTGCTTATAAAAACAATGCAAAGTTAGAGCCACTCACCAAAATTCATATCGATGACGCGTTGATTGATCTAAGTCCGACATGGCTTAAGCCCAATCGGCGTATCGATGAAGATGTATTTACTGAAATCATAAAGCGATGCAGTGGTACGCGCGCTTACGGTGCAGCTTCTCTTGAACTGGCGTATGTGGCAGCGGGACTTCTTGATGCCTATTTTACGATGCGGCTTTCCCCATGGGATTATGGTGCTGGTCTAATCCTATTGTCTGAGGTCGGCGGATGTCATTCCCGTGCTGATGGTGTACCAATCAATATTCTATCAAAAACCTCTGTAATCGCCGCTCGTCCCGGATTATATGAGGATTTGATACAACATATTAAGGAACAAGTAGCGTCTGGCAAACGCCTCAACGAACCACAATGAGTGACTATAAAATTTTTACATTCGATTTTCTTTCTTCTGTTGCATCGCTTTGATCATGAAGCTGAGCCACATAAACAAGATAACAGCAAAGGCGCAGAGAAGCATAAAAAGTGGCTGTCCATAAACCATCCCTGCAGCTACACCGATCAAACCTGCTGCAGTCAAAATTAAGAACAGAATGTATAAACTTCGGAACATAGAAACACCTCCTGGAGATATCATAGGACGCTTTTCCGTAAAGTACAAATGATAAATGGTCGGGAACTTGAGAAAAATAAATTTCGTGATCAACAGAAAAAATTGACAACATAAGGTTGCTTGTGAGAGAATAATTTGCATGTGTATGTTTCGGCTATCTAATGCGAAGCGACGGATATTATGAGGAGAGTATAGAATAAATGACAAAATTAAGGGAAGAATTGCGGAATATCGCGATTATTGCACACGTCGACCATGGGAAAACGACTCTAGTCGATAAACTTTTGATGCAATCAGGGACATTCCGTAAGAATCAACACATTAATGAACGAGCAATGGATTCCAATGCAATTGAACGTGAACGCGGTATTACTATTTTGGCGAAGAATACAAGTCTTTCTTACAAAGACCATACAATAAATATTGTGGATACGCCAGGACATGCCGACTTTGGCGGTGAAGTGGAACGAATCATGAAAATGGTTGATGGCGTTCTTCTACTCGTCGACGCTTACGAAGGATGTATGCCACAGACACGCTTTGTTTTGAAAAAGGCTTTGGAAGAACATCTAAAACCAATTGTTGTCGTAAATAAAATCGACAAGCCAATGGCAAGACCAGCTGAAGTCGTTGATGAAGTGATTGACTTATTCATCGACCTAGGTGCTGATGAAGATCAACTCGAATTCCCAGTTGTTTACACTTCCGCAGTAAATGGTGTTGCTGGTACTGATCCTGAACATGTAGATCAAGATATGAGTGTTGTGCTCGATATGATTCTGAAATATGCGCCGGCACCGGTTGATAATCGTGATGAAGGGTTGCAGTTCCAAGTAACAATGCTTGATTACAACGACTATGTTGGCCGTATTGGTATTGGCCGTATTTATCGTGGCAAAATCAAAGTCGGCGAAGAAGCTGCACTGGTTAAAAATAACGGTGCAAGTGTTGAGAAGTTCCGGATTACCAAACTTTTTGGCTATCATGCGCTGAAACGGACAGAAATTGAAGAAGCTTACTCCGGAGATATTATCGCAATTACCGGTGTATCGGATATTGATATTGGCGACACAATTAATGATGTAGATAAAATTGATCCACTTGCGCCATTGCGTATTGATGAACCAACGCTAAAAATGACATTCTTACCAAATACGAGTCCGTTTGCAGGTCAAGAAGGCGACTATGTAACAAGCCGTAAAATAGAGGATCGACTCTTCGCTGAAATGGAACGTGATGTCAGCTTGAAGGTAGAATCTGCTTCTGATTCACATGATTCTTGGGTCGTTTCTGGTCGTGGTGAATTACACCTGTCCATTCTGATCGAAACAATGCGTCGTGAAGGTTATGAATTGTCTGTTTCTAAACCAAGTGTAATCACAAAAGAAGTTGATGGGAAACTCTGCGAACCTTATGAAGCGGTTCAGATCGACGTTCCTGAAGAATATGTCGGCGCAGTCATTGAATCAATGGGTAAACGCAAAGCTGAACTAAAAGATATGAGGCAAGAGCAACCAGGTCAAACGCGTTTGACATTCATGATTCCTTCTCGTGGATTAATTGGTTATAACCGTCAATTTATGGCTGATACACGAGGATATGGTATCCTGAACCATACATTTGATCACTTTGCACCGTTCATCAAAGAAGAAATCGGTGGACGTAGAAACGGTGTGCTGGTTTCAATGGATCAAGGACAAACAACAGCATACTCACTCGCGGCACTTGAAGATCGTGGGGAGATGTTTGTCGGACCAGGTGTCAATGTGTACGAAGGTATGATTGTCGGCGAACATAACCGTGAAAATGATTTGACGGTAAACGTTACTAAGGCTAAGCACGCTTCGAACGTGCGGTCATCAAATAAAGATCAGACGGTTACTTTGAAAGAGGCACGTAAACTGTCGCTTGAAGATTCTCTGTCTTATTTGAACGATGACGAATATTGCGAAATTACACCAAAGAGTGTGCGTATGCGCAAGAAGATCCTGAATAAGGGTGAACGTGAACGTTTTGAAAGAAGAGGAAGTAAGATTCCGAAATATAATGGCTGATCACCTGCGTTATTCTTTGATTGAGTTCGTTATAAATTCTTCAAGTGATCGCATTTTTTAAAAAACGTCTGTGCTCCATGAGCACAGACGTTTTTTTCTTGGAAAATAAGAAAGTAAAAGTTTTTCACTTGAAAATGTAGCGAAGAGCACAAGTGATGCAAAATAAGGACCGGGCATTTTTTACCCGGTTTCTCTTATAAATGATTCGTTCTTAATAATTGGCATTCATAAACGTCGTGATTTTTTTCCGTCGGCTAGAGGCAAGTGTAGTGAAAAATTACCAGTTGCCCAACGTGCTCTCGTTCGCTCACTGATTCTTTTATTACACGCGTCACAGAGATACGTGTGAATTGGCCGGTTTCTCAGTCGCTTTGCAGTTGAAGAGTGATCATCCAACTGACAGATCTTTTCACATAATGCACAGTTCACTTGCATGAAATAACCTCCTTGAGAATAGTATAGCAGGTTTTTTAAGAAATCGTGAAGTAGGGGAAATCGGGGGATGAGACAGGATCGTGCATTTCCGTGGTTGTGATTAATCTTGCTTTTTGACATGACAGAGGGTAAGATAAATTTTAGGAAAGTTATTGAGACAAGGGGGGAGCAAATTGTCAGTCGAAATGAAGATTGGAAAACGAGAGAAAGCCTATGAATTGTTACAGGCCGATGCTCAGAAGATACTGAAGCTGATCGGGGTGCAAATGGAAAATTTAACGATGCCCCAGTGCCCCCTGTATGAAGAAGTATTGGATACTCAAATGTTCGGCTTATCCCGTGAGATCGATTTTGCGGTTCGCCTTGGTCTTGTGCGTGCGGATGAGGGGCGAGAACTGCTGAGCTCTCTTGAGCGGCAAGTTTCTGCGCTCCACGAAGCATCGACACAGAAATAAACCTGGTTGCTCAAACTCACAATCCGCAAATGGTTGTGGTTTGGGCTTTTTTGTCAATTCGGGTATCTAGGAGTTGGCAATTAAGGGGACAAATCAGGCTCTCGTTTATGGATCACTTCCAACAAACGTATCCAGAGACATTTAGATAAGGGCACAAATAGGTGGATTTCATGTTGAAAAAGTTGCTACATCATTATGACTATACGCTTCTCGTGACCATGACATTATTGATTGGTTTCGGCTTAATTATGGTTTATAGTGCCGGATCTGTATGGGCAGGATTAATTTTTGAAAAGCCTCAGCCACCTACCTATTTTTTTATTCATCAGCTTATGTGGTTGATTCTAGCGATTCCAGTTGGAATTTTTGGCTTAGTCTTTCCTTATCAAGCCTATAAAAAAATTGTAAAACCATTTATTTTTTTATCATTGGGCTTGCTTTTCCTGCTCTTTTTGATGGGGAATACTGTGAATAATGCACAATCTTGGTTTCATATTGGTGCATTCAATATTCAACCGGCAGAATTAGTGAAAATTTCAGTTATATTATATTTGGCCTCAGTTTTCTCAAATAAACAGAATTCAATTTCTGATTTTAAGACATCAGTCCTGCCCCCATTAATTGTAGTATTGGTGTTTTTCTGTCTCATTGCGGCACAGCCAGATTTTGGGACCGCTATGATTCTCATTTTGATCTCAACGATTATGGTTCTTTGTGCAGGACTTAGGACAAAACATCTTTTGTTTCTAGGCGGATTCGCTGTACTTTTTGTTCTGCTCTTTTACAACAAATTTTTGAGTAGCAACCAACTCGGCAGATTTACTGCGGCTTACGATCCTTTTTCGGTTGCCGATAAGTCAGGACGACAGCTAATTAATTCATATATCGCAATTGCTTCTGGCGGATTTACCGGGAGGGGGCTTGGACAAAGTATTGAAAAAACAGGATTTTTGCCCGAACCGCAAACGGATTTTATCATCTCGGTGATCGGGGAAGAATTGGGCCTATTGGGCATTTTATTTGTTATACTATGTATAGCCTATCTTGTTTTTAGAGGCTTTGTAACAGCGATTCGCTGCAAAGATGTATTCGGAAGTTTGTTGGCCATTGGAATCTCGAGTATGCTGGCAATACAAACATTTGTCAATTTGGGAGCTGCCACTGGTCTACTACCGATAACAGGTGTTACACTGCCTTTTGTCAGTTACGGTGGATCTTCATTGATTACGATGGTCTTTTCAATTTGTGTGTTAATGAACATTTCTGCATTCGTAAATATGAAAAGATCGAACAGCCAACGAGAAGGGAAGAGAGAGAATGTTAAAGCGTACTATTAAACGATTGCTCATTGCGAATCGTGGCGAAATTGCAATCAGAATTTGTCGTGCATGCACGGAACTAGGTATTCGAACTGTAGCTATTTATTCTAAGGAAGACATTAGCTCCTATCATCGTTACAAAGCGGATGAATCTTATCTAGTTGGCAAAGGAAAGAATCCAATTGAAGCGTACTTGGATATTGAGAGCATTATCGAGGTCGCAAAAGCACATCATGTCGACGCCATTCATCCAGGATATGGATTTCTCTCTGAAAATGCAGACTTTGCACGACGATGCGCTGAAGAAGGCATCATTTTTGTCGGACCGAAACCAGAACATTTGATGACATTTGGGGACAAGGCGGCTGCTCGAGAAGCAGCTGTCAATGCAAATATTCCTGTTATACCCGGATCAGGCGGCCCAGTTGCTTCAGTAGATGAAGTGAAGGCATTTGGGGCAACACATGGCTATCCGATCATAATAAAAGCAGTACTTGGTGGCGGCGGACGCGGAATGCGTATTGTACGCAGTGCTCAAGGTGTTGATGAGGCTTATGCACGTGCAACTTCTGAAGCCAAACAGACTTTTGGTAAAGAAGATGTGTATGTTGAAAAGTATTTGGACCATCCGCGCCATATTGAAGTACAGATTATGGCCGATGAGTCAGGGGATATCGTTCATCTCTATGAACGGGACTGCTCTGTACAGCGTCGTCATCAGAAGGTTGTTGAGGTAGCACCGAGCCGAGGACTTGGTGAGAAACTTCGCCATGAGATTTGTGATGCTGCTGTTCGATTGATGAAAAGCGTGCATTACCTAAATGCCGGAACCGTTGAATTTTTGGTTACGCCGAATGGGGAATTTTATTTTATCGAAGTCAATCCGCGTGTACAGGTTGAACATACAATTACTGAATTGATTACAGGTATCGACATCGTATCCTCTCAGATTCTTATCGCTCAGGGTTATGGATTACATGAGGATCCGGTGCTTATTCCAGAACAGAAGGACATTCGTACTTATGGGTATGCGATCCAATGCCGTGTGACTACTGAGGATCCAAGTAACTCATTTATGCCGGATACTGGGAAAATTGTTGCCTATCGAAGTGGCGGAGGATTTGGCGTTCGATTGGATGCCGGTAATGCATTCACAGGATCGGTAATCACTCCGTATTATGATTCGCTATTGGTGAAACTTTCGACTTCAGCGCGTACGTTCAAGAGTGCTGCAGTAAAGATGTTGCGCAATCTAAAAGAATTCCGAATTAGAGGTATTAAAACAAACATTCCATTTTTGATCAATGTTGTTCAACACCCTGATTTTCTAGAAGGTAATGTATCAACAACATTCATTGATACAACACCGGAATTGTTTGTCTTTAACAAGATATTAGACCGCGGCACGAAAATGTTGAATTATATCGGTGATATTACGATTAATGGCTATCCGGGGATTATGAAGAGTAAGAAACCTATTTTTGACGTCCCACCGATTCCGGATGTCAAACTTTCTGAACCATTCCCAGGTGGCACCAAACAGATATTGGAGCAGCATGGTGCAGAAGGCGTTTCTCAATGGATCAAGGCACAGAAACGAGTGCTCTTAACAGATACTACATTTCGTGATGCACATCAGAGTTTGCTTGCAACACGCATGCGCACAAAGGATATTGAGAAAATAGCGGGTCAAACAGCTCATTTACTTCCAAATCTTTTCTCTGAAGAAGCGTGGGGCGGTGCGACATTCGATACAACGTACCGCTTTTTGAGAGAAGATCCATGGGAAAGATTACGTAAGATTCGTGCGAAAATGCCAAATGTATTGCTTCAAATGTTATTGCGTGGTTCAAATGCGGTAGGTTATAAAAATTACCCTGATAATTTAATCCATGCATTTGTTAAAGAAGCTGCAAAGCAAGGCGTTGATGTTTTCCGTGTCTTCGACAGTTTGAACTGGCTTGACGGAATGCGTGTTTCACTTGATGCTGTTATTGAGAGTGGAAAAATTGCTGAAGCGACGATGTGCTATACAGGCGATATTTTAGATGGGTCACGTACAAAATATAATCTCGAATACTACAAAAAATTGGCAAAAGATATGGAAGCAGCAGGGGCACATATTCTCGGTATTAAGGATATGGCAGGCCTATTAAAACCTGAAGCTGCCTATCGTTTAGTCTCCGAATTAAAGGAAACCGTTTCTCTGCCGATTCATCTTCATACCCATGATACAAGTGGGAATGGTATTTATACCTATATTAAGGCGATTGAAGCTGGGGTAGACATTATTGACGTTGCCATTGAAGCAATGTCAGGCATGACCTCACAACCAAGTATAAATTCTTTATATTATGCACTCGGCAGCGATGTGCGTCGTCCGGATGTTGATATCGATGCACTTGAATCGCTGAGTCATTATTGGGAGAAAGTTCGCCAATATTATTATCCATTTGAAAGTGGTATGAAGACGGCAAACGCGGAGATTTATAAACTTGAAATGCCAGGAGGACAATATAGTAACCTTCGTCAACAGGCAATTGCGGTTGGGCTAGGCGATCGCTTTGAAGAAGTTAAGGATATGTATCGCCGAGTGAATCAACTATTTGGAGATATTGTAAAGGTAACACCATCGTCTAAAGTTGTTGGTGACATGACACTGTATATGGTACAGAATAACTTGACGGAAGATACAATTTACGAAAAGGGTGCAACACTTGATTTCCCTGATTCGGTCATCAATTTCTTTATGGGCGAATTGGGTCAGCCATATCAAGGTTTCCCTAAAGAATTGCAAAGTATTGTACTTAAGGGTAAACAGCCATTATTGGATCGTCCGGGAAAGCATTTAGATCCTATTAATTTTTCTGATATTCAAGCACGATTGGAAGAGAAGTTCGAGCGGAAGTTTAAATTTCATGAAGTCATTTCCGCAGCACTCTATCCTAAGGTGTATACGGACTATCTCCGTTTCTGCGAGACGTACGGGCAAACAACAGTGCTCGGTACACCGACTTTCTTCTACGGACTGAGATTAGGTGAAGAAGTATCAGTCACAATTGAAGAAGGAAAAATGCTCGTTGTGAAATTGATTTCGATTGGACATCCGCAAAAAGATGGTACACGGACGTTGTACTATGAATTAAACGGTCAGCCGCGTGAAGTATCGATTAAAGATATGAATGTTCAAGCATCTGAAGTCGCGCATGCGAAAGCCGAAAAAGATAATGCACACCAGATTGGTGCCTCAATGCCAGGTACAGTCGTGAAAATTTTGGTTTCTGCCGGCGAACGTGTGAAAAAAGGTGACCATCTGCTTGTTACTGAAGCAATGAAAATGGAAACAACGGTTCAAGCTCCAATCGATGGAACCATCAAGAAGATTTATGTCGATGAAAATGATGTGATTGAAACCGGAGACTTAATGATTGAATTGAATTAATCCGAAGTAGAATGAAGATTAACGAAGAACCCAAGTGAGTAAAACTCATTTGGGTTCTTTTTTCAAAAAATAGAACGTTTGTTACTCAAAAATTTCAAGGTTCATGACACTTGTGGCAACTGAGCATTGAAGCACATTATGATAAAAATTAAGAACTGGGCGACTTTGCCCAGTTCTTAATATGTGAAAAGAAGTTATTGAAATGATTAACAGAAATGGAGCATAAATATGTTGAGTGGTTTACATCCATTCATTTTGCTTGGGGCCGACTGCAAAAGAGAATAAGCACAGTGAGTAGTCCAAAAAATCCGGTAACGAAAAAGGCGTGTAAGAGCAAGAATAGTAAGTTCATTTTTGTCAAAATAATAAATGCTCCCGAAACAGCTTGAAGTAAAACGAAAATTAAAGCGAAGAATACAACTGTAAAAAGTTGTGCCTGGCTTTGATAGCGTTTATACACTACGATTAATGTCCAGACTAACCAAAGTAACAGAACGAGCGCAAGTACACGGTGCAAGTATTGAACGCCTGCTTTACTAATGAGTGGTTCTGGAAAAATATGCCCATTACAAAGCGGGAAATCTCTACATCCCAAGCTGGACTCAGTATGGCGAACAAAAGCCCCCGAGTAAATGAGAATATAGGAAAAGATACCCATTAAGATAAAATTCCACTTCATGGCCTTGTGTACGGTAAATTGAAACAGTTTTAAATGCGGTTTACCAAACTCGAGCACAAGACAGGTTAACAGCAGCATACTGGCGAATGACAGCAAAGAGATGCCAAAATGTAATGCGAGAACGACTGAGGACTGTCCCCAGACCACTGCCGCCATACCGAGGAACGCTTGCAGAAAAATAAAAAAGACGGAAGCGATAATTAAGAAACGACCACTCCATACCTTTTTAAATGGACGCCAGAGCCAAATGGCTTGAATCACGACAAGAATGGATGCTAGTCCTGAGACCACACGGTGGCTAAATTCAATCCATGTCTGGTGTGCTTGGGCATTTGGAATTACCTGCCCATTGCACAGTGGCCAGTTGTTTCCGCAACCATATGCTGAACCGGTATTTGTGACGAGTGCACCCATGATTACAACGATGAGCACGGAAAGCATTCCGGATATGCTGATTATTTTTAACACGCGTTCTTTCAAATAGATCACCTGATTTCTAAATATCTTCTGATGTAAAATCAGACATGTACTCTTATTTTATCAGAAAACCGGCCTATTCAAGACTTTTTCGCTTAAATTCATTTCAGATGAAGCAAATTGACAAACAATTGGTACGTGCATGATCCAAAATGTGACAAATAACATTGAGTAAAACAAAAGACAAACGGTTTTTGTTCATATATAATAATAATGTGATATTTTTGTGAACGGATTTAATAAAAGTTCCTCTTCCAATTAGGAAAAGAAATTTAGGATAAGTTATTACCTTGAGATTCGTTTAATGATCGACTATAGAGAAAGAAGGAAATCATTTTATGAAAAGCATTGATTCTGAGCAAGTATTACAAGCGAAAGAGGAAGTTTCGCCTCTGAGCAGTTTAGTTAGAGATGTATTGACGACCGTGAAGATTGGTATTGTCAATTCAAATTTAATGACAGCATTTACAGGTGTCTGGCTTGCCGTGTGGATGACTGGATCCAGTTGGTCATCTGTTATTTTCCCTGTACTCTTTGTGTTAATCGGTACGGCACTCGTGATTGCAGGAGGGTGTTCGCTAAATAATTTTATTGATCGGGATATTGATCCATTGATGGAACGCACCCATGAACGCCCCTCTGCAACTGGGAAACTTGGCGGGAAAACAGTATTGATTATGGGCCTTTCTCTTTCAATCACTGGTTTGCTCGCTTTGCTGGCGGCATCAACGACTGCTGCAGCGTTTGGTCTTCTAGGATTACTGGTTTATGTATTAGTGTATACAATGTGGCTGAAACGTAGTTACACCATGAATACAGTTGTTGGGAGCGTAGCAGGAGCGGTACCGCCAATTATCGGTTGGGCTGCGATTGATCCATTGCTACAATCCCCAATTCCTTGGGTACTGTTTTTGATTCTGTTTATGTGGCAGCCACCGCATTTTCTCGCTCTCGCAATGAAACGTGTAGAAGAGTACAGACGGGCGGGTGTTCCAATGCTTCCGGTTGTCGCCGGCTTTGAAGTGACGAAACGACAAATGATATTCTATGTATCTGTACTCGTTCCGATATCATTGCTCCTTTATCCATTAGGATTGGTCTACATTGTGAGTGCGTCTCTGCTTGACTTAACGTGGCTTGTACTTGCAGTTTATGGATTAGTAGCAAAGGATACGATTAAGTGGGCAAGAATAATGTTTGTTTATTCATTGAATTACTTAACGTTATTGTTTCTATTGATGATTGTTTCAACCTTTTTTAACTAATCTTGTCGAATTGTAAAAGTCGGAGAATTTATTTTTCTCCGGCTTTTATTTTTTATACTAAGAAATATTGATCCGTGAATTTGATGGCATCATACCTCAAGAAGATGAATAGCTGCACCTTTCATTTGAATACGGACATTTATAACATGAACGTTCATCACGAACCATAAACTGAGTGTGACAGGTCTCATGGAGGGAGTGCTTCGGAATGTTTGAAGTAAGAATGGTTCATGAAAGTGATGTACCACGATTTCTTAAGCTTATTGAGAGACTTAAGCGAGACAAATGTGCGTTCATTCTTGAGGCAGAGCAAGACATTAAGGGATTAATGAAACAGATCACGCTCACTAAGCAACATATTGCTTATTTCATGGCAACACAAAATGATGAAAACATCGGAGCAGCATTGATTGTGGGGCATCTAAATCAGACGATGAACCATGTCGCACATGTAAACATCGCAATTCTTAGTGAATGGAGAGAAAAGGGCTTTGGGTATGAACTATTAAAAAGCGTAGAGGGTTGGGCATTAGAAAACCATTATCATCGACTTGAAGCGTCAGTTGCTGATGATAATCGTCCAGCTTTACTCCTGTTCGGTTCTTGCGGTTATCATGTTGAAGGTATTCGTCAATCAGCATTTCTTTTTCAGAGCAAGCTGCAAAATGCGTTCTACATGGCGAAATTGTTAAAGAATGAGTTGCCACGGAGCAAACATCATTCCAAAAGCATTCACATTAGTGACTGAGGTTTATTACACAGGCATCTTGTTAAAACTGGGACTGGGTATTCAAGGAGGCCTTCGATGAAACTACCAGTCTCGTTTATTAGACATCATCTTTTACTGGTCACGTTAACATGTGTTCTCTTAATCGGAACGGCAGGCAGTGCGGAAGTTTTGCATCATGTGTCGGCGCAAAGTAATCACCAATTCCGTCCTGAACGGCAGCTATCACCAGTGTTTCAGCCTGAGAGAGCGCTCATGAACATGATGAATTCAGAACGCGAACGCTTACACATGCATCCTTTTGATCCGGAATGGAATTTGTTCCGTTCAGCGCGAATAGCAGCTCAGAAGCTCGAGAAAGGTCAGGATGAGCGTATTGCAATGCAAGAGGCCGATAACATCATCAATACAGAGGAGAAGAATAATCAACAAACGGTACATCATATCATTTTACGCGAGTCAAAAAAGAAGATTCCGGTTCAAGAACTTTGGAGACAATTGAAACAAAGACATGTATTCATTGACCGCACGACCAAACTGCAAATTGGCATTGGTTATGCTGCAGGCGATCAAGGGCGCATTTGGGTTATTCTCTTGAAGGAACTTCACCCTAAAAGAGGTCAATAAATTGCGCTTTTAAAGAAGATTTTATTCATCCCATCTATCTATCCACATTCTGGGAGTGTTGATATAATAAATGAGTGTATGAAAGCATAAGAAGGGGGAACGACGATGAGAAAAACTAATATAATCATCTTTGTTATTGCGGTCATCGTTTTTGCAGGTACATTTATTGTTAGTCTTATCAGTCTTCCCTCAAACAATGAAAAAATGCAATCTGGAAAAAATCATCAACTGTCAGCGAACTTCCAGACTACGTTTAAAGTGCCGAATACAGGCGTGCATAAATTAATGGGTAAAAGCAAAAAACAGATCGTAAAATTATTAGGAACACCCGAGCGTATTGATCCTACAAAATTTGGCTATCGCTGGTTTATTTATGGAAGACAAAGCGAGTCGTACCTTCAAGTGGGAATCGATAATTCAACGGATCGAGTGACGACGGTGTATGCTTTGGGGAATAAACTTAAAACAAATCCATTCGTTATAGGAGCAGACGCTCAGAACGTTTACGCAAAGGTACCCATTGCTGATGAATTATCATTATCTTACAAAGGAACAAAAATTGATTTTGAACTCAATGAAGAAGATATGATGGTGCGACCATTAATGAAATTCGGTAATTACTGGGTACAATTAAATTTTGACCATCTTTCGGATCGGCTGATTGGTATTCGCTATTTAACAACAAGTGTTCTTGTAAAACAGCATCCCTATTCAATGACCTATCAGGGACAGCTACCTGAGTCTCCTGTACTTTCAAATAGTGCGTGGAATGCGATCGATAAAGCGGAGAATCAGGAAATTTTTGATATTAGTAATGTGCTGCGAATGAGATATGGTAAGAAGACGTTAGACTGGAATGAACAAGCATATAAGGCTGCGTACCAACACAGCAAAGAAATGAAAATAAAGGATTATTTCTCGCACGACTCAAAATGGTCCGGTGACTTGAGAACACGATTAGAGAAAGAGAATATTACTTTTCAGGTTGCTGGTGAGAATATAGCTGCAAAATATCCGGATGCAATTGCAGTCAGCTTGGGTTGGCTGAACAGTGTTGATCATCGGGAGAATTTATTGAATGAAGCGTTCAGTGAGTTAGGTGTTGGTTCTTATCAAAATTATTATACTCAGGATTTCGTGAAACCATGAATTCCTTGAGAAGTCGTTCTTAGGTAACTATTTGGGCGCACATCTTTGACGCATATGCTTATGATAAATATAGGTGAATAGATTTGGAAAGGAGTGCTTATGATGGGAGAGGAGAGGACCAATGCTGCCATCAAACGATTTAAAGTATTTTTGCGCAACCATCCACAAATTGTCACTTATGTTCATGAGCATGATGTAAAGTGGAATGATGTCTTTGATGACTGGGTTATTTTTGGTGAATCCCATGAGGTTTGGGAAAAATATGGGGTCAAGAATGAACAGGATGACCCGTCCAAGAGTGAGAGTCAAAAAAAGTCTTCTTTCTCAATTAATAAAGTGCTAAAAGTTGTGGATAACATCGATACAAAACAGTGGCAGGAGAGATTGGATACGATCAGTGGAGCACTATCGGGGATCCAAACATTTATTGGACAATTCCGACAAAGCGATGCTGATCCTGGTCAAAAGAGCACAATAACGCCTAATGAAGCATCAGAGCGATCGACATCATCCATGCCGGAGCAACAACGAAATCAGCGCCCATTCTACTTTCGAAGGGATTGATTGAATTGAGACCATCGATACAAGCCTATCTTGACGAACATCCGGATGAAAAGTTATTTATAAGAATGAATCCCGAGTGGTACAGGAGACTAAGCAGATCTCCGTGGGCGCTGAGAGATCTGAAACCGGCAGCGGATTACTTCTATGGTCGAACATTCAGTCAAAAATTGGATCGGTTTAACCAAAGGGCAGCGATGATGTCAATGCTTGTCTCAATGGCGCAGGCAATGACTGAGCAAAAGCAAGAAGAGCATTAATAAGGGCAAGCGAGCACTGAACGCCTCATTCCAAGAAAAGCTTGACACATACTGAGAAACAAGAATCATGGCACTTTTCGATCATTTGTTGTATATTTTAATAGAACTGGAGGTGGCCAAATGATTGCAACACTTGAGAATGCCTCATTATTGGATGAGGCAGATGAACTCGCTTCAATGGTGATTCAGTCTGAGATCTATGCCGAATACATGCTTAGCAAACAAAGGTTTGAACAAGATAAAGAGGCCCAGCGCTTAGTGGGAATTTTTCTTAAAGTTAGAGAAAAGTATGATGAAGTGCAACGCTTTGGAAGGTATCATCCTGATTATAAACCAGTCATCAAGGAAATGATGGAGAGCAAACGCGAACTGGATACTTACCCATTAATTGCTGATTACAAAAAAAGTGAAAAGAGACTGAGTGATTTACTTGGTGAGTTGAGTATGGTGCTTGCACACTCAGTATCCGAGTCGATAAAAGTACCAACCGGTGACCCATTCTACGATCGCTCCTGTGGTACAGGATGTGGTTCCGGAGGAAAATGCGGTTGCCACACAAAATAATGAAGCCGGTTATTATGCGTCACAAAGAGATAGAATGGCTTTTACAGATATAAGGGGTGGTCTGCCGGTGGATATACAACAAAGAGATGGATTAGTCGTCTGGTTGTATAATACGAAGTATTTACGTGTCCTCAGACGTTATGGATATGTGCATTATGTATCGAAACGGATGAAATATGCGTTACTTTATTGCGATCATGATCAAACTGAAGAAACACTGAATCAGCTCGCAAAGCTGAAATTTGTAAAGCAAGTTGATCCGTCACATCTACAAGAAATTCCGACGGTTTATGAAAAGGGAAAATCGAAATTCGAAATTAAAGATGAAATCTATAATTAAGCCAAAAGTGGCAGACAGGTAATATATTACATCTTTATCTCCAAATTCAAACTTTTTATTGCTCATTTTGGACAAGCACTTAAGTAGTGACAAAATATTTTCATATAAAAAAAACCCGCAGTCAAACTGCGGGCTGTCTTTACGCATCACATCACAGATGCAAGACAATGGGAGAGGAGAAACCGGCGGATACTTATGGGGAAACGTAAGCATCCGCGGTTGGGCCAACATCGCGAAGGATGTTGCCAAAGATTATTATTTACAAGTTTATGGAAATCTATACATTAAAAGCTATGTGTTCATCATAATCTTTGATTAAGAATTAGGTGCCTATTTCAGATTGACCAGAAGTATAAAAAAATAGGGAAACCTATGAAGATTATAGTGAAGGATAGTTCATGTAGGAGGAAACATCGTGAGGGTAATCTCCGGAGAAAACAAAGGTCGGAAATTAAAGGCCGTTAGCGGGAGAATGACCAGACCAACCACAGATAAAGTTAAAGAAACAATTTTTAATATGATTGGTCCTTTCTTTGAAGCTGGAATGGCCTTGGATCTTTATGGAGGAAGTGGAGGACTAGGTATCGAAGCACTTAGCCGAGGTGTTCATCATACGGTTTTTGTAGACCGGGCAGGCGGTGCATGTCAAGTCATTCACGAAAATTTGAAACTCTGCGGTTATGAAGCACGTTCGACAGTTTTACAAATGGACTCCAGTCGAGCACTCGAGAAGTTATCGAATGATCAAAGGTCTTTTGATCTTGTTTTTCTTGACCCACCTTACGCGAAGCAACATCTGCGTCAGGATCTTGACACTTTAATTATGAAAAATATGCTGGCACAGGATGCAACTGTAGTAGTTGAACACGAGGAAACAGTCCCTCTGCCCGACGTCATTGATGACCGGCTTGTTCGGGTGAAATACCGGACCTATCAAGGACAAACAGCTGTTTCAATCTATAACTTTCATCCTGATCAAGGAAGTGAGCATGTTGAGTAATCGTATCGCTGTTTACCCGGGAAGCTTTGATCCGGTTACGTTTGGCCATTTGGATATTCTGCAACGAGGGCTCTCCGTTTTTGATCATATTATTATCGCAGTGCTAAATAATTCCCGAAAAGATCCGCTCTTTAGCGTGGAAGAACGTGTTGATTTTTTGAGGCAAGCAACGGCCCACTTAGAGTCTGTCACTGTTGACTCGTTTGATGGATTACTTGTTGACTATGTCCAAAAGAAGAAAGCGAATATTGTGCTTAGAGGATTGAGGGCGATCTCTGATTTTGAGTATGAATTACAGATCTCAGCAATTAATAAGCACTTGAATCCTGAAATCGAAACCTGTTTTATGATGACGAGTAATCATTATTCATTCCTTAGTTCAAGTATGGTGAAAGAGGCAGCCATGTATGGCGGTTCGGTTCATGAATTAGTACCTGAACCGGTTGAGAAAGCTCTTAATCAAAAGTTTAAATAAGGCTGGATTACTTCATCAATTTATTCACCTTTCGGATTCTTCTTAACATAAGAAGGATGAATATGATTAGTGATGTGAAGGTTATCCATGGACCGTACGTCAACGTCTGCTGGGAAAAATGTTCAAGAGCAGGCCCGGCTGCAAAAGTTGAAATTGATGTTAGTCCTGATTCAATCTTGAAAAGATGAAAAAGAAAATAAGCGGCTATCGACGAGAAAATCATTTGAAAAAAACGGCCGACAAAGAAAAGCTTGGGACTTAATCCTGCTTGTGAAAGGATGCTCATTGCTTGAGCTTGAATAGAAAAGCCACAAAAACCAAGGAGTCCGCTGACAAGCACGACCCGCTCAATGAGTGGTGCCGAAGTTTCGGCAACTGCGTGATCACCGATCGTTAATTCAAAGAGTCCGGGAATGGCAGCAGGTCCTAGTGATGCTGAAAATCCGCATAGCTTTAAAAAGGAGCTAAATAGGTGATTTAATAGGTTGATTATGCCAATTTGGAGCAGGAGTTGGTAGAGCATCGAAAATAATGCGATAAAGCCTCCAATGGCGAGTAGTGTGTTCACTGAAGCGATCACAGCATCACCTAATTTTTTTCCGAATGGCTGGTCATGGGCGATGCGCTCCTGATGCATACTCATCAAAGCACCCGATATTAGGTGTCGGCGTGAACCTTTTTTCTCAAAAGTAATTTTCGGTCCGTTAAATCGCATCATAAGTCCAACACCGATGTTTCCGATGTAGTGTGCGAGTGCGAACACAATACCTAGAGATGCTTGATGAAAAAACGAAACGGCGGTTACACTAAAAAGAAAAAGCGGGTTGCTAAAGTTAGTAAAACTGGCAAGTCGCTCCGCTTCAGATTTACTGAGCCTATTCTCCTTGTAGAGCTGTGCGGTGATTCTCGCACCGGCAGGAAAACCTGAGACTAATCCCATCATAAAAACGAATCCTCCAATTCCGGGGAGTCGAAAGATTGGTCGCATGATCGGTTCCATAAGGACACCTGCAAAACTGACAACGCCAAAAGCGATCATCAGTTCAGCCAACACAAAAAATGGAAATAAGGCTGGGAAAACCTTATCCCACCAAATGGTCAAGCCTTGAACCGAACCGTGAATGGCAACATCCGGATAACGAATCATCAGGAATGCTGTAGTCACTGAACCGGCGGCTAACAGATAAGTGAAACTTTTTGAGCGATTCATAAATAGGTTCACCTGCATTTTCGGTCAAATCAAAAGACCTGTCCACTTCATTCAATATACGGAATGGAATCATAAGTTAGACCATCTACCATGTAAAAAATTGGGTCACCCATTGATGGTTATGAAAACAAAAAGCATATATTCCGTCTATATCAAAGGTTTGAACATTTTTTTCATCCCTAGATTAATTCCTTTATAATGAAATTACATCAGATGACATAGTTATAAGTAATGAGCGCAAAGGGGCGTAAGGTTTTGCAAAAACGAAAAAAAATCATTCAGTGGGTACTGATTATTCTCGGAATTGTGCTCATTGCTTTAAACTTTTACCAAACACCGTATTTTGTTCAGCGTCCGGGCAAGGCAGAATCCATGCATGGAATGATAAAAGTAAAGAATGCCTATCCGATTGATGGCGCATATCGATTAGTTTACATATATCTCGGTCAGGCAAACATCTATCAATATCTGTGGGCAAAGTTTGATGGGGACAAGTACACGACACTTGTTAAAGAAAATCAAGTGAAAATGCCGAATGAGGATGAGCAGGATTATAATCTCCGACAAGAAAATTATATGAACAGCGCTCAGCAAACAGCCGCGTATGTTGCTTATCAAGCAGCCGGAAAGAAGCCAAAGTTACTTGAAAAAGGCGTGTTGATTATCGGGTTGATGAAGTCAATGCCGAATGCGCATGCTCTAAAAGTCGGTGATTTAGTGATTGGTATGGACAATCATCGAATCGCAACAACAACAGATATGGATCGTTTAATAAAAAAGAAAAACGTTGGGGATACCTTTCCTCTGACCATCGTTCGAAAGAATCAGGTAAAGACAGTTACTGTAAAGGTGGCACCTTTTCCGAAAGCTTATGCAGGCTCAGGTAGGAGCAGGGGTATTGGCATTTATCAAGATAATCATGTAAAAGCTGAGGTTAAGCCATCAGTAAAATTTACGATTCATAATATAGGTGGTCCATCAGCAGGACTAATGATGACGCTCGATATTTATGACCAACTAACAAAAGAGAATCTTTCAAAGGGCAGAGATATAGCTGGAACAGGAACCATTGAATTGAATGGGGATGTCGGGCCCATTGGTGGAATCTCTGATAAAGTTGTCGGGGCAAGTAAGTCTGGGGCAGATATTTTTTTCGCTCCATATGCAGATCATGAATATCAGTTAGCGAAAAAAACAGCGAACGAAATAGGTACGAAAATGAAAATTGTTCCGGTTAAACGATTTAGTGACGCTGTAAATTATTTAATGCGTGAGTAATTTCGTACGGAAAAAAGCTTTCTTGACGAGTCAATCTGAATCGCCAAGAAAGCTTTTTTGATGCGCATCATAGCGCACGGGTGGATGCCCCGTTTCGGTAAAGGGGTGAGAAGTATGTCCCAGAGCAACTAAATAGTCATAGATTTGAGCAGCTTTTATATCTTGTTCAAGCATTTTAGAACGATGATTTCTTATTTTTGATAGGATTGGAATTTCCATTTTTTTTCGAATTAATGCTAAGTATGCCTGTCCATCTCGGTTCATCCCGAGTAATCGAATAGAATCCGGTTCCTGATTCAGTGCTAACGGTTTCGCTTCGGACTTTAACGTATCGGTCAGAATATGGACGGCAAGTCTTTGGAGACGTGCCCAAGTGTAACGCTTCGTCTTTACCGAAGTAATAAAATCATGGAAGGAGTGTGCTGAGCGGATACAAGCGAGCAGACGGAATTCAATTCCTTCTTCGATTTCATAAATCTCTGAGAGACGGTCTGTATTCATTGAGAGAAGCTTGTATTTTAAGAATGGGAAGAAACGTTCCCAACTTGCATAGCCATATGTTTCTTGGGCATTTTTAAGGGCAGTACATGTAGCGTGTGGAATTTTATTTTTGATGGCCTGCAGTGCAGCACCTTCCAATAAGTGACGACGTATACTTGATGCACTCGCAACGGAAGCATCTTTTTCAAATGTTCGATCGTTATGCTCAGTCTCGTACCGTTTCATCGTCAGAGGAATCATGGCACTGTTTCGCTGCTCAATCGCTTTTAAGTAGTGAAACCCAAGACTATTATTTGGTTGTGCGAGATCCACCAATTCCCTCGGATCATTTTTCGCGATGAAGCGATAGGCAGCTGCGTGCGCATTTGGATAACTCAATCCTTGACTCATGGCATGGGCTAATTGCATTGAATAGATGTCTTGGTGCCCTTGGATGAGTGACAGCGTATTCTGGAAAGGTTCGATCTGGCCACATTCACTGCTGAAAAAAAGATGTGTGACTCCGAGCTGATCAAGCAGTGCAACGGCTCCGCGTGCGAAGGTATCTGCCTTGCCAACGGCATAGACAAATGGGAGTTCGACAATCAGATCGATCCCTGATTGTAGGGCCATTTTCGTTCGCGTCCACTTAGAGACGAGTGCGGGTTCCCCACGTTGAAGAAAATCACCACTCATCACAACAACAACGAGATCTGGATGAAGTGTTTCGCGAAGCCGGTTTAGTTGATATAAATGTCCATTATGAAAAGGGTTATATTCCGCAATAATTCCGGCAATAATCATTAAATAATCATCCTTTTGAAACCAAGATCATGAATGCAACCATTTTATCATAGTCTCCCTTAAAAAGAGAAATTGCCAATGGTTAAGCAGCTGTGATAATCTTTAAAGAGAAGCAACGTCTCGGATTGACATTCCGATTGACGAGGCTTATAATAACATTTGTTGTCTAGAGGTGGTTCAGTATGTCTTTAGCATGGTCTATTCCTGAATTGATGCAATTCAGGAATGAAGGTCTGAGTTTTCACAAAGAAGTTGTATTACCTCTGGAATTGTTTCGAGCGGATCCTGAAATACGAAGCATAACACCTGTTGACGTTAAGGGTGTCGTAGAATTTTCAAAACGGTCGCTAACTTTTCATTTACAGTTACAAGGTCAGTTGATTTTACCTTGTGCTGTAACTTTGGAAGATGTCGATTATCCCTTTCAGATCAATACCGCAGAGACATTTTTGCTGTCGGCGGGAACTGAAGACGAGACAGAGGGAGAATTCGTTCATCCTGTTGAAGGTGAGCAAATCGATCTGATCCCTTATCTCGTTGAAGCTATATTGGTTGAGAAACCAATGCGTGTTGTCAGTGAAAAAGCTCGCGCTCAGTCTGATCTATCTGGGAAGGGCTGGACGCTTGTTAATGAGGAAACGTCGAAGCAGCAGATTGATCCAAGGTTAGAAAAACTGAAGAAGTTTTTTGACAATTAATGATTGTCCGAGGAGGTGTCAAACGTGGCAGTACCAAAAAGAAGAACATCAACTACTCGCAAAAACAAACGCCGTACACACTTTAAGCTGGCCGTTCCAGGCATGGTTAAATGTGATAACTGTGGAGAATATAAATTAGCTCACCGGGTGTGCCCATCATGTGGCTCATACAAAGGTGAAGAAGTTGTTGAAAAATAATTTAACGAATGTTTTTGAGAAGCCGTAATGGCTTCTCTTTTTTTAGCTATGGAAGTATAAAACTTTTTGCGTAAAGATGTAGCGAAAAGGCGAGGCGCCTTCGGAACGTTACTGTTTAGAGCAGGCCAGGTGAGTTCCCGCAGATTGGGGTTACCAAGAAGGCATACGGATCGCCTGCAGCAAGCGAGCAATCGAAGCATAATCAATGCAAAGTAAGGACCAGGCGATTTTTGCCTGGTTTTCTTCCCTCTTTTTTGGGCAAAGAAATAAGCACATTCTCTTCTACCGATCCTATTAGCAGCATAAGGTATAAAACAAGAGCAATGTTCAAAATTAAATTTGAGAGAAAAGAGGGAAGAGAATGCCATCAAAAAGACAAGATGCATGGACGAAAGCGGAAGACTTAACTCTTGCAGATACAATACTTCGCCATATCCGCAGGGGAAGTACTCAACTTGCTGGGTTTACAGAGGCAGGTGGTCTATTGTCTCGAACTCCGGCGGCATGTGGGTTTCGATGGAATTCAGCAGTGCGAAAAATGTTTGAGAATGAGCTTATGGAAGCTAAGGCAATCCGTAAAGAAAATAAGATGGGGAAAAAGAAGGGAATTACGCTAGACGAACCTAAATTATTACTTAGCCCCAAACTTTATACTTCCAATTCCGAGGCTCAACCGGTCATTTCTGAATCTATGATTGATCAGATGATCCTTTTTTTAAATCGGTTAAAGCAAGAGACGGCTTCTTCCGGAACGAAGCAAGCGGATGAACAAGTTAAAAGCTTACAAAGTGAGAAAAAGCTTTTGGATGAAGCTTATCAAAAATTGCAGAATGAATATATAGGAATTAAAAGCAACTATGAGTCTCTTTTAGAAGTACTTAAAGTGGTTGACCAAGCACGAAAAGACATTCCTCATGTGTAAAGATGATAGACGTGTCCGAGCGGGCACTTTTTTTTATGGCTAGAATCACATTGGTGATCTTTTTTTTATTCTTTTAATTGGAGCAGATGATGGGAGATTCTTGCTGAAGCGGCTAACGAGGTGCGCTATTTGAGCGATGTGAATTGTGGATCGACCACGTAACGCACGTGTGGGTAAAAATCAAAAGACAAGTTTAACTGGGAATTATAGATAAAATAATCACTATGGCCTATATCTTTTTTGGATTTTGAAGGATTGTTCATACGTTTGGACGAATCTTAAAAATAAAGTGGTGGAAAGTGGGGGATTGTGGTAAAGTAAAACAAAAGAGGAGGCGACCTTTATGTTTATGGGCGAATTTAATCACAGCATAGACACAAAGGGCCGTCTCATCATTCCATCGAAGTTTCGCGACGAACTCGGTGACAGCTTTGTGGTTACCCGTGGTCTTGATCAATGCCTTTTTGTTTATCCAATGGATGAATGGCACAGAATAGAAGAAAAGCTTAAGTCACTTCCTTTTACCAAAAAGGACGCACGTGCTTTTACTCGTTTCTTCTTCTCTGGAGCCAGTGAATGTGTGTTGGACAAGCAAGGACGTGTGTCGATTAGTAATGGCCTTCGTGAGTATGCGAAACTGCTGAAAGATTGTGTGGTTATCGGAGTTTCCACACGCCTCGAAATATGGGATCAAGAGGCCTGGAGTCAATATTTTGCACAATCTGAAGAATCATTTAATGACATCTCGGAGAGCTTGCTTGATCTTGACCTCTAATTAACGGATGATGCAAATCGTTCTTCGAGACGGGAGTCGGTATGATGTTTGAGCATATTACAGTATTGAAGAATGAAGCAATTATGGGACTTAATCTTAACCCTGACGGAATCTATGTAGACTGTACACTTGGTGGCGGCGGGCATAGTGAACGGATTGCTGAACAACTTAATCATGGACATTTGTATGCTTTCGATCAAGATGATGAAGCACTTGAGGCTGCATCACATCGTTTACATCACTTCTCTGACAAGATAACCTTTATCAAGTCAAATTTTCGTCATTTGGAACATGAACTCCATACACGGGGCGTGAATAAGGTTGACGGTATTCTCTTCGACCTTGGCGTGTCATCACCACAATTTGATCACGCGGATCGAGGATTCAGTTATCAGCATAACGGCCCGCTTGATATGCGTATGGATCGCCGTCAAGAATTGACAGCAGCTACCATCGTCAATCAGTGGCCCTTTGAACGTCTCGCACGTATATTTTTCATGTATGGTGAGGAAAAGTTCTCAAAAGCAATCGCAAGAAAAATTGAATTGCTTCGAGAAGATCACATGATCGAGACGACCGAGGAACTTTCAGAACTAATAAAAGACGCAATACCAGCACCTGCGCGTAGAACAGGTGGACATCCTGCAAAACGTGTTTTTCAAGCATTGCGTATTGCCGTTAATGACGAACTGGGAAGTTTCGATGAAGCGCTCAGTCAATCACTCCGAATGCTGACTATTGGTGGACGCGTTGCCGTCATCACATTTCAATCCCTTGAAGACAAGTTATGCAAACAATTTTTTAAAAAATATAGTGAGCCACCTGAATTACCACCGGGCCTTCCGGTTATTCCTGAAGCATACCAACCGGTATTGAAAAAAATCAGTCGTAAACCAATTGTTCCGTCAACGGAAGAATTGGCGACAAATAACCGTTCTCGATCGGCCAAACTTAGAATTGCTGAGAAAGTAAGGGAAATTAAGGAGGATGAGGAGCAGTGAATCAGAGTCAGCAAGCAATCAAGGTGCAAAGACAGGAGTATGTAGAACCAAGACGCCAGGAAGAACAGATTGTCATCACCCGGCGCATTACAAAAGGTGAAAAAAGTTTATGGGCAATGGCAGCTACGGTCTTATTTATTCTATCCTTTTGTATCGTTGCCAATCAAGCAAGACTATACATGGCTTCACAAGAGATTGCTTCTCTGCAATCTAAGATTGAAGATCAATCGAAGATAACGCAACAATTAAAAGCTGATTCTGACAGCCTAAGCTCTCCTGAACGGATTGTTCAATTTGCAGAGAAAGAACTTGGTCTGAAGCTGGATATTGAAAATATCAAGGTACTTCCTTAAGGTGGTTTTCCCCCATGTTTCAAAGAAAAAGAAGATTAATAAGTTTTTGGGCAGGTCTAGTCGGCGGTATTTTTATGCTGGCTTTTTTTGTCATTATCGGACGTTTCGTCTATATTGCGCAGGGTAAAGAAATTGACGGACATCATTTAATACGTATTGGAAAAAGCCAATGGTCTCAATATAAAATCGTTGACGAGAAACGGGGCACCATATACTCGGATAATGGGCGAATCCTTGCAGAAGATGTTCCCGCATACACACTGTATGCAATTCTAAATAAGAGCAGCGACAACTATGTGAAAGATAAGCAAAAAACGGCTGAAGAATTGGCACCGATTCTTGGGATGAAGGTATCGGATGTTTTATCGATTCTCAATCGAAAAGCCTATCAGGTCGAATTTGGCACCAAAGGCAAAATGTTAAGCTCCGCCAAGAAAAAAGAAATTGATCGTCTAAAATTGCCTGGTATTGGCTATTTGACCGAATCGAAACGTTATTACCCAGATCAATCAAGTGCTGCGTATACCTTAGGGTTTACTCAAATAAATCCGGTGAATAATCAGCAAAAAGGTGTTTTTGGTATTGAACAATCTTTGGATAATTATCTTACGGAGAAAGATGGTTCGATCCGCTATTACCGTAGCCTGTCTGGGGTGCCTATTCCTGATGAACGAGAGAAGATAAAAAAATCGTCACCTGGAAAAGACGTCTATTTGACACTGAATTCGCGCATCCAGACGGTACTGGAACAAGCGATGACAAGAGTAGATAATGAATATAAACCGGAGAGTATGATCGGGATCGCAGCAGACCCAAAGACGGGTAAAATTCTTGCGATGTCAACGTTACCCGGTTTTAACCCCAATAAACGCGATATTAAGAACTTTAGTAATGCCGCAATATCTGAACCATACGAACCGGGTTCCGTAATGAAGACTTTTACAGTTGCCTCAGCAATGGATGCAGGCGTTTATAAGGGATCCAACACCTATGCCTCCGGTGAGTACAAAACGGCCGGGGGAACGATTCATGATTGGAACCGTCAAGGTTGGGGGACAATTAGTTTCAATCAAGGCTTTGAACTTTCGTCAAATGTTGGTATGTCTGTTCTAACAGACAAATATTTAGGGGTAAATAAATTATACGATTATTACCGGAAATTCGGTTTTATGCAGAAGACAGGGATAGACCTTCCTGGGGAACGTTCAAGTCTTGTGAACTGGCAATGGAAACTTGATAAACTTGAAGCTTCATTTGGACAGGGTTCAGCGTTTACAGCGATACAGATTGTCCAAGCAGCGACAGCCATAGGAAATAACGGCAAAATGATGCAGCCCTATGTCGTCGATAAAATCATTAACCCTGAAACAAAAAAGATTATTATGCAACACCATCCCAAAGTCGCGGGTCATCCGGTTTCTGCAGCTGCAGCAGAACAGACACGAGCACTTATGCGCAAAGTCGTAACGAATAAAAACGTAGTTAACGGAGCAGGTGCAACGGGTCTTGACTATGACCTGCCGGGTTATGATGTAATCGGCAAAACAGGTACAGCTCAAATCTCTCAGAACGGTCAATATCTGCTCGGAAAGAACAATTATGTGTACTCATTTCTCGGGATGGCACCTGAGAAGGATCCGAAACTAATTGTTTATGTTGCCGTCAAACAGCCGCACTTGAAACCTACTGATCTAGGATCTGAACCTGTTGTTGATATTGTTCGCCCTGTCATGACGAGTGCCTTGCAATATTTGCAAGTCGATAAGAAAACGAGTGAATCTGGCGAGAAGAAACAGCTCCCATCTATCAAATTTAACTCATATATTGGCGATGATATGGCGGAGGCGGCACAGACCCTAACAAGTCAAGGTGTTGTTCCAATTACTCTTGGTTCGGGAACGATCAGAAAACAGATGCCTTATCCAGGGGAAATTTTGTATTCGGGTAGTAAAGTTATCTTATCCGGGGATGGGACAAAAAAAATACCCGACCTTACAGGATGGTCTCTTGCAGATCTCATGAAACTGGCAGATATGGAAGATTTGAAGTTAGTGACTAAGGGAGACGGATTTGTCGTTACCCAAAAACCAGCGCGCGGAACCCCGATTAAATCGGGGAGTGTGCTCACTGTTCAATTGCAATCTGAGAAGACTAATTCTAGTACAGATGGATCATCCGTTGTAAAACAACCAAGTAATCCATAATGTACAATTCTTAATTGAGAACTACACGAGAGCTCGTTCTATTTTTCCTTGACTGTTCATATGGGTAGGACAAGGAAAGATGAGAGGGGGCTTATTGTGCGTGTATCAAAAGTTACGGTAAAGAGGCGGCTGCTGTTCTTCTTATCTGTAGGATTATTTGTTTTCGCAGTCTTTATCGTTAGACTCGCTTATGTGCAACTCTTTGAGAATAATCAATTAACCAAGATCGCACTTGATTTGTGGAGCCGTAGAATACCTTATGAGGCCGAACGTGGAAAAATCCTGGATAGCCGTGGGAAGATTCTTGCCACAAATGTGAGCAGTCCTTCAATTCTAGTTGTTCCTCGGCAGGTAAAAGATAAAAAAGAAACAGCGGAGAAACTCGCATCGGTGCTCAATATGAGTCCAAAAAGAGCTTATGAAAAAGTAACAAAGAGTGAATCAATCGTTCGTATTACACCTGAGGGTAGAAAAATTTCGAATGAAAAAGCCTCTCAAGTTAAAGCACTTGGTCTACCGGGTGTCTTTGTTGCAGAAGACTTCAAACGTGATTACCCTAAAGGAAACTACTTAGCACATGTTTTAGGTTTTGCTGGAATTGACAATCAGGGACTCACCGGTTTGGAATCCTATTATAATGATGGGCTAAAAGGTAAGAATGGTCATGTCGCCTTTTTCTCTGATGTTCATGGCAATCGAATGTCAAGCCTAAAAGATCAGTATATCCCTCCGACTAGTGGTTCTAGTCTACAACTTACCATTGACTCGCGCGTTCAATCGATTATCGAACGTGAGTTGAATAATACGGTTGCTCAGTATCATCCGGACAGCGCAATGGCGATTGCTATGGATCCCAATACAGGGGCAATACTAGGGATGTCCTCGAAACCGGACTTTAATCCCGAAAACTATAAAAAAGTATCTCCAGATGTCTATAATCATAATCTGCCGATTTGGAAAACTTATGAGCCGGGTTCAACATTTAAGGTTATCACCTTAGCAGCGGCACTTCAGGAAAAGGCTGTGAACTTAAATAAGGATCACTTCTTTGATTCAGGATCTGTTGAAGTATCCGGAGCGAATTTACATTGCTGGAAAAGAGGAGGACATGGGGAGGAAACATTTCTTCAAGTGGTTCAGAATTCATGTAATCCCGGTTTTGTCGCGCTTGGTGAAAGGGTAGGAAAAGATAAACTTTTTTCTTACATTCATAAATTTGGATTTGGCGAGAAGACCGGAATTGATCTTCAAGGAGAGGCTAAGGGCATCCTTTTTAACGCAGATAAGATTGGTCCGCTTGAAGCTGCAACAACTGCGTTCGGGCAAGGCGTTTCAGTTACCCCAATTCAACAGATTGCAGCTGTTTCAGCAGCAGTTAATGGGGGCTATCTCTACCAGCCTCAATTAGCAAAAGCTTGGATCGATACAGATACTGGAAAGACGATAAATCGTGTTGAGCCGGTCATGAAGAGACGCGTCATATCGGAACAAACTTCAAAAGAGGTCCGAAGTGCGCTTGAAAGTGTGGTTGCACAAGGAACCGGTCGAAATGCCTATGTACAAGGGTATAGGATCGGAGGCAAGACTGGAACGGCTCAAAAGGTAGATCCCAAAACGGGTCGATACATGAGCAATAATTATATTGTATCGTTTATGGGTTTTGCTCCCGCAAACAATCCGAAAATTGTTGTCTACGTTGCAGTTGATAATCCAAAAGGTGTTTTACAATTCGGTGGTACCGTATCCGCTCCGATCGCCGGACGGATTATTGGGGATAGTCTTAGTGCGATGGGGATTAAAAAACAAACCGGCGGATTGGAAAAAGAGCTCCGTTGGCCTGATCAACCATTGATAAAGATACCGGATTTAAGAGGCATGGATAAGAATGATTTGAGAAATGCGCTCTTTGACCTAAAACTCAAGTCTGAAGGTAAAGGGGATATTGTAACGATGCAATCGCCAAAGCCGGGAATTAAGGTCAAACAAGGTTCAACAATAATGATATACTTAGGTGACAAAAAGAAAGCAGACGATTAAAATAAGCAATGGACGCAAGGGGTCAGGTGTCTCTAAGTAGACCCCTGGGTATACATAAAGAATTAGAAAATTTTCCAGATGTATTTTCCCATCTGGTATCTTTTTTCTTTGCTCTTGTGTTCAAGAATGTCAACTCTGCGTCACCTAATGAGCAAAATGTACGTAGATTATTTATTTGACGATTAAATAGATAACTTGCGATGATCATTGGCGATGCATGGGGTTCACTATTACGAAGATGAAGGACGTGTCAAGAAATGAAACTTGCGGATTGCCTAGAGGCTCTCGTTGATTTTCAACAAGTAGGAGAGGGAAATCCGGATATCAGCGAAATTATTATTGATTCGCGGAAGGTAAAGCCGGGATCTTTGTTTTTCTGTATTAAAGGGCATCATGTGGACGGTCATCGCTTTGCTGCTCAAGCGGAGGCTTGTGGTGCAGCTGCTTTAGTCGCACAGGATAAAGTTGATGTGTCGATTCCTGTCATCTATGTTGGTGATACGCATCGCGCATTGGCGATGATCTCCGATCACTTTTACGGTCATCCGAGCCAGGCGCTTCATTTGATAGGCGTGACCGGTACAAACGGAAAAACAACCATCACTTATCTCGTACAATCGATTCAGGAAGCCGCAGGCATTAATACCGGATTAATCGGAACTATGGGTATGCGTTATAAAGATGAACGGATTCCCGTACAAAATACAACCCCTGAAGTGCATCTCATCCATAAAAATTTGGCTGAGATGAAAGCACAAGGTGCAACTTCTGTGGTCATGGAAACTTCATCGAATGCACTGTATGACGGAAGGGTTCATGGCTGTGATATTAATGTCGGTATTTTTACCAATTTGACAGAAGATCATCTTGACTTACATGGAACGATGAAAGACTATATGTATGCGAAAAGCCTTCTTTTTTCGCAGCTTGGAAATAGTTATAGGAGCGGGCAAATTAAAGCGGCAGTTTTGAATAATGATGATCCCGCATCTGAGGTATATAAACATATGACTGCGGCACATGTGATCACTTATGGAATTAATTCCCTCGCAGATTATCGTGCGACAGCGATTAAAATTACACCAACAGGAACAACATTCCGTTTGGAAATCAAAGGCAAAAGCTACCCGGTCGCTATGAAATTAATCGGTAAATTCAGTGTCTACAATGTATTGGCAGCATTGGCTGCATGTTCACTTAGCGGAATCAAAGTAGAAGATATGATTCACACGGTTGAACAAATCAATGGTGTTGCGGGACGTTTTGAACCCGTCGTGGCCGGTCAAGATTTTACGGTAATCGTTGACTATTCGCACACTCCGGACAGCCTGGAGAATGCATTGAGCACGATAAAGGAATTTGCAAAGAAACGCATTATTGCTCTTGTCGGATGCGGTGGCGATCGTGAACGAGGAAAGCGACCGATTATGGCCAAGATAGCGGTTGATGAGAGTGATTTGGCAATTTTGACTTCTGATAATCCACGTACGGAGGACCCTGAAGAAATTCTCGCGGAAATGGAAGCCGGAGTAACAGGACGCTCTTATGTGAAAATTACAGACCGCCGTGAAGCGATCCGTTATGCAATGGAACACGCTGAGCGTGGCGATATCGTGCTGATTGCCGGTAAGGGACATGAAGATTATCAGATTATCGGTTCGACGAAGCATCACTTTGATGACCGTGAAGAGGCACGTACAGCGATTGTCGCGCGAATAAACAAATAAACGGACAGCTTTCGCTGTACCAATTGAGGGAGAACAATAAATGAGTATCGGAGTAGATATAGTCAGAGGCCAGGCTATTCAAATGATCGGCAATTCTGCACACATCAACCGGCTGAACATTATGACGGACAGTCGCAAGCCCGTAGAGAAAGGTCTTTTTGTACCTCTAGTTGGTGATCATTTTAATGGGCACCAATTCTTGAATCAAGCAATTGAGCACGGCGCCGTTGCGGCAATCTGGATGGAGAGAGAACCCGTTCCGGAGGATCTCCCAGAAGATTTTCCATTATTTTTTGTGCGAGACTCGCTCTCTGCTCTGCAAAGCATGGCAAAAAGTTATCTGAATCAAATTTGTCCTAAAATTATCGCTGTAACTGGATCAAATGGAAAAACAACAACGAAAGATATGTTATACGGCATTCTTCATCAATCATTCAAAACGTATAAGACTCAAGGAAACTACAACAATCATCTTGGTGTTCCAATTACGGTACTGTCTATGCCACAGGACACTGAAGTGCTTGTTGTGGAAATGGGAATGAATCATTTCGGTGAACTGACTTCTCTTAGTCAAATGGTTAAACCGGATATTGCAATAATCACGAATATTGGTGAATCTCATATTGAGTATCTGGGCAGTCGAGAAGGAATTGCAAAAGCGAAACTCGAAATTGTCAATGGACTGAAGAAAAGAGGAACATTGATTTTAGATGGCGATGAACCGCTTCTTTCAAATATTCAAACATACGCTTTTCAGATTGTGCGCTGTGGTTTTGGTAATCAGAACAATTGGCGTATTACTGACGTCGTTGAGTCCGTATCAGGAAGCCAATTCTCATTAAATAAGCAAGAGGAACACTATCACGTTCCTGTGCTCGGCAGGCATAATGTGAAAAACGCGGTGCTTAGTGTAACGGCCGCTCGAATCTTGGGCATGGATATGGAAAGAATTCGAGAAGGCTTGGAACAATTGAAATTGACCAAATTACGTTTTGAAAAGGTTAGCGGGATTCACGGATCCGTATTAATCAATGATTGCTATAATGCCAGTCCAACATCCATGAAAGCTTCATTGGAAACATTAAAGACTTTACCAGGATTTAACAGACGTGTTGCGGTACTTGGGGACATGTATGAACTCGGAAGCAACGAAGAAGACTTGCACAAAAGTGTAGCGGATGTTCTGAACGCACCGCTTACCCATCTCGTCACCATTGGCAGCAAAGGAGCTTGGATTGCTGATGGGATACGAGAAAAAGGCGACGATCAAAAAATAGAAGTGCGTTCATTCGCTACAAAAAATGAAGCGGAGCCCTACCTTGCTTCATTACTTAATGATCAAACGGTAATGTTGTTCAAAGCATCAAGGTTACTTGAATTGGAAAAATTATCGAGTAAATTTGTTGTAAAGTAATCGTAAATTAAGTCATACCGTACGTGGAAAGTCATTAAGATTAGTTATTTTGGCCTCGCAATTAAAGGAGCGAAAGGATTTATGACATTGACATTATTATTTGGTTTAGCCATTTCTTTTTTAGTTACACTTGTAGTTGCACCTTTTTTCATACCACTTTTGCGTCGATTACACTTTGGACAATACATTCGGGAAGAAGGTCCGAAAAGTCATCAAAAAAAAGCGGGAACTCCGACAATGGGAGGCGTCATTTTCCTCTTTGGTCTAATTGTCGGTATTCTTGTTATGGCGTTGAAATACCATATGACCACCCAGGACACCTACATGCTTCTCTTTGTCACGTTAGGCTTTGGACTTATCGGTTTACTTGATGATTTCATCAAAATATCGATGAAACGAAATATGGGTTTGACCTCGAAACAAAAAATGGCGGCTCAGCTCATCATTTCAATTGTTTTCTTATTCATCATGACACGCTATGATTATTCAACCTATCTTTCTTTTCCCGGAACGGATTTTATGGTAAACATGCATTGGTTCTATCCGTTGTTTGTTATTTTTCTTCTTATTGGCGTTCCAAATGCCACAAATCTTACGGATGGGATGGATGGACTGCTGTCCGGACTCGCGGCCATTGCATTTGCTGCTTATGCAGTTATTGCTTGGGTCTCTATGAATCTTGGCGTTGCGGTGTTTGCGACCGTAATGCTTGGCGGGTTACTCGGTTTTCTTATTTTTAATGCACATCCTGCTCGAGTATTTATGGGGGATACTGGGTCGCTGGCGATTGGTGGCGGTCTTGCAGGCATGGCGATTCTTACAAATTCTGAGATCCTACTTGCGATTATCGGCGGTGTCTTTGCACTAGAAACTCTATCCGTGATTATCCAAGTAATCTCTTTTAAGACGACAGGTCGACGCGTCTTTAAAATGAGTCCGATTCATCATCATTTTGAATTGTCCGGCTGGTCAGAGTGGAAAGTTGTTACTGTATTCTGGATCGTCGGTCTGATTCTTGCTGTTCTTGGAATATATCTAAAGGTAGGGATCGTAGGTTGAAATTACTTAATGATTATAAAAATAAGAAGGTACTTGTACTTGGATTGGGAAAGAGCGGTTATGCTGCTGCAAAACTACTACAGAGTATGGGCGCAATCGTAACAGTAAATGACCGTGGAGATTTAAGTACCAATGAACATGCTAAGGATCTCAAAGCGAGTGGTGTGCATGTGGTTGACGGTGGGCATCCACTAGACTTAATCGATCAAAGCGTTGCGTTAATGATCAAGAATCCAGGCATTCCGTATACAAATCCGCTCATTGTTAAAGCTGAGGAAATTGGCGTACCGGTTGTTACGGAAGTTGAAATCGCCGGTCGTTTATCGGAAGCTCCATTTATCGGTATAACCGGTTCTAATGGGAAAACGACAACGACAATGTTAATTGGCGAAATGATGAAAGGCTCGAATTTCAAGCCAATTGTTGCCGGTAACATTGGTACGGCACTAACATCTGTAGTTCAAAAAGCAACAAATCAAAATGTAATTGTTGCAGAACTATCGAGCTTCCAATTGCTAGGTACAAGACAGTTCCATCCGCATGTAGCAGTTGTCTTGAATATTTTCGACCATCATTTGGACTACCATGGCACGGTTGAAAAATACGCAGCAGCCAAAGCACGCATTACAAAAAATCAGACATCCGAAGATGCGCTTGTATTTAATGCGGACAGTGAACGTGTCCTTCGATTTATTGCGGACCAATCGAATGCAACAAAAGTGCCTTTTTCATTGAAAGGCCGGGTTGAGAACGGAGCGTATGTCGCAGATGGGACGATTTATTACAGAGATGAACCGATCCTGAAATGTGAGGAAATGGGTCTACCCGGAGAACATAATTTAATGAATGCATTAGCAGCCGTGGCTGCTGCCGGGGTGTACGGCGTTCCAGCGAAGTACATTGCGGATGTGTTGCGTTCCTTCAAAGGAGTTCGTCATCGTCTAGAATATGTGGATATCATTCAAGGGCGAACGGTGTATAACGATTCAAAAGCAACGAACATTATTGCCACTTCAAAAGCTTTGCATGCTTTTCCAGGAAAATCGATTGTTCTCCTCGCAGGTGGACTTGACCGTGGAAATACCTTTGATGCTTTGATCCCGGATTTGAAAAAGGCTCCAATAAAAGCGGTGCTTCTTTTTGGACAAACACAAAAGAAATTGTTGGATGCGTGTCAGAAAGCGGCTATTCCGGTGATTAAAGAAGTAGCGAATGTGGAAGAGGCCGTACCAGAAGCCTTTGCTCTATCCAAACCAGGGGATGTAATTTTACTTTCCCCGGCGTGTGCAAGTTGGGATCAATATAAATCTTTTGAACAACGCGGTGACATTTTTATTGAAGAAGTGAATAAGTTTAGATAAGGGACAGGCCGGCTAAACCAATTCTCCGGCGAAACAGGTCTCAATCTGAACGGAGTGTTGGTTATGTATACGGATCGTCGCTCACCTGATCTTTTTTTGCTCGTTGTTACTTTTCTATTACTTTCAATCGGGCTCATGATGGTATATAGTGCGAGTGCGGTTTTAGCTGCCAATCGGTTTGGTGATTCCCTATACTTTCTGAAGCGGCAACTTCTCTTCGCAGTTGTAGGTATTGGTCTCATGTTTGCAGTGATGCGTATTGATTATCATTTCTGGAAGGCTTGGGCGAAAATTGCTTTGGTCGGGTGTTATCTGTTGCTCGTGCTCGTGCTCATACCTGGCGTTGGTTTAACACGTGGCGGTGCAAGTAGCTGGTTAGGAGTCGGTGCCTTTTCCATCCAGCCTTCCGAATTTATGAAGGTGGCACTTATACTCTTTTTGGCAAGTTATTTGTCTGAACATCAATCCCTGTTGCCTTCATTTAGAAAAGGATTGATTCCATCGTTTCTCCCTGTTCTTCTTGCCTTTGGATTAATCATGCTTCAGCCGGATCTTGGAACAGGGATGGTGCTTGTACTGACATGCGTAATTATGATTTTTATCGCAGGCGCACGTATTAAGCACTTTGCAGTGATGGGATCTATTGGGGTTATTGGTGTCGTTGGATTAATTTTGTCTGCGCCATATCGATTGAAGCGTCTAACTTCTTTTGTTGACCCTTGGCAGGATCCTAGAGGAAGTGGATTTCAAATAATCCAATCTCTACTTGCCATCGGACCAGGCGGATTACTCGGTTTTGGTTTAGGACAGAGCAGACAAAAATATCAATATCTTCCGGAACCACAAACGGATTTTATTTTCTCAATTGTTTCAGAAGAATTAGGATTCATTGGTGCATCGTTTGTGTTGATCCTTTTCTGCCTGTTACTCTGGCGTGGCATATTAGTCGCGATAAAAGCACCCGATCTTTTCGGTACGTTGCTTGCTGTTGGGATCACAGGTATGATCGCCATTCAAATAATGATTAATATCGCTGTTGTGACCGGTTTAATCCCGGTGACTGGTATCACATTACCATTTCTGAGCTATGGAGGATCTTCCTTGACCTTAATGCTTGTGTCGATCGGTATCCTCTTAAATGTCAGCAAATCCGTTCATTAATTGTTAAAGGCTTAATTAGTCTCTTTTGCAAACCCTGTTTGTTAAACAGGGTTTGCTGTTTTTTAGAAAAATAATACAATAGAGTAGATTGGTGAAGTGAAACCCTTTTTGAAAGGCTTTTGAAGAGCTTTTGTACAGGTATCCGTTACAGTTTTTGAAATGCCTGACTTCATAAACGTACATATATTATTTGGGTGAAAAATACTGCAAGAGGAGGATTACGGCATGGACAGGAAGAAAGTCATTGCTCTTGAAGATCGCCTGCCTCAATTGAAGCAGGAACGAAAACAAAAAGCAAATCGACGTTTTGTTTTTTATGCGTGTATCTTTTTTCTTCTGATTTTTGTGGTTGTTTATTTCCAGTCACCACTAAGCAAGGTACACACCATTACGGTTTCGGGTGAACAGATTGTGAGCAGTGAGAAAGTCATAAAAGCAAGCGGCATTACGAATAACACTCATATATGGGACATTAGAAAGAATGCTGTACAGCAAAAAATCGAACGTTTGCCAACGGTGCAATCTGTTTTGATTGAGAAAAGCTTCCCGAACGAAGTAACGATCAGAATAAAAGAATATTCGCGCAAAGCATATCTTTGGAAAAATGGAAATTACTATCCAATCCTGCAGAATGGCACCATGATGAAAAAGCTTCGGGATGGGAAAATGCCTGTTGATGCGCCTGTACTCTTTGGTTTCTCGAAGTCTGCTGCCTTGAAGAAAGTAGCAGAAGGACTCGGGACAATTTCCAAACAAATGAAGCATAATATCTCAGATATTCACTACATAGGGCACTCAGGGAGTGGTGATGATCTTGTACTATATATGAATGATGGAAATAAGGTAGTCGCCAGTACACGTACGTTTGCGCAAAACATCAACCTCTATCCTGAAGTTGCGGCAAACCTTCCTAAAGGAAAACATGGTACGATCCATCTGAGTGTCGGCATTTATTTTATTCCAGACAAGTCCGGACAAACTTCAGATCAAGTAAAGGGTAATTAATCGTTGCTCTGTTTTCGCCTCACTTCTTTAAGATCTAGTAATTTTAATCTTTTCTAGTGATTCAACTTGGTGTAGACTATTATTTAGATACATAGCTTACAACACGGTTACTCTCGACATTTTTTTTGAATAGGTCAATTTGTCTATTCATTTATTGGAAATTTTGCCGATGTAATAATGAAGTAAGATCAGTTCTTATAGGATTGAAATTTTTAAAAGGGAAATGCTCCATTTTGTAGAATACAATCATTAGGTGTGTTTCTATCAATTGGAACAGAGAAAGAGTTGGGTTGAAAATAATGAAACTTAAAAAGTATCTTAGATATTTAATAAGCAATCGTTCGATCCTAACATCCCTCAATAGAGAAGTCATCAAAGATTATCAAGATAAAGGGGGTGCCACAAAATGAATAGTGAGGATGTATTTGTCAGCTTGGACATAGGCACGTCCAGTATAAAAACTGTCATTGGCGAAATGACGGGAGATCGACTTAACGTTGTTGGTGTTGGCGAAGCCGTTTCCCGTGGAATTAAAAAAGGTTCAATCGTTGATATCGATGCAACGGTACGCTCAATCAGCGAGGCAGTACAACAGGCTGAGCGTATGGTCGGTATTGCGATTAAAAGTGTGATTGTTGGTATTTCTGGCAACCACATCCAACTTAGACGTTGTCATGGTGTTGTGGCAGTCTCTAGTGAAACTCATGAAATTGGTAATGAAGATATTGCCAGAGTCATTGATGCAGCACAAGTGATGTCGATCCCTCCTGAGCGAGAAATTATTGATGTAATACCAGAACAATTCATTGTTGATGGTGTCGATGAAATTCATGATCCGAGAGGAATGATTGGCGTACGGCTAGAAATGGAAGGAACGTTGATCACGGGCTCGAAAACATTGCTTCACAATCTGCTGCGATGTGTTGAACGTGCTGGTCTGTCGATTTCGGACGTTTGCCTCCAACCCCTTGCTTTAGGATCAGTTGCTTTGTCCGAAGATGAGAAAAATTTAGGCGTAGCATTAGTTGATATTGGCGGTGGATCAACAAGTGTGGCAGTATTTGATCAGGGTTCACTCGTGTCGACATTTGAATTGCCAATTGGTGGAAATCATATTACGAAAGATATTTCAATTATTCAACGAATACCACTTGATGAAGCTGAACAGCTGAAAGTAAAGCATGGCGTTGCTTATCTCAATGTGGCATCAGATGAAGATACATTCTCTGTATCGCAGATTGGCAGTGCTCAGAAGCAGACAATGAATCAGGAAGATCTTGCCGAAATCATTCAGGCACGCATGGAAGAAATGTTTGAGATTATTCACGGAGAATTACAACGCATTGGCATATATGATTTGCCGGGAGGATACGTGCTTACAGGTGGAGTCACTGCAATGCCAGGTGTCGTAGAACTTGCAGCACATCATTTAGATTCTAATGTTCGCATCGCAGCTCCGGATTATATCGGTGTTCGTGAGCCAAAGTATACTGCTTGCATTGGGTTGATTCAGTTTGCATACTACAATGTGAAGGTACAAGGAAAAGAAGTCGCAGTTTCCATCGCTCCTGAACAAGAACATTATGAAGCTGTACAGAAACAGCATAAACAGAAAAAATCAAAACAGAGCCCGAAAACTCACGAAGGTGTTTCTGCAAAGGTTAAGAATTGGTTTAATCTGTTCTTCGATTAATCGGGTGGCGGAATGATTAAATGGGAGGAAATGAACAATGTATGATCACGATATGGACATGGAACCTCTAGCCAAGATCAAAGTTATTGGCGTCGGCGGCGGAGGTAATAATGCAGTCAACCGAATGATTGAGAGTGGAATCCAAGGTGTAGAATTTGTTTGTGCCAATACTGATGCACAGGCACTGAAACTTTCAAAAGCTGATGTAAAGCTCCAGCTTGGTGAAAAGTTGACTCGTGGATTGGGAGCAGGGGCAAATCCGGAAGTTGGGAAGAAAGCTGCTGAAGAAAGTCACGATCAAGTCGAAGAAATTCTTAAAGGCGCAGATATGGTCTTCGTTACTGCTGGAATGGGTGGCGGAACGGGCACAGGCGCAGCCCCTGTTATTGCTGAGATCGCAAAAGAGGTTGGTGCACTAACCGTAGGGGTAGTGACGCGTCCATTCACTTTTGAAGGTAGAAAACGTGCGAAACAAGCACAAAGTGGAATCGCAAATTTGAAAGAAAAAGTGGATACGCTTATTGTCATTCCAAATGATCGCTTGCTTGAAATTGTTGATAAAAACACACCGATGCTTGATGCATTCCGTGAAGCAGACAATGTTCTTCGCCAAGGTGTTCAAGGCATCTCCGACCTAATTTCTGTCCCAGGGTTAATTAACCTTGATTTTGCAGATGTGAAAACGATAATGACAGAAGGCGGTTCAGCACTGATGGCAATTGGTGTTGCTTCTGGAGAAAATCGTGCTGCAGAGGCAGCAAAAAAAGCAATCTCAAGCCCGTTGCTTGAAAAATCAATTGATGGTGCAAAAGGTGTCCTGATGAACATTACCGGAGGGACAAATCTGAGCCTATATGAAGTAAATGAAGCTGCAGATATTGTCGCAACCGCAGCGGATGAAGAGGTAAATATGATCTTCGGATCCGTTATAAGAGAAGAGTTGGAAGATGAAATTGTCGTGACCGTGATTGCTACTGGGTTTGAAGAAAAAGGTAAAGCGGAAAATGCTGCGCCGGATCAGGATCTTATTATGCGTCGCAGACAATCTACTGAATCGATAAATTCTGTGAAATCACGTGAACACCATCGTGAGGAAACAGTGACACCGATTCCTCAGACATCACGCAGATCACACAGTATTGTTGATGACGAGGATACACTGGATATACCAACTTTTCTGCGTAATCGAAGAAGAAAAAATGATTAATCCATTCTTTCTTTAATGAAACTACGTGCATAAATTTTTCTCCCTATCATAACCTTAAAAAAATGTTCCGGAATCAGGAGTTTTGTCCTGTTTCCGGACTTTTTTTATTGAAAAAAAATCAACTAGTATTTTCGTGAAAATGGAGCGAAAATGTGAGACGCCAGCGGGATGAGCGTGCCAGAGAGACCCCACAGATACTTGCTTTTCGAGGAGGCTCGCGGTGCGCCCGCGGCAAGCGAACAATCAAAGCGCTTAATACAAGATAAGGACAGGGCAGTTTTTTTTTCAAAAAGTGAGTCCAAGCTTTTGGTGAAAAATGGAGCGAAGATGTGAGACGCCAGCGGGATGAGCGTGCCAGAGAGACCCCGCAGATACTTGTTTGTTCGAGGAGGCTCGCGGTGCGCCCGCGGCAAGCGAACAATCAAAGCGCAATACTTATAAGTGCAACTAAAGCTCATCCATCGCAAAAGCTCGGTTTCGCCAAGTTTTCTAATACTCGTTAAATATTAAATAAAAGAACAAAGATTAGAGGAAACAAGTATAAGTGCAACTAAGGCTCATCCGTCGCAAAAGCTCGGCTTCGCCAAGTTTTCTAATATTTTGAAAAACATTGAGTTCGTGCGAAGAATCAATAGTTTGCAACAAAACCCTCTCAGGTAATGTGACAAAAGCAGCCAAAATAACACTGAAAATCCTCCCACAGTGCGACAGACTTTCACTTCCATGGCCCGTATACTTATCCTAAACATGCAAGGAAGGTGAGACGGTGGTCGTCTATTTGGATGCTGTTTGGGTACTGAATCTGTTGATTGATGCCTGTTTGTTAAAATTAACTGCAATCATGCTAAAACGTCACACCAGTCGAATTCGACTTTGGTTGGGAGCATTGGTAGCTTCCGCCGTTGTTCTCCTGCTCTTCACACCTGCAGCATTCCTTGTCGATCACCCACTTGGAAAGTTGATCTATTCCGCCGTGATCATTTTCGTCACATTCGGTTTTCGAAAGCTTTCGGTTTTCTTACAAAACCTAGCTGCTTTCTATTTCACTGCTTTTGCAATTGGCGGAGGATTATTCGCAGTTCACTATTTCTTCCAGGACGCTTCATTTTATGCAGACAGCCACTTTTTAAACACAATGAATTTTGGTGATCCAATCAGTTGGTTGACAGTACTCGCTGGATTTCCAATTTTGTGGTATTTCTCAAAAAAACGATTGGATCAAACGGCAACACGAAAATGGCAACAATCTACATTAGCAGGGGTAACTGTTCAACTTTTTGATGTCACCATTGATGCAAAAGCAATTATTGATAGCGGAAACAAATTATCAGAGCCTCTCACCGGAGCGCCGGTAATGTTTCTCAATGCTGAACTTTGTCAAGACAAGATCCCGGAAGCTTTGGTTCACGTTGAGAACGGTGTGCCCAGTTCGCTGATCATCGATGAACTTCCAAGCACTTGGCAGAAACGTGTGGCATGGATCCCGTACAGAGCCGTGGATGGAACACATTGTATGACGCTTGCAATTCGTCCGGATCGAATCCTGATTTTTGTTGAAGGATCGCAAATTGAATGTAAGAAAGCCTATGTTGTGTTTGTTGACCATGAACTTAGTTCATCAGGAGACTTCAATTGCATCTTGCACCCGGACATGCTGCTCCATGGGAAAAAAATTGAGACCGCTTCGTGATCATCTAAATAAAGGAGGTTATCCAAGAATGAAGAAGATTTTTTTAAACGTTTGGCATTGGATTCTGATTAAACTTGGCGTGAAACCAGAAGAAATTTACTATATCGGTGGAAGTGACGGATTACCTTCGCCATTGTCGAAGGAGGAAGAAGCCGAATTAATGAAAAAGCTTCCGACAGGTGATCAACACGTCCGTGCAACACTCATTGAGCGCAATTTAAGACTGGTTGTATACATTGCTCGTAAGTTTGATAATACACGAATTAATATTGAAGATTTGATAAGCATTGGAACAATTGGTCTGATAAAAGCGGTAAATACGTTTAACCCTGAGAAGAATATTAAGCTCGCAACATATGCTTCACGTTGTATTGAAAACGAGATCTTGATGTACTTGAGGAGAAACAGTAGGACACGATCTGAGGTTTCGTTAGATGAACCGCTGAACGTGGACTGGGATGGAAATGAATTACTCTTGTCTGATGTTTTGGGTACAGAAAATGATGTGACGACTAAGAATATGGAACGCAAAGTCGAACGAACTTTATTGAAAAAGGCGATGTTGATGTTGAATGATCGTGAGAAGGAAATTATGACGCTTCGATTCGGATTAGCAGGTGGAAAAGAGAAAACGCAAAAAGATGTTGCTGATGAATTGGGCATTTCTCAATCTTATATATCACGGTTGGAGAAAAGGATTATCAAACGATTAAAGAAAGAATTCAGTAAAATGGCGTAATTGAATGTTTTCCATTTCGGCCATCATTTTGGTGTGCATAAAATGGTTTCCTACGGAGATACTTGACCATATAGCAGTGGTTAAAAAGAGATGCTGTTTTGAAGGAAATGCATCTTTTTCATAAGCCCGCTAACGCAAGTTTTCGACAATGGGAGGTCATCCGTATGGCACGGCACAAAGTGGAAATCTGCGGAGTGGACACATCAAAACTACCGGTCCTGACTAACGTAGAAATGCGACGGCTATTTACTGAACTACAGTCAGGCAAGATCGAAGCCAGAGAAAAGTTGGTGAACGGAAACCTGCGATTGGTTTTAAGTGTTATCCAGCGCTTTAATCATCGAGGCGAGTCTGTCGATGATTTATTTCAAGTTGGTTGTATTGGTTTAATGAAATCCATCGATAATTTTGATCTCAGTCAGAATGTTCGTTTTTCAACTTATGCGGTTCCTATGATTATTGGTGAAATACGTCGCTATTTAAGGGACAATAATCCGATCCGCGTTTCCCGATCACTGAGAGATATGGCTTACAAAGCACTTCAGGCAAAAGAGCGCTACATAGCGAAGCATTCAACTGAACCAACAACAGCAGAGCTTGCAAAGATCCTTGATTTACCTGTTGAAGATGTTGTCTTCGCAATGGATGCCATTCAGGATCCGGTTTCCCTATTTGAACCCATATACAGTGATGGGGGTGATCCTATTTTTATTATGGATCAGATCAGCGATGACAAGCACAAGGACAGAGAATGGGTGGATAACATTGCATTAAAAGAAGCGATGAGCAAACTTCATGAGCGCGAGAAACGTATCGTCGCCATGCGTTTTTTCTATGGGAAAACACAAATGGAAGTTGCGCAGGAAATTGGTATTTCACAAGCTCAAGTCTCAAGGTTGGAGAAGATGGCAATCAAAGAAATGAATCAAGAAATTGGCCCTTAAAAGTTTAACGCTTGCTTAGCAAGCGTTTTTTTTTTTTTTTTTGAAAGAAAAGAAAGATAAATTTTTGCGTAAAAATGGAGCAAAGATGCAAGATGTCTAAGGAGCGTTCCTGTTGATTGCGAGCCAAGTGAGCCCCCCAGACAAATGGGTTCACCGAGGAGACTCAAGGATCGCCCGCGGCAAGCGAGTAATTGAAGGAAATGAATACAAATAAGGACCGGGTGTTTTTTTGCCCGGTTTTTCTTAACGAATAAGAAAGTATAACCCTAGGTACGATTGAACTATTTCCTAGGCAATGAACAATTGGATTTTCTACTTCTCAATACTGTTCAATCCCCATATATATTAGGGACAATGCAGAGGAGGGTTATCTATGCCAAGAATATCTGATTTTCAAACAAAGGAAGTCGTCAATGTTGAAAATGGTAAACGATTAGGTCATATAGGTGATTTGGACGTGAATCTATCCTCAGGGAAAATTGACAATTTAATTATTCCTGGATCAGGAAAGATTATGGGTTTATTTGGAAAGGAGAACGATATTGTTGTTCCTTGGAATAATATTGTACGTATTGGCGCAGATGTGATTCTCGTTCGTTTTTATTCTGATCATCATTCGACGATAAAAAGTGAAGAATAGTAGGAGTAAAAGTTTCTCGGAGGTTCATGTGCGAAAAGATCTAACGGTTTGAGAAGAGCTTGGAGCGAGACACCTGCAGGATCGTCCCTGATGATCGCAGGGCCAAGTGAAGCCCCGCAGATTACTCATATGTTTGAGAAGGCTCATGGATCACCCGCGGCAAACGCGCACTAACAGAGAAAAAGCTAACATACGAAGAATAAAGAGTTAAGCGATCGTTTGATGAATATGGTAAAATAAAAAGAAAATGATACGGTCCTTTTTTCATGAGAGGTGAAAAAAATGGATGAGCCTTTTTCATTTCGTAACGGTTCATTGTTAATGATGAACGCCCTGAAAACGTCTGCTCATGAGATCTGCTCAGGTTTTACGATGAGAAATGGAGGTACGAGCACGGCTCCATTCTCATCAATGAATCTGGGTCTTCATGTTGGGGATGATCCGGAGCATGTTCTGGAAAATCGTCAGAGAATCGCGGATCAAACAAGTTTTCCGTTAGACCACTGGATTTGTGCGGAACAAGTGCATGGGACGAACATTGCCCGTGTAACAAAAGAACACGCAGGTGCAGGCAGTCAGAGCCTTGAAACCACAATAAAAGGCGTTGATGGATTGTTCACTACTGAGCCCGGATTATTTCTCGCTCTATGTTTTGCTGACTGCGTGCCCATCTATTATTGGGCATCGAACCCCGACGTGATTGCGATTATGCACGCAGGCTGGCGAGGAACAGTAGCTGGCGGTGCGGTTCGAATGGTTGAGAAAGTCAAACAAGAACTGGCTCTTTCGCCTGAGTCCCTACATGTCGTGATTGGTCCGTCCATTGGAGCGAGTGATTACGAAGTGGATCAAAAAGTCATTAATGAAGTCAGCAAGTTGGATCAATCCTTGTGGAAACAATCAGTTAAAGATGTAGGCGATGGTCACTATTTGTTAAATTTGCAAATGTTGAATAAGAATATTCTTATTGCAGGTGGCGTACCCGAAAAGCAAATTCAAGTAACCCGATACCGTACGTTTGATCATCCGGATCTATTTTTTTCTTTCAGACAGGATCAAGGTAAGACTGGTCGAATGATGGGCTATATTGGTATGAAGTAAAGGAGTTAAATGAATCATGGAAGTTAAGGAGAATCTTCAACACATTCAGACAAAGATTGAACGTGCATGTGCACGTTCAGGGCGACGCCCAGATGAGGTAACAATCATAGCCGTCACGAAATATGTAAGCAATGCGCGTGCACAAGAGGCAGTTGACTGCGGTATTCTTCATCTGGCGGAGAATCGAAAAGAAGGTTTGCTTGAAAAACAGAGCCTGATACAGGACCCAAAAGTAACTTGGCATTTAATCGGGACACTCCAAACACGAAAAGTGAAAGATATTGTAGGAAAAGTTGATTTTTTTCATGCGCTTGACAGAATAAAATTAGCAACAGAGCTGAATAAGCGAATACCTGAAGGACAATTAAATTGTTTTGTCGAAATGAATATCTCAGGTGAAGAATCAAAACATGGCATTACCGAAGCCGACTTGGATAAATTTATTGATGCACTTGCTGGATTTGAACATCTTCGTGTGGTCGGCCTGATGACTATGGCGCCTAATACCGAAGACACCGATGTTATTCGCCAGGTTTTTCATCGACTAAGAATATTGCGTGATCGCATTCGTGAGCGTCATATCCCTTATGCTCCTTGTACAGAATTATCAATGGGGATGTCACACGATTATGAGATTGCTGTTGAAGAAGGCGCAACGTTTGTAAGAATAGGTACGTCTCTTGTTGGCAATGAATGAAAGGAGAAAGGAATCATGGGTCTGAAAGGCACATTTAAAAGATTCTTTGATCTTGAGGAAACAGTGGACAGCCCAGACGAACTTCGTTCAACAGATCAAGAAGTTGCAGAACGGAAACCGGTTCAGGAGACACGGAAACTGGAGAAGAACGGCAGAATTGTTGCCATTCAAAATATTCACCAGCAAAATAAGATGGTCCTTGTCGAGCCAAAACGCTTTGAAGAAGTTGAGGAAATTGTCGGCTATCTCAAGAATAAACAAACAATTATTTGCAGTCTTCAAGGGACGAGTAAAGAACAGGGACAAAGAATCCTTGATTTCATCGGCGGTACTGCCTTTGCGCTAAATGCACAAATACGCAAAATAGGAAAAAATACATTTCTTTTTGCCCCTGAGCAGGTTGATATTTCAGGGATGATTAGTAACTGGCCAGAAGAATAATTTCAATGAGGTGAATCTGTTGGTTATTGCCTATTATTTAGCACAAATAATTCAAGTGTACTCATGGATATTAATTATCTACATCTTGATGTCTTGGCTCCCGAGTTTGCAGGCATCATCGATTGGACAATTATTCGCAAGGGTATGTGAGCCCTTTTTATCGCCATTTCGACGAATTATTCCACCGATTGGCGGCGTGATTGATCTTTCACCAATTGTTGCCTTCTTTGTACTGCAGCTGGCGACGCGGGGAATCTATTATATCGCTTATTTGTTTGCGTGAGAATAAGGACTAAACATGTCAATCTATGAACATTTTCGTCCGGATGAACGTCCACTTATCGATCATTTTCTTGATCTAAAAGATCAGGTGCTTGATCATTATGTACCAAAACTCACTGATTTTCTTGACCCCCGTCAGCAAACAATCTTGAAGTCAGTGATTGGCAGTGAAGACGCCATCCAACTTTCGGTGTTTGGTGGTTATAATCAGGCAGAACGAACACGTGCCCAATTACTTCCCCCTTACAGTGAATCGGGAGAGAATCCTTTTGACCTTGCTTATATGGAAGTACGCTATCCGGCGAAATTCGGATCCGTTTCTCACCCTCAATTACTTGGTGCATTAATTGGAACCGGGATTTCACGCAATAAGATCGGTGATTTGTTGATCGATGGTTCTCGTGCACAATTTATTTGTTCAAAGGAACTTGAGTCTTATTTTATGCTTCATTTGACATCAGTCGGCAGAATGAAGGTCAACTGTGTACCGATTGATCATGAGGCATTACTACATAGTGATGATGAATGGCAAATGCATGAAGGTACGGTTTCCTCACTCAGACTGGATACTGTATTATCAGAAATTTATCGATTGCCCCGTGCAAAAGCATCTGAAGCTATTTCTAAGGGCCTTGCAAAAGTTAACTGGGAAATGATCGAAAAAAGAGATTATGCTATCGGTGAAGGTGACTGCATCTCGTTGCGTGGCTTTGGTCGGAGCAGAATAATATCTGCAGGTGGGTTGACAAAAAAGAACAAAATACGTGTTCAATATGGTACACTAAAATAAACGAATTGTTTGTATAATGACTTGGAGGTGAACGGGTTGTCACTTACACCCTTGGATATTCATAATAAAGCTTTCTCCCGAGGTTTTCGCGGGTATGATGAAGATGAGGTCAACGATTTTTTAGATCAAATTATCAAGGATTATGAGACTCTGATCCGTGAAAAAAAAGATCTTGAACAGCAGATTAAGAATTCAAATGAAAAACTTAGTCATTTTTCAAACATTGAAACGACATTAAATAAGAGTATTCTTGTCGCACAGGAAACGGCTGAAGATGTGAAACAGAATGCAAATAAAGAAGCAAAATTAATCGTTATGGAAGCAAAGAAAAATGCAGATCGAATCATTAATGAAGCACTCGAAAAATCACGGAAAGTAACATTAAATATCGAAGAATTGAAAAAAGAAGCTAACGTTTATCGGACACGTTTCCAAATGCTTATTGAAGCACAGCTTGAATTGTTGAAGAGCGATGATTGGAAGAGTATGACGCCTGATACGGAAACAGTAGAAAATGGGTCTGATGACAGTCTGGCGAACACACAAGCTTGACGCAGAGTTATTATTTGCATATACTGTGCATACATCAATGTACACCGATATGCGTCTTTTCGTAAGATGTGTACAGCAATTTTTTCATTTTTATCAAGAAGCACACATTTTTATATAATTGAAACACTGTGACAGGGAGAGTAGTCGTTGCAAGGTCACTCAGCGAGCTGGGGATTGGTGAAAGCCTAGCGCGGACAGTAACGATGAACATCACCCTTGAGTTTGGATATGAAAGGCCATGAAAACCCGTTGGCCAATTAATTTCCAACGTTTATTCGCGTTAAGAAGATAATGAGTGGCAGAGTTTTCTGCTATTAGGGTGGTACCGCGGTCCTTCCGTCCCTTTGGGATGGAAGGACTTTTTTATTGGTGAGAAATGAGTAAAGTTCACCAATACGGATGGTGTGTCAGAACAACGAAGGTTTTGGCTGTGCTCATAAGTTTGGCGAAACCGAGTTTTCTAATATTTTTTGTGAACAGAGAAAAATGGAGGCGTTTGGCAATGGATTACAAGAAGACATTATTGATGCCCAAAACAAAATTCAAAATGCGTGGCGGTCTTCCGACAAAAGAACCATTGATGCAAAAACAGTGGGCGGATGATCATGTTTATGAACAGTCATTGAAAGTAAATGAGGGAAAACCAACCTTCATTCTTCACGATGGTCCTCCTTATGCGAATGGAAATATTCATATCGGTCATGCGGAAAATAAAGTGTTAAAAGATATGATTGTGCGCTATAAATCGATGAGTGGATATCAAGCACCTTACGTTCCGGGTTGGGATACACATGGTCTCCCAATTGAACAACAGCTTGCCAAACAGGGTATAGACCGAAAGAAAATGTCGGTTGCTGATCTTCGCGAAAAATGTAAAGAATATGCATTGGGTCAAGTAGAAAGGCAGAAAGAACAATTTAAACGACTTGGCGTTCGAGGCGATTGGGATCATCCGTATCTGACTCTTCATAAAGAGTTCGAAGCAGAGCAAATCAAAGTTTTTGGTGAAATGGCAAAGAAAGGGTACATCTATAAGGATAAAAAGACGGTCTACTGGTCTCCATCCTCGGAATCAGCATTGGCTGAGGCAGAAATCGAATATAAAGATGTTAAGTCTTATTCAATTTTTGTCGCTTTTCATGTAACAGACGGGAAAGGTGTATTAAATAATGATGAAGAAGTGGTGATCTGGACGACCACACCATGGACAATGCCATCAAACCTAGCGATTGCTGTCAATCCAAAATTTGACTACAGTGTTGTTCAGGTGAACGATCGCAAGTTTGTCGTTGCTACAGATTTGGTTGAATCTTTAACTAAAAAATTCGAATGGGAAAACCCGCAGGTACTCCGTACTGTTGCCGGAAAATCCTTGGAATATGTCGTTTGCCGTCATCCTTTCTATGATCGTCCTTCAGTAATGATTCTTGGTGATCACGTAACATTGGATGCTGGTACAGGGTGCGTGCATACAGCTCCAGGTTTTGGTGCTGATGACTTCTATGTAGGTAAAAAATACGGACTAGATATCCTATGTCCGGTTGATGACCGTGGCTGCATGACTGAAGAAGCACCAGGATTTGAAGGGCTGTTCTACGAAAAGGCTAATGAACCGGTTCTCGAAAAATTAAAAGAAGTTCATGCACTGCTTAAGGTCGGAACGTTTACACACTCGTATCCGCATGACTGGCGTACGAAGAAACCCGTGATTTGGAGAGCAACGAAACAATGGTTCGCCTCGATCAAGGCGTATCGTGAGGACATCCTGAACGCGATTCATGAAGTACGCTGGATTCCGACATGGGGTGACGTGCGTATGACAAATATGATTAAAGATCGTGAAGATTGGTGTATCTCTCGTCAGCGTGCCTGGGGCGTGCCGATTCCAGTATTCTATGGTGAAGACGGCGAACCAATCATCACAGATGAAACGATCAAACGTGTTTCCGATTTGTTCCGTGAACACGGGTCAAATATCTGGTTTCAATGGGATGCAAAAGATTTACTTCCAGAAGGATTTACTTCGGAGCATAGTCCAAATGGCATCTTTAAGAAGGAAACAGATATCATGGATGTTTGGTTTGATTCAGGCTCATCACATCAAGGGGTATTGACGACACGTGATGGATTACGCCGCCCGGCAGATCTGTATCTCGAAGGATCAGACCAATATCGTGGCTGGTTTAATTCTTCACTTGCTACCGCTGTTGCTGTGACCGGCCATGCCCCATACAAACAAGTACTAAGCCATGGTTTTACCCTTGATGGCAAAGGCTTAAAGATGAGTAAATCAGTCGGCAACGTCATTGATCCAATGAAAGTGATGCAACAATATGGTGCAGATATTATCCGCCTATGGGTAGCATCTGTTGATTATCAGGCTGATGCAAGAGTATCCAACGAAATTCTTGGTCAGGTCGCAGAGGTGTACCGCAAGATTCGGAATACTGTCCGCTTTATGCTTGGCAACCTTCAGGACTTCACTGGAGAAAATGTTGTTCCAACTGAGGATATGCCTGGACTCGAAAAATATATGCTCGTAAAATTAAACCATTTTATTGATACCTGCATGGAAGGTTTTGAAGGCTATCAATTTTTGAATGTGTACAAAGCACTGCAAAATTATTGCTCGCTAGATCTGAGCGCATTCTATATGGATATTGCCAAAGATGCCTTATATGTTCAGCCAAAGGATTCATTGGTACGTCGATCAGCACAAACAGTTCTTTATAAGACCGTATGTGCAATGACGAAGATTCTCTCACCAATCATCCCCCACACAGCTGAAGAAATCTGGCAATTCATTCCTGAATCAGATCAGGTTTCGGCTTACGTGCAATTAACAGAGATGCCTGAACGCGAATCGATTGCCAATGCCGATCAAATCGAAGAAAATTGGAAAGCATTGCTGGCTGTTCGTGATGATGTCTTGAAATCGTTGGAAAAAGCGCGTGTTGATAAGTTGATTGGTGGTTCACTTGAAGCTTCGGTTACGCTTTACGTGACTGACGAAACAGCATTCCTAAAGAACACATCGGATTTGGATAAACTGTTCATTGTTTCGCATGTGACTCTCGAAGACAACAGTCTTGCACCAGCAGATGCGGATCGTTATGGGCAACTTGCTGTTAAGGTGAACAAAGCAGAAGGTGAAAAATGTGAACGTTGTTGGGCAATCCTTCCAACGGTTGGTACAGATGCTGAACATCCGACACTCTGTGCTCATTGTGCAGACACCGTCCGTCATGATTATGCGGATATGCAACTCGATTAAAGGAAACGATTTAAGAGCAAGTGAATGTTTCCCATTCTGAGCAAAAATTACGTGGTCTAAAAAACCTCCTTTTCCTCACACTAAGAATGTGTGCGAGAGAAAGGGGGTTTTATTATTCATGTTTGGTTACAACAAAATAAAAAAGCAGCTCATGAAACGCAAGCTGGAACTCGAACATAAATTAATAAGTGATATGGAAACAGCGAGTGAGTTAGGATCGATTACAGATTTTGCTTCAGGAGAACTTTCAACGTATGATAACCATCCGGCTGAATCGGCAACACAGCTCTATGAACGTGAAAAAGACCTCGCTTTTCATAAAATGGAGCAAAAAGAATTAAAAGAAATTAATCATGCGTTAAAAAAGATTCATGAGGGAACCTATGGGTATGATGAGAAAACCGGTGAGAAAATACCTCGTGCGCGACTCAAGGCTCTACCAACAGCAAGAACAACGGTTGCTCATTCTGAAATAGATCATCATCATAAGGTGCGTCCGGTGGAGGAATCAGTCATACTTGATATGGAAGAAAGTGGATTTACTAATTTTGAAAGTAATGGGTTCGATGAACAAAATGCATATGATTTGGTATCACAATATAACGATCAAGAAGGCATCTATGAAGATGCTCCTTATAGCGATGATGAAGAGGGCATGGGGTTTGTTGAAGAACTTGAAGCTTTTGCAGCAACGGGAATTGGGGGCTTCTCAGGTGACGATGAAATTCAAGTGCTAAAAAATCATCATTACGATCATTGGTCTTCTAGATATGAGGATGAATACACCGATCCTAATGAAAATTAATCTGTAGATAGTGTTTGGATGTTGTCTCAAAAGTCATGGACTTTGGGACATTTTTTTATAAGGTGCGTAATGAATTAAGGCGCGTAGGTGAGCGACTGTTGCGGGATCAGCGAGTCAGGGAAGACTCTGCAGCCTTTTATGAGCTACCGGGATCGCTTTACACATATCTCTTTTGGAAGAATTATGCTAAAATTTAAGAATAAATGGGGATGACCGAGCTGGTTTATGTCACCAGTATGCATCGTTCCTTATGAATTTTTGGAGGAATTTGTAGATGATTTATTATGCACTTGCAGGCCTTGTTCTTCTTATTGATCAAATTTCCAAGTGGATGATCGTACAAAATATGGCTCTTGGACAGAGTATAGCGATTATTCCCGGATTATTTTATTTGACGTCAATTCGTAATAATGGAGCGGCTTGGAGTATATTGGAAGGTCAATTTATTTTCTTCTTTATAATAACCATTATTGTTTTGGTGGCCGTTGTTTATTACATGCAGAAGATCGGTCGAAAGCAGCCACTTCTAGGGACTTCGCTGGGACTGATTATCGGCGGAACACTCGGAAATTTTTTGGATCGAATGTTACGTGGTGAAGTTGTCGACTTTATCCATGTTTATATCATTCATTATAGTTTCCCGGTGTTTAATATCGCGGATTCTTCGCTATGTATTGGCGTAATCTTGCTGATCATGTATCTGTTCCTTGATGGAAAGAAGGAGCAGTAAATGTCAGATCACGTAAAATATGTCGATGTTAGGGACGAAGGAACGAGGGTTGACGCTTGGATGAGCCGTGAAATTCCCGGAGAGTCAAGATCTCGATTGCAGCAACTAATTAAGGATAAATGCATCTTAGTGAATGGTTCAGCAGTAAAGACAAGTTATCGCATGAAGACTGATGATGAAGTCACGATACACTTGCCGGAACCAGAACCTCTTAATGTCGAACCGGAAGATATTCCACTTGATATTGTCTATGAGGATCACTCAGTAATTGTTGTGAACAAGCCAAGAGGGATGGTCGTTCATCCGGCACCTGGAAACATGAGCGGCACCTTAGTCAATGCGCTGCTTGGGCATTGTCATGATTTATCGGGAATTAACGGGGTAATGCGACCTGGAATTGTTCATCGGATCGATAAAGAAACTTCAGGGTTGTTAATGGTCGCAAAAACGGATACAGCACACCGATCTTTGGCTGCCCAGTTAAAAGACAAAACAACGAAACGGGAATATCTTGCTCTTGTTCACGGATGTTTGCCTCATGATGAGGGGACCATTGATGCACCGATCGGCCGGTCGGATAAAGATCGGAAAAAAATGATGGTGACGGATAAAAACAGTAAACATGCGGTGACGCATTTCAAAGTTATTGAACGTTTCTCAAAGTATACTTATGTCTCATGCCGATTAGAGACAGGCCGGACACATCAGATCAGGGTGCATATGGCGTATATTGGTCATCCGTTGGCGGGTGATCCGAAATATGGGCCGCGTAAAACGCTCCCAATTCATGGTCAGGCATTACATGCTGCTGAACTGGGGTTTGTACATCCTGAAACCAATCAATTCATGCTTTTTCACGCACCACTTCCAGAGGATATGAACCAGTTGCTCATACGATTGAGAAACCATGAATGGGATTGAACCGTGCAAAAAAATTTTTTACAGGTAAAGAAAGAATATGATTTTTGACGAAGCAGTGTTATGTGACCGAATGCGCGCGACGCTTGAGTGATTAGGTGCCAGCGGATACCCCACAAGCATTTGTCTTTCGAGGAGGTTCGCGTTGCGCCCGCGGTAAGCGAACAATCGGAGAAAATTGATGCAAAGTCAAGGACTGGGCGGTTTTCCTTAATACCATCTAACCATTGACAATTCTGTCCATGTTTGGCATACTATCTGTAGTTAAAACTAAATGCTTCCTTTAAATTTAGTCCAGAGAGACTAAGAAGGGTGATGATTGTCAATGGTTATTGACAGCACTACGGTCTCTTGCTCTAAACGGCAGGATTTTTTTTATGCCCGCAGCAAGAGTTTACTTAATAATGACCGTAGCCAATGGGCGGGTGAACGATTGTTGGATGTCAAAGAAATTATGGATGAAAAAGCGATCGGGCGAGCATTGACGCGACTTGCGCATGAAGTTATTGAGCGTAACGAAGGTGTTGATGAAGTTGTTCTCGTCGGGATCAAGACTCGAGGTATTTATTTAGCAAATCGGTTGGCGATGCGAATCAAGGCGATTGAAAATAAGGAAGTCGCTGTTGGTGAGCTCGATATTACTTTGTACAGAGACGACTTGAAACAGAAGAAAAATGATGCGGATCAAATTGATAGCATCCTGCCTATATCGATTGAATCGAAAACGGTGATTCTTGTTGATGATGTGCTCTATACTGGGAGAACGATCCGAGCAGCAATGGATGCCCTGATGGACCGAGGCAGGCCGCAAAGAATCCAGTTAGCAGTGCTGATTGACCGAGGACATCGAGAATTGCCGATTCGCCCTGATTACATTGGGAAAAACGTGCCAACATCAAGAGAAGAAGAGATCGCAGTCCAACTAAGTGAAGTAGATGGAACCGATACAGTGATGATCCAATCGAAAAGTTAATAATAGAAGCGAAACGTAGAACACCTTTTAAAGGCAGTCCTGTGAGACTGATAAAGAGTGATTGAGCGCAAAACGGTTTTTTACACAACCTCTTTGTCAGATTCTGACGAAGAGGTTTTTTTAATGGTCGATGGTGTAAAAATGCAAGCTCAGGTGAAAGAAAGCACACATTAAAACAAGAGGGGGATTATGTGATGGCGAATCTGCTTAGCTTAAATAAACTTTCGATAACGGAAATCAATCATATTTTAGATCGTGCAGATCAACTCCATGAGTTAAGTGATGAAGGCTGGTTCCAACCCAATCATACACTGGTTGCCAATCTTTTTTACGAACCAAGTACACGTACTCGCTTCAGTTTTGAAACAGCAGAAAAGAGATTGGGTTATCAAATATTGAACTTTAGCAGCAAAACATCGAGTGCACAAAAAGGCGAAACACTTTACGATACGGTGAAAACGATGGAAGCACTTGGTACAAAAGCTGTTGTGGTTCGCCATCAGGATACCGGCTACTATAGAGAACTCGGTAATGTTGGTATTTCGGTACTTAATGCAGGGGACGGGTGCGGGGATCATCCGACACAGGCTTTGCTGGATCTACTGACCATCCGCCAAGAGTTCGAGAAGTTTTCAGGATTAACGGTTGCCATTATCGGTGACCTAAGATATAGCAGGGTTGCAAAATCTGATGCTGAAGTGTTCACACGCTTAGGTTGCCGCGTCTTACTTTCTGGTCCAGAAGAGTGGCAAAATAGAGATTTACCTGGAACCTATGTACCTGTTGAGGAAGCCATTGAAACCGCTGATGCTGTGATCATGCTTCGCATTCAACATGAACGTCATGAACAATCGATGAAAATGACTAAGCAAGCTTACCACGAACGCTACGGTTTGACTATTGAACGTGCCTATCGAATGAAACCGGATAGCATTATTATGCACCCCGGACCAATTAATCGTGGTGTTGAGCTGGATAATGCACTCGTTGAGTGTCCGCGTTCTCGCTATTTCAAACAAATTAAGAATGGTGTTATCGCAAGAATGGCTGCATTGGAGTGGGCACTTGATTCACTACCCGTGCACGCGATCGGATAATACATTTGATCATAAAGAGAAAATAAACCGCATTAAAAAAAGGAGTGGCAATCGATTGAAAAGACAGCTTGTTTTAGAAAATGGCGCATCCTTCATTGGTGAAGGCTTTGGTAGCAACTCGGATATGAAAGGTGAAGTTGTTTTTAACACAGGGATGACCGGTTATCAGGAATTGATTACCGATCCATCATATTGTGGGCAAATTGTGACGATGACGTACCCACTCATTGGAAACTATGGAATCAACCGTTCAGATAATGAATCCGGACAGCCAAGTATTTCCGGATTAATCGTAAAAGAAATCGCAAAAAAGCCTTCTCACTGGCAGAAAGATAAGACAATCAGTGAATGGCTGGAAGAGTATGATGTTCCTGGCATTGAAGGGATCGACACGCGCAAACTAACAAAAATTATTCGAGAATATGGCACGCTCAGAGGAAAAATTGTCTCAGCAGATGCGGATCCAAATGAAGTTGCAGAAGAACTAAAAAAATGGCCGTTACCAACCGATCAGATCAGTCGTGTTTCGACGAAATCTGTTTATGTGACTCCTGGTTCTGGTCCTCGGGTCGTTCTGGTCGATTTTGGTGCAAAACAAGGGATTCTTCGCGAGTGCATTAAGCGAAATTTAGATGTCGTTATTGTCCCTTATCAGACAACAGCAGAAGATATCGCCAAACTTCATCCAGATGGTGTGTTGCTCAGCAATGGACCTGGTGATCCAAAAGAAGTTCCTGAGGCTGTAGAGATGGTACGAGATATACTCGGAAAAATCCCGGTTTTCGGCATTTGTCTCGGTCATCAATTGTTCGCGCTTGCTGCAGGGGCGAATACAGTGAAAATGCGCTTTGGTCACCGCGGCGTGAATCATCCAGTAAAAAATCTGCGCTCCGGTAAATTTGTGATTACTTCCCAAAACCATGGATTTACGGTTGAAAAAGAGTCACTTAAAGGGACAGACCTCGAAGTCACTCATATAGCGATAAACGATGGAACGATTGAAGGTCTCCGTCATACGAAATATCCGGCATTCAGTGTTCAGTATCACCCGGAAGCATCACCAGGACCGGATGACAGCCAGGATTTGTTTGATGAATTCCTCAGCATGATTGAAACAAACAAAAAGGAAGGTGCACAGCTTGCCTAAGAGAACAGATATTAATAAGATTTTGGTCATCGGATCTGGACCAATTATTATTGGACAGGCTGCAGAATTTGATTATTCCGGCACACAAGCTTGCCAATCACTAAGAGAAGAAGGCTATGAAGTTGTCCTTGTGAATTCAAACCCTGCAACGATTATGACGGATACGGATATTGCTGATCGTGTCTACATCGAGCCACTGACTGTCGAATTTGTCAGCAAGATTATTCGTAAAGAACATCCGGATGGACTTCTCGCAACACTGGGTGGACAAACAGGATTGAACCTTGCTGTTCAGTTGCATCATACAGGAATTCTTGATGAACTAAATGTGCAATTTCTAGGAACCAACCTTGATAGCATTGAAAAAGCAGAAGACCGCGAAAAATTTCGTGATTTGATGATTGAATTGGGTGAACCAGTTCCGCCGAGTGAGATCGTAACCACGCTAGAAGCGGCACGTAACTTTGTAGACAACGTTCATTTGCCCGTAATCATCCGCCCTGCTTTTACATTAGGTGGGACAGGGGGAGGCATTGCCTCAACAGCAGAAGAATTGGATACGATTGCTGAGAATGGCTTGAAATTAAGCCCAGTACACCAAGTTCTTATTGAAAAAAGTATCGCTGGTTTCAAGGAAATTGAATTTGAAGTCATGCGTGATGCGAATGATGGTGCGATTGCGGTTTGTCACATGGAAAATATCGATCCGGTTGGTATCCACACGGGTGATTCAATTGTTACGGCACCTTGCCAAACATTGAGTGATCGTGATTTGCAGCATCTACGCAGCGTCTCGTTAAAAATTGTTCGTGCGCTAAAAATTGAAGGCGGCTGTAACGTTCAGCTTGCTCAAGATCCTCATAGTGATCGTTATTACATTATCGAGGTAAATCCACGTGTCAGCCGGTCCTCGGCACTTGCGTCAAAAGCAACAGGTTACCCAATCGCAAAGGTTGCTGCGAAGATTGCAGTCGGCTACCATTTGGACGAAATAAAGAATGCCGTAACCGGAACGACCTACGCAAGCTTTGAACCAACGTTGGACTATGTGGTTACGAAAATCCCGCGTTGGCCATTTGATAAATTCGATGATGCGAAGCGAACACTCGGCACTCAGATGAAAGCAACCGGTGAAGTATTGGCAATCGGACGCAACTTTGAAGAGTCGATTCTAAAAGCTGTCCGATCTCTTGAAAATGGAACCTTACACCTCGAACTGAAAGAAACAGCAGAGATGAGTATGGAAGACCTCTTCAATATTATTAAGAAGAAAGACGACCGAAGACTATTTCTGATTGCAGAAACGCTTAGAAGAGGCGCAAGCATTGAAGACATCTGGTCGTGCACACAAATTGATCGTTTCTTCCTTACTAAAATCGCGAATATTGTTGCGATCGAAAAAGCACTTGAAGCAGCACCGAAAGATGAACAGGTGCTGATGAATGCGAAAAAACATGGCTTTTCCGATTGGAAGATTGCCCAATGCTGGAACAGTACGGAAACAGAAGTTACAGCATGGCGTAAAGAACGCGGGATTCATCCGGTTTATAAGATGGTTGATACGTGTGCAGGAGAATTTGAATCGGAAACACCTTATTATTACAGCAGTTATGAAGATGAAAATGAATCGGTTGTTTCCAAACGAGAAAGTGTCATTGTTCTCGGCTCAGGACCGATTCGAATTGGTCAAGGCGTCGAATTTGACTATGCCACAGTTCATGCAGTCTGGGCAATTAAGAATCAGGGCTACGAAGCAATTATGATTAATAACAATCCGGAAACAGTATCGACGGACTTTAGTGTCTCTGATAAATTGTATGTTGAGCCGCTAACGCTCGAAGATGTGATGCATGTTATCGATCTTGAGAAACCGAAAGGTGTTGTCGTACAGTTTGGTGGACAGACAGCCATTAATCTTGCTTCAGGTCTTGCAGCTCATGGAGTGAACATTCTCGGTACAACTTTGGATGCGATGGATCAAGCAGAGGATCGTGATCGCTTCGAACAACTCTTGCTCAAACTTCATGTTGATCATCCGGCGGGTGACACAGCATTCTCAACTGAGGAAGCGGTAAAAATCGCAAATAAATTGGATTATCCTGTTCTCGTTCGCCCTTCGTATGTACTCGGAGGACGCGCAATGGAGATTGTCTATAATGAAGCATCACTCAAACATTATATGGATCACGCCGTTTTGATCAATCCGGACCACCCCGTATTGGTGGACCGATATCTCGTCGGCACTGAAATTGAACTGGATGCACTTTCAGATGGGGAAAATGTGTACATCCCAGGTATTATGGAACATATTGAACGCTCAGGAGTCCACTCTGGTGATTCCATTGCTGTCTATCCGACACAAACACTTAGTGATCAAGTAAAGCAGGAAGTTGTCGATACAGCGATAAAAATTGCTCGCGGTCTTCACGTCGTCGGCATGCTGAACATTCAGTTCGTCATCCATCAACAGCATGTCTATGTCATTGAAGTGAATCCTCGTGCCAGCAGAACCGTTCCGTTCCTCAGCAAAATCACGGGAGTACCGATGGCTAAAGTTGCAACACAGCTGATTCTTGGTGAGAAGTTGGAGAAGCTTGGTTATGAGACCGGTATCCATCCGGAACCGAATCGCGGTGTGTATGTCAAAGTTCCAGTATTCTCCTTTGCGAAGCTGCGTCGAGTCGATGTCACACTCGGACCGGAGATGAAGTCAACCGGTGAAGTTATGGGACAAGATGTGACTTTGGAAAAGGCTTTATATAAAGGCCTACTTGCTAGCGGAATGACAATTCCTGCACATGGATCAGTACTCTTCACTATTGCAGACAAGGATAAAGAAGAAGCACTTGCACTCGTGAAAAGATTCTATGATATCGGCTATAACATTCTGGCTACGGAAGGAACAGCTGCGATGATCGCGGAGCGCAACATACCAGTTACAGTCGTAAATAAAATTGGAGGAAGCACACCAAATCTACTTGATGTCATCCGACACGGTGGTGCACAATTTGTTGTCAACACGCTAACAAAGGGACAGCGTCCCGCACGTGATGGATTCAGAATCCGGCGTGAGTCCGTAGAGAATGGTGTAGTCTGCCTCACATCATTAGATACAACGGAAGCGTTGCTCACAGTTCTTGAATCTCTTGCATTTCAAACGGAGTGCATGCCTCAGATGGATGATCGCTCGATTGATCGGAAGGTTGCAAATCTTGAAGCGGGTGTAAGCCGATGAGACAAGAGTCAATGCAAGTCATTAAACACGGAGAAATTGCCGATCAAATTTTTGAAATGAAGCTTCAAGGTGAACTGGTTTGTGAAATTACAGAACCCGGTCAATTTGTTCATATACTTGTCGATGGAGCATCTCATTCCATTGCACCTTTATTAAGGCGGCCGATCAGTATCAGTTCGGCAAATACATCCGAGAAAACAATGACGCTGATTTATCGAGGCGGTGGTCTCGGCACTGGTCTATTATCGAAAACAGCAGTTGGTCAATCCGTTGACGTTCTCGGTCCCCTCGGTCATGGGTTTCCGGTAATGGAAGCTGCAAGAGGAGGTCATGCACTGATTATTGGTGGTGGGGTCGGTGTTCCCCCACTTTATGGTCTTTCTCAAGCATTGAAAGAACGAGAGATCAAGGTCACGCATATTCTTGGTTTCCGATCCGCAAAAGACGTCTTCTATCAGCAAGCCTTCGAAGAATTAGGGCAGACATTTATCATGACTGAGGATGGTACCTGCGGATTGAAGGGGAGAGTCACCGATGTTCTCGGCCAGTTGGATTTTGATATCGCTTATGCTTGCGGACCTCTACCCATGCTAAGGGCTTTAGAGAATCAGATTACGGAAAAACCACTTTATCTATCATTAGAGCAGCGGATGGGATGCGGCATCGGTGCGTGTATGGCTTGTGTCGCACATACTACGGATCCTAACGACAGTAAGGGCTACAGACGCGTATGTTCGGATGGTCCGGTGTTCAAGGCGAGGGAGGTTGAATTATGCTAGACGTTCATCTTCCTGGCTTAAATCTGAAGAATCCCGTAATGCCGGCTTCCGGATGCTTCGCATTTGGTGCTGAATACGGTGATCTGTATGATTTGAACGAACTAGGAGCAGTGATCATTAAAGCAGCAACACTTGAGCCACGTTTTGGTAATCCAACTCCGCGCGTTGCAGAAACAGCGGCAGGTATGCTCAATGCAATTGGTTTGCAGAACCCTGGCGTAGATAAAATTATTCGTCAAGAACTCCCAAGATTTGAGAAACTTGATGTTCCTGTGATTGCCAATATCGCTGGGAGTGAGATGGAAGACTATATCAAGACTGCAGAAAAAATTTCTGAACAAACGGTTGTCCACGCACTCGAATTGAATATTTCCTGCCCAAATGTGAAGCATGGTGGAATTGCCTTCGGTACAGTTCCGGAAGTCGCTGCCGAACTCACGCGCAAGGTTAAATCTGTTTCTAAGAAACCGGTGTACGTCAAACTTTCACCAAATGTTACGGATATTGTAGCTATGGCAAAGGCGGTTGAAGAAGCAGGTGCTGATGGCCTTTCAATGATTAATACGCTGCTTGGCATGCGTATTGATTTGAAAACACAAAGACCTGTACTTTCAAATCTTACCGGTGGACTGAGCGGTCCAGCTATCAAACCGGTTGCAATTCGGATGATTTATGAAGTAAGTCAAAAAGTTTCGATTCCGATCATTGGCATGGGCGGAATTCAAAATGCGGATGATGTGATCGAATATTTCTTGGCAGGTGCGAGTGCTGTTGCGGTGGGTACAGCGAATTTCGTTGATCCGTTTATTTGTCCGAAAATTATAAAGGAATTACCGAAAAAGCTTAAAGCAATGGGTATTTCCGATATTAATGAACTGATCGGAAGGAGCTGGAAGCATGTCTGATGAACAAAAGATCATTATTGCACTGGATGTCTCTTCGAAAGAGGAGATGATCCGTTTATTAAAGAATGTGAATGTACCTGGCTCATATGTCAAGGTAGGTATGGAACTGTATATGCAGGAAGGTGCAGACATTGTCCGCTACTTGAAAGCAAATGGCTTTTCCGTTTTCCTAGACCTGAAGCTTCATGACATCCCTCATACAGTAAACCGTGCAATGAAAGGTTTAGCAAAGCTTGGGGCTGATATGATTAATGTCCATGCTGCAGGCGGCTCAGAGATGATGCGTGCCGCTGTTGAAGGTTTAGGTGAAGGTGCAATTGCCGCAAAACCTATTTGTCTCGCGGTCACACAGCTCACGAGCACGGACCAGAAGATGCTTGAAAATGAGTTGCTTATCAAACAACCCATTAATAATGTAATCAGTAGCTATGCTTCTCTTGCCTATTCTTCTGGCCTTGATGGTGTTGTTTGTTCGGCTTGGGAGGCTGCAAGCATAAAAGCGCGTACATCGCCAGACTTTCTGGCTGTAACACCGGGAATTCGTTTAAACAATGATGCAGTCGGAGATCAAAAGAGGGTAGCTACACCAGCAAAGGCACGCAACTTAGGCAGTGACTATATTGTCGTTGGACGCAGCATCACAGCGGCAGCAGATCCGGAGAATGCTTTTCAGCGTGTACTTGAGGATTGGAGGAATGAATCATGGAAAACGAAAAATTAATTGCAAACCATTTATTACAAATCAATGCGGTTGTCCTTAGTCCTGAAGATCCTTTTACTTGGGCATCAGGAATTAAATCCCCAGTATATTGCGACAATCGTTTAATTCTCGCTTATCCTGAAGTACGTAAAGATGTGGTTAATGCATTTGTTACATTAATTCAAAAGAATTATCCGGAGGCTGAGGTTATCGCGGGTACGGCAACGGCAGGTATACCTCATGCAGCCTTAATCGCTGAAGCAATGGGCCTACCCATGGCTTATATTCGCTCATCAGCTAAGTCTCACGGACGGAAGAAGCAAATAGAAGGGATTATTAAACCAGGCCAGAAAGTTGTTGTGATTGATGATCTGATTTCAACCGGTGGCAGCGTATTGACTGCTGTACATGCTGTTGAGGCGGTAGGAGCAGAAATTCTTGGTGTCGCAGCTATATTTACATATCAACTCCCTAAGGCGGATACAAATTTTGCTGAAGCGAAAGTGTCGCTTCATACACTAACAAATTTCGAAACGCTCATCCATTTGGCAGTGGAGAAGGGCACCATTAATCATGCACAACGCCAACAGCTAAAAAAATGGTATGCTGATCCAACGTCTGATGCATGGCAGATTCAACAGTAAACAGGAAATGGAAGAATAGAATAACCAATTGATGAGGATCCCTTATAGGGATTCTTTTTCATTAATAAAAAAATAGATCAACGAAATTTACGTGTTCTTGCGGATCAGCAACCGTTAAGTATTTATAACCAATGGCGTACGTATTACCCATTCAATAATGAGACGATGATTAAATGGATGAATTAGTGGTCAATTCATCTATGGAAATGAATGCTGCTTCGCCTATACAGTGTATTCTGCTAATCTGAGTCGGCTTCTTCTTGACGCAGGGCTTCAACGAGTGAGACAATAGAACTCGGTATTTAATCGGAAGTTGAAAAAGCGAGCAGCATATGCCCGCTTTTTTTGGAAGTGAGGGATGTGCAATGTCTTATGACGGCATTGTCACCCATGCCGCTGTTCAAAGTTTGCAAGACTTTGTCGGCGGACGGGTTGCAAAAATATATCAGCCAACACCAACGGATCTTGTTTTTCATCTTCGTTCGCGCAGTGCACGAGGAAAATTGTTGGTTTCAATAAATGCTGCATTTGCTCGGCTTCATCTAACGGAGCAATCAGAAGGTAACCCTCAAGAACCGCCTATGTTTTGCATGCTGTTGCGCAAACATCTTGAAGGAAGCGTTATCGATAGAATTGAACAAGTTGGATTTGAACGCATTGTCCACATTGACTTTCGTTCACGAAATGAACTTGGAGATCTGACTGAGAAACAGTTGATCATTGAGCTGATGGGACGACATAGTAATGTGATTTTGACGGATAAAGCAAGTGGACGAATCATCGATAGCATGAAGCATCTGACGCCTGCAGTTAACAGGTACCGGACAGTGCTCCCGGGTGAAACGTATGTTTCACCACCTGATCAGGGAAAACTGAATGTCTTGGAAATGACTGCTCAAGACTTAATTCGGCGCATTGAATGGAATTCAGGTCGAATTGATCGACAGATTGTTGGTGTGGTTAGTGGTTTTTCACCACAAATCGGTGCTGAAATTCTGCATCGTGCCGGACTTCCTCATCAAGAAGCGATTGCACATGCCTTTGAAGAGATCCAATCGGAGATAAGCCATCACGATTATCATCCCATGATTGTTTTTAATCCAAAAGGGAAAGATGATTTTCATGTGCTGAGGCTTACTCATGAGTCAGGAAAGACGGAGACATTTGCCAGCGTTCATCAGATGCTTGACCGTTTTTATGCGGTGAAAGCACAAACGGATGCGGTGAAGCAAAAAGCAGGAGATCTCAGTCATTTTATTGCACTTGAGCTGAAGAAGTACAAGTTAAAAGTGAAGAAACTTGAAAAAACGCTTAAGGATGCAGAGGATGCGGATAAATATCGCTTATATGGGGAGCTATTGACGGCAAGCATGCATCAATTTAAGCGTGGCGATCAATCAGTTACGGTCATTAACTACTATGATGAGAATCAAGCCAAGGTGACGATTGCACTTAATCCGAATCGCACACCATCGGACAACGCACAAGCCTATTTTAAGAAATACAATAAGGCGAAAACAGCGAAACGGGTAGTGTCGGACCAGATTGATCAGGCTCAAAAAGAAATTGCCTATTTCGACAGTTTGACTCAACAAGTAGATTCCGCTTCATTAAAAGATATAGAGGAAATACGCGAAGAACTAGAAGACGGCGGTTATTTAAGGAAGAAACATTCGAGAAAAGAACGCAAGAAAAATAAGAAACCGGTTATTGACAAGTACTACGCGTCGGACGGAACATTAATTCTCGTTGGGAAAAATAACAAGCAAAATGATTATTTAACGACAAAAGTCGCAGGTCGAAATGAAATCTGGCTGCATACAAAGAATATCCCGGGTTCGCACGTGATTATCCATTCAGAAGATCCAAGCGAAGATACTGTAAAGGAAGCCGCCCTTTTGTCTGCATTTTTTAGTAAATCACGGTTGGGGAGTAGCGTACCGGTAGATTACACAAAAGTTAAATATGTAAAGAAGCCGAGTGGTGCGAAACCTGGTTTTGTCATTTATACAGATCAGAAGACACTATTTGTCACACCTGATGAATCTCAAGTGCTCAAGATGCGGGAAAAGCCGCAGCAAGCACACTAATACGATCGTCCACGTAACTTATTTGTACGATAACTTGATTCGCTTGTATCATTTTGTATAAAATGGGAGAAGAGTGGAAGTGATTGGATGATTCGAAGTATGACCGGTTTCGGCATGTGCACGAAAAATGAAGGAAAGACACAGGTGCGCGTTGAAGTGAAATCCGTCAATCATCGCTTTTTTGATTTCTCTATTAATGGACCAATACCGATGTTCTCCCTTGAAGATCAAGTCAGAAAAATGGTTCATTCAGTGGCAAAAAGAGGCGCGATTACACTCTTCCTTGCGGTTGATGGTGCTGAGGAACGTACTCAGCGCGTTGAGACGAATTGGTCGGTTGTTGATCAGTATATTGAGGCTGCTAAAGAAATTCAGAGACGTAGCGGCACACCATCATTGGATCTCGGTGCTGTACTGCAGTTCCCCGGCATTTTTTCACTGCATGAAACGGACAGCCATTTAACTAAAGATACTGAGCTGGTTATCCTTGATACCGTCCGAGAGGCTTGTGCTCAATTAGTGACGATGCGTGAAAGGGAAGGCCATGCACTGAAAGGCGATCTGATCGAAAAAACCGAGACGATTCAACAGCAAGTCGATGATTTGGCTCACTTTATCCCAATAATAAGACAACACTATGAGCAAAAACTACGTGAAACAGTCAACGCTTTCCTAAATGATCATCAGATGATTGATGAAGATCGCTTGATGAATGAGATTGCGCTTTATGCAAATAGAACGGCAATCGACGAAGAATTGACGAGGATGAAGAGTCATATGCATCAATTTTTGGGGCTTCTAAATGATGAAACAGTGGATGCGCCGATTGGTCGTAGGCTAGACTTCTTCATTCAAGAAATGAACAGAGAAATAAACACGATCGGTTCAAAAGGTAATCATGTAGAAATCAGTCAAATTGTGGTATCCATTAAGAGTGATCTTGAAAAACTTCGTGAACAAGTGCAAAATGTAGAATAGATGACTGCTGTGTTGAATGAACAGTTGGAGGCAAAGGAATGAGCTTTAAGGAAAAAGGGTTGCTGGTTGTCTTGTCCGGGCCATCAGGCGTTGGCAAGGGAACGGTCTGCAAGGCGTTGAGAAAAAGAGGTACGGATTTGCAGTACTCAATCTCGGCTACGACAAGAAAACCTCGCGAAGGCGAAATTGACGGCGTGCATTATTTCTTTAAAACACGAGATCAATTTCAACAAATGATTGATCAGGACAAACTTTTGGAATGGGCCGAGTATGTAGGCAATTGCTATGGCACACCTGTTGATTATGTGAGAGACACCATAAACGCAGGTAAGGATGTTATACTGGAAATTGAGGTACAAGGTGCACTTCAAATCAAACAACGTTTTCCAGAAGCATGTTTCATTTTTCTCGCTCCGCCAAACCTGAGAGAGCTGAAAAATCGTATTATGGGACGCGGAACCGAGACAGCTGCGCTTATTGAGAGCCGCATGACAGTTGCTAAGTCCGAAATGGAATTAATGCAGAATTACAATTATGTTGTTGAAAACGATCAGGTTGATAAGGCTTGCGATCGGATCGAAGCGATTGTGCGTGCCGAGCATTGCCGTGTTGACCGTCTGATTGAAAAATATAAACATTTGGAAGGAGATGACGGACAATGATGATCTATCCGTCTATTGATAATCTGCTTGAAAAAGTTAACTCGACCTATACTTTGGTGACGCTCTCTGCAAAACGCGCACGCCAACTGCAGGATGGTTCCGGCCATCTTATGGTTGAACATCCACGTTCGGTTAAAGAGGTTGGACAGGCATTGGAAGAAATTAATGCCGGATTGCTTACTTATAAACATTAATTTTTGCGCAGACTTGGCAGGCAACAACCTTTCATAGGTTGTTGCCTTTTCTATACACAAGTCGCGCGCTCAAAAAGCCAGGGGTTGTTTAGTAAAGAAGGAAGTGAAGATTGTGACGGTTAAAGGAAAGAAGATTATTCTCGGGGTCACCGGTGGTATTGCCGCTTACAAAGCAGCGGATCTCACCAGCCGCTTGGTGAAACTGGGCGCTGATGTGCATGTATTGATGACGGATGCAGCCAAGCAATTTATTGGTCCTGCTACTTTTCAAGCATTGACAAGACATCAGGTCTATGATCAAGTCATTATTGATGAGAAAGAAGGACAAATTGCGCATATTGATTTAGCTGATCAAGCGGATCTTTTCCTCATCGCACCGGCAACAGCAAATACAATTGCAAAAATGGCATCCGGAATCGCTGATGATATGTTGACAACCGCTGTGCTGGCGACAAAAGCACCTGTTTGGCTAGCTCCTTCGATGAATGTGAATATGTATGCACATCCCGCACTCCAGAAAAATCTAGGTATCTTGGAAAGTTACGGATATCGGCTAATTGGACCTGAGCAAGGTCACCTTGCTTGCGGTTGGACAGGAACCGGGAGAATGACTGAACCGGAAGAAATCGTGCGTAAAGTGACTGATTTCTTTACAGGAGATCAAACACTAAAAGGGAAAAGGATCTTGGTAACCGCAGGGCCAACAAAAGAAGCACTGGACCCAATTCGCTTCTTCAGCAACCAATCGAGTGGAAAGATGGGCTACGCCATTGCCGCAGCAGCCCAGCGAGCAGGGGCGGATGTCACTCTCGTGACAGGTGCTCAGCTGGGTGACATCAAAGGCGTGACAACAGTCCATGTGACATCTGCTCGTGAGATGTATGATGAGGTGATTCGTCGCTACAACGGACTTGATGCGGTAATAAAGGCTGCTGCGGTCGCAGATTATCGTCCGGAAAATGTGAGCGCAAGTAAGATTAAAAAGTCAGATGGACCCATGATGGTGAAAATGGTTCGCAATCCAGATATTTTGAAAGAATTGGGCAGACAAAAAGTGAAACAAGTATTAGTCGGCTTTGCCGCAGAAACGGATGACCTTGAAGAAAATGCACTGAAGAAACTGGAATCGAAACATTTGGATTTGCTTATTGCTAACCATGCTTCCGACAGTTTTGGCAATGATACGAATAAGGTTACCTTTTATTTTGCAAATGGCCGGAAACAAGTGCTTGAACGCATGCCTAAGCCACAAATTGCCGAAGAGATACTGGATGCATTATCAGGGTTGTTTGAAATGAGTGATTCAAAGTGATTGCGGAAGTATATATTGATATTCCGGCTAATCCAGTAAACAAACCTTTTGATTATCGGATTCCTGAAGGATTGGAAGAGGTTGTTGAACCGGGAATGCGTGTGACGGTACCATTCGGACGCACACGTCGTCTTGGTTTTGTTACAAAACTGAAGAATGAATCCTCGTTCAAACAGCTGAAAACGATCGATTCCGTGGAAGATCATCATCCTGTATTGACCCAAGAGCTATTGGAATTGGGAGATTGGTTAGCCAGAACGACACTCTGCACCAGAGTGGCAGCATTTCAAGCAATGCTGCCTGCCGCCATGAAAGCTGATTATAAGAAATTGATTGAAGTGGAACAACCAGATCAACTACAAGCGAGTGATCCGGAACTTGCTTCCTTCTTAAGCAAAGTGAAGAATCCGATGTGGTCGGAAGTCGTGAAACATCACCCTAAATTATCGAATCGAATGAAACGGGCAATCAGTCAAGGTTTGTTGTCCATTCATCAATTGGTTCAAAATCAAGCACGTGCGAAGAAAGTCATTCATGTATCTGCCGCTGTCTCACGAGAACAATTGGAGAATGCGTGTGCGCAAATGACTGCTCGTGCGATTCGTCAAAAAGAAGTTCTTCAATTCTTTGTGCAGCAATCTGATCTCTCTTCTTTTCAACTACCGCTCGCTGATTTAGTTAATCAGGGTTTCAGTCGGGATGCGGTGAACAAGCTTGAAGAAAAAGGATTGTTGCATGATGAACAAGTCGATCACTATCGCGATCCTTTTCTAAAGAAAGTGGAGAAAACGTATCCTCTAGATTTAACGAGTGAACAAAGTGAGGCGCTTACTCCAATTTTAGAATCGATTGAGCATGAAGAACATCGCGTGTTTCTCTGCCACGGTGTCACCGGTAGCGGGAAGACAGAAATCTACCTACAGTCGATTCAGCATGTCATTGCTCAGTCAAAGCAAGCGATTGTACTTGTTCCTGAAATATCGTTAACGCCACAGATGGTACTTCGATTTAAAGGGCGATTCGGTGAACAGGTGGCTGTCATGCACAGTGGGCTAAGTCGCGGTGAGAAATACGATGAATGGCGAAAAATTCGTGAGGGAAAGGTGCAAGTAGTAGTTGGGGCGCGTTCAGCAATTTTTGCTCCGTTTAAACATCTTGGCCTGATCATTATCGATGAGGAACATGAATCCAGCTATAAACAAGAAGATATTCCACGTTACCATGCACGTGACGTTGCCATCCATCGAGCGAAAACACATCAATGCCCCGTTGTCCTTGGGAGTGCAACACCGTCTCTTGAGTCTTTTGCACGCGCAGGCAAACACGTTTATACTTTATTATCATTAAAAAAACGTGTGAATCAACGTCCTTTACCCTCTGTAGAAATTGTGGATTTACGTGAAGAAATGCGCGAGGGCAACCATTCGGTTTTTTCAAAAATTCTTCTTGAAAAAATTAGAGATCGTCTTGAGAAAAAAGAGCAAACGGTCTTGTTTTTAAACCGGAGGGGCTACTCCACATTTGTCATGTGCCGTTCATGCGGTACAGTTGTCACATGCCCGCATTGTGATATCTCATTAACTTATCACCGGGCGCAACATCTATTGAAGTGCCATTATTGCGGTTATGAACAAAAAATGCCGGATACATGTCCCACATGTGCGAGTGATGCGATGCGCTTTTTCGGAACGGGAACGCAAAAGGTTGAAGCAGAACTTAACCGGTTGCTTCCTGAAGCAAGAGTGATCCGGATGGACGTGGATACAACACGAAAAAAGGGAAGCCATGAGCATTTACTGCGTCAGTTTGGTGAGGAGCAGGCAGATATTTTATTGGGAACACAAATGATTGCTAAAGGGCTAGATTTCCCAAAAGTGACACTAGTTGGGGTTCTCGCTGCCGATTCATTGCTTCATTTGCCTGATTTTCGTGCATCGGAGAAGACCTTTCAGTTAATTACTCAAGTTTCGGGTCGTGCAGGGAGACATGCGTTGCCCGGTGAGGTAGTGATTCAAAGTTATACGCCTGATCATTACGCGGTTATTGATGCTGCACATCATGACTATGAAGCTTTTTACCAACAAGAAATGGAACTTCGACATCGAGCGGGCTATCCTCCTTTTTATTATTTGGCATTGATCAGTATGACCCATCCTGAACCTGCCAAAGTTGCGGAAGCAGCCGAGCGCGTGGCTTCTATTTTGAATAATAATCTGTCGCAATCTTCTCAAGTGTATGGACCTGTTGTACCCGCGATCTCAAAGATAAATGATAGATATCGCTATCAGTGCATGGTAAAATACAAAAGAGAACCGGCTCTATTGCCTGTTTTACATAAGATCTTGCAACATTTCCAAGAATCAGGGAAGAACAACTTGCAGATCTCAATTGATCTTAATCCTGTTGTACTTATGTAATAGAGAGCGGACGAATCCATACGAAAAATTTTTTTCGCTCTGCTTTCGAGCAGACCCAAGATTTAATTTTGTTAAAGAGGATGATTGAATGAAAATCGCTTTTATGGGCACACCGGATTTTGCGGTACCCGTACTCCAAAATTTGTTGGATGACCCAGGTTATGAAGTCGTCTGCGTGGTCACACAACCCGACCGTCCAAAGGGGAGAAAACATAAATTAACGCCGCCACCAGTAAAAATACTCGCTGAAAAATACAACATTCCTGTATTGCAACCTGAAAAAGTACGCCAAGCAGAGGCTGTGCAAGAAATTTTATCATTTGGGGCGGATTTACTTGTAACCGCAGCATATGGGCAAATATTACCCGAATCTTTGCTTAAAGGACCATCACTCGGTTGTGTCAATGTTCATGCATCATTATTGCCGGCTTACCGCGGTGCTGCACCAATACAGCAATCCATCATTGATGGACAAGCAGAGTCTGGCGTAACGATTATGTACATGGTCAAACAATTGGATGCAGGAGATATTCTGTCCCAAGTACGTGTTCCGATTGAAGATCAAGATACTTTTGGAACACTTCATGACAAATTGAGCACAGCGGGAAGTAAATTATTATTGGAAACATTACCCAAACTCGCTTCTGGTGACGTGAAGCCACGCGAACAGAACGATGAAGAAGTAACCTTTGCACCAAGTATTCAACATCAAGATGAAGAAATTAAGTGGCAAAAATCTGCGTCTGATGTGCGCAATTTAATTAGAGGGTTGAACCCATTTCCAGGTGCTTTTACGTATCTCAATGGAGCGGTATTCAAAGTCTATTCTGCTGAATTAACCAAACTAAAGACACAAGAAAAACCAGGTACTGTAATCGATCATGACAAAAAAGGATTTTTCGTTGCTACCGGAGAAAACCAAGTGATTTATGTTACGGAATGTCAACCGGCAGGAAAGAAAAGGATGCCTGCTTCGGATTTCTTAAGAGGAACTTCGATGAATGAAGGCACAGTTCTCGGAGGTCATTCATGAGCCATCCTTCTGTGCGAGAAACCGCATTAGATCTATTACTTGCAGTCACCAAGAAGCATGCGTATAGTCAGATCGCTCTTAATGAAGCACTCTCGTCGAACCCATTTTCAGACAAGGATAAAAGTCTCGTGACAACGCTTTTCTATGGTGTTTTACAGCGTAAGCTGACTTTAGACTTTTATTTATCTGCATTTGTTCATTCTAAGAAGAAACTAGATGATTGGGTTGAACTGTTGCTCCTTCTTTCTTTTTATCAAAAGGTGTATCTTGATCGTATACCTGACCATGCCATCGTCAATGAGGCAGTAATGATTGCAAAAAAAAGAGGACACCGTGGTATTTCAGGACTTGTGAATGGTGTACTGCGTCACTTTTTACGCGAAGGGATACCCGACATTTCAAAAGTTCAATCTGAACGAAAACGTCTTTCACTACAATACAGTCATCCGGAGTGGCTAATTGACTTGTGGAAAACGCAGTGGGATCTATCGGATGCATTAAAAATTGCCGAGGCAAATAATCAACCGCCGAACGTTGTGATCAGGGTTAATCGTATAAAAGCTACGAGAGAGGAACTTGCTGAAAAATTGGCAGTGGAAGGGATTCGGACTATTCCCGGACAACTTTCCAAAGACTGTCTGATTGTACAAAACGGAAGTGTCGTCGAGACGCACTTGTTCAAAGAAGGTTTCTTTACCATTCAAGATGAGAGCTCTATGCTCGTTGCTGATGTTGTTGCACCCGATCAATCGATGACTGTTCTTGATGCCTGTGCCGGACCTGGTGGGAAAACGACACATCTTGCAGAACGAATGGGAAATCAGGGGAAAATCATTGCCTTGGACTTGCACCCGCATAAAACGCAATTAATCGATCATGCTGCCGAGCGACTCGGACTATATACTATTGAAACGAGAGCTTTGGACGCGCGAACTGCTCATACCGCTTTCAAAGAATCTTCATTTGACAGAGTCTTACTTGATGTACCTTGCTCCGGACTCGGTGTCATTCGTCGCAAGCCTGAAATCAAGTGGATGAAGTCGGCTAATGAAATCAACGGGCTTATTCCTATTCAACAATCCATTCTAGAAGAAACTGCAACGCTTGTTAAATCAGGCGGTTGGTTGATCTACAGCACGTGTACGATTAATAAGGATGAGAATGAAGCCCAAATTCGTCAATTTCTTGCACAGCATTCCGAATTTCATTTGGAACCGACTTTTGCTGAAAGACTTCCAAATGTTTTGAGGGACACGCAGTCTCAATCTGGAAAGGGCATGGTTCAATTAATGCCTTTTACATGTCAAACGGATGGATTTTTCATCTGTTGTCTTGAACGAAAATGATGGACGGCAATGAATTCTCTTAAGGAAGTGAAGAGGTGCAAATTGCATATCGTACAGATCCCGGGAAAGTTAGGAGTAACAACGAAGACAGTATTGGTGTATTCAATGATCATGATTGCTTACTTGCCATAGTTGCTGACGGTATGGGCGGTCATGCTGCAGGTGAAATTGCAAGTAAAATGGCTGTCGATTTTTCGTCAGTCAGGTGGACTGAAAGAGAAAAGACACTTTCTAAGGAGGAAGCTGAACTTTGGCTCAATCATCTTGTGAGAGGCGTCAACTTGAAACTCTATGAGTATGCAGAGACCCACGAAGCTTGTCATGGAATGGGGACAACGTTTGCAGCGGTCTATTGCACTTCAGAATTTATGATTGTCTCCACTGTTGGGGATAGCAGGGTTTATAAACAGACTAAGAATCATCGTATTGTGCAAATTACAGAAGATCATACTTATGTCAACGAACTGGTGAAATCCGGGCAAATTACAGAAGAAGAAGCCGAAGTTCATCCGAAAAAAAATATTTTGATGCGTTCTTTGGGTACAGAACCCACGATTGCACTGGATACCGTAACTTTGGACTGGTCGGATTGTACGCATCTTCTTCTTTGTTCGGATGGACTAACGAACAAACTTTCTAATGGAAAGTTGAGTGAAATCATGGAACATGAAGCAACGCTTCACGAAAAAACGGAAATGATGATTAGAGAAGCCAATAACGCCGGTGGAGAGGACAACATTTCGGTGATCATTATATCCAAAGATGGTGATGGTGAAAAACAATGATTGGAAAAAGAGTTGGCGGCAGATACCAAATCTTATCTCGCCTTGGAGAAGGCGGGATGGCCATTGTTTATAAGGCAAAAGATCTTATTCTTGATCGCTTGGTCGCGGTGAAGACGCTGAGGCAGGAATTGGCTGATGATGAGGAATTTGTGCGTCGTTTCCGTCGTGAGGCCGAATCGGTTGCCAGTCTTTCACATCCTAATATCGTCGCAATTTACGATATTGGCGAAGAGGACTGCTATTATATTGTGATGGAATATATTGAAGGCATGACGCTGAAAGAGTTCATTAAGGACTATTCGCCAATTGCCATTAATGAAACGATACATATTATGAAGCAGATTTTACAGGCGATCGCACATGCACATGATCACGGGATCGTCCATCGTGACATTAAGCCTCAAAACATTCTCATTAATGAGTCTGAGCAAGTTAAAGTAACAGATTTTGGAATCGCACTGGCCGTGAGCAGTGCAACGATTACGTATACACATTCAATTATGGGATCAGCCCATTATCTATCACCTGAGCAAGCAAAAGGTGGAAAAGCAACCATTAAATCGGATATCTACGCTCTTGGAATTGTGATGTTTGAACTTTTAACTGGCAAATTACCTTTTCCTGGAACATCACCGGTATCTGTCGCATTAAAACATCTCAGTTCTCCAATGCCTTTTCCACGCGACTTTCGCAACGACATCCCACAATCCATAGAGAATATTGTCATCCGGGCATTGGCGAAGGATCCAGCTGAGCGTTACGAATATGTAACGGAAATGTATGACGATCTGAATACAGCGTTAGATCCAGAACGAGCAAATGAAAAACGACTGATTTTAAATGAACCAAATTCGGATGAAGAGACTGCAGATAATGAAAAAACAATTAAAATGACGCCAATTGTTGAGCATGAGATGAATAAGAATGCAGTGAACGCGGAAGCACCGCAATCAGAGAACTCGAAAAAGGAAAAGCAGCCCAAAAAATCAAAAGCCAAAAAGTGGTTGACCATATCCGGAATATTATTGTTATTAATAACTGCGGGCTTAATTCTTGGCATGACGCTGTTGCCGAAACTTTTCTATGTGTCCAATGTTCGCGTACCTGATGTCACAGGAAAAACGTATCAAGAGGCAAGAAACGCATTGAATGCTCAGCAGTTGAAAGTTGTGCGCTCTGACCGTGTCAGTAATTCCATTGCGAAAGGAAAGGTAATCAGCCAAAATCCTGAATCCGGAGAAGAAGTAAAAGAGGGTACCGAAATTAACGTGATCGTAAGCAAGGGCTCAAAAATGGTCTCTCTAGATAATTATGTTGGCTACAGTCGCGACACGGTTACAAGTGCGATCAAAGATGCTGGCTTTAAGAAAGTTGTCTGGCATGAGACGAGCACATCACCAGATACGCCTGAAGGAGAGATTATTCGTCAGAACCCATCAGCAGGAACTAAGGTGGTACCCGCCGATACCATATTGGAATTAACGTATAGCCCTGAGAATCAGGAAATCACAGTACCCGATCTTAAAGGGAAAACGAAAAATGATGCACGTAAATTGCTAAAAGCACAAGGATTGAATGCAGATTTCTCAAACAGCGATTACTCTGATGATGTTGCAAAAGGGAGTGTTCTCGATCAAGATCCGGCTTCTGGTAGTCAGGTCGAAAAAGGAGCCTCGATCGTTGTAACGTTGTCCAAGGGCAAGGAACCGAAGCCTAAGGGAATTGATCAACCGATTAAAGTGATCTACCCTGGTGATAAAGGTTCCTCAGCAGCTTCAGGTGAAAGTAAAACACCGATTCATGTGCAGATTTATTATACAGATGCTAATCATAATAATTCTGTTTTTACTGACGAAGAAATAACTGAAACTAAGACGTATACGATTCCATTCATGATTAATCCGAATGAAAAGGGAACCTATCGGGTATTAATTGATGGCACAGAGCGAAAAACAGGCACGGTTGATTATCCGGACGAACACGGAGCAAGCCTACATTAAGGAGTTTTAACATGTTGGAAGGAACGATTATTAAAGCCCTAAGTGGTTTCTATTATGTCAACGATGGTCAACAACAGATCCAATGCCGAGCTCGAGGGGTTTTCAGAAAAAGAGGGCTAAGTCCATTGGTAGGAGATCATGTCGGCTATGAGGCGAAGAAACCGACAGATGGATATATTCTTTCAATACAGAAGCGAAAAAATGAATTGAAACGCCCGCCGATTGCAAACATCGATCAAGCAATTCTTGTTTTTTCTGTTGCTGAACCCGCATTTGACAGTCAATTACTTGATCGCTTTCTTGTGCAGATGGAAGCGCAGAATATCGATCCATTGATTTGTCTAACAAAATGGGATTTACTCTCTCAAGTCGAAGCTGAAGCAATGCGCCTGCGTGTAGACACATACGCGCGCATTGGCTATCCAGTAGTCATTACATCCAGTATGAATAATGAAGGGCTGGATGCGCTACGTAACCAGATGGAAAATCGAATCAGCGTGATAACTGGACAATCAGGAGTGGGCAAGTCTACTTTGCTCAATCATCTGAATCAATCGTTAAGCATTGATACACAGGCAATTTCTCAGTCGCTAGGTCGCGGGAAACATACGACCCGGCATGTTGAGCTGATGCCAATAGGTGTAAATGGCTATGTCGCCGATACGCCTGGATTCAGTTCACTGGAATTGCCAGATATCACAGTTACGGAACTTGAACATTGTTTTCCAGAATTTGACGGATATCGCGACCATTGCCGATTCAGAGGATGTACGCATATTGCAGAACCAGACTGTATGGTGAAAGAGGCAATCTCAGAAAAGAAGATCGATCAGAAACGCTATGCGCATTACCAAGTCTTTTTTAATGAAATTAACCAGAGAAAAAAATATTAACTCTGGAGAATGGATTTCAAGGTAGAAAAAGAGGTGAATCCCCGATGAAATTAGCGATTGTAGCCGGCGGTCCTGAATCCCTCATTCCGGATCTCCAATCCTCTGAATTTCGTGATTATCAATGGGTCGGTGCAGACCATGGTACTATGGTGTTAGTGAATAACAATATTCGTCCGATCCGTGCATTCGGTGACTTTGATTCTTTGTCTGAAGATGAACGTGCGAAGGTAAATCACAGCGGCTTACAACTCTCCATCTTTCCGCCTGAAAAAGATAAAACTGATCTAGAACTTGCCCTTGATTGGGCTCTGAGTCAATCACCGGAGCAGTGTCTTTTGTTAGGGGTAACCGGTGGGCGTCAAGATCATGCGCTCGCAAGTGTACAGTTGCTGATGAAAGCGGCGCACATGACTACGAAACTGGAAATAATGGATCGTAGAAATTGTATCACTTTACTCACTCCAGGCACATATCATATAAAGAAGAATATATTTTACCGTTATCTTTCATTTCTTTCTCTATCCGAAAAAGTGACTGGATTGACTTTAAAGGGTGTTAAATACCCGCTTCAAGAGGCCGATCTACCACTCGGATCGAGTTTATGCATCAGCAATGAAGCTGAAGCAAATGTATTCACCGTAGCTTTATCACAAGGGTATCTCTTAATGATGCAATGCAGTGATTAATCGCTCTCTATTTCCAGTTATAGTTTCTGCACTTACCTCATATATTCTAGAAGCACGTGATAAAGGATGACGGCGCTTGACAAGGAGGAGCAGTGCAATGAAATTTTACACAATTAAGTTGCCTCGATTTTTAGCTGGTATTGTGAGAGCACTCCTCGGTTCCTTTCGGAAAGGGTAAACTGCTCACATCATCAGAAAGAGTCTCTCAAGTGGGGACTCTTTTTGACGTGAGAAAAAGTTGGTTATAATGTGATGGATGTTCTTTCAGGCCGATGCATCGATTGTTTACCTATGTGTTAAATCATTTGCCAAATCAACGTTTGAAATGAAAAAGTCCAATCCCAGTGCACTGGGATTGGACTTTTTAAGTACCGGAGCACGATTAATCATGAATGCGCATAATTAAACATTAAACGCGTTCAACTTTACCTGCTTTAAGTGCTTTTGTTGATACATAAACGCGTTTTGGTTTTCCATCAACAAGAATGCGTACTTTTTGCAGATTTGCTTTAAACGTTCTTTTTGATTTATTTTCAGCAAACGAACGGTTCTGACCGAATTTCGTTGTTTTGCCGGTAACAAAGCATCGACGTCCCACTTGGATGACCTCCTTGACCATGCAATTCATTAACACAATAGCTTTATAGTAACACGTCAGTCCATTGCTTGCAACCTGTAGGACAGTATTTGTATGTATTGGGCATCGATTGCTCGCTTGCCGCGGGCGATCCGTGAGCCTCCTCGGTCAACCTTGCTCTCTGCGGGGTCTCACTTGGCTCGCACTCCCGCAGGCGTCTCGCATCTTCACTGTGTTTTTCTTAGTTTCGAGCAAACTGGGCAAAGAACTAATCCATCCTTATTTTGTATGTATTGGGCATCGATTGCTCGCTTGCCGCGGGCGATCCGTGAGCCTCCTCGAACAGGCAAGGGTCTGCGGGGTCTCACTGGTTCGCTGATCCCGCAGGCGTCTCGCATCTTCACTGTGTTTTTCTTAGTTTCGAGCAAACTGGGCAAAGAACTCATCCATCCTTATTTGTATGAATTGAGCTTCGATTGCTCGCTTGCCGCGGGCGATCCGTGAGCCTGCTCGGTCAACCTTGCTCTCTGCGGGGTCTCACTTGGCTCGCACTCCCGCAGGCGTCTCGCATCTTCACTGTGTTTTTCTTAGTTTCGAGCAAACTGGGCAAAGAACTAATCCATCTTTATTTGTATGTATTGAGCTTCGATTGCTGGCTTGCCGCGGGCGTCTCGCATCTTCACTGTGTTTTTCTTAGTTTCGAGCAAACTGGGCAAAGAACTAATCCATCCTTATTTGTATGAATTGAGCATCGATTGCTCGCTTGCCGCGGGCGATCCATGAGCCTCCTCGGTCAACCTTGCCTTTTTTGTTACAAAAGTTATGTATTATGAAAGGAGTTGCTCTTTACGTTGCTTTAAATTTCAAGGAGGCTAGTGTAAAATAACGATATGCATTCCTATGTAAAATGATTCGTATATTTGGTATTTATGCCTATATGTAAAAAAAATAATAAACAGCCTAACAGGAGGGTTCAATGATGACGGTTTCCATGACTAATAATTTCGGACAAATTGATATATCTATTGATGTGGTTGCAAAAATTGTTGGCGGTGCGGCATTGGACTGTGCCGGAATTGTCGGAATGGCATCCAAAAACCAATTAAAGGATGGATTCGCTGAACTTCTTAAAAAAGAAAATTTTAGCCGAGGCATCATTGTTCGGTTCGATGAAGATCAGAACTTACTTATTGATATGTACATTATCGTAAGTTACGGAACACGCATTTCTGAAGTTGCAATGAATGTACAAAATAGAGTGAAACAGACATTGAATAAAACATTAGGATTAGATGCTGCTTCGATTAATATTTTTGTCCAAGGGGTTCGTCTCTTAGAAGAAGAAACAGTTTCTGAAGACCAATCGTTACATCAGTAAGGGGATGCCAATCATGAAATATCGGAGTGTATTTGACATTATCGGACCAGTAATGGTTGGTCCTTCCAGTTCACACACAGCAGGTGCGGCAAAAATTGGTCGCATGGCTCGCAAATTGTTCGGCGTACGCCCCGAGCGGGTGATCATTACACTTTATGGTTCATTCGCTGAAACTTATAAGGGGCATGGAACAGACGTTGCTATTGTGGCAGGTTTGCTTGATTTTGATGAGAGTAACAAACGGCTTCCTGAGTCACTTCAAATCGCTGAAGAATTGGGCATAGATATCTCGTTTCACATTGATAAAAACACACAAGTTGAAGAGCCGAATACAGCGCGAATCCACTTAGCAACAGGTGACGATGAACTTGAACTGGTTGGTGTTTCCATTGGCGGAGGTAAAATTGAGATCACTGAAGTCAATGGATTTTCCATATCATTGTCTGGGAGTAATCCCGCATTGCTTGTACTCCATCATGATAAGTACGGGTCAGTTGCTGAAGTTGCGGGATTGATTGCAAAATATGAGAAGAATATTTCCTATATGGAAGTATCTCGCCAAAAAAAAGGCAGTTTAGCATTGATGGTCATTCAAACAGATGAAGAAATCGATGAGGGAATGGCAGCAGAAATTTCTGGCCTTCCAAACATCCTGAATGTAGCTGTTTTATCATAAAAAATTGCTGGAAAAGGAGGAGTCTTCATGTTTCGTACCATAGAGGAATTAGTGAACCTTGCTGATCAACAACATATAGCCATTTCCGAAGTCATGATTCGGACTGAAATGGAGACAACCGGAAGAAGTCGTGAAGACATTTTTTCTAAAATGTCCCGCAATTTGGAGGTTATGGAGCAGGCCGTTCAACGGGGAATTAATGAGGATATTAAATCACGCTCCGGTTTATCAGGCGGAGACGCACGTAAATTACAAGCTTACTTAAAAAATAAGCAACCTTTGTCTGGTACTGTATTGCTTGATTCAGTCAGTAAGGCAATGGCCACAAATGAAGTAAACGCAGCTATGGGAACCATCTGTGCGACACCGACAGCAGGCTCAGCAGGCGTTGTCCCAGGTGTTTTATTTGGTCTCCAATCCAAGCTTCATCCAAGCCGTGAACAAATGGTTGATTTTCTTTTTACTGCCGGAGCATTTGGATTTGTTATCGCAAATAACGCATCCATTTCAGGGGCTGCAGGAGGATGTCAAGCTGAAGTAGGCTCAGCAACCGGAATGGCAGCCGCTGCTGCGGTTGAATTAGCGGGAGGGACCCCGGAACAATCCGCACATGCAATGGCAATTGCCCTTGCAAACATGCTGGGGTTGATTTGTGATCCTGTCGCAGGATTAGTTGAAGCACCTTGTGTGAAACGCAATGCAATTGGCGCATCGAGCGCAATTGTGGCAGCAGATATGGCTCTAGCTGGAATAAAAAGCTTAATACCCTGTGACGAAGTGATTGATGCGATGTACCGAGTAGGGCGTATGATGCCGGTTGCGTTAAGAGAGACTGCACTTGGTGGATTGGCAGACACAAAGACAGGCCGAGCGCTTAAAAAACAAATTTTCGGTTCGGATGCACAGTCATCGATGATCAAAGAGCAATGACGACAGCGAAAACAAATATACCAATACAAAATTTAAAAGGGGTCGGAACACGCCTAGCTGAAGAACTGGGAACTTTAGGGATCACAACAGTTGAAAACCTAGTCGACTATTATCCTTATCGATATGATAACTATGAATTAAGAAATCTTGCAGATGTCCAGGATCAAGAAATGGCGACGGTATCCGGTATTATTCAGAGCGAACCGTTACTTAATTATTATGGCAAAAAAAAGTCAAGACTATCTGTGCGCGTGCTGTCGGGGCGTTACCTTATCACGGTTATTCTATTCAATCGACCTTTTTTGAAACGAAGTCTAACACTCGGCGAGCCGGTAACGGTAACCGGTAAATGGGACCGAAATCGTGCAGTCTTGACATCTACCGATTTCAAAACAGGGAAGCCAGAAACTCATGCACAATGGGCACCTGTCTATCCTGTTAAGTCGGGTGTCTCCATTAAAAAAATGAGGACGCTCATAAAACAAGCGTTTGCTCAATACCCGGACTGCATTCAAGAAACTCTTCCTGAAAGCTTAAGACAAGCTTATAAGCTGATTGGTAAGAAAGAGGCTGTGCAGATTATTCATTTTCCCGAGGAACGTGAGCGCCTGCATCAAGCAAGAAGACGTTTGGTTTATGAAGAGTTTTTATTTTATCAACTTAAATTGCAGGCTTATAAACAAATGAACCGTTCCTCATCCATCGGTAACCCTATTCCTGTGGATCAAGAATTGGTCCACAAGTTTATTGGTCTGCTTCCTTTTGCTATGACTCAAGCACAGAACCGGGTAATCGATGAAATCTTACGTGACTTGGCATCGTCATCGCCAATGAATCGATTACTCCAAGGTGACGTAGGTTCTGGTAAAACTGTTGTTGCTGCGATTGCCCTTTATGCGGCTGTAACGGGAGGCTATCAAGGGGCGCTGATGGCACCAACAGAAATACTTGCAGAACAGCATGCAGATTATCTGGAAGAACTCTTTAGGCCGTTTGGAATCACTGTGGGACTATTAACAGGAAGTGTACGGGGGAAGAAGCGAAAAGCGCTGCTTGAACATTTGGCAGAAGGAAGCATTCACATACTTGTAGGCACGCATGCTCTAATCCAACCAGAAGTTCTTTTTCAAAAATTAGGCTTCGTTGTGACGGATGAGCAACATCGCTTCGGTGTACGTCAGCGAGGCGCATTACGCTTGAAAGGGAAAGAACCTGATGTGTTGTATATGACCGCAACGCCCATCCCAAGAACACTTGCACTTTCTGTATTTGGAGATATGGATGTATCAACAATTGATGAACTTCCCGGTGGAAGAAAGAAGATCAAGACCTATTGGGTTCAGGAAAACGTTATGGATCGAGTCCTTACATTCATGAAAAAGGAACTTGATCAAGGGCGACAAGCGTATGTCATCTGCCCCTTAATAGAGGAATCTGAACAGCTCGATGTGCAGAATGCACTGGATGTTCATGCATACCTATCCCAAGCGTTACCTCAGTATCGCGTTGCTTTGATGCATGGAAAGCTTGCTCCAGAAGAAAAGGAAGAGGTCATGAATTCTTTTAAGGATCATAAGGCTCAGATTCTTGTCTCAACAACTGTTGTCGAGGTCGGGGTTAACGTGCCCAATGCGTCTCTAATGATTATTTATGATGCAGATCGATTCGGCCTGTCTCAGCTCCATCAGCTCCGTGGCAGGGTAGGACGTGGCAATACCCAATCGTATTGTGTACTTCTTGCAGATGCTAAATCGGAAGCAAGTCGTGAGAAAATGCGAATGATGACTGAAACGACCGATGGCTTCAAGCTCTCTGCTTATGATCTCAAATTACGCGGACCCGGAGATTTTTTTGGAAAAAAACAGAGTGGTGTGCCTTCATTTAAGTTGGCAGATATGGTTCATGACTACCGTACGCTGGCTACTGCAAGAGATGATGCTGCAAAATTGGTCAGTGATTCAAAGTTCTGGCATGATGAACAATACGCACAACTTCGTCAGCCCCTTATTGAATCCGGATTGACCTCTTCAGTTCATTTAGATTAGTGAAACCCTTGTCCAAATGAACACGTACATAAATACGTGTCATTTTTGAGAAGAATGTCTGACTCATACGGTATGTGAACTATCCGTACTATATTTTATCAGTGAACAGTCAGAGAAAAGCTCGACACATCCACTCATTTGCCGGTGCTACCCGCTACAGATAAGATATGGTATACTTACTATTATTACCTAGTCTTAATTGTGAATTGAACACAATGAACGATGAACGAGGACGGCGGCGGTATCAATGAGAAAGAACAAAAAGGATCGACAATCATTATTAAAACAGACCATTACTGACAATCCTTTTATTACTGATGACGAATTGTCGAAAAAGTTTTCGGTTAGCGTGCAGACAATCCGATTAGATCGCTTAGAGTTATCCATTCCTGAATTAAGAGAACGCATTAAACATGTGGCTAAAAGGCAATTTGACGAAGTTAAGGCACTTCATCAAGAAGAAGTGATTGGTGACATTCTTGACTTGCAATTGGATATAAGTGCCATATCTATTCTTGAAATTACTCCAGAATTAGTATTCACAAGGACGGGAATTGCTCGAGGTCATCATCTATTTGCACAGGCAAACTCCCTGGCGGTTGCCGTAATCAATGACGCTCTTGCATTGACTTCTAAAGCAGAAATACACTACATACGGCCGGTAAAATCAGGAGAACGTGTTGTTGCCAAAGCTAAAGTGATTCGCAAAGAGCGCGTGCGTACGAGAGTAGAAGTCAACAGTTATTCAGGTCATGATCATGTGTTCAATGGCGTGTTCACCATGTATCGTGCACATGGAAATAAAGATAAATCAGAACTATAACTAAGTGCTTTGTAGTCTCCTTATTTATTTGTTGCCACGAGATGAGCAGCACATTAAAGATTGGTACTAGGGGACAGAATAATCCGGAGGTTGATGAATATTGGGTAAAGTCGCATTTGTTTTTCCAGGACAAGGTTCGCAAACGGTTGGTATGGGTGCTGACCTAATCAATGCGTACCCTGAAGCAAAAGAAATGTTTGCTGCAGCAGATCGCCACTTAGGTTTTCCACTTACAGAATTAATCTTGAATGGGCCTGAAGAAGCACTGAAAAAAACGGAGAACACACAACCTGCATTACTCACTGTTAGTGCGGTATTATGTCATTTGTTAGAAACTAAAGGCGTCCATCCTGACTATGTAGCCGGTCACAGCCTTGGTGAATATAGTGCGTTATTTGCTGCGGGAGTCCTTAACTTTGAGGATGCAGTCTATGCTGTTCGCAAAAGAGGTTTATTAATGGAAGCAGCAGTACCTGCTGGAAAAGGGACGATGGCTGCAGTTCTCGGATTGGATGTCGAACAATTGAAACAAATTTGCCTACAAATCACTGACCAAGGAGATTCCGTTCAGACAGCAAATATTAATTGCCCAGGACAAATTGTCATTTCGGGAACCGTTGCTGGTGTTGAAAAGGCGTCAGAACGTGCTGCAGAATCAGGAGCTCGGCGTGTGGTTCCGCTGTCTGTAAGTGGACCATTTCATTCGTCACTTATGAAACCAGCAGCAGAACAATTGCGAGATGTACTCGATGCCTTGCCTGTATCTAATGCCAAAATTCCGGTCGTAGCAAACAGCACGGCTCAGGAGGAAACGAAGGCACAGGAAATTCGTGATCATTTGATTGAACAACTATATTCTCCGGTTCGCTGGATTGAATCCGTTGAACGGCTGAATGCGCTAGGCGTCGATACATTTGTCGAAGTTGGACCTGGAAAAGTTCTTTCAGGATTGATTCGTAAAATAAATCGTAAGTCTACCGTACTTCAAGTCAGTGATGCGCAGAGTTTGAGTGAAGTTACTGAACAACTCAAGGAGCGTGTATAATAAATGGGACTTCAAAATAAAGTAGCACTTGTTACTGGAGCTTCAAGAGGGATCGGTCATGCCATTGCGATCAAGCTGGCGAAACAAGGCGCATCGATTATTGTTAATTATTCCGGGAATAAAGTGCGGGCTGAAGAAACTGCTTCTGAAATTCGATCAGTAGGGGCAGAAGCATTCGTTTGGCAATGCGATATTTCCGATGAATCTGCTGTTCAGGAAATGATTAAGCAATCCATCGATCATTTTGGCCATTTGGATATTGTGGTGAATAATGCTGGGATTACTCGAGATGGTTTATTGATGCGCATGAAAGAAACGGATTGGGATGCAGTGCTCAATACAAATCTTAAAGGGGTATTCTTGGTTACAAAAGCAGCTCTTAGACCAATGATGCGTCAAAAACAGGGCAGAATAGTTAATGTGGCATCAGTTGTTGGTATTCTAGGCAATCCCGGTCAGGCAAACTATGTAGCAGCTAAAGCGGGTGTGATTGGTTTGACAAAAGCCACTGCACGTGAAGTGGCATCACGCGGGATTACTGTCAATGCCGTGGCACCCGGATTTATTGTGACAGAAATGACGGATCAGCTTCCTGAGGATGTAAAGTCGAAAATGCAGAGCGAGATTCCATTAGGTAAGCTGGGAACACCCGAAGATGTTGCCGGAGTTGTTTTATTTTTAGCCTCTGATGAGAGTAAATATATGACCGGACAAACATTAAGTGTTGACGGTGGTATGGCAATGCAATAAAATGATTTAGGTACGTTTTAAAAAGATGTTGCCCCTCCTCGAATTGACTGAGGACGGAGAGCAAGTATTTTTAATGAATAATGCCCTCGAGAGGAGGTGAAGACATGGCAGACGAAGATGTTTTGGTACGTGTCAAGAAAATCGTTGTCGATCGATTAGGCGTTGATGAAGCTGATGTTAAGCTCGAAGCTTCATTTAAAGAAGATCTCGACGCAGATTCTCTTGATATTGTAGAACTTGTCATGGAACTTGAAGATGAATTTAATTTGGAAATCTCCGATGAAGATGCGGAAAAGATTCAAACCGTTGGTGACGTCGTATCTTACATAGAGAACCACAAATCCTGACATGCTAACCATGAGTCCCGTTTTTATAAATCATTTATAAGGGCGGGATTTCTTCTTATTTATTTTACATGGACAAGATGGGTTTTGTTCTTTTAGTAAGTGGAGGTGACAAATTTGCCAGGTTCAAGAAAAATGGATCAGGAAAAGGAAATAACGGAAAAACTTTATCAATTTCTCAGTGACTTCTCATTTTCGTTCAATAATGAAGAATTACTGAAGCAGGCATTCACACATTCATCTTATGTGAATGAGCACCGTCGCGAATCTCAGGAAGATTATGAACGGCTCGAGTTTCTTGGAGATGCAGTACTTGAATTGCTGATCTCTCAGCATTTATTTAAGCACTTTCCGGATCTCACAGAAGGAGATATGACGAAGCTAAGGGCAGCCATTGTTTGTGAAACAGGATTGTTCCAGTTTGCTTCATCACTCTCCTTTGAGGATAAGATTTTCCTCGGTCGTGGCGAGGAAGTAACCGGCGGCAGACAGAGACCTTCTCTTCTCGCCGACGTGTTTGAAGCGTTTATCGGCGCTCTTTATCTCGATCAAGGATTGTCAGAAGTGGAACGCTTCTTACAATCTGTTGTGTATCCGAGAATCAGCGATGGCTCTTTTTCCCATGTGATGGATTATAAAAGTCAACTTCAAGAAATGATTCAGCGAAAGAATTTGGGTGAACTTGATTATGAGTTAGTAACCGAGAAAGGGCCTGCTCATCATCGTGAGTTTACATCAAAAGTGCTGCTTAATGGAGAAGTGGTTGGACTGGGTAAGGGACATTCGAAGAAAGACTCGGAACAAAGCGCTGCATGCAAAGCGCTCAAGAACATTGCCGAGTAACAAAAGCAGCCGGGCATACTCGGCTGTTTTTGTTACGCGCATCATTCATATATGAATGATGAGAACGAGTTAATGAAGCAAATCTGATGAAAATAGACCACGCACGTAGGATCATCAATTTTGCGAAACAGATTGGTAAGAAACGGAGGGATCAGGATGTTCCTCAAAAGACTCGAAGTTTCAGGCTTTAAATCCTTTGCGAATAAAACATCGGTTGAATTTGTCCCTGGGGTAACTGCGGTCGTTGGCCCTAATGGAAGTGGAAAAAGCAATATAACCGAAGCGATTCGATGGGTACTGGGTGAACAATCCGCAAAGTCGCTCCGTGGAGCAAAAATGGAAGATATCATTTTTTCCGGTAGTGATACGAAAAAAGCGGTGAACATGGCTGAAGTGACCCTCACTTTAGACAATGGTGATCAGTACATACCCATGGATTTTAGCGAAATTAGTGTTACACGAAGGGTATTCCGTTCCGGAGAAAGCGAATTTCAGCTAAATAAGCAGAGTTGCAGATTAAAAGATATTGTTGACCTTTTCATGGATTCGGGCTTAGGGAAAGAAGCCTATTCCGTCATTGGCCAAGGTAAAATTGATGAAATACTGAATAGTAAAGCGGAAGATAAACGTAAAATTTTTGAGGAAGCATCAGGCGTGTTGAAATACAAGCTGCGAAAACAAGCAGCTGAGAAGCAACTCAATGATTCAGAAGAAAGTTTAAATCGTGTCGAAGACATCCTGCATGAGTTAGAACAAAGGCTTGGTCCATTAGAGCAGCAAGCATCAATTGCAAAGGAATATTTACAGAAGAAGAGCGAACTCGAAGAAGTGGACATCGCATTACTTGCCCATGACATTGATGATCTTCATGATCAATGGCAAGAAACGAAGCATCAAGTAGATTCCTTAAGTCACAAAAAGACTGCGTTGGCTGAGAAGATTGAAATGCTTGATCAAAAATACCGTTCGAGTCGTGCACAACTTGAAGAATTAGATGAATCTATTGAAACGATGCAAGCTGAATGGGCGGAATCTGCAGAGCATTTGGAAAAACTGCTTGGCAGGAAAGAAGTGCTGTCCGAGAGAAGTAAACACGCGCACAGTAATGCTGAAGAACTTAGAGATCGAATCATTAAACTGAATGAGCAATTACAGAAGGAGCGTCAGCTTCTCGTTCAAGCAAAAAACAGTTGTCATTCTGAGAAGCGAACATTCAATGCTATTCAACAGGAACTTACGATAAAGAAAAAAGAGTTTAGCAGTTTTGAACAGAATTTGGATGAGCGTATTGAGCAATTAAAGGCAGAGTACATCGAAATTCTCAACCAACAAGCGGCCATGCGAAATGAACGGCGCTACCTCTCGGATCAAGGAAAAAACTTGGAGGTCAAAAAGAATCGCCTTCAAGCAAATACGCAGGAAATCAAAGCAATGGCCGAAGAAGCGGGTAAGAGAAAAAATACGCTTGAAAAGCAGTTAGGCCAAATAAAGAATAAAAAAGAACAGTTGCAGAAACAGTTTGACACGTATTGCGTTCGTTTAGAAAGAGAACGTGAACGATATACCAAAGAAAAAGATGCGGTTAGCAAAATAAGTAATTTTATTGATCAAGCGCGTTCAAGAAAAGAAATGCTTGAATCACTTAAAGAAGATTATGCTGGCTATTATCAAGGTGTCAAAGCAATTCTGAAAAATAGAAGAAGATTAAACGGTATTCATGGTGCGGTTGCGGAATTAATTCATGTTCAAAAGACTTACGGAACGGCTATAGAAACAGCATTAGGCAGTTCTTCTCAACATCTTGTTGTCACAGATGAGACAGCCGGGCGAAACGCGATTCAATTTTTGAGGCAGCATCAAGGGGGAAGAGCTACTTTTCTGCCTCTTTCCGTAATTAGGCCGAAATCAATCCCAGCTACTGAGCGTGACAGAATTCAAGACCATTCCGCTTTTATTGGAACGGGTGCGGACTTAATTTCATGTGAGGCGCAATACAAACCGATCGTTGAATTTTTACTCGGAGCGGTTCTTATCGCCCGAAATCTCGAAGGGGCAAACCAAATTGCGAAACAAATACATTATCGATATCGGATTGTGACTCTCGAGGGGGATAGTGTTGCTCCTGGTGGTGCAATGACCGGTGGGAGTGTGAAGCAGCGCCAAGCAAGCTTAATAGGGCGGAGCGCTGAGATTGATGAATTGACAGCGCAAATCAAAGAAATGCAGAATAAAAGAGAACAGTTGCAAACTGATTTTGTAACACTGAAGAACACGATCGCCGAGGATGAACTCGATACCAATCATGTCCGGCAAGCTTTGCAAGAAGCTACGGAACAGTATCGCCAAATAGAAGCTGAAAAACGTGATGCGGAAACAGAAGAAAAAGCTAGTCTCGAAAAATATCAATTACTTTCAAGAGAAAACGGTGATTTCAATGCGGAACATGAGAAAATAACCAATCGCTTGAAAATGATTGACACGAATGAATCATCAAATGCGGAAACTGCGGAACATCTGACCACTGAGATCAGCCGTTTGACGCAGAACAGAGCAGACATTGATTTATCAAAACAGGAACTCCAGTCTGAGATCACTACATTAAAAGTCCGCATTGCCGAGCAGCACCAAATTGTCACACATCAGGATGAGAAAGTAGCACAGACGCAATCCAGGGTTGACGAACTCGCAGCTTCAATTGACGCACTCCACTCTTCAGCGAGTGGCATTGATGTTGAAATTGAGAATCAGCAAGAAGTAACCGAGCAGCTTGAACAACAGATCAAGGACGCGCAGAATCGAAAAGATGCACTTACAGATTCCCTTAAGATTAAGCGAACGGTGCGCAAAGAGCAGCAAGCATCGCTTTCTTCAGATGAATCATCCTTGCAGAATCAGCGTACGGAATTAGGCACGATCAATTCTGCCTTTCAAGAAAAGGATGTTATGCTTGGGCGAATGGATGTACAACTTGATCATCTCTTAAACACGTTAAGAGAAGAATACGAAATGACGATTGAAGCAGCGCGCGAGAACTATCCGTTATCAATCGAGGTTCCTGAAGCACGCAAGAAAGTGAAATTAATTAAACGCGCCATTGAAGAACTTGGATCCGTAAATATTGGTGCCATTGAAGAATATGAAACAGTTCGAGAGCGAGAACAATTTCTTTCATCCCAAAGAGCTGATTTATTAAAAGCACGTGAGACATTAAATCATGTGATGACTGAGATGGATCAGGTTGTTGAACAGCGCTTTACTGAAACATTTAGTAATATCAGACACCACTTTCAAGAGGTATTTCGAGAACTATTCGGTGGTGGCCGGGCAGATCTTCAACTGATTGAACCGTCGAACATGTTAACGAGCGGTGTCGATATTCTTGCAGAGCCACCCGGAAAGAAGCTTCAAAGACTTTCACTTCTTTCCGGTGGTGAGCGTGCGCTGACAGCCATTGCGCTACTTTTTGCAATCTTGAAAGTACGCCCTGTCCCTTTCTGTGTATTGGATGAAGTTGAGGCAGCATTAGATGATGCCAACGTCGACCGTTACGCAGCCTTTCTGAAAAAGTTTAGTTTGGAAACACAGTTCATTGTTGTGACACACCGGCATGGGACAATGGAACGATCAGATGTACTTTATGGGGTGACCATGCAGGAATCCGGTGTTTCTCGACTTGTTTCGGTACGTCTTGAAGATACTGATGAATTACTCACTGCCGGAAATGGATAAATGATTTTCTAAGTGAAAAAATAGAAGTATAGATTGGAGGAAACAGCATGAACTTCTTCGACAAATTAAAAAATAAGATTACCGGAAGCACAACTGCCGTTACAGATAAATTTAAAGATGGTCTCTCAAAAACACGCAAATCATTTTCTGAGCGTATGAACAATTTGGTTAAGAGATATAGAAAAGTTGATGAAGAATTTTTTGAGGAACTTGAAGAAATACTTATTGAATCAGACGTTGGCATCAATACGGTTATGGATCTTGTCGACCGGTTGAAAGACGAAGCGCGAACACGAAATATAAAAGATACGGACAAACTGAAAGACGTTATTGTTGAGGTCCTTTCAGAATTTCTAACAAAAAATGTTAAAGACACGGAACTTCGGATAAATCCAACCGGATTAACTGTGATTTTAATGGTTGGTGTCAATGGCGCTGGTAAGACAACCACGATTGGAAAACTCGCCGGAAGACTGAAAAATGAAGGCAAGAGTGTATTACTTGCTGCTGCAGATACTTTTAGAGCCGGCGCGATTGACCAACTTCAGGTTTGGGGTGATCGAACTGGCATTGATGTCATTAGGCATCAGGAAGGATCTGATCCTGCATCTGTGGTCTTTGATGCGATGCAAGCAGCTAAATCAAGAAAAGTCGATGTTTTGCTTTGTGATACTGCAGGACGACTGCAAAATAAAGTCAATTTAATGAAAGAACTTGAGAAAATTAAGCGTGTCATTTCCCGAGAATGTCCGGGTGCACCTCATGAAGTGTTGCTTGTGCTTGACGCAACAACTGGACAAAATGCACTTAGCCAAGCAAAACTCTTTCAGCAATCATCAGAAGTTACTGGAATTGTGCTTACCAAGTTAGATGGCACAGCAAAAGGCGGTATTGTTCTTGCGATCCGTAATGAATTAGATATTCCTGTCAAGTTAGTTGGGTTGGGGGAACATCTCAATGATTTGCAGACTTTTGATGCTGATGCATTTATCTATGGTTTGTTTGCAGAGTTGTTTAGCGAAGAACATCAGGATACGAATGGAACGGACGACGAATAATTGATGCGTCTGGCATTCAGATAAAATAACGGTCCATACAGCCGTCGGTTTTACTGGGTTCAAGGCGAAAACTTGACACATGTAAGTTAATCCTGTATTATTTTACCGTAAAGTAAAGTGCCTTTACAGCCAAGGGGATTTGCTATGCTTGAGAAGGTTTTGAGAGTTAACGCCCTATACGATTTTTATCAGCCGCTTCTCACCCCAAAACAACAGGAATATTTGAATCTTTACTATCTGAATGATTTTTCTCTTGGTGAAATTGCGGACAGAAACCAAGTAACGAGACAAGCAGTTTATGATAACCTGAAAAGGGCTGAAAGTGCTCTCGAAACGTTTGAAGAAAAATTGGGGTTGTTTCGCAAGTACAAGACTCGGCTTACTGTGATTTCCAAAATGAAAAGCCTGGCTGGTCATTTGGATCGTGAAGAAAGCAAACAACTCGATTCTTTTATTAATGAATTAGAGAGTTTAGACTAGGATGTGAGAAGTATGGCATTTGAGAGTCTATCTGACAGGCTTCAGGCAACGATGAAAAAAATCCGCGGCAGAGGCAAGGTCTCTGAAGCGGATGTTAAGCAAATGACTCGTGAAATCCGCTTGGCGCTTCTTGAAGCAGATGTTAACTTTAAAGTAGTTAAATCATTTGTCAAACGTGTACAGGATCGTGCTGTTGGGCAAGAAGTTTTGAAAAGCCTCACACCTGGTCAGCAGGTCATTAAAGTTGTTCAAGAAGAATTGACCGAGCTGATGGGCGGTGAGCAGACAAAGCTTAACCTTGCTCTAAAGCCACCGACTGTCTTACTTTTTGTCGGACTCCAAGGTGCAGGTAAAACGACATCTGCAGCGAAACTTGCCAACTATATTCGCAAGGCCCATAATAAAAAGCCATTAATGATTGCTGCGGATATCTATCGTCCTGCAGCGATCAAACAATTGCAAACATTGGGTGGACAATTGAATATACCTGTCTTTTCATTAGGTGATCAGGTGAATCCTGTAGAAATTGTTCGTCAAGGTATGGAACAAGCGAAGAGTGAGCATCATGATTTAGTTCTCATTGATACTGCAGGGCGTCTGCATATTGATGAAGGACTGATGGATGAGCTCGAGCAAATCAAAGCTGTCAGCAATCCGGATGAAGTTTTTCTTGTCGTTGATGCGATGACTGGTCAAGATGCGGTGAACGTTGCGACTGCTTTCAATGAGCGACTTGACTTAACCGGTGTGATTATGACTAAGTTGGATGGCGACACTCGAGGCGGTGCTGCATTATCGATCCGCTCAGTGACCGGGACACCAATTAAGTTCGTGGGTATGGGCGAAAAGATGGATGCGCTTGAACCTTTCCATCCTGATCGTATGGCGTCGCGTATTCTTGGAATGGGCGATGTGCTCTCTCTGATCGAGAAAGCACAAGCGAACATTGATGAAGAGAAAGCACGCGATATGCAGCAAAAATTGCTGTCTGTCAGTTTCACACTTGATGATTTTCTTGATCAAATTGGTCAGATCCGCAATATGGGACCATTAGAAGATCTACTTGCGATGATGCCTGGAGCAAACAAATTTAAAGGCATGAAGAACATGCAGATTGATGAGAAGAAAATTGGCCAGACTGAAGCCATTATCCGATCAATGACTGCCCAGGAAAAGACTGAGCCGGATATGATTAACGCAAGTCGTAAGAAACGGATTGCACTTGGAAGCGGAACATCCGTTGCAGATGTCAATCGGTTGCTCAAGCAGTTCAAAGACATGAAGAAAATGATGAAACAGTTTATGGGCAAGACAAAAGGCAAGAAACGCAATCCTTTTAATTTACCATTTATGTAATGGAACAAAATACACAAACTATAACCATTAGGAGTTGTTTAGTATGTCAGTAAAAATTCGTCTAAAACGCATGGGAGCAAAAAAACGTCCATTTTACAGAGTAGTTGTAGCAGATTCACGCGCACCTCGTGATGGCCGTTTCATTGAAGAAATTGGCACATACAATCCGGTAGTTACACCAAAAACATTCACAGTTGACGAAGAAAAAGCACTTGATTGGCTTCAAAAAGGTGCACAACCATCGGATACGGTCCGTAACCTGTTCTCAAAACAAGGGATTATGGAAAAATTCCATCTTTCCAAGATTCAAAAATAAGTATGAGTGGGGGAAGATAAATGGAAGAGTTGATTAAAGCCATTGTATTCCCGCTCATCGATGATCATGAACATGTTCGGATTGAGAAACAAGTAGAACAAGGGTGCGAAACCTATCTCCTTACAGTTGCAAAACAGGATATGGGCAAACTCATCGGCAGACATGGTCAAGTTGCTGAATCCGTTAGGACTGTTGTTTCAGCCATAGGCAGTGCTCGAGGAATTGACGCACGTTTTTTAATCCGTGAATAATAATGAAAAGAGAAGGGGAGCGTTTGCCCTTCTCTTTTTCAACAGATAAAAAAGGTAAGACTATTTCGTGAAAATGCAGCGAATGCGAGACGCCTGCGGAGCGTTCCGCGAGTGAGACCCGCAGACAATGGGTTGATCGAGGTGGCTCACGGATCGCCCGCGGCAAGCAAACGAGCGAGCGAAGCACAAATGAAGTTAACGTACATAATAGAGTTTACTGGCAAGATCAGGCCATATAAATGTTCCGTAGACAAGGAGGAAGACTGATGACTGAGCAGCAATGGTTATATGTTGGAAAAATAGTTAACACTCAAGGCATCAAAGGAGAGGTACGTGTCATTAGTGCAACGGATTTTCCAGAGGAACGCTATGCTAAAGGCTCAATACTACATCTCCGCGAGAAAGGAAATGATCAAACTCTAACAGTGAGGAGTTATCGTCGTCACAAACAATTCGATTGCCTGACTTTTGAAGATCATCCGTCCATCAACGATGTAGAGAACTATAAAGGTATGTCACTCTTTGTTGAGCAGGGACAGTTATCTGAATTAGAAGAAGGCGACTTCTACTATTATGAAGTGATCGGTTCCAATGTAGTTACAGACACCGGAGCTGTGCTAGGAACAGTAAAAGAAATTCTGTCTCCTGGCGCCAACGACGTCTGGGTGATTGATACGGGTAAGAAAGAGTTGTTAATTCCTTATATTAAAGATGTGGTAAAAAATGTTGATGTGAAAAACAAAAAAGTAACCGTACATCTGATTCCGGGGTTGGTTGATGATGAAGATTGACATTCTTTCTCTTTTTCCTGAAATGTTTGATGGCGTATTGAATACTTCGATTCTTGGGAAGGCAGCTGAAAAAGACGCAGTATCCTATTCAGTGACGAACTTCAGAGATTTTACAACAAATAAACACAATAAAGTTGATGATTATCCTTTCGGTGGTGGTGCAGGTATGGTCTTGATGCCGCAACCATTGTTTGACGCGGTAGATGCGCTTAGAGCGGATGATGATACCGCTCCAAGAATTATTCTAACTTCACCACAAGGAAAGCCATTCAAACAAGAAGATGCTGAAATGCTCTCAAACGAGAAGAGACTCATCTTTATCTGTGGCCATTATGAGGGGTTTGATGAGCGAATTCCTGAACATTTGGTGACAGATGAATATTCGATCGGTGATTTTGTCATGACCGGTGGGGAATTGGCGGCTATGGCTATGATTGACAGCATTGTCCGATTGCTCCCAGGTGTTCTGGGTAATGATACTTCTGCTGTCACTGATTCATTCTCAGATGGATTATTGGAACATCCGCATTATACACGACCAGCAGATTTTCGAGGAATGAAAGTTCCAGATCTATTACTCTCCGGAAATCATGAAAAAATTGCTGAATGGCGCTGGAAAGAATCGCTGAGAAGAACTTATGAACGTCGGCCAGATCTATTGAACGATCGAAAGATGACCGAGCAAGAATTAAAATGGTTGCGTCAATTTAAGCGAGAGTCGGGTAAAGAATAAATCCTAGACTCTGCCGTTTAAATGACTTGCATGCCATGATTCAGATATGGTATGATGAATCTTGTGGCAAATGCCAGTGAATACGATGTTCCGCTGCGTTCTAAGAGAAGGTACGAGCATTTGTACGGAAGGAGGCCATTTTATATGTCAAATGTTATTGATGAAATTACTAAAGAACAGTTGCGTACAGATATTCCGGATTTCAGACCGGGTGATACACTTAAAGTGCACGTGAAGATTACTGAAGGTAGTCATGAACGTATTCAAGTTTTTGAAGGCGTCGTAATCAAACGTCATGGCGGCGGTATCAGCGCAACCTTTACAGTACGAAAGATTTCTTATGGTGTCGGTGTTGAACGCGCCTTTCCGGTAAACTCCCCGAAGATCGATAAGATCGAAGTGGTACGCTTTGGTAAAGTGCGTCGTGCGAAACTGTATTATCTGCGTAGTCTGCGTGGTAAGAAAGCACGTATTAAGAGCAGATAAGCATGATTTGAAATTGAATGAGTGCAGTATTGAAAAAGGAGGGGCTTGGGACACCAAGTCCCTTCTGTTTTTTTAACGTAAAAATACAGTAAAGATGCAAGATGCCCGCGGGATCGTTCCCGATGATCACACGCCAAGTGTTTATTAGCCCCGCAGAATACATTGATGTATGAGGGGGCTCACGGATCGTTTGCTGCAAGCGAGTGATCGAAGCAGAATTAATGCAAAATAAGGACTGGGCAGTTATTACCCAGTTTTTCTCATCCTTACATTGCATACCTGCTTGAGTAAACAAAATGAAAGGGGACAATGACCGTGACAATACAATGGTATCCTGGACATATGGCTAAAGCAAAACGCCAGATGGTCGAAAAAATTAAACAAATAGATGTCGTGATTGAACTTGTTGATAGCCGTATTCCTTTAGCGTCAAGGAATCCACTTGTTGAAGAAATTGCTTCAGGAAAACCAAGACTTCTCATTATGAATAAGATTGATATGGCTGATCGACAGGCAACACAGCAATGGAAACACTTTTTCGAAACTGAGGGTGTGACTGTTCATTTAGTAAATAGCCAGACTGGCCAAGGGGTCTCAACATTACCTGATGCGGTTCATAAGCTGACTGCTGCCAGACGAAAAAAACTTGAGGACAGAGGTTTTCGTCCTCATGCGGATCGTGCGTTGATCCTTGGAATACCTAACGTAGGCAAGTCAACCTTAATAAATCGATTGGCTGGAAAGAAGATTGCCAAAATAGGGGATCGTCCGGGCGTGACGAAAGCACAACAATGGATCAAAGTTGGATCTACTATGGAGCTTCTGGACACACCTGGGATTTTGTGGCCCAAATTCGATGATCCACAAGTGGGTCTCTGTCTTGCAGCTACAGGCGCAATAAAAGAAGAACTGCTGGATTTCCAAGAAATTGCTTTTTTCTTATTAAAAACCACATTGCATCATTACCGGCAATCCTTAGCAGATCGTTATAATCTGGATTCACTTCCTGAGTTAACGGGGACTGGCGAGGATCAGGATAAACTTGTTCAACTGTTTGATGAAATTGGCAAGAAGAGAGGTTGTCTGATGAGCGGTGGTTACATTGACTATGATCGTGTTTCGGAGATTATTATTCGTGACTATCGCAGCCAAAAACTAGGGCCGCTGACTCTTGAATGGCCATAATTGACCAGATAAAGGCTAAAATTTGTTTTTATTACACCGATATAGAATGTACAGGGGAAGGTAGCATGCAAGAACTGACAATCGCACAAATCCAGGAGAAACTCATCACCACAACCGAACTCACTGAGGAAGAACATCAACAATTAATAAATGATTCACGCATCGGTGTTCGAAAAGCACTGCAGAAATGGGAAGCACGCCGCTCACATTTAAAGAAACTTGTAGAAAAGTACCATCAGATGAATGACTTTGAGAATGAGTTGAAGATGGAGGGCGCAAGAAAAATTGCAGGTATTGATGAAGCCGGGCGAGGGCCACTGGCAGGCCCGGTTGTTGCTGCAAGTGTCATCTTACAACCAGATGCTATGATCCCCGGATTGAACGATTCGAAACAGTTGTCTGCTGGTAAAAGAGAGTACCTCTATAATCGGATTTGTGAGTCAGCATTATCATTTGGTGTCGGTATTGTTTCTGCTGCAGAAATTGACCAAATCAACATTTATCAGGCAGCGAAGAAAGCGATGGTCAAAGCTGTTGATCAGATGGAAATTAAACCGGATCATTTACTGATTGATGCGATGGAGTTACCGCTCAAAATTCCGCAGAAATCCTTAATTAAGGGAGATGCGCGTAGTAATTCTATTGCTGCAGCATCCATTCTGGCAAAAGTAACACGTGATCGTCTCATGTGCGCTCTTGACCAAAAATATCCAGGTTACGGCTTTGCTGTGCATAAAGGGTATGGAACCAAAGCACATTTGGAAGCGATTGAACAGCTTGGTACCTGTCCTGAGCATCGACTTACCTTTGCACCATTAAAATCGTGAACCATGGATGAGAAGGTGATCCTGTGAACTTTCAACCCTATGCCATCAGCCAAAGTCAAATGATTAGTACATATGCTCCTGAGCAAATATTACGTGGGAAAGTGCTTGATCTCTTGCCGGACAGGACTGCTCTGGTTCAACTTGGAGCGAAACAAGTTGTAGCTAAAGTAGCTTCTGTGGAACCGCCTTTAAAAGTTGGACAGGATTACTTGTTCCAGATACAACAGGGCAGTAACCCGTTACTCGCAAAGGTTGTTGATAGAAAACAAACAACTGACCTCACCGGTAAAACCATGGTTGATGATGTTCTTACTGCATTGAATCTCGATAATAATGACTCAGTAACTCGAAAAATCATTCAATCCTTTCTCAATCACGGGGATCCTTTATCTCGTGACACCATTCTTGGTGCTCGTGCATTGATGAAAGCAGGTTCAGAATTTTCAAAGGACATGCAAACGATTCGCTGGTTGCTGAATCGAGAACTTCCTTTAACGAATACTTTTTTTCAAATAGCAAAGGACTCTGCACGGATGGAGTCACTGAGTACAAAGCTGGAAGGTATGCTACAGCAATTGGACCAAGCTCCAGTGCATACATCTGCAATGGACCAATTAAAGACATCATTACACACATTCTCCAATTCAAATGGTTCAGACAGACTCCTTGAACTTTTTAACCAAATTGGACGTGAAAGAGGCCGTTCTTTATTGTCTACCTTCATTAAAGAACAAATGCCAGAAAGTCAGCTTACACGAACGATTCAGAGTACGCTTGATCGCTATATGTCCGGCTCTTTTACGAACAAAGAAACTTCAGCACTAATGAAAGACTTGAACTTGGGTGGTTCAGTCCAATCATTCAGTGAATCCTTTCGAGACTTTGCAGTTCAGCATGATCCGGAGGTCAGTAAGTTACTCAAAATACCCAGTGAGCCGGATACTCTTTTTCAAGCGTTAAAAAAAATAGGGTTTGACTATGAACATCAACTAACGAAATGGTTCAACAATGGCGTAATGTCTGATCAACTGTCAAGTTCGATTAAAGAACAACTCCTTGCGGTTGCTCAAGATCCACAATCTCCGTCTGCCATAAAAAAGGCAGCCCATGATATGGTACAGAAAATAACTGGCGAACAACTTCAAATGGTGTCTGCAGATCCTTTTGTTGCTCAGTTTTCAATGCAACTTCCATTACCTTTTCAGCAAAAGGTATCAAATGTTTCTATTTATTGGGAGGGGAAGAGAGATCGGAAAGGCACGCTCGATCCGAATTCTTGCACATTATTATTGTGGCTGGATCTGAATCACCTCAAAGAGACGCTAATCAGTGTACGTGTACAGAATCGTTCAGTTGCCTTAACCATTCAGAATGATCAGATGGATCTCAGTCACTGGTTGAAGGCAGGGGAAATGCACTTAAGTGAACGCTTGAAAGAAATAGGGTATCAGCTTGTCTCTTTGACTCAGTCGGAAAAAATTGATCCGAATCTTATTAAGAAAGCAACACAACCGCTCACAGAATCAAATTATCGCCTGGACGTGAAAGTATGACTCAAAGAGAGAATAAGAAAAAGGCTGTAGCTTTAAGTTATGTACAAGGAGCAGACCGAGCACCTCGTGTCACTGCGAAAGGCGAGGGAGAAATCGCTCAGCGAATGATTGATACGGCTAAAGAACATAATATTCCCATTCAAGAAGATCCCGCACTCGTATCAATGTTAGGCAAACTTGACCTGAATCAGATGATTCCTCAAGAACTTTACCAAGCAGTTGCGGAAATCTTTGCATTTATTTATACTATTGATAATCAAGTTGATCAACGGAACCATAACCAAAAATAGTTAGAATATTATGAATTCAGTAATCCTGCTTTGGATGAACAAACATGCCTTTTTCACTTCAAACCGATGCAACAGCTTATGCGCCATTACTTCAAAAATGAACCTCGCATTAATCTCCAATTGTTAATTTCTGTCCTTATAAAGAAATAATTCCACGGTAAAAGAAGGTGCTTCTTATCGATCAGCTGACCAGTCAATTAATGTTGCTTAATCATTGCCGCGGTATTGGTAGACGTACCGTTTGGCGACTTATTCAATCAGACCCTGCACTTCGCCATTTGAATAGCTATTCAATAAATGATTGGCTTACAAAGTATGGCGTACCTCCAAAACATGCACAGCTTTTTATTAAGGATTTTAACTCTATGAACCCCATTGACCTGGCCCACCAGTATGAACACCATCATATCGTTCCGATACCTTTTCACCATCCATCTTATCCAAAGCGATTGAAGACAATCAGTGACCCACCATACTTACTCTATGCAAAGGGAGATCTAACGCTATTAAACTCATATAAAGCCCTTAGTGTTGTTGGAACAAGACATCCGAGTATTGAAGCGAATCATGTGATGCATGAAGTGCTGACACCGCTCGTGGAACAAGGTTGGGTTATTATTAGTGGGATGGCCATGGGAATTGACGGAATGGCACATCGAATCGCAGAAAATGGTAAAACGATAGCCGTCTTAGGCTCAGGATTGCTACATCCGTATCCCGCACAACACCATACGCTTTTTTCACAATTGTGTAAAAACCAGTTGGTGATTAGTGAATATCCACCATCAGCAAGACCAGAACGTTGGCGTTTTCCTGAACGAAATCGCATAATAAGTGGGTTAGGTCTCGGAACGCTTGTTATTGAGGCGAAAGAGAAGAGCGGTTCATTAATTACAGCGGATCAAGCGCTTGACCAAGGGCGGGAGGTCTTTGCTATTCCCGGATCCATACTGAAAGACAATAGTAGTGGTACAAATCGATTGATTCAGCAAGGAGCAAAACTGGTTTGTCATTGGCATGATATTATCGATGAATTTTCTTTGCCATTTGGAGAGTTATTTAATAAAGCGTAATAGTATTCATAATTTAATAATTACAGCAGTTAGTTCCATTTAATAAATGATTAGTTATTTGTTTACGTTTGACAAAGCTTTCATCAATCATTAAGATTAGTGAAGATTTGAATATTCACAGAAAGGGGGAGAAACAACATGAGTGATTATCTAGTCATTGTGGAATCTCCCGCTAAAGCAAAAACCATAAAACGTTATCTAGGTTCAAAATATGAAGTCAAAGCCTCAATGGGCCACGTACGTGATTTACCTAGAAGTCAAATGGGCATTGATGTTGACGATCACTTCAAACCGCGTTATATTACAATCCGTGGTAAGGGCCCGGTGCTTAAAGATTTGAAAAGTGCGGCAAAAAAAGCAAAGAAAGTCTTTCTTGCAGCCGACCCCGATCGAGAAGGGGAAGCTATTGCCTGGCATTTAGCACATAGCCTTGAAATCGATGATCATTCAGCTTGCCGGGTCGTCTTTAATGAAATTACAAAGCCTGCAATTAAAGACGCTTTTAAAACGCCAAGAAAAATTAACATGGATCTTGTTGATGCACAACAGGCGAGACGTGTCCTTGATCGACTCGTTGGCTACAATATCAGCCCCTTACTTTGGAAAAAAGTAAAGAAGGGCTTAAGCGCAGGTCGCGTTCAATCGGTTGCATTACGAATGATCATCGAACGTGAAAAAGAAATCAAAGCCTTTAATCCTGAAGAATATTGGTCAATTACTGGAAAGTTTCATGTCGATGATGAGTCATTCGAAGCTGCTTTCTATGGTTATGATGGAAAGAAACAAGTATTAAAGACGAACGAAGATGTGAAACAGATTCTGGATAGAATCAAGAGCCCAAATTTTCTCATACAGAATGTACAGAAAAAAGAACGATTGAGGAATCCGGTAGTTCCTTTTACTACGTCTTCGCTTCAGCAAGAAGCAGCGAGGAAACTCAATTTTCGGGCACGTAAAACGATGATGATTGCACAACAGCTTTATGAAGGGATCGCGCTTGGTAAGCAGGGAAGTACGGGTTTAATTACGTATATGAGAACGGATTCAACACGTATCTCCGATGTTGCAAAAGCCGAAGCAAAATCATTTATTTTTGATAACTATGGTGAGAACTATTACAACATGCATCCTCAGAAAGCGAAGAAATCAGAGAATACTCAGGATGCACATGAAGGTGTTCGGCCAACATCTGTACTTCGAGTGCCGAAAGAAATCAAAGATTACTTGAGCAGGGATCAATTTAAGCTCTATAAATTAATTTGGGAACGTTTTGTAGCAAGTCAAATGGCACCTGCTGTACTGGATACTGTTCGTGCTGATCTTGAACAGAATGGTGTTCTATTCAGGGCTTCGGGCTCGAAGGTGAAATTTCAAGGATTTATGAAGGTTTATATTGAGGGCAGTGATGATTTAAAGAAATCGGATAATGCACCTCATGAAAATTTCTTGCCGGAACTTGAAGAAGGTATGGTTGCGATCAAAGATCAAACCGATCCAAAACAACACTTTACTCAGCCGCCTCCAAGATATACCGAAGCAACACTTGTTAAATCTATGGAGGAAATTGGAATAGGACGTCCTTCAACTTATGCGCCAACCATTGATACGATCCAACGTCGTAATTATGTGACCATGGATGCCAAGCGATTTGTTCCAACTGAATTAGGCGAAGTTGTTTTAAACCTGATTGTTGAATTCTTTCCGGAAATTATTAATATTGATTTCACTGCACAAATGGAAACAGATCTTGATGAAGTAGAAGAAGGAAAGAAAAATTGGATCGGATTGATCGATGCCTTTTATCAAGATTTTTCTAAGCGGTTATCTACGGCTGAGAAAGAAATGCAATCTGTTTCGATTAAAGATGAGCCGGCTGGAATAAAGTGTGAAAAATGCGGCCATGAAATGGTCTATAAGATGGGACGTTTCGGAAAATTTTTAGCGTGTTCGAACTTTCCTGAATGTCGAAATACAAAAGCAATATTAAAAAAGATGGGTGTTCCATGTCCAAAGTGTGGAAAAGGAGAAGTTGTAGAACGCAGAAGCAAGAAACATCGTATTTTCTACGGCTGCGATCGGTTTCCAGAATGTGATTTCGTTTCATGGGATAAGCCTATTCAAAGACAATGTCCAAAATGTGGTTCGTACCTTGTTGAGAAAAAAACAAAGAATGCGAAGTCGGTAGAATGTCCGAAATGTGATTATAAGGAAGAAATGCAATAAATGTTTATGGATTCTTTTTATGGAAATGAGGAAAGTAAATGGCCATTCAACCGGTTAATGTAATTGGCGCAGGTCTCGCAGGAAGTGAAGCGGCTTGGCAGCTTGCAAAACGCGGCATACCTGTTCATCTCTATGAAATGCGCCCCACGAAGCAAACGCCTGCTCACCAAACAGGCCAATTTGCAGAGCTTGTCTGCACGAATTCATTACGTTCAAATAGTCTCACAAATGCTGTGGGGATATTAAAAGAAGAAATGCGTCGTCTCGACTCATTAATTATGGAGGCTGCCGACACGGCATCGGTACCCGCAGGGGGCGCATTAGCAGTTGATCGTCATGACTTTTCCGGACTCGTGACATCAAAATTAAGAAATCTTTCAAATGTAAAAGTTATCGATGCAGAAGTGGATGAAATCCCAACAGGAATAACAATTATAGCTACAGGACCATTGACTTCACCTGCATTGTCCGCACAATTGCAACGGTTAACAGGGGAAGACTATTTTTATTTTTATGACGCAGCTGCACCAATTATTTCTGGAGAAACCATTGATCATGATAAAGTTTATTTGAAGTCCCGCTATGATAAGGGGGATGCAGCATATTTAAATTGCCCAATGACTAAAGAAGAATTCGAAACATTCTTTCATGCACTCATTTCTGCAGAAACAGCACCGTTGAAGGAATTTGAACAAGAAAAATATTTTAGTGGCTGTATGCCTGTAGAAATAATGGCAAGGCAAGGTGCGAAAACATTATTGTTCGGCCCGCTAAAACCGGTCGGATTGGAAGACCCAAGAACGGGAAAACGGCCGTATGCTGTTGTCCAACTAAGACAGGACAACACAGCAGGAACCCTATTTAATATTGTTGGTTTTCAAACCCACTTAAAATGGGGCGAACAGAAAAAGGTCTTTCAATTGATACCCGGTCTTGAGCATGCGGAGATTGTTCGGTATGGTGTTATGCATCGAAATACGTTTCTTAATTCACCACTTCTTCTCAACCCTACTTATCAAACGAAAACAAGAGAAGATCTCTTTTTCGCCGGTCAGATGACCGGTGTAGAGGGTTATGTTGAGTCAGCAGCATCAGGTTTGATTGCTGGCATCAATGCAGCAAGATTGGCTGCCGGATCAGATCCAATTGTCTTTCCGGAAGAAACTGTAATTGGTAGCATGGCCCACTACATTACGTCGGCAAATGCAAAGAATTTTCAACCCATGAATGCAAACTTTGGGTTACTACCACCGATCCAAGAAAGGATTCGTGACAAAAAAGAACGAGCAGCTCACTATGCTGAACGTGCTTTGAACACAATTCAGAATGTTGTTATAAAACTGTAAATTTCATTGCTAATTAAGAGCACATGTGCTAACATAAATGAGCAGGTGTCCTCTGCTTACTTTTTGGTTTTATTTGGCCATATAGTGCATGATCTTGTCGAATAGAGTAAAAGAATTGTCAGAGCTAAAAAAAATCTAAGTATTAAATTTGTATTAAGATTTAATATTCTGACGATAATTGAACCATCAAGTTAAAATTTGTTTGCATTTTTTAGTATCGGATAATATTGGTGTGAGAAGGTTACATACAATTTTGGGAATTGCATTGCGATGCATGCCATTTAAAGTCTGTTTTTTTATAAAGTATTGATGGACTTGCTTGAGGTTCGACGGCAGTAGGTCTAGAGATTGTTGTAAAAACCATTATCCAACCAGTTTATTAGTTATTAAGGTTATTCAGGAGGAAATGAAGATGACGTTATTAGAAAAGACGAGGAAAATTAATCAATTACTTCAAAGCACGAAGACACAAGTCGACTTTAATGAAATGGCACAGACGCTTCGCGATGTTATCCAGACGAACACCTTTGTTGTTAGTCGCAGAGGTAAGATCCTTGGCCTCTCATTAAAGTTGGAATTTGAAAACGAACGTATGCAAAAAATGTTTGAGAATAGACAGTTTCCAGATACGTACACACAAAATTTGTTCATGGTGGCTCAAACATCACCCAATCTGGATGTAAATAGTGATTTCAGTATTTTCCCAGATGAAAATAAAGACTTGTTTACCCAAGGATTGACAACGGTTGTCCCGATCGTCGGCGGTGGGGAACGACTTGGTACACTTATTCTTTCACGGTTGAATGAATCATTTACTGATGAAGATTTGATTCTTGCAGAATATGGTGCGACTGTAGTTGGTATGGAAATTCTTCGTGAAAAAACGGATGAAGTTGAAGAAGAGGCACGTGAGAAAGCGATTGTGCAAATGGCAATTGGTTCCCTCTCTTATAGTGAATTGGAAGCAATTGAACACATTTTTGAAGAATTGGACGGCAAAGAAGGCTTGCTTGTTGCAAGTAAAATAGCTGACCGTGTTGGAATCACACGTTCTGTTATTGTCAACGCACTTAGAAAGCTGGAAAGTGCAGGAGTTATTGAATCGCGTTCTCTTGGTATGAAAGGAACGTACATTAAAGTACTTAATGATAAGTTTCTCTACGAACTTAACCGAATTAAGGGTGAATAAGAGAAGCTTCCCTTTGTAAGCGTATATGAGCTCCATCTTGTCGGGACCTTTAGTGACAAAACTTTGTCACTAAAGGTCCTTTTTTAAATGATAAGAAACATTCATTGACCGTTTGAAGGGCGCGTGACACTACTTGGATGAAAATATAAAATACTCTAGTTATGTGCATTTGCGAGACGCTTGCGAAGGTTCCTGCTGATCGCGAGCAAGGTGAGACCTTTAAAGTTGAGTTTTGTTGACAAACTTCAGGGGTTAGTTCATTTTTCCCGGTTCTTTTTCTATCATCAAGATACGATTGAGGATTATTTGTGAACAAATCTTATAGTGCTCATGGCCTGTTTTTTTTCGTGAAAAAAGAATATAATTTTCAGTTATCTTCAAAAAATAAAGAAAAAACCTCAAAAATTAACAAATAATGGAAATACTAGCGCTGAAATAACTATTTTATAAAGTTGAAGTGCAAGAAAAATGCTGTCGAATTATAGACTTTAACGTAGACATAAGTAAAAAAATTGATAAAATAGAAATGTATTCTCAAACTATGTAATTTATTCTCAAACTATGTAATACGCATTTAATAGTTATCTTTATAATGAAAGAAGGGTTGTCGTACTATGTCATCACTATCTCCTTTATCAGCTATTGAACGTGGGATGAATGCATCTATGGCAGAACAAAATGCAATAGCGCAGAATATAGCAAATGTCGACACCCCAAATTACAAAGCGAAAAAAGTTGTATTTAATGATGTGTTGCAAAGTTCGCTCGTAGCAAATCGTACCAATCCGCGCCACTATAATTTTTCAACATCGGACGGATCAGGTTATACAACTGTAACCGATAATTTTGGTTCAGTGCAAAATAACGGTAATAATGTTGACATTGATCATGAAATGTCCGAGTTAGCTCAAAACCAGCTTCTATACCAAGCGCTTGGCCAATCGGCGAGCAATCAATTTCAGCAATTTAACATGGTATTAGGAGGTTCAAATTGAGATGGGAATGTTTAGTGGACTAGATATATCTTCTTCAGGCTTAACTGCGCAACGATTTAGGATGGATGTTGCATCAGCAAACATCGCGAATCAAGATACAACACATGGTCGCTTGGTTAATGGTAAATGGGTACCTTATACCCGGCAAGTGGTTAATTTAAAAACGATTGATTCACCATCTTTTGATTCGGTGTTGCAGCACTCACTAGGTTCTTCCTCAGGTGGGGTAGAGGTAGCATCCGTTAGTGATGATCCGACTGCTTATCCAGTCAAATATGATCCAACGAACCCAGATGCAGATGCGAGTGGGTATGTCCAGGAACCTAATGTCGACCCTCTAAAAGAAATGGTTGATTTAATGGATGCAAATCGCTCCTATGAAGCAGGGGTAACAGTTTTGAATGCGAATAAAAGCATGCTCACCCATGCGCTTGAAATTGGAAGGTAGGGATCGATAAGTGAACATTAATCCAATCAACTTTAATTCGTCCACAGCGACTACAGCTGCAGGTAACCAAACAGTAGCCAAAGCTCAAAATGGATTTGCGGGTGCTCTGAAAAATGCACTGGGTACAGTAAACACTTCGCAGCAGACGGCAAATCAAATGGTCACTGAATTAGCTAATGGGAATAGTAATGTCGACTTACATAATGTCATGATTGCAATGCAAAAGGCTGACGTAATGCTAAAAACGACTGTTCAAGTGCGCGACCGTGTAATCGAAGCCTACCAAGAAGTTATGAGAATGCAGGTTTGATGGGCATCGGGTGTGTTAATGAACGGAGGAAGCATTCATGAAAGAACGATTATCAACATGGGTAACTCACATAAAAAATTTCTGGACTAATTTGCCTAGAAAAAGAAAAATATGGATCATTGGCGGCGCTTCGACAATTCTTATCGCAACGATCCTTATCTTGTTGCTGACGAATGTGAAACATTACACGCCTTTGTATAGTAATTTGTCAACAAATGAAGCCGGGCAGATTAAAGATACGCTCGACAGCAAAAAAATACCTTATAAACTTTCAAATGGCGGTACGACAATCAGTGTTCCTAAAAATCAAGTCGATGAACTGAAAGTAGAACTAGCAGCACAAGGTATCCCAAAAACGGGACAAATCGATTATTCTTTTTTCGGACAGAATGCCGGGTTTGGTATGACGGATAAGCAATTTGATGTATTACAACGGGCAGCGATGCAAACCGAACTTGCAAATCTTATCTCAAATACAAAAGGGGTTACATCTGCAAAAGTGATGCTGACTCTGCCACAAAATGACGTGTGGGTTGGGGATCAAGGAAATAGCAATAAGGCATCAGCTTCTGTAGTACTTAATATTGTGCCCGGAACGCAGTTAAGTTCTGACCAAATTAATGGTCTTTATCATTTAGTATCGAAGAGTGTTCCAAACCTACCTGTAAATAATATCGTCATTATGGATCAATATTTTAATTACTATGATCTAAAAAATAACGATTCTGGGAACTCGAGTCTCACATCCACATACAACCAACAACAGGCGATTGTTAAAGATGTTGAAAATAATCTTCAGCGTAGAGTGACACAACTGTTAACAACCATGATGGGGCAAGGCAAAGTGATGGTGAATGTCTCCGCTGATGTCGACTTTACACAATCCAAGGAGAAACAATATCTCGTTGAACCGGTTAATCCGCAAACGATGGAAGGATTGCAGACAAGTACGGAGCATATTGCGGAGACCTACACCGGACAAGGTGCTGCCGGACAAGCAGGAACGGGAACAACAGATGTTCCAACTTATCAAAATGGCACGAATAGCAACGGTACATATCAAAAAATCGAAGATCGAGTAAATAATGAATTTAATCGCATCCATCGTGATGTCGTAAATAGTCCATATAAAATTACGGATCTTGGCATTCAGGTCATGATTGAACCGCCAAATCCAAAAAACAACAATTCACTTCCGACACAAAGGATTAACGATGTTCAGTCAATATTAAATTCGATCATCAAAACATCGATCTCAGATCCGCAAGGTCAGGAACTTACGAATGCAGCGATCAATCAAAAAACATCTGTTACAGTTGGACAATTCAATGGACAATTGACTGCACAAACGACAAATGGTGGATTTAATTGGCTATATATTGTCGGAGGAGTCATTCTTGCTTTGATTATTGGTTTAATCATCTGGCTGGTCCTTCGGAGAAGAAGAAATGCGGAAGATATGCTTGATGACCAGACCATTGTCGAAGATATCCCACAAAAAGATGATTACGAGGAACTGTTGAATCAAGAGACTCCAGAACAGAAAAAATACAATGAACTGGAGAAAATGGCAAAACAACAACCGGATCAGTTTGTTAAGTTGTTAAGAAGCTGGATGGCAGAAGATAAGTGAGGAGATGTCGGTGATGGCAGAGCGCAGAACGAAATTAACTGGAAAACAGAAAGCGGCGATTTTAATGATCGCTCTTGGAACCGATGTTTCAGCAAATATCTTCAAACAGTTTACGGAACAGGAAATTGAAGATATGACATTGGAAATTTCAAATGCAAGAAAAATAGATGCTGAAACTAAGGGACAAGTGATCGAAGAGTTTTTTCAGACAGCGCTCGCTCAAGAGTATATCTCACAAGGCGGTATTGGGTACGCCAAGCAAATTCTTGAAAAAGCCCTAGGATCAGATCAAGCCAACAAGGTGATTCAAAGGTTGACGTCCACACTTCAAGTCAAGCCATTTGATTTCATGCGCAAAAGTGATCCGCAACAGATTTTGAACTTTATTCAAAACGAACATCCACAAACGATTGCACTTGTATTATCTTATCTTGATCCGGATCAAGCAGGTGCTGTCTTATCTGCACTCCCAGTTGAAGTTCAAGCGAATGTTGCTCAGCGAATAGCACAGATGGACCGTACTTCACCGGAAACAATTTCTCAGGTTGAAAGAATACTAGAGAAGAAAATCTCTAGTTCTTCAATTAACGAAGATTACACTCAGACAGGTGGCATACCTTCCATCGTCAGTGTACTTAACGGAGTTGACCGGACGACTGAAAAAAACATCCTTGAAAAACTCGAGAAACAAGATCCTGATTTAGCAGAAGAAATCAAAAAACGTATGTTTGTGTTTGAAGACATCATTGTCCTTGATGACCGTGCGATCCAGCGCGTCATTCGTGAAAGTGAGAATGAGGATCTTATTCTAGCAATGCGGACGGCCAGTGATGAAGTAAAAGAACTATTATTTAAAAATATGTCCGAACGGATGGCAGCGAGTTTCAAAGAAGAAATGGAATACATGGGCCCTGTTCGTTTACATGACGTTGAAGAAGCGCAAACGAGAATTGTCAACACGATCCGTAAGCTCGAAGATGCTGGTGAGATTGTGATTGCACGCGGTAAGGGAGATGACGTCATTGTCTAATCTGATAAAGCGCGCGCAAACAGAGGGTGAAGCGAAGATTGTTCAGATCTCAGCAATCATTGATCCTCAACTTGATGCATTAACTGATGAGATGGATCAAGAGTCCATTGAGAAAACACTGACAGAAAAGATAAATCAGGCAAAGCACGAAGCCGCGCGTATAATCAGAGAGGCAGAAGAAGAACAGGCGAGAATGCAACATCAAATCGAAACAGAAAATGAACGAGCGAAACAGAAACGTGAAGAAGCCCATCAGAAAAGTGTAAAAGAGGGTTACGAAGCTGGCTTCTTACAAGGAACTAAGGAAGCAAAAGAAAAGTATGCGAAACAGATTCAACAAGGAAATCTTTTTGTTGATCAAGCACAAACATATTTTAACGAGTACATAAAAAAAGCGGAACCTGAAATATTGAGTCTCTCAATGGCTGTTGCAGAAAAAATCATTGCAACTTCGGTAGCTCTCGATGAAGACAAATGGTTTTCATTAGTTGAAAAAGCGGTAAGAGAAGTTCGTGATCAAGAGACAATTAAAATAACGGTTGCGCCTATTCACTTTGAATCGATTAACCAACACATCGATGAATTAAAAAAACTTGTACAAGATGCTAAGATTTTCATTTATGCGGATAGTGATTTTTCAAATGATCAATGCACGATTGAAACCTCCTTCGGCAAAATTGATGCCGGCGTACGTAGTCAACTGCAAGTGATTAAAGAGAAACTCTCTGAATTGATGGAGGAGCATTGATATGAAAATGAACCTTTTGATTGATGAACTCTCCTCTATCGACAGTTACCGCCGCTATGGAAAAATTAATCGAGTTGTGGGACTTCTCATTGAATCGAAGGGACCTTCTGCATCTGTTGGCGATGTTTGTCTCATACATATCAAAAATGGCAGAAAAAAAGTTATGGCTGAAGTTGTTGGATTTAAGGATGAAAATATTTTGCTGATGCCTTACACATCTATTGCACAAATATCCCCAGGTTGTCTGGTTGAAGCAACAGATAAACCTCTTGAAGTAAAGGTTAATGATGAACTGATTGGTCAAGTGTGCGACAGCCTTGGGCATCCCTCTTCAGGAATGGCTTTTTCAAAGCCTGTGGTGAATGTTCCAACCAACCAGGACCCACCGGACCCAATGACTCGGCCGCGTATCACTGAGCCAATTGAGCTTGGTATTCGTTCGATAAATGGATTACTGACTGTTGGAAAAGGGCAACGTGTAGGTATTTTTGCAGGTAGCGGTGTGGGCAAGAGTACTCTAATGGGGATGATTGCTCGAAATACAACAGCGGACCTGAATGTTATTGCTTTAATTGGAGAACGTGGCCGGGAAGTAAAAGAATTTCTTGAAAAAGACCTGGGACCTGAAGGGATAAAACGTTCCATTGTGATTGTAGCTACGAGTGACCAACCGGCACTAATGAGAATCAAAGGCGCACTCACAGCAACCGCAATTGCCGAACACTTTCGTTCAGAAGGGAAAAATGTTTTGTTGATGATGGATTCACTGACACGTGTGGCAATGAGCCAGCGTGAAATTGGTCTTGCAATCGGTGAACCACCAACGACAAAGGGGTATCCTCCCTCGGTTTTTGCATTATTACCAAAATTGTTGGAACGAACAGGAACGGATCAGCACGGTACGATCACAGCCTTTTATACCGTATTAGTCGATGGTGATGATCTTGATGAACCGATCTCGGATACAGCAAGAGGTATTCTTGACGGACATATCGTACTTGATCGAGCGCTCGCTCAAAAGGGGCAATATCCCGCTATTAATCTGTTAAAGAGTGTCAGTCGTGTGATGAACACAATAAGTACTCCAGATCATTTACGAGCGGCGTTAAAATTTCGATCCTTGCTCTCTCAGTACTCTGAATCGGAAGATCTTATCAATATCGGTGCTTATAAGCAAGGGAGTTCACCAGAAATCGATGAAGCGATTCATTTCCGCCCCAAAATGTTAACTTATTTACGTCAAGCGGAGAGCGAAAGTGTGAATCTAAAAGACTCGGTTCATCAATTGATTAATGATTTCGGGCAGGAGATGAGTTCGAATGGCGTTTGAGTATCGGTTTGAACGTGTTATGAAACTTGCCGAGAATGAAAAGCAGAATCTAGAGGTTCAGTACAAGTACCTGTTTGATGCTTTTGAAAAACTGGCACATAGACTCATTGATCTGGTTGAACAGAAAAATCGTGTGCAAACGGATCTCCAAAATCAAATGAACCAAGCAATAACTATTGATCAAATGAAGATGGGCATGTCCGATGTTAATAAAATTGACTTTCTCATTGAAGAGACGAACAAGCAATATCTGCGTGCCAAACTGCAATTAGAAACTTTTCAAGGAAAATTACAGCAGAAAGCTATTGAAGTAAAGAAGTATGAAAAAATTAAAGAAAAGCAACAACTAATTTTTAATAAAGTAGTTCATAAAACAGAAATGAAACAGATGGATGAAATCGCTGGTCAGAGAACCTTTCAAAGTTAAGGAGGAAGCTAAATGGAGAATACAAAACGAACAGGATTTGGATTAAAGCTATTAAAAGTATTCTTAGCGATTTTAGTTCCTATTCTTTTTATGCTGCTCATCGCTGCTTTGTTTTTAAAACTTGCAGGACTTGATCCTATCGAAGAAGCAAAAAACCTTATAGTTAAAGATCAATCCTCAAGTCAGATGCAGCAATCAGCTTCAGGTAGTTCTGCACAAATTGCACAATTGAAAGCGGAAAATTCAGATCAAAAAGTAACTTTGAAACGACTTCAGAGTGACAAAAATAATTTAACGGATCAAGTGGCGCAATTGAAAAATCAATTGAAGCAGGCACAAAATGACGCAAATGATACAGCCAAGCAAACAAAGAATCAGAATGCTGCTGCTCGTCAAGCGGTATACGCTCAAACGTATAAAACAATGGATCCTGCAAAGGCAGGTGCGATTTTCAGCAAGTTGAGCGTGAAGCAAGCAGCAAAATATATCAATTTACTGGATGATAAAACGAAAGCTTCTATTCTTGAAAATATGGATGTTAATAAAGCAGCTGCATTAACGCCGCTATTAAAGGCGAATACATCAAATGCTAGTTCAACATCGAGTGCAGGTACGACATCGACAATGACGACGACAACGTCGCCTTGATCGATAGTCTTTGAAAGGAGGTGAAAAAGTGAATACGACGGTAATGGATATGAAAAATCTCAAGGTACAAGAAGTCACTGGACATGTGGCAAAGAAAAAGAAAAAAAGTAGTACTGCGGATGAAACTACTTTTTTGTCGGCGATTCAACTGATTCAGCATCAACTGAGTTCAAAAGGTACGAAGGAGTCATCAGAGTCACAGTCAAAAAGTGCTTCGGACCCAAGAATTGTGCATGAAACGGTTAAGAATCAGCGTAAGGCGCACATTCCTGAAAACCGAATGAGTGTTAAGTTATCGAAGGAGCAATCAGAGTCATCTTCAAAAAAGACTTTGGAGCAAAGGATAGTCCAAGACGCGGTTAAGAATCAAAGTAATGAGCAAGCTCTAAAAAATCAAATGAATGCTAAAAGCTCAGAGACTATTAATCATGTGTCCGACCAAGGGAATGCTTCAATGAATCGTTCTGGTGACGCTGGCCTACCGTATGTGCAAACAACTAAAGATACGGTGACTACTCAGATTACGAATCAAATGCATAAAACAATGACAAGCGTGCATTCACAAAACGAGCAACAAGAAGTTAAGATCCAACTAGGTCAGGTGCAGCAAAGTGCTCATTCGTCAATGACTGATGCACTTGTGAATCAAAAGAACGATACTCAGCAAAACAAGAACATCATCAACCAACCCATCAAAGCAAGAGTGGAAGTCTTGAGGCAACAAACTTGGGGTAGTGATCAAAAAGCGGTTGAACAGGGGTATGATCGACAAGCATTTAAGAAAAGTATGCACTCAAGTCTAAGTGTTCTTCCCGATCCGCATTCATCAACTGACACGACCAAACAAAAGAATGATGGAGCGCACCAAAAAGTATTGGATGCTACGATTACGCAGTCACAGAGTCAAAGTGAACATCTTCGTTCTGTGACTGGGGTAATGAATAAGCTTGAACTTTGGTCGAGTTATCAGTCGGGTAAAGTACAAGAAAAACAAACGCCTGTTCATCAACAGGTTTCAGATCAACTCAGTGAATGGTTAGGTAAGTCTTCTCTGAAACTGGAAAAAGGTGATTCAGAGGTTTATACCCTCTCTTTACGACCAGAAAATTTGGGCAAATTGACGATTTCCGTAAGTAGGGGTGATCAGGGGTTAGTCGCTCAAATCACGGCAGAGACAAAAGCTGCAAAAGACTTACTCGAAAGTGGTTTGAACCAATTGAAACATGATTGTGCAGGGAAAGGCATTTCGTTTACTCAGATTGATGTTACCCGGCAATTGCAGACGGCTACTCCGGAACATGCACAAAGTCAAAGCCAACAACAAGGTGAATTTCAACAGCACCAGGGCAGACAGGATCAACAAGAGCAAGAGCATCAGCAGAAAAAACATCAAGTTCTGCAGGCGGTCAGCAATGACGATCTACAGAGTAACTATTCATTCTCTGAGTGGATGACAGGAGGTATGATCTAAGATGAGTATTTCAGCGAGTTCAGGTACATCAGCAACAACGAATACTTCAACAACGTCAACAAATAACGCGAACAGTGCTTTGGATAAAGATTCTTTTTTGAAATTACTCGTCGCTCAGTTGACCAACCAAGATCCAACTTCACCGATGGATAGCGGGCAGTTTGTGTCGCAGATGGCGGACTTTACAACACTTGAGCAGACTCAGAATATGAGTAATGCCATTGACAAGTTAGTAGCTTCACAATCCAACCAGTCCCTTTCTGAACAAGCATCCATGATCGGCAAACAAATCAGTTGGACAGATACGGCTACTGATAGTAATGGAAATTCACTTACCAATATACTTAGCGGCATCGTTAAATCAGTCACACTGAAAGACGGATCTGTTTCTTATGTCACTGATCATGGAGAAAGTGTCGATCCCTCAACGATCACTGAAGTTAGCAATGTAACAGGAGCGAGCAACGGTGACTAAGATTAATGCCTTTGTATATCAACAGTTACCGTTGCCGGAGCGTGCAGTATCAGAATCGAAACAAGATCATAAATCGACCGTTCAAGGCCATTCTTTTGCCCAGAACCTTGAAGAAGAGTTTGGAAAGTTGCCATTGAAAATTTCAAAGCATGCCCGTGAGCGAATACAAGAACGGAATATTCATATTTCGCAAAATGAGTGGAATCTGATTCATACAAAAATGCAAGAAGCACAGAAAATGGGGATTAATGATTCACTGGTTTTAACGAAGGATGCCGCACTCGTTGTGAACACACCAAATCAAACGGTGATTACCGCCATGGGCCTTGATGAAACAAACACAAGAATTTTCTCGAACATTAATGGCACAATTGTCATTAATCACTAAATCAGCTGGACCTTTATAGGAGAGCTAAAACTGCCGAATGACAGAGGCAGTTACAAAAAGGAGGATTCAATTATGTTATTGAGATCATTGGGAACAGGTGTTTCAGGACTGAAAAATTTTCAAACTTATCTTGACGTGATTGGTAACAACATCTCAAACGTCAGTACGACAGGTTTCAAAAAAGGACGCATCAACTTTGAAGATATGTTTAATGATAATGTACAGAATGCAAGCACTGGTCGGAATGCCATTCAAGTAGGATTGGGTTCTCAAACAGGATCAATTGATAATATTGTAACGAATGGTGTTGTAAACTCTACAGGAAATCCGTATGATGTTGCAATTAATGGTGAGGGTTATTTTCAAGTATCCGATGGCACAAATAAGTTTTACACACGTGCAGGGGATTTTAAATTAAATGATGTTGGGGAATTGGTCACCTCCCAAGGTTATTCAATCGATGGTGTTACCGGAAATTTTAATGGCCTTAGTTCGTTTACAATAGCGAGTGATGGCACGATAACAGGAGTCAACAATGATGGAACTCCAGCGACCGGCCTAGGCAAAATTAATGTTTATGTTTTTAACAATCCCGCAGGTCTTGAAAAAATTGGCAATTCTTTGTTTCAAGTATCAGGTAATTCTGGTGGTGCAGTTCCAGCAACAGGTGTAGGTACTTCGACCAAGATTCAACAAGGTGCTCTCGAAGGTTCTAATGTCGATCTGACCGATGAAATGACATCACTGATTGAAGCGCAACGTGCCTATCAAGCAAATGCAAAAACGATTACAACAGCCGATCAGATCCTTCAAACATTAGTTCAATTGAAACAATAATTAAATAGGGGAGAAAAATGGCTGGGCATCTTCCTTGTCCAGCACATTTTTATAACGCGGATGATCAAGTTAACACATTTTAATAATCAATCATTTATGCTTAATGCATTCCTTATTGAACAGGTGGAGGCATTGCCGGATACGACGATTACCTTGACAACGGGTAAGAAACTCGTTGTCAAGGAAACACCTGAGGAAGTTCGTGAGAAAATGAGTGAGTTTTTGAAATCAATTTCTTTAGTGTCGGGAATTTCTGGGGAAGAGGGTGTGTTGAGATGTTCAAAAGCAGAGGAATGAATCTGCTGTTTATTTTGATGGTTCTTGTGATCATTGGGACCGTTGCCGCCTTCTTCATCATGTCAAGCATGAATCGCAGTGAGGAACCTGTAAAGGATCCCAATATAGATGAGATCGTCAAAGATCTAACAGTTGACACTGGTGAGATTACAACAAATATAAAGGGTGATCACTTTATAAAATTGGATTTCAATATCCAAGTATCAAATAAAGATGCAAAAGCAGAACTGACAAAGCGATCTTTCCAAGTAAAAAATGCTGTCATTTATACAGTATCAGGGATGACTCCTAGTGATTTACAAGACCAGCAAGGCTTAAATAAATTAGAAACTATGATAAAAGTAAAAATTAACAGTTTTCTAAAAAGCGGTACGGTAACCCACGTGTACACGACAGAGAAAATTGTGCAATAGTGTTTGTGGCCGTTGAAGGGTGGTGAGAAAAAAATGGCCGATGTTCTATCACAATCAGAAATTGATGCATTGCTCTCTGCATTATCAACTGGAGAAATGAACGCAGAAGAACTAAAAAGTGAAGAAAAAAAATCGCGGATTCGCGTCTACGATTTTAAACGTGCACTGCGTTTTTCGAAGGATCAGATTCGCAGTTTAACGCGAATTCATGAGAATTATGCGCGATTACTTACTTCTTATTTTTCAGCTCAGTTAAGGACTTATGTTCAAATATCTGTAGCATCGGTTGACCAATTGCCGTATGAAGAGTTTATTCGCTCCATTCCTTCGGCTACGGTTCTTAATGTCATTGAGGCACCACCACTTGAAGGCCACCTGATTATTGAAGTAAATCCGAATATTGCGTATGCGATGCTGGATCGACTGCTTGGTGGCAGTGGCGAAAGTATGAATAAGATTGAGAACTTAACTGAAATTGAGACAGATTTGATGAAGGGATTGTTCGAAGGCGGACTCCCTGCATTAAAGGAAGCTTGGTCATCGGTTGAACAAGATATTGAACCGTACATGATTGAACTCGAGACCAATCCTCAATTTTTACAATTAGTTTCTCCAAATGAAACTGTAATTGTAATCTCGCTATCTGCGATGATAGGGAAATCGAGTGGTATGATTAATCTTTGTTTACCACATGTCGTCCTTGAACCAATCATCCCCAAATTGTCCATGCATTACTGGATGAGTGAGAAGAAGAGCGATGCGACGACCGAAGAGTACCAGTCATTAAGGAAAAAGGTAGAACAATCTTATGTCACTGTGACGGCAAAGCTTGGTCATTCACAGATAACCGTTGATGAACTGCTGCATTTGAGTGTTGGCGACGTCATCAAGCTCGAACAATATTTGGATCAGCCATTAGTTGTCGATGTCGGAGGCGCACCAAAGTATATTGCTCAGCCAGGAAAACGCGACAAAAGACTTGCTATCCAAATTATCAAACCCATAACGGAGGAGGATGACGTCAATGAGTGACGGACAACTTTCACAAGAAGAAATTGATGCACTTCTTGGTAATCACTCGAATGAAAATCAAGATTCCGTGGCTAAGCCATCTGAATCTGAAACGAGTTCGGATGTTCAACAGGACATATCGGACTTAGATGAAGATGTACTTGGCGAAATCGGAAATATTTCTTTTGGTAGTGCAGCGACAGCGCTATCCACGATCCTTAATAAGAAAGTGGAAATTACGACACCTCAGGTTCATTTGGTGAATCGAAAAAATTTATCTGAAGAATTCCCTGTCCCCCATGTCTCAGTCTTGGTAAATTATACAGAGGGTTTCCAAGGCTCATGCATGCTTGTCATCAAGACACATGATGCGAGTGTCATAGCGAACTTGATGATGGGCGGGGATGGCACAAATCCAACAGAACAAATCAGTGAGATGGAAATGAGTGCCGTACAAGAAGCCATGAATCAAATGATGGGTTCTTCATCTACCGCAATGTCTACGGTTTTCAACCGACGTATTGATATTTCACCTCCAAAATTAAATTTGATGGATGTGAAAACGCAAAAAGGAATTGAGCACCTGCCAAAAGATGAAATGATGTTTGAAATCTCATTTCAGCTCATTATTGGTGACCTTGTTGATTCTCATATTATGCAATTAATTCCTATTAAATTTGGAAAACAGCTTGTTGACTTATTGCTTAAAGAAACAAATGGTACGCAAAGTCTTGAAGCAGGGACAAATGAGATTCCTAAGCAAGAAACAAATAAGGACAATTCTTCGGCGTCTCTCTCAGCGTCAAGTCAAGAGGAAGCTGCGGTAGCAATGGCACCGGATATGCCGGAGCATCAAGCGATCAAGTCAAACCCAGCGCCACAAGAAGATGTTCGACCCGTTCAGTTTTCAGATTTCAATGAGCAGCCGAACACGTCAGAATCAAAGGTTCCACGCAATCTGAATTTACTGATGGACATCCCTTTGGATGTAAGTGTAGAACTCGGTCATACAAAGAAAACGATTAAGGATGTTCTCGAACTTGGTCCTGGTTCCATTATTGAATTGGACAAGCTTGCGGGTGAAGCTATTGATATTTTAGTTAACCAAAAATATATTGCAAAAGGTGAAGTCGTCGTCGTTGATGAAAACTTCGGCATACGCATCACTGAAATTCTTGACCAAAGTGATCGCCTGAAAAACTTGTAAGAATCAAAAAAACTGTTTTTTCCTGTTAGTTTCATGATGCTATGAATCTGGCAGCCTATTACTAATATTGATGAATGATCTGGAGGGATTTGCGTGGCAGGACGAATACTTGTTGTTGATGATGCAGCTTTTATGAGAATGATGCTGAAAGATATTTTGACAAAGAATGGTTATGAGGTTTGTGCAGAAGGTGCAAACGGTAATGAAGCCGTTGCAAAGTATGAAGAATTTAAACCTGACTTAGTGACTTTGGATATTACAATGCCTGAGATGGACGGTATTCATGCGTTAAAGAAAATTAAGGAAATGGATCCTAACTGCAAAGTAATTATGTGCTCGGCAATGGGCCAACAATCAATGGTAATTGATGCCATCCAAGCTGGAGCAAAAGATTTTATTGTTAAGCCCTTTCAACCTGATCGTGTTTTAGAGGCGATTAAGAAAGCGATTGGATGATTTAAAGTGAAACCAGTTCGCTTGTTTAAATTAATTTTTTTAACGTTAATCGCACTATTACTCATCGGTTCACATAGTTCAGTTTCTTATGCAGACTCAGGGAATAGTACTGTTCAGGAATGGTTAGATAACGGGCAGAAGAAACAAAAATCTTCGGGAGATCAAAGAAGTGCGGGAAGGACAAGCCAAAATGACTCGTCCTTAAGTAAAAATAGCAATCTATTTGTGACATTCTTAAAGTTATTCTTCGCCTTGATGATTGTATTAGCCCTTATCTATTTGCTTTATCACTTTGTTGTGAAGCGAACAGGGAAGTTTACGCGTATCAATGCGTTGAAAAATATGGGTGGCGTTTCACTTGGTGCAAATCGTTCACTACAATTGATTCAGGTCGGTGATGAAATTCTCGTTGTTGGGGTTGGGGAAACGGTACAGTTACTCAAAGAAATTAAAGATCCTGAAGCGATCCAATCGTTAATGCAACAATCAGATGCATCCGATCATTTTGAAGAGAACGTATTGAAAGCATTAAAATGGACAACAGATCATGCTTTGCGTCGTAATCATGATACCGCAGGTCAAGAAAGTAGTAGCTTCTCCTCACAAGAAGCGCTGAAAGCACAGCTGGAAACAGTGAAAAACGAGCGATCACACGAATTGAGAGCTCTTTTGCAGGAGGTTAGGAAAAAATGAATAGTATACCGGGTATTCCTACCGACTTCTTCACTAGCCAGCCTCAAGACGTCGCAACGACTTTACAACTTTTGCTTGTTTTGACTGTCTTGTCACTTGCTCCGGCAATTCTTGTGCTGATGACTTGCTTTACGCGTATCATTATTGTGCTGTCGTTTGTAAGAACGTCACTTTCGACACAACAAATGCCACCGAATCAAGTACTTGTAGGTCTTGCATTGTTTTTAACCTTTTTTGTAATGGCCCCTGTGTATGGACAGATTGATACGCATGCGATTCAACCGTATATGAAGAAAGAAATTACGCAGAAACAGGCGCTTTCTAGAGCTCAAGTCCCCATTAAGGAATTCATGGCGAAGGAAACCCGTGAGAAGGATTTACAGTTGTTTTTGAATTATGGAAAATACAAAAATCCGAGTAAAGTAAGCGACATCCCACTTACGGCGCTTGTCCCTGCGTATACAATAAGTGAACTGAAAACGGCTTTTCAAATGGGGTTCATGATCTTCATTCCTTTTTTGGTAATTGATATGGTGGTTGCCAGTATCTTGATGGCTATGGGTATGATGATGTTGCCGCCGGTAATGATTTCTCTACCGTTTAAAATCTTACTGTTTATTATGGTTGACGGTTGGTACTTAATTGTTGAATCGTTGCTTAAGAGTTTTTGAGAAAGGATGAAGCCGAATGAGTTCTGAAATGATTCTCTCAATCGCTGATCAAAGTGTTATGGCGGTGCTCATGGTTTCTGGGCCGTTACTCGTACTATCACTTGTTGTCGGTTTAATCGTCAGCATTTTTCAAGCAGCGACGCAAATTCAAGAACAAACGTTGGCGTTCATTCCCAAAATTGTAGCAGTCCTTTTCGGATTGATTCTGTTTGGCCCTTGGATGCTTTCAAAGATGCTTACGTTTACAGAAAATATTTTTGCAAATCTACCGCACTTTATCCGATAGAAAGGGACTATGAATTCATTGTCATTATCACTATTAAATGCCATTCCTGTTTTCTTACTGATTCTTGCGCGATTGACAAGCTTTATCGTAACCATGCCACTATTCTCGTATCGGACGATTCCGGCGCCAGTGAAAATTGGTCTCTCAGTCTCACTGGCGATACTCGTCGATCTAACACAATTTGAAAGTCAGACTGTACCACTTGACGGCAGGTTTGTTGTGCTGATTCTAAAGGAAATTCTTGTAGGTATTTCCATGGGGTTTGTTGCCGGTATTCTTGTCTATGCCGTACAGCTTGCCGGGGCTTTCATTGACATGCAAATGGGTTTTGCAATGGCCAATGTGATTAGTCCTGAAAGCGGGGTCACGACACCGCTCACCGGGCAGTTTCTCTATGTTCTACAACTGTTATTCTTTTTAGGTGTAAATGCTCACCATATGCTGCTGAACGGGATAATGTATAGCTTTCAGATAATTCCTATCAGCAGTTTAAGTGTGGCCTATGGATCTGGAAATACTGCAGAATTTGTTACTCGAGTCACTGCACAGATGTTTGTTATTGCTGCACAACTAGCCATGCCGATCGTTGGCTGCCTTTTCTTGGTTGATCTTGCAGTAGGTCTGATTGCGCGAACTGTGCCGCAAGTCAACGTTTTTGTTGTAGGTATGCCGCTTAAGGTGCTTGCCGGATTTGCAATAATGTTGGTTGTTTTTCCATCGCTAATCGGTCTCTTTCAAGTGATCTTTGATTCGATGACCTCGATTTTTAGTGGCTTTATGCATGTATTGGGGAGTTAAAGGACATGTCTGATCTGCGCTATCCTGTGAATTTACAATATTTTGCAGGTGAGAAAACTGAAAAGGCGACACCACATAAGCGAGAGGAAAGTAGAAAAAAAGGTCAAATTTTTAAAAGTGTTGATCTTAGCACTGCAATTAGTATGCTTGCTTTCTTTATTTACTTTCGAATTGCTGGTGGCAAATTTGTTGAGCAACTCGCTCAGATGATGGGGATTTTTTTTAACCGCGATCTATCGATGGGCGTTACTGAGAATACAATCCATCGCCTGTTCTCTGAACTATCGATGCAAGTGCTACAACTACTGCTCCCTATTCTAATAGTAGCACTCGTAATTGGGGTAGCGACACAAATAGTTCAGGTTGGTATTCTATTCTTGCCCGACCAGCTTATGTTTAAACCGGAACGGCTTGATCCTTTAAAAGGACTAAAGCGGATTTATTCACTTAGAGCCATCGTTGAATTTCTAAAATCCATACTCAAGATCGTCTTTATCGGGATCGTTGCCTTTGCAATTTTGTGGATGAATCGACAATCGATTACTCAATTGGCCAGCCAACCCTTAACGGAAAGTGTACGGACAATTGCAACTATTGTACTTAATATGGGGATAGCCGTTGCCGTATCTTTAATTGCTTTGTCTTTACTCGATTACCTTTATCAGAAGTATGATTATGAAAAAAATATCCGAATGTCTAAACAAGATATAAAGGATGAATTCAAAAGCATTGAAGGTAATCCGCAGATTAAATCAAAGATTAAGGAAAGACAGCGGCAAATGGCACTGAGGAGAATGATGCAAGAAGTACCTAAAGCAGATGTTATTATTACGAACCCAACACACTTTGCTGTTGCATTGACCTATGATGCAGAAAAAATGGGCTCCCCGCAAGTGATTGCAAAAGGTGCGGATCTCATTGCGTTAAGGATTAAGGAGATCGCTCGTGCGAACCAAATCGTCATTGTTGAGAAAAAGCCATTAGCCAGGGCGTTGTTTCATCAATTGGAAATTGGTGACACGATTCCAGAAGAATTTTTCAAAGCAGTCGCAGAAATATTAGCTTATGTCTACCGATTAAAAGGCAAAGTCTGAAAAGGAAGGGAGGGTAACAATGAAAACAAGAGATTATATCGTAATGATTGGCGTCGTATTTATCGTCATGATGCTGATTATTCCATTACCAGCTTCATTACTCAGCTTTCTTATTATCATGAATATTTCATTAGCTTTGGTCATTTTATTGGTCACATTGAATGTAACAGAATCTCTGGAGTTTTCAGTGTTTCCTTCACTGCTCCTGATCATGACCTTATTTCGAATTGCATTAAATGTTTCAACGACACGATTGATTCTCACGGAAGGTGATGCGGGTCGTGTTATTGAGGCGTTCGGTAATTTTGTGGTAGAGGGAAATGTTATCGTTGGCCTTGTTGTGTTCCTAATCTTAATTATTGTGCAATTTATTGTCATAACTAAGGGGGCAGAACGTGTCGCTGAAGTGGCAGCTCGCTTTACTTTGGATGCAATGCCGGGAAAACAAATGAGCATTGATGCCGATATGAATGCAGGATTAATCAATGATCAAGAGGCAAAAAGACGACGTGAGAAAATCACGAGAGAAGCCGATTTTTATGGTGCGATGGATGGGGCAAGTAAGTTTGTCAAAGGTGATGCGGTTGCAAGTATGATCATCGTCGCAATCAATTTGATTGTTGGAATGATCATTGGTGTCATGCAACAGGGCATGTCACTGAGCGATGCTGCTCAAAACTTCAGTTTGCTCTCAGTTGGTGATGGCATTGTCAGCCAAATCCCAGCACTGCTTATTTCGACAGCAACCGGCATTATTGTTACACGTTCTTCTTCGGAAAATAATATGGGTAAAGAAGTTTCTGATCAATTACTTTCCTACCCAGTGATGCTCATCGTCGCCGGTGCAGTGATTTTCATTTTGGGCTTAACACCGATTGGAATGGTCGCAACCTTGCCGATCGCGATTGTATTGATTGTTATAGGGCTCATGATTCGTAGAAATCGTGGTCAAGCGCTTCAAGATGTCGCTAAAGAAGAGGATAAAAAGGCTGAAGAAACATTTAAGAGTCAAGAGAACGTCATGAACCTTTTACATATGGATCCGGTAGAGTTTGAGTTTGGTTATGCATTGGTACCTCTGGCGGACAGTTCACAAGGCGGCGACCTATTGGATCGGATTGTCATGATTAGACGTCAACTTGCACTCGAACTTGGATTTGTACTCCCTGTCGTACGTATTCGAGATAATATTCAACTTGAACCCAATAGTTACCGAATAAAAATTAACGGGAGTGAAGTGGCAAAAGGGGAATTAATGCCGGATCATTACCTCGCCATGAGTCCTGGTATTGATGATGAATCGATTCATGGTATCGAAACAGTTGAACCAGCTTTTGGATTAAAAGCCCTTTGGATTGATGAACAAACGAAAGAACAAGCCGAACTTTCGGGCTATACAGTTGTTGACCCTCCTTCGGTTGTTTCGACACATTTAACGGAGGTCATGCGTCGCCATGCCTATGAATTGGTTGGCAGACAGGAAACGAAACAACTTGTCGATCATTTAAAGGAGCACTATCCTGCATTGGTTGACGCGGTCATTCCTGATCCGTTGACAATTGGCGATGTTCAGAAGGTTCTTGTGAACTTATTAAAAGAAAATATTTCGATCCGAAACTTGCCGATCATTTTTGAAACATTAGCAGATTATGGACAAATGACAAAAGATACAGGATTACTCACTGAATATGTTCGTCAGGCACTTGCACGACAGATTACCGAACAATTCACTCAGCAAGGTGAGACTTTAAAAGTATTAACAATCAGCCCGGATTTTGAACGAAAAATTTCAGATTCTGTTCAAAAAACAGAACATGGCAATTTCTTAGCATTAGATGGACAAACCACATCACAAGCATTAAAGAACTTATCCAGTGCCGTTGAGAAATGGGTTGATCCGGAAAGTGACCCGGTTATTCTTTGCTCACCTGCAGTGCGCATGTATGTCCGACAATTAATTGAGCGCTATTTTCCAAATATACGTGTTCTATCCTATAATGAACTTGAAACGAATGTTGAAGTACAAAGCATTGGGGTGCTGAGTGCAGCATGAAAATGAAAAAAATTATTGCGCCAACTATGGCTCAAGCAATTGAAAAGGTCAAACAAGAACTTGGCAATGATGCGGTTATTTTTCATACAAAGAAAGTGACAAGCGGGAGGTTCTTTAATCTTTTCAAGAAAGTGAATATAGAGGTACTTGCTGCAAGTGATCCTGAACCGCATTCACCCATTAATAAAAGTGAACAAGTTGCCGAAAAAGAGAGTAAGGGATTCATAACCAATCATGGCGCTACAGTTAATGAACAAGGTCTTCCGTTCCGTCGTTCAGATCATAAGGTCGATCGATTATTCACAGCGCCCGGATTGATTGAATCGTTACAAGATAAGCTACTTGATCAAGGGATGCGGAGAGACGATACGGATCCTCTTATGCAACTTTTGATTAAAAAGTGGTATCAGAGTGATGAGCAAATGAACCGACGTGAGTTAATGGAACTGTTAAAAGCACAGCTGGTTCAAAAATTGGATCCGAGAAGATTTCAGATTGGCGGATTGAGCGAGCATTTCATTATGCTAGTTGGTCCAACAGGTGTTGGAAAAACCACGACAATGGCAAAATTAGCAAGTCGTGCAGTATTAGATGAAGGGAAAAAAATTGCATTCATCACTGCAGATACTTATCGGATTGCAGCGATTGATCAGCTGAGAATGTATGCGGATATTTTGGGCGCTCCTTTGGAAGTCGCCTACACGCAACAAGATTTTCAACGGTTAATCAGACAGTTTTCCGAATATGATCATGTTTTTATTGATACGGCAGGACGCAATTTTCAAAACAGTTCGTATATCTCGGAACTCAGGCAATACGTCGGAGACGGTTTGTCTATCGGTTTGTATTTGGTTGTTTCTGCAACAACTAAAGTAGAAGATATGAATGCAGTCATTACTCAATTTCAATCGATGAATGTGACAAACCTGATCCTATCAAAACTTGATGAAACGACTACGTTGGGTTCTCTAGTCAGCGTATTACTGCAACAACCAAAGATGAACGTTGCGTACATAACGAATGGACAAGATGTTCCTGATGATTTACATTTTCCGAATGTTCGGGAACTAATTAATCTGATGCTGGGTGATTGAAAATGAATAATGATCAAGCTGAAAAGTTAAGAATGCGGATCTCTCTTGAAAAGAAAGAAGATTCAGCCGCTCAGGTCATTGGCGTAGCAAGTGGTAAGGGTGGCGTTGGGAAATCAGTTTTCTGTGTAAACTTTTCAATTGCACTTGGACAAGTACATAATAAAGTTCTCATTATTGATCTAGATATTGGCATGGGGAATATTGAGCAATTAATGGGGAAAACTGCTCCATTAACTATTGTCGATGCGATACAGAGAAAGCTGCCCTTTAAGGAAGTTGTTATTGAAGCGACTTCAACGGTTTCTTTCATTGCCGGAGGCAGTGGTTTGACTTCACTCTTTCATTTAAATGATGAGTATTTACATGACTTTTTGGATCAGCTTGAACAATTACGAAATGAGTACGACTTTATTCTTTTTGATTTTGGTGCTGGAGCATCTGAAGACATGTTCCATTTTATGCTTGCCGTAAATCGATTAATTCTTGTAACCACTCCAGAGCCTCCTGCAATGGCCGATAGTTATTCTGTGTTAAAAATGGTTTATGCACGTAACCAGGATCTTGAGGTGTCCTTTGTTGTCAATCAGATCTTGAAGAAAAGTGAGGGATGGGAGACTTGGCAGCGTATTTCTTCAGTTGCCGATCGCTTTCTAGGTAACTCACCATCATGGTTAGCAGCGATCCATCGAGATAATGATTTAGTACAATCGGTGCGAAAGCAAGTTCCTTGTATGTTAAGTCATCCGCAATCCAGATATTGTGTTGACATGCAACTTCTATCGAAAGCGTTCCTCATTCAATGTGGGGCAACCATACAACCGAAAGTGGTACCCTCATTTGCCGATAAGGTCAAGAAGTATTTGAGATTGATCGGGGGGAAAAGAGCATGAAGCCTGTAAAAGTACTCGTGGTTGATGATTCGGCGTTCATGCGACAAACCCTAAAAGCAATGATCGAAGAAGATCCAATGCTGACTGTTGTTGCTACAGCAAGGAATGGGCGAGATGCATTAGATAAATTGTTTCGCTTTCATCCTGATGTAGTCACACTCGATATTATTCTGCCAGGGGATAAAAATGGACTTGACGTTTTACATGATCTTATGGAGCAACGCCCAACGCCAACAATTATGGTAAGTGGTGCTTCAGATGAAAATGCGAACTACGTTATTGAAGCGATCAGCAGTGGTGCTTTTGATTTCATTTTTAAACCTTCAGGTAAGCCATCCGATGTTGAGCGCATTGAGCGTGAACTACAGGAGAAGATTAAACAGGCAGCGTTTTCGAAGATAAATAGTGAAATGTTAAATCCAAGAAATGAAGTGTATCATACAAATGAGATTCGTAGAGAACATGCATTCCATGGAAACAGTGCTGGATCTTCAATGATTCTTATTGGCACTTCTACTGGCGGTCCAAAGGCTCTTCAGACTGTGGTGCCATCACTGAATAAAAATCTTCCGGCTCCTGTATTAATCATTCAGCATATGCCTCCGCGATTTACAAAATCGCTAGCTGAACGTCTTGATCGGCTATCCTCTATTGAAGTGAGTGAGGCACAAGATGGGGAAGTATTACAGAAGGGTCATTGTTATGTTGCTCCTGGCGGACGGCATATGTGTATCCAAGAGAATGAGTACGCTCAGTATCAAGTTCACCTAACAGATACCGATCCGGTAAATGGTGTTCGTCCGGCAGTTGATGTCACGCTCGAATCATTAGCGGATTTACAAGGATGTTCATTCGTGATCACTATTTTGACCGGGATGGGTAAAGATGGTGCAAGAGGAATTACAGATCTTTGTGCTGCCGGGAAACCCATTCACGCCATCGCTGAGTCCGAAGAGACCTGTACAGTGTTTGGCATGCCCAAAGCAGCAATAGAAACTGGTAAAATTAATGAGATTCGGCCTCTTGAACATGTGGCCGATGCAATCTGCAGCCAATTCGGATTACAGGGAGATGAATGAACATGGACATGAGCCAGTATTTAGGCGTATTCCTTGACGAAGCAAGAGAGCATTTGCAGAATTTGAATGACAAATTGATGACTCTTGAGCAAAATGCAAATGATCCAGAGTTAATTAACAGTATTTTTAGGTCGGCTCATACATTAAAAGGGAGCTCCGGACAAATGGGGTTCCAAAATATGATGGAATTGACACATATTATGGAAAATGTCTTTGATGCCCTGAGGCACCAAAGTATTACTGTCAACGCGCAAATGATCGACGTACTCTTTGAAGGACTAGACCACCTTGAAGCAATGGCAGATTCCATTGAGCAACAAGGAACGGATGCAAGAGATGTACAGGAAACAGTACAGAAACTTCAAGCGATCACGAGTGGCAAGACTGCTGATTCCGACACCGTAGAAAAAAGTAGCAGTTCGGCAGCTACTTCTTCACAACCACAGTCTACTGAACTTCAGACAGATGCGGTTACATTAACCGATTATGAGAAAGAGATTGTATCCCAGGCATTATCACAGAAGCTGCAGGTTTTTGAAACAGTTGTTCAATTAACTAAAGATTGCGTACTTAAAGCAGCAAGGGCATTGATGATTTCTAACGCATTAGGGGAATTAGGAACAATAGTGGGGACAAGACCATCAACAGAAGAGATTGAAAAAGAAGCCTTTGTTCAACGACTCGTCTTTCTAGTAATTACTGAGGCGAATGCTGAAACGATTAAAGACAAAGTGAACAGTATATCTGAAATTGAGCAAGTTCAAGTAAGCCCCATTACAGAGGGAATGAAAACTGCAGCCTCTCCTTCGAAACAAGAAAAAGCTTTGAGCAATACCCCGAAAATTCAAGAAACAAAGCAGAAATCGACCACTCATCAAGTAGTGGCAAAAACCATTCGGGTAAATCTTGATCGAATTGACCGTTTGCTTAATCTTTTTGAAGAAATGATTATTGATCGCAGCCGTTTGGAGAAAATTGCTTCTACCATAGACAATCCCGAGTTGAAAGATACGATTGGAACAATCAATCGTGTGACCAATCAACTTCAGGAAACGATTCTTAATCTACGCATGGAGCCAATTGAACAAGTCTTTAACCGATTCCCACGTATGGTTAGAAGTTTATCAAAAGAACTGAATAAAAAAGTGGATTTTGTTATTCGTGGTGCGGAAACGGAATTGGATCGCACCGTAATTGAAGAATTAGGTGATCCATTAATGCATATGATTCGAAACTCGATGGATCACGGCATTGAAACTCCTGAAGTAAGAGCAGCTCACGGAAAGAATCCGGAAGGAAAGTTGTCTTTAGGTGCCTATTATAGTGGTAACCATGTATTTGTTGAAATTACAGATGATGGAGCAGGTATTAACCGTGAAAAAGTTCTTTCTAAAGCAATCGAGAAGAACATCGTGACAACAGAAGCCGCGGAGAAAATGACTGATAAAGAAATCTACCACTTATTGTTTGAATCCGGATTCAGTACTGCAGACAAAATTTCAGATATATCCGGCCGTGGCGTTGGCCTTGATGTTGTCGAAAGTAAAATCCATTCGCTGAGCGGTAGTGTTGAAGTAGATTCAACTCCTGGAAAAGGGACAAAATTTACGGTAAAACTGCCGCTAACACTTTCAATTATTAATGCGCTTCTTGTACAATGTCAAAAAGAAGTCTATGCGATTCCGATTACATCAATTATAGAAACTGCTTTGAGACGCCATATTGATGAGTTAGCCATTCATAGTCGTCAAGTCATGCAATTTCGAAATAAAGTCGTGCCTCTCGTTCAGTTGAGTGAGTTTCTAGATATTCCAGCTACAGCTATCAATGACCCGCGGCAAGGTTCGGTTGTGATTGTACGGCACGGAGATAAAATCGTTGCTATCGTTGTTGATAAACTTTTAGGCTATCAGGATATTGTTGTTAAACCGCTAGGAAACTATTTAAAAAACATTGATGGTTTCTCAGGTGCCACAATCCTCGGTGATGGAACGGTCGCCTTAATTATTGACTGTCAAGCAATAACAGTAAGTCAGAAAAAACAATTGCTAAAGGAAAAAGCTTGAGGAGGATGTGTGATGGCAAATCAAGAGGAATCCGTTTTGAAAGTTATTTTATTTGAGATGAATACTGAAACGTATGGAGTACCTGTTGAACAAGTTTTGTCCATTGAAAAAGTGGACACGATTACGCGCATACCCCACACAGCGAATTTTGTTAAGGGTGTGATGAATCTTCGAGGCTTAATCATCCCTATTATTGATGTCCGGGCACGTTTTGGAATGGGAAATACTGAAGTAACAAAAGAAAGTAGGATTATTGTTATTGATGTCGATGAAATGAAAGTGGGTTTACTCGTCGACACGTCAAAAGAAGTTCTTGATATCGAAACAAGTAAATTGGAAGAAACACCGGAAATTATTGGTGGGACATCTGCACAATTCATTAATAGTGTGGCAAAACTTAACGATAATGATTTGCTGCTCCTGCTTAATTTAGATCAAGTGCTTAATTCGGATGATGTCGCTGAATTACAAAAGATCGAGGCTTAACGCATGCATAACCTAAGCGATCTTGGACCAAAACATCTGGATTTGTTAATGGAGTCGGGTAATATCGGAGCTGCACATGCGGCTTCTTCACTTTCTGTGCTGCTTAATAAACCGATCGATATGACTATTCCATCAGTTCGTGTACTCCCGCTTTCCGAACTGATTGATCATGATGCGGAAAAACATGTAGCTGCTTCATACATTCAAGTTTATGGCGGCTTAAGAGGTTTCTTTATTATGATGTTTGATGTCCATCAAGCAGATACACTGATCCATGAATTAGTCCCTGAAGGGAATGTGTTAGATGAGGGATTGGGAAAATCCGCGTTTTGTGAAATCAGCAATATTTTATGTGGTTCGTATCTCTCCGCACTCTCGAACTTTTTATCTATTCCGCTTACGCAATCGCCACCGATCTATGCGGTAGACATGGCAGGAGCTATTTTAAGCGAAGGACTTGTCGAACTTTCCCTTTATGATGAGTCCGCACTTCTAATCGATGCAATTCTATTCGACAAACAAAAAGGAAACCAATTGAATGGAGAATTTCTTTTTCTTCCATTCCCTGATTCACTTGATGTCATTTTCGATATTTCTGAAGGGAAGTTGTCGATGTGATTCATGTTGGTCTTTCTGAGATTAAATTTGCTGAATCACCAGAAACATTAAAATCATTAGGGCTTGGATCATGTGTTGGGGTCGTCATTTATCATGAAGAATGGCAAATTGCGGGGATGGCTCATGTGATGCTTCCTGATTCTGATTTAGCACGAACAGCTGAGTTTCCTCAAGGTAAGTATGCAGATACTGCTGTACCGGAATTGGTGAAGACGATGATTGCGCACTATCGATGTCCAATCAATCAGCTAAAAGCAAAAATAGCTGGCGGTGCGGAAATGTTCAAGAGTACTCGGTCTCTTCCGATGGGGAGTATAGGGAAGAGAAATGTCGAAGCGGTCAAAATTCAGCTGGATCAGTATCATATCCCACTCATTGCTGAAGAAACCGGAAAAGACTATGGCCGGACTGTTGAATTTCAGACGCTTTCTAGTACATTGACCATTCATGCTCTATTTAAGGGGAAAAGTGTGATCTAGAATGGTTGATTTGAAAAGGAGGAAGACAATTGGGAAAATCGGAAACCATGGAGTCAGAGTACTGGAATCGCTGGGTACAGTCCCATGACGTAGAAGCTGCAAATTGTCTTCTTGAAATCTATATGCCGCTTGTTCAGTATCATGTGCAGCGCATTGGTTCCGGATTGCCGCGTAATATTGATCGCGGCGAACTGCAGAGTTTCGGCCTTCTTGGACTCTACGATGCACTTGAAAAATTCGATGTTCAGCGGGATTTGAAATTTGATACATATGCTTCTTTTCGAATCCGTGGTGCAATTCTTGATGGTTTGCGCAAAGAAGATTGGATGCCTCGTTCGATCCGTGAAAAAAGCAAGAAGATTGAAAAGGCTGCGGAGAAAATTGAACAGGAAAAAATGCGAACGGCATCACTAGAAGAAGTTGCTCAATTCTGTGCTATGGATGCGGAAGAAGTTTCGCAAGTCTTGTCCGAAAGTTTACTTTCCAATCTGTTGTCTCTTGATGATAGCGCTTCTGGGAAGAATAATGAATATCCACCGTCAGCAATTGAGGATCATCGCGCCATATTGCCGGAAAAACAACTGATCGATGAGGAGAACCGAAGTCAACTTGCTGAAGAAATTGATAAACTAAGCGAAAAGGAACGCATGGTCATTTCATTATTTTATTTTGATGAATTAACGTTAACAGAAATTGGTCAGGTTCTTTCACTTTCGACCTCGCGCATCTCACAAATTCATAGTAAAGCACTTTTTAAATTACGACAATTTTTACATGCTCGTGAAGTGGAGTCAACTTAATTGAGGCGGTGAACACATGACAGCATTTTGGATGACTTTAAATTTTGTTCTATTGTTGCTTGCGTTTTATTTAATTCTGCATCTTTATCAAAGAATTCAAATTCTGCAAAAAAAAGATCCAAATTCAAGTGATACACAACTGCTCCTCGATGAGCATATGGCAGCGGTTCGGCAGGAGAATGAACAGTTATTAGCAGAATTACGAACGTTATTAAAGGAACAGGATGCGAAGAAGCCGAGAACAAAACGAACACGTAAACCAAGTCCTACAAACAAAGAAGCTCATGAAGTGCCAAGTGAAGAAAATAGTAATCTTGAAAAGAAAGACTTTTCAGCAATGCTGAGTGAAGAGACAGAACGAAATAAACCCAATGCAAAAAGTGTGAACAAATCACGGATAACGTCAAAGCCAGAATCACCGGGTACTGATGAATGGATGCCGCCAATAGATCAAGTCCAGGATAAGATCGAAGAATCTCCATATATCCAAGCATTAAAATTAAAAGAAAAGGGATTAACGGCAACTGAAATAGCGAAACAGTTACACCGCGGCAAAGGAGAAATTGAACTGCTCCTTAAATTAAAAGGGAAAGTACAATCCTAATCTTGCCATGTTGTTCCGATTATGATATAGTTACGTTTGGTGTCAATCACACACGTTTGTCGATTTATGTGCGGGTGCTGAAAATGCTCAGCTGTACACGAAAATGACGCAAACGGAGGAATAAAACCAATAGGAGGAATTTTTCATGTCAGTTATTTCAATGAAGCAATTACTGGAATCCGGCGTACACTTTGGTCATCAGACCCGTCGTTGGAACCCAAAAATGAAGCCTTATATTTTTACGGAAAGAAACGGTATCTACATCATTGACTTGCAGAAAACCGTTAAAAAAGTAGAAGAAGCATATAATTTCGTCAGAGACATTGCTGCTGACGGCGGCAAGGTTCTCTTTGTAGGTACAAAAAAACAAGCTCAAGATTCTGTGAAATCTGAAGCTGAACGCTCAGGTCAATACTTTGTTAACCAACGTTGGCTTGGTGGAACGCTGACCAACTTCGAAACGATTAGAAAGAGAATCAAACGTCTGAAAGACATTGAAAAAATGCAAGCAGACGGTACATTTGATGTACTTCCTAAGAAAGAAGTAGTCGGACTTAAGAAAGAATGGGCTCGTCTTGAAAAATTCTTGGGCGGAATCAAAGATATGGAAAGCCTGCCACAAGCGCTTTTCGTAATTGACCCACGTAAGGAAAGAATTGCAATTGCTGAAGCACATAAGTTGAATATTCCGATCATCGCGATCGTTGATACAAACTGTGATCCGGATGAAATCGATGTAATCATTCCAGGTAATGATGATGCGATTCGCGCAGTAAAACTGTTAACCGGAAAAATGGCTGACGCAGTTCTGGAAGCAAATCAAGGCGAAGAAACTGAAGAAGTAGCAGCAGAACCAGAACAAGCTGAAGCAGTTGTTGAAGAAGAAGCTGTAAAAGCAGAATAATTTTGTTCAAAGCATGTACACGGGGTGATAAGGGGCTTGCCCTTTATCACTCTTTTCACGAATACTTAGGGAACGTATAAAAGGAGGATGCCCATTGGCTGCAATTAGTGCAAAGCAAGTTAAAGAATTACGTGAATTAACAGGTGCAGGAATCATGGACTGCAAGCGTGCGCTCGCCGAAGCAGAAGGAGATATTCAAAAAGCAATAGATGTGCTCCGCGAAAAAGGAATGGCAAAGGCTGCAAAGAAATCCGGACGTATCGCTTCCGAAGGTTTGGCTGAAATTAAAATTGATGGCAACAAAGCCGTTGCATTAGAAGTAAACTCTGAGACGGACTTTGTTGCAAAAAATGCTGAATTCAAAGCATTGATCGATGAACTAGCACAACATCTCTTAGATCATTCACCAGCTTCGGTTGATGAAGCATTGAATCAGAAAATGGCAAGCGGTGAAACCGTATCAGATACGATTACAGCGGCTATCTCAAAAATTGGTGAAAAAATTTCCTTGCGTCGTTTTTCAATTGTTGAAAAAGCGGAAGATGAAGTTTTCGGTGCTTATCTTCACATGGGCGGAAGAATTGCCGCTCTAACAAAGATTTCCGGTGGAGACGAAGCAGTTGCTAAAGATATAGCTATGCATGTAGCGGCAATTCGCCCACAATATCTGAAGGAAGATGAAATCCCTGCAGATGTTGTTGCTCATGAAAAGGAAGTGCTGACTCAGGAAGCGCTAGGCGAAGGAAAACCGGCAAACATTGTCGAAAAAATGGTAGTCGGCAGACTGAAGAAATTCTTCAAAGATATCTGTCTTGTTGACCAACCGTTTGTTAAAGACGGCGATGTTACCGTTGAAGAATTCTTGAAGAGCAAGAACGCAGATGTACTTGCATTTGTTCGCTTTGAAGTCGGCGAAGGCATTGAAAAGAAAGAAGAAAATTTTGCTGACGAAGTTAAAGCACAAATGAAACAATAATAGCTCCTGTAAGGTGATTGTTGAAGACGATAGGTAAAACAACTGTCAATAACCGATTTGCGGTTTTCAACACCCGATGAAACAGAGCAAGGAAACACAATGGGGCACGGGTCACGTGTCCCATTTTTTAAAATTAATCAATGCGAGGTGCAGTCGAATATGCCTGAAAATGCAAAATATAAACGTGTCATTTTAAAACTAAGCGGCGAAGCGTTAGCGGGTGCAGGTGGTTTTGGTATCGAACCAAGCATCATTCGCTCCATCACAAAACAAGTCAAAGAGGTTGTAGACCTTGGTGTTGAAGTTGCAATCGTTTGCGGCGCAGGGAATATCTGGAGAGGCAAAGCCGGAAGTGAAATGGGAATGGATCGTGCACAGGCAGATTATATGGGTATGTTGGCTACGGTCCTTAACGCGCTTGCTTTACAAGATTGCCTCGAAGGTATCGGTGTTGAAACACGTGTACAGACCTCAATCGAAATGAGGCAAGTAGCAGAGCCTTACATCCGCAGACGTGCGATTCGCCATCTTGAAAAAGGCCGTGTTGTAATCTTTGCAGCGGGCACAGGAAATCCTTACTTTTCTACAGATACAACGGCTGCCTTGCGAGCTGCGGAAATTGAAGCCGATGTTATTCTGATGGCAAAGAATAATGTAGATGGTGTCTATTCTGCAGATCCTAAAGTTGATAAAACAGCGAAAAAATATAAAGAAATTTCATACCTTCGCGTTCTCAACGAAGGGTTGCAAGTTATGGATTCTACTGCATCATCATTAAGCATGGATAATGATATTCCATTAATCGTATTTTCATTATCTGTTGAAGGAAATATTAAACGTGCCGTATTAGGAGAAGATATCGGCACAGTTGTGAAGGGGCGATAATTGATGGCACAATCAGAACTATTTAAGAATGCTGAAGAACGAATGGATAAAGCAGTTAAAGCATTTCAGCGTGAATTAATCACGGTCCGTGCCGGTAGGGCGAACCCATCTTTACTTAATAAGGTCACTGTAGAATATTATGGCGCTGAAACACCTTTAAACCAGGTGGCATCGATCACAGTACCTGAAGCGCGTTTGCTACTTGTTCAACCCTATGACCGTTCTGCACTGGCCAATATCGAAAAAGGCATCTTGAAATCCGATTTAGGTGTTACGCCTACAAACGACGGTACGGTCATTCGTATTGCAATTCCACCGCTTACAGAGGAAAGGCGTGGCGAACTCGTCAAACTCGTTCGCAAGATGTCCGAAGAAGCCAAAATTGCTGTACGTAACGTACGTAGAGATACTAACGATCAAATTAAGAAGATGGCGAAGAATAATGAACTGACTAAAGATGATGTTCGTGAAGCAGAAGATGATGTACAAAAATTAACCAATGATACAATTAAAAATATTGATCAAATCGCATCAGAAAAAGAAAAAGAAATGATGGACATATAATCATCAAACGCATCAAGCCGACCGCTTGTCCAAGAGACGTAGTGGGAATGATACCAATTTGTGGCATCCGGAATGTCTCAGTATCAGTAATGGGGGAAAATCAATGTTTGATAAATTTTCCTTTAAAACGGGAAAAATGGGCAATGAAAACCATCAAGAACAATTAACTGAAAAGATCCCTGAACATGTGGCGATCATTATGGATGGAAATGGACGATGGGCGAAAAAAAGAGGCCTTCCAAGGATTGCTGGGCACCGCGAAGCAATGAAAACGGTGAAACGCGTGACAAAGGAAGCGGATAGACTCGGTGTCAAAGTCTTGACTCTTTACGCTTTTTCAACTGAAAACTGGAAGCGTCCAAAGGCTGAAGTCGATTTTCTAATGAAATTGCCCCAACAGTTTTTAACTACGTATCTTAAAGAACTGATCGAACAAAACGTTCAGGTTCGTGCAATGGGAGATTTATCACGTCTTCCTTCATATACTTTGGATGCTGTCAAAAGCGCCAGCGAGAAGACAAAAGAAAATACAGGATTAATCCTGAATTTTGCACTGAACTATGGGAGCCATGCAGAAATTGTCAATGCCGTTAAAATGATTGCCCGTGATGTTCAGGATCAAAAACTTGATGCTGAAGAAATTACGGAAAGTATGATTGCTGAGCATTTGCTGAGTCCTTTGCCGGATCCTGATCTTTTGATACGTACAGGTGGAGAAATTAGACTCAGTAATTTCATGCTCTGGCAGCTCGCTTATACGGAACTTTATTTTTCAGATGAATATTGGCCGGATTTCAATGAACAGAGTCTTCAAGACGCTGTAAAAGTCTTTGCTTCGAGACAACGCCGTTACGGTGGACTAATGGAAGGAAGCGAGAAAAAATGAGACAGCGAATCATTACCGGTATTCTAGCCGGAGCCGTCTATCTCGCATTACTATGGATCGGCTCATTTCCTTTTACATTATTTGTTGCAGCCATTGCAGTGATAAGCTTTATTGAACTCGCTGAAATGAATAAACTTCGTTATTATTCACCTGAAGTTCTTCTTGGCGCATTAGCTGTTGCCTTTTTTGTACTTACTGCATTAGCACCGCTGTCAATAGTCTATTCGGTTTGGCTCAAAGCATTTATTCTTCTAGCATTACTTCTGTTAGGTTTGATGGTACTAACGAAGAATCAATGTTCCTATCCCAAGATAGCCTATCTGTTTTTTTCCGTTTTTTACATAAGTATCCCATTTTATTTGCTTATTCGAATCCGGATAGACAGTCTAGCATTAATCTTATTTGTTCAGATTGTGATTTGGGCAACGGACAGTGGTGCCTATTTTGTTGGCCGAAAGTTCGGCAGGAACAAACTGGCGCCTAATCTAAGTCCCAATAAAACGAGGGAAGGGTCCATTGGCGCAATTATTACCGCGCTAGTCGTTGCAGCAATATTCCAGATTATTTTCGGGAAGATGCTCTATGCTTCATGGCTAACATTGATTGGCGTTACGTTACTCATATCAATAGTCGGGCAACTTGGCGATTTGGCAGAATCTGCTGTGAAACGATTTTTTAACGTGAAGGATTCCGGTAATCTTCTGCCCGGTCACGGGGGACTGCTCGATCGATTCGATAGTTTAATCTTCGTCCTCCCGCTGCTTTATGTATTTGGACTAATAGGTTGAGGAGGAAATTGTCTTGAAGAAGATTAGTTTACTTGGGGCGACAGGTTCAGTAGGCCTTCAAACCCTAGATGTTATTCGTGAACATCCCGAACATTTTTCGGTTGTAGCGCTTGCATTTGGCGAGAATATTAAGACTGCTCTGCCTTTAATCCATGAATTTCAACCAAAACTTGTTGCTGTGAAAAACAAACAGATCGCTGATCAACTCAGCAATCAATTGGATTCACATATTCGTTTAGTTTATGGTGTTGAAGGTATGATTGAGACAGCAGTGCATCCAGAAAGTGATCTACTTGTTAATGCTGTTCTTGGGAGTATTGGATTAGAGCCCACGCTTGCAGCGATCAAAGCAGGGAAGACGATAGGGCTTGCAAATAAAGAAACACTTGTCACTGCGGGACACTTGGTCATGAAAAGTGCAGCTGAGCACGGTGTTTCCATACTGCCTATTGATAGTGAGCATTCAGCGATTTTTCAATCAATGCAAGGACAGGACCGCTCAGCTATTTCACGATTAATCCTGACTGCTTCAGGAGGCAGCTTCAGAGACAAAAGCCGTGACGAGCTTTCCGAAGTGACCATTGAAGATGCTTTAAACCACCCGAACTGGTCAATGGGTGCAAAGATAACGGTCGATTCAGCGACTATGATGAATAAAGGGCTCGAAGTTATTGAAGCGCATTGGCTCTTCGATATGCCTTACGAAAAAATAGATACGATTATCCACAGAGAAAGTATTGTTCACTCATTAGTTGAATATGCTGATCATAGTGTCATTGCTCAATTGGGTATGCCAAGCATGCTTGTCCCGATTCAATACGCACTGACCTATCCTTCACGATTTGAGCTAAAACAAACCAAGCAACTGAATCTATGGGAAATAGGAAGTTTGCATTTTCAAAAAGTGGACATGCAACGCTATCCAAGCGTATCATTAGCATATCATGCGGGAAAAATTGGCGGTTCAATGCCAACTGTGCTGAATGCTGCAAATGAAACAGCAGTTCAGGCTTTTCTTTCCGGAAAAATTAAGTTTCTGGATATCGAACGGTATGTAGAAATGGCGCTTGATCAGCACGATAGGATTCAGATGCCTGATCTAGAGACCATTGAAGCCGTTGATAAGGAAACCCGCGCTTTTGTCATGAAACAAATAATGTAAAAGCAGAGGTGTCAAGCTCTTGGAAACTTTGATTATCGTTGTGATCATTTTCGGACTTCTCGTTTCGATCCATGAATTTGGCCATTTAATCGTTGCCAAACGCTCGGGAATTTTGTGTCGTGAGTACGCAATTGGATTTGGCCCGAAAATTTTTGCAGTTAAGAAAGGCGAGACAGTCTATACCTTGCGTTTGCTCCCAATTGGCGGCTACGTACGTATGGCGGGTGAAGATCCTGAAACTTTTGAAGTGAAACCTGGGCAAAGTATTGGGGTCTACTTGGATAGAAGAGGACATGTTTCAAGAATTGTCAGTGATCACTTAGAAAAGCATCCCGATGCACGATTTATTACGGTTGAGAGATGTGATCTTGATGAGAAACTTATCCTGTCCGGATATGAACAAGAGGATGGGCCTCTTGTCAGCTATACAGTGAACCGTGATGCAACCTATCTAGCCGATAATCAAGACTTCCAAATTGCACCACGTGATCGCCAATTTGCTTCCAAACCGCTGCTCGCACGGTTTCTAACCATATTTGCCGGGCCGCTCATGAACTTGATCTTAGCCGTGGTCATCTTCATTATTTATTTCAGTATTCAGGGCGTTCCATCAAATGAACCTGTGCTGGGGAAAGTAATTAATGGTTATCCCGCAGAAAAATCTGGTTTAGTTGCCGGTGATCGTATTGTTCAAATTGATGGACACCGGACAATGAACTGGCAGGGGATTGTCAATTATGTGAGCGATCATCCAAAAGAAAACATTCATTTAACAGTTGAACGTAACGGTCGTCAGAAACAAGTATCGTTAATAACAGGTCAACGCAAAGGCGAAAATGGTAAGTTTGAAGGCGTTATTGGTGTCTATCAACCAACGAGGCATTCCTTTATTGCATCAGTAGGTGCAGGCTTTAGTCAAACCTATTATTGGGTGAAAATGGAGCTAGTTGGATTGAAGATGCTGGTAACCGGCGGGTTTGATCTCAATAAATTAGCAGGACCGGTAGGTATCTATCATGCGACCGGTGAGGTGGTTGCTCAAGGTTTATTCTTTGTCTTAAACTGGACTGCATTCCTCAGTGTTAATCTGGCAGTAATCAACCTATTGCCGCTTCCTGCGCTTGATGGCGGACGCTTGCTTTTTCTCATTTTGGAGGCATTGCGAGGAAAGCCGGTGGAACCGCAGAAAGAAGCGCTTGTTCATTTTATCGGCTTTGCATTCCTTATGCTACTCATGCTGCTGGTCACCTGGAATGATTTGCAGAACCTTTTTTCGCGCTAGGCGCACTTTGTTTTATGAATTTGAGTTTATACAGTTGAGGTGGTCACAATGAAACAAAGCCAAATGTTTATTCCAACTATGAAGGAAACACCAGCAGACGCTGAATCAGCAAGCCATCAATTGCTCTTACGTGGCGGTTTTATCAGACAGAATGCTTCGGGTGTTTATTCGTACCTTCCACTTGGCTATAAAATAATTAAGAAAATCGAAACGATTATTCGTGAGGAAATGGATCGTGCAGGTGCTCAAGAATTACTGATGCCGGCAATGCAACCTGCTGAATTATGGCATGAAACCGGGCGCTGGGATGTTTATGGTCCGGAATTAATGCGGCTTAAGGACAGGCACGGTCGTTATTTCGCGCTTGGTGCCACAGGAGAAGAGCTGATAACAAGTCTTGTCCGTGATTTCCTCAATTCATATAAAAAATTGCCAATGAATCTTTATCAAATACAAACAAAATACCGCGATGAGAAAAGGCCACGGTTTGGTCTGCTCCGTGGAAGAGAATTTATCATGAAGGATGCGTACTCGTTTCATGATTCTGCCGAAAGTTTGGATAAGACGTATTGGGCGATGTACACTGCCTACTGCCGAATCTTCGAACGTTGCGGTTTGAAGTTCCGAGCGGTACTTGCAGACTCAGGTGCAATCGGTGGTAAAGATACGCACGAATTCCAAGCCTTAGCAGAGATTGGCGAAGATACAATTGCCTATTCTGATCAATCAAATTATGCTGCAAATCTTGAGATGGCAGCAGTACTGGATACGGATGCATCTGAGAAGGAAGCTACACAACCATTAGAAAAGGTAGCCGGAAAACAGGAAGCGAATGAGCAGGAAATCATTGCTCAAGCCTTTAAAACAAGAACAGAAACCGTGGTTGTATTTATTAAAGCATCTGATGAAATGAATGACGTTAAATTAAAGAATGTAATGGCGACTGACTTACTTGAACCCATCCCTGCAGATTTTAATTTAATGAAGACTGATTCAAATGTCCGTGTATTCGCGGATAACGGTGTAAAGCACTTGTCTCAATCTGTACTTTATAATAAATTTGAAGATGTCACCTATCTCCACCTTGATCCAGAACGGGATCTGAACATTGTAGCTTATGATGATTTCCGTTTTATTAAAGAAGGTGATCCTTCACCGGATGGAAAAGGAACGATTCGCTTCGCAAAGGGCATTGAGATTGGACAAGTCTTCAAGCTTGGAACGAAATACTCTGAAGCGATGAATGCAACTTATCTAGATGCAGAAGGAAAAGCAAAACCATTGATCATGGGTTGCTACGGCATTGGTGTTTCACGGACGCTTTCAGCAATTTGTGAGCAGTATCACGATGAAGGCGGAATGATTTGGCCAAAGTCACTTGCTCCGTTTACTCTTCATCTGATCACTGTAAATCCAAAGAATGAAGATCAATACAAGTTATCTGAACAATTATATCAACAGTTTGTTGACTTAGGTTATGATGTTCTTTGGGATGATCGTAAAGAAAGACCAGGTGTCAAATTTGCGGATAGTGAATTAATCGGTTGCCCGGTACAAGTAATTGTTGGCAAAAAGGCATCCGAAAATATCGTAGAAATTGCCACACGGAAAGATAAAGCACGGAATGAAACACAAGCGGTATCATTACCGGAAACAGTGGATCAATTGCTGAAAACACTTGATTAAAAGATAGACAATTGAAAGGAGCTGCAGAGCTCCTTTTTCTATTTAGATCGCTGCAATCATTCATTTAAAGAAGAATAAGCACATAGCTTTCAGCTTTTTGATTTAGTAGAATAATAGAAAGAAAGGAGAGAAGGATATGACTGATCCTGCTTCCAATCATGATCGACTGATGCTCTTGCTCGAGCATCTAGAAACGCCTGAGCAATGGGTTGAAGACTATTTTAATCAAGCTGAAATTGAAAAATTATCTGTCTTTCGCAGTGAACGGCGGTGGCATTTTGAGTTTTTGCTGAACGGTGTGCTCCCTTACCAAGTCTATGAATGGTTTGAATCCAGTTTGCAAAAGCATTTTCAATCTGTCGTTTCTTCACTAACGATGTCCTTTCATATCCGTGATTCAGCAGGCGCTGAACAATATCTCAAACAGTATTGGCCAGTAGCATGCACGCAACTCTGTGAAGATTATCCCTCATTGAAGGATTGTCTCACACGTCAACAACCTGAAGTACATGATCACCTGATCACTTTCTCTGCAAATAGTGAAGCTGAATCAGGTTTGATCAAAAGAAAAATTCCCAAAGCGCTCAATGAAAAACTACGTGTTTTCGGATTTCCGCCCGTTTCCATAGATGTGAAAATCAACTCGGAAGATCGTTCAAAGGCGTATGATACATTTGTCAAACAACGTGAAGCAGAAGATCAGCAGAAAGTTGTGCAGGCAATGATCGAACGTCAAAAGCAACAAGAGGCTGATCATGCGTCAGGAAATGAAGAGAGCGGACCATTCAAGGTTGGCTATGATATCCATGATGAACCTGTATCCATTGAAACAATACAGGATGAAGAACGTCGAATTACGATACAGGGGTATATTTTTGACTCGGAAACGCGTGAATTGCGCAGCGGACGTACATTGCTCCTCTTTAAGATTACGGACTATACCGACTCATTAATGGTGAAAGTATTCTCCCGTGATAAGGAGGACGCAGAGAAGTTTGGAAAGCTGCATAAAGGAATGTGGGTTAAAGTACGCGGTGGTGTCCAAAATGATAGTTTTGCAAGGGATTTGGTGATGATAGCAAACGATATCGAAGAAATCACGCCGAATATGAAAAAGGATTCCGCACCGGAAGGGCAGAAACGTGTCGAGCTGCATGCACATACTGTAATGAGTCAAATGGATGCTGTGGTTACCGCATCCGCATTAATTAAACGAGCAAAACAATGGGGTCATCGTGCAATCGCGATAACCGATCATGGTGTTGCCCAATCCTATCCAGAAGCTTACACAGCTGGGAAAAAGAATGGGATTAAAGTCGTGTATGGTATTGAAGCAAACCTCATTGATGATGGCGTTCCAATTGCATACAATATGGCGCATCGGGCTCTTGCTGACGAAACTTATGTTGTCTTTGATGTGGAAACGACTGGTTTGTCTGCGGTATACGATACGATTATCGAACTTGCAGCGGTTAAGATGAAAAATGGTGAGGTTCTCGAGAAGTTTGATCAGTTTGCCAATCCACATCATCCCTTACCACAGAAAATAATCGAATTGACGAGCATCACCGATGAAATGCTTGCGGATGCTCCAGATGCTGATCAAGTTGTTGAAGAGTTCCGTTCGTTTGCAGGGGATGCGATTTTGGTTGCCCACAATGCAACATTTGATATGGGATTTTTAAATACCGCCTATCAGAAATTAGGTCATGAGAAAGCTGTTAATCCTGTTATTGACACGTTGGAACTGGGCCGTTTTCTCTATCCTGAATTTAAAAATCACAAACTTGATACACTTTGTAAAGCATTCAATATTGAGCTCACGCACCATCACCGAGCTATTTATGACACAGAAGCAACTGGCTATTTAGCTTGGAAAATGCTAAAAGATGCTGCAGAAAAAGGCATGAATTATCATGACCAACTTAATGATAATCTTGGAAAGGGTAACCTGGATCGGATTCGCCCGTCACATATCATCTTACTCGTGAAAAATCAAACAGGGTTGAAGAATCTCTATAAATTGATTTCACTTTCCCATGTTGCCTATTTCTACCGTGTACCCCGAATCCCTCGATCACTTCTTACGAAATATCGAGAAGGTATTCTTGTAGGGTCTGGTTGTGATAAAGGTGAATTATTTGAGACGATGATGCAGAAGTCTGCCGAACTTGCCGAAAAAGTGGCGGAATTCTACGATTATATTGAGATTCAACCGCCTTCCAATTATTATCACCTTGTGGAAAAAGGGATCGTTAGGGACGAACTTGCACTGAAGGATGTCATGATCAAGTTAGTCAAACTCGGAGAAAAAATGAATAAGCCGGTCGTCGCCACCGGTGATGTCCATTATCTGGATGAATACGATAAGATCTATCGAAAGATTTTAATTACATCTCAAGCAGCTAATCCGTTGAATCGGCAGACTCAACCGGATGTCCATTTCCGAACAACCGATGAAATGCTTGAATGCATGAGCTTTCTTGGTGAAGAAAAAGCGGAACAAGTGGTCGTGACGAATCCGAATGCAATTGTGGATCAAATAGAGGATGTTCTACCCGTTAAAGACAAACTTTACACACCAACGATTGATGGCGCTGAAGAAGAGGTCAAGGATAAAACGTATAGTCGCGCACATGCACTATACGGAGAGAAACTGCCTGAGTTGGTAGAAAAAAGGTTGGATAAAGAGGTAAAGAGTATTATTGGGCACGGTTTCTCTGTCATTTATTTGATTGCACACAAACTTGTGAAGAAGTCGCTGTCTGATGGTTATCTAGTCGGGTCGCGTGGATCGGTAGGTTCATCATTGGTTGCGACCATGCTCGAAATTACTGAGGTTAATCCACTGCCGCCTCATTATTTATGCCCTTCGTGTCATCATGTAGAATTCTTTACCGATGGCTCTGTGGCCTGTGGTTTTGACTTGCCTGATAAAGCTTGCCCTGAATGTGGGACAGCAATGAAAAAGGAAGGACATGATATACCTTTTGAGACATTCCTTGGGTTCAAAGGGGATAAGGTTCCGGATATTGACTTAAACTTCTCAGGAGATTATCAACCGGTTGCACACAACTATACGAAGGTCTTGTTCGGTGAGGATAAAGTGTACCGTGCCGGTACAATTGGTACAATTGCAGATAAGACGGCGTATGGTTATGTGAAGGGCTATGAGGAAGATACCGGCTCAAGTTTCAGAGGTGCTGAGCGTGACCGGCTCGCAGCTGGATGTACCGGTGCAAAACGAACGACCGGCCAGCACCCAGGTGGTATTGTGGTGGTCCCCCGTGATATGGAAATCTATGATTTTACACCGGTCCAATTTCCGGCAGATGATAAGACGGCGGAATGGAAAACCACCCACTTTGATTTTCATTCCATCCATGACAATATTCTGAAACTGGATATTCTCGGGCACGATGATCCTACGGTGATTCGCATGCTGCAAGACTTGAGCGGTATTGATCCGAAAACGATCCCTACTGATGATAAAGAAGTTATGAAAATTTTCAGCACCACCGAATCATTAGGGGTTACAGGCGAACAGATTCGTTGTAAAACAGGAACACTAGGAATTCCTGAATTTGGGACACGGTTTGTGCGACAAATGCTGGAAGACACTAAGCCAACGACTTTTGCAGAATTAGTGCAAATTTCCGGTTTGTCACATGGAACCGATGTATGGCTCGGCAATGCACAAGTATTGATCGAAGATGGGACTTGTGTCTTGCGCGATGTTATTTCCTGTCGTGATGATATTATGATTGATTTGATGCATCAGGGACTGGAACCCTCGCACGCATTCAATATCATGGAATCGGTACGAAAAGGTAAGGGTTTAAATGACGATTGGATCGCTGAAATGAAGGAGAACAACGTCCCTGGGTGGTATATGGACTCTTGTCTAAAGATAAAATACATGTTTCCAAAAGCCCATGCGACCGCCTATGTATTAATGGCGATTCGGATATCCTATTTTAAGGTTCACTATCCAATTCTTTTCTATGCCACCTATTTCTCTGTTCGTGCAGATGATTTCGATGTCGATGTCATGAAACGTGGATCGGATGCGATTCGTAACAAGATGGACGAAATTGAGAAAAAGGGAAATGACGCACTTCCCAAAGAGAAAAGTTTATTAACGGTTCTTGAAGTTGCACTAGAAATGTGCGAACGAGGACTGAGTTTCCAAGCGGTTGACTTGTATCGTTCAGATGCCACACGTTTTCTTGTTGAAGGCGATTCGCTGATTCCTCCTTTTAATGCGATCCCCGGCGTGGGAACGAATGCTGCAAAGGCAATTGCCAAAGCACGAGAGGATGGAGAATTTCTATCAAAAGAAGATTTGCAGAAACGTGCAAAAGTCTCTAAGACAGTCCTTGAATACTTGGATGGTCAAGGTTGCCTCGAAGGGATGCCAGATGCGAATCAACTGTCTCTTTTCTGATTTGCTGTATTCTTGCCTTGGACACAGGGGTATGATATAGTATTTATGGAAATACTGGAAATAGTTCGTCTGCAAAGAGTGGGAATTTCCCACTCTTTCATTTTCAAAAGGAGGCTGAAAATGGCTAGCGTTATCCGGACGATAACAGATGAATTAATTTCCCCGATTTTGCGTGCCTTGAATCTGGAACTTGTTGATGTCGAATTTGTAAAAGAGGGTAAAAATCACTTTTTACGTGTTTTTATCGATAACCCTCAGGGCGATGTTGACTTAGACACCTGTGCGGCTGTTAGTGAAAAACTAAGCGAAGCTCTCGATGAGAAAGACCCGATAAAAGAAGCCTATTTTCTCGAAGTGTCTTCACCTGGAGCAGAACGCCCTTTGAAGAAATTCGAGGACTTCGTAAAATCTGTGGGAAAAGATGTTCATCTGACCACCTATGAACCGATTCAAGGAAATAAAGTATTTGAAGGCAATCTTACCGAAGTGAACAAGGACTATGTTGTGCTCGCGATTAAAAATAAGACGAGAGTAGAACATGTGACACTACCATTTGATAAGATTGCGAGCAGCCGACTTGCAATCATTTTTTAGGATAGAACTGCTGAGAACAAAGGGGAGAAGAAAATGAGCAGTGATTTATTAGATGCACTCACCGCGCTGGAAAAAGATAAAGGAATCAGTAAAGAAATTCTGCTTGATGCATTGGAAGCAGCGCTGATCTCAGCTTATAAGCGCAATTTTGATCAGGCACAGAATGTACGCGTTGATATTAATGAAGGGCTTGGTCAAATCAAAGTTTATGCTCGAAAAGACGTGGTTGAAGCAGTTGAAAATGGCAACTTGCAAATCTCACTCGAACAAGCAAAAACCCTCAATCCGCATTATCAAGTAGGTGATACGGTTGAAATCGAAGTGACACCACGTAATTTCGGACGTATCGCTGCGCAAACTGCAAAACAGGTCGTTACACAGCGTGTTCGTGAAGCGGAACGCAGTGTTATTTATTCGGAATTCATTGATCGTGAAGATGATATCATGACCGGCATTGTCCAGAGATTGGATCATCGTTTTATCTATGTTGATCTTGGTCGTGTTGAAGCATTGTTGCCGCAATCAGAGCAAATGCCGAATGAAACCTATCATCCTCATGACCGGATTAAAGTGTACTTGACAAAAGTCGAGGATGCAAAAAAAGGACCAATGATTACTGTTTCCAGAACACATCCAGGTCTGTTAAAACGCTTGTTCGAATTGGAAGTTCCTGAAATCTATGACGGAACTGTTGAAATAAAGTCGATTTCCCGTGAAGCAGGTGATCGTTCAAAGATTGCTGTATATGCTGCAGATCCAGCGGTTGATGCGGTTGGTGCATGCGTTGGTCAAAAAGGTGCTCGTGTACAGACAATTGTGAATGAACTTAAGGGTGAAAAAATTGACATTGTTCGCTGGTCGGAAGATCCCGTCACTTACGTTGCCAATGCACTTAGCCCGTCTAAAGTTGTACAAGTGAATGTAAATGAGGAAGACAAGGCCACAACGGTTATCGTACCGGATTATCAGTTATCCCTTGCCATTGGCAAGAGAGGACAAAATGCCCGCCTGGCCGCAAAGTTGACCGGATGGAAAATCGATATTAAGAGTGAATCAGAAGCAGAAGAGCTTGGACTATTCGATGAGAATAGTGTATTAAGAGCTCCGGAACAGCCGGCAGAGGATCAGCCAATAGAAGATCAGGAAACTCTAAGCACTGAAGAATCCTCTGAGTCCGACCAAGATTAAGGGGGTCATTTTATGCCGAAGCAACGTAAGATTCCGTTGCGTAAATGCATTGTCTGCCAAGAATCGGCAGAGAAAAAAAACCTCTTTCGTATTGTCCGTTCTCCGGAAGGTGAAGTTTTCCTAGATTTGACAGGGAAAAAGAATGGACGAGGTGCCTACCTTTCCAAAAAAGTCGACTGTGTCCGAAAAGCGCAAACAAAAAATTTATTATCAAGGCATTTGGGCGTTCCCGTGCCAGAACAAGTTTTCGATGAAATGATGACTTATTTGGAGACACATTCTGCCAATGACCAATAACAATTGGCAATCATTGCTCGGACTCGCACAGCGAGCCGGAAAGGTAAGTTCCGGAGAAGAGACAGTTCTTCGAATGATACGTCAGGGAAAAGCGAAAGCCGTGTTATTATCTGATGACGCCTCAGAGCGTACAAAAAAGACAATCGGAAATAAATGTAATTTCTATCACGTTCCGCTTTTGACCGTACCGGATAGAGAGGTGCTCGGCCAGGCGATCGGCCAGCCGTCACGCGTGATTATCGCGGTCACGGACAGTGGATTCGCAGGCCAGCTGATTGAACGGATCGGACCATCATCACGGGGGTGAATATATGAGTAAAATGCGTGTGTATGAATATGCTAAAGAACATCATGTGACAAGTAAAGATATTATTTCTAAATTGGAAGAGCTCGGCTTTGAAGTAAAAAGCCATATGTCTATTATTGCAGATAATGCAATGAATCAATTAAATCGAAAAATGAACGGTAAAGCTGCGCAAGCACAAAATGTGACTGCTAAACCAAATAAAAACAAAGCAGAGGGCCCAGTGAATCAAACAAGAACAAAAGAAAAAAATTCAAACACTAATGAAACGGCACACAAGAACAAGGATAGAAGCACACAACAAGTAAAATCAATCGATTCGAATAACAATAGAAAGTCTGGAAGCGGATCTGGAAGAAATAGCTTCGGCAACCAGAATAATGACAGAAATCGTTTTAACAATAATAATGGCGGAAACAACAATTTCGGTGGTGGACGCCGAAACAACCGCAATCGGAATAATCGAAGAAGAGGCCAGCAACAACAGGCAAATCGTCAGCGGCTAGAGATAAAGCTTCCAGAAAAGATAATGATTTCCGGGTCACTAACCGTCGGTCAATTTGCTGAAAAAATTGGTAGACCATCAACGGATATTATTAAAAAATTAATGGCACTTGGCGTTATGGCGACTAAAAATCAAGATTTGGATAAGGATACTATTGAGTTGCTTGCCGGTGATTATGGTGTTGCGGTTGAAGAAGAAGTAATTGTGGATGAAGCAAGTTTCGAAGATGATGGACTGGAAATTGATGAAGAAACAGCAGTCATTCGTCCACCAGTTGTCACAATCATGGGGCATGTCGATCACGGGAAAACAACTTTGCTTGATTCCATACGGCATACGAAAGTTACCGCAGGTGAGGCTGGTGGTATTACACAGCATATTGGTGCTTACCAGGTTGTTCATAATGGAAAGAAAATTACTTTCTTAGATACTCCTGGGCACGCGGCATTCACAACCATGCGTGCACGTGGTGCGGAAATCACAGACATTACTGTATTAGTTGTAGCAGCGGATGATGGTGTGATGCCTCAGACCATTGAAGCCATTCATCATGCGCGTGCGGCTAAAGTGCCGATCATCGTTGCTGTCAATAAAATTGACAAGCCTAATGCCAATCCCGATCATGTAATGCAGGAATTGTCTGAGCAAGGACTTGTTCCTGAGGACTGGGGCGGAGATACAATCTTTGTCAAAATATCTGCCAAAAAAGGAACGGGTATTGATGATTTGCTTGAAATGATTTTGCTCGTTGCGGAAATGGAAGAATTTAAAGCGAATCCTGACAAGAGTGCACGGGGTGCTGTGATCGAAGCAGAACTCGACAAGGGTAAAGGTCCAGTGGCAACTCTGCTTGTTCAGAATGGATCACTTCATATTGGTGATCCAATCGTTGTCGGCAACACATTTGGACGTGTTCGTGCTATGGTTAACGATCTCGGACGTCGCGTCAAGAAAGCAACGCCTTCAACACCGGTTGAAATTACCGGTCTGAATAATGTCCCGCAAGCTGGTGATCAATTCGTTGTTTTTGAAGATGAAAAGAAAGCGCGCCAAATTGGTGAAATTCGAGCAGAGCGCGCTCTGATTACAGAACGTAAGGAAACGACAAGTAAAGTCAGCCTCGATGATCTGTTTGAGAAGATTAAAGAAGGCGAAATGAAAGAAATCAATATCGTGATTAAAGCCGATGTTCAAGGTTCTGTCGAAGCACTCTCCGGATCATTGAAGAAAATTGATGTTGATGGTGTGAAAGTAAATATCATTCATGCCGGGGCAGGCGGAATTAGTGAATCGGATATTATCCTTGCATCTGCTTCAAACGCAATTATCATTGGATTTAATGTTCGCCCGGATAATCACGCACAAAAGGTTGCGGAAGAAGAAAAGGTAGATATTCGCTTGTATCGTGTCATTTATGATGCCATCGACGAAATGGAAGCAGCAATGAAAGGTATGCTGGATCCTGAATTCAAAGAAAAAGTCATTGGACAGCTTGAAGTACGAACAACCTTCAAGGTATCTAAGATCGGTACAATTGCCGGATGTTATGTAACCGATGGATTGATTTCACGTGATGCGGGTATTCGTCTCGTGAGAAATGGTGTGGTTATTTACGAAGGACATGTTGACACGCTTAAACGATTTAAGGATGATGCTAAAGAAGTTAAGGCAGGATTTGAATGTGGTGTGACTCTGGAAAACTTTAATGACATCAAAGAGGGCGACACTATGGAAGCCTACGTGATGGAAGAAGTTAAACCGAAGTGATCATTGGTTTAGCAAGATGTGAATGCTTGCTCTATGAAACACATTCACTGAAAGAAAAGCGTGCTGTACTCTTGAGTATTCTTCGAAAAGCAGTAAACAATCATAATCTCTCTGCTAGCGAAACGGATTACCAAGACACATGGCAGCATACTGAACTTGCTTTTGTTTCAGTCGGAACGTCAAAAGTGCAAGTCGAACGCAATCTTGCGCGTGCACTATCATTAATTGACTTTCGGACAGATATTGAAAGAATAAATACCGTCTATGAATGGTTCTAAGAAGGAGGGTGACTCCATGGCCAATTTAAGGGTACATCGTGTCGCCGAGCAAATGAAGAAGGAAATGAGTGACATTATTGGGAACCGAATCAAGGATCCTCGCGTCGGTTTTGTGACTGTCACAGGGGTAGATGTCACCGGAGATCTTCAAGAAGCTACTGTCTATATTAGTGTTTTCGGAGATGAGGAGAAGAAGAAAGCCTCGCTTGAAGGATTAATGAAGGCAAAGGGCTTTGTAAGAAGTGAAATCGGGAAACGAATTCGGTTAAGAAAAACGCCTGAGATTCAGTTCAAATTTGATGAGTCTGTTGAATATGGCAGTCACATCGATCAATTGATCAATAAGTTGCATCATGAAGATGAATAATGAGTACGCAAAAGACCGACTTGTTCCGAGAACATGCGGTCTGTTTGCGCTTTATAATAAGTTGAGGAGGGGAATATATGCCTGAGTATAATGGCTTGTTGCCTCTTTACAAACCACGCGGCATGACCTCTCATGATTGCGTCTTTCGGCTTAGAAAGCTGTTAAAATTTAAAAAAATAGGTCATACGGGAACTCTGGATCCTACTGTAGATGGTGTTCTCGTGTTATGTCTTGGAAAAGCAACAAAAATTGCTCAGTATTTATTGGAATATAGTAAAACGTATCAAGGAATCGTTCGACTTGGAACGTCGACAACAACTGAAGATGCGGAAGGTGAAGTGATCGAGTGCGAACCGGTCACAGGTCCGATCCGTAGAGTTGATGTGGAAAAAGTGTTTCAGTCTTTTCTTGGTGAAATTGAGCAGTCTGTGCCCATGTATAGTGCTGTAAAAGTGAATGGAAAGAAACTCTATGAGTATGCACGAGCGGGAATTACGATAACGCCACCTAGTCGGAAAGTTAAGATTTACGCTCTTGATATAGAAGGCCGGACATCCTCCTTTACAACGGATATTCCTTTTAAAGTATCCTGCAGTAAGGGTACCTATATCCGCACATTAGCTGTTGATATTGGAAAGAAAATGGGTTACCCCGCGCACTTATTTCGTTTGACAAGAACTCAGGCAGGTCCATTTGGCATTCATGAATGTGTAACTTTTGATCAAATCGAGCAACTCTTGGATGAACATCAATTTGAAAATTGCTTGAGACCTTTAGAATACGGACTGAACTTGATGGATCGTTGGGTGGTCGATGAACAAACAGCAAAACAAGTGGGTCATGGGGCTGTCTTGCCTAAACCGAATCACTTTGAAAAAGGGCCACATGCCGTATTCGATAACCAAGGTAAGTGTCTCGCAATCTATCAGCTACATCCGGAGAAACCCGGCATGATTAAGCCGGATAAAGTTCTCGCCGATTAATCAACGGACTACATGTTTTGAGTCCTATGAATGAGTTTACAAGAATTGAAGGTGCCTGATATGGAGCGCGTTTTTTTAGATAATCAGCCATTTATTGATCAAATGGACAGCCAGGAAAAGGTCATTGCGTTAGGATATTTTGATGGGGTTCATCTCGGCCATCAAAAGGTGATAAAGACGGCAGTCACAATTGCGAAGGAAAAAGGACTTGAACCGGTGGTTATGACTTTTTATCCACATCCTTCTGTGGTGTTGCGTCCTGATGCAAAAAGGGTGAATGAATTGACCCCGCAATTGATCAAAGCAAAGTTGATCGAAAAACTGGGTGTTCAAACGCTGGTTTTTGTAAAGTTTGATCTGACGCTCAGTCAATTGTCCCCACAAAATTTTGTTGATCAATATCTAATTAAGCTGCACGCGAAGCATGTTGTTGCAGGTTATGATTTTACTTTTGGACGCAAAGCTGCCGGGAATATGAATAATATCGGTGATTATTCACGCAGCATGTTCAGTTACACTACGGTGCCAAAAGTGGAACTGTTCGGAGAGAAAGTAAGTACAACTCATATTCGTACTTTAATTGAGCATGGCGCAGTTGAAGAAGCAGCAGATTTGCTCGGCAAGCCGTACGAAACGACGGGTATTGTTATCCACGGTGACAAGCGCGGACGTACACTGGGTTTTCCAACAGCGAATGTGGATGAGAACGAAGCATTTCTAATCCCGGAGAACGGTGTTTATGCGGTTCAACTCAACGTGGACGGGAAGCCACTTGATGGGGTGTGCAGTGTCGGACTCAGACCTACTTTCTACGATAAAAATGAAGCGATAAAAACAGTTGAAGTGTATGTCTTGGATTTCAATGGGGATTTATATGACAAGGAAGTCGGGATCTACTGGTATAAAAGATTACGGCCCGAATTGAAATTTGACAGCGCAGATGCCTTGATTGTTCAGATGGAAAAAGATAAATCGGAAACTCGTGAGTACTTTGAGACACTGAGAAATGCAAATTAATAAGTTATTTTGAGCAATCTCTTGAAATAACCACAAAAAACATGTATCATAATTCAGTACGGTTTATATCGTACAAGAACCCATGCTTGGCTGTACGCATCACCGGCGGCAGCGACGCTTGAGGGGATACGAGATAGGGAGGTGAAATCAAGTGGCTTTAACAAAAGAAGAAAAGACGAGCCTGATTCATGAGTTCCAAACTCACGAAAATGATACAGGTTCACCTGAAGTACAAATCGCTGTACTGACAAAGCAAATTAACGCTTTGAATGATCACTTGAAGCAGCATAAGAAAGATCATCATTCACGTCGAGGACTTCTGAAAATGGTCGGCAAACGTCGTAACCTGCTCACATATCTTCGTGAAAATGATGTCAAAAGATATCGCGAGCTCATTAACAAATTGGGCCTGCGCCGATAAGTCAGAAAAGAAGCGGGAGCATTCCCGCTTTTTTGTTCATATGGAGAGATAATTGTTTGTTATAGGATCGGTGAGACTTTAAAGGATCTCATTCGATACATAGAGAAGATCTTAACATAGGGAAAGAGGTGTGATGTATGCAAACAGATAAAAAAGTGTATCAGTTGAATTGGGCGGGACGTCCGTTGCGCATCGAAATCGGCGAAGTAGCCAAACAAGCGAATGGTGCTGCTTTGGTATACTACGGGGATACCGTGATTTTATCGACAGTGACCGCATCTAAGGAACCTAAGGAGGGTTCATTCTTTCCCCTAACGGTTAATTATGATGAACGGATGTATGCTGTTGGGAAAATACCCGGCGGTTTTATTAAAAGAGAGGGACGACCAAATGATCGTGCAACCCTATCTGCCCGTATGATTGACCGCCCCATTCGGCCTTTATTTCCTGATGGATTCCGTAATGAAGTATTGATTGGCAATATGGTGCTCAGCCTTGATCTGAATAGCAGTGCACAGATGGCAGCGATGCTTGGTTCATCACTTGCGCTGTCCTTATCAGATGTTCCCTTTGAGGGACCGATTGCCGGTGTTATCATTGGTCGCGTAGATGGCGAATTTATTGTTAATCCCACGGTTGATCAAGAGAAACAAAGTGACCTTCATTTGACAGTTGCGGGGACGAAGGATGCCATCAACATGGTAGAGGCAGGTGCTGAGCAGATCCCAGAAGAGGTGATGCTCGATGCGATCATGTTCGCTCATGAACAAATTAAGCAATTGATTGCATTTGAAGAGCAGATTGTCTTTGAAAACGGAAAAGAAAAGATGCACGTGAAGTTGTTCAAGGCTGATCAGGAACTTGAAAATCGTATTCGGGAATTAGTCGGTGATCGCTTGAATCAGGCCATGCGAACTCAAGAAAAACAAGCGCGTGACCGAGCGATACAACAAGTTAACGAGTCGGTTACCGCCGTTTTTCAAGCTGAAAATGTAGATGCAGAGGAACCGGTGGATCTTGCATTAGTTGAAGAAGTACTCCATACGATTTTGAAAGAAGAAGTTCGACGTATGATTGTTGTCGAGCAGCTTCGTCCGGATGGACGAGCGATTAATGAGATCCGACCATTATCTGCACGTGTAGGTTTGCTTCCGCGAACACATGGATCCGGACTGTTCACGCGTGGTCAAACGCAAGCACTCAGTATTTGTACTTTGGCACCGCTAAGTGAGGCGCAGGTTCTCGATGAATTTGATGCTGAAGAAACGAAACGCTTTATGCATCATTACAATTTTCCAGGGTTCAGTACAGGGGAAGCGAGAGCTTCACGATCTCCTGGACGACGAGAAATTGGGCATGGTGCATTAGGTGAACGTGCACTTGCACCCGTCATTCCGGATGAACAGGATTTTCCATACATGATCCGCTGTGTGTCAGAAGTACTCGAATCCAATGGATCTTCATCCCAGGCAAGTATTTGTGGGAGTACGCTAGCTTTGATGGACGCTGGTGTTCCGATCAAGGCACCAGTTACCGGCATTGCGATGGGACTTGTCAAACATGGTGAGGACGTCGTTGTCCTGACGGATATTCAAGGGATGGAAGATTCACTTGGGGATATGGACTTCAAATGTGCAGGTACTGAAAAAGGAGTCACAGCGCTTCAAATGGATATTAAGATATCCGGTGTCACACGTGACATTCTTAGCCGAGCACTAGAACAGGCAAGAGAGGGCCGCTTGAAGATCTTGGACACCTTGCTCGATGCCATTGCTGCTCCAAGAGATCATCTCTCCCCGTTTGCACCGAAGATCATTAAGATGACCATTAATCCGAATAAAATTCGAGATGTTATTGGCCCAAGTGGGAAAGTAATTAATAAAATTATAGACGAGACCGGTGTGAAAATCGATATCGAACAAAACGGCTCGATAATGATTTTCTCAATTGATGAGCAGAAAGGGAAGCAAGCACAGACAATTATTGAAAACATTGTTCGTGTTGCCAAAGTAGGCGAAATTTATGTTGGGAAAGTAAAGCGGATTGAAAAATTCGGCGCATTTGTTTCCTTATTTGGTCACACCGATGGTTTGGTTCATATCTCTGAACTCGATACTAAACGCGTAGAGAAAGTAGAAGATGTTGTTAATATTGGCGATCAATTACGTGTGAAGGTCATCGAAGTTGACCATCAAGGCCGTATCAAGTTGTCCCATAAAGTATTGCAAGAGACCGAGGAAAAAACAAAGTCTGAGGAACAAGATATCACGCACTCGTAAATACAAGAATTGGAGAAGCAGGGAGACCTGCTTCTTTTTTTTTGAAAATGGATGTGCACGTAGAATCATGATCTTTTTATTTTTTCATATATTTCTGTTATAGATACCGATAACTTCACGGTGCATCTTGATGAAAAAAACGAATCTCATTGTCTGGTTATTTTCATCGTGCTATAGTAAATAGTAATTTCATAGTTTATCGGATGAGAAGAGAAACAGGGGGATTAATTTGTGGTCATAAAGAAAAGATTAGCAAACGGAGTCCGTGTCTTACTTGAGAGGATGCCTACGGTGCGTTCTGTAAGTATTGGCATTTGGGTTGGCACAGGCTCCAGATTTGAACACGAATCGAACAATGGAATTTCACATTTTATAGAACATATGCTGTTCAAGGGTACAGACTCTCGGAATGCACGAGAAATTGCAGAAGCATTTGATCAAATTGGTGGTCAAGTGAATGCTTTTACTTCAAAGGAAACCACATGCTATTATGCAAAAGTGATGGATAAAGATGCCGGATTCGCAATGCGTGTCCTTGCGGATATGTTTTTCCATTCCCGTTTTGACACGAATGATTTAGAAAAAGAGAAACAAGTTATTGGCGAAGAAATAAAAATGTATGAAGATACACCGGACGATCTCGTGCATGATTTATTAAGTGCGACGAGTTTTGCACATCACCCGCTCGGCTATCCGATACTTGGAACGCAACAAACATTGGCGGATTTTACCCCGGAAGATCTAAGAGCCCACATGCGGTTGCACTATACACCGGATAACATTGTCATCTCAGTTGCTGGCCATGTTGAAGAAGAACTTATTCAAGAAATAGAATCAATTTTTGCAAATTACGAGATTCCGAATTCGGAGGAGCGTCAGAGTGCCCCTTCGTTTAACCCGGGGAAAATTGCACGCAAAAAAGAGACAGAACAGGCACATATCTGTCTTGGTTTTCCTGGATTTAGCAGTAATAATGAGCAAATCGCTCCTCTGATGGTGATGAACAATGTTCTTGGTGGTGGCATGAGTAGCCGGTTGTTTCAGGAAATTCGAGAAGAAAAAGGGCTCGCCTATTCTGTGTTTTCGTTCCACACTGCATTTAAGGACAGCGGATTACTCACAATATATGGTGGAACAGGTGCAGATCAGGTCGAGGAACTTGGTGAGACCATTCTTCAATCCATTCACACAATGGTCGACCAGGGCATTTCTGAAAAAGAACTTGAGAGTAGTAAGGCCCAAATTAAGGGAAGCATGATTTTCGGGCTGGAAAGTACGAATAGTCGCATGAGCAGAAATGCAAAGAATGAATTGGTGCTCGGTAGAGATCGTTCAATCGATGAGAATATTGCACGTATTGATGAAGTCACACTCGAGGATGTACAGCAAGTATCCAAATTCATATTTGATAAGCCTTATTCTTGTTCTGTTGTCAGTCCAACAGGTCATATGCCTGTTGCACTCTAATAAAAATATCGGATACCTTTGTTTGGCTATTTTCGAAGACTCGAAATCATTTATTTCGGGTCTTTTTGTTGTGCCCAATGATTTCACACTAAAGGGCGTTTGTCATACCATAAAGTGTTGAATGAATTTATGGCTATACACGAAGGAAGAGGAATAGCCCATGCGGAGGGAAAATCGATGCTGACAAACAGACATATCGTGATCATGGGAGGAGACGCCCGACAGATTGAAGTGATTAATAAATGCATTGCACTCGATGCACATCTGTCACTTGTCGGTTTCGATCAGCTGGAAAGAAATTTTAACGGAGCAGCCAAGGTGAACATGGATGAAATCAGCGCAAAAGATGTTGACAGCTTGATTCTTCCAGTCAGCGGGACTGATCCCGAAGGCAACGTCGAGACCACGTTCTCAAATGAAACAGTGAAGCTGACGAGCAAATGGCTTGCAGAAACGCCGGAACATTGCGCAATTTACTCAGGTATCTCAACCCCCTATCTTGATAAAATTTCTCAAGAAACAAAACGAGATGTCATTAAATTATTCGCTCGCGATGATGTAGCCATCTATAATTCGATACCGACCGTTGAAGGAACATTAATGATGGTCATTCAGAATACAGACATAACGATTCATCACGCTCATGTTATGGTTCTTGGACTAGGGAGAACGGGAATGAGTATTGCACGTGCTTTTCATGCACTTGGTGCCTATGTGAAAGTCGGTACGCGTAATCCGGAACAAATTGCTCGTGCAACGGAAATGGGCGTGGATGCTTTTTATCTCAAGGATTTGGAGAAAGAAGTAGAAAATACTGAGATTTGTATCAATACCATACCGGCTATGGTATTAACGAGTAAAATCCTTTCAAAAATGCCTGCCAGCAGCTTCATTATTGATATCGCCTCTCTGCCCGGTGGAACAGATTTTCGGTATGCAAAAAAAAGAGGCATAAAAGCAATGATTACACCGGGATTACCGGGTATGGTTGCTCCAAAAACTGCTGGAAAAATTATTGCTAATGTACTTGCAGAGCTATTGCTTGAGAAGTTCTCAGAGGAGGATGGATAATGAATTTAGAAGGCAAGCATATTGGATTTGGTATCACAGGTTCTCATTGTACGTATAGTCAAGTTGTTCCCCAGGTTGAAAAATTGATTGCAAAAGGATGTAAGGTTTCTGTCTTTGTTACGTATACAGTGAAAACAACGGATACAAGATTTGGCAAAGCTAATGATTGGATAGAAAAAGTTGAAGAAATAACAGGTCAGAAAGTTGTCGATTCAATTGTCGATGCAGAACCTTATGGCCCCAAAAAGCCGCTGGATTGTATGGTCATCGCCCCGTTAACCGGTAATTCGATGAGCAAATTTGCAAACGCTCAAACAGATAGTCCAGTGCTCATGGCAGCTAAGGCGACACTGCGTAATGGAAGTCCAGTAGTTCTAGGTGTATCAACAAATGATGGATTGGGATTGAATTTGCAAAACATCGCGAAACTGATTGTAACCAAAAATATCTACTTTATTCCATTTGGGCAAGATGATCCGGTTAATAAGCCGAACTCACTAGTTTCCCATATGTATCTGCTTGTCGATACCGTAGAAAATGCAATTAAAGGACAACAAAAGCAACCGATTCTTTTAGAAAAAACAAAGGTGAATGATTGATCAGTACTTCTCTCTTGAAACAATTATGATAAAATAAGACTGTAGTGCGGTAAAAAGGACATTTTTCATAATTGTCCTTTTCTTTCGGCCGCCAGTGATTATATAATAATAGGAAAAAAACAGTTAAGTTAAATAGAGGAGAGATGGTTTTGCTTAAATCAGAAGGGTTGAATGTAGCTGTTGTTGGCGCTACCGGCGCAGTAGGCACACGAATGCTCCAAATGCTTGAGAGTTCTCCGTTGCCGGTTAAATTGTTGTTACCATTAGCATCGATCCACTCTGCAGGCAAAAAAGTAACTTTTTGCGGCAAAGAATGGACAATCGAAGAAGCAAAGCCCGAATCATTTGAAAAAATTGATATTGCTTTGTTCAGTGCCGGTGGTTCCGTTTCTAAGCAACTTGCACCTGAAGCTGCAAAACGAGGCGCAATCGTCGTTGACAATACAAGTGCTTTCCGTATGGAGAAAGATGTTCCTCTTGTTGTCCCTGAAGTGAATGAACAAGCACTGTTTCAGCATCACGGAATCATCGCCAATCCTAACTGTTCAACGATTCAAATGGTTGCTGCGCTTGAACCGATTCGGAAAGCATTTGGACTAAATCGAATTATCGTTTCGACCTATCAGGCAGTATCGGGTTCAGGAGCAAAAGCGATTGCTGAGCTTGAAACCCAGTCCCGTGATGTACTGGACGGAAACGAAGTACAAACGGCGATCATGCCGGTAAAAGGCGATAAGAAGCACTTTCAAATGGCATTCAATGCGATCCCGCAAATCGATCTGTTCCAGCCGAATGATTATACATTTGAAGAAATGAAAATGATTAATGAAACAAAAAAAATAATGGACGATCAGGAGATTAAGGTTTCCGCAACCTGCGTACGGGTGCCCGTTGGCATTAGTCACGGAGAATCGGTATACATTGAGATCGACAAATCCGATGTAACTGCATCCGACTTGAAACATTTACTTTCCGATGCACCAGGTGTTGTCTTAGAAGACGATCCGGCACATCAAATATACCCAATGCCTGTCAATGCAGAAGGGAAAAAGGAAGTATTTGTTGGTCGTATCCGACGTGATCCTGATGTAGCAAACGGTTTCCATATGTGGATTGTCTCGGACAATCTACTAAAAGGTGCTGCGTGGAATTCTGTCCAAATTGCAGAAAGTCTGCTTAAGCTTGGTATTGTTAAGATCTGAGAGTTACCGATACAGCCAGGCTGAGTAAAGTTTCGAATGGAGAGGTCTGGCTTATTCTGGTCTCCCTTATGTGAGAGGGTGGAAATGTTTGAAAATCATTGTACAAAAATTTGGCGGAACCTCTGTCCAGACGGAACAAATGAGGGAACATGCGGTTCATCATGTGGTGCAAGCAGTTGAAAAAGGATACAAAGTCATCATCGTTGTATCTGCAATGGGGCGAACTGGAGATCCGTATGCGACCGATACACTGCTTGGACTTCTTGGTAACAATAAGAGCTCGGCTCGTGAAAAGGACATCTTGATGTCTTGCGGCGAAACCATTTCAATGATTGTATTCTCAAATTTACTGAAACGTGCAGGCATTCATTCAGAAGCAATGACCGGCGCTCAAGCAGGATTCCGAACGAATCATGCCTTTAATGAAGCAAAGATTATTGAGATGAAAGTTGCTCCACTGCTCAGAAGATTAGAAGAATGTGATGCAGTTGTGGTTGCCGGTTTTCAGGGGCAAACAGCTGATGGAGAAATCACAACACTTGGACGAGGCGGCAGTGATACATCTGCTGCAGCACTAGGTGCGGCAGTAGATGCCGAATGGATCGATATTTTTACTGATGTAAACGGGGTGATGACCGCTGATCCTCGAATTGTCAGTGATGCACGTCGCTTGTCCGTACTGACTTATAATGAAGTATGTAATCTCGCTTATCAGGGCGCAAAGGTCATTCACCCACGAGCTGTTGAAATCGCCATGACGGCAAAAATCCCCATTCATATTCGTTCGACAATGTCCGATGAATTAGGAACAATTGTAACGACAATGAATCGTGCGGGTAGGGGACAGGATCTTGTGGAGCGTCCGGTAACCGGGATTACCTATGTTCGCGATGTCACACAAATTCGAGTTCGCGCCGGTAAAAATGAATTCGACTTGCAGGCTAAAGTATTCAAAGCGATGGCGGAACAAGGGATCAGCGTGGACTTGATTAATATTAGTCCAAATGGTGTGATTTATACGGTGAGCGAACAAGCAACCGAACGCGCCGTTCAAATATTAAAGAATAAAGGTTATCATCCGGAAGTGCAGCCAGGCTGTGCAAAAGTATCTGCAGTAGGCGCAGGAATGGCTGGTGTACCTGGGGTCGCTTCGATGATCGTAAATGCACTCACGGAGCAAGGCATTCAGATCTTACAATCAGCGGATTCACATAATACGATTTGGGTCCTTGTTGCACAGGCGAATATGAAGAATGCAGTCAATGCGCTTCACAAGGCTTTTCGCCTTGATAAGGAACAAGAAGAACAAAGTTTACAACATCCTACACAGGAGTGAGATAAATGGATTTTGGGCGATTACTAACTGCGATGGTCACCCCCTTTGATGAGAATGGAAAAGTAAGTTTAAAGAGGACCAGTGATCTTTTGGAACACTTGATCAAAACGGGTTCGGATGGTGTCGTCGTTGCCGGAACAACCGGTGAATCGCCAACACTTTCACAAGAAGAAAAATTAGCTTTATTTGAACATGTAGTTCGAGTGGTGGATGGACGTATTAAAGTGATCGTTGGAACTGGAAGCAATAATACAAGTGCTTCCATTGCCCTTTCTAAAGAAGCTGCGAAGCTGGGCGTAGATGCAATTATGGTTGTCGCTCCTTATTATAATAAGCCGAATCAGGCAGGAATCTATGCACATTTTCAAGCGATTGCCGAACAGGTTGATGTTCCAATCATTGTGTATAATATTCCAAGCCGATCTAAAGTAAATATTTCTGCTGAAACAATCATTCGACTTTCACATTTAGAAAATATTGTAGCTGTGAAGGAAGCAAGTGGGGATTTAGATCAAATGGCTGAAATAATTAGTGGAACCGATGAGCATTTTCATTTATATAGCGGAGATGACGGACTCACACTACCTATACTTGCTATAGGAGGGCATGGTGTGATTTCCGTTTCATCTCATGTCATTGCTCCAGAAATGAAACAGATGATGAACAACTTTAGATCCGGTCAAATTGAAAAAGCAGCAATTCAGCATCAAAGGATGCTCCCATTCATGCGGGAACTGTTTGCAGTACCGAGTCCTGCACCTGTGAAAGCGTTACTCAATGATCTCGGCATTGCAGTGGGTAGTGTTCGCTTGCCAATGGTGGAACTCACAGAAGAGGAACATACATCACTGACAAATGTATATCAAGCTTTAAAGAGAAGTTTGAGTTTAGGAATTAGCAAATAAATGAAATAGAGATGAAGGTGAATGAGAACACAATCGGTTCTATTCACCTTTAATTTTTGTATATCTGGAGGAATCATGAATGAGAGTATTATTAGGCGGCTTCGCACCATTTGGGGGAAGTGATCTCAATCCATCTTGGGAAGCTGTGAGACGTCTGGATGGGATACAGGCAACGGATCATGTCGAACTCTTTGCAACCAAGCTTCCCGTTTCGTATAGCGAAGCGGCAGATCGGTTATTCGCTTCTGTCCGTGTTATTTGTCCTGAGGTTATCATTATTGTGGGACAAGCAGGGGGCCGACATGCGATTAACCCGGAAATCTATGCAGTGAACAAAAGTGATTCCGAAAATCCGGACAATGAAGGAGTGATTTTGAAGAATCAGTTAATTGCCAATGATGGGCCTGAGAACTATACTTCTACGCTTCCTGTCCAGGACATGGTTAACGCTATTCGTCAATTAGGAATTCCTGCTGAGCTCTCTGAAAGTGCCGGTTCATTTGTGTGCAATCATGTTTTTTATAAATTAATGCATCAACTCAAGCAATCAAGAAGTTCGAAACTTGCCGGATTTATTCACGTACCGTATTTGCCTGAACAACTCAATGGAGATGAACTACCAAGCCTAGTCATCGATCAGATCACCGATGCATTACTGCAGAGCGCAATTGTATCTGCTGAAGCATATCTGAAAACTATAGATCTAAGCAAATCTGTCTAACGCGCGCAAATGGTGGACATTGGCAAAATTGAATGATAAAAAATTGTACTTTGCAATTTGGATTGGGTATAATAAAAACAATGATTAGTTCGGGTCAATAGCGATGACTGCTCAATTTAATAGGAGGAATGCCCATTGTCACATGCCAAGAAAGAAAGTGTGAAAATTTATGCAATGGGCGGCGTTGGCGAAATTGGAAATAATATGACAGTCATTGAGGTGAATCATGACATTTATATTATTGATGCGGGATTAATGCATCCCCATGAAGATATGCTTGGGGTCGATACTGTGATTCCTGATGTATCTTATTTGATTGAGCGCCGTGATCAAATACGAGGATTATTCCTCACACACGGACATCAAGCAAATATCGGTGGACTTCCCTATTTGCTCAGAACATTGAAAGTTCCGGTATATGGAACGAGATTCACTCTAGCACTGGTTTGGGAAAGCCTGAGAAAATTGGGAGAGAGTTACCCGAGGGATTTATTTAGTACACTGAACCCGGATAAAGACTTGAAAGTCGGACAACACATCATTAAATGTTTTCGAACCTATCACAGTGTCCCTGATGCAGTTGGCTTTGCAATTCAAACAGCCCAAGGCTATATCGTTCATTCTGGCGATTATAAATTTGACTTTACGCCCGTTGGGGGTATTCGCACAGACATAAGTAAAATATCGGAAATTGGTGATGAAGGCGTACTCTGCTTACTATCAGATAGCAAACATGCAGAACTCCCGGGAAAAGCACAATCGGATTCCATTATTGGAGATCATTTTAATCACATTCTGTATTCTGCAGATGCCCGTGTAATCGTTGCTATTCATGCAACCAACATTCATCGCATTCAACAATTTCTTTATGCTTGTGAACGCCATCACCGCAGAGTGGCCATTGATGGAAAATTCTTAGATCGGGTCATTTCAATTGCAGCGAAAAACGGTTTCCTTGATATCCCAAAGAATATTTTCATCAACTGGGATAAATCTTTGAAACAGCCTGCTGAAGATATTGCAATTCTAACGAGTGGTCCAGATGGAGATCCTCTTACTCCATTAACCGGCCTTGCCAATCACTTGCATAAAAAGTTGAGACTCAAAGAAGATGACTTAATTATTTATGCTGCATCTTTAACGCCAAGTAATGAAACAACAGTTACCCATGCGATTGATCAATTAATGAGTGAAGGTGCTCAAGTGGTCTTTGGTAAGGACGTCCATGTCTCAGGACATGGTTCTGAAGAAGATATAAAACTGATGCTTCAACTTACCCGTCCGAAGTATGTGATCCCTATTGATGGTGAATTCAAAATGATGAAGGCTCATCAAGATATTGCAGAATCAATGGGTATTTCAGCAAGTCGTACGTTCCTTTTGGATAAAGGCGATGTTGTTGAGTTTACGAATGGTGAAGCCAGATCTTCAGATTCTATTCCTGCTGGTCAATTACTTGTTGATGGATTAGGTGTAGGTGATGTCGGAAATATTGTGTTGAGAGACCGCCGTTTGCTTTCCCAAGATGGTACAGTCATTGTTGTTGTAACACTGGGGAGAAGGACAAAGAAAATTCTTGCAGGGCCTGAAATTATTACTCGCGGGTTTGTATATGTTCGGGAGTCGGAAGATCTTCTCGATCAAGCTAATCATATTGTTTCCGAAGTGCTGTCAAAATCATTGACACAGCACGTATCCGAGTGGTCATCGCTAAAGAGTGGAATTCGTGATTCGCTAAGCCGTTACTTTTTTGATAAAACCAAACGCCGTCCAATGATACTGCCAATTATCATGGAATTTTAAGAAGAAGGTGTCTCAAAAGTCAATTTTATGACTGTGAGACACTTTTTTTGTAGGCAAGAAATAAATGCGCGACTTGCATAAAAACATAGTGAGAAGATGAGAGACGCCTATGGGACCGTCCTAGTTGATGCAAGCAAGCGAAGCGGACAAAAGCAAATGCAACGCAAAAGCTACAGCATCCTGGAGAAGTAGGGACTGTGCGATATTTTTGCGCGGTTTTTCTCAATTTTTAAAGGGGCGCGGTTTGATTGTTCTCAGAGTTGTCCTATAGGTCATGCTTTGCCAAAAACAGTTAATTAGAGTACATTAAAAGAACAATATACTTGGAATACGTATGAAAATGTTGAGGTGCAAGTGAACAATGGCAAAGAAAAAAAGAAAGCGAACACGTGCGAGTATAGGGTGGAAAGAAACCCTTATTTATGAAGTAGGCGGACTGTGCATGTTTGCGCTCACCTGCATTGGTATTAGCAGTTTGGGTGTTGCCGGGGAAGTGATTAAGGAAGCTGCACGCCTATTTACTGGTGACTGGTGGGTTCTACTTCTTTTGTTTTTCCTTGTCCTCTCGGTTTACTATATTTTATTTAGAAAACAACCTGTTTTTTTTACGAGAAGATTATCGGGCGTTTATTTGCTCACTTTTACATTGCTGTTGATCAGCCATGTGCGCTTATTCGAGTCTCTTTCACAAGCAAATGTTTGGCAAAACCGTTCAGTAATTTATAACACATTTTTATTGTTTCGCGGAGAATTGTCGGGTGAGATTCCGAGTCAAGGGCTTGGCGGCGGATTAATTGGGGCTGTTGGGTTTGCCTTTTTTTATTTCCTATTTTCAACAACAGGAACCTATTTTATGACTGCATTCTTATTTATGGTTTCCGTCATTCTTATTACAGGACATTCACTCCGAGACATGACGAAAAAATTATTTGGGGGGCTCTTCCGTTCGATTAAAAAAAATGCGGCGCATGGGAAAGCATCGATTGTCGGACTTTTCTCAAGAGAACGTAAAAGAAAGCCTACCTCAGATCGTCAACCGGAACAACATAAGGAAAAACCACAAGATGTGCAAGATCCGCTGGAAACAAGATCTGTTGAACCTGAGATCCATGATTTTAATGATACAGCGTTAGACCCGATGGATGTGTCGCCGGCTACGGATAGCAAGCAATTATCTGTTGATGACTATGAGGATGATGAGGTGACACCGGATTTTACCCAATTGCCTGTTGAAAATGCAGATTATCAGTTACCGTCGTTATCGTTGCTCCACATGCCTGGGAAAAATGCTCAAAATAATGAACGAAAACACATTGCTGAGAATGTACGAACATTGGAAAGAACCTTTGAAAGTTTTGGTGTTCGAGCAACAGTTAAAGAAGTGCATCTTGGACCTGCGGTAACCAGATATGAAGTATATCCGGAATCCGGTGTAAAAGTGAGCAGAATTCTCAGCCTTAGCGATGACTTGGCACTTGCTTTAGCGGCGAAAGATATTCGAATTGAGGCACCAATCCCTGGAAAATCGGCAGTAGGTATAGAAGTCCCAAATCAAGAAGTAGCTATGGTTTGCCTTCGCGAAGTATTAGAGTCAAAAAATGCCAAAAGAGCATATTCCAAATTGACAATTGGTCTTGGTCGAGATATTTCGGGCGAACCCATTCTTGCTGATCTAAATAAAATGCCACACTTGCTTGTTGCAGGCGCAACAGGGAGTGGGAAAAGTGTCTGTATAAACGGTATTATTATTACCCTATTGATGCGAACCAAACCAAGTGAAGTCAAACTTTTCATGATCGACCCTAAAATGGTTGAACTCAATGTATATAATGGTATTCCTCATCTATTAACTCCGGTCGTAACCGATCCGGCAAAAGCAGCACAAGGATTGAAAAATGTGCTGGGCGAGATGGAGAGGAGATATGAACTTTTCTCTGAGAGCGGAACACGGAATTTGGAAAGCTATAATGAAGCTGTGCGAAAGTTTAATCAGGAGCATGAGGAAAAACAACCATTGATGCCTTATATTGTGGTCATCATTGATGAACTTGCTGATTTGATGATGGTGGCTTCCAAAGATGTAGAAGAGACTGTAACTAGACTTGCGCAAATGGCGCGTGCGGCAGGAATCCATTTAATTATTGCGACACAAAGACCGTCTGTTGACATTATTACCGGTGTCATCAAAGCCAATATTCCATCACGGATTGCGTTTAGCGTTTCATCGATGATGGATTCGCGTACAATTCTTGATTCCGGTGGTGCGGAAAAGCTGCTGGGAAAAGGCGATATGCTTTTCTTGCCAATCGGTGCATCAAAACCGGTGCGCATACAAGGTGCATTTCTTTCTGACGACGAGGTTGAAGCAGTTGTTCACCATGTAATTGGCCAACAAAAAGCAAATTATCGAAAAGATATGATTCCGACCGAACAGCCGGAGCAACCTCAAGAAGAAGTTGAGGACGAGCTCTTTGATGATGCTGTTCAACTTGTTGTTGGCATGCAGACTGCAAGTGTATCCATGTTGCAGCGTCGTTTTCGAATCGGCTATACAAGGGCTGCTCGACTTATTGATGCCATGGAGGAACGACATATTGTTGGGCCTTATGAAGGCAGCAAACCACGGTCTGTTCTTGTGCCAAAACAGAGTGATGAAGTGAGCGGACGCTAAGAGAAGGATAAACCAATGTCAACCAAATCGGAGTTGTTCCCATGCAAAAATTAATCTTAATCACAGGTGCGAGCGGTGCGATTGGCAGTGCAACTGCAGAAGCATTGGCAGAGGCCGGTGCATCGCTCTATTTACATTATAATAATTCAAAAAAAGCTGTTGAAAAGCTTGCGCAAAAACTTCAAGAAAATTATCCAAGCCAGACATTCACTTGTCTCCAGGCTGATCTCTCATGTGAAAAGGGTCCGGATCAATTACTGATGCAAATGGACAAGCCCGTGACCGGTGTTATTTACGCAAGTGGATTTAGTGAGATTAACTTGTTTCAAGACACACCATTAGAGACGACAAAAAAAATGATCCAGCTGCAACTGACGAGTCCGTTTCGTCTCCTGCAAGACTTAATCAAACCAATGATCCAAGCAAGAGCTGGAAACATCGTGTTGGTTTCTTCAATTTGGGGGTTGAAGGGTGCCTCAACGGAAGTGCTTTACTCAATGGTCAAAGGAGGGCAGAATGCATTTGTAAAAGCACTTGCCCAAGAAGTTGCACCAAGCGGAATAACAGTTAACGCTGTAGCTCCAGGTGCAGTAGATACGTCGATGATGCAATTGTTCAGTCCTGAGGATATCGAATATGTCAAAGAAGAGATTCCGATGGGCCGATTAGCTCAGCCTGATGAAGTGGCCTCGTTGATCAAGTACTTGATGAGTGACAAAGCGAGCTACATCAGTGGTCAAATTGTGTCAATCAATGGAGCGTGGTATTGTTAACATTCTTCTTTTGGTTAAAATTCGTGATCTTTGGAAACCTAATAAAGATTTCGATAAAAGGAGGAATTGTTATGTCAATTTTTGACAACTGGAATCGGTGGAAAGATTTTCTCGGCGATCGCGTTGAGCAAGCAGAAAACCTTGGTATGAGCGAGGACACGATTACGAGTTTCGCAAAGAAAATCGGGGACTATCTAAGTGAAAATGTTGATCCGAAAAATGATCAGGATCGTGTGCTTAAAGACTTGTGGTCGGTTGCTGCGGAACCGGAACGTCTTGTCCTTGCTCGACTGATGATGAAAATGGTGACTTCGGACCCTGTAAAATCATCACAATAATTTGTTTGATGATGATTTTTTGACTTTCATTAATACAAAAGAAGAGGCACGTGCTGGAACAAAACCTGGATTTGGTCCATAAGACCTAACCTTTAGGTATTGGATCCGTAGTGTCTCTTTTTTTTCGCTATCGTATCGTTAAAAGAGTAAAGATATGATAATATTAGTAACGTGAGTATTGATTTGTACATGATTTTTCTGGATTTTGTGGATGATTAATTCGAGCGAAAAGGATGCGAGACTCCTTAGATCGTACAGGTGGGGTTTGGACGTTTCATTCTAAAATTTTGCCAAGAAGATATGTGTGACAAAGGTGGATGCGAAGGGGGTCACTTCATGTTCGACGGTAAAGAATGGGCTCTTGAGTACGAAATACATAACAACAGGCCAGGATTACTTGGTGAAGTGTCCTCACTTCTTGGCAAACTTGGAATAAATAGTTTAACACTAAACGATGTAGATGACGAGCGTCATGGATGACTTGTGTCATCATGTGATGATCTGCAGAATCAAGAATTTCTACCGTCTAAACATCATTGGAAACCACTCATCTGACAAAAGTACGGCAGACAACCATAGGTGACAGACTGGCTGTTTGTCATGGCCGATACGTCGAGAGGGACACCGGTGAGTGTGAAACATTTCGGTTCTCACGGGATGAAATTAGTTTCTCGTTGAGTTTATGACCGAATGGTTTAAAATGCCGATCCACCTTCTGCTCGGAATTTGAGGACTTCCTAGAGTTGGTAAGTCAGAGTCAACTTTAGAGCCAGTGTATCCGCTAATAAGCGCTGGCAGTTTGTCTCATCAACACTTTTGAAACAGGCGGTTCGAGCGGAACTGTCTAAGGATCAACGTACCTAAAATCATCTTTTTGTTATTGGATCGTGCGTTGTCCCAAAGGATGAGGTCAGAAAGTCATTGGGCACTTATCGTGAATTGATGAGGCTTCCTGTCACTAAGGTTATTGAGCATCCGGATACCTTTGTGAGAGGAACTAAGTTTTCAAATAAAATGTTTGACTCTATTATCGAACTCCGCAATCAACGCAAAGAAGAAACAACATATGGGAGCATCCCGAATATCCAGGATTTTTCATGGCCTGATGCAAATTCATAATGGCAGGTGTTAGGATTGAGTGAACTTGGTCAAGCTCTTAAGGAAGCCCGTGAACAGAAAAACTTGTCTCTGGACGCTCTTCAAGAGGAAACAAAAATTCAAAAGCGCTATCTCAAAGCAATCGAGGAAGGCGACTTCAGCCAGTTACCTGGTGAGTTCTACACTAGAGCTTTTATAAAAAGCTATGCTGAGGCTGTAGACTTAGATTTCAAAAGTTTATCGGAACAATATGCTAGCGACATGCCTAGTATTAATAGGCAACCTGTAGAATCGCGAACGATGCCGCCTGACGGGAGTGAAGCAGATCGCACGCCGAAACCGTTGCGACGTAATGCTGTTCGCGCGAGCAATTGGTCATCGTTTGTTAATAAAGCTATTGTACTTGTATTTGTACTAATCGCACTCATGATTGTGTACATTCTTGTCACGCATTTTGCAGGGAATCGTACCAATCCAAGTGCAGATCAGAGCAATGGAAATGCGGTACAATATAAAGGGAGCAGTACTTCATCCAGTAGCAACTCATCTTCGGAAAATTCGGACACATCAAGCAGTTCTTCAGACGCTTCATCTACAACACAGAAAATGAAGCAGGAGAAGGTACAAGGTTCTACGACCACATATACCTTATCCGGCGCAAAGAAATTCATTGTTACAGTAACGGCAAAGACGGATCGTCCGGCTTGGTTCATGGCGTCTGACGCAAAAACAAGTAAGCTTATTGCTCAAGGTACAGTGGCGGCAAATGGTAAGAAATCCTATCGTTTTGACGCAACCAATGTACAAACATTAAACATTCAATTCGGAAATGTACCAGGTACGGTGTTCAAAATTAATGGTAAAACAGTGAAATTTTCAAACACGGCTACTGTTCAGCATTTGATTATCAACTACACTAAGTAATTGCTTTCTTTCTAATGGGCCAGCCTTTGTGGTGGCTCACTTTTTTTGGATTATACTAAGTTTCTAATGGAATTAACCGTCATTGTTTATTCATAGTTTCAAGAACAGAATAGGAGGAATTGTTGATGAATATCGCTAATAAATTAACTGTATCACGCATGATTATGATTCCACTTTTTTTAATCTTCCTTCTTTCTCCGATTCATTTGGGTACATTGAGTGCGGGAATTTACCATCTCCCTGTATCTCAATTGATCGCCGCAGTCATCTTTATTCTCGCTTCATTCACAGATTGGCTTGATGGTCAGCTTGCACGTAACTATCAATTGGTGACCAATTTTGGGAAACTGCTTGATCCACTCGCTGATAAATTGCTTGTGATGAGTGCTTTTGTCTCCTTTGTGGGTCTAGGAAGAATGGCATCTTGGATGGTCATCTTAATTTTGGCTCGGGAGTTTGCTGTTACCGGTTTGCGCCTTGTTGCTGTTGAGGAAGGCGAAGTGATCGCAGCAAGCAAAATTGCCAAATGGAAGACGTTCTCGCAAATGGTTGCGATCATCCTCTTTTTGTTTAATAATGTTCCATTTGGTTTGAACGGTTTTCCGCTCGATCAGATCATCCTTTGGGTAGCTGTCCTCCTAACTGTCATTTCGGGTGTAGACTACTTTTACAAAAACAGCGAGATTATTCTTCGCTCTAAATAAGGAGAACGGACTTGCGCTCCATGCCTGTGTGCCTGATAATAGTGAGAGAATACTAGATCTGAAAACGCATGAGAGGAGTTCTTGCACATGAATGCGGAAATTATTGCAGTCGGTTCAGAACTGCTTCTTGGGCAGATTGCTAATACGAATGCTCAATTTATATCTGAGCATTTAGCTACACTGGGTATTGATGTTTTTTTTCATACCGTATGCGGTGATAATGAAGCCAGAATGATTGATGTGATCAAAAAAGCGGAAACAAGGGCTGATCTATTAATTTTTACAGGCGGCCTTGGTCCGACCAAAGATGACTTGACAAAAGAGACTGTTGCTCAAGTACTCGGAAGGAAGCTGGTCACTGATCAGGAAGCTATGGATAGTATTCTTGAATACTTTAAAGTGACTGGCCGTGAAATGACTGAGAATAATAAGAAACAGGCCCTTGTTATCGAAGGTAGCCAGGTATTGCCCAATCACCATGGCATGGCACCGGGTATGATTGTTGATGCAGAGAATCATTTATACTTACTGATGCCGGGTGTACCTTCAGAAATGAAACCAATGTTTCTTGATTTTGCCAGTGGCTATCTAGCCAGCCGTAATAATGAGCATATACAGTCCCGTGTTCTCCGTTTCTTTGGAATTGGAGAATCTCAGCTCGAAACCAAAATTATCGATCTCATTGATGCACAATCCAATCCAACCATTGCTCCACTTGCAAAAGAGAGTGAAGTGACGCTGAGACTGACAGCGAAGCACGAACGGGTTGAGCAAGCAAATGCAATGCTTGACAAAATTGAAGCAGAAATTGATTCTCGTGTTGGCCAATTTTTATATGGCTATAACGAAGATTCACTGCCTGAGATTGTATTTAAACTCTTAGTAGATCAAAAGAAAACGATCGCTTTTGCAGAAAGCCTGACCGGAGGAATGGCTGCTGATTGGATGGCTGGTATTCCAGGAGCATCTTCTGTGCTAAAGGGTGGGGTAGTTTCGTATACAAATCAAGTCAAAGCAGATCTTCTACATGTACCTTCTGAGGTTTTAGCAAGTGATGGCGCGGTTAGTGATCGCTGTGCAAAGCACATGGCAGAATCTGTTCGGAAGTTATGCCATTCAGATATCGGGCTATCTTTTACTGGTGTTGCCGGGCCGGACAAGAGCGAAGGAAAAGCAGTTGGAACGGTTTATATTGGTTTCAGTGACGCTCATGAGACTCAAAGTTATCGATTCCAGTTCAATGGAGCACGCCAAAAGATCAGAACACAATCGGCTAAGACTGGTTATGATCTTGTCAGAAGGCATTTGAGAACACTTCCATTACTTAATCAATAATTATGTTCAATTTTCATGCTGTTTTCTGATTAAAAGATAATGTGGGAGACGCCTGCGGGATCATTGATTGGCGCCAGCGAGACTACATCGATGAGGCTCGCGAGGCGTCGATGGAAGCGAACACATAGCTAGAATCAATAAAGCAACACCGAAAGATTTTAACATAGAAAAAAAGCGAATAAATATTCGCAGAACACTTGTGCTCTTTTTTGAAAAAAGGTATGATAGCATAAGAGAATGTTGAAGGAGATGAACCACGATAATGGCTGAAAAGAATGAACGAAAAGCAGCACTCGACAATGCACTTCGCCAGATCGAAAAACAATTTGGCAAAGGTTCGATTATGAGATTAGGAGAACGGCCGGAACAGCGAGTATCAACAGTATCAAGCGGTTCACTGGCTTTAGATATAGCAATGGGTGTCGGTGGTTATCCACGTGGCCGAATTATTGAAATATATGGTCCTGAATCCTCAGGTAAAACAACAGTTGCACTGCATGCGATCGCTGAAGCACAACAAGGTGGCGGACAAGCTGCGTTTATCGATGCAGAACATGCATTGGATCCGGTATATGCAGAAAATCTTGGTGTTAATATTGATGAACTACTTCTTTCACAACCGGATACCGGTGAGCAGGCTCTTGAAATTGCCGAAGCGTTGGTGCGTAGTGGAGCAGTTGATATTATTGTCATCGATTCCGTTGCTGCATTAGTTCCAAAAGCGGAAATTGAAGGCGAAATGGGAGACGCGCATGTTGGTTTGCAGGCGCGTTTGATGTCTCAAGCGTTGAGAAAATTGGGAGGAGCTATCAGCAAGTCTAAGACAACGGCAATCTTTATCAACCAGATTCGTGAGAAGGTAGGCGTTATGTTCGGCAATCCTGAAACGACACCAGGTGGGCGTGCACTTAAATTCTATGCTTCTGTACGCTTAGAAGTACGTCGTGCTGAGGCTTTGAAACTAGGGAATGACATTGTAGGTAACAGAGCAAGAATTAAAGTCGTGAAAAACAAGGTTGCACCTCCTTTCAAACAAGCTGAAGTGGACATTATGTATGGACAAGGGATCTCCCAAGAAGGCGAAATTCTCGACATTGGAGCGGATCTCGATATCGTTGAAAAGAGCGGCTCATGGTATTCTTACAATAAGGAACGATTGGGGCAAGGTCGTGAGAATGCGAAATTGTACCTGAAAGAAAATGAAGCCGTAAAAGATGCGATTAAGCAACAAATTCGTGCACACTATAACTTAGATGACCTTCCTGACGAGGCTTCGGTTAATGCAGAAGCGCAGCCACTTCCTGACGAAGAATAATAGATAACTGATTGAGTCATAATCTCTACAACGAAGAACTTGCACCTGTATCGTGGTGTAAGTTCTTTTTTGTGGTGTGAACGCTTTTAATGATGTTGAAAAATCAGAAAATAACAGTAGTTTCCTCAATGCTTGGATTGCGTAAGGTTGACAACCCAAATAGGCAATTATACAATGAACATGTAACTACAAAGTTTTTGATTTTTTGATTATGTAAACTTATCGCATGAACATGCTTAAGGGTGATAAAGAAAGTAATTCGCTTAAAGGTTCCTTTCAATCCACTCGTTATCACGAGCAATCGAATATGAACACTGAAAGATCTTACTTTCCATTTGTCGCTACGTTAAGCATCATTCAAAAGTAAAAACATTTGTTTTACTTATTGATGATATGGAAAAGCAAGGAGGTGAAATGATGACAGCTTATGTTATGATCGCCTCCATTGCGCTGACCTCTGTAGTTTGTCTGTTTGTTGGCTATTACATTCGAAAGAAAATTGCTGAAGCAAAAATTGCTACTGCTGAAACTGCGGCACGCCAAATCGTTGATGATGCACACCGAGATGCGGAAGCCTTGAAAAAGGAAGCGCTCTTGGAAGCAAAAGACGAAATTCACACGCTTAGAACTCAGACTGAGAATGAGGCACGTGATCGGCGAAATGAACTTCAGAGGCAGGAAAACCGCCTTTTGCAGAAAGAGGATCTGCTCGATCGAAAAAGCGAATCTCTCGATAATAAAGAAAGTTCATTGGAAAAAAGGGAGGAATCTCTTAGCAAGAAACGTCGACAAATTGAAGAGATGGAAAGCAAAGTGGAGGAATCGCTGCGTAAACAGCAGTCAGAACTCGAACGAATATCCGGACTAACTAATGATGAGGCGAAAGAGCTTATCTTGAACCAAGTGAGACAGGAAACGGCTCATGAGGCTGCTCAGATCGCAAAGGACATTGAGACACGAGCGAAAGAAGATGCTGAAAAGAAAGCAAAAAGCATTCTTTCTCTAGCGATTCAGCGTTGTGCGGCTGATCATGTTACTGAGACTACTGTTTCGGTTGTTAACTTGCCAAATGACGAGATGAAAGGACGTATTATCGGACGAGAAGGTCGAAACATTCGTACGTTAGAAACTTTAACGGGGATTGACTTGATCATTGATGATACTCCGGAAGCAGTCATATTGTCGGGATTTGATCCGATTCGCCGCGAAGTTGCGCGAATTGCTCTTGAAAAACTTGTGCAGGATGGTCGTATCCATCCAGCACGTATTGAAGAGATGGTTGAAAAATCACGGCATGAGGTCGATGAGAAAATTCGCGATTATGGTGAACAAACAACCTTTGAGGTTGGCATCCACAGTCTGCATCCGGACTTAATTAAAATTTTGGGTCGACTCCACTTCAGAACGAGCTACGGTCAAAATGTTTTGAAGCATTCAGTGGAGGTTGCTTTCTTAGCTGGAATGATGGCTGCCGAACTCGGTGAGGATGAGCATTTGGCTAGAAGAGCCGGACTTCTACACGATATCGGTAAAGCGATTGATCATGAGGTTGAAGGTAGCCATGTTGAAATCGGCGTAGAATTGGCGACGAAGTACAAGGAGCACCCGGTTGTGATTAACAGTATCGCGTCTCACCATGGTGACACGGAAGCTACTTCTGTCATTTCAGTACTTGTGGCCGCTGCCGATGCATTGTCTGCTGCAAGACCTGGAGCAAGACGTGAGACGCTTGAGACGTATATCCATAGGCTCGAAAAGTTAGAGGAAATTTCAGAATCCTTTGAGGGTGTTGAGAAATCCTATGCGATTCAAGCAGGTCGTGAAATTCGCATCATTGTTCAGCCAGATATCGTTGACGACGCGAAGTCCTATCAGTTAGCGCATGAAATCACCCAAAAGATTGAAAATGAACTGGATTATCCAGGAAATATCAAAGTAACGGTAATTCGTGAAACGCGAGCTGTAGAATATGCGAAATAAGAAAGGCGGCGAACAGCCGCCTTTTTTATACTATATTTAAATAATTTACGTTGAGTAATCGGTCATATGCTGCACTCACGAACTAGATAATGATCAAGTGAGCATTAACCGAAACAAATCAGCTCTTGACTTTGGATCAGGTGAACTCAGCCAATATTTTTTTACTTGAATTTAAGATTGAAATAAAGAAGTACTCGGAAAAGAGCGTGGAGAATGAAGATACTATTTGTCGGTGATGTCTACGGACGCACGGGGAGGCAGATGATCCAAGACTATCTGCCGAAATTGAAGAGTAAGTTTAATCCGACGGCAACAATTGTGAATGCTGAAAATGCCGCACATGGAAAGGGACTTACAAAGAAAATTTACAGACAGCTGCTTGAAGTTGGTGCGGATATGCTCACGATGGGGAATCACACCTGGGATAATCGCGAAATCTTTGAATTTATTGACGATGCCAAGCAACTTGTTCGACCGGCAAACTTCCCGGCAGGAACACCTGGAACGGGGCTTCGCTTCTTGACATTGCCACATAATATCCAAGTTGCTGTGATTAATATACAAGGACGCGTCTTTCTTCCACCGTTAGATGATCCATTTAGCACTGTAAAACAGCTCGTAGACGAGGCACGAAAGAAAACACCAATTATCTTTATTGATGTGCATGCGGAAACGACGAGTGAGAAACTTGCACTAGGTTGGTATTTGGATGGCACTGTTTCCGCAGTTGTTGGTACGCATACCCATGTTCAAACCGCAGATGAACGGATCTTTCCACAGGGCACTGCGTATCTCACCGATGTCGGGATGACCGGACCTTATAATGGAATTATTGGTGTGCAAAGGGCATCGGTGACCAAACGCTTCCTTACATCGATGCCGGTTCGTTTTGAAAGTGAAGAAGGGCCGGGCCAATTAAGCGCAGTACTGATTCACGTTAATGACAAAACAGGTAAAGCAAGCAAAATCGAACGTATATTAATTAATGATGATCATTTGTTTTTTGATTGATGGATTATAAGGTGACTATAAATCTATAAAAAAGACAGCTTCACGCATAGGTGAAACTGTCTTTTTTACAATTATTTGCGAAGTCAAAATGTCGAGAACACTACGAAACATCATGAGAACATTTTCGCATTCATTCATGACAAACCATTTCTTTTTGGCACCGTTAGGTCACTTTTAAGTCACTTTAGATTTGATCGAAGTGACAAAAGGGTCTTTATGACACCCTTTCAACGTGGTTCAACGATGAGCTTGATTGCTGTCCGTTCTTCTCCATCAATCAGAATATCTGTAAATGCTGGAATGCAAATGAGATCAAGTCCGCTCGGTGCGACGAAGCCTCTAGCGATGGCTACGGCTTTTACGGCTTGATTGAGCGCTCCTGCGCCAATTGCTTGTATTTCCGCTGTTTTTTGTTCCCTCATTGCATGTGCAAGGGCACCGGCAACAGAATTAGGTATAGATTTTGCTGAAACTTTTAACACATCCATGTCCGCTTGTCATCTCCTTATGAGGATTGCCCATAAAATACTATATTCTTGAAAAAGATGACTATGCCACTTTGAGCAGAAAGTTTGTTCAACATGGTTTTGACTCATAAAGTTAAGTGGCTCAGTTTTAACAACACATTGAATTTTTCTATGCGATTCGTGAGTAAGAAGGGGACAGAACAACAGAGTGGATAATGTTTAAGCGGTTACATAAACATGGTATAATAATAAGAGAAACAGAAGATATAGTTCAAACGCTTAAGGAGGCGAATGCTGATGCTTGTCGAACAATTAATGATCAAAAATGTGGTGACTGTTCGTGAAACGGATACCATTAAGTCACTCATTAAGACAATGATTGATCACAACATCGGTGGTGCTCCGGTCTTGGATGGAAACGATCGATTAGTTGGCTACATCAGCGATGGCGATTTGTTACGCGCACTATCACCCAAGCAGCAAACCATCTATGATCTCTATTCATTAATTTCAGCGATTCGTGTTGATCTATCTACCGAAAAAATAAGAGATCTTCTGGATCAGCAAGTAAAAGATTTAATGAAAAAGAAGAATTTACAGATGGTTCATGAAGATAAAGATTTGGATTCCGTTCTTAAATTGCTTTCTCATTACCATATCAAGCGCATCCCAGTCGTCGATGATGAACGACATGTTGTGGGATTACTTACGAGAAGCCATATCATTCGTCACATTGGTGAACAGTTGATTAACGAATAATTGAATATAAATACTAATGAAGCAGTATGGGAATCTCCCTACTGCTTCATTTTCTCTGTTCTTCTACGATAATACTCTTACATCATTTACTCTCCATCTTTTATTAAAAGCCGAAATCATCAGGGCAAACGTTGTGTACGGATGGGATCCTGCGAAGAATCGGAACGAGACTCACATAAACAGCTATGAAAAGCAAGCTGACACTGGTCAGTGTAAAAATAAGCTGTGGGCCGAATAGAGCGGCTAAGGAACCACCAAGAAGAGATCCCAGTGGCATGATGCATGAAGAGATACTTGCCATAACAGAAACCGACCGTGCAAGTAATTTTTCTGGAATAACATTTTGCATCATTGCAAAACTGAGTACATTATTTAAACCAATCGGAACCATACTCATTGCAAAGAGAACAATTTTTAAAATGAAAATGGGAATCAGTGCAGAACCAATCCAGAAAATAAATCCAGCTGCATAGCTGATTACCATTAAATGCCCAAATGCGAAACGTTCAAAGAGTCCAGCGATTGCTGCGCCAACAAGTACTCCAATTGACATTCCGGCTAGCAGAAACCCATATGTTTTCGCCCCACCTAGTGAATCTGCATAGGCAGGTAAGGACGCCATCATTGCGCCAAATGCAAAGTTGGTGATCGCACCCGCGACAAGTATCTTTCCAAGTAAAGAATGGAGCACAAGCTGAAATCCTTCTTTAAGGTCGATAAAATATCTTTTTGTTTGTGCACCTAGTGATTGATTTGCTTTTTCTACATGGTTCTCTGGCAATTGAAGTGCTGCAAAGAGTAGAGCAGTAATGAGAAAAGTGATGATGTCGGCAGTATATAACGCCATCGCACCGACAAGTGCAACAAGTACGCCACTAATCGCATTAAAAGCAGCATCAGTACCTTGTACAGCAACGGACATTAATGAATTTGCTGAGACTCGTTGATCTCTTGGGAGGATTCTTGGAATTAATGCGTTCTCTGCCGGAAAGGAAAACTGATTAAGAAATGCTGCAAGCGGCATAATAATGAGAATAAGTGAAATTGAGAGCACATGAAAACGATACGCGATCGGAATGATACTCAGGAGAAGTGCTTGAATTAACTGAGTGTTGATGAGTAATTTTCGAATTGAAGAACGATCAATCATTGGGCCACAGATAAATTGCAAGGCTTGTGGAAGCATGGTTAAAAATCCTGCAAGACCGGAGTAAAAAGCAGATCCTCCTAATTTGTAGACCAGCCACATGGCTGCAATGTAGTACATGCTGTCACCAATATTTGTAATCAAGCGACCAATAAATAGGATCATAAAGTTCTTATTGCGGATCAAACCTTTCATCATCTAACTTCCTTCCTTAAGCTAACTTATTATCTACATACAATGTAGCAAAGTTCTTCCGCGTATGAATCAGTCGCTAGTCTTAGAAAAACGCCACCTTCAGCATGAAATTAACAGTATACAAAAACTGAGCAGATCTATTCCATCTCTACTCAGTCAACAGCTTATTCTTTTATTACACTTGTTCTTGAATTGGATTTACTTCACCTGGAAATCCGTAGTTTTCCGGATCAGCGTTCCCCGCTGATGGTAAATGACGTAAAATTGGCATTGTGAGCACATATAATGAATAGAAGAGAAAGCCAAATGAGGATACGAAAAAGATGATCTTTGGTCCAAATAGGGAAGTTAAGGATCCACCAACCAGTGAGCCTAGAGGCATAATACATGTAGCCATACTGGCAACAAGTGACATTGCACGTGCAAGCATAGTTCGAGGTACAATGCTTTGGATCAGTGTGAAATTGAGCACATTATTACATCCCGGCGCGATCATACTTGTCGCAAAGAGCACGACAGTAAGTAGGGGATTCGGTGAAAGTACAGCAGCCATCCATAGACAGAAACCTATAAAATAGCCTCCAATCAGCATTTTACCAATCGGCTTATTTTCAAAGCGTTTTGCAATGAGTGCCCCGATTAAACTCCCAATCGCCATTGCACCCATCAATAACCCGTACATTCCAGACCCACCTAATGTTGCCCCATATGCAGGTAGACTACTAATCAGTGCGCCTAATGCAAAGTTCGTCACAAGCGAAGCAACCATCATTTTTCCGATCACTGAATGAACTACAATTTGAAAGCCTTCCTGTAAATCTGAAAAATAACGGTGGATTTGCATTTGCATTGAACTATTTTTCTGGGAAACGTTGTGATTAGGAAGAATGAGTGAAGCAAATAGGAGAATAGCAATGAGGAAGGTCATGACGTCAGCACTGTAGAGAGAGACGGCACCGAGTATCATGACTAAGAGTCCACCAATTGCTTGAAATACGGTTTCCGTTCCTTGATAAGCGAACGTCATCAAGCCGTTTGCTTGAACTAATTGTTGTTTTTCTACAATCTGCGGAATAAGTGCGCTCTCTGCTGGGAATGAAAATTGATTCAGAAAGGAAACCAAAGGCATAATGATCAACACAAGATTTACTGAAAGGAGATTGAACCATGCAGCGATGGGAATGATGAGAAGGAAAAAAGCTTGAGCAGCTTGAGTTGCTATCAGCAGACGTTTTATAGAATACCGGTCAAGGATTGGACCAATGATGAATTGCAAAGCTCTAGGCAACATGGTGAGAAAACCCGCTAATCCAGAGTAAAAGGATGAACCGCTCAATTGATAGACAAGCCACATCGCAGCAATGAAATACATACTATCACCGACATTAGTGATGAGTCGCGCTGAAAACAACAAACAAAAATTCTTATTTTCCAAAAATAATTTCATTAAATGCGTAGCCCCCATATTAGAAATGATTTTTCTATCTATATGAAGGCGATCATAACACATTGAAACATTGGTTTTTCAGAATGTTAATTATGTTATACAAAAAAGAAGAGTTGGATCAAGAATTTCCTATGTACTCTTCGACTTTTCGTGACATACATGAAATTCTGATTTGCTCGCCTGAGAGACGGTTCGGAATCTGTGAACGTAAAGAAACGGTGAAAGTAAAAAATGCAGCCCAAGTGGGTTACATTTTTCTGATCTTTATGCTTTTAGGTCGATGATCGTTCCTAAATATGGATCTGAAGCTTGTAACGTTTGAATTAATTGAGCTCCGCTTTGCTGAGCACTGTTCAAAGCCATTTTGGTAACCGCAAGGCTCACATTCTGACTGAGTAATGCTTGATTCATACCCACCGATGCAGATGCAACGTCCATGAAAATCACCTCCCTGATTGTTTTATCGGAGTGACAATGAAAATAATTGAAGAAAATTTGAATGCAAGACATATCCGCAAAACAAACGAGTGGTACGGTGCGTATTGCAGTGCCGCATAGTTTATTGGGCCATTATTTAGAGCAAATCCTTCGGAAATGAGCGTGAAGAAATATCTATGGGCTCTGGTTAAGTAAACAGTATTATTCCAGGAAGCACTGTTTTAATTTCTCTTACGGTCTACTCTATCCAATGAATATATTTAATGAAATAAATTTATTTTTAAATAAAAAATATTTTCAGAAATATATTTACGTTTAAACTCTAAACGCCTATAATTGGTTACAATCCATGTTATAAGATATGACATAGATAAGCAAAAAACAATTGAGGTGAGGGAAAGATGAACATGATTCATCGTAAATCTATTATATTATCAGTATCATTAATAGTAATCATTGCATTATCTTTTTTTGCCTTTTCATTTGGTGAAAACACGAATACAGAGGCGAAATCTAACACTCAAAAACTAAAGTCCTTTAAAGTTGCTTCGATTGAGTTTAATCCTAAGTTGAATGATAGAGATAAAAACATTGATGCTCTTTACAAACAAATTGAAACCGCATTTAAACACGGAGCGAAATTAGCCGTAGCACCTGAAATGTCCACAACCGGTTACTACTATAAAAACCGCGAAGCCATTAAACCATTTGTGGATACAATTCCAGGCAAGGCAACAAAAAAATTTGCAAAGTTAACAAGAAAGTATCACGCATATGTAGTCTTTGGTATGGCGGAAAAAGATCCTAAGACAAATGTTTACTATGATTCTTCTGCATTGGTAGGACCAGGCGGGTATATTGGAAAGTATCGTAAAACGGAGCAGTGGGAGACAGAGGAACATTGGGCAGCGTGGGGAGACTTAGGTGTTCCTGTTTTCAAAACAGAGCTGGGCAACATTGCAATTAATATATGTATGGACGCTGCTTATCCAGAAATGGCGAGACTAGCTGCAGTAAATGGCGCAGATATTATGGCTTTTCCAACAAATTCATCTGCTCAAGCAGTTGCTGCTCTCCCAGCACGAGCTATGGAGAATGGTCTATACATAGTAAGCGCTAATCGTTCAAACACTGAGAAAGGCTTTCACATGATCGGTGCTAGTGCAGTATGGTCACCAACAGGAAAAAAGTTGGCAGAAGCTAAACTTATTAAAACCCCAAAAGATGACATCAATAAACCGACTATTACTTATGCTACAATTGATCCAAAGCAATACAATAATGCCAATAAAAAAAGACTGAAAGAGCGTCGCCCTGACCTTTATCAAGATATCATGTTAAAAGTTGGACCTTGGGATTATACAACAACGAGTGAGCCCAAAAGTGTCAACGCACTAGCAATACAATATACTCCTGTTCCAGGTAATAAAAAATCTAATGAGGATAAGATAGTGAATTTGATTGACAGTAAGATTAAGAACAGTGAAGTACGACCGAACCTTATCGTCCTCCCTGAACTTTCGCTGACTGGACCTTCTGAACTTTTGAAACTTCATAGAATGTCTACGTATGCTGAAAGGATTGATGGAGAAACAACCAAGTTTATGAAGACATTGGCTCAAAAATATCAGACAGCTATTGTTTATGGATTGATTGAAAAATCAGGAAAGAATCTTTACAATACTGCAGTATTGATGGATAAAAGCGGCAAAATTGATGGTAAGTACAGACAAGCTCAATTGAGTTCTTTTGATAAGAAATGGGCAAAACGTGGAAATTCATTACCTGTTTTTAGTAACAATGAATTAGGGAAAGTGGGCATAATGATTGGAAATGATGTTAACTTCCCTGAAATTTCAAGTGTGTTTGCCGTTCAACGTGCAGATATCATTGCCATTCCATCGTCATGGTATGGTCAGTTCGGTGGTAATATGGAGATCAACCATGAAATGTCTGCCAATCCTTATCCAAGTGGCACAATGCCACTATGGTCAGAAATATCAATTGATGCCCAAAGCTACACAATTATTTCCAACTACGTTGGAACTTCCAAAGGATTTAAAGGAAGAAGTGCATTGTATACATTGGATCCATTATATGGACTTGATCAACCGATTGTTGCTTCATCAAATAAAGAAGAAGCATTAGCTGTTAAATTCAAAACAATTCAACCTAATAACTGGTTCAATCAAGATAAATTAATTAATTCAAGACAACCAGCGTATTATAAACCACTAATAAAATAAGTTTATTAGTTTTATATGAAAGCAGTACTAACAATTATTCTTTATTATCGGCCGCTATGCGGCCTTTTTTAATTTGAAAATTATTTTATTTATTATGATAAATATACACCATCGAAGGGGAATCTTTTCGTAAACCGTGAGTCCATAATATCTCATAATTAAAATGATGCCAATTTAAGACCATAATATGAGCCTATTGTTAAACGTTTGAGATTGAATCCAGATTCCTTATATGACAAATCTTCTGTTTAATTTATACATTCTTGATCCTGTCCCTAATCAACCTGAGAGGTAAATGATTTTTCATTTGATGGGTTCTATGATGAACTGAGGAAAAAATTTAGTAAACTTTAATAATATTGTTGCATAGTACGACTCAACCATAGCCATCGATTCACAGTTAAACCCATGATAATTACAGTTGGGATGATGATTAATAGCGACCCATTTAACCGGTTGTGACGTTTGAAAGACACAATAGAACAAATAGCGCATAACAGACAAACTGTGTAAATGACTGCTAGAATTGAATATCCTACAACAGCCATTTACGCCCAACCTAATAAAGAGATTTTGCCTTATACTGATAAATTTAGAAGGAACTGAATTTGGTTCAGGAAACTTCTATTACGAAATCCGACCTATACTGTGTTAGAAAATGAAAACAAGAATAATTAATGCAAGCATGAGAGTACACGAGAATAAAACAGCTTTTGTTTTACTTTTCGATCCTTTGATTATGTGATAAGCAACGTACAACCCATTAACGAACAGAACAATTCTGTTATAAGGTTTGGGAAGAAAAATCAATAAAGCAGGTAGGATAAGAATATACGCAAAACTTATAAAGGGATTTTTCATGGATAATAACTCCTTATCTCATCAAAAAATGGTAATTGTTCAGCAAGTCATCTGTGCCAAAATCTTTTGCACATCAAAAATAGGGTTGTCTTTTCTAAATGTTTTTGAAATGGTTGGTTGCACTGCACCAGAAATCCATATTTTCAATTCAGCATCAAGATCTAAATGACCAGCAGTTTCTACACTGAAGTGGGAAATACTTTTGTAAGGAATAGAGTGGTAGTCCACTTTTTTGCCGGTTACTCCTTGTTTGTCAACGAACAGTAATCGCTTCTCGGTAAACACGATTAGATCTCGAATTAATTTAAAAGCTGCTGTGACCTGTTCGTCTTCAATTAAAATATCACCAATTTCTTTCTGTACTTCTCCAGGTAGTACTTTTGATGCATTTCCAATTAGTCCATCAAAGAATCCCATGATTCATTCCTCCAAATCGTTATTTTTTATGACAGTATGATATTGCTCGGTAGTTTATGTTTTATCTTTGTAGCAAAAACCAAAGTTGAGAGGTGGGAGTGGTGCATGTGTAACGAGGTTTAGTTCTGTCTTCTCTCCAAAATTTCTTGTGCTATGCTGTTTTCTATTACTAGGTTCTTCTGTCGTACCATTTCAGGTAAAAGGAATAGATCAATGATCAGCCAAATGACCGTAATAAACGAATAACGAACTTCAGATAGAACGGTAATCAAAATCATTAAAAGAGCAGTTCTTGTTTTCTCCAAATAGAATCTATGCCCGCCAAACAAACCAAAAATCAGTGCATTAATGTAAGCCAACAGTATGTTTTTTCTGCGTTGATCAAGTTCTTTGTTTAACATGAGAAGCTCATTATTTGTGAGTTCATCACGTAAATGAGACGTGGTTGGTTCTGTTTGACTGTTTTTTTTTATCAAGTCATCAACTCCTCTGCAAAAAATCGGGATCCCTACCGATCAGCTGATATACCATTGTTTATTATTGTATAAAAGTAGACAGAACTCTGATAAATTAGGCTTTTTTCCATTCAAAAAAAGACTACACACAGCCCTTAGTGAAAGAAAGGTGCCAAAATTAGCATTAATACTGAACTAAAAATCAGAGAAATACAAACTTTCTTCGGTAGTTTAGAACTGCCCGTCCCTTTGTAAAATCCAAAATATTGGAGTTTATTTCTATACAATATAAAAAGTAGAGTAAGGATGGATAATCCTACTAACCAAGCACCAATGGTATTGTCTACGTTTACTTCAAAACGCGCATATATTAACTTCACCAAAGCGCCCATTAATTCACCAAGAAGGAAAAAGATCACAATAATACGGATTAATTCCAGGATTGCTCTCAATAGAATTCGTTCCCCCCAGAAATCTAAAATAATCACAAAATTTGCACACTAATCTTACTATACTAACTCATTCAGTTCATTGAATAAAGACAATAAAAGTTTATTTAAACACTCAAAATTTAATTCATAAACAGAACATTTCATCATTAAATCCCGATTCTTTCATATCATGAATGAGTTTGCTATAATTTAGGGATGAGATCTGAAAGGAATGTTGCCTTGTGGCTGATACGAAATTCAGCAAAGTTGATTTTTCAAAGTATTTTCAACCGCCTTCTTTGAAAGATGCGCGCAGGCGTCGCAGAGAAGCCGTTCAAATTATAAATGATTTTAGTATTCCAGAAGATATGAAGTCAATCGGTAAGGGCAAACGTTATTTGATCGAAACCTATGGTTGCCAAATGAATGAACATGATACGGAAGTCATGGCCGGAATTCTTGAAGAGATGGGTTATCAAGAAACGGAAGAGCCGATTGATGCTGATGTCATCCTGCTAAACACGTGTGCGATTCGTGAGAACGCTGAAAATAAAGTGTTTGGTCATATTGGTCGCCTGAAGACACTGAAAGTCGAAAATCCGGGACTCATTCTTGGCGTTTGCGGATGTATGGCGCAGGAGGAAGTGGTCATTAATAAGATCCTTGCCAAACATCCTCAGGTCGATCTGATCTTTGGTACACATAATATTCACCGTTTGCCACAGTTATTGAAGGAAGCATTGTTTGGTAAAGAAATGGTTGTTGAAGTGTGGTCTAAAGAAGGCGATATCGTTGAGAATCTTCCTCAATCCCGCCGCGGACATTTTCAAGCATGGGTCAATATTATGTATGGTTGTGACAAATTCTGTACGTACTGTATTGTACCGTATACACGTGGGAAAGAACGGAGCAGGCATCCGGAAGAGATTATTCAGGAAGTACGTGATCTCGCACGACAAGGATACAAGGAAGTTACGCTGCTCGGACAGAACGTCAATGCCTATGGAAAAGATTTGCCGGATATGGAAAATTATGGCCTTGGAAATCTGATGGATGAAATCCGTAAGATTGGGATTCCACGAGTACGCTTTACAACGAGTCATCCGAAAGATTTTGACGATCATCTGATTGAAGTGCTCGGTAAAGGCGGTAATCTATGCGAACATATTCACCTGCCTGTTCAATCCGGAAGTTCAGCCATCTTGAAGATCATGGGTCGCGGCTATACACGTGAACGCTATCTAGATCTCTTTCATAAAATCAAGGATACGGTGCCAAACGCTTCATTTACGACCGATATTATTGTTGGCTTTCCGAATGAAACAGATGAACAGTTTGAAGAAACGATGTCGCTTGTTCGCGAATGTCAGTTTGACGGTGCGTTCACGTTCATTTATTCACCACGTGCGGGAACGCCAGCTGCACGAATGAAAGACAATGTTCCAATGGAAGTGAAAAAGGAACGGTTGCAACGCCTTAATCAATTGATCGATGAATTATCGGCAAAAAGCAATGCCAAGTATCAAGATCAAATTGTTGAGGTACTTGTCGAAGGTGAGAGCCGTAAGAATGCTGAAGTCCTGTCCGGACATACGCGAACAAATAAAGTCGTTAATTTCCGAGGACCGAAATCTTTAATTGGACAGCTGGTTCAAGTGAAAGTTACCGATGCAAAAATGTGGTCGCTCGACGGTGAATGGCAAAAGGAAGCGGAGGCTTTGCCACAATGACCTACCAGTACTCAAAAGAAGAGATTCTTGCCAAAGCGTCTGATCTTGCAGGAAAACTATCAAACTCCGATCAGATCCGCTTTTATAAGCAGGCGGAGTCAAAGATTAGTGCGAATCAAAAGGTACAACGGCTTGTTGAACAAATTAAAAAATATCAGAAAGAATCCGTAAACTTACAGCATTTTGGTAAGGCGGAGGCCTATCACCAGAATGAAGCGATGATCGATAAGCTGCAGGCAGAGCTTGATGCGATTCCTGTGGTTCAAGAATTTAAGCAGTCGCAGGAAGATGTGAACGATTTTCTGCAACTGATGGCGAAGCTGGTATCCAGCCGCGTCATGGACAATAAACAGTAATCATTAGATAGATGGCCCATTGATTGATTAAGCTCCTCATTTGAGGAGTTTTTTTTATTGCTTCCAACTTTCTTTTGTTTCACACGTGTCATTCGCCCTGCATAACATGAAGATGAAGAAGGCAAAGGAGGTTTGGACTTTTGGCAGAGAATGCATATAGGGAAATTATCACAAAGGCCATTTGCGGAAAAGGAAAGAAGTTCAGTCAATCCGCGCATACCGTGACACCAACGCATAAACCTTCGAACATCCTTGGATGCTGGGTGATCAATCATAAATATAAAACAACCTACCACAAGGATGCGGTGAGTGTCGAAGGTACTTACGACATTAATACTTGGTACTCCTACAATAACAACACAAAGACAGAAGTTGTGTGCGAAACGGTGAATTACCGTGATCGTGTGCCACTAACACTTCGCGACAAACAATTGGTCTCAGATCATGTGGATGTAACTTGTCGAACGTTACAGGAACCGAATTGTCTCGAGGCAAAGATTTCGCCAAATGGCAATAAGGTTGTCGCTCAGGTTGAACGTGAATTTCTTGTTGAAGTCATTGGAGAAACAAAAGTGAAGGTCCAAGTTGATGACGATGGACTCATCGAAGCAGTCGATGATGATGCTAGTGAAGAAGAACTTGATAAAGAGCTTAGTGGACTGGAATCTGATTTACTCACCGATGATAAAGACGAAGACTAAGGAAGAAGGGGCTGAGCCACTTCTTCTTTTTTTAGTTGTGTTTAGACGATTTTAGAGAAAAGATAATCGGGAAACATAATTATTTTGGCAAATGAAAAAAATCTTGGTCTAGTGAACCAGATCAAGATCATTTTTTTATCAATAAGATGCTGATTGAATTTGAATGAATAAAAAGCTTTCTGTATTTTGATTTTAACTCAGCCGAATCGTTTTACTTGTTTTTGGTTTTTGCACTTAATTCGAGGATTTGCTTTTTTGCTTCTTTTATGGCTTGAAAGAATGCTACCTTTTCCGAGTCAGTGAGTGTATTTTCGCCATACCGGACCTTCTCGTATGCTGAAGTTAGGGTGCCGGTTTGAGGAATACATAAACGCTCTAACCATTCAGAAAGAGATTCCGAACCATAGCGACCTAATTTATGTTTTGAAGCCTTCTTCTGAAGCTGAAAAATCGCACGACGTACCTGGTTTTTCGGTATAGAACGTCGATGTAGAAATCTTTTTGAGCCTTGCCCTGAAGAGTGATCGAATCGATCCTGAATGATCACTCCACCATTAACTTCATTTTGTTTTTGCACCAGGTTTTTCCGCTTTGCTTTGCGATAAAGCAAAAAAGCAAAAATAAGTATGGCTACAACAATCAGAATACCCATGAGTTGATCAAAGCTAAGGAAAGAGAAAGGGCTTGAGAATGAGGATTGTGGTCCATTCTTCTGCCTTGCTGCACTGGAACTCTGGAGGGCTTTATGGATACGGCGCGCAGATTCTAAGTTTGATAAACTGCTGAGCCAACCAAACAGAAGGGTTGCAACACCATACGTAATCGGACGAACGATAAGATTGAATATGGTGTTGTAGACCATTTCAACCCACGGTTTAGCAAAAATTACGATCGTGGTAAGAACTGCGGAAGCAGCCAAAAAAGTACCGGAGCTGATCAAGAGCCAGCGACCTTCTTGCTTATGAAGATTCAAACTGATCCAAGAGATGCTCGCCATGATTTCAATCAGAAGCAGAAAGAACAAAGAGACAGGTTGTCTGATCACGGCGAAAAGTACATAAATGATGACAACAATCGCAAAAAGCAAGATGAGCAGTGAAAGTCGATCAGATGATTGTTTTTGTTCACGCTTGACTGCAAAATAAGTGATGAGCGCGGTGAGCGTCGCACTTGCGAGCAAACTCATATGGACAACGACTAATGCCAATAGACCGATTAGTAAAGAGACCATAAGTAAGGAAAAGGCATCCGCATGCTTCCTTCGTTTTAAGAAGACGATTAAGAGACTATGAATAACCGCAAAAGCCATGAATGGAAGAACGATCATCCATTGATTCGGCGAGAACGGGAGTAAGATCAGGTAACAAAACAACCATTCACATAGAGTATAGAGAAGAATAGAGAGTATTCTTTTTTGATTAGCCAATCGCTGCGCCTCCTCTCCCCATATGCTCGAGATGATAAATCCCGTTGTCTTCTTTTAGTATGTAGATCTTATGCCCATCTTTCATCCATTTGGCAAGCCACGGTGCACCTAATTCTGGTTGATCGAGTGTCAAGATGAAAAGGGCCTGAGGCCGATGCAACCGTTGATCAATAATCCGCATTGCTTCAGGAATTGCTGTTTTTATTTGCCAATGTTGTAGAAAGGAAAGCAATTCCCAAGCTTGTTTTAATTGTTGGCCGCTTTGGTCTTGATCGATTCCCAATAGTTTCTTTCCCATCGTTTTGCTATTCGTATAAATAGAAAACTCGATTTGATGTTTTCGTGCGTATTGAGTCATCCATGCTGCAACAGAGACTCTTTCTTCAAAGTCATTAGCACGTGAATGAATTGAATGATGTGATGAATTTAGAAATATGAGTGTCCAATTTTGATTAGTCACATGATCATATGTTTTCGTCTGAAGTCGTCCAATTCGTGCACTGGCTTTCCAATGAATATGTTTAAAAGGGTCGTGTGTTGCATAATCTCGAATTCCTGATGGCGATGTGTCATCCTGAAAATATGAACGTGCGATTGGTTGATTACCCAGATCATGTGGGTAGTCAACATTCAGCTGAATGGGTTCTGGTCGTGGGTACACAATGATCCTGCTCTTCAGCAATTCACGGAATTGAAGCACACATGAGTTGATGTGGAGAGGATCCGAGATGACCAATTCAAACGAGCGAATCCGAGTCGTTCCTCTCGCCAAACCCTTAACAGGGCAACCGACGAACACCTTCTTTTGTGGTGGAGTAGTGAGGAAAAATGTATACTCGGGTTCTGCTGATTCTTGATTATTCGGATGAAACGTGACTATTGGATCGGCAACGATACGGCCATGTATTCCAAAAAAGGGAATGTGTGACGAATTAACAAAGGCAATGTTGAGCGACCCTTGATCGCCAATTGACAAGCGTACACTATGATCAACATTGTCAATGGATAATGTTCGAATCATATAGGTTAGGTATTTTTTTGATAGAAAGGCAATGCAAATGAATCCCACACCGGTGAGTGTGATCAGGTATGTATTTCTGAAAAAACCGATAATCAGAACAATGATTCCAAACAAATAAAAGAGCGATTGATTCCGAGTCTGCCACTCGGTTGCGTAGCCCCTCATTTGACTTGGGTTCCTGATTCAACAGGGACATCACAATGAGCAAGTATGTCATCAATGACTTGTCCCTTTGATGCGTGTACTTCGCCTTCCATTGATAAAACAAGCCTATGTGCGAGCATATAAGGTGCCATCGCCTTGACATCCTCTGGAACAACAAAGGTTCGTCCGGAGACCAGAGCTTTTGCTTGAACACCGCGCATAAAGGCAAGCGTTCCCCGAGGACTCACACCATTTTCCACCCAGTCATGCGCACGTGTTGCACGAACGATATTTAATAAGTAATTTTCAACAGACTCTTCAATATGCACGTGCCTGACTTGCTCCTGAAGCTTGGTGATCGTTGCCCTGTCAATAACCGGTTCAATTTGATTGAGTGGGTTTCCGAGCTGGTGAATGTGAAGCATTTCTTTTTCTTCATCAAAACTTGGATAACCAGAAGAAATTTGCATAAAGAACCGGTCCATTTGAGCTTCTGGAAGTGAAAAGGTTCCTTGAGATTCGATTGGATTTTGAGTAGCGAGAACAAGAAAAGGTGCTTCAATAGGAAAGGTTTCTCCCTCAATCGTTACTTGTCGTTCCTCCATGACTTCGAGTAAGCTCGATTGTGCCCGTGGTGTTGCGCGGTTAATTTCATCTGCGAGCAGGACGTTCGTCATCACCGGGCCGATTTGGAGTTCAAAGCTTTGTGTTTTGGGGTTAAAAAAACGGATTCCGGTGACATCTGATGGAAGAAGATCAGGCGTAAATTGTATGCGTCGAAAGCGCCCTTTAATCGATTGAGCTATTATTTTTGCCAGCATTGTTTTTCCTGTTCCGGGGACGTCTTCCATGAGAAGGTGTCCCTCACAGATCATCGTGATAAAAAAGAGTGTCACAATCTGATCTTTACCTATAAGAACTTTTCGAACGTTACTTTTTAATTTTTCCAACTCTTCAAGCATAAGCACACTCCCAAACATCATTAATTTTTTATATTATATCACTTAACGTTAAGACGAATAGGACAGACACATGAATATGACGCTCCTGATCAATCAAGACACTGGGAGTAATCAGCCTGTGCTATAATAATAAGATCATCAATACAATCGGACGTAGGCAAGGTGGAGTGGACAGACAATGAGTTATACACCAATGATTCAACAATATTTGGCGATTAAAGCGCAGTATCAAGATGCATTCTTGTTTTTTAGACTTGGTGATTTCTATGAAATGTTTTTCGAAGACGCAAAGAAGGCATCTAAAGAACTTGAGATTGCTTTAACATCACGGAATGGCGGAAAAGACGAATACATACCGATGTGCGGTATTCCTTATCATGCAGCCAAGCAATACATTAAAGTCTTAATTGATAAAGGCTATAAGATTGCCATTTGTGAACAAATGGAAGACCCGAAACAAGCAAAGGGCATGGTTCGCCGTGAAGTGATTCAGATGATCACGCCAGGAACGATAATGGAAGATGAGTCTCTTCAGCCTAAGAAAAATAATTATTTAGCTGCGCTAAGCGGCTTTGATGACGGTTCTTTTGGCTTTGCCATGAGTGATCTGACAACTGGAGAAACACGTGTGACTTTGATTGCTTCATGGGACGGTGTGATTCAGGAAATGGATGCAAACGATGTGCGCGAACTGGTTCTCGCACCTAAGTTTGCTCCGGATAAGAAAGAAGAATTGGCTGAACGGCTCAACATGACATTTTCGGAATGTGAACAAGACAATGTCCCTGAAACATTAAAGCATATTACAGTTGGTATTGATCAGGATAAATTGCTTCACCCGCTTGGTCGTTTGCTGAATTATTTAGTGAGCACCCAAAAACGGTCTCTAGATCACCTGCAACAGGCCGATGTCTATCATATAAATGAATTCATGATGATTGACCTTCATTCGAGAAGGAATCTCGAGTTAACACACACCAATCGTGAGAAGAAAGTCTATGGATCGCTCCTCTGGCTATTGGATGATGTAAAGACGGCAATGGGCGGGCGACGACTGAAACAATGGATTGAGAAGCCATTACTGAATCAAACAGAGATTGAGAAACGAATGGATGCGGCTGCTGCATTAAAGGATCATTTGCTGGAGCGGGAGACGTTGCGTTCCCTGCTTGGTAATGTATATGATCTTGAACGTTTGGTCGGACGCGTGTCTTTCGGCAATGTCAATCCGCGTGAAGTGGTTCAACTCAAGCGATCATTAGAACAAATTCCTGAGATCAAACGGACCTTATCAGAGCTTGGCGAGGAATCGTTATCTAAGTACGAGCAGGAAATGGACCCATGCGCTGAAGTCCGAAAATTGATCACCGAGGCCATTGTGGATGATCCGCCATTTACAACTGCTGATGGTGGCATGATTAAGAAAGGGTATAACGAAACCCTAGATCAATACCGCGATGCGACGACACATGGGAAACAGTGGATTGCTGAACTTGAAGCACGCGAGCGCGAGGAAACCGGTATTAGGTCTCTAAAAATTGGCTATAACCGGGTTTTCGGTTACTATATCGAAGTTTCACGACCAAATTTGAAATTGATTCCAGAGGGGCGCTATGAGCGTAGGCAGACACTTTCTAATGCGGAGCGTTTCATTACCCCTGAACTAAAGGAAAAAGAACGGATTATCTTAGAAGCGGAAGAAAAAAGAGTTGGTTTGGAATTTCAACTCTTCGGTGATGTCCGCATGCAAATAAAGGAACAATCAGCGCGTTTGCAGAAATTGGCGCGGTTGGTTAGCGGTTTAGATGTATTACAAAGCTTTGCATCGGTGAGTGATCGCAATAGCTATGTCCGTCCTCAGTTTTCAAAAGATCGCACATTATCGATAACGAATAGCAGACATCCGGTGATCGAAAAAGTGATGCGCAACGGTTCTTTTGTAGCGAACGACATCAACATGGATAAGCATTGTGATCTGCTGATGATTACCGGTCCCAATATGGGCGGTAAGAGTACCTATATGCGTCAAGCAGCACTTACGGCAATCATGGCACAGATTGGTTGCTTCGTTCCTGCCGATCAAGCCATTGTGCCGGTGTTTGACCAAATTTTTACTCGAATTGGTGCAGCGGATGATTTGGTTTCCGGGCAAAGTACATTCATGGTGGAAATGGATGAAGCGAATTATGCACTCAGCCACGCAACGCAGAATAGTTTAATTCTACTCGATGAAATTGGACGAGGAACATCCACTTATGATGGCATTGCCATTGCTCAAGCAATTGTTGAATATATCCATGATCATATTGCGGCAAAGACCTTTTTCTCAACACACTATCACGAATTGACCTTCTTGGAAGAGAAGTTGGATCGGCTGAAGAACATCCATGTGGGTGCGATGGAAGAAAATGGAACTGTTGTATTTCTGCACAAGGTGCTGAGTGGACAAGCGGATAAGAGCTATGGGATTCATGTAGCTAAACTGGCGGGATTGCCGGACAATCTGATTGAACGTGCAGACGAGATTCTTACAGGACTTGAAGCATCTTCCTCCAATAAAATCCAGTCGGTGGCCCCGGTTTCCTTTGACCCTGCTGGAAAAGTAGAGGCTGCGGCAACTGTTGAAGAAGAACCCGAACAGCTTGCCCTTTTTGCTGAACCTAAACATGCAGAAGAGGCACCTGCCCTCAGTAAACGGGAACGAAAAGTACTGCATGACCTTGATAAAATCGAATTGTTAACGATGACTCCGATGGATGCCATGAATACGTTATACCAATTACAAAAAGACCTAAAAAAATGAGTGTGAAAGGAGGAAATGCATATGGGCGTGGTCAAAAGACTCAGTGAAGCACTCGCAAATAAAATAGCGGCTGGAGAAGTTGTTGAACGCCCGGCGTCTGTCGTCAAAGAACTTGTGGAGAATGCGATTGACGCGGAAGCGACGTCGGTGACGGTCGAAGTCGAAGAGGGCGGACTCAAATCGATTAAAGTGACCGATAATGGTCAAGGTTTTGCACCTGAAGATTGCCAAATCGCCTTTGAACGCCATGCAACAAGTAAAATTCGTGAGGACGCCGATCTCTTTCACATCGCTACGCTTGGCTTTCGTGGTGAGGCGCTGCCAAGTATTGCTGCAGTTTCTTATCTTGAACTCACAACTTCTGACGGAGAACATCCAGGTACACATCTTGTTCTTCAAGGCGGACATATTATTCAATCGGGCATTGCACAGAGCAGAAAGGGCACAGAGATCAAAGTCGACCGCCTGTTCTACAACACACCGGCACGCCTAAAGTACTTGAAGAGTATTCACACTGAGCTCGGTAAAATTAGCGATGTCATCAATCGTATGGCTTTAGCTTATCCGAACGTTCGTTTTACGCTCATCCATGAACAAAAAACGCTTTTTCAATCAAATGGGAGCGGTGATCTGAGTCATGTATTAGCAGCCATTTACGGCGTACGTACGGCAAAATCTGCGTTCAATTTTTCGGGTGAATCTCTCGACTTTAAAGTCGAAGGACTAGCTGTTCATCCACAAATTTCTCGTGCAGGCAGGCAATATGTCTATATCTTTATCAATAACCGTTTCATTAAGAACTATCCGATCTTTAACAGTATTATGGATGGCTACCACACCTTGATGATGATTGGCCGTTACCCAATCTGTGTGCTCCATATTCAGATGGATCCATCACTTGTCGATGTTAATGTCCATCCGGCTAAACTCGAAGCAAGAATTAGTAAAGAGAAAGAACTTTGTGTGCTCATTAGTGAAACCATCCGTTCAGCTTTCCACCGTGAACGACTGATTCCATCGGTTTCAGGGAAGCCGCATCGTTCTACTGAAAAGCCCAAAAATGAACAGCAAACATTGGATTTTTCGCCCTCTGCCGAAATCGGACCTGAATTTTCAGAGCCGGAAGAACGAGCAATAGAATCATTCTCTAAACCCACTTTTTCAGAAGAGGTCCATGAACCGGAAACAAGTGACTTTGCATCACTTAATAATTTCGATGAAATCGCGACTGCTTTTCAAACAACCGCGCAACAGAATGATGAAGGAATAGAGTCAGAGCGAGTCGAACCGGATAATGAACCGAAGAGGCGCATGCCTAAACTGTACCCAATCGGGCAGATGCATGGCACCTATATTTTCGCTCAAAATGAAGACGGGCTGTATATCATCGATCAGCATGCTGCACAAGAACGGATTAAATATGAATATTTTCGTGAAAAGGTTGGAGAAACAGCACGAGAGGTGCAGGAATTGCTCGTGCCGATGACGTTTGAATTCAGCGCTTCGGAATATGAGACCGTTGTTGAATACCAAGAGTACTTACGTGATATTGGTCTGAGTTTCGAAGAATTTGGCGCACGCAGTCTGATCATTCGATCCTATCCAACTTGGATGCCAAAGGGCAAAGAGGAAGAATTGATTAATGACATTGTCCATCAATTGATCGAAACAGGGAAAGTCTCGATCAAGAAATTGCGCGAGAAGTTGGCCATGATGATGTCTTGCAAACGATCGATCAAAGCAAACCACTACCTTCGATCAGACGAAATTCAGGCACTGCTGGATTCACTAAGCAAGGCAAAAGATCCATTTTCCTGCCCTCATGGCCGGCCAGTACTTGTTCACTTTACGCCCTACGAAATGGAAAAGATGTTCAAACGCGTGCAGTGACGGGGTTTTCAGAGGGGTATATGCAAATTTAATACGTCAGATACGACTGCAAGTTGTTGATCAATTTGTCTTCCAAGTTCTTAGTGAAATAGAGGTATACATTCGCTGTAAATTCAACACTGCTGTGTCCTAGACGCTCACTCACGGATTTGATATCAACACCACTCTCAAGAAGCATGATTGCATGTGGATGTCTTAGGACGTGAGGAGTGAGATGTTTGTCCAAATCCGTTTTAGCTAAGCATATCAATGATTTTGTTCACGCCATATTCGCCCATCTCAGTGCCGTTGGGAATCGTCAGCAGGTACTCAGATTCAAAATTGTGTTTGTGACTTAACCGATATTTCTTTTGCGGTTTGGTACTTCTTCAGTACGGAAACAAGAATGTCATCAATGGCAATCGTTCGTATACTTGGTTTTTGGTAAATGTTCGCCGGTGTGGTCACGAGATTTGGTAATGCAAATATTTTTTTAACCAGGTCCACATCGTTTAGGGTTAGAGCAAGCATTTCGCCCTTCCGCATGCCTGTCCGTAATAAAGGGAGGCAATGACAAAGTGATGAAAAGGAGAAAGACGAGCTGCTCTCATGAAAACAGAGACTTCATCACGAGTCAGATGGTTGAGTTTCACCTCATCATCGTCAACGATGGAGATAGTATGGAACTTGTTAATTGGGATTAGTTCCAGTTCAACCGCTTTATTAAACGCCGTGCAAACGATTGAGTGAATGGATTGTACGGTTCTTTTTTTATACTTTTTTCGAAGCTCATTGATGAACCGTTGATATTGAGTCTTTGTGATCCCACCGAGTATAAAGCCAATCCTCTGCGGCACTTTTTAGTTCACTTAGCTTTTGATCCAGACGAACAAAAAGATCCAACATTCGTTTTAATGTTTTATCATCCATTTATCATTTTTAGAAATTCATCTTCATCCATAATTTGAATATCTAATCCGTCAGACAATAGCTGTTCAACTTTTTTTATTTTACTTGATTTTCCGTCCGAACCAACTACTTTTGGATCTTCTTTTCCAACGACTAGAACATTTGTCATTTTGTTAATTCCTTTTTGAGGGTTGCCACCGGCATTTATCACATGTTGCATCGCATTTTTCCTTTGCATGCTCAATAATTTCCCCGTGAATACCACACTCTTACCATAAAAATAACCAGCTGAATTCGCATCTTTAGCTTTGCTGAAATCCAGTGAATTAAAGAGATCCGAAGAACTTCCTGACGAGTATCTTTTTCTGAATGGTTTCCAACTTTCATCTTGATTGACATGTCCGAATTGTGGATAGCCAGCTAATTTAATCAGTTCATCCAGGGACTTTGCGTTAAATGCTCTTGCTAATTCATTTACTATATATGAACATGCTTTGCAGTCTTCCAAAGCGTGATGGTGTTCAAATGATTGGTAACCAAAGTAATCGGCGACTTTATTAAGTTTGTAAGATAACAATTTTGGATCAATAAGAGATCGAGAGAGAGAGTAAGAATCAAAGTAATCGAATTCAAAGTGGATCCCATACCTTTGATTACTTTCTCTTATTACACCCGTATCAAACGGTGCAAAATGGGCAACTACAGGAAGATTATCAACGAAATTTTGGATGTTTTCAGCAGTTGTGGGATAAGTTGGCGCACTGGCAACATCCTCTTCGGTAATCCCATGGATATATGTGTTGTACGAGTCAAAATAAGTTTCAGGATTAATTAGGCTGTAATAAGAATCGGTAATTTTGCCATCTATAACTTTTAACATGCCAAGTGAACAAGCTGATGCACGAGATTCGTTTGCCGTTTCAAAATCAATGACAACATAATTCAATTCATTCAACATAGATCACTCCTCAATTAATTCTGATTTATGGTAAATTTTATATAGTTAAGCTTCTTCTTGCAAAGAAAAAGTAGGTAGAAGTCATTACTTTAGGTAAGATTTTGGGATTGGTATATAGGCAGGACCGTAGGCATAGGGACGAACCTTATACACTTGAAAAACCACTGTAAGCCCTTGATTTGTCCAGAAATAAGTATGCCCATAGATAAATGTACTATTGCTGGCAAAGGGATAGCTTTTTTTCCTGTCCTTCATATAGTTTAGAGCATAAGCATTTGCTTTTTTGTACTGCTCAAAGCTTGAAAAATTAGATCGGAGTGAACGAGATTGTCCTGTGTTTGTATCGAAATTAAACCCTTTAATGTATAGAAACCCATCCGCGTCGCCGGCATAGCCAGAATTTGTTGTTAAAATGCTTAGTTTTCCATGCGTGTGATAAACGACTTTGTAGGTCAATTTTTTAAAGTAGGGCTTAATACTTTTATTTTGTGTTTTATCTAGTTTGTATTGCTTTACTAACCTGTTTTGCTGTTGATAAACGATTTCTGCGTATTTTCTTAGTGCGGTGTTTATTTTGGTTTGCGCGTTCTTATTTGCTAATCCTTTAATTTGAGGATACTTAAGATTTTTGGTTTTGAAAAAATGTGTCTTTATGGTGCCAGCGTATTCTGCCTCACTTTGTTGCGGAGAGCATCCGGAAAATATCAAACTTGCAAATAAAGCTGCGACGATCACTAAATAATGGCTCCGTTTCATGAGAATTCCTCCTCTGCCAAATGGTAAGCATTGTAAGTGTCTTCACTTACTGCTGGTATTGACTCATACACGGTTTACCTGCTTGAAAATCTACATATTCGAAATGGTCATCGTCTAGAAGCTGATGAATGCCACTTCCAACTGGTTCTTTATCATACTCCTCCGTCCGCTCCACTTTTCAGCACCTTCATTCATATCATGGATTACTCAATCTCATACCTACGAATTAAAAAAAGGCGATTCTCTTTAGTCGATAACAAAAGCAAAGGAAGCAGCGGTGAATAAACTTAATTAGGAGAATAATTTGTGCCTGGACACAAATTCTCTGTTTTTGATAACCAGACTTTGAGCCACTCCGATCACATCATCGTGAGCCACTCTTGACTTTTGAATTGGAAATTTTGGGATGTCTTGACATGGAGCCTCTAGAGGCATGACTGCTCTCGAAAAGTATCGCACCAAGGTTTTTCGAGCAGCGGAAAGTTTATCATGCCTCCCTCTCCATGTAAAGACAATGCTCCAACTGGAAATGGAGTGGCTCACGTTTTTATGAGCGAGGTGGCTCTATTTGAAGTATCAAAAACATTCTCCTGGCAATAAGTTGAACGATTGAGGGGTGGTACCATGCAGGAATTTCTGAAATATGTGGTTGATCCGGTCGCATCCGTTGTGATACCGGCGCTTGTCGCTTATATTCTAAATGTGGGTGTCCCATATATTATAGATAAACTGATGAAGAGCAAAGCAGCGTTCTTGGTTAAGGCTGCTGAATCAACTTTTAGAGGCAGTGACAGAGGCGAAGAAAAATATGAAGTGGTAGCGGATAGCCTTCTCAGGTTTGCGCGTAAGCGTTTGCTCTATTTTATTAAAGATGAAAAACTAAAAGCGTATATTGAAGCAGCTGTAACAGAGCTGCATGCAGAGCTGCCTAAGGCGATTGAGAAAACAAAAAAGCGGTAGAATCATCAGATTAGCTGAACATAACCGTTCATTCTTTCATCCCCCGACATAACATGAGCCGTTACTATTCCCCCAATCTATACGCGGGGGATACATAATTTGTAGTTTTATAATCGATTCAATGAGATTTCACTAGCTTTTAGGTAATAGGTTCATATAAACCAGCTAATCCCCTTGGCATACCTGCCAAATGGTAATCAATAACCTTCATAAAGGTTCCTATCACAAAGAATTGTAATAATCTCATCAAGAAGTAAATATCCATATTAAATGAAAACGATTACAATGTGATTGTTTTCATTGCAATTTCAAAGCTCTTGACGTTATTTCTTTGTTCCTGATGATGTTTTAAACCGTGAATAGATTTCTCTGTACTAAGCTATTAAAATACTTAATAAGGGGAATGTGTCATGAAGGCAGGTTTATATCTCTCAGAAAAAAATGTAGCGATTGACGAACTGAAAAAGCCGGGAATTCAAGAAAATGAGGCACTGATCAAGGTATCCTACGCAGGAATTTGTGGAACGGACATGATGATTTACAAGGGGAAACATCCAAGAGCGAAAGCTCCGCTTGCAATGGGCCATGAATTCAGTGGGGTAATCGATGAAATAAATGGAAATTCAAGTTTTCAAGTGGGCGATCGCATTGTCGTCGAACCGACGATTAGTTGCGGACATTGCGCAGCATGTCGATCAGGAAATCCTCATGTCTGTGATTCATTAGGATTAATCGGGATTGATTGGCATGGGGGTTTTGCGGAATATGTATCCGTACCATTGGATCGATTGCATAGAGTCCCTGATTCTTTAAGCGATGCTTTTGCGGCGTTAGCAGAACCTTTGGCCGTAGGAATTCATACAGTTAGACGCTCAAAGTTGAAAGTCGGAGACACCGTTACGATACTTGGAGCAGGCCCTATCGGGTTGATTGTTGGTCTTGTATCAAAACTGGCGGGTGCTGGGAATATTTTTATCTCAGACGTCAGTCCATTCCGTTTGAGTAAAGCAGAAGAATTAGGATTTATTCCTATTGATGCGAAGAAGGAAAATATCGTTGATACAGTGAAGCAGGCGACGAATGGGAAGGGTTCCGATATTGTTTTTGAGGTAGCGGGGACAGATATCACGACGCAGCAAATGATCGATAGCTGTAAGACACAGGGACATATCGTTGTTGTCAGTGTATTTAAACACAAACCTATGATTGATCTTGCCGCCATGCATTTCCGGGAACTGTCACTAACCACAACAAGATGCTACTCCTCAAGTGATTTTGAAACCGCAATACAAATGATGGCAACGGGACAGATCGATGTTGAACCACTCATTTCGCATCAACTTCCATTAGAGCAAATAAAACAAGGTTTTGAATTAATGGCGGATCCTGAGCAATCGTTAAAAATATTATTTCAACCGAGTAGATAAAGGTGGCTATGACTATGTTTCGACTAGATGGAAAAATTGCAGCAATAACAGGCGCGACAAGAGGAATTGGACGAAAAATGGCGATTGCACTAGCAGAAGCGGGAGCAACAGTCGTTTCTCTTCAACGTGACATAGAAAACACGTCCGTTCAGAAGGAAATTGAAGAATTAGGCTATAAGAGTGCGAGTATTCCCTGTGATTTAGAAGATGAAGCACAGGTTAAAGCAGTGATACCGGCGGTGATCGACAAATTTGGAAGCATTGATATTCTTGTTAACAATGCAGGGATCCAGCGTCGTTCACCGGCTGTCTCTTTTAAAGAAACCGATTGGGACGATGTTATTCAGGTAAACTTAAAGGCAGTGTGGCTATTATGCCAGGGTGCAGGAAAATTCATGGTCGCACAAAAAAAGGGCAAGATAATAAACTTGGCATCACTGAATTCATTTCAAGGCGGCATTAATATCCCTGCCTACGCATCTGCTAAAGGTGGAGTTGCCCAACTGACGAAAGCCTTGGCAAACGAGTGGGCAAAAGATAATGTAAATGTAAACGCTATTGTTCCGGGTTATGTTGCAACCGATATGAATCACGCACTAATTAATGACAGCGTACGAAGTCGGCAAATTTTAGAACGCATTCCTGCAGGAAGATGGGGAAAACCTGAAGATTTTATGGGGGCTGTTGTCTTTTTAGCTTCAGATGCGTCAAATTATGTCAATGGCCATTTGTTAGCTGTGGATGGCGGCTGGATGGGAAGATAGACTTTCAAACAAGTAGAAACAGAAATTGATTTTACAAATTTTTCATTGTAACCCCAAAAATCATTAATCATGCATAAAATAATTGGAATCGGATCTTTATTAAATCTTACCCTTTAAAAAGGTAAGGTTTTTTTTAAAGAAGGTATAAATCTAATTGTGTAAAAATGTAGCGAAGATGCGATACGCCTGCGGAGCGTTCCGGATGATCGCGAGCCAAGTGAGACCCCGCAGACAACGTGTTGAACGAGGAAGCTCACAGATCTCCCGTGGCAAGCGAGTAATCGACGCATAAACAATTTAAAAAAAGGACTTGGCTAAGTCCTTTTTTTAAGTAAGACCTACCAAACTCGATCGTGAATTATAAGATTAGAATGTAATTTTTTTTGTCAACTGTTTTTGGGTATCGCTTGGTACACCTTGTGTAAATTCCTGGTTCAAAATATGTTATGATCAAACTGATCTTGGAAGATTATTAGAATTTTAAATATGAATTGGAAGAAGGGATTGATATAATACTATCTGCGATTAATGGTATCATTCCTGCTGTGAACAACATGAAAGACTATGAAAAGCTGCTCATGTCCCCCGTTCAATCTATTATTGTTTTGGATAGTCATATCTCACAAATCGGAGCAATCACCAAGCTAGCAAAACAAAATCAGAAAAATGTCTTTCTGCATACAGATTTCATACAAGGACTGAAAAATGATTTGTACGCAACAGAATTTATTTGCCAAAATATTCGTCCGTTTGGTATTATCTCTACTCGGGCAAATGTCCTTGAATTGGCAAAGAAACGTGGATTAATAACCGTATTGCGCATTTTTCTTCTTGATTCGAGGTCGTTGGACACTGGGTATCGGCTGCTTCAGCAAGTGCAACCTAATTATGTAGAACTTCTTCCAGGGCTTATACCTAAAATGATCAAAGAAGTGAGAGAAAGAGCAGCTGTCCCGGTGATTGCCGGTGGATTGATCCGGACAGAACAGGAAATCAAGGATGCATTGGCTGCAGGCGCATCAGCGGTTTCAACATCAAATCGGCAGCTTTGGAAATTTATTCAATCCACTCAATTGTGAACAAATCTTGACCTTTTTTTAACAATTTGTTGACAGCGCTTACATTTTAGACTATCATCAAAAGTGTCAAGTTAATGATACGCGGATACTGAGATTGGATCTTCCACTTAACAGCAATCTGGACCATGTTTGATGATCCAGACATGCCAAGAGTGGATTTTTTTTGCGCGAGAAAGGAAAGATGCCCAATCCAGTCCGCAATGAATCAACATAGGGGGGAATAGGATGTCCGGTTTCTTAGGCGAGTTGATTGGTACAATGATCCTAATCATACTTGGTGATGGGGTGTGCGCAGGCGTTAGTCTGAAAAAATCTTATGCTAGAAATTCCGGCTGGATCGTGATCACTATGGGTTGGGGACTTGCGGTCGCAATTGGTGCTTATGCGGTCGGCAGAATCAGTGGGGCACATCTAAATCCTGCATTGACTCTAGCACTCGCTTCAACTGGAGATTTTCCCTGGAGCGAGGTCCCAGTATATATTGCCGGCCAGCTCATTGGCGGGTTTCTAGGTGCCTGCATTGTCTTTCTGCACTACCTGCCGCATTGGAGGGAGACGGATGATCCAGGAGTGAAGCGCGGTATTTTCTGCACTGGTCCGGCAATCCCTCATCGTTGGGCCAATTTGCTCAGTGAAATGATTGGGACGTTTGTTCTTGTCGTGGGCATATTGGCTATTGGTGCCAACAAATTTGCTCAAGGGATAAATCCTCTGATTGTTGGATTTTTAATCATTGTGATCGGTATGTCTCTAGGTGGGACAACAGGATATGCCATCAATCCAGCACGTGATCTAGCACCAAGGATAGCGCATGCGATTCTTCCAATTATCGGTAAAGGGAGTTCGAACTGGGGCTACGCTTGGATTCCAGTAATAGGGCCGATTATTGGCGGTGTATTCGGTGCTCTGTTCTACAAAGCACTCTTTATTGGACAAATGACCACGGCTTTCTGGGTTTTTGGTGGCGTAAGCCTGATCGTGATTATTTTTGCTCTTAGAAGTGAACGAAAGTATGCTACACAACGGATCGTACAGGATCAGGTAACTTCAGAATAAATAATTGAAAAGTGAGAGGGGAAAAAAATGGGAAAATATATTCTTGCGTTAGATGAGGGAACGACGAGTGTACGGGCGATGATTTTTGATGATCATGGACGTATCATTCAGACAGCACAGAAAGAATTCACCCAGTTTTTCCCAAACCCTGGCTGGGTGGAACAAGATGCAAATGAAATCTGGGGTGCAATTCTAGCAGTCATTGCCGACGCATTGTCTACGAGTGAAATCTCTCCTCGAGATGTGGCTGGAATCGGTATTACAAATCAGCGCGAAACGACAGTTGTCTGGGATCGGAATACTGGCCACCCAATCTACCATGCCATTGTTTGGCAATCACGCCAAACGGATGAGATATGTCGTGATCTGAAGGAAAAAGGGTACGATGATCTTGTACGTAGCAAAACGGGACTACTGATCGATGCTTACTTTTCAGGAACAAAAGTGAAATGGATTCTGGATCACGTAGAAAATGCTCGTGAAAAAGCAGAAAAAGGTGACTTGCTGTTTGGGACCATTGATAGCTGGCTGATTTGGAAGCTTTCTGGCGGAAAAGCGCATGTCACAGATTATACAAATGCTTCGCGTACGATGATGTACAATATTTATGATCTGAATTGGGACGACGATTTACTTGCGATGCTGGACATTCCGAAGAAGATGCTTCCCGAAGTACATTCTTCCTCTGAAATTTATACCAAAACGATCAGTTATCATTTCTTTGGGGAAGAAGTGCCGATTTGCGGTATTGCCGGTGATCAGCAAGCTGCATTGTTCGGCCAAACCTGCTTTGAGCCGGGAATGGTGAAGAATACGTATGGAACAGGATGCTTCATGCTCATGAATACGGGTGAGAAAGCGGTGCATTCCAAAACCGGGCTCTTAACGACAATAGCTTGGGGTCTAGACGGAAAAATCAATTATGGTTTAGAGGGGAGTATATTTGTAGCCGGATCTGCGATTCAATGGTTGCGTGATGGACTACGAATGATCAAATCATCTCCGGAAAGTGAAAACTATGCAACTCGAGTAGATTCAACCGATGGTGTTTATTTTGTACCAGCTTTTGTCGGATTAGGAACCCCTTATTGGGATTCGGATGCTCGTGGAGCCATTTTCGGTTTGACGCGGGGGACGACAAAAGAACATTTTATACGTGCGACACTTGAATCGCTGGCCTATCAAACAAAAGATGTACTAAATGCAATGGAAAAAGATTCGGGTATTACACTGAATACACTTCGCGCAGACGGCGGTGCATCAATGAATGATTTTCTGATGCAATTTCAGAGTGATATCCTTGGTGTCCCAGTTCAACGACCAACAAACAATGAAACAACTGCGCTGGGAGCAGCCTATCTTGCTGGGCTTGCTGTAGGCATCTGGAAAAACAAGGATGAAGTAGCCCAGATATGGGAACTGGGAAAATCTTATCAAGTAGCGATGAGTGATGAAAAAAGATCCCTGCTCTATACAGGTTGGGCAAAAGCAGTTGAAGCAACACGTGTATACAAGCCGGGGTTACAGGCATAAGCTCAAATTCTCATGTTAAGTGACTTTAAAACAAGCATACTTTTATCTATCTATCTATAAAAACAAGTTCATATCAGGTCGTGACTGAGGAGGGGACCGCCAATCATTTCCGGAATTAAGTGAGCAAAAGCGAACCGGTTTGTATTGGTGGTCCCCATTTTCAATAATTAACTAGGGGGAAGGCATAATGTCATTTTCATCTTTGGAAAGAGATCACTATTTGGAAGAGATGGCTACCCGTCCACTTGACCTTATGGTGATCGGGGGAGGCATTACTGGGGCAGGCGTTGCTCTTGACGCAACCTTACGCGGCCTAAATGTCGGTCTGGTTGATATGCAGGATTTCGCCGGTGGGACATCTAGTCGATCAACGAAACTTGTACATGGAGGATTGCGTTATCTCAAACAACTTGAAATAAAAATTGTCGCTGAGGTTGGTAAGGAACGGGCAATTGTCTATGAAAATGCACCACATGTTACCAGTCCGGAAAAAATGATGCTGCCGATTTATAAAAATGGAACCTTTGGCAGATTTTCTACTTCCATGGGCCTTAAGCTCTATGATTTTCTCGCTGGTGTTAAACGAAGTGAACGCCGCGTGATGCTCAGCCGAAGTGAGACGCTTGAAAAGGAACCGCTTCTGAAAAGAGAAGGGCTGAAGGGCAGCGGATATTACGTCGAATATCGTACGGATGACGCACGTCTGACAATAGAAACAATGAAGGAAGCGGTGCAACAGGGGGCACTCGCGGTAAACTATACCAAAGTAGAGCATTTGATATATGATGCTCATTCACAGTTGACAGGTGTACAGGTGATTGATCAATTGACACAAAAGTCCTATCGTATTTTTGCGAAAAAAATTGTCAACGCAGCAGGACCATGGGTAGATACAATTCGGGAAATGGACCATTCTAAGAAGGGAAAGTACCTTCAACTGACTAAAGGCGTCCATATTGTTATTGATGGCAAACGGTTTCCAATGAAACAATCGCTTTATTTTGATACAACAAATGGAGATAAACGGATGATATTTGTCATTCCACGGGATGGTAAAGTTTACGCTGGTACGACCGATACGACGTATGCCCAATATCCAATTAATCCGAAACCGGATTCAGAAGATAGAGATTATATTTTAGATGCGATTAATGGCATGTTCCCGAGCATTAATCTCAGGCCAGAGGATGTCGAATCAAGCTGGGCAGGTGTCCGTCCATTAATTCAGGAAGAAGGAAAGTCGCCCTCTGAAATTTCCAGGAAAGATGAACTATTCGTTGCTAAATCGGGCTTGATCTCGATTGCAGGCGGGAAATTAACCGGTTATCGGAAGATGGCTGAGCGTGTCGTTGATGAAGTCACGACTCAACTCGAGAGAGAAACAGGCCATCACTATCCATCATGCCAAACTGTTCATGCTGAACTTTCAGGTGGGCATTTTGGCGGTTCCGCAAATTATTTGGACCTGATACGAAAAATGATTGCAAACGGTGAAAAACTTGGGTTGACTGAAGAAGAAGCACAAGAATTGTCTCAAAAATATGGCACAAATACACCAATCCTATTTGAATTGATCCGTTTAAATAGGGAAGAAATTAAACAATATCATCTTACACCATTTGTTTTTGCGACAATAGAATATGCTTTGACTAATGAAATGGCATTTTCTCCAGTAGACTATTTTACGAGAAGAACAGGGAAACTGTTATTCGATATCGATTGGGTGGAAAAATGGAAACGACCGATTCTGAACTATATGGCCGATCGCTTGTCATGGAGGAAAGAACAAATGGAACATTACGAACAAGAACTAGCAGCAGCATTCGATGAAGCAACATTTAAATCTGTGACCCTGGATGAGAATCCTTTAATAGGTCTATGATATTGATCGGTTTATTTGCAAGAATCAAAGCACCTGAGCATTTCAGGTGCCATTTCTTGTTTTGAATAAATTTGGGGATGGTAATGAGATTATGACTAAAAGACCAAAATTGCATGAGGGTAGATGGTACCATTATGTGAACAAAACATCTCTTCAACGTACCAAATCACACTTGAATAGAGAAACAGCCGCAGACATCATTTGCGGCTGTTTCTATTAAATTACTTACTTTACATAGAAGTTGAGTTATACAAAAACATCTAAGATTAAAACCATCGCGAAAGCTGCAACCGATAGAATCGATTCCAAAACAGTCCATGTCTTAAACGTTTCTTTCAATGAAAGGCCTAAATATTCCTTGACCATCCAGAACCCCGCATCATTGACATGAGAGGCGAAAAGCGAACCCGCTCCTGTGGCAATAACCAACAGTTCAAGATTCACACCGGTCATATGCGCAACAATCGGAGCGACAATTCCGGCTGCTGTTGTCAAAGCAACGGTTGCTGATCCGGTCGCAACACGGATAAGCACTGCGATAACAAAGGCTAAAATCAATGGAGATAGTGAGAAATGAATGGCCATTCGGCTAATCACAGTTGCAATCCCACTGTCGATCAGAATTTGTTTAAATGCACCACCGGCACCGATGATGATAATGATTGAACCGACGGGAAGGATGCTATCCTCTGTAAACTTTCTAATTTGATCTTTCGTATTGCCCAATCGAAAACCAAGTAAGATATAAGCGATAAATACTGAAATCAATAGTGCTACGAGTGGACTACCGATAAATGCGAAAAGATGTTGAAATGTTTCGTTTTTTGTTAGATAGGATGCGAAAGATCCAAATAATAACAGAATAACAGGAAGGAGAATGATAAATGATGCCAATCCTGGACCGGGGATTGTAGCCGGATCTTTTTCTTCGACTTCAATGAGTTTCGGTTCATTAGCAGGCGTGACTTTTTTGTAAATCCATTTGGCAAACAATGGCCCAGCAATAATTCCTGATGGAACAGCGACGATAAGACCATAAAGGAGAACGGTACCCATATTCGCACCATAAATACTGATTGCAGCGATCGCCCCAGGATGAGGAGGAATAATACCGTGAACAATTGATAGCCCAGCAATGGCTGGAAGCGCAATCAGCAAAATGTTCTTTTTTGACTCATGATGGATGGAAATGACCAAAGGTAGAAGGATGAGAATACCGACTTCGAAGAATACCGGAATTCCGACGATGAATCCGGAAACAAACATAGCCCAGGGTAACAACTTATCACCGAAAATCTTAATAAAGAAATTCGCAATCGATGTTCCTCCACCCGATTCGGCGAGCATTTTCCCTAATATTGTCCCGAGTGCGAGAATACCGACTAAGTGCCCCATCACACCGCCAACACCCGTCTCATAACCGAGGACAATTTTGTCCCAAGACATACCGGAAAAAATAGCAAGGAATAGGCTGGCGACTGTTAAACTTATGAATGCATGCCACTTGAACCATGAAACACCAAGGATAACGAGAACGATTGACAATACAGTAATGATCAACAAGTATGCGTCTATGATAATCCCCTCCCGATTGATGAATGCGCTTACAGTTTACATTGATATTTTCGTTCGTGTATATTCATGATATTAATTTTTAAATTTAGTCGTTGATTCATTAGTTTTCTTTGATGAACGCTCTGCTCACTGATGAGGGGAGAAGATTATTTTTACATTCTATGATCGGTCATTTTTGCATACATTCAGAGAAGATGGAAGGCGTAGTGAAAGAGCTTGAACGATAAAAAGAGGTGGAACGTTGACAGCAGTGCAAAGGTGAGTAAATACTAATTGGTAAAACTGTAAGGGCTTACATTGTTTTTCGCAATACGGTACTTTATTGTTAATTAACTTGTCGACAAGTGTACTTGGCGCCCATGGCTCGTATAAAGTTAGGTCTTGGGTTGAACAGGAGTGAAGATGATGCTGCAGTTCCCGGAATTGTGGATGAACACTATATCGTTAGGTGAGCGCATTGCGAATGAATTGCGTCTGAAAATTCTAGAAAATAGTATTAAGCCTGGGGAAGTCTTATCAGAGAATCAAATCGCTCAATTATACGGCACAAGCCGGTCACCGGTGCGTGATGCGATGAAAGCACTTTCGAATGATGGATTGATTCATCTGGAGCGTATGGGGGCCGTCGTTCTCGGACTCAGTCAAAAAGATGTTCAAGAACTGTATGATATTCGTGAGATGATCGAAAATTTCGCCCAACAGCGCGTTTCAAGGAAAGATATGAGCACAGTGCTTCATTCGCTATGTCTGACTATTGATCAAATGGAATTAGCAGCTCGATATGATATGCACAGTAATTTTGCTTATTACGATCTAACTTTTCATGAAACAATAATCCGTCATGCTCGCCATCAACGTATTTTAAACCTTTGGAACGGCATGCGACCATTAATTATGGCGATCATTCTTGTAACAACTGAAGATGTCTTTGCACATGGAACAGAGCATACTGAATGGGTGATTGATAAACATCGTAAGATCGTTCGGGCGATGCAGACAGGAACGAGCGAAACCATAGAAAAATCAGTGGGCCGATATTTTGATGATTCAAAACGGACGCTCAATAAATCATTTCCTTTGAGAATAGATGAGGGAAGAGCTTGAATAACGTGGGAGATATAACCAGGTATTGAAGCCAACTTGGATTAAATTTAGGGTACTGTTCTTCGAAATGGAAAAAGATTAATCCAAAAGGATACACATGAAAGGGGAGCTGGGTAGTGACAAAATATATGATGGGTGTGGATATAGGAACGACAAGTACGAAAGCGGTTTTGTATCAAACCAATGGCACGATTGCTGCGTATGCAAATCATGGTTATCCACTCTATACACCGGATGCATTTACAGCTGAACAGGACCCTGAAGAGATCTTCTCAGCGGTCTTATCTGTAATTCATGATGCTGTTCAGAAAAGTAAGGTAGCTCCAGAGCAACTTTCATTTATTTCTTTTAGCTGTGCAATGCATAGTGTCATCCCCGTTGACGCAGATGGGAAACCACTAATGCGCTGTATTACCTGGGCGGATAATCGCAGTATTGACTGGTGTCAACGGCTGAAAACGGATCTTGGTGGACATGAGATCTATATGAAAACCGGAACACCGATCCATCCAATGTCCCCGCTTCCCAAGTTGCTCTGGATGAAACACGAGAATGCAGAGGTCTTTAACAAAGCTAAGAAATATATCTCAATCAAAGAATATATTTTTTATAAATTATTTAATCGATATGTCGTTGATCATTCCATAGCGTCATGTACAGGGTTAATGGAAATGAGAACGCTTAGCTGGCACCAAGACGCACTGGAAGTTGCGGGAATAAAGGAAGATCAGCTTTCTGAACTTGTACCAACGACCCAAATAATGATGGGAATAAATCCAGTATTTGCAGATAAGATGGGGATCAAAAAGGAAACCCCATTTATTGTAGGAGCGAGTGACGGTGTTCTATCGAATCTAGGCGTAAATGCAGTTGAGCCTGGTGTTGTCGCTGTTACCATTGGAACAAGTGGAGCTATTCGAACCGTCGTTGATAAACCAGTAGCTGATCCGAAAGAACGTCTCTTTTGTTATGAATTGACTGAAGATAAATGGGTAGTTGGTGGGCCAGTCAATAATGGCGGGGGAGTTCTGCGCTGGGCAAGGGACGAATTTGCAGCGTCAGAAGTCGAAACGGCAAAGCGGCTGGGGATCAGCCCCTATGATGTACTGACACGAATGGCTGCCCGCGTACAAACGGGTTCAGATGGTCTCATCTTCCAACCGTACTTCAGCGGTGAGCGTGCACCGCTCTGGAATCCAAATGCACGGGGTGCTTTCTTTGGTTTGACTTTACATCATCAGAAGCAGCACATGATCCGTGCAGTACTCGAAGGTATTATCTATAATCTCTACAGTGTCATGCTGGCCATGAGAGAGAGAACAGGCGAGCCGAAAAAGATCCAGGCGACCGGAGGTTTTGCTCGTTCTGAACTCTGGCGCCAGATGATGGCAGACATTTTTGCTCAGCCGGTGAATGTACCTGAGAGTTTTGAAAGTTCGTGTTTGGGTGCAGCCGTCCTTGGACTTTACGCGACCGGAGAAACGGACAATCTTGGCATCGTCGCATCTATGATAGGGTCAGTGAATAGTCATCAACCGATAAAAGAAAATGTTGACGTGTATGAGCGACTCTTCCCAATTTTTCTGAGACTATCGAGAAAACTCAGTGATGAGTGGAAGGATATTGCAGCATTCCAACATGAGCAGTTTACTAATTAAGTATAGGGTCAAAAAATTTCTATTGAATGATATAAGATTGCTCAACATTTTAAGGAGTTATTAAGAATTATTTATTATGATAAATACATGAAAGCAACACCCTCCTTAATTATTCGGCCTTGACAGGGTCTAATATTTTTACAGTAGCATTTAACACTTGTGCTCGAGTTGGCATTCCGTTCCAATGTGGATGTTCAGCTCTTTTTTTATGTTCACCGAATCTCTGTCTGGAGACGGATGACAGATTCATACCCATTAGCTATGCTGGTAGCAGAAGTATCCATGACTCTTTGGGTAGACAGGAGAAAATAAAGTGAAGAAAAATGTGAAAGCTATTATTATTGCGGGGCTATTGGTTATAACATTGATTGGACTTAGCGGGTGTCAAGTTTGGGATATGTTCACGACACAAATTGAAGGATCATTAAAAGGACTAGACGTCACCATGCAAACCTATGATGCGGATGGCGAGCCAATTGATTCCCTACACGGAATCTCGGGTTCTATTACGAGAGATACAAAGTTTGACCAAACCAATGAGAAAGGGGAAACAACAAAGCAATCTTCTGTACTAAATATTACTATTGGTGGGAATCAAGTGGTCCATGTCGGCAGCACGTTAATTATGTATGAAAAAGGGCTTCAGGATGTGATGAACAAATTGCCGAAAAAGGCACTTGTTGAGAATCAGGATCGTAGTTACCCGTTCATCAATCGTGTAGTTAATAATTTTCATAACTATTTTGATGGTCGATCTAAAGTGATTTTAATCCGTTCACAGCTTGGAAAACCAATCGCAACTTTTGCTGGAAATCATGTCTCTTATTTCGCTACGGAAGTGCCTAATTCAACGGGATTGATCATTGATGGCAAATATCTATTTATCTATCGATGTGATTTTACCATGTATGATACGAAACTGTTAAAAAAATAATAGATGAGAAGAGACGTCCAAACCTCATTCTTCACTTATAATATTTTCAAAAAAACTGCTTGATAATAGGAACTAACGTTCGTATAATGATGATAAGAAGACGTGATGAGAAGAGGCGACGTTGTCGTAATGATTTCTCAATCTGTTGGTCATGGTGGTTAAATCAGTGTCTTATCGGGATCATATCCGGCGTCTTGCCACATTCGCCATGATTCATAAATGGTTCATCATTAATGAGTTATGCTATACTGAAACCAACTTTATTTTGGGAGTCGGTTATGAATAGAAAGATCATTGTAATCGTTGGTCCGACAGCGGTCGGAAAAACTAAACTTGGCGTTGAATTGGCAAAGCGCTTTAGCAGTGAAGTAATTAACGGAGACGCATTTCAGATTTATCGAGGTATGGATATCGGTACGGCAAAAGTGACCATTGAAGAAGCCGAGGGTATTCCGCATCATCTTATTGATATTTGTGATCCGAATGAGGATTATTCGGCGGCTGATTATCAGCGAGATGCGCGCTTAGTCATTCAAGAAATGGCTAATGAAGACAAGTTGCCTATTGTAGTTGGTGGAACCGGCCTATACATAAAGGCCGCGCTCTTTAATTATCAATTTTCTTCGAGTGGGTCCAATCCTGACTATCGGCGGCAATTAGTAGCATTCGTAAAAGAACACGGCGAACAAGAACTGTACGAACGTTTGAAAAAGGTAGATCCCGTTGCAGCACAAAGGATTCACCCGAATAATCTTGTTCGAGTGATGCGCGCACTTGAAGTTTACCATGAAACAGGTCAGCCATTTAGTGCCCATGCGCAACATGAAACGGAACAGTCTCTTTATCCTTTTCTATGCGTTGGTTTGACGATGGAACGTTCTCGTTTATATTCGCGTATTAATCAACGCGTGGATCAAATGATATCAGATGGGTTACTCGATGAGGCAGAGTCTTTGTATCGGTTGGGGTATCAGAAGACTCAGGCCATGCAAGCAATTGGCTATAAGGAATTTATTCCCTATTTTAATGGATCTGTTTCCTTAGAGGAAGCTGTAGATCAGCTAAAGAAGAATTCCCGTCATTATGCAAAGCGACAATTAACCTGGTTTAGGCGACAGATGCCTGTGCATTGGTTTGACATGACGGAAGCTATCGAGGATTTTCCATCAAAAGCAGACGAAATTTACCACTTCGTGGAGAAAAGTTTCATCACTAAATGATTCAAGGCATGTTTTCTAACATTTCTTGATCGTTTTTGTAGCAAACTTTGCAAATGATGGAAATTTAAAATATAATCATTTTGTAAGATCTTTCTGACTGGACAATTTTTTCCTTCTCAGAGATAAAGATCAGACAAATTGATGTTCCTTGCAGGATAATTTAACACCAAATCGAATTAGTGTTAGTTAGAGAGAAAAGAGGAGGAATAAAATGAAACAGTCAATCAACATCCAAGATACTTTCTTGAATCAGTTGCGAAAAGAAGGAACGTTTGTGACCGTCTTTCTTGTTAGCGGTTTTCAATTGAAAGGAAAAGTTAAAGGCTTCGATAATTTCACGGTGCTCTTGGAGAGCGATGGCAAACAGCAGTTGATTTTCAAGCATGCGATTTCCACTTTTACTCCATCAAAGCCTGTAAACTGGACAAGTCAAGACGAGTCATAATAGATTCTGGGGAGGCAGCGATTACGCTGTCTTTTCTTTATGTTGAAAAGCAATTGTAGAATGCAAGTTAGGCGGTCATTGGGTCTGTGATTCCAAACTGTTCGATCAAGTTTTTGTTGGGTTACTTTAATTCTTAATTGCAGATGGTTATCATAAGATAAATCAGTCCAGTCTTTTCACAATCGCCATGGGCGTTTGTCACAGGCGCGTTCCGGCCAGCGTATACATAAGCGACGCAGGTGAAATTATGAGACTTGAACCACAGAACAACAGTGAGGTGATCGGTCCGTGCGAGAAGCCTATACGTTCACGAAGAAAAGCCAAATTAATGTTGTGTTTAATCAAAAAGCAGAGAAAAGCGCAGCACCGTTTCCTGTTGATGAACGTGTGACCCATGAGCCGCTTGAAAAGTTAGAAACAAAGCTCAATCAACTGGTAGGAATGGATGAAATAAAACAGTTCGTACGGGAACTTTACGCTTGGCTCTATATCTATCGGAAACGTGAAGAAGTACAATTGAAGGTGCAGAAACATTCATTTCATATGTTGTTCAAAGGTAATCCGGGCACGGGGAAAACGACTGTTGCACGGCTGATCAGCGATTTATTCCGAGAAATGGACATCTTGACGAAAGGCCATTTGATTGAGGCAGAACGTGCAGATCTTGTTGGTGAGTACATCGGACAGACCGCACAAAAAACGAGAGATTTAGTGAAACGTTCGCTTGGCGGAGTACTTTTTATTGATGAGGCGTATTCACTCTCCCGTGGCGGAGAGAAGGATTTTGGGAAGGAAGCTATTGACACACTGGTCAAACAAATGGAAGATCATAAGGATGAATTTATCCTAATCTTAGCCGGATATTCCGACGAAATGGATGAATTTCTTCAGATGAATCCGGGGCTTTCTTCGCGCTTTCCAATGATTATGTCTTTTCCTGATTATTCAGGAGTTGAACTGTTGGAAATTGCAAAACAAATGATTCATGATCGGGAATATTCGTTAACTGCCGAAGCTCAAAAGAAACTTTTCCGGTTGCTTCAACAAAAAGCAGCCGGCATTGAACCCCACTTCAGTAATGGACGTTTCGTACGTAACTTAATTGAAAAAATGATTCGTCAACAGGCAGTCCGCCTCGTACGTGAACATAGTTTCGATCGTGACGCGCTTCTCACGCTTCGCGCTTGTGATCTGAACATTGAAGACGGATCGACATTTTCAAAAGTTGATGAGGCATAATGCAGAAATAGAGAGAGGTACTTTATGGAAAATGTAATCCTAGTTGCATGTCAGCTACCCTCCCAATCTGATGATCATTTCGAATCATCACTTCAGGAGCTTGAGGCACTAACAAAGACAGCGGATGGTCAAGTTGTTGCCGTTGTCACTCAAAAGAGACAAAAAATCGATTCCGCGACTTACATTGGAAGCGGGAAATTACAAGAACTAGACGCATTGGAAAAGCAATTAGGAGCAGGCACAATCATTTTTAACGGTGAACTGACACCTGCACAGCAGGGAAGGCTCAGCGCATTGCTTTATGCAAAAGTATTGGACAGGACTCAGTTAATCTTAGATATCTTCGCAATGCGAGCGCGCTCTAGAGAAGGAAAATTACAGGTTGAATTGGCTCAACTTCAGTATCTACTTCCAAGGCTTAGCGGCATGGGTGAATCCATGTCAAGACTCGGTGGTGGTATTGGCACACGTGGTCCTGGTGAAACCAAATTGGAGACTGATCGACGCTATATCCGCAATAGAATGAAAGATATCAGTAATCAATTGAAGACAGTTGTACAGCATCGCAAACGCTATCGTGAACGACGGCTCGCAAATAACCAATGTCAGGTGGTACTTGTAGGGTATACCAATGCAGGAAAATCTACATTGTTTAATCAACTCACTGCGGCACGGACCTACGCAGAAAACCAGCTTTTTGCAACGTTAGATCCTTTAACACGGAAAATGAATCTGCCGAATGGTTTTATCAGTTTATTATCAGACACTGTTGGTTTTATTCAGCAACTACCAACACAACTTGTTGCCGCTTTTCGTTCCACATTAGAGGAAGTCTCAGGTGCTCAGCTCATCGTGCACGTTCTTGATGCTTCTGATCCGGATTTGATCACTCATGAACAAACGGTCAAACAATTACTTGTAGAGCTAGGTGCTGATGATCTTCCGATGTTAACTCTCTATAATAAAAAAGATTTATTGCAAACGCCTTTTATTGTTCCAAAAGGTTCTTTGCTTGTTTCAGCGAGAAATTTGAATGACCGCGATCAGATTCTTGAAGCAGTCGAAAATATGCTGATTGAGCAGATGGTACCGTTCCAAACGATGATACCTGCGGACGAAGGCAAATTATTAAATGAAATAAAGCTAAATACAGTTCTAAAAAAACAAAGTTATAATGAAGAAACTCAGGCTTTTGAAGTTGAAGGATTTGTCTTTCCGGAGACGCCGATTGCCTCTAAGTTATTAAAAGATATAGGTACAACAGATGAGGAGCTATAATAATGTTTGATGCACTTGCTTTTGGAGATCAATTAAAGAAATTGGCAGAAGGTGTTGAGCAACAGATTGCTGAGCGATTGAAGGCCATTGATGCCATTGCACTAGAAAATCAATATCGCGTGTTAACCAGTTTTAGAAAAAACAAAATTAGTGATGCTCATTTTAGCGGAACGACTGGTTATGGCTATGATGATTTTGGCCGTGAAGGCATAGAGGCCGTGTACGCAGACTGTCTTGGAGCAGAATCCGGGCTTGTTCGTTCACAGATGATTTCAGGTACACATGCGATTACAACCGCACTTTTTGGAATTCTTCGACCAAATGATGAGTTAATCTACATAACTGGTAAACCTTATGACACATTAGAAGGTGTAATTGGTATTTCCGGGAACAGTCACGGATCTTTGAAGGACTTCGGAGTCGATTTTCGCTCGATTCCACTGAAGCATGGAAAGATTGATACAGACTATGTCAATCGCACGATTTCTTCGAAAACAAAAATGATCGCAATCCAACGCTCATGTGGTTATGACAACCGTCCGTCAATCCCGGTTGATCAAATAGGTAAAGCTATTGCATCAATTAAAAAGGAACATCCGAATGTCATCGTTTTTGTGGACAACTGTTACGGCGAATTTACTGAAACGATTGAGCCATGCCATGTTGGGGCTGATTTAATGGCTGGTTCATTGATCAAAAATCCTGGCGGCGGGTTGGCAAAATCTGGTGGCTACATCGTCGGAAGAGAAGAATTCGTCTCAATGTGTGCTGAGAGACTGACAGCCCCTGGACTTGGAAAAGAAGTAGGGCCATCTTTGAATGAATTAAAGGATCAATATCAAGGATTTTTCCTTGCCCCTCACATGGTTGCTCAAGCACTGAAAGGGGCAGTATTCACATCCGCGCTTATGGAGAAGTTAGGCATGGAAACAGCTCCTTCATGGCAAACCGTGCGGACGGATTTAATTCAAAGCGTTACATTTCATGACCCAGATCTCATGACTGCATTTTGTCAGGCTGTGCAAATGGCATCACCAATTAACGCACATGTACTCCCTTATCCGAGCCCAATGCCTGGTTACACAAGTGATGTAATTATGGCTGCAGGTACATTTATTCAAGGAGCGAGTCTGGAACTGACCGCAGATGGACCGCTTCGCCCGCCCTATACGTTATATGTTCAAGGTGGATTAACCTATGAACACGTGAAAGCAGCAATGATGGTGGCTGTTAACCATTTGTTTGAAACCCATCTGTTGAATCCAGATCACGTGCAATTGTGACAAATTTCTTAAATCAGTATCGTTAAACGTGAGATAAGCTAACATGGTTTGACAACTAATAGGCTGACCGTTATAATGTGATTAAGAAAGGGGCGTGAGGCGAGATGGCTGATAATGTGCGCCGTTCAATGCCTTTATTCTCAATGGGCATTGTGCAGAAACTGACCGGACTTACGGCCAGACAGATCCGCTATTACGAGGAAAATGACTTGATTCGTCCTGAACGTACAGCGGGAAATCGCCGCGTCTTTTCTTTCAATGATGTTGATCGACTTCTGGATATTAAGTCACTCTTAGATGAAGGCGTGAACTTGGCGGGTATAAGGCGAGAGCTTAGTGAAAAGCCTTTGGAAGCGAACAGCCCTGCGGAGGAAAAGAAGGCAGTGTCTGATGCTGATTTGATGAAATTCCTGAAGTCTGAGCTTGTTCAAGCAGGTAAGTATGGTAAGGCATCGTTAATACAAGGGGAGCTGTCACGGTTCTTTCGGTGATTGCGATCTGTGTATATAAATTTTTAAGAAAACAGAAACTTATCTTTGGGGAGGATCTTGAATGGCAAAGTTTACAAAAGAAGACATCATTTCTAAGGTAAATGAAGCAAACGTGAAATTCATCCGTTTGCAATTCACTGATTTGCTCGGAATTATCAAAAATGTTGAAATTCCTGTAAGTCAGCTCGAAAAAGCGTTGGATAACAAAATTATGTTTGACGGCTCTTCAATCGAAGGTTTTGTAAGAATTGAAGAATCGGACATGCTTTTGTACCCAGACTATGACAGCTTCGTCGTATTCCCTTGGACAGCAGAAAAAGGAAAAGTTGCTCGACTGATTTGTGATATCCACAAGACAGACGGCACGCCATTCCCTGGAGATCCTCGTTCGGTATTGAAAGCTCAATTAGCCGAAATGGAAAAACTAGGTTTTACATCTTTCAACATCGGACCTGAACCGGAATTCTTCCTCTTCAAGATGGATGAAAACGGCGAACCGACACTCGATCTTAATGATAAAGGCGGTTACTTCGACCTTGCTCCTACGGACCTTGGCGAAAATTGCCGTCGTGATATCGTTCTTGAACTCGAAGATATGGGCTTTGAAATTGAAGCTTCCCACCACGAAGTGGCTCCGGGTCAGCACGAAATCGACTTCAAATATGCTGATGCAGTAAAAACATGTGATAACATCCAAACATTCAAATTGGTTGTTAAAACGATTGCACGTAAACACGGACTTCATGCAACATTCATGCCGAAACCTCTGTTCGGTGTCAATGGTTCAGGTATGCACTCGAACATGTCTTTATTCACAGGCAAAGAAAATGCTTTCTATGATGAATCTGCTGAAGACGGACTCAGTGCTACAGCAAAGGCATTCATTGCCGGCGTTCTGAAACATGCTCGTGCATTCACAGCGATTACCAACCCGACGGTTAACTCATTTAAACGTTTGGTTCCTGGCTATGAAGCACCAAGCTATGTTGCATGGTCTTTGAGCAACCGTAGTGCATTGGTTCGTATTCCTGCTTCTCGTGGCTTAAGCACTCGTATCGAAGTGCGTAGTGTTGACCCTGCAACAAACCCATACCTCGCTATGGCTGTTATGCTTGCAGCAGGACTTGACGGAATCAAAGAAAAATTGACTCCAGCTGCATCTGTTGACCGTAGCATCTATGTCATGACTGACGAAGATCGTGAAGAACTTGGTATTCACGAATTACCTTCATCTTTGAAAGAAGCATTAGACGTATTCAATTCTGACGAAGTAATCACAGCTGCACTTGGTGAACATACAGTTTCCCACTTCAACGATGCTAAAGAAATTGAATGGGATATGTTCCGCACTCAGGTACATCCTTGGGAACGCGAACAATACATGGAACAATATTAATCAACTAGAAATACAAAGACCCCTTGAGCCATATGGCTTGAGGGGTCTTTGCTATAACTGCTTAAATACCATCTTAGCAGGAACATTAGAGGAGACTTCCAATCGCAAGTTGCTCATTGATCGTTTAGTCAGTCTTGATTAGGAACAAGGTGTGCTGACAGGAATAACAACAGGTATTAAATTGTCGGAAATTGAACAATTCGAAGTGATTCATGAGCGGTGAGGACATTAGTTAAGCTGATCAGAATTTGACGAACTATGTCCTTTCTTAACTTCGGTAAAAAGATTAGAAACTTGATTCGTTAATTTATTGTTTTCCGGAGGTTTAGTTTTCGTGTCATTCAATTGTGAGATAAGCTGATTGAGTAATTCATAAATCTTATCCGTGTCTTCTTTCGTTGCAAATTTCTTTTTATCAGTAAGTAGATAACCTAATTGTCCGCTTGGTTCAATAGTCGCCCATTGTACATCGGTTATCTTTTCAATACCATTTTGCCTTAGACTCATTTCTAGGTCATCTACCGAAATACGTAACTTTTTTAGATTTTTTTGATTTAATGCCCCATTTTCTATAACTATTTTGGAGCGTCCAGTGATTAACGCTTCGGTAAAGTCCCATTTCATTTGAATTAATTCAATGATGATCAGGGTTAAAACCAATATAGAGGCAAGTACAAAAGTAAGCCAGATGTTTCTGTTGCTTATTATCGGTTGTATAAGTAACGTACCAATTGAAATCATTATAACCGTATGGGAAGTCGTCATTTGAGAAATGGAGCTTCTTCCTAAAAGCCGCAATAAAAAGATACCACAAACAATAATTAATACTGCTTTCCATATCAAATTTAAATCCATCACTGTTCACCGCCAATGTATTAACTATTATTAGAAAAATTGGCTTATAAATATACATCTTTTAAGTGATGAAATTTGTTTGCGACAGCGGAAAACGACTGAACCTATTGATAAAATGGGGGAAAGAAACGCATCGCGTCAAAGGCGGTGGCTTAAGCTAAAGTAGGGAGATATGGTGGACGCAAGCAGATGTAAGAATATAAGCAAATGCTGCAAGATCTGAAAGCAAAGTCATTATGACGCCACGGATTCGGAAGACGATAAGTCAATCATTGGCGGAATGATGAATTCGATGATTCAATTCTTGATGCTTTGAAAGGATTAAAGGCATTGGATCAAACGTCACGCACTGATTTTAATAGTGTAAGACACTTTTTAATTTTTCATTGAGATCATCAAAAAAAGGTTTTAACACAAATTCTTTGGCACCGAATTGTATGGCTTCAATTACTAATTGTTCGCTGCCTAATGATGAACACATGATTACTTTTGCTTTCGGGTCTAGCTTCATAATTCTTCGCAAAGCATCGATCCCAGATAGAAGAGGCATAGTAATATCCATAATCACGAGGTCAGGGTGAAGGGTACTGTATTGATCAACGGCTTCAAGCCCATTTGACGCTTCACCAGCAATGCAGAAGAGCGATGAATCTATTTTGTTTCGAATAAATGTTCTCATAAATCGCGAATCATCTACAATTAAAATAGTCTTTAACAAATTGTTACCTCATCTACGTAATAAGGGCAAATTTAAAGTCAGTATTAACTTGAACAGGAGAATCTCCTGGCAACCCGGCTACCATGGCAAAATGAATGCTGTAGGTCCGTGGCTTTGCGTCTAATACTTTCGTAAAATTTGCCTTGATAGTTATATTATCACAAAAAGTGGAGAGACACTCAATACATTTATTATGCGCAACAATAGAAGGTGATCGATCAGCGCATTTTTTTAAACGCCCCACGTTCGTTTTTCGTGATTTGGTAAGCTCTAAAATAGGCGACGATTAAGTCTCTTCATGGTGGTACATTTCATCAGTTTGGGAGTTATTTTAGAAGAAAATGAATAGAAAAGCTGGAAGCAAAGATAACACAAATACCGATGGCCCAAAGGATTATTCCTATTCTTTTTCTCGTTTCATTTTGTTGGAAAATTTTTAAATAGCGAATCAGTAAACCAATGAAAACGAAGGAAAATCCTACCCATTCAAGGATAATTAAAAAAGCATGCATGACGGTTCCTCCATAAAACAGTTTGTATGCAAAGATGGAAACAAATCCATTTATAAGCTATGAGCGTATAATATGAGACATTTTATCATAGAGAAGGAGGTTTTTACTAGAGACTACTAAATAAATTTTTGAATTTACTGAGGAATACTCCTATTAAATAAAAATACCATAAATAAATTATGTAAACTAAATCCCAAACATTGATTCTAATTTTATTATTATAAGTGCATAGGTTAAAATGCACCATTTGTGTTGTTTAGGAATATCAAATAACGACCATGCTGATATGGCGTGTTTTCTACTGATAATGTCATAAAGGATGGATAGAAATGAAACAACCTGCACTGCAACAAAAGGAACGAATACCGTGGGATGAAAAAATTAAATTAATCAGGCTGTTTATGAACATTTACCGAAATAACCGCAAACAACAACCGATACTACGTTCAACAAAAATTGCATATCGCTATTGTCACATGATATGGAGAGACAATTTTGGCAAGCCTTCGAAATGATCTGTTGATAATCCCTACATGTACTAATGAATAAAGAAAGAGAGCCTGAGGTAACACTAGCTGAGGCTCTTTTTCTGTTATGACCTTGCCTATAAACGTTAAGTAGACCAATGTAATCATTGAGAGAATCAAGCGTTACCTTTAAAAAACATATAGTTTTTCATTCGCTAACGCTCCCCGGCAATATAAAAGTGGTATAGATTCATGGACAGCCACAACGTGATGGATAGGGTATGTAAGCAGCTCCCATTGGAATACGCATCATCGAAGATTGTTTACAGAGTAAGCTCATGAAAATAATAAACGTGAATGCGTGATCATGCGTGATTCCGCATTAAAAAGTGCGGGAAGGCGCATCATAAATTCGTTGTTCATTCGTAAGCATACGAGATATGATAATGATGGTAAAAGGATACAATTCCTTTACTGGCCGGATTTGAGGTGAAGAAATGGATGTCCTTCAGCAAATCATGCCCCAAATACTTATGATTATTGGTAACGTGTCTGATTGAAGTTACGTTGCTATCTTACTTATCTCCTTTGATCACATTCCCCTTGTTTTGATAGATTTGCGATGTGCACCATGCATTCACCTTAAATTCTTTTTTTATTTATTTTTTACCTGAGTCACAGTTGAGACTGATGCTTGGGAATGATAGTGAAATTATGTTAATGCGAACAATGATCGTGAGTTATATGCAATAACTCCCCAATCAATAATTGATCCCCATAGG
>NZ_JAMXWN010000010.1 GCF_024125425.1 Sporolactobacillus kofuensis
ATTTCTGAAAATAAATTTGACAATAAAATGTTTCTATTTTATACTAATTCAGTTCGTTTACTAGGTACATAGTCATCTACGGAGGAAAAAAAACGCGCATTGCATGGGTTAATAAATAGAAATTTTAATAAGGCTTGTTCACTCGATTTTTTTAGTATCTAGCACACATGTGCACATGTTAAAAATGGTTAATAGGAGGGCCTTATATGGGTAAAAAGGATTACACTCAACTAGCGGATGATATTGTTGCTAATGTCGGTGGACAAGAAAATGTAAAGTCATTAATTCACTGTGCAACGCGATTACGCTTCATATTGAATGATCAGAGTAAGGCCAATAAAGAAATGTTGGAGGATCTTCCGAAGGTTCTCACTGCGGTGAGTGCGGGAGGTCAGTATCAGGTTGTTATTGGTGATGAAGTAGTCCCTGTCTATGAAGCAATTATGAGTAACTATGGATTTACTGCTGCCGATTCTAATACCGAAGCAGTCGATGCTAATGAAACATCCGAATCGGTCAAGTCAGATCATTGGTTTGAACGGTTCGTTGCGGTTATTTCGGGCATCTTCACACCATTCATTTCAGTCCTTGCTGGAGCAGGTGTATTGAAGGGTGTAGCTATTCTCATTGCAAGTACACCACTACATCATGTCATCCCCATCTCTTCACCTATTTATATCATCATTAATACGCTGGCAAGCGGTGTGTTCACGCTACTTCCGATCTTCATTGCGATTACAGCAGCAGATAAATTCAACACGAATAAGTTTATAGCCGTTGCTTTGGCAGCCGCAATGGTTTATCCATTGACGGATACCCAAATACCTAATGTAGCACATTTATTTGGATATGGCGTGGACTTTAAAACCTACGGTGGTGCAGTCATTCCAACGATCCTCGCCATTTGGCTTGAAAGTTACATTGAGCGGTGGTTTAAGAAGCGGTTGCCGGCAGTTACTCAACTCGTGTTTGTTCCCTTTTTAACATTAATTGTAGCCGGCTTGCTGACTTTTTTGGTGATCGGACCACTGGGAACCACACTTGGGACGGGCTTAGCCTACGGGTATAAATTTTTATACGAACTTAGCCCTTTAATCGCTGGCGGTATCCTGGGCGCAACCTTCCAGATCTTTGTCATTTTCGGGTTGCACTGGGGCATATTACCCATTTCGATGATTAACATTCAGACTTATGGTTATGACACATTGCTTGCTGTAATGATGGTTGCTGTTGCCGGACAATTTGGAGCGGTGACCGGTGCAGTGTTTCGAGCAAAGAAAGCAAAAAATAAAGAGATTGCTTTTTCAGCAGCGATTAGCGGATTTTTTGGAATCACAGAGCCGGCCATTTATGGAATAAATTTAAAGTATAAAAAAGGATTCATTTTTGGACTTGTAGGCGGTGCAGTTGGTGGAGCATTAATTAGTGCGGCAGGGGTAAAATGCTTTCAATACACGCCAATCATGAACGTATTTGAATTTCCACTCTTTATCGGGAAGAATTCAAGTATTGTCTTGGCGATCATTTCCTTTTTCGTTGCATGGCTGACTTCATTTCTGCTTGTACTCATCTTAGGGTTTAATGAAAATAATTCGGAAAAGCTTTTTGCAAAGGTTACTTCAGGAAAGAAGAGCTTGACAGAGAAAAAGACAGCTAAGCTCGGGTTGGTCGATGAGGATGAAGCGGCAGCTGCGATAGAGGTCCAAGAGGAACCGGTCGTAGATACATCGAATCTAACGTTGACGGATACAGTATTCAGTCCAATCGAAGGCCACCCAGTGCCGTTGAAGTCGGTGGATGATCCAGTGTTCAGCTCGGGAGCTATGGGAAGCGGAGCTGCGGTTGTTCCTTCTGAAGGGACTTGTGTAGCACCTGTAAATGGCGAGATCACAGTCGCGTTTCCAACTGGACATGCCTATGGGATTAAATCGGAATCAGGCGCAGAAATATTGATTCATATCGGTATTAATACGGTTGAACTTAAAGGACAGTACTTTTATCCGAAAGTAGAAAATGGAACGAAAGTAAAAAAAGGTGACATTCTGACACTTTTTGAACCAGATAAGATAAAAGAGGCGGGTTATGACACGACAACAATGGTCATTGTGACGAATGCCAATGATTATGGAGCCGTTGTTCCAAACTTAAAGGAAGATGCTCGTGCAGAAAAAGCGTTAATTCAAATCTATAATAAATAATGTAGATAATAAAAAGATGTGTGATGATGCGTTTGTCATCACACATCTTTTCGTTCATCAGATTCATTCCCGTTGTTTTCGTCTAAATTTTTCTATGAAGCATGCGCACTGTTTAAAATGAATGACTCATCCAAATGGCACGGCTGCAGGCGACCTGAATCACCTTTATGCTTTAAGAAAAAGCTCCCGTCCACATTATGTGAACGGGAGCTTTTTCAAGAACGCATTTGGTGATGAAACGAAACCATCTTACGAAGAGTTGTGTCAATATAATTTTGTATTTTCTGAAATATTTGTTTTTATGAGTTGCCGAATTCTTCAATGAAGTGTAGCGGGTACGATCAGTTTGCTGTACTTGCAGCAGCATCAACATCCGTGTTCTTCACATCAGTCTCTTTTTTTCCTGCCCAGAAAGAGGCGAGAAGAGACCCGGACATGTTGTGCCAGATGCTAAACAGGGTAGCAGGAATAGCGGCAACCGGCGAGAAAAAGGCAATAGCCAGTGCGACACCGAGCGCTGAGTTCTGCATGCCAACTTCGAATGTAATTGCGCGGCTTTTGAGATGATCCATGCCGAGCAAGCGGCTGAAAAAGAAACCTAATGAGTAGCCAAGAAGATTATGCAGGATCACAACAGGTATAATCACTAACGTGCTAGCTGTCAACAAGTCACCATTTTTGTTAGAAGCTGCAACAACACCACCGGCGATCAGGATAATAGCGACAGTCGATACGAGTGGCAGTGCAGCGGTCACTTTGTGCACCTTCTTGCCAAAGAAGGTATTAACCAAAACACCAAGAACGATTGGCACAATCACAATCTCCACGACACTGACAAAAAGTGAGCTTGTCGGAATCTTTACCCAATGACCCGCTAAGAGCCAAAGCATAAGAGGGAGCATTACAGGGGCAATCAGAGTTGAAACAGCGCCAATCGAAACACCGAGTGCAACGTCGCCTTTTGCCAGAAAACACATAACATTGGAAGCCGTACCACTTGGACAGCAGCCGACGAGGATGACGCCAACAGCAACGGCCGGAGGAAGATGAAATGCAAAACAAAGGGCGAAAGCAACGAGTGGCATGATGAGATAGTGGGCACAAACGCCAATGATGACATCTTTAGGACGCTTGAAAACAGCAGCAAAATCAGATTTTTTCAAGGTCATGCCCATCCCAAACATGATTATGCCGAGGAGATCGTTGACATAAGGAAGTACCCAAGTGATCAGATTTGGCTGAAAATAGCTGACAGCTGCCGCTGCCAAAACGAAGAGTGCGAAATACTTGCCCAAGAACTGTCCTGTTGAAACAACAACTTTCATAATGCAACATCCTTTCCATTTTCGTATCTCTTTAAGTTTTTTTATTAAAGCAGGGTGATCTTCTGTTTTTTTCAATCACCGCTTTATCACTGGACAGGGTCTGTTTCTTTCTCTGTTTGCTCTGCCTGAGCCCATGCTTCAGGCAGACGCATCACACCACCTGTATGGGCGGAAGTGACAAGCGCAGCATAACGCGCGAGATAACCTGAGCGAACCTTTGGCACAAAAGGTTTTAATAATTTGCGTCGTTCCTTAAGTTCGGCATCAGTCACATCGAGATGTACGGTTCGTGCTAACAGATCAATGGTGATCTGGTCTCCATCCTGAACAAGCGCGATCGGTCCGCCGGCTGCGGCTTCTGGTGATACATGGCCAACAGAAAGTCCACGCGTCGCTCCGGAAAAACGTCCATCGGTGATCAGAGCGACATCTTTGCCAAGGCCACGTCCGACAATTGATGAAGTCGGTGCCAGCATTTCCGGCATACCCGGGCCGCCTTTTGGCCCCTCATAGCGGATGACGACAACATGTCCCTTGTGGACGGTATGATTGTCGATCGCCTCGACTGCTTCATCGTGAGAATTGAAACAAATGGCTTCGCCTGAAAATGTTTTGACCGAAGGATCAACACCACCAACTTTAATGACCGCTCCTTTTGGCGCAATGTTTCCGAAGAGAACAGATAACCCACCGGTTTTACTGTAAGCCTCATCCAGTGGATGAATGACTTTTGGGTTTTTGATGTGTGCATCGGCGACATTTTCTCTAAGTGTTTGCCCGGAAACGGTGATTCGATCCGGGTGAATGACATCGCCTATGTCGGCAAGCGTTTTGATAATTGCGGAAATGCCTCCTGCTTCATGAACATCCTGCATCGAGAATGAAGAACTTGGAGCTATTTTTGCGAGGTAGGGCACTTTTTCCGCCACTTGATTAATTCGATCGAGATCATAGTCGATGCCGGCTTCGGAAGCCACAGCAAGCATGTGCAGCACGGTATTGGTAGATCCGCCCATTGCCATGTCGAGTGCGAATGCATCATCTACTGCTTCGGGGGTGATAATATCCCTTGGACGGACATTGTTTTTTACGAGATCCATTAATTTTAAGGCGGATTGCTTGATCAGATCACGCCTTTCTTCGGACACCGCAAGAGCTGTTCCATTTCCGGGGAGGGCGACACCGAGCATTTCCATTAAGCAGTTCATTGAATTAGCAGTAAACATGCCTGCACAGGAACCACAGGTCGGACAGGCGGAGGCTTCAAGATCCAGAAATTGTTCTTTTGTGATTTGCCCTTCTTTAAAAGCTCCTACGCCTTCAAATACGGATGAGAGCGTCAGTGCTTTCCCCTGAGCGGACAGTCCCGCTTTCATTGGTCCTCCGGAACAGAAGATAGCAGGTACATTCGTTCGAACAGCAGCAAGCAGCATTCCTGGGGTGATTTTATCGCAGTTTGGGATGTAGAATACCCCGTCGAACCAGTGCGCGTTAATCATCGTCTCAGCTGCATCCGCAATCAGTTCACGGCTTGGTAGAGAATACCGCATGCCAATATGGCCCATAGCGATGCCATCGTCAACACCGATTGTGTTAAATTCGAACGGAATCCCGCCAGCATCACGAATTGCTTGCTTGGCGACATCTGCCAATTCTCTTAAATGAACATGTCCTGGGACAATGTCTACATAGGAGTTGCATACCGCAATAAACGGTTTATGCATATCCTCTTCATTTCGTACAATACCAGTAGCGCGTAACAAGCTTCGTGCCGGTGCACGATCCACACCTTTCTTAATTTCATCACTTCTCAATAGTGCTCATCCTTTCTGTAAAATGAAAATTTGTGGCATTAAAAAACTCCCATTTGATATACAAATGGGAGTTTTGTCCGGCTCCCATTTAACGCCAATGAGGACCCGGACAATCGTGTTTAATTTTCAACGATTGCCTAGGCCCTAAATAATAATGACGACTCGTAAATGGGATTGGAATGACATAATAATCAGCCTCTTCAAAAAAATTAGAATTGGTTTTTTGCGTGGTCTCAAATATAGCACTCGATTTTTTATCCGTCAACAGTGGTTTTTAAAAGTTCATTGGGGGAGAGGGGCACTTGTACGGGATTTATGATCCAAAAAAGGGGTAGAGAAATTAATTCTTGACATTCATTGTTTCAAAGTGTAATTAAATTTATACTTTAAGGACGAGTCTAGTGATGTTCTGGAGGAAATATTAGTGTGCGTATGTTTTATTCGCTAACATCAGGGATAGGAATTGATGTTTTGAAATAACCATATCGGCACAGTGATCATGGTTTCCTTTGTGGATATTTTTGTTCAGGCAATAGTTAAATCGTGCTGATTTGACGTCAAAACTGTGCACCCTATCGTTCTTGACAGACATATGTTTGAAGGATTTGTAAGTAAAAACGGACAGTTGAATGGAGGAAACGACCATCATGCCATTTGATACACACAATCATACGAAATTTTCATTTGATGCGGAAATGACTGTTGACGAGGCATTAAAGAAAGCAGACAAGTACAATCTAAATCTGGTACTTACCGAACACTATGATCTAAACGAGCGCCAAGAGAATGGATCTGCAGTTGATTTTGCGATCAACAATTATTTTGACACGTATTCATCCTATCGTGGCGATCGATTATTACTCGGTATCGAGCTTGGTTTGGATAACCGTAAGGATTATATCGCGCACAATCGGAAAATCATCGAATCGCATCCATTCGATATGGTCATCGGATCGGTACATAACTTGCAAGAATTTGATCTATATAGTGATCGTGCGAAGAACTTTCTGTCGAAGCAAGACTTTTTCACGCAGTATTTACTTTATGCGGAGCACACCATTCATCAAAATCCATACATTGACACATTTGCTCATATCGACTATCCGTGTCGCTATTTGAACTATAGGGATAATAGTCTTCGCTATGAGGATTTTCCTCTGCTTATTGATAACTTGCTCTTTACATTGATTGAAAATGACATATGCTTAGAAATCAATCTTCGACTCATCGATCAGGCACCATTTAGAGAAGGTCTTGAGAGTATTGTGCGCCGATACAAAGAATTGGGTGGTCGCTATGTAACCATTGGTGGAGATAATCATACTCCAGACACAATCGGTACGCTGTATCCACTTGGTTTGGCAATGGCAAAGGAGTACAGTCTCATCCCTGTTTATTTTAAAAATAGGAAGCGGATCATTGATGAGCTGTGAAAATCACGCATCGCGCAGAAGTACAGGTACACAGAGCACTACATTGAACCATTAAACCGATCAGATCATGCTCGGTTTTCAAAATCTATCAAAAAAGCTATAATAGTCGCAGTACCTTGACTTGTCCAAGTCGGGAATCTGGTCGAACGCAAAAGAGATAGGACGTGATGAACCTGGTGCGATCGTTTGAAAAGCTCAATGAGGAAAAAGTATTCAAAGATCCGGTGCATCGCTACGTCCATGTGCGTGATCGGTTGATCTGGGATTTGATCGGAACTTCTGAATTTCAACGATTGAGACGGATTCGACAGTTAGGAACGACATTCTTTACCTTTCATGGCGCAGAACACAGTCGCTTTGGACACTCACTAGGTGTTTATGAGATTGCCAGACGTATCATTGAAATTTTTAAATACAGGAATCATTGGGATGATTCGGAGACAATGGTGACGCTTTGTGCCGCATTGCTTCATGATGTCGGACACGGGCCATTCTCGCATTCATTCGAAAAGGTATTTGGCACTGATCATGAGAAGTACACACAGGAGATTATACTTGGCGATACCGAGATTCATCGACTCCTTGACATGCAGGGCAGTGGCTTTGCAGAAAAAGTTGCCGATGTTATTGGTAAAACGTACCCTAATCGACTGGTTGTCAGTCTCATTTCGAGTCAAATTGATGCTGATCGTATGGACTATTTGCTCCGGGATGCCTATTTTACAGGTGTTAGTTATGGGCATTTTGACTTGGAACGTATATGGCGAGTAATGCGCTCTCACGGGGATCAAATTGTTTTCAAATTGTCTGGAATGCATGCGGTTGAAGATTATATAATGAGTCGTTATCAAATGTACTGGCAGGTCTATTTCCATCCGGTGACGCGCAGTGCGGAAGTTATTCTCACACAGATTCTGCATCGAGCGAAAAGGCTTTACCAAGAAGGGTTTCATTTCAAGTATACACCGGTCCCATTGATTAAGATCTTTGAAGGAACGATGGTACTTCGTGATTATCTCAAATTGGATGAGTCTGTGATTATGTATTTTTTTCAAGCGTGGCAGGAAGAAAACGACGCAATTCTGAGTGACTTATGTCGTCGATTTATGAATCGGCGCCTGTTCAAATATGTTGAATTTACTCCGGAGCTTCTCTCAGCAAAGAATGATCTGATCGAAGCATTTAGCGCAGCAGGAATTGATTCGGAGTACTATTTGCAGGTCGATTCATCGTCTAATTCGCCGTATGATTTGTATCGACCGGGAAAGGAAGGTGCAAGTCAACCGATAAGGCTGTTAATGCCGGACGGACGCCTTCATGAGTTATCACGAGAGTCGGATGTTGTCGGCTCTATTACCGGCATGCGTCGAACCGACGTTAAACTCTATTATCCAAAAGATCGAGTAGTTGAGTTACCTGACCATTCATCTGCAAAAAAGAAAATAAAAGAGATTTTGGGCATCTAAGGAAAATGTAAAAAAGATAAGGAAATGCTTTGAAAAAGAGATAATGAGCGATACATGGGGGAACAAGATACATGTTGGAAGATCACGCTAAAATTGCATCTCTAATTCGTCAAGCCGGTGAAATCTCAGGGGGCAAGAAGCTTCAGAGAATCGTCTACATACTTCAGAAACTGGGCTATCCTTTTAAACAAATCTTTCATTTTCATTTCTCCGGTCCTTACTCAGAAGAACTTTCGGTTCAGCTTGAAGAGTTATGTGATTTCGGGTTTTTGGTCGAAACGAGAGAAGAAAAAGGCGAAGAGGAACGATTTCGATATCGACTCTCAGAAGCGGGAGAAGGCTTTCTTTCGCATTATAAAAACGTATTACCAGACATGAAAAATCTTACGCAAAAGTTGATTGACCAGAACGCTCAGTTTCTTGAATGTGTAGCTTTGTTGCTCTATTTTGATCACTTGCCGCACCGTGAAGCAATCGAGAAGATTAAATCGATTGAACAAAAGCCAATAGGTTCAGACCTTGACTGTGCTACGCTGTTTATTGAGGAAATTCGAATCCTTCGATCGATTGACTACCCGGTTATTCGATGATCTGTTGACTGCTCTGTCCAATCGAACATAGGGTAAGTAGCATTAGATGAATGAATTGATATAGAACGAGAAAAACGGATGGCGTTTCGCCATCCGTTTATTCTAGTTCTTCAAGTTGATTTAATAGTACCTTCAAAGCCTTAAGATCATCAAGGCTGAGCGTGAGCCCTTTTCCCATTTTTTCACCGTCCGGTGCCCAGTCGCGTAGGTCGTATTTTGGCGCCCGCCCATTCCAACGAATGATGTTCAACTGCTTTGTCCAACCACTTGATGATTCTGTCAACGTCCCGATCTTTTTCACTAGCTCAAATTGAATAGTGCTCATTGTATACACCTTCCCTGTTTGAAAGAAAAAATGGAAACGGAGATTCACATCAGAATAAAATGTTCATGAAACCAAGAGTCACCGCTAAGAATTTCGCGGTTGTCGGCAATAATATGCGGTTCGCCTTCTTCATCTTGTGTGACGAGGTGACCTTCCTTATCCTGTCCTGCTATATAGAAATTGTTCACCTTGAAAAGTAATCGCTCTTCCAATAAGTCAAGAGGCCCTTCGACGGTCTCTCCATATACATTTTTAATGCATCTTACCAAGATCATGCGTCTCAAATCCTCCAAGGGCAGCCTGCATTTGCCCAATATCAAGAAAATGGCGCCACAGTATGAACTGGCGCGAGGCTTTTTCCATTCAATTGGACATTACTCTCCTTAGAATAAGCGTTGTTAGGCCTTTTGGCAATGGTCACAATGGTGCCCAGTTCTAATAGAGTTTGCTGAACTAGTAGGTAAAATGGCTGGAATTCTCATGGGCATGCTTCATGCGCACCGCCCATTTCATTGCTACATTAGGGTCTGTCTCTAATTGTCTTCGGATTTGCTCTGCATAACCTTTGGAAGGGTTTCTCCAGCGCAAAAGAGCTTCATCCAGAGCTTGTGTATAGCAAGCCGGAAATGTCTGCTGTTTCAGGAAACTTTGCAACGCGTGAAACATCTCATCCATTCTCTTTGAAAAAGAAGGAGAGACATAGAGCATTGTTGCCTCATTGGATAATAGTGTTGCTTCCTTCTGTTTTTCAAGGGTAAACACTGAATGCTCATTCTGTGCACACCAAAGTAGGTACAAATGCATCAAGTAGAGATCATTTGGATTAATGCCCTCATCAAAAAGCGGATTAAGATCCGAAATTCGTAATTCTACACGGCTTGCTTCCGGCGCATGCGTGAGGTCTTCATATCCTTTTCCTTTAATGCGGACGAGCTGATAAAGTTCCCGTGGACTTTCAATCACACCTTGATTGACGTACGTTTGGAGTGAAGCAATGTAGGCTTCAGGACTTGAATAATCCGGATAGACCGGAACTGTATTTTGATAGCCATGACTACTTAATCTGACAGAGCGGTAGTGAATGCCTTGCACGACTTTAGGACTCGCAGACAGTAAATACATCAGGAAATAACGGTAACGAGACGCATTAGCAACAAGATTAAGATAAAATAAGTTCCGTTCTTTATTCGATATAAGACCGCTTTTTTCCACTGAAAAATTAAAATGTATGCCACAATAAAGTTGTTTCGTTCTGCCGTATTTTTTCGATAAATAAATGCGATAGTCTGTCTTCTCTTTTCCTTCTAAACCAAAATCAGCGATTGGAATTTGATCATCAGGAGGAAGTTGATCAGGTGGACTGCTAAGCGGCCAAAGCAGTTCAGGTTTAATTCCTGAATAAATTACTTTTGTCAGTCGTTTTTCATGTGCCAGCATTTCGTGAATTGATGAAGCCACCGGGGTTACAAGTTCCAATTGACTTTCCGAAAAATCGGTTGTTATTTCAGAATTGGTGTGTTTGTTGCCGAATGCCTGAGGATGCGGCGTCAATGCTAATGTTCCATCGGCATTGATTCTTAAATTTTCCCGTTCCAGACCGAACTTTCCATGTACAGAAAGGGGCTTTTTGCTAAGCATAGCGGTTCCTCGCATTCTTTAAGGACTAAATAGAGGTTCACAATATCATTACCTCTGAGTCTATATGATCATCGGATTTGATTCAATTAATTTAATCTTTAAATGCGCATAGGCTCAGTTATTCTTGGTAAGGGCGGTATAGAAAGTATGATTAATGGAAAGCTGTCAATGGATCTTCGAAAGGCAAAAGAGCGTGAATGGTTTACGTATGATAAAATAGTTACAGTGCGATGAATCACTTGCTGAAAGGGTGAATGCGTTGGATATTTTTCATCAGGATGGAAAAAAATCAGGATTTAATATAATAAAAGGGGATTCTACGAAAGGACACGGAGGATTTGGTGCCGGTTTGATTAATTTAGACAACATGTCCCCTGTCATTATTGATGTAGAAGCTGGGACAGCGGAAGTGGATATGGGTGCACTTCACGCACGAAGCGCTATTGAACGTCGGATTCGTTTTTCCACGGATAAAGCAGATCTTCAGGGTGGCGGCAAGAAATACTGGCTTGTCTGGGTAAATACGGAAGTAACAAAAGAGGGGCCTCGCTACTCAGGAGCTGCTGCTGCGGAAATGATCATTCATCGCGAAATCAAGCGTGGTTATAAGGTACTTGCCGATCATGTGAACAAAATGGATAAAGCGTTAAAAGGGCATGTCGTTCTGGATGAAATGGATGCGGGGTCCAAAAAAGTGCTGCGTGATTTTCTGAAAAGCGTTGCCCCTGGTCAATGGGAAATGGCAAATCCTGAATTAAAGGCACAGTTGGAAATCAATTAATACGTGATTTCATATCCGGAGGTATAGGATCTTCTCCATATTGAGATATTGATTTGAATGTAAAAAAACGACCGAATTCCTTTATCTGCAAGGGATTCGGTCGTTTTTCAATTTATTTCCACCAGTGAAAGAGACGATTGAACAGTGAATGATGTGTTTTCTTCTCTGTTGAATGATTCAAGGACTTTTTGTTTATTTCTTCGCAATAGACTGTGGGTTCGGTACCTTTGACAAAATAGGTTGGTCGTCCAACACAACCTTTACTTGCCAGTAAACCGCTTTTCGGATCAATACGGACACGAACCACTCCGTCCGGAGGATGAAACCGATTCTTCGGTGTACCTTTGAGTGCATCTTCGAAAAAGTGACTCCAAATAGTTTTGGCATAGCCGGTATCCGGGGAGGTGTTAATGGTTTCCCCTTTGTCGTAGCCTACCCAAACTGCAGCAACCAGATCCGGCGTGAATCCTGCCATCCAGCTGTCGGAAGACGTGGAACCGGTTTTGGCAGCTACTTTATGAGAGAGTGTGCGGGCAACCGGACTGCCGGTGACTTTCGTATAGCCATTTAATCGCTTGTCAAAAATGCCGGTCATCATCTGCGACAAAACGAATGATGTCTGGCGATTGAGCACTTGCTTTCTTTGAGGGTTCCATTCATAAAGTGTGCGGCCCTTGTCATCTTCTACTCGGGTGATTAATTCTGGTTTAATGCGTGCACCCTCATTTGCGAACGTGGCATAGCCGCGAGCAAGTTCCAAGACACTCACTGGCTTTGATCCAAGAGCAAGTGATGGGATTGGTGCCAGCGCACTGGTGATTCCGGAACGATGTGCGGCGTTCACAAGTTCTTCCATGCCAATGGCCAGATGAGTCTTTACTGCGAATATGTTGTCAGAGAGTGCAAGTGCTTGTTCCATTGTGATTGGCTTATTTGCATAATATCCACCAAAGTTATGTGGCGAATAATCAGAATGTCCATGGTCAAATGAAAATGAGGTAGGCACGCTTTTGAGTCGGGTTGCTGGCGTAAATCCGTTGCGCAATGCTGCATAATAGAGAAAGGGTTTGAATGCAGATCCAGGCGCGCGTTTTGCATGAGTCGCACGATTAAAGGGACTGGTTTGATAGTCTCGCCCCCCGACCATTGCAACAACACCACCATTTTTGGGATCTAAAGCAATAAGCGCAGTTTGTATGTTTGAATAGGCCGGGATCGTATGTTTTACCCAATACTCCGCCATATTCTGAGTCTCAGAATCAAGGGTTGTATAGACTTTGAGTCCACCAGATGCTAATGCTTTTTGACTAATATGTAGTTTCTCTGTGAGTTCATGCCGGACTGCATCTTGAAAGTAGGGCGCTTTTTTCACAGTGTTTTTTTCAGGATGTGCCAATTGAAGTGGCGCATTATAGGCGATTTTTGCACGTTTCTTTGTTAAAAATCCGCTTTTAACCATCGTATTTAGAACAATTTTTTGACGCATTTTCGCTTCGTTATAATGGAGAAAAGGCGAATAGAGACTTGGACCATTCGGAATTCCGGCAAGCATGCTGGACTGTGCGAGTGTCAAATCCTTAGCCTTCTCGTTAAAGTACACATGCGCAGCTGATTCGCTTCCATAAGCGCCATGTCCGTAATAAATTGTATTCAAATAGCCTTCTAAAATTTCTTTCTTCGATTCATTCATTTCAAGTCGCATGGTATAGAACATTTCAGAAAATTTACGTAGCCAAGTCTTATCGTTGGATAAAAATAAATTTTTGGCATATTGCATGGTAATTGTACTTGCACCTTGAGCCTTTGTTAAGCTACGCATGTCAATAAATGCTGATTGAGCAATACGACGAAAATCAAAACCATGGTGCTGAAAGAAGCGACGATCTTCAACGGCAAGTGTCGCGAGTTTGATTGAAGGTGCCATTTTTTCAATGTCTGTCCATCGTCTGTTTGTCGTGTCCCATTTACCGATGTACTGGTCATGTTGATCATAAAAGATAGCAGGACGGGAAGAAGGAATGTCCATTGGTCCGGCAATCTTCGCCGAAAGCAACAGGATAACGAGGCCGAGCAGCAACGTTATGGGTAGGCATGCTAAGGATAAAAGTGCCCATCGGATAAAGCGGTTTCCCCTTTTTCGGATTCTCATGTGACTTAGCATCGATCTGAACCTCCTCGATCCGAAAAAAAGACGAACGGAATTAGAACAATCTGTTTTACTTTTTTGAAAAACGTAGACAAATTTAGTGGAAAAAAGCATTACAGTTTAGTTTCGGGTGAATAAAAGTTCGTCTCATCAAGTTTTCTTTACCATTATGGATGAAGCGGCTATATTTTAAACATGAAGGGGAATAAAGGAAAATTCAGGTATAAATATAAGAAAATAATAGAATCCTAGGAAAAAATACCGATCTTAACCTTGCCCAGATAAAGTCAATATTTTATAGTAATATAAGTGTGAATATTTGCGGTCATGAAGGAAGGCGGCTGAATGAAGACGCGTGATGCCGAAATCGTTTTTACAAGTAGGATCGACAGCAATGAACAGCAACCGGGACAACTACAAAAAACGACGGCAAGATTAAATGGACGAATTGGCAAGAGCGCATCAAGCCTGTACCTGACTTATAATGATCGAATTGCTGAAGGTTATGCCGACTACACCATTAGAATTAGCGGACAAGAAGCATTGATCTTGCGTAAAGGTGCGATGCCGATGAGGCAACCTTTACGACTGGGTATATCAATGGATGGAACCTATGAAACGGCGTATGGGGTTTTGAGTACGACGGCAACTGCTGAGAAAATTGAAACGGTATTTGATTCTTCGACGCGTGCAGGTTCGGTTCGGCTTGTCTATGCATTGACCATGCAAGGTCAGAGTACGGGCATATGTACACTGGATTATCACTACAGGTTAAAATAAAAGGAACGGATAGGCACCATTTTCGTGGTCTGTGAATAGACGCATAAGAGTGGAACATAAAGCCGCTGATTTTTTGGAGGGTATATTATGACGATTGTTGAACAGGTCAAGAATCAATTAAAAGAAGAAATAATAAATGCAGTGATCAAAGCAGGACTTGCGGAGGCTGAAGAAGTACCGGATGTTGTCCTTGAAGTGCCGAAGGATAAAGCACATGGCGATTTTGCCACGAATATGGCCATGCAGCTCGCTCGGATCGCAAGAAAGGCACCGAGAAAAATCGCAGAAGAGTTGACCGGTAATTTTGATAAAGAGAAAGGGCATATCCGCAAGATCGAAATTGCAGGTCCTGGATTTATTAATTTCTTCCTTGATAACCGCTATTTGACAGACCTCATCCCGGCAATTATTGAAGCTGGCGATCAGTATGGTGCTTCGAAGAGTGGAGCAGGAAAAAAGGTTCTTGTTGAATTTGTTTCTGCGAATCCGACGGGCAGCTTACATTTAGGGCATGGACGCGGTGCGGCGGTTGGCGATGCACTGTGCAAATTGTTGAGCAAAGCGGGTTATCAAGCGGTTCCGGAATACTATATTAATGACGGCGGGAATCAAATCACGAATTTGGCGGTATCCATTGAAGCCAGGTACTTGCAGGCACTAGGTCAAGATGCCGACATTCCCGAAAATGGTTATCACGGAAAAGATATTATTGAACTGGCGAAGCGTTTGGTCGAAGAATACGGAGATGCATTGGCGAAAAAAGCGAAAGAAGAACGGATCCGATTCTTCCGCAACTTTGGTGTGGAACATCTCATGAGCGGCATTAAGAAAGATTTAGCTGATTTCCGTGTACATTTTGATCAATGGTTTTCAGAACGTTCTTTGTATGAAGAACACAAGGTTGAGGAAGCTCTTGATTTCTTGAAAAATAAAGGGGAAACCTATGAAAAAGACGGTGCTTTGTGGCTGCAAACCACTAAATATGGTGACGACAAGGACCGTGTATTGGTAAAATCCGACGGCAGTTATACTTATTTCATGCCTGATATCGCTTATCACAAAAATAAGCTTGATCGCGGATTTGAACAGCTGATTGATGTATTTGGTGCGGATCATCATGGCTATGTTCCTCGATTGAAAGCGGCAATCCAATCCTTAGGCTACAATCCGGATCAATTAACTGTCCAGATCATTCAGCTCGTAAATCTTTTCAAAAATGGCGAAAAATTTAAGATGAGCAAACGTACCGGGAAAGCCGTGACCATGCGTGAATTGATGGAAGATGTCGGTGTTGATGCTGCACGCTATTTCTTCGCCATGCGCAGTTCGGATAGTCATCTTGACTTTGATTTGGATCTTGCCCTATCACATTCAAATGAGAACCCGGTTTACTATGTTCAATATGCTTATGCGCGCATCAGCAGTATGCTCAAACGTGCAGAACAATTCGAACAAGGGAACGTTGCTGAACTCGATTTAAGCTTACTCTCTGGTGAAAAGGAAATTGACCTATTAAAGAAGTTAGGTGATTTTCCAGCTGTTGTTTCCGATAGCGCAGCAAAGTTGGCAATTCAACATATTCCTGCTTACCTGTTCGACTTAGCGTCATGCCTGCATAGTTTCTATAATGCGGAAAAAGTACTAGACGAGCGTAATCTCGAACTCAGCAAGGCGAGAGTAGCGTTGATGAAAGCTGTGCGTATCACATTAAAGAACGGTATGGAGCTTATTGGTGTCCATGCACCGGAGCAGATGTAAAAGGATTAAATAAGAAGTAAAAAACAGCCTCCAATTGCGGAGGCTGTTTTTTAACGAAAAGAAAGGATAAAACTTTTTGTTTAAAATTGCACCAAGATGTGCGACGTCTTCGGCAATTAATCGATCGAAACGCAATTCATACCCAATAAAGATTCAGTGGTATTGCCCAGTTGTCTTACGTGCAGATGCAATTTATCTTAAAGGAAGAAGCGAATCCAGCCACTGAAGATCGATTTGATTTTTTCTACAGACGAACGCTTCTGAATTTGTTTCAGTGAGACCAGTTTCGAACCGTCACGGATTTCTTTCTCAAGCTGCCGGAGTACGTGATGGACCAACACGGGGTCTTTGGTGAATCCGGAGAGTTCATCATTCCAAAAAAGACTGCGCTGATCGAAATTCGCGGTACCTAGATAACAGAATTGTCGATCCACAATGAAGAGTTTCGCATGGTAGAAGCCCTGATAAAAATGGTATAATCGCGCCCCGTTCTCCACGAGCGGTTTGAGATAAAGGTAAGATGCAGGTTGTACCAGACCGTGATCCTTTTTCATAGGCAAGACAATGGTGAGCGTTACGCCATGCATGAGTTTATCCTGCAGAACCTTCATCAACCTCTCGCTCGGGATAAAGTAAGGTGATCCGATAAAAATAGAGGATTGGGCTGCGTTTAATTTTTCCGCAAAGAAGTCTTCGAGCTGCTTGCCATCAGACCCTAATAAGGTGATCTTCGATGGCCCGGGTTCTACTTCTGGAAAATAGGAAGTGTTATTTTGTAAATCAATTTTGGTGCTACGTTTCCAGTCGATTAAGAATAGACGTTGTAGGTCATGGACACTTTCACCAATGATTCTGAGATGATTATCATGCCATGGCCCCATTTCCGGTTTTCTTCCGATGTATTCGCGACTGACATTAAACCCGCCAAAGTAGCCAATTCTTCCGTCGATAACCATAATTTTACGATGGTTGCGTCGATTTAAATAATAAAAGGTAAATGGAAAGGTTAATTTGCCTGAGAAGGCGAGATGAACCCCTTCTTTTGCTAAAGCTGCTTTTTGTTTGCGTAAGCGAAATCCGTTCAACGCATCGATGAGGATACGAACTTCTACGCCTTCAACTGCTTTTTGTTTCAATAGATGTAGCCATTTATTGCCGACTTCGTCAGGAGTGAAGATAAAAAATGAAAGATGGATGTGGTTCTTGGCATTACGGATGCTTTGCTCCATGTCTTCATAAAGTTCATGACCGTTGGAAAAATAACGAAAATTGTTGAATCCGGTTTTCGGCTTATATTCGCGGTTAAGGGCGTGCTTCACACGCAATCCAGAGAAGATATCAAGCAGAATGGCTACAATAAGCAATAGTACAAGAGTGATAAGGATAAATAGTGTATTAATAAATAGGTGCATCACATGACCTCCGATCGAATGACCAACAGTATATCCTAGAATTAATATATCCCAATTTGAATAATGTATCTTCATCAAATACCTTTTAATATTTTTAATAGACCTAAAAAATGAACGACGGTAAAGAATGAATGACAAATTTATGGTCTAGACTTGATTTTAGTTCTTGAACGGATTATTGTATTTATTGTATAACCCTACAATGAGTTTTTGTGTGCAATTTTTCCAAACATGCGGGATGCAAATCACTAGAGACCATTGTGAACAGAAGGTGTGCAGACTTTTTTGTATGCACACACCCGGCATGGTCAAGCTCCGCCGGATGCACTTAGATATTTGATGAGAGTATTGATATAGGGAAAGGATGTTTCCATTGACAAAACACGTGGTTGAAAAAGCAAAGATTGATCAATTCTATGATATATTGTCCCAGGGAAAAGAACCGAAAACCTTCTATGAACTGACCGACATGGTTTATAAAGAAGGAGAGATTGAGGCAGATGGTGGTGAATCACTCGCACGTCTTTATACTACACTCAGCCTTGATGGACGCTTTCTAAGTGTTGGACATAATCTTTGGGCTCTGCGCAATTGGTATCCACTGGAACAACGTGAAGACGATATTGCAAAGACATTGGGCGATTCTCATCATAAGAAACATAAAGTGGCAGATGATGGTTTCGATGATTATGATGATGTTGATGATGAAGAAGATCTTGATCAAGATAATGAAGATGAGACCGATGACAATGATGATATGAATGACGACGATGATTATGAAGATGACGATGTTCAGCGAATTAAGCGCAACGCGATCGTGGATGAGGATGAGGAATAATTCTCCAGCGACAGCTCTCGCGTTGAGCTGAGCATTAAGACGATTTTTCCTTAATCATTCTCTTGATTCGACTGTTTAAGTTTGTTAGAATTGCAAAGGGCGATAAATAGAATCGGAATTTGAAGCAAAAGCGAGCCCTCCGAAAGGGGAGCGTACCGCTTTTGCTTTTTTACAAAAAAAGGCAGGAAAAATAGGTCGGATCAAGTCGAAATTTGCTGATCGATCGCTCCCTTGCTCTTGATTACTCTAGACTGTGCAAACCGCTTGGTGAAGCCAAGCGTTCTAATGATAAGGGGGAAAACATCAAGGATGACGAAGTACATTTTTGTGACCGGAGGCGTGGTTTCGTCTCTTGGAAAAGGAATTACCGCAGCGTCACTTGGACGTCTTTTGAAAAATCGCGGTTTGAAAGTGACCATACAGAAGTTCGATCCGTATATTAACGTGGATCCTGGAACGATGAGCCCATACCAGCACGGAGAAGTCTTCGTTACCGATGATGGTGCTGAAACCGACCTTGATCTTGGTCACTATGAACGATTTATTGATATTAATCTTAACAAGAACAGCAATGTGACGACTGGAAAGATCTATTCCACTGTTCTGAAGCGGGAACGTCGCGGTGATTATCTGGGAGGGACTGTTCAGGTCATTCCTCATATCACGAATGAGATTAAAGATCGTGTGTTTCGGGCTGGGAAGACAACCGGAGCAGATGTAGTGATTACAGAAATAGGCGGTACGGTCGGTGATATCGAAAGCCTTCCATTTTTGGAAGCCATCCGTCAGATCAAGAGTGATGTCGGCTTGGATAATGTTCTCTATATCCATTGTACCTTAATCCCTTATTTAAAGGCTGCGGGTGAAATGAAAACGAAGCCGACACAGCACAGTGTAAAAGAGCTGCGCAGTCTCGGAATTCAGCCCAATGTCATCGTGGTTCGTACTGAACTACCTGTTTCTGACGAAATGAAAGCAAAACTGGCACTCTTTTGCGACATTGATAAGGATGCCGTCATTGAAGCCCGTGATGCAGAGACGTTGTACCAAGTGCCGCTGCAGCTCCAGGCTCAGCATTTGGACGACATTGTTTGTGATAAACTAAATCTGCCAAAAGGCGAAGCAGATATGAGCCAATGGCATGATCTCGTTGACAAAGTGCTTCATCCAAAGCAGCATGTGAAAATCGGACTGGTGGGCAAATACGTCGAACTGCAGGATGCTTATATTTCCGTAGTTGAGGCACTGAAGCATGGTGGATATACTTTTGATGCGGAAGTAAAAGTGAAGTACATTAATTCGGAAGACTTGCTTCCGGAGAATGTGGACGAGCAATTGGAAGGTTGCCAAGGAATTATTGTACCGGGCGGTTTCGGAGATCGTGGTATTGAAGGGAAAATCCTGGCTATTCAATATGCTCGGGAACATAAGGTGCCATTCTTTGGCATTTGCCTTGGGATGCAACTTGCTTCAATTGAATTTGCACGCCATGTGTTGAAATTAAGCAATGCAGATTCTGCCGAATTTAATCAAGATGCTGAAGAAGCGATTATTGATCTGCTACCGGAACAGTTGGATGTTGAAGATTTAGGCGGTACGTTACGATTAGGACTTTACCCGTGCAAAATTGCCAAAGATACGAAAGTATATGCAGCTTATGATAAGGAAATTATTTATCAGCGCCATCGTCATCGTTATGAATTCAATAACCAATATCGTGAAAAAATGGCGGAGCATGGTATGGTATTTTCCGGACTGAGTCCTGACAATAGACTCGTTGAAATGATCGAATTAAACGATCATCCTTGGTTCGTGGCATGTCAGTTCCATCCGGAATTCAAATCACGTCCGACACGTCCGGAACCACTATTCCGCGATTTTATTAAGGCATCACTGGAAAACGAATAATTATAATCCAATCTAAAATTTGAAAAACCGGAAGTTGATCAAAAATTCAACTTCCGGTTTTAGTTATACTCGTTAAAAATTTTATGAAAAGAATAAATTAGAGGAAGCTAATATAACCGTCACTGACTTTTGGCATCACCAAGTTCTCTGTATAGGATAAGAATATACAACCAATTTGCGTAAAAAATGTAGGGATGATGCGAGATGCCTGCAGAGCGTTCCTGTTGATCACAAGCCATGTGAGGCCCCGTAGAGAGGCGCTGACACCGAGGGAGCGCACGAATGAACGTAGCAAGCGAGCAAGCGAAGCATCATCAATACAAAACATGGGCTGGGCCGTTTTACTCAGTTTTTCTAAAACTAAAACAAAAAAGAAGGGAAATGACGCTAAAAAGTAGAAATTCTAGGTTGGAAAATACTAAAGTACGTGAGCAAATATCAGTGAAAGAGGGCAATGATATGGTTGAATATGATGCTACGGATGAAACAGGACAAGCCAACGCAATTATGATCGTGGATGACCAGCCAGGCATTCGAATGTTGTTAACGGAAGTATTCAAAAAGGAAGGCTACCACGTGTTCGTTGCGGCAAATGGTTACCAAGCTTTGACACATCTGAAGCGGAAGCATCCTGCTCTTGTGCTCTTGGATATGAAGTTACCGGATATGAGCGGACTGGAATTATTAGCTCAATTGAAACAATTGAAACCAAATTTGAAAGTGATTATGATGACAGCTTATGGAGAGGGGGATCTCGTGCAACAAGCACTACGCAGTGGTGCGATCGCATATTTCACCAAGCCCTTTGATCTCCAAGAATTAATCAGCGTCGTAGAAAGCCAAACCCACCATATTTCATCAAAATAATGAAGTTATTCCTCAGCGAGTCTCCCGAGACACCTCCACCTGTTTATGATATAATGCCAAGAGATTGGATTGAACATTTTGATCGTTAATTTTGAGAGTGAAGGTGTTTATTGCTGGCCCAAGGCATATATTTGCCAATGTACATATAATGGTTTAGTCTGATTGTTTCTTGAAGGGGTTTATTAAAGAGGCACTTACTAATCGTCAATGAAAAGGAAGTATTCTGAACATGGATAAATTACTGATTGAAGGCGGTACAACATTACATGGTACTGTTCAAATTAGCGGAGCAAAAAATAGTGCTGTCGCATTAATTCCGGCAACCATTCTTGCTGATTCGCCGGTTACCATTGATCAACTTCCCGATATTTCGGATGTGCGTACGTTGTGCAAATTATTGCGTGAAATTGGTGGAACAGTATCCTTTCATGATCATACGTTTATTGTCGACCCAAGAAAGATGGTGGACATGCCGCTTCCTAACGGTTCGGTAAAACGGTTGCGTGCATCTTATTATTTGATGGGCGCTATGCTTGGTCGATTCCATAAAGCGGTTATTGGACTGCCCGGGGGATGCAATTTGGGACCCCGTCCGATTGACCAGCATATTAAGGGATTTGAAGCACTTGGTGCGAAAGTGACCAATGAGCAGGGAGCGATTTACCTGCGCGCCGATTCGCTGCATGGTGCAAGAATCTACCTTGATGTTGTCAGTGTTGGCGCAACCATTAACATCATGCTTGCGGCTGTGAAGGCAGAGGGTCAAACGATTATTGAGAATGCCGCAAAGGAACCGGAAATTATTGATGTGGCCACGTTGTTAACAAGTATGGGAGCGAAAATCAAAGGTGCGGGAACCGACGTCATTCGTATTGAAGGCGTTGAGCATCTTCATGGGTGCAGGCATATGATTATTCCTGACCGAATTGAAGCCGGAACTTTTATGATTATTGGTGCTGCCATGGGAAACAGCATTTTAATCGATAATGTAATTCCTCAACATGTGGAATCATTGACTGCGAAACTAAGCGAAATGGGAACCGATGTTCAAGTCGGTGAGGACCAAATTCTTGTATCGCGTAACAGTGGGCAAATGAAGAGTGCAGATGTTAAGACGCTTGTATATCCTGGATTTCCAACTGATCTTCAACAGCCGCTGACCAGTTTGCTGACCCAGGCGGAAGGAACGAGTATAATTACGGATACTATCTATGGCGCAAGGTTCAAACATATTGATGAACTGAGGCGGATGGGTGCAAACGTGAAAGTTGAGGGGCGTTCAGCAATTTTGACCGGACCTAATCATCTGGAAGGGGCCAAAGTACGGGCTACTGACTTGAGAGCGGGCGCCTCACTTGTGATTGCAGGTCTTATGGCGACCGGAACGACAGAAATTGCAGGCGTTGAACATATTGATCGTGGGTACGACCATATAATGGAGAAACTACAAAAAATTGGTGCCAATATCTGGCGAGAGCCAATGCTTGATGAGGAAGAAAGAGACAGTATCAAAGAGCAGGAATAACTTTTGTGTGGATCCGCGTGATGAAAACTTCGTTGCGGATTCATTTTTTTTCTTTTGATCGATAGTCATGCATTCTAATAGTTGATAAAAAGGGTATAATGTGCTATTAATGGGGTACAAATAAAATTATTTATAACGATAAGAAAAAAATATTGTGCCTCAAGGAAAACCCTTCAAAGGATACTAGTATATGAGATAGGCTTTTTGGCCCTGTAAAAGTAATAATACCCCATCTACAGAAGTTTGATCAGATAATTGCCAATAGGTAAGTTTCTATAAACAGATTGTTATTTATTTAACTGTGCTTTGATTCGTGAAGGATTGAAATCGCTTAGCTTATCGTGCCGCGCTCTTTCAACTAAACTCCTCCCCCCCACTAAATGTACAGTTCTGTGCAATTGCCTGCTCTCTCTAAATAAATAGAAACGTTGATTTAGCTATGTGTGTGCTTGATACGACGGGTGATAAATTGATAAAGTGTGGTGCGATAATGCCGATTACATTAGCAGAATTGGAAAATATGAAATTAAAAGAATTATATGAGCATGCCAAGGAATTCAAAATTTCTTATTACAGCAAGCTCAATAAGAGAGAATTAATCTTCTCGATTTTGAAAAAACAAGCTGAAAAAGATGGTCTATCATTAATGGAAGGTGTTTTGGAAATAATTCCAACTGAGGGATTCGGTTTTCTGCGCCCAATTAATTATTCACCGAGCTCAGAGGACATCTATATTTCAGCCTCACAAATCCGGCGTTTTGACTTGCGAAATGGGGACAAGGTTACAGGGAAAGTACGGCCGCCTAAGGAAAATGAACGCTATTTTGGCCTCTTAAGGGTTGAAGCTGTCAATGGTGAAAATCCTGATGTGGCAAAGGAACGTGTACATTTTCCTGCATTGACCCCCCTCTATCCTGACCGACACATGGTTCTCGAAACAACACGTGAACATTTTTCAACACGGATTATTGATATGATCTCTCCAGTTGGATTTGGGCAAAGAGGGATGATCGTAGCGCCGCCAAAGGCTGGTAAGACAACATTACTGAAAGAGATTGCAAACAGCATCACCGTTAACTATCCAGATGTTGAATTAATTGTACTGCTCGTCGATGAGCGTCCGGAAGAAGTCACGGATATTGAGCGTTCAGTTAAGGGGGATGTGGTTAGCTCAACCTTTGATGAGGTGCCGGAAAACCACGTCAAGGTATCAGAACTCGTTCTTGAACGCGCAATGCGTCTCGTTGAACACAAACGTGATGTTGTCATCCTGATGGATAGTCTTACTCGTCTTGCTCGTGCCTATAACTTAGTCATTCCGCCAAGTGGACGAACGCTTTCCGGTGGTATTGATCCCGCCGCTTTTCATAAACCGAAGAAATTTTTTGGCGCCGCGCGTAATATTGAGGAAGGTGGCAGCCTGACCATCTTAGCTACGGCTTTGGTTGATACTGGTTCACGTATGGATGATGTCATTTATGAAGAATTCAAAGGAACCGGTAATATGGAATTGCATCTTGATCGACGCCTCGCTGAACGGCGCATCTTCCCAGCGATTGATATCCGACGTTCCAGTACGCGTAAAGAAGAATTACTTGTGGATCAAAACCATCTCGATAAGCTTTGGACAATGCGTAAGACGATGGATGAATCACAAGAATTTGTGGAACATTTCTACAAACGAATTAAGGAAACAAAATCCAATCAGGAATTTTTTGATCTGTTTGATAAAGAAAAAAAAGGCGGATTACAAACAAAATAGGGAACGCGAGAACTTGGGCTCAGAAAGAACGAGTGGACAAGTAATCGCCTGTAAGAAGATATCTGAACAGAAAGTATGTGTATTACTCGGAGGGATGTGTTAAGAAGGCGTGGTGCGAGACGGTTGCGGCAAGCGAGCACCGAAGCCTCATTGACACACGTACGAACAGAAACCACTGCTTGCAAACACACGAGCGTCCTGTTATAATACTCGTTGTGCATTATGCTATCAGACTCTGGTTTGAAAGAATAATCAGGGCGCAAAGGAGATGAATGAGATGAAAGCAGGCATCCATCCTGACTATCATAAGGTCGTATTTATGGATTCAAGTACTGGCTTTAAATTTTTGAGCGGTTCAACGAAGAAATCGAATCAAACGGTTCAATGGGAAGACGGAAACGAATATCCATTGATTACAGTCGAAATTAGTTCCGATTCGCATCCATTCTATACTGGCCGTCAGAAATTCGCTGATAAAGGCGGACGTGTCGATCGGTTTAAACAGAAATATAATCTTAAATAAGATTTATTTGAAGTCCAGACAGAAAAACGGCATTTCCGGTGCAGTGCAACAATGGAGCGGAACTAGCCGTTTTTGTTTTGAAATAGAGGATATAGCGCAGGCAGGAAAAACTGCCTGCTTTTTAACAACCTGAGATTATGAAAGGGCGAACAGGCCATGGCTCAACTATTCTTTAAGTACGGTGCAATGAACAGTGGAAAATCAATTGAAATAATAAAAGTTGCACATAACTATGAAGAGCAGGGAAAATCGGTACTTCTCTTTACATCCGGGGTCGATGATCGCGATGAAGTCGGATCCATTTCAAGTAGAATAGGATTTAAACGACGTGCGATCCCAATCTTTGAGACAACGAATATTTTTGAAAAGGTTAATGACTATCAGCCACGACCTCATTGTGTGCTGATTGATGAGGTGCAATTTCTTAGCAAGGCGCATGTCCTTCAATTGGCTGAAATTGTGGATCAATTACATATTCCAGTCATGGGTTTTGGACTAAAGAATGATTTTCGCAATGAATTGTTTGAAGGAAGTAAGTATTTACTACTTTACGCAGATAAGATTGAAGAAATGAAAACAATTTGCTGGTTTTGTGAGCGAAAAGCGATTATGAATCTCCGCATTGATAGTAATGGGAAGCCGGTTTATACCGGAGATCAGATTCAGATTGGTGGCAATGAGAGCTATTATCCCGTTTGCCGGCATTGTTATAGCCATCCGCCAATCTGATGAACTGCAGCTGCGTGACCCTATAAAAATGACTAGATTATGAGCAACCTGGCTTCGCGGATCCTTTTACACAAGCGAAGCCTTTATTATACGCATTCAGCCAACTCCTGAATTTTGTGTCGCTATGATAGTATAATAAAAGGTATAGGAGTTGCGGATGAAACAGATATGTTGTTAGACGATAAGAACGCATCTAATGTGCGAGGATTATAGTATAAGTACAGCTGAAAAAAGGAGCAGCGCCAAGTCTTCTTTTTTAGATGGGGTGAATAGGATGTTTGAACGCTTACAGTCCATGGAAGAACGCTACGAGAAGCTGAATCAGCTCCTCGCAGATCCGAATGTTATCAATGATCCGGGGAAATTGCGTAAGTATTCAAAGGAACAGTCGGACTTACAAGAAATTGTTGCAGTCTTTCGTAAATATAAACAAGCTGATTCTGAAATGATTGATGCGAAAAGCATGCTTGACGAGTCGTTGGACGAGAGCATGAATGCTATGGTGCATGAGGAGATCAACCGGCTTGATCGTGAACTAACAGAACTTAAAGAACAACTTAAGCAGCTACTTATTCCCAAAGATCCGAATGATGACCGAAACGTTATTTTGGAAATACGTGGTGCTGCTGGTGGTGATGAAGCGGCACTTTTTGCTGGCGACCTCTTCAGAATGTACTCGCGATACGCTGAACAACAGGGTTGGAAGACCGAAGTCATTGATGCCAGCCCAAATGAAATCGGCGGATTTAAGGAAATTGTCTGCATGATTTCTGGAAAAGGAGCTTTTTCTAAACTCAAATATGAAAATGGTGCACAGCGCGTGCAGCGGGTGCCTGAAACCGAATCAGGTGGGCGCATTCACACGTCGACAGCGACAGTAGCAGTACTTCCTGAAGCACAGGAAGTTGAAGTTGAATTGAACGAGAAAGATATTCGCGTTGACCGTTTTGCCTCAAGCGGTCCAGGTGGTCAGAGTGTGAATACGACGATGTCGGCAATCCGTTTGACACACATTCCAACCGGTATTGTGGTTTCTTGTCAGGAAGAACGGTCACAGATAAAAAATAAGGAAAAAGCAATGAAGGTATTGCGTGCCCGCGTCTATGACAAATATCAAAAAGAGGCACAGGATCAATATGATTCAACACGAAAATCAGCGGTTGGAACCGGCGATCGATCAGAACGGATTCGTACGTATAACTTTTCACAAAATCGTGTTACCGACCACCGAATTGGACTAACGCTTCATCAGTTGGATCAAGTGTTAAATGGTAAACTTGATGACATTATTCACGCCTTGATTTTAAATGAACAGGCGAAAAAAATCGAACAGGCGGATGCCGGGTGAGTGAAAAAAGGTATGAATTGTTAAATTGGGCGTCTTCGCTATTGAAGGCAAATCATCGTGATGAAAATATTGGTGAAATTCTGCTTTGCGAGCGATTGCATCTGTCAAAAACAGATCTGATTGCTCATCGTGGTGACGATGTAACCGACCAAGATGCGTTGTGGATACGCACACGTGTGAACGATCATGTGCTGAATGGTACACCTGTGCAATATATGCTGGGTTCAGCTCCTTTTTATGGACGATTATTTAAAGTGACACCGGATGTATTGATTCCACGGCAAGAAACCGAGGAGCTGGTATGGCGTGTGGGAACGTGGGCGTCACGTTACTTTTCAGATCAACAGTCACTATCGGTATGCGATATAGGGACAGGCAGTGGAGCAATCGCAGCAACACTCGCATTGGAACACCCGAAATGGAAAGTTTCTGCTGTAGATATTTCTGAACGTGCATTAAAAATAGCCAAGGAAAACGCTTCAGATCTTGGGGCCCATGTCGATTTTTTTCAAGGGGATTTACTCGAGCCTCTAAAAGATAACCCTTTTGATGTGTTGGTTTCCAATCCCCCGTACATTTCCGGCAGGGAAATGGATGAACTTGATGATACGGTTGGAAACTTTGAACCGCATTTGGCGTTATTTGGCGGAGACGACGGTTTAACTTTTTACAGGCAGATTCTAGATAATATTCCTACTGTGATCGGACAATCTCCACATTTTCTCATTGCTTTTGAGATTGGAGCATACCAGGGTGAGGACGTAGCAAACCTAATTCGTACTGCCTTTCCACGGAGCATTGAAGCGTTATCTGTAGAAAAAGATATTGCGGGCTATGATCGCAATGTGATGGCTGTACTTCGAACGCAATAAAAAAGCTGTGCGAGGGTTTAGATCGTTGCTTTCGTGACCACAATGGTGGTATGGAGGCGAGGATCTTGAAAAAACCTTTGATACTCATGATCTTATTAACTATAAATCTAGCACTTGTATTCTTCTTCTGGCAGTATAGTACAACAAAAGCGGATCAAAAAGGTCCGATACCTCAGGATGCGATTCGCTTACGCATCCTAGCAAATAGTGACTCACCCGCAGATCAGGTGGTCAAACGTCAAGTTCGGGATGCGGTCAACGCTGATATCACACGCTGGGTACAGAATTTGAAAACAGCTGATCAAGCGAAGCGGGTTATTCGTTCACATCTACCTGAGATCCGCCAGACGGTAAAACAAACACTTCGCCGTGCACGTGCAGACAGTACCTATAAAGTTAAACTCGGTAAAGCTAATTTTCCAACGAAAATGTACGGCAATTATGTCTATCCTGCAGGAGAATATAATGCTTTAGTAATCACATTAGGTGACGGACGTGGTGCGAATTGGTGGTGTGTCCTTTTTCCGCCACTGTGTTTCTTGGATTTTTCAAATAGTGAAGCCGTTGCCAACCCCAAAGCAGATGTTAACAACGCAAAAGCAGAACAACGCATTGAACAGTCTAATGTTCAAACGGAACAGGACACACGATCAACCAATCAGGCTGTGCCGCAATCATCTGCCGGTCGTTCGGAAAAAGTGGAGGTACATTCCTTTGTCGGAGACTTTATCTTAAAGGTTTGGCATGCTTTCGCAGGTTAAAGTCATTGCAAGCTGGCTATGTGAATGGTATGGTTTATACGGAATGAAGTAGGGTCGGTGAAAACCGGCCTTATTCAAATAGAAGATTAATTTAGAAAGAAAAAGGGGAATTTTGTTATGGTAGAAACACAAGTATGGCGCGTAGATCCTAACGCCCCCGATCTTGAACATACACCTCAAATTATTGCAGCAGCAGAAAAGTTGGTGCAGGGCGAAATCGTTGCATTTCCTACTGAAACTGTATATGGATTAGGTGGGAATGCTAAATTACAAGATTCAGTTCGGAAAATATATGAGGCAAAGGGTCGGCCGAGCGATAATCCATTGATTGTCCATGTTGCCACACTGGAACAAGTACGCGATATCTGTACAGAGATCCATCCGATCGCAAAAAAGTTAATCGATACTTTCTGGCCGGGACCATTGACTTTGGTGCTCCCATCTCGTGGAGAGGTGTCCAATGCAGTTACAGCTGGTTTGTCAACGGTGGCGGTCCGCATGCCAAGTCATCCGGTCGCACGCGCGTTAATCTTAGCTTCCAATTTACCTATTGCCGCCCCTTCCGCGAATCTGTCAGGCAGACCGAGCCCAACTCGGGCAGATCACGTTTTTTATGACTTAGATGGTCGTATTGCCGGTATTGTTGATGGCGGCGAAACGGGGGTTGGCGTTGAGTCGACGGTAGTAGATTGCACGACTACACCAATAACAATCCTTCGTCCAGGTGGTATTTCGAAGGAACAATTGGTTGAAGTGGTAGGGGCAGTAGCCGATGATCCTGGGCTTACGCGCTCTGATCAGATACCAAAGGCACCTGGAATGAAGTATAAGCATTATGCACCGCAAGCAATGATGTATCTCGTCCCTTCAGGCAAAGAAAAGATATGCGAATTGGTTGCTACCGAGAAGAACAATGGCAGAAGGATTGGTGTCCTCACGACAGAAGAAAATCGGGATAGTTATCCTGATGCTGATGTTGTGCTTGTTTGCGGGAAACGTAGTGAACCGGCAACAGTAGCACATAATTTGTTTGATGTCCTTCGCCGTTTTGATCAGAAAAATGTGGATGCAATTTACAGTGAAACGTTTTCCGAAGAGGGAATAGGAAAAGCGATTATGAATCGCATGTCAAAAGCAGCCGGCGGCAGAATTATCGAGTGAACAGGCTGTCTTATACTTTATCGTAAGAGCGGGAAGAATATTTTCTTCCCGCTCTTACTCTTATAAAAAAAGGATAAAATTTTTAATTCGTTTTCGTGTTATTAAGTGAGTTCAAGAAGTCCTCCTTCTATTCTTTTGCAGACATGCATAGATTGTCCATAGGGACAAGAGGGAGGAACGGTAATGGCAATACATCTGATCAACCAAGGATTGGCATTATGCGTGATGGCGATTGCTCTTGGCATGGATGCCTTTTCAGTCTGTGTAGGGATGGGGATGACTACCGTTCGATTAAGAAAGGCAGCTTTGACTGGATTGTGGATTGGGCTGTTTCATATTTTCATGCCACTATTTGGTATGGCGCTAGGTAACTTGCTCTCCGGCCGATTCGGTGAAATCGCCGAGATGGCCGGAGGCTTGCTGATGCTGTTAATTGGATTCCAGATGATCCTCTCCATTGCCAAACGTGATCTGAGAAGATCCGAATTTGCATACGCTTCTGATGTCAGTTTGCTTCTTTTTGCGGCAAGTGTTAGCATCGACAGTTTTTCTGTTGGACTGAGCATGGGACTTTTTGGTGCGAGAATGCTAGCAGCGGTACTCATGTTCGGTTTTACAAGTATGGTGATGGCTTGGTTCGGCTTTTTTATCGGCAGAAAAACAGGACGATACTTTGGCCGCTATGGAGAAGTTCTCGGTGGAGTAATTTTATTCATTTTAGGTTTGAAATTACTCTTGCATTTTCCTATTTAGTTAGTTGCTATAACAAAGTGTTCGTTCCTTTGTCATGAACAGAACAAATCCCCAACATTTCAACACTATATTTCCCAGGCAATGAAATAGTTGCTGTTTTTTGTCGAATAAGAATACTTCGGTGAGAACATGTATAACCTGCTATAATAATAGTGAAACTGTTAAAAATAAGTCCTTGTAAGGAAGGATCAAGGAATGGAAACGTTAGATTTAAAAATTACAGAAGCAGTAAGCAAAGCACTTGCTGATCTTGAACAGACGATGCCTTTTCGTGAACGAACGTTACTTGTGATCGGTTGTAGTACAAGTGAGGTTGGAGGGGAACGCATTGGCACCTCGGGATCACTGAGTGTTGCAGCATCAATCTTTGCGGCTCTAAAGAAATGTCATGAGCAAACAGGTGTTAGGTTCGCTTTTCAATGCTGTGAGCACTTAAACCGTGCACTCGTTATTGATCGGAATATTGCAGAGCAACGTAATTATGATGAAGTGACGGTACGTCCAATCCGTCATGCGGGCGGATCTATGGCTACCTATGCATTTGAACATATGACTGACCCGGTGATGGTTGAATTTATTCAAGCAGATGGTGGTCTGGACATTGGTGATACGTTGATTGGCATGCACCTTAAGCATGTAGCAGTACCAGTTAGAAGTGAGATTCACGAAATCGGTCATGCCCATTTAGTAATGGCGCGGACGCGTCCAAAATTAATTGGTGGAGAACGCGCGGTTTATCCGAGCAATGAAACCGTGCGGCGAGTGTAAGAAGGGTGCGGTCAGAAAGTAAAGAGGCAAGAGCCGGTTCGGCGCACAGGTTGCGCTGTTTTTTAATGTACACTTTTGAATCGAGTTCTCAGTAAATATGGAACCCTATTTATGAGGAACCTTCATGCATAAATACTTAGTGAACTGAAAATGATCTAAAGTCAATAAAAGTCATCATAAGCACACAAAAATGGAGAAAAGTGATAATCATTCTGAAAGATAATGGAAGAATGCTGTCTTTCCGATTTATTTCACTGTAAATGGATAAAATGTGATAAAATTTATTTGACTTAGACTTGAGAGGAGTTGCACGCATTTCATGAAGGGTATTAAAGCAAATGATCCTGAATTGTATCAAGCCATTGAAAAAGAGTTAGGTAGACAGAGAAATAAAATTGAACTAATTGCATCTGAGAATTTTGTCAGTACAACTGTGCTTGAAGCCGCGGGTTCAATTCTAACCAATAAATATGCGGAAGGTTATCCGGGGCACCGTTACTATGGCGGCTGCGAATATGTCGATATTGTCGAAGATCTTGCAAGAGATCGGGCATTAAAATTATTTGGTGCTGATCATGTGAATGTTCAACCTCACTCGGGCGCACAGGCGAACATGGCTGTTTATGAGACAATTTTAAAGCCTGGCGATACGGTTCTCGGTATGAGACTTGCACATGGCGGGCATCTTACACATGGTAGTCCCGTTAACTTCAGCGGGCAGCTCTATAATTTCGTAGACTATGGTGTCACAAAAGAAACACAAACCATTGATTATGACGAAGTGGCAAGTCAAGCCTTAAAATACAAACCAAAGCTTATCGTTGCCGGTGCAAGTGCGTATCCACGGATTATTGATTTCAAGAAGTTCCGTGAGATTGCTGATCGTGTTGGCGCATACTTAATGGTCGACATGGCACACATTGCCGGACTTGTAGCTGCCGGACTTCATCCAAATCCGGTGCCATATGCTGATTTTGTTACTACGACTACGCATAAGACATTGCGTGGACCACGTGGTGGAATGATCTTCTGCAAAGAGGAATTTGCAAAAAAATTGGATAAAGCAATTTTTCCAGGAATTCAAGGCGGTCCTCTGATGCACATCATTGCAGCTAAGGCGGCTGCTTTTGGGGAAGCACTTAAGCCCGAATTCAAAGCATACTCAGCTCAAATTATTGCAAATGCTCATACGTTTGCTGAAACGTTGCAAGAAGAGGGTCTGAATTTGGTTTCAGGCGGAACTGATAATCACTTAGTACTCGTTGATGTTCGTAATCTTGGCATTACAGGCAAAAAAGCAGAAGCAGTTCTCGATAGCATTGGAATTACAACGAACAAAAATGCCATTCCATTTGATCCGGAAAAACCTTTTGTAACAAGCGGTATTCGAATGGGTACACCAGCGGTGACAACAAGAGGATTCAAGGAAGAAGATATGAAAGAAGTTGCTTCCATAATTGCCGATGCCTTAAAACAGCCGGATGATGAATCTGTGCTTGAAAAAGCAGCAAATCGCGTGAAGATACTAACAGAAAAATATCCGCTGTATGCTTTAGGAACAGGCGCTTTTGCTTAATTCTGAATAAGTTAACATAGGGAGAAACCAATTTCTCCCTTTATTTTTTGATTTGGAGGCATGGGAAATGGGTAAGCTGGTCGTATTGGATCACCCGTTGATTCAACACAAATTAACAATGATTAGGGATTATAAAACGGGAACAAAAGCGTTTCGTGAATTGGTTGACGAAGTCGCAATGCTGATGGCTTTTGAAATCACACGCGATCTTGCATTACAGGAAGTGGAAGTGCAAACTCCTGTTGCAAAAGCGAAGGCTTATGAAATTGCTGGAAAGAAACTAGGAATTATTCCTATTCTTCGTGCGGGACTTGGTATGGTCAACGGTGTGTTGAAACTTATCCCAGCAGCAAAGGTTGGGCATGTTGGCCTCTATCGCGACCCGGAAACATTAAAGCCAGTAGAATATTATGTGAAGCTACCTGCCGATATTTCGGAAAGGGATTTAATTATTGTGGATCCAATGCTGGCAACGGGCGGCTCTGCTGCAGCAGCAATCACATCGCTGAAGCAACGCGGTGGCGTAAATATCAAATTAATGTGTTTGATTGGAGCTCCAGAAGGGGTAAAAGAAGTTCAAAAGGAACATCCTGATGTTGACATTTATTTGGCATCATTAGATGAAAAACTGAATGAACATGGCTATATTGTACCAGGACTAGGTGATGCCGGCGATCGTCTCTTTGGCACAAAGTAAGGTATAAATGGGAACTTAGAATTTGAAAAATAATTCCAAGTTTCTTACATTTTATGTGAGGATTATTTTCATTGTTGGTGATTTGTCACAATTCAGCTGTGCCGATCCAAACAAAAGTGATTAGAATTCTAATTATAAAAGAATACCTCATCCAAGCATCTTTAAGGGCTATCAAAAAAAATGCAGTGATTTATGTCACATATTTATAAAAAATCATTGCAATAAGATAGCGCTTTCGCTAAAATGGAAAAGGACTGTGAATTTTTGGACGTAGCTTAACACGCATTCTGTAAGGATTTTATCGGAATTCGAACAGAATAGCATGTGAAAGATTTATGTCCGACTCTAGTTCCGGACATTCACTTTCGAATGGTTAAATGGTTGGGCTTTTTCTTGCACCGGATCCGGTGAAGACACTTTGCTCTGAGGAGGACTTTCCATGAACCGGAAGAAGGGGCCTAATGCTTTACAAATAGCAGCGACGGTCAGCGCAATGGGTTTCGAAATATTTGCATTCATTATCATCGGAGCACTTGGCGGTAACTATATGGATCAACGTTTTGAAACAGGGCATCTTTGGTTGCCGATTTGTGCGGTTGCAGGCTTTTTTCTGGGACTGTTTAGCTGCTACTTTACACTGAAATCATTAATGAAGGATTGATAGCGATGAAACCAGTCATGGAATGGTTTTCACGCGTTGTACTGATTGTGACGGTGTGTTATGTAGTTGTGTTTGGGTTAATCTGGTTTTTGAGACCGGCGAGAGCGCTGGCCAGCGGCTTTCTCCTCGGCGGATTAATCAGTTTATATAATGTATTTCATTTATCGTTTCGATTAAGGATAGCCGGACTTCGAATTCAATCAGGTTCCCGTAAAATGGCGGGTTTACATATGACGGTTCGTGTTCTTGCTATCGTGTTTGGAACACTGATCGTGTATCGCTTTCCAACCCGCATTGATTACCGATCTTTTGTGCTGTCGTTATTGTTTGGTTATCTGCTTCTTGTGACGGTGATGAGTTATTATTATTTAAAAGGCAATGGCAAGACTTCTTCAGATGAAGGGGGGGAGATTCATGGATCTGACTCCGAAAGTGAAATTTCTCGGAATGACCTTTGATGTCACGTTGATGATTGGATCAGTGGTTTCCGCATTGATTGTCCTGTTGCTTGTGTTTTTACTTACACGCAAGCTGTCTGTTCGTCCCGGTGGCCGCCAAAATGTCATGGAATATGTCATTGATTTTGTCAGCGGTATTACAGGGATGATGCTTGAAAAGAAAGAATCAGCAAGATATCTAAGCTTTGCATTGACAACTTTTCTTTTCATATTAGTAGCTAACTTACTTGGCGTTGTTGTCATGGTAACGGCTACAGCACATGGCCCAATCCCATCACTGGGCATAACAGCAGCTGATTTGAAACTCACTGATTCAGTCAGTTGGTTCAAATCACCAACGTCAGACATTAACGTAACCGTAGCGATGGCAGGTGCGATATTCTTGTATTCACATTTTGCAGGTATTGCTAAAAGCCCGCTTGGTTATTTGCAACATTATGTGAAACCGTTCTGGTGGATGCTTCCGATTCACATTATCGATGAAGTGTCAAAACCAGCAACACACGCATTGCGACTTTGGGCGAACATATTCGCCGGCGAAGTGTTAATTCTGATTCTTCGTGAAGGCACATTCTATTTTACTGGAATTCCACTTTTTGCCTGGATGGGTTTTTCAGTTTTCGTCGGATGTATCCAGGCGTACATTTTCACAGTGCTGGCAATGGTGTATATCGCTCAAAAGGTGGGAGAAGAATGATTTAAGTGAGCATTCGAACTTCCCATCCTATGCGAAGGATAAAAACATAGACAAACTAGGAGGAATCTTGTTATGAGTTTAGCAGTTCTAGCTGGTGGTATCATGATCGCGTTTGGTGCGCTTGCAGCAGGTATTGGCAACGGTGTACTCTTCAGCCGTTACTTGGAAGGTATTGCTCGTCAGCCCGAAGCACAGGGTACTCTGTTTGGACAATCGATGATCGCACTCGGTCTCGTTGAAGCATTACCAGTCATTTCAATCGCGTTTGGTATTCTGGTTCTCTTCGGCATTATCTGATCCAACAGGCACGACTTAGAACAATTGGTGCCACTTTTTTGCGGCCGGAATCAGCAAGAAAATCTGTAGATTGAAAGGAGTGGCAAGAGCTGTGCTGTCATTTTCTTTGGGAAATATTCTTTTCCAATTAGTCGTCATGATTTTGTTGATGATCTTTGTCACGATGATTGGCGTACGACCGATTATTGCGGTTATGGAAAAAAGAAAAAAATATATTAACGGTCAGATTGACGGAGCGGAAAAAAGCCGACAAGATGCAGAAACTTATCTTGCAGAGCAGAAAGCAGAAGTCGAGCGCATTCGTGAAGAAGCGCATGGCATTCTTGAACAAGCAAAAAGCCAGGCTAACGCTGAAGCAAAGAGCATTATCGATGCAGCAAAAAGCCGTTCGGATCTGATGATTAAAGATGCGAATGAAGAAATCAGCCTTGAAAAAGAAAAGGCAATTGCCGCGATCCGCGATGAAGTCGCTGATCTGTCGGTTCTGCTCGCGTCAAAAGTGCTTGAAAAGGAAATCAATCCAAAAGATTATTCAACAGAGATTGATCAGTTAATAAAGCAGGTGGGGAATCAACGATGAGCGAAATCGTAGCGAACCGTTATGCACAGGCGCTTTTTGAAGTTGCAGAAGAGCGCGACGCCATTGATACGATCGAATCTCAACTGCATATTGTGGCTGAAGCTCTAAATGAACATGAAGATCTTCGCCGTGTACTGATGCATCCTCAGGTCAGCAGTGAAAATAAGAAGGAACTTGTAAACAAGCTGTTTGAAGATCAGACTGGTCTTGAAGTTTTGAATCTGCTGAGACTGCTTATCGACCGCAAACGCGAAGCCATAATCGATGAAGTGCTTGAAGCCTACACACAAATGGCAAATGAGAAACGTGGCATACTTGATGTTACTGTAACGACTGCCGTTGCTTTAGAAAAGCAAGAAGAACAAGATCTTGCTGAGCGGCTCGGACAAGCGCTTGGAAAGAAATTGAGCATCCACGTTAAAGTTGATAAAGCAATCATTGGAGGCATCCTGCTGCGCATCGGCGACCGCCTTTATGACGGAACGATAGCTAGCAAATTGGCAGGCTTCAAACAGGAGATTAAAGTAGGGAGACAGGGGTGAAAATATCGTGAGCATTAAAGCGGAAGAAATCAGCTCATTAATCAAACAGCAGATTGAAAATTATCAATCCACCGTTGAAGTGAGCGAAGTCGGCACTGTCATCACTGTCGGCGACGGAATCGCCCGCGTCCACGGCCTTGACAGTGTTATGTCGGGCGAGCTTGTCGAATTTTCCAACGGCGTCCTTGGTATGGCTCAAAACCTTGAAGAGGACAACGTCGGTATCGTCATACTCGGCCCTTTTACAGATATTCATGAAGGAGATCCGGTCAAACGTACAGGACGGATTATGCAGGTTCCGGTTGGTGAAGCATTGCTGGGACGAGTTGTTAATCCACTTGGCCAGCCAATTGATGGCAAGGGTCCAATCGCAACCGATAAGACACGACCGGTTGAAAAAAAGGCGCCTGGCGTAATGCAGCGTAAGTCGGTATTTGAACCGATGCAAACCGGAATCAAAGCGATTGATGCCATGATTCCGATCGGACGTGGTCAGCGTGAATTAATCATTGGCGACCGTCAGACAGGTAAGACAGCGATTGCCATTGATACGATTATTAATCAAAAAGATCAAGATGTGATCAGCATCTATGTTGCTATTGGTCAAAAAGAGTCGACTGTTGCCGGTGTTGTGAATACATTAAAACAATATGGCGTTATGGATAAGACAATTGTTGTATCAGCCGGGGCTTCAGAGCCTGCTCCATTGCTTTATCTGGCGCCTTATACCGGTGTAACAATGGGTGAAGAATTCATGTATAATGGCAAACACGTGCTTATTATCTATGATGATTTGTCCAAACAAGCAGCAGCATATCGTGAACTTTCCTTGCTCATTCGCCGTCCGCCGGGCCGTGAAGCATTCCCTGGTGACGTTTTCTATTTGCACTCAAGGCTTCTTGAACGTGCAGCAAAACTGAGTGACGAATTAGGTGGCGGTTCAATCACTGCACTGCCGATTATTGAAACACAGGCCGGGGATATTTCAGCCTACATCCCAACCAACGTTATTTCAATTACAGATGGACAGATTTTCCTTGAATCCAACCTCTTCTACTCAGGTATCCGACCAGCCGTTGACGCCGGAACATCCGTATCTCGTGTTGGTGGTGCTGCGCAGATCAAAGCGATGAAGAAAGTTGCAGGAACGCTGAAACTCGATTTGGCTTCTTACCGAGAACTGGAAGCATTCTCGCAATTTGGTTCAGATCTTGATAAAGCAACTAAAGCGAAACTGGATCGAGGCGCAAGAACAGTTGAAATTTTGAAGCAGGATCTTCACAATCCATATCCTGTTGAAAAACAGGTTGCTGTGCTTTATGCCTTAACCAAAGGTTACATTGATGACGTTGCGATTGTCGATATTAAACGCTTTGAGAAAGAGTTGCTGGCTTATCTTGCACAAAGTGAAAGCGGCATTCTTGATAACATCCGTAAGACAAAACAGCTTCCGGATGAAAAAGTGTTTGCTGATGCTATTACTGCATTTAAGAAAACTTTTGTACCTACAAATGCTGAATAAACACGTAGGGCTCAGAAAAAATGAAAAAAGAATCCGATATCTTGACATCGGAAGAACGCATATTCTTCTGAAGATTGGCCCACTGATCCATGATGGTTTTTCCATGATGATGTTCAAACGGCCTTCAAGGGTGGTGAACGAACATGCCTTCAATGCGTGATATTAAGGAAAAAATCGCGTCAACGAAACAAATGCGCAAAATTACCAAAGCCATGCAAATGGTAGCAGCCGCAAAGCTGAATCGCGCGCAGGCGACGGCCCAAGATTATTCAGCTTATGCAGATAAACTGCGTGAGGTTGTGGCAAGTATTGCGAGCGCCTCATCGAAGGGGAGCAGCAGCAAGCACCCGATGCTGGCTGCACGACCTGTTAAAAAAACAGCTTATCTGGTCATCACAGAGAACCGTGGACTTGCCGGTGCTTATGATAGTACGGTATTGAAGTATACTCAGAACCTGATTGCTGAAAAACATCAATCAAGGGATGAGTACGTAATCATCGTAACTGGAAAAGTCGGATTGAGCTTCTTTGAAAAACGTGGTTACCCTGTTGTTTTAAGTAAGACAGATATCGCTGATGATTTTACGTTCGATGATGTGTTAGCTTTTGCCAAGCAGACGATTGCTCTGTTTGATAGCAAAGAAATTGATGAGTTGCATTTGGTCTATAATCATTTTGTTAATGCGATTTCGCAAACTTTGGTTGATAAACAGTTGCTTCCGCTTAAAGATCTTAAAAGTGAGTCAGCGGCGAAAGTTAATTACGCATATGAGCCTGATGAAGATGAAGTACTGGAAAGTCTTCTTCCACTCTATGCGGAAGGACAGATTTACGGTGCTTTGCTTGATGCCAAAGCTGCAGAACAAGCTGCTCGAATGACAGCAATGAGAAGTGCGTCGGATAATGCCAGTGATATTATTGATCACTTGTCTCTCGAATATAACCGGGCACGTCAGGCTGCCATTACACAGGAGATTACAGAGATTGTCGGCGGTGCCGCCGCTCTCGAATAAGTGACTGCAAGAAAAAATTGATAGGTTCGTTCAAAAAGGAAGATAATGGATCAGTTTGCTGGCTAGGAACGCAACATCCTGCTGCAACGCCTGCACTGGCCCATCCTGGGCGTCGTGAGAAGATCAAGATTGCGCAGTTTTAAACGCGTACATACATGACTTCGACATTGCTCACGGGATGTGTACGTCATTAGTCGAAGATCCATCTTCCCTTTCCCGGACTTTTTGAACACCCATCTGATAGGAGGTAGTTTCATGAACAAAGGGTATGTCACTCAGGTTATGGGCGCCGTTGTAGATGTTAAGTTTGAACGCGGCCATCTGCCTGAAATATATAACGCTCTGACCATAGATTATAAAGCTAAGTCCTCCAATGAAGCGGACATTCACCTGACGCTTGAGGTTGCACTTCACCTTGGCAACGATTCCGTAAGAACCATCGCCATGGACTCAACAGACGGACTTGTCCGAGGCATGGAAACGATCGATACTGGAGCACCAATTTCTGTTCCGGTCGGTGATGCAACACTTGGCCGTGTATTTAACGTGCTAGGAGAAGCTATTGACGGTAAAGAAGTTGCTTCTGATGTTGAAAAGCATGCAATCCATAGAGATCCGCCTAAATTCGCAGAACTATCGACGAAGACCGAAGTTCTTGAAACAGGAATAAAAGTTATTGATCTTTTGACACCATATATAAAGGGTGGCAAGATCGGTCTATTCGGAGGCGCGGGTGTAGGTAAAACCGTGTTGATTCAGGAATTAATTCATAATATCGCCGAAGAGCACGGCGGCGTGTCCGTATTCGCTGGTGTAGGAGAACGAACTCGTGAAGGTAATGACCTGTATTATGAAATGACCGACTCTGGGGTTATTAAAAAAACGGCCATGGTGTTTGGTCAAATGAATGAGCCGCCGGGTGCACGTATGCGTGTGGCACTCTCCGGTCTGACTATGGCTGAATACTTCCGCGATGTAGAGGGACAAGACGTTCTACTTTTCATCGACAACATTTTCCGTTTCACTCAGGCAGGTTCCGAAGTGTCGGCGCTTCTTGGCCGACTACCGTCTGCCGTTGGTTATCAGCCAACATTAGCAACAGAGATGGGCCGTTTGCAGGAACGAATTACGTCGACGAAAAAAGGTTCAGTTACATCAATTCAGGCTGTATATGTGCCAGCCGATGACTATACCGATCCAGCACCGGCAACAACGTTCTCTCACTTGGATGCAACAACAAACCTTGAACGTTCACTGACACAGATTGGTATTTACCCAGCTGTTGATCCACTCGCGTCAACTTCGCGTGCCCTCTCTCCGGATATTGTTGGTGATGAGCATTATGAAGTGGCAGTACGCGTGCAGATGACGCTTCAGAAATATCGGGAACTGCAGGACATTATCGCAATCCTCGGTATGGATGAACTTTCAGATGAAGATAAGCTGACAGTTAGCCGGGCACGTCGTATTCAGTTCTTCCTTGGTCAAAACTTCCACGTTGCTGAACAATTTACTGGTGTTCCAGGATCTTATGTACCGGTAGAAAATACAATTAAAGGCTTTAAGGGTATTCTTGACGGTAACTATGATGATGTTCCGGAAGAAGCTTTCCGAAACACCGGAACAATTGAAGATGTTCTGGAAAGAGCAAAGCAACTGGTTTGATGAGTGGCCTGAACAGGACTGTTCAGGCCAAATGAAGGGGGCAGGCTGATGAGTACGGTGCATACGGATATTGTCACACCAGCGGGCAAAGTGTACGAAGGCGACGTTCACATGGTATGTGTACGCTCCAAAAGCGGTGAACTCGGCATCTTGCCACATCACATGCCGATTGTCGCTCCACTCGAAATCGCTCTTGTTCGCCTGAAGCATGAAGATGAAAAAATTGTTGATTACGTAGCCGTCCATGGTGGTTTTATTCAAGTCGGCCGCGAAAACATTACGATTTTATCTGAAGCTGCTGAACTAAAATCAATGATCGATGTTGAACGTGCAAAACAGGCAAAAGCCGATGCTGAAAACCAACTCAGCACACTTCATGAGACCTCCGAAGGGTATGCTGAAGCGATGCTTAAGTTAAAGCGTTCTGAACTGCGCCTGTCCACGGCGTCGATTGATGATACGATTCCGGAAGCATAATAATAACAAAAAGAGCCCCTTCCATGGTTATGGAGGGGCTCTTTTTGTTATTAAGAAGTAAACTTTGAAACTCTTAATAAAATGCTAAAAAAAAATATGGCTAATTTATACTATTCGAGCTAAAATATACTAGCATTGAATATTAATATTGTGTTAATGTAAGATTACAATTACATGACAAACACGGAGATGAATGCACAGTTTCATATTTTTCAACGAAAGATTATTACATGCCCTAAATTCATTAGGAACAAAGCGCAATCATTACATAGTGGTTGGATATGCAAGTTCCGGATCATCTTTGCGCCATTGTTCCAAAATAAAAGTACAGGCGGTGGCTTGATTGATCAGTAATTCTGGCCTTCAGGCAATGATTAACATTTTATTTCATCTTTCTTTTTTGGCGTTGACTTGGTGGGCGTTGCAGAGCTTGAAATTAGAGAAAGCCTTCCGTCAGCCGAAGAGCAAACAGGCTAGAGTTCTCTATTTGTTGTTGGCCATTGCAATAAGCTACCCAGTTGCAAAGTTCTTTCTTGACTATGTTTTCTGGTCACTGATGTTGCCTCAAATTTATGAATGACCCTATTTGAATGGATCTTTAAGTTGAAAGTCAGATTTTGACGAAAAGTTCCACGTATGGGTCCCTCTCCCTTCAGGAAATAATGAAATTAGGGAGAGGGGCGGACGTAAATGAAACGTCAAATTGTACTTATGATTGTCATTATTTTTTGTTCACCATTATTTACGGAACAATTCCAAGAACATGTAGTAGCGAAACAATCGAACAATGCTTATGCAAATGATCTTGATCGTATTCCAGCATATGTTAAAGCTTTAGAACAACGACATGCAACTGTGGAGCAATGGATAATCTATGCGCGTGAAAATCAGTCGGCTTTGGTGACTGAACAGCAATTTATCCGTGAGACAGAACATAAAAAATCGCAACTCCATGGGTATAAATGGTTTGTTCTACAGCCCAATAAAGGCGTCATCGGATGGAAAGGCGTTAAAAAACTTTCCAATCATGTCGAGGTTCGCATTTCATATGTTGCTTATCCGGAAGAAAATAATTACCAGACCGTTACGCTTTACCAAGTTGTAGGCAAATCATTTAATCAAGAAAATTGGCCGACTATGCGAAAAAAAATTACTACAGATCTTGAGCAAATTTTCCATAATCAAGAGCACATCTACACTTGTGTAAAGGCTAATCGCAGTGCTAAAATGAAACTTGGCTTAATTGAAGAAGGGAACCGGTATATTAAGCTTTTCTCAGGCGCTCCTGTTGAACGACTGCAAGAAAAAACCTTTGTATCGATTTCCGCATATACTAAGATATGGAACAACGCCATTTATACTGGAAACAAAAAAATGAACATTCAGGTTGCCTTGAGAAATGATGGAGACCAAACCATCATTGCCCTTGGCTCGCCAATCATTACTGTGGAATATTAATAATATGGAGAGAATAAGACTCCCTTAGTCCACATGATGACGAATTGATTCAGCAAAATACGCGGCACGGAAGAATGTTCCGGATCGAGCGAAGAGATAAATGGACGCGGAGGGGAAAAGTTTGGAAAAAATTATCGTTCACGGAGGGAAACGGCTTTCGGGCTCTGTGAAAATTGAAGGCGCAAAGAATGCTGTTCTTCCTGTCATTGCCGCATCAATGCTTGCCTCTGAAGGAACAAGCAAAATATATAATGTACCGGAATTGGCAGATGTATACACGATAAATGAAGTTTTGCGCTATTTAAATACGTCGGTGAACTATGAAAACAAGACAATTATGGTTAATGCAATGGCGGAATTGCTTACAGAGGCGCCATTTGAATATGTAAGGAAAATGAGAGCATCCTTTTTGGTTATGGGGCCATTGCTTGCTCGTGTTGGTCGTGCAAAAATTGCGTTACCGGGTGGATGTGCCATTGGCTCACGTCCCATTGATCAGCACCTTAAAGGGTTTGAAGCCATGGGCGCTCAAGTAACAATTGGCAATGGGTCGATTGAAGCTCGTGTTAACGGAAAACTTAAGGGTACTGTTATATGCCTAGATTTTCCAAGTGTTGGAGCCACGGAAAATATTATCATGGCGGCATCCCTCGCTGAAGGTGAAACTGTTCTTGAAAATGCGGCTTGTGAGCCGGAAATTGTTAACTTGGCACAATATCTTAACGCCATGGGTGCTCAGGTGAGTGGTGCAGGTTCAAGTAGAATTGTCATTAAGGGTGTTGAGAAACTGCATTGCGCAGAACACGCCATTCTTCCTGACCGCATCGAAGCAGGTACCTATATGATTGCCGCTGCAATTACAGGCGGAAATGTGTTAATAGAGGATTCTGATAGTGAAGACCTACGTCCCCTAATTGCGAAATTGAGAGAAATGGGTATTACAATTGAAGAAGAAGAGGACGGCATTCGTGTTATTGGAAACGATCATATTCAAGCGATCGATGTAAAAACGATGCCTCATCCGGGTTTTCCAACAGACTTACAGGCACAAATGATGGCGTTGCTCTTGAAAGCTAAAGGCACTTCAGTGATCACAGAAACGGTCTTTGAAAATCGATTTATGCATGTTGAAGAATTCCGTCGAATGAATGCGTCAATAAAAATTGACGGGCGTTCAGCCGTAATCAGTGGACCATGTGATCTTCAAGGAGCTGATGTTGCAGCAACGGACTTACGTGCAGGGGCGGCACTAGTTATTGCAGGACTTGTTGCCAAAGGGTATACCAAAGTAAGCAGACTTCACCACATTGATCGTGGTTATGTTGACTTGGCTGGTAAACTCCGTATGCTTGGCGCTGATATTGAACGTGTACAAGTAAATGAAACAGAACAACCGGCAGCAGAAGCTAAAGAAATACGCACGCCGATTACGATCAATCCCAAGTTTGCTTAAGGATTCTATAATAAGGCCTAATACAACCTGACCTAAGCGGGTCGGGTTTTTATTTTATCTAAGTCGTGATTAATTCTTAATATTCAGAAATCAAATGAAAGCGATTAATCACTCAACCTGAGTTTATGCTTCATACATAAAAATATGCATTGATGGTTTGTTCTAGTTTCGAGTAAAGAAGCATAATTTGATTGTAGAGTGTTCTCCTCAAGGCAAATGCGCGAAAGAGTGCACATACAGGAGGGGTATCGTTGTGTTTAAATACTTTTTGGAAATTCCCATTTTGTCAAAATGCACAAGGAATTGAACGTCTAAATCAGGGATGCCGGAGGCAAAACTAAATGAAGAAGGCGATTGCGCTCCTCTTTATCTTCGTACTCATCATAATTATCATTCCTGCAGTAGTAGTCATTCCCTATACACATCAAGTTGCGCATCAGCAAACCCAAAAGCGCATTACCCAAGATCAGAAAACTATTTCAAAAGCAGCACTGATTTCAGTTTCAGTGTATCGTTCTGCGGATAAAAGGGTGGATCAAGTTGCTCTAAACGACTATCTGATTGGTGTCGTTGGTTCTGAGATGCCCGCCAAGTTTCGACTTGAAGCACTCAAGGCACAAGCAATTGCTGCACGAACCTATATTATGGCACGAATAATGGAAAATCCTAATAGACAAGTTACAGATACTGTACAAAATCAGGTTTACCATAGTCGCACGGAACTAAAGAAGATCTGGGGCAATGATTATCATTGGAAAATAAAAAAAGTAACCCAAGCCGTTGCAGAAACAGATGCTCAAGTAATTACCTATAAAGGAAAGTTGATTTCACCGGTATTCTTTTCAACAAGCAACGGCCAGACTGAAAACGCAAAAGATTACTGGTCAAATAATGTGCCCTATCTCAAATCCGTGCCAAGTCCGTGGGACAAACTCTCACCAAAATACCGGATAAAGAAGAAACTCAGAACAGTTGATGTTGAGCGTGCTCTTGATGTTCGTCTTGGAAGTAATGGTGATCTAGGTAAAGTACTGAAAAAAACAGCAACAAATCATATCGCTCTTTATAGGGTGGATGGAAAAATCTTTACAGGTAGGCAAATCCGCGAAAAGCTGAAGTTAAGCTCGACTGACTTTCAACTAATAAAGAATGGAAATCAAGTCATTGCACAAACATTAGGCAGCGGTCATGACGTGGGCATGAGTCAGTATGGTGCTGAAGGGATGGCACGAGAAGGGAAGAGTGCCAAGCAAATTATTACCTATTTTTATCAAGGGACGCAATTGAGCAAGATGACTGTTAAAGCGCAGCAAGCATTAGCCAAAAAATAAGATTAGAACCACATAGAATGAGAAATGGAAGGTACTGCAAATCTAAAAAAATAGTAAGAAAAGTATTGTCGTAGTGTTAAATTCATAAATTTTATAAAAAAAACAGCATACTTTCCTATTTTTATGTATAGATCGGCAACATTCTGATCAGAATGTTGCTGAGGTGATACAAAAAAATGACAGATAACAAGGATCAGAAGAAATTACAGGAAAAAGAGCTGTCCGGTCTGCGAAAACTAGCAAAACGGCGCTGGTTTTATCCCGCTTTATACTTATGCGCCGCATCGCTCATCCTCACGGGTGTTCTGCTTTTTCAAATGCATGGCTCAGAACAATCGAGTAAAAATGCTCAGGATCGGTTAGTTTTTAATCAAGACAAACCTACATCCAATCCGCTCAGTGCAGGTGATGAAGTGTTTGAATGGCCGGCTGCTCAGGAAGATACTCAGGTGATTCAACCTTTCTATGATGTCAAAGGAACACAGCAGGAACAGCAAGCCGCCCTCGTAAACTATAACAATTCATACGTCCAAAATACGGGTATTAATATTGGTGCGAATGATGATAAGTCGTTTACGGTCACAGCGGCAATGAGTGGAAAAGTAGTAGAAGCTAAGAAAGACGATGTGCTAGGTTATAAGGTGACTTTAAAACACAAGAATGGCGTGGAGACGTTGTACCAAAGCCTAGCTTCAGTAGATGTAGCTATGGGTCAGCAAATTGTCCAAGGTGAGAAGATTGGTACAGCCGGCACAGAAGCACTGAACAAGCCGATGGGTGTTCATCTCCACTTTGAAATTCGCAAAAACGGTTTTCCGGTTAGCCCAGAAAACTATATGAATAAGAGTGCATCGGAAGTCAAAGCAGTTACAGTCGGCGCACAATCAGCAACAGCCAATCCATCCGCTTCGGAAAAGCTAAAAAATCAAGAAAGCAAGGAAACACCGAAGCAAGATACTAGTAAGTCGAAAGACCAAAGCAAATCGAACACTAAAGGATCTGAAAGCGATTCAAGCAAAGGGTCAACAATCGACAAAGGTTCAATGGATTAAGGCATTAGTTGATCAAATGAACAACAGGATTAGAGGATAACAACCTGGCGGTGCACGAACTGTGCATCGCTATTTTTTTACACGTAAAGAACGTATATAATTTTGACGAAACAAAGTTAAGTGACCGAATGCGCAGATGCGAGACTCCTGCGGGAACGTTCCAGTTGATGCGAGCCAAGTGAGAACCCGCAGTTACGAGTTGTTTGAGGAGGATCACGGGTCGCCCGCGGCTTCTTAGCCGATGCGAGCAATCGGAGCATCATCAAAATCGGGCATGGCTTAAGGGACGGGGCGCTTTTTGCCCGTTTTTTCTTAGAATAAAGTTATGTTAATTTGAGTGACTTTGACAAAATTAAGAACTTAATGAACAAAGCGATGAAAAGAATAAGTAATAAACGAATACACCTACTAATGTTAAGCTTCTCACTATTGGACATATACATAAGCACGACCTGAGTATAAAATTATAATCAATTGATAACGTGTAGGTGTATAAATGTTTAGAGAACACACAATCTTAGTGTAAACAAGGAGGAAAGTTGCTGTTGAATTAAGATAGCAGGGTGGAAATCAATGAGTAGAATAGGATCCTTTAACATAACCTCATTTATGCCGGATTGCTTTTAACAGCGAGTAATGGATGAAACTCGATGATACAGATCGAAAAATACTGGACTGTCTAGCACAGGATGGTCGAATGTCCTACGTTGATATTGGAAAAGTTTTAGGCTTATCACGTGTGGCTACGCGTGAACGCGTGCAGCAAATGGTGAAAAACGGAATTATTGAAAAGTTTAGCGTTGTTATTAACTCAGAGCTAGCCGGGAAGACTGTTTCTGCTTTTTATGAAGTTGAGTGTGAGCCATCAGCGCTCTTGTCTGTCGCCCGAAAATTAACAGGTAACCCAAGTGTAGCGAGCTGCTACCAGATGACTGGTCCGAGCATGTTGCACGTGCATGTATTAGTCGAAGATTTTCATCAATTGGAGAATTTCACGAACAAGGAACTGTATTCAATGAAGGGGATTACAAAAGTAAATAGCCACATTTTATTACGTAGATTCAAGAGTAGAACGGGATTAAAATTATAAAAATGAATTTTTGATAAATCACGTGAAAGCACATAAGGAAACTAATCATTTTCCTTTATGTGTTTTTTTGCGTACAAAAAAAATTCTTCAATTGTGAAAAATATGTGAAAAATATGTTGATTTAAAAAAAACAAAGTTTTATAATCATGATTAATGATTTAACAAATGTTAATAAAAAAATACAAATTGATTAATTAAAGACATTAAATGAATAAATAAAACTACATATGTTAGTAGAACTGGTCGATTAATTAATTTTAATTGAATAATAAGGAGGCAATTCCAGGTGTTTGATTTTGAATACCAACCATTTCCTTCCAGAAGGGCATCAGTATTTGGGAAAAAGGGTATGGTCGCAACAGCACAACCCCTTGCTGCTCAAGCAGGTCTAGAAATTCTAAAAAAAGGAGGAAATGCAATCGATGCAGCGATCGCAACGGCGGCTTGTCTCACCGTTGTTGAACCCACATCAAATGGTATAGGCAGTGATGCATTCGCACTGATTTGGACAAAAGGGAAGCTGCATGGTTTAAACGCAAGTGGGGTTGCACCGCAATCAATCTCTATTGATGCAGTAAAACAAAGAGGCTATAAAGAGATGCCTGTGCACGGCTTCGAACCTGTAATGGTTCCAGGAGCACCTGCAGCTTGGGCCGCCTGTTCATCACGATTTGGACGCCTTCCTCTTTCTGAGGTTTTGAAACCGGCAATCGATTATGCAGAAAGTGGATATCCCTTAGCTCCAGGATTAGCAAAATTCTGGCGGATTGCTTACCGTAAATTTAAGAAGAGTTTCCACGAGCAAATGTTCGAACCCTGGTTTGAAACATTTGCTCCTGAAGGGCGACCACCAAGAGCAGGCGAAATGTGGTCATCACCTGACCATGCGAAAACACTTAGACTGATTGCTGATACTCAGGCAGAAGCATTTTATAGAGGAGAAATAGCAGAAAAAATAGACCGTTTTTCAAAAGAAAATGGCGGATTTATTCGAAAAAGCGATCTAGAAAGTTATCATCCAGAATGGGTTGATCCCGTCTCGATTAACTACAAAGGTTACGATGTTTGGGAACTACCACCCAATGGACAGGGAATCGTTGCATTGATCGCACTAAACATTCTGAAAAATCTAGATTTTCCTAATACAGATTCTGTTGATACCTACCACAAACAAATTGAAGCACTGAAACTTGCTTTTTCAGATGGGAAAAAATATATAACTGATCCGCGAAGCATGAATGATGAAGTTTCCAAACTATTATCTGAAGACTATGCGCGTGATCGCAGTAAGCATATTGGTGAATCGGCAATAGAGCCACAACCTGGATCATTGCCAAAAGGTGGGACGGTCTATCTTGCTACAGCAGATGGCGAGGGAAATATGGTTTCGTTTATTCAAAGTAACTATATGGGGTTTGGTTCAGGGCTTGTTGTTCCGGGGACGGGCATCGCACTTCAAAATCGTGGTCATACGTTTTCTCTCGATACCAAGGATGCAAATGCACTTGCTCCTGGGAAAAAGACCTATCACACGATTATCCCTGGCTTTTTATCAAAGGATGGACAACCTGTAGGACCGTTTGGCGTAATGGGCGGATATATGCAACCCCAAGGTCATCTGCAGGTGATCACGAACACAATTGATTTTCAGTTGAATCCCCAGGCGGCAATTGATGCGCCTAGGTGGCAATGGATGAGCGGAAAAACGATTAAAGTTGAATCAACATTTCCAAATCATATTGCTCAGGCACTAGAACGACGCGGACATGACATTGAGGTTGCTTTGGATTCAGGTTCATTTGGACGCGGCCAAATTATTTGGAGAAATTCCGAAACGGGTGTACTCGTGGGCGGAACGGAATCGAGAGCGGATGGGGTGGTTGCCGCCTGGTAATGTATGGCATGCAGGGTTACTAGCCGTGATTGATCATAAACTAAGATTTTATACATGAGGAGGATTTTATCAATGAAAGCAAGATTAAAAGGCTTTATGTTTTTGGGAGTAATCCTTTTGCTTGTTATCGCATCTGGGTGTGGAGGCAACAAGGGCAATACGAGTTCATCAACGACTACAAATCAGTCAACAAATCAACTTGTAATCGGATTGGACAACGATCCGCCGCAACTTGATCCTCAGAAATCATCGGCAGCTGTGGACAGACAAGTTTTTCAAAGTATTTATAATACATTGGTAGATATAGATGTAAATGGAAAAATCGTACCTGAACTGGCGACGAGCTGGAAAATTACGAATGGCGGGAAAGTGTACACATTTAATCTAAGAAAAGATGTTAAATTTCAGGATGGCACCCCTTTTAATGCAAAAGCAGTGAAATTTAACTTTGATCGGGAGTTAGATCCTAAATCGGCTTCTCCTAGACTTTCAGAAATTGGGTCGATTAGCAAAGTTACTGTACTTAGCCCTTACCAAGTACAGGTGACATTGAAGCAACCTTTTTCTCCTCTCTTATCGATTCTAACTGACCGAGCAGGAATGATGCTCTCACCGACAGCCGTGAAGAAAGAAGGAGCAAACTTCTCTAACCATCCAGTTGGAACGGGACCGTATAAATTTGTTGAGCGTGTCAAACAAGATCATATTACAGTCAAAGCATTTAAAGGCTATTGGGGTAAAAAACCTAAGATTCAAACGATCGTTTATCATCCTTATGCTGATGGTAATGTGAGATTAACCAATTTAACATCAGGCAATGTAGATCTTGTAAATACAATTGACTACAAAGACATCGATCGAGTAAAAAAGAATCCAAATCTTAAAGTAGATGAAAAAGATGCCATTGGATTCCAGGGAATCGTTTTGAATGTGCATCAGGCGCCTCTTAATAATGTGAAAATTCGTCAGGCAATTAATTTGGCTATTGATCGTGAATCGATCGCTAAAGTCATTTTCCATAATTATGTGACACCGGCAACGAGTCCGCTTCCAGTGTCGAGTTGGGCACATGATTCAAGCTTGAAACAAACAACTGCTGATACAGCTGCCGCAAAGAAGCTTGTTCAGGAATCAGGACTGAAGAATGTTCACTTTACTTTGAAAATTCCTGCTGGTAGCGCACAGAATCAGCAGTTAGGACAAATGGTTCAATCGATGCTTAAAAAAGTTGGCATTAATGTCAAACTTGAAATGGTAGAGTTTGGCACGATGATTCAGCAAGGAACGGAGCATAACTTTGATGCCATTAATCTTGGATGGAGCGGCCGAATGGATCCGGATGGAACGATATATTCCTGGTTTATCACTAAAGGCGGAAATAATGATATGGGTTACTCAAATGCAAATGTTGATAAATGGTTGAATCAAGCACGTACAGTATCATCGAAGCAAGAACGTACACAACTGTACCATAAGATTTCACAGCAGTTGTGGAAGGATGCGCCATATATCTCAATCTATTATCCAAACGATTACAAGGCAATGAAGAAAAGTGTGCAAGGATTCCAGCATTACCCAGATACGATGATTCGCCCTGAGACGATCTCTCTAAAATAAATACAGGGAGGATAACTATGTTACTTTACATTGCACGCCGTTTTTTCTTGATGATTGTCATCTTGTTTTTAGTAAGCATTATGGTTTTTGGGTTGATAAATATCATTCCTGGTGATCCGGCATCGCTCATGCTTGGTCAGGAAGCGACACCACAAGCGCTCGCCTCATTAAGGCAAAATCTTGGACTGAACGACCCACTCTACCTGCAGTATATACATTGGGTGGGTGGTGTTCTGCAAGGAAATTTGGGCTATTCACTTTCAGACCACACACCAGTATTAAACATTTTGTTAAGTAAAATACCGGTAACGCTTGAATTAACGATCTTTGCGTTTCTATTGGCGGTATTGATTGCGGTACCAGCTGGAATTATTAGTGCCGTTCACAAAGGCTCAGTTTGGGATTATGTAACGACAGTTTTTGCTTTATCTGGTGTCTCCATCCCTGCTTTTTGGCTTGGTATACTACTTATTTATCTCTTGTCATTAACGCTAGGATGGTTACCTCCTTCAGGATATGTTGCATTTGCTCAAAATCCGGTACGAAATATCATTCTAATGATCATGCCATCGATCGCACTCGGTATTCGATTGTCGGCACAATTGACAAGAATGTTACGATCAAGTCTGCTTGAAGTGATGCAGTCTGATTACATCCGAACAGGTTATGCAAAAGGTTTACTGGAAAAGGCAGTTGTCTTTAAACATGCTTTAAGGAACGCGATGCTGCCGGTTCTGACCGTTGCAGGTTTGGAATTGTCTTCTTTCCTCGGTGGAGCAGTGATCACTGAAACAATATTCGCGGTACCTGGACTCGGTCAGTTAATCGTAAATGCTATATTAACGAGAGACTTTCCAGTAGTTCAAGGAGCTATTCTGTTCATGGCTTTTGCAGTTGTCATTGTAAATTTCTTAGTAGACATCGCCTACTCGCTCCTAGATCCGAGGATAAGTTTGGGAGGTGCATCAAAATAATGGGTGAGCCTCAATTACAATCCGAAACTGTTAATCGCGTACAAATAAATCCATTACGTAAAAAACGTAATAAATCTTATTCAAAATTGATGAAAAATAAACTTGCGGTATGTGGTGGTATTTTTGTTGTATTGCTTGTTGTTCTTGCCGTTTTCGCACCATTACTTGCACCGTTCGATCCAACGAAGCAAAACTATGGTCAAATACTGAAACCACCATCTGCAACACATTGGTTTGGGACAGATACCCTTGGAAGAGACCTATTGTCAAGAATCATTTTTGGTGCTCAAGTTTCATTGAAAGCAGGACTTATTTCAGTGGGTATCGCGTTGACAATTGGCATACCATTGGGCATGATTTCAGGTTATTTCAGAGGATTCTGGGATGAATTCATTATCATGCGGGTTACAGATGCAATGCTCGCTTTTCCATCATTAGTTCTCGCTCTGACTTTGGCGGCAGTACTTGGACCTAGCCTTAATCATGCAATGATTGCGATCGGCCTTGTATTCACACCATATTTTATAAGGCTGGCACGTGGAGAAGTTCTTGCGCAGAGAGAAAGAGAATATGTGTCTGCAGCTCGGGCATCAGGACTTCGAAACTTCTCAATCATGATGAGGCATGTTTTTCCCAATATACTTGGACCACTTATTGTACAGGCCACTTTAAATGTTGCTTCAGCAATCATTGCCGAGGCATCACTAAGTTATTTGGGACTTGGCACGCAGCCTCCGACGCCAAGTTGGGGGGCCATGCTTGCTGAAGGGCAGGGTTATATTTCTCAGGCACCATGGATCTCCATCTTTCCAGGATTATTTATCTTTTTAGCGGTGATCTCAATTAACGTATTTGGTGATGGAATCCATGACTGGCTTGATCCAAAGCTAAAGTAATCGAGGTGCGGACATGAATGACATTTTATCTGTGAATCACTTAAGTATTGGCTTTGATCACAGTTATGGCCATACTTCGGTCATTGATGATATTAGTTTTAACATTGAAAAAGGGCAGACATTATGCATTGTTGGTGAATCTGGATGTGGAAAAAGCTTGACATCGTTAGCTGTTATGGGCTTACTTCCTAGTGGAGGTAGGATTCATGATGGACAAATCGTTTATAAAGGTCAAGATATTAGTCGTAAGAGTCAAAAGGAATTAAGCGAAATTCGGGGAAAAGAAATTTCCATGATTTTTCAGGAACCGATGACAGCACTGAATCCTCTGCATTCAATTGGTTATCAAGTTTCCGAAGTTTTGCGCGTTCATCAGAAAGTGAGCAAACATGAGGCGAAAGAGAAAGCAATCGAGATGCTAAGACTGGTTGGTATCCCTTCACCGGAAAAAAGATTTGCACAATATCCCCACGAGTTGAGTGGTGGGATGAGACAACGAGTGATGATTGCGATGGCGCTAATTTGCCATCCGGGTTTATTAGTAGCTGATGAACCCACGACTGCTTTGGACGTGACCATACAAGCTCAAATTCTCGAATTAATACAAAACTTAAAAAGCCAATTTGATATGGCGTTGTTATTAATCACTCATGACTTGGGTGTAGTTTCAGAAACAGCTGACAAAGTGGTCGTCATGTACGCGGGTCAGGTGGTGGAGTATGGGGATACAAAGGAACTGTTCACTGAGCCAAAGCATCCGTACACGAAGGGCTTGATCAACTCCATTCCAAAAATGGATGAGGATACAGAAGTACTCCCGACAATTAAAGGTTCTGTTCCAAGTCCGGATGAGATGCCAATGGGATGCAGATTTGTCACGCGCTGCCCATTTGCCATGGAGATCTGCAGCAAGATTAAGCCACCGAAGATAACGGACGGTCATGAAGTACATTGTTGGTTATATTCATCAGAAGATGTGAAGGGAGAGAATCCCAGTGTTGATAAAGTCTGAAACACCTGAACCTGAAAAAATTTTGGAAGTAAAGGATCTAAAGAAATTCTTCGATATCAAACAGGGTTTTGTAGGTTTGGGCCATCAAACTGTAAGAGCTGTAGATGACGTAAGCTTCTTTGTTAATAAAGGAGAAACACTTGGAATTGTCGGTGAATCCGGTTGTGGAAAGTCGACTATGGGACGATCTATTCTCCAACTTCAGAAACCAACGGATGGATCGGTGCTTTTCGAGGGTATTGAATTAACAAAGTTAAAGAACGGTCAAATACGCAAATTAAGGAAAGACATTCAGATGGTCTTTCAAGATCCATTTGGTTCATTGAACCCACGCATCACGATTGGAACGATGCTAAGGGAAATAGTAAATACACATCATGTGGTCAATAAAACGGAAAGTAAAAGCTATGTCGAAGAACTTTTGGAACAAGTGGGACTAAAAAAAAGCTACTATGACCGATATGCACATGAATTTAGTGGTGGGCAAAGGCAAAGAATTAGTATTGCTCGAGCGTTGGCGGTTAGACCTAAATTAATTGTCTGTGATGAAGCAGTATCGGCACTGGATGTTTCCGTACAAGCTCAAATATTGAATCTTTTGCAGAAACTCAAGAAAGACTATGAACTCACATACCTTTTTATTTCACATGATTTATCAGTGATTAAGCATGTAAGTGATCGGGTCGCAGTGATGTACCTTGGACAAATTGTTGAACTTGCGAGTAAAGAAGAAATTTTTGAGCATCCACTTCATCCATATCTGAGGGCTTTACTATCAGCAATCCCATTAGTAAATCAACCAAAAAGAGAGCGAATTATTCTTAGCGGAGAGGTGCCAAGTCCCATTAATATACCTGAGGGTTGCCGGTTCCATACACGCTGCCCATTTGCAAAAGACCTCTGCAAACAAAAGGTGCCTGCATTTGAACAAAAAAAAGATGGACACTGGGCTGCATGCCATTTTGCATAATCGTTATTAGGCTTACTGTTGCCTAATGCAGTGCCCTATATGTGTTGTTGGAATGGATTGTAGAAGAAAGGTTTGGTTTCATGTCAGAGTTAGAAACAAAATTTCAGCCAAGACCATTAAAGAAATTTCGCTCGGTGTTCGTTCTTTATCGGGATCTATTCATTGCTTTCTTCCGTTCAGGTATTTTAAGCTTCGGCGGGGGTCCTTCCGGAATTCCATTAATCGAGGCGGAAGTGGTCAAGAAATATAAATGGATGTCGATCGAAGAGTTTGGCAATATGGTGGCAATTGCAAATGCGTTACCTGGGCCAATAAACACGAAACTCGCGGGGTATGTTGGGTGGAAGATCAAAGGATGGGCAGGAATGCTGATTGCACTCATCGCGGTAATTCTTCCAACAGTAGTTTTGATGGTGGTCTTGCTTGGCTTTCTTGCAGCTTTTCAGAACCAAAGGTGGGTACGCGGCATGACCCAGGCTGTGCTTCCGGTCGTCGGTATTCTTATGGCGCAACTGACATGGAGCTTTATGTCGAGCGCCCAAAAAGGGCTCGGTTGGATCGTTAGTCTAATTCTTGTTGTGATGAGCTTTATCCTCATGGAAGTGATTCATATTCACCCAGCGCTCTTGATTGCTTTGACATTATTGTATGTGCTGGTCAAACCTGTAAAAAAAGTGCAAGAAGGTGGGCGAAAATGATCCTTTTATGGCAACTGTTCCTTGCTTTTTTTATCCCGGGTATTCTAGGGTATGGTGGAGGTCCGGCATCAATTCCACTCATTGAAAATGAAGTAGTTGGTCATTACCATTGGATGTCCGTACCGCACTTTAGTAATGTACTTGCCTTTGGAAATGCGTTACCAGGCCCCATTGCGACAAAAATGGCCGGCTATATTGGATATGATGTGGCGGGAATTCTAGGATCCTTTGTTGCGTTAGTTGCTACAGTAGCCCCATCACTGATTCTGTTGATTGTGTTGCTTGGTCTACTTGAACGCTTCAAAGATTCACCGAAGATTAAGCGTTTGACCTTATTCATTCGTCCCATTATTGTCGTGATGCTTGGAATGATGGCATGGAATTTTTTTGTCGCATCGGAACAGGAATCAGGATGGATCCCGATGATCTTTATTGGTGTCGCGAGTTTCGTACTGATGCAGCGTTTTCGTGTTCATCCTGCGTTTGTGGTTGGTGGAGCATTACTAATCGGTGCTGTGTTTTTAGGCTGATTTCTATTCAATTACTATGTCATGGTGATTATGACCGATGATAGACTTATGAACAGAATAGAGAAGGTATAAAAATAATAAGTTCTTCCTGTCCATAGAACGGATGATGATTAAACATTGGCGCTCCTGTTGCCAATGTTTTTTTTAAAAGATAAGGAAGTACAAAGTTTTTTACTTAGAATCGTAGTGACGATGCGAAACAGTAAGCTTCCGATTAATGTTCTTCACAGGCACTTAAATAGAAAAATGCCCCTCGGATTTTTTCCGAAGGGCTTTTTTTTATTGATGACTTTAAGCAAGTTCTTTGTTTTTGGTTTCATTCCCAAGAAGTAGGACAGCGAGGACACCAACAATAATAGAGATACAGAATATAGTGAATATAGAAGTTATGGACACGTGCCGTACAATCAAATAGCCGACGAGTAATGGACCAAAGATTCCGCCAATTCGTCCAAACGCAGCAGCCATTCCTGTGCCTGTTCCACGAATGACGGTCGGGTACTGCTCAGGTGAGTAAGCATAAAGGGCACCCCAAGCGCCCAGGTTAAAGAAGGAGAGCAGGATTCCAAATGTAAGGAGCAGTGGCAATGTGGTTGCCGTTCCGAAGAAGTAAGCACAGATAGCTGTTCCAAGCAGATAGACAACAAGTACTGACTTTCTACCCCATTTTTCAATCAGCCAAGCTGCGGTGAAATAACCTGGGAGCTGGGCAAGCGTCATAATCAGTACATATTGGAAGCTCCTGATTAGGCTAAATCCTTTAAGTACAACGACGCTTGGAAGCCAAAGAAACATACCATAATAAGAGAAGACGACACAGAACCAAAGCACCCAAAGCATAACGGTTTGACGGACATATTTTTTTGACCAGATTTTCGTGATGTTTTGCCATAAACTTGGCTTAACTTCTTTTGTTTTCGCGATGAATTTTGATGAATCGTGAATATTCCATCTCAGATAAATAGCATAGAATGCTGGAAGTGCACCGATAACCAGAGCGATCCGCCAACCGTATTGGGGAATGATAAAGTAAGAAATGAGAGCGGCAACAATCCATCCACCTGCCCAGAAACTTTCAAGCAGAACGACAATCCGGCCGCGTTTATCTGCAGATACACTTTCTGAAACAAGTGTTGATGCGACAGGTAATTCACCGCCAAGCCCCATACCAATAAAGAAACGCAGCACAAGAAAAATGGAAAGACCAGTGGTCAGAGCAGAGAGGCCACCGCCAATCGAGAACAGCAGTAGGGTAAGAATCAAAACATTTTTCCGACCAATTCGGTCAGCCATCATGCCGAAAATCAATGCGCCGACAGCCATACCAATTGAACTCACACTTCCAATCCAACCCATTTGGATTTCATTCAAGTCCCACTCTGTTTTCAATGCGGCAATGATGAACGACAGCATGCCAACATCCATCGCATCAAACAACCAAGCGAGTCCAGCGACACCAAGTAACTTTCTTTCCGATCGGTGATTAATTAATGACATAATATCCTCCTGATTAATGAGTACGGTATCTTTAGATCAATTTTTCATGCGATCACACGTCTTCATATAATGTGTAATCAAGCATGTCCCTATTATAAGTACATAATTTACAGGTGTAAAGACACTTGTAGAAAATGTTTGCTTTGCAGTACCAATGGTATGGGCTTGCACATGTTTTTACTTCTATTATTATGCATGTGTTACACTAGAAAAAATCTAACAGCTATTTGGAGGGATTTTTTTGGAATTAAATGATGTGCAGGATTGGGAAAATAGATTTTATGAAAAACAGGGATGGAGGGATTTGCCACCTTATATTCGTGTTGGGTTTCTAATGGAGGAAGCGGGTGAGGTGTCCCGAGCCGTGCGTACATATGAAATAGGGCGTGACCATCATCCTGAAGAAGGAAAGAAAACACAGGAAGAAATGAGGCAAAATCTTTCAGAAGAAATTGGGGATGTACTTTCTAACCTTGCAATTCTAGCTAATTTGTACAATCTTAAATTGGAAGAAGTTGTGAAGGTTCACCGTCGGAAATTATGCGATCGTTTCAACTGTAGCGAAGAAGAAGTGTGACTGAGCACAGATGAAAAAAAGGTGCAGGTTAGTTAAAACTGGTTAATAAAGCTACTCAAAGGCGAATGTGTGAGACGTCACAGATCTAGGTGTGTAAAAAGAAACAGCGGTTTTAACAAAACCAAAAACAAAAAAAGAGAGTCGGGTACAGTTATACTCTGTACGTACTCTCTTTGGCACAGGTAAGAAAGAATTAGAATCTAATTGAATTTAACGAGCCGGGAATAGCCTGTGGCGCGGCTTTGACGCTACCAGGCTTTCTTTAATATCCGACTTCAACGGAAGCGTTCACGATATACATTAAATCGTTTTTATCATTTTTTTCTTTTAAGACAATGCCGCTTGGTGTAACCATTCCACCATCCATAACCTTAATGACGACCGTTCCATAAGGAATCTCTGCTCGAATTTTGTCGAAATCCAGTAATTCTTTATCCATTGGAACCGCAAGGCGAATCGTTACCTTCATATTATTTAGGTCATTTTCGGGCAGGAGTCCGGCAATTCCCGGCATTGAGTTTCTGTGAATAGCATCCATGACGGCACGTACTGCTGCAGTTGTGACATCCTGTCCATGAACATCTATACCAAATCCTGTTTCTATAAACAAAAGCTGATCCATAATACGGACCTCCTTAATATGTGATCTATTTTATTATAGCAAAAGTGAGAGCATCTCCGAGAAAACGGTAGCTTTCGAAATATCTTTGTCAGAAAATCCAACAAAAAGAACCAATATTTTCCTCAATAGAAATAAAATAAATAAGAAATAATAGATGAATGTCAGAAAACCCGAATTCAGGGTTTAGCGGAGATGTAAAAAGATAGTAAAGACGAACAATTATTACATTGTTCTACTAAATTTTCGTTTTTTACTTATTTTCTGTTCCCTTTTCGCTTAATATAAGCTATAGTAAAGCTTGTGAGTTGAAATATATAAGATTAACGGGGGGTTTTTAAGTGTTGAAAAAGAGAATAGCAGTGCTTGTAGCCTTCGTTGTTGTTCTTGCATCTGTTCTTGCAGGATGCGGCAATAGCAGCAAATCCGGTAACAGCAGCACAACAACTAAGAGTACATTTAAAGCAGGTATGGTTACGGACACGGGCGGCGTTGACGATAAATCTTTTAACCAGTCTTCTTGGGAAGGATTAAAGACCTACGCAAAGGATAACAACCTTAAAGTAGGTACAGGCGTTAAATATCTGCAATCCACTCAAGCTTCTGATTATTCACCGAATTTAAATACGTTGGTTCATCAGAATTTCAATGTCGTTTATGGTATTGGTTTCTTGATGCAAAGTGATATTCAGAAGATTGCTCAACAAAATCCGAAAGCCCACCTGGGTATTGTTGATGCAGTTGCTGTTGATAAGAACAACAAACCACTGAAAAATGTTGCAAATATTACATTTAAAGAAGAACAAGGCTCATTCCTCGTTGGTGTTGTTGCCGGACTGACAACAAAGACCAATAAGATTGGTTTTGTTGGTGGTATTAACTCCGCGTTGATCAAGAAATTCGAAAATGGTTTTAAAGCCGGTGTCAAAGCGGTTAACCCTAAAGCAGATGTATATGTACAGTATGCGGGTGCTTTCAATGCACCGGACAAGGGTCGTGCCATTGCTCAGACATTCTACACAAAGGGTGCTGACATTATCTATGCTGCTGCTGGCGACACTGGAAACGGCGTCTTCACTGAAGCAAAGAACCGTACAAAGGACGGAAAGAAAGTTTGGGTTATCGGTGTTGATAGAGACCAACACGATCAAGGACTTCCTGAAAACGTAACACTGACTTCTATGGTAAAACGTGTTGACAAAGCAATTTATGATGTAACGAAAATGACAAAAGAAGGTAAATTCCCAGGCGGTAAAGTTCTTCAATTCGGACTTGATCAGAATGGTGTAGGTATTGCACCGACAACTGAAAATGTATCGAAAAAAGCACTTGATGCTGTAAATACTTACAAAAAGAAAATTGTTGACGGTTCAATCAAAGTTCCGACAACGGACAAAGAATACAAGGCATATCTTGCTAATTTGAAGTAATTATCTTTTTGCTGATGGATGAGGCACTAGACTGCCTCATCCATCAATTTATTATTAAGACTAATGACTAACTTGGACACTTGAAGGCCTGTTTTTATGAACAAGCTTTTTTTACATATTCAGAGATGGGAGACTGAAGGCATGTCCTATGCAATTGAAATGAGACATATCAGGAAAGAATTTCCCGGTATTGTGGCCAATGATGATATTACTCTTCAAGTGGAAGAAGGGGAAATTCATGCACTCTTCGGTGAAAACGGAGCCGGGAAATCGACACTGATGAATGTTTTATTTGGCCTTTATCAACCAGATAAGGGAGAAATTTACGTTCATGGGGAAAAGGCGGTCATTAATGATCCAAACGACGCAACTCGGCTCGGCATAGGCATGGTGCATCAGCATTTTATGTTGATCGACAAGTTCACCGTTGCTGAAAACATTATTTTGGGAAGAGAACCAAAGAAGCATGGCATGCTCGATATGGCCAAGGCTGTTAAAATAGTTAAAGAACTCTCTGAGAAGTATGGACTAGATGTTGATCCGAACCAAAAAATTGAAGATATAACCGTTGGTATGCAGCAACGTGTTGAAATTTTAAAGACACTCTATCGTGGTTCGGATATTCTGATCTTTGATGAACCGACGGCTGTTTTGACCCCAATTGAGATTCAAGAATTGATTGCGATTATGAAGCGCCTTGTTAAAGAGGGTAAATCAATTATCTTGATTACACATAAGCTAAAAGAAATTTTTGAATGCTGTGATCGTTGTACGGTCATCCGAAGAGGAAAGAATATTGATTCAATGGCCATTTCGGAGACGAATCCAACTGACTTGGCGAGTATGATGGTCGGACGCAAAGTTCATGTTCAGATAAATGACGCACCTTATGAGCCGAAAGAGAAGGTCTTGGAAGTCAGTCACTTATCGGTCCTTGACCAACGTAAAGTAAGCGTCGTAAATGATCTCAATCTGACTGTTCATGGCGGCGAAATTCTCGGCATTGCGGGTGTAGATGGTAATGGTCAAACAGAACTTATCGAGGCAATTGCAGGGCTCAGAAAAGTAAAAGATGGTAGCATCAAGGTCGACGGTCAGGATCTAACCAATCAGAGAACAAGAAAAATTATTGAAGCAGGTCTCGGGTACATTCCAGAAGACCGCCAGAAACATGGCCTTGTTCTTGATTTCTCAGTAGGCGAAAATATGGTTCTCCAAACCTACTATAAAAAGCCATATGCTCAATCAGGTTTTTTAAAGAACAAGGTTATCACAAAGAAAGCAAAACAATTGATTCAAGAATTTGATGTGCGCACGCCAAGCGAAAAAACACTCGCGCGCTCACTATCCGGAGGAAACCAACAAAAGGTTATCGTTGCTCGTGAAGTAGATCGAAGCCCAAAACTCTTGATTGCTGCACAACCAACGCGCGGTCTGGATATCGGTGCGATTGAATTTATTCATGGCAAATTGATCGAGGAAAAGAAAAAAGGAAAAGCTGTGCTTCTCATTTCCTTTGAATTAGATGAAATTCTACATTTAAGTGATCGAATTGCCGTGATCTATGAAGGGCGAATTATTGATATTGTCAATCCAAAGGAAACAAATGAAAATGAACTTGGCTTGCTCATGGCCGGTCGTAGGAAAGGGGGAGCTGAGGCGTGATCAAATTAGTGAAAAAGATCAATTGGATGACATTGCTTGTCCCTGTTATTTCCGTTATTCTTGGACTTTTATGCGGAGCAGTGATCATGCTGGTGATCGGCTATAATCCGATTTTGGCATATCAATCCATTGTAGAATCCATTTTTCTACAGCCGTATTATACTGGCGAAACGATTCGAGCAATGATTCCTCTTGTGCTTGCAGGATTAGCGGTTGCTTTTGCTTTTCGCACCGGCCTTTTCAATATTGGTGTAGAAGGACAATTGATGGCCGGTTGGTTAGCATCTGTAGCCTGTGCGATCGTTTTTGGACATCTTCCAAGAGTTATTTTACTTCCGCTCTCCGTTCTTGCTGGAGGGGCGGCAGGTGCACTCTGGGGTTATATTCCCGGACTGCTGAAGGCTAAGTTTAAAGTACATGAAGTCATTTCAACCATTATGATGAATTACATTGCTTTGTACACAACAGCCTATATTATAAAGAATTTCTTATATACTGAAGGTGAACGCACACCAACGATTCCCGCTGCTGCATCGCTGGCATCACCTTTTCTTGCCAATTTGACGCAGGGCTCACGGCTTCATTGGGGCTTTATTGTTGCCATCATTGCTGTAGTCGCTATGTGGTTCATCCTGTGGAAAACGACTAAGGGGTATGAACTGCGTGCCGTTGGATTCAGCCCGGATGCTTCACAATATGCAGGCATGAATGTGAGTCGAAACATCATTTTGTCTTTGACGATTTCAGGAATTTTTGCCGGACTTGGTGGAGCAATGGAGGGTCTCGGTACTTATCAATATATGACTATTAATTCTACATTTACTGGAATTGGGTTTAACGGGATTGCTGTTGCTTTGCTTGGCCTGAACACACCTATTGGTGTTGTGCTTTCTGGTGCATTGTTTGCCGGATTGCAGACTGGAGGATTGACAATGCAGTCAAATGCAGGAGTTCCGGTTGAACTGATTCAAATTATTATTGCTCTGATTATATTCTTTGTCGGTTCAGGTTATGTGATTAAATGGGCGATGGGCCGTCTAACGAGAAAGGGGCACAAATAATGAGCTTATTTGAAGTCTTAACGATTATTGTTCCTTCGACTTTGCTTACCGCTGCTCCTTTGATCTTTACCTCATTGGGGGGCGTGTTTACAGAACGATCCGGTGTTGTCAACATTGGATTGGAAGGTTTAATGGGTGTTGGTGCCTTTACTGCTGCCGTTTCAACATTAGGATTAGAACATGCTGGATTAGGCGACGCATCCCCTTGGATTGCCATTTTATTCGCTGCAATTGCCGGTGGGATCTTTGCTTTGATTCATGCGGTTGTTTCCATTACCTTTCGGGCAGATCAAACGGTCAGTGGTGTAGCACTGAACTTTTTGGCAGCAGGCTTAACGATTTTTCTTGTCAAAATGATTTATGAGGGAAAAGGCCAAACGCCTTATATTACGCATAATATTGATAAAATTAATATTCCGTTACTGAGCAAGATTCCGGTTATTGGACCAATCTTTTTCCAACAAGTGACATATACATCATACCTAGCGATCTTTGTTTCGATCCTTGTATGGTATATTATTTTTAAAACACCATTTGGATTGCGTCTCCGTTCTGTCGGTGAACATCCGGCTGCTGCAGACACACTTGGCATTAACGTAATAAGAATGCGTTATATTGGTGTTGTGTTGAGCGGAGTGTTCGGTGGGATCGGTGGAGCCGTTTATCTTGTAACCATTACATCCAATTACAATGTTTCGACTATTGCTGGTCAAGGCTTCTTGGCATTAGCTGCTCTTGTATTTGGCAAATGGCATCCGATCGGTGCAATGGGCGCATCGCTGTTCTTCGGTTTTGCACAAGCACTAAGCATCACGAGTCAGCAAATTCCGTATCTCGATCGATTACCTTCGGTGATAATGCTTACTGCTCCATATGTGCTAACCTTAATTGTTCTGACAGGATTTGTCGGCAGAGCTGAGGCACCGAAAGCAGATGGTGTTCCTTATATTAAAGGACAAAGATAACCCCGAGTAATTACATGAGATGTAAAATCAATAAAACCGCTGCTCGATTAGTCTAGCAGCGGTTTTTGCATTGATGAATGCTGAACAAACTTAATCAGTTTTGCCGGATTGCCGGCAACCACTGCATAATCAGGAACATCTTTTGTGACAACAGACCCTGATCCAATAATGGCATGATCACCGATTTTCACTCCGGGATTGATGATTGCACGGCCTCCAATCCAAACATTGTTGCCGATGTGAACGGGTTTTGCGAATTCAACACCCTCCATCCTTTTTTGGGGATCGAGTGGATGAGCAGCAGTATAAATATGCACACCAGGTCCGAGTAGACACTGGTCGCCGATCACGACCGGGGCACAATCTAAAATGACACAGTCAAAATTGGCGTAAAAGTAATTTCCAACATGAATGTTATACCCGTAGTCACAGTGGAACGTCGGTTCAATGTAAAGTTTATCCTTAGTTGAACCGAATAATTGTTTCAAAAGCTTAGTGCGTTCTGAACGGCTTGTCTCGGGTGCTGTGTTATACGTTTGTAGTAATTGACGGGCATTTAAACGTTCTGCGACTAATTCAGAATCTCCAGAGTCGTAGAATTCGCCAATGATCATTTTTTCTTTTTCCGTTCGTTCAGTCATTCAGCAACCTTCTTTCTATGTTCTCTAGTTCCATACTATAAAAAGATATAAATTTAATGATACATTAATCGTAGAAAAATTGGCAAAGCATTGGGAAATAATTTTCGCTATAATAAGATAAAGATACTTAGTTATGAGTAACATGAATAGATGGAGGATTGAGCATGACAACAATTTGCCTCGTCAGGCACGGGGAAACGGATTGGAACGCATTGGGAAAGTTGCAAGGAAGAGAAGATATTCCACTGAATGAGAGAGGCAGGCAGCAAGCACAAATGGTTGGTGAGTTTCTGCAATCAGATAAGTTTGCTGCAGTTGTGACCAGTCCACTGAAGCGTGCAAAGCAAACTGCGGACATAGTGAATCATTATTTGGGCAATCTTCCGATGATCGAAAATAGCGACTTTATTGAAAAAGCCTACGGCGAAGCATCGGGGATGACGATTCCGGAAAGAGATCAACATTTTCCAGATGGAAAAATTCCAGGTATGGAGCCTTTTGATCGGATAAAAAAACGGGTCGTTCGCGGACTTTCAACAGTGAAAGAGCGCTTTCCAGACCAATCTGTTCTGCTCGTTGCACATGGTGGCTTAATCAATGTAATTTTGGCAATTTTGTCGAATGGAAAAATCGGTACGGGGAAAACGAAACTGTACAATACATGTATCAGCCATATCGAAACCACAGGAGATTCATGGAAGATTATTGATTATAATTGCATTGATCATTTAAGTGAGTTTGGCAAAATAACGAGTGTTTAAGCCCATTTTATGTATAAAAAAAAGAACGGTTCATCCGTTCCAATTACTTTTGACTATGATTTAAGCGGGTGATGGGAATCGAACCCACGACGAGAGCTTGGGAAGCTCTAATTTTACCATTAAACTACACCCGCACAACTTTTAAAAACCATTACTAATCTTATAAGAATGAAATATTTTTGTCAACGTATTTGTGATTCACTGACTTGCTTGTATTGTTCTGAGATATTCTGTAAAAAAAGATTAAGTCTAAGTTTGTACACGATTCATCGTTTTCAATACAATTATTTATAACCAGCTGGGAGTGACAAATAGTGAAGGCGATTTTAACGGTAATTGGTAAAGATAATGTCGGCATTATCGCAGGAGTTAGTAGTAAGCTTGCTGAACTTGATGTAAACATTTTGGATGTCACACAGACCATTATGAATGGGTACTTTACCATGATGATGATTCTTGATCTATCCGGTGCCACGGATAGCTTTGGAGAAATCAAGAAGACTCTAACCGATAAAGGTACGGAATTAGGTGTTCAAATCAAGATACAACGTGAAGAAATTTTCACGTCCATGCATAGTTTATGAGTTGGAGGAAATCAGCAATCATGGAAACGTCACAAATATTAGAAACGATTCGGATGATTGAAGAAGAAAAACTCGATATTCGAACCATTACAATGGGTATTTCACTTCTTGACTGCATAGACGGTGATGGGAAAAAGGCTCGCGAAAAAATTTATAATAAGATTACACGTCAGGCTGAGCATCTTGTGAAGACAGGTGAAGCAATTGAAAATGAATTCGGCATTCCGATCATTCATAAGCGTATCTCAGTCACACCAATCGCCCTTGTTGCCGGAGCCTCGCAGGATGAGAATTATGCATCATTTGCGCAGACTTTGGACAAGGCTGCTAAAACGACGGGCGTTAACTTTGTCGGAGGATTTAGTGCACTGGTTCAAAAAGGCTATTCTGTTGGCGACAGACGACTGATTCAATCAATCCCAGAAGCATTAGCCACGACAGAATTGGTTTGTTCATCTGTAAATGTTGGTTCAACACGTTCAGGGATTAATATGGATGCAGTGAAACAGATGGGACAAATTGTGAAACAGACGGCGGAACGTACGGCCGATCAACAAGGATTAGGCTGTGCTAAGCTCGTAATTTTTGCTAATGCAGTAGAAGACAATCCGTTCATGGCGGGTGCATTTCACGGTGTAGGCGAGGAAGATTGTGTAATTAATGTTGGCGTGAGCGGACCGGGTGTTGTGAAGCGGGCACTTGAAAAGGTGAAAGGGCAACCCTTCGATGTGGTTGCTGAAACGATAAAGAAAATTGCCTTTAAAATTACACGAATGGGACAACTTGTCGGTCACGAAGCATCAACACGGCTTGGTGTTCCGTTCGGCATTGTCGACTTATCACTTGCGCCGACCCCAGCAGTCGGTGATTCGGTTGCTCATATTCTTGAAGAAATGGGCCTTGAGTCGGTGGGAACTCATGGGACGACTGCTGCTTTGGCACTTTTGAATGATGCAGTGAAGAAAGGCGGCGTCATGGCATGTAGCCATGTTGGTGGATTAAGCGGTGCGTTCATCCCCGTTTCAGAAGATGCAGGAATGATTCATGCTGTTGAACGAGGTGCTTTGAATTTAGAGAAGCTCGAAGCGATGACTGCTGTCTGTTCCGTTGGTTTGGACATGATCGCGATTCCGGGAGATACGCCTGCGGAGACGATTTCAGCAATGATTGCAGATGAAGCGGCGATCGGTGTGATTAACAACAAGACAACAGCAGTTCGTGTGATTCCAGCTCCTGGAAAAGCAGTTGGGGAAACCGTTGAATTCGGCGGATTGCTTGGTCATGCTCCGATAATGAATGTAAATCGCAAATCTTCTGCTGACTTTATTGCCAGGGGAGGCAGAATTCCTGCACCCATTCATTCTTTTAAAAATTGATATGAGAGGACTAGTAAAAAGAACGGAAACCCTTTGGTTTCCGTTCTTTTTATAAAGTTCATTAGTGATCACGTTTTTGGCTTTTTTTCTGTTCGAATCCTTCTTGATAACCAGAATAATCTGCATTGTCGCCAGTTCTTTGAGCACGCTCACGTTCTTCAACTGAATGTTCATCAAGCGGTTGGGCAAACTCTTCGTTAAACTGATTTGACTTTTTGTTGAATTTTTCATTTTTTTGATTCAAAGTAGTCACAGCCTTCTTTGGATTTTGGCGCATCCGGTATCGCCAAAAGTTAGTGTGAACGGAAATTTAATAATTATGCTGATCAGAGCATCTTACTGATCAGGAATGATCACTAATAAACCACACAGAATTTGTTGAATCATTGATTCTTAGGTTTGGATAAATGGATGAATCATGAGAAAAAATTTTATCAATTGTGATGTTCTGAATCGTGTGCACCACATCGTTCCTTTTTTTAGGCTATACTTTAATTGCAGGACATAATCATCTGCCAAAGCGGAAGGATTAAAAGAATTCGCGCTCTCCGGGTGGAAACAGGCAGGGGGAGAAACCATTGGACATTTTACAGAAGCACGCAATGATCGATATTGGATCAAACTCGATACGATTAGTGATTATTGGCGTTGACAAGGATTACTTTTCTAAAGAACTCCTGAATTTTAAAGCAGTCGCAAGATTAAGCAATTACATAGACGAGCATGATCTACTAAGTAAGGAAGGCGTCTCGGTTCTGCTTACCGTTCTGAGACGGTTTAAATCCATTATTGAACGGGAACAGCATGTCTGTTTTGTTGATGCTTTTGCAACAGCAGCGATGCGTAAAGCGAAAAATCGGGAGCAAGTCTTGAAACGTGTGTATGAGGAAACCGGAGTCAAAGTACGATTGCTTCCAGGTTTAAAAGAAGCTTACTATGGTTTCTTTGCAGTCATTAATTCAACGTATGTTGAGAATGGCCTTACCATTGATATAGGCGGGGGAAGTACAGAAGTTACGCTTTTTAAAAATCGACAACTCGTTCACTCACACTCTTTCTCATTTGGTGCTGTGACTCTTTATCAAACGTTTTACAAAGATGGTGATCCAAACGCCGGTGAACGACTGGAGGCATACATACGCAACGCGTTTTTTGCTTATGATTGGCTGAGAGGAAATGCTCTACCTGTGATTGGTATTGGTGGAACGGCACGCAATTTGGCTCGTATTGATCAATTGCAGGAGCATTATCCGATGGTTGGTCTTCATCAATATACGATGCCAAGCGAGCGTCTGAATGAGTTAACAAAAAAGTTGGCATCTACGAAACTTGAGGAACGTGAACGGATGGATGGGCTTTCCAAAGACCGTTCAGATATTATTTTACCAGCGTCTGCAGTGATCAATTTGCTTGTTAAGATGAACCAAGGAAACTGTTTCATGTTAAGCGGAGAAGGATTGCGTGAAGGTGTATTCTATGAATGGATTCTAAAGCAACGGCATGAGGAACGTATTCCTTACGTATTGAATGAAAGTATGAGGCAACTGCGGAGGAACTTTAACTTGGATAGCCGTCATACCGCTTATGTCAAAACGTTGGCATTTCAGATCCTTGATGGCATCCTCAATTTACTAAGTGGCAAATACTCTGAGGATCGAATTGCTTGGTTGCTCTCACATAGTGCGGATCTGGCATACCTTGGTGAATTTGTAAATAATGAGTCAAGTAGTGCACAAACATTCTATTTGTTAACCAACATTAACATCAACGGTATAAGTCATGATAATCGACTGGCGGTTGCCTTTATTGCTTCTTTTAAAAATAAATCTAAGATGATCGATTTTGCCAAACCTTTTCAACAGATGGTGACAAAAGATGATTTGAAGTTATACGAAATATTAGGTGCTGTCCTCCGTCTTGCGCATGACTTCGATCGCACAAAATTGCATGTCGTTGATCGGTTGTCGGTAAAGATGACCAAAAAAAAATCACTTCAGATTAATGCTTATTATCATGATGATGCATATTTTGAAGAACAAGCAGCGCAAAGACATAAAAAGCATCTTGAACGTGCATTAAAAACAACGATATCGGTTCAATTTAAAAGAGTAGATAAGTAAGCCTTGTCAAGCATTCTAATTAGGTGGAAAATAGGGAAAGTGGATCGATAATTCTGGGAACGAGAAGGGGTTACTTATGTCAATTTTAGTATTAGGCGGCGCAGGTTATATTGGCTCGCACGCCGTTTATCAGCTTATTGATGCCGGTGAAGAAGTCGTTGTTGTTGATAATCTGCAAACCGGTCATAAAGAAGCACTGCACCCAAAAGCAAAATTTTACCTAGGTGATATACGCGATAAATCTTTTTTGGATTCAGTTTTCAAGAAAGAATCGATCACAGGGGTCATTCACTTTGCAGCGAATTCTCTCGTTGGTGAATCAGTTGAAAAACCACTGAAGTATTTCAACAATAATGTTTATGGTATGCAGGTGCTTCTCGAAGTCATGCATGAAAACAACGTCAAGCATATTGTCTTCTCATCAACAGCGGCTACCTATGGCGAACCGAAAACGGTACCGATTACTGAAGAAATGGCGACGCAACCGACGAACCCTTATGGTGAATCGAAACTCACGATGGAAAAAATGATGAAGTGGTGCGACCGTGCATATGGGATGCGCTTTGTTGCCCTGCGCTACTTCAATGTTGCCGGTGCGAGCAAAACGGGTCTCATCGGTGAAGATCATCATCCCGAAACTCACCTGATTCCTATCGTCCTTCAGGTTGCTGCTGGGGAACGCGATCATATCTCCATATTTGGTGATGATTACGCAACCAAAGACGGCACTTGTGTCCGTGATTATGTGCATATCGAAGATCTTATTGCTGCCCATCGGCTAGCCTTGCGTTACCTATTTGATGGTGGAAAGAGCGATGTCTTTAATCTCGGATCAAGCGAAGGTTTTTCTGTTAAGGAAATCATTGAAGCTGCACGTGAAGTGACAGGAAAGGCGATTCCTGCAGAACTCGCACCGAGACGGGCGGGTGATCCAAGTACCTTAATTGCTTCACCGGAAAAAGCAAAACGTGTGCTTGGCTGGAAACCGGAACATACAAATATTCCTGAGATATTAGCAGATGCCTGGGCATGGCATAGCAGTCATCCGAAAGGCTACACTACAGAAGATCTAACAAAATAAAGAAATTTTTGTGAAAATTAGGTTTTGACATGTAGTAGATTTCGGGTTACAATCGTTTTACTAACCAATTGAATACTTCTTATCCAGAGTGGTGGAGGGACTGGCCCGATGAAACCCGGCAACCAAATGAAAATTTAGGTGCCAATTCCTGCAAAATCCGATTGGATTTTGAGAGATAAGAGAAGATATGGAATATTAGCGCTTCTCTCTTCTCGAGAGAAGCTTTTTTGCATCTCCAAGTTCTTCAATTTAGGGAAAGCTGGATCGTTTAAGGGTAATGCGGTTAGAATTCAAAGTATTCTGGGATACGAACAGGGGGATTTAGATTGAAAAAGTTTACAGCAGTTATCTCGTCATTGTTGATCTTTTCATTGATTTTTGTTTTGACTGCATGTGGTAACGGTTCTTCGAAAGAGTTGAGTGACAAAGAAATTACTGTTGGGGTCACAGGTGGTCCTCACCAGGAAGTGATGGAACAAGTCGTTAAATTAGCCAAGAAAGACGGATTGACCATTCATCTGAAAGTATTTAACGACTACAACCAACCGAACATCGCTCTGAATGAAAAAGAACTGGATGCGAATAGTTATCAAACACTTCCGTTCTTGAAAGACCAGATTAAAAATAAAAATTACAAAATTACCGATGTGTTTAAAACAGTCGCTTTCCCGTTGGGAATCTATTCAAAGAAGATTAAAAGTCTTAAAGATTTGAAAAATGGTGATAAGATAGCAGTGCCTAACGATCCGGCAAATGAATTGCGCGCGTTACAATTGTTTGAAAAAGCCGGTGTAATTAAATTGAAAAAGGGCGCAGGAGTCACAGCAACAAAACGTGACATCGTCAGCAATCCGAAACATTTGAACGTTGTTGAATTGGATGCGGCACAGCTTCCGGCACAGCTTGGCGAAGTTACTGCTTCGGCGATCAACACAAACTTTGCGATGGGCGCCGGATTGACCGTCCTGAAAGACTCGATTTATCATGAACCTTTGAAAAATAACCCTTATCCAAACTATTTTGTTGTTCGTACCGATAACAAAAACGATAAGGTTGTTAAACAGATTAAGAAATACTACCAATCAAAAGAAGTTAAAGCTTTTATTGCAAAGAAATTCGGCGGTTCAGTTGTTCCTGCATGGTAAGGAGGAAGTATCTTGATTAAGTTGCAACATGTATCAAAGACGTTTCGTGTTGGAAAGAACAAAATTGAGGCTCTGAAAGATGTATCCCTCGAGGTAAATAAAGGTGAGATTTTCGGAGTCATCGGGTTCAGCGGCGCTGGGAAAAGTACACTGATTCGCTGCATCAACCTGCTTGAGCGGCCCACCAGCGGACAGGTGTTTGTGGAAGACCAAGATGTCCTGAAGCTCAGTAAAAAAGGGTTGCAACAATTGAGAAGGAAGATCGGGATGATTTTTCAAGGGTACAATTTGCTTGAAACAGCAAATGTCTATGATAATGTTGCAACCCCGTTGAAACTTGAAGGTGTCCCAAAGGATGAAATTAAGGCGCGTACGGAGAAATACTTGGAAATTGTTGGCCTAACCGATAGGAAAAATGCTTTTCCGAGCCAACTTTCCGGTGGCCAGAAGCAGCGTGTCGCCATTGCTCGAGCCCTTGCTCATGAACCTGAAGTACTGCTTAGCGACGAAGCAACGAGTGCGCTTGATCCGAATACAACGGATGCAATCTTGGAACTTTTACTTAAGGTAAATAAAGAGTTAGGAATTACGGTCTTTCTTATTACTCATGAATTGAACGTTATTCAGCGCATCTGTGATCGAGTGGCGGTTATGGAAAATGGTCAGGTTGTCGAACAAGGTTCAGTAGTTGAGGTGTTTACTCAACCTAAAGAAGCCATGACCAAACAGTTTATCAGTAATGAATCAAAATTTTTGATTCCTGAACGATTGAAGCACGAATTGCTTGAATCAGGAAAACTTGTAAAGCTGACATTCCTTGGTGAATCGTCAAAAGATCCTGTACTGGCGACCTTGGCAAAACAGTTTGATGTTCTACCCAGCATTATTGCCGGAGGTATTGACCAGTTAAAGGATCAGTCTGTCGGCAATCTGCTCGTTCATATTAAAGGTGACCGAACTAAGGTTGAAACAGCCATACAGTTTTTGCATGATCAGGACATTCTTGTAGAAGAGGTGCAAAGCTAATGGCAGATTTTGTGAATCAATGGGGCAATGCAATATGGGAAGGGTTTATTCAGACAACACAGATGACCCTTATCTCCCTGGCATTTTCCATACTTATCGGTCTCCCTCTCGGTGTTCTGCTTATCTTGACTCGTAAAAATGGTCAATGGGACAATATTGTTGTCTATACGATTGTAAATACATTGATTAACGTTATTCGATCCATTCCGTTTATCATCCTGCTCTTCTTCATTTTGCCGTTCACACGAGCAATTGCGGGAACGACAATTGGGGTACGCGGTGTTATTGTTCCGCTCGTTGTAGCTTGCGCACCCTATATTGCCCGCCTGCTTGAATCAGCAATGCTTGAAGTGAGTAAAGGTATTGTTGAAGCCTATCAATCAATGGGGATCTCAACCCCGAAAATCATTTGGCATGTGATTATTCGCGAAGCCCGATCGTCAATAATCCTTGGATTGACCATTGCAATCATTGGTCTAATTGGTGAAACAGCAATGGCCGGATTTGTAGGTGCGGGAGGTCTTGGTGATCTCGCTTATCAATTCGGTTACGTACGATTCCAGCCAGATGTGATGTACGCAGTAATTATTATCTTGATTGTGATCGTGCAGATCATTCAATCGCTTGGTAATGGTATTGCTCGAAAATTAAAGAAAAATTAAGTATAATTTTTACGCCTGTTTAACGCTTGGAAGTGATCATTCTAGCGTGAACAGGCATTTTTAGTTTATTCATGTTAGTATGGAAATAACAGGAAATAATGATGCGTAATTACTCGGTTAACCAAGAAGACATAGAGGAGGTATTTCATGGATCGCAATAAAATTGATTGGATCATCACGACACTGCTACAATGGATATTAAATATTGTGCTCATCGCATTGGCAGTTGTACTAAGCGTCGCACTGGTTAAGGAAACCTATCAATTTTTCACCTATCTCTTTCTGAATGATAATGCTTCGTATTACCATTTGCTCGAAGGTATTCTTGTCTTCTTTCTTTACTTTGAATTTATTGCTCTCATTATTAAGTACTTCCAGGCACACTATCATTTTCCGCTGCGCTACTTTGTCTATATCGGTGTGACTGCGATTGTTCGGCTCATCATTGTTAGCCATGATCATCCCGAATCAGTCTTGATGTATGCCATTGCGATTCTCGTACTTGTAGGGGCTCTCTACATCGCAAATACAAAGATGCTGAAACGGGAGTAATCAAGTTGTAAATCCAACTCTTGAAATTCCGATTGACATAAGGTAAGGTTTTGTTGAACGCTATGCGCGGGATTTTTTGTGAATAGCCAAATTAAGTGACTAAGGGGTAGAAAAATGGGAAAAATGCTTGTTTTTGGGCATAAGAGTCCTGATACGGATGCGATTTGCTCTGCAATCGCGTTTGCTGATCTTAAGAAACAACTTGGAGAAGATGTAGAACCTGTTCGCCTAGGTGATTTGAATGGCGAAACGGAATATGTGCTGAAACATTTTGGTGCTGACGTGCCGCGTTTGGTCAAGACCGTAGCAAACGAAGTACCGGCTGTTTACTTGGTTGACCACAACGAACGCGCACAAAGCGTTGATGACATTGAAGACGTAGACGTACTCTCTGTTGTTGACCACCACCGTATTGCCAACTTTGAAACCAAGGCACCGCTCTACTACCGTGCTGAACCGGTTGGCTGCACCGCAACGATTATCAACAAACTCTACAAAGAAGCAGGCATCGCCATTCCGAAAACGATCGCCGGACTGATGCTGTCTTCAATTATCTCCGACACATTACTGTTCAAGTCGCCGACATGCACAGAGGAAGACGTTAAGGCTGCTAAGGAACTGGAAGCAATTTCCGGAGTTGATACACAGACTTATGGTTTGGACATGCTTAAAGCAGGAACCAACATTGCCGATAAGTCCGCTGAAGAATTGATCGCTATCGACGTAAAACCATTTGAAATGGGAAAATACGCGGTAGAAATTGCTCAAGTAAATGTTGTCGATACGAATGATGCGCTTTCACGCCAGGCAGATTTAGAAGCTGCGATCACTAAAGAAATTGAGGCGAAAAACCTTGATTTGTTCGTTCTTGCAGTGACAAACATTTTGACCAGTGATTCAGAGGCATTGATTCTTGGTAAAGCAGCAGCCGCCGCTGAGAGTGCCTTTAATGTGACACTGGATAATAATACTGCGACACTCAAAGGCGTTGTTTCTCGAAAGAAACAAATCGTTCCAGTACTTACTGAAGAACTGACAAAATAATATAAGCGCTTGAAGGATAAATACAGGCAAAGGGTGAAGATCTCCCTTTGTCTTTTTTTTACACGATAAGAGCGTATAAAAAGTAATCATGTATTACTAGGATGAACGGCATTTACTTAGTCGAAATTTAGGCTCAAACACGAAAGTGCGAGACTCCTGTGGGAATGCGAGCCAGGGGAGACCCCGCAGATAGCAGATTGAACGAGGAGGCTTCCGGATCGCCCGCGGAAAGCGAGCAGCTGAAGTGTCATATATACACAAGTTTGGAGATTTAAGCCGCATAAGGAGTGGACCAGGCTTAGCCTGGTTTTTCGAAACTTATCTATTCCCAAGCCCGTTCTTCTCCGAAAGTTGCTCTCGTGTTCTACTTCAGTATCTTATTCATGCGTGAAAATCTTGAAACACGTATAATGAAAAAAAGATTTCATTTATAAGGGAGACTCAAGATTCATGTACAACTCGACCATCAACACGCTATTGAATCATCGTTCGATTCGCAAATTCAAAGACCAGCCGTTAACGGATGAACAAATAAAACTACTTGTGACCTGTGCTCAAGCAGCCTCAACCTCTAGCTTTACACAATCCTTTTCCATTATTGGTGTGGAAGATCCAGAGATAAAGAAAGAACTAAGTCAAATTTCAGGTCAATCCTATGTTGAAGAAAATGGCTATTTCTTTGTATTTGTGGCTGATCAGTACCGTAATCATCAAATTGGTGACCAGCATGATGCCGACACATCGGTACTGGATACCACGCAGAGATTAACAGTAGCGCTTGGTGATGCAGCGTTTGCCGCCCAGAACATGGCGATTGCTGCTGAGTCGATGGGATTAGGTATCTGTTATATTGGCAGCATTCAGAATAATATTCAAAGAACTGCTGATCTCTTGCAACTTCCAAAGTATACATTCCCGGTTTTTGGTATGGCCGTTGGTTATCCGGACCAAACTCCGGAAAAGAAACCGCGTCTTCCCTTCAACGCTGTTTTTCATAAAAATGTGTATAGGAAAACGACGAGTAACGATGAATTGAACGGCTATGATGATCAAGTTGCTAACTATTATTCGACAAGAAGCGGTGGACAGCGTAATGAGACATGGACACAGCAAATTGCAGAGGGATTAAGTGCGCCAGCACGTATGGCACTAAAACCATTTCTTGAGAAACAGCAGCTGGGCAAACGTTAAAAATGTCTGGGATGCCGTGGGTGTCAATCGCGTTGAAGATTATTGGATTAACCATTTCTGAATGGTTTTCTCTTCTCGGTGGTCTGATTGTTTTTGGTTTTCTTTTTGGGCTTCTTGAGCGAGAAACGAACAGTCGCATGATTCGCACGTTTGGGATAAAGGGGATCTACTTTACTGCTTGGTTGGGCACACCGATCCATGAACTTAGCCATGTCGTGATGTGCTTGGTTTTTCGTCATAAAGTCACCGAGGTGAAGTTGTTTCAGGCAATTGGTCCAGATGGAACGATTGGTTACGTTCGCCATACGTATCGTCCAGATCGTCTTTACCAGAGAATCGGTAATCTTTTTATCGGGATCGCACCCTTAATTGGTGGAAGCCTAAGTATTGCATTTTGTGCCCGATTGTTTTTATCGAGTGATGTATCATTATTTTCAAGTGATCGTGCAAACGCACCATTATTTTTTTCATTATTGGATCTGCCTTCGTGGGTAGTGCTTTGGAAGGCGGTATTTGCTCTTTTTCAAAGTCTCTTTGTGGTAGATCATTTTTCAAATGTGTGGTTTTGGGCATTTATGTTGATTGCGCTCTGCGTCTCTTCACGTATGTCGCTCAGTCCAGAGGATATTCGAGGTGCGCAGAGCGGGACGGGTGCGTTACTGGTGCTGTTTTTGATTGTAAATACCTTAAGCAGCCTTCTTGATCATGGGTTGTATCAACAGATGATGCACGGGATTGCGAGATTAAATTTTATTATGCTACTGATGCTCAGTTTATCACTTTTCTTTGCGTTCCTTATTTTTCTAATTAGCAGTTTGTTGGAATTTGTTATACGGTATATTAAGCGTAGAAATTCATAATATACAAGGAGTTCGCGAGGGGGAATGGCCGTGAGTCAATATAGAGCCTATATAGGTACTTATACGAAAGGAAAAAGTGAGGGCATCTATTCATTTGTATTAGATACAGCACGAAAGCAACTCACCGCACTCGAGGCAGTAGCACAACTCGGTAACCCTACTTATCTTGCCGTAAGTGAGGACAATCACTATCTTCATGCTGTTGAAAAGAAGGGTGCTCTTGGTGGTGTTGTGTCATTCGCAATTGGTGAGTCGGGAAAGCTTGTCCGGTTAAATGAGCAACTGGCAGAAGGTGCATCACCATGCTATGTCAGTGTCAATCGATCAAACGGTTGCGTGTTGACTGCTAACTATCATAAAGGGACTGCTGACAATTATCCGGTAACAAATGAGAACGGGGTTCAGGCTGTTGCGGGTGTTGTGCAGCATAAAGGTTCAGGTACAGATCCAGATAGGCAAGAAGGACCGCATGTTCATTATGCGGATTTCACCCCTGATGAGCGTTTCGCGGTGACGGTTGATCTAGGCATTGATGAACTGACGACATACAGTCTCTCAAAGGGGAAATGGATAGTTCAGCATACCTTGAACCTCAAACCAGGGACAGGGCCACGTCATTTGGCCTATCATCCGTTTGCTTCATTTGCTTACGTGATGTCGGAGCTCAGTTCAGAAGTTATTGCCCTACAATTTGATGCGAAAAGCGGATCTTTTTCAGTAATTCAAACACTAAGTGCTCTTCCTGCCGATTATTCTGGGCACAATCAAGGCAGCGCGATAAAAGTCAGTGCCGATGGTCGATTTGTCTATGTCTCCAATCGAGGACATAATAGTTTGGCTGTCTTTCATGTGGACTCAAGAAGTGGGAAGCTGACTTTAGTTCACCATGTAGGGACAAAGGGGGATTGGCCGCGAGACTTTGAACTCGACCCTAGTGGAAAATTCTTAGTTGTTGCCAACCAAAATTCTGGAGACCTCGTTCTCTTCGAGCGTGATGCTGAATCCGGATTATTGTCTATGCTCGATTCAAAACTGAATGTACCTGATCCGGTATGTATTAAATTTCTGCATGTTTGATGCAAGGGGAGAGGAATCTTCTGAATAGAGCAGGTACTTTATTGTAGCTCCTGCAATTCTTCATCAACTTTCTGTTCAATTTTATCTAAGCATTCATCAACAGTATTTGCGAAAATGCGGCGTCCATTGACAATTGCAAAAGGCTTCAGACTGCACATACCACAGACATTAAGACAATCATAGTTCATCACCGCAACTTCGGGGTGTTGGGCTATTTTTTCCAAATGCTGGACGGTCAGCGATCCGTAATCACATACCTCAATCGTTACCAGTCCCAATCCATCGTTCATAATCCATCCTCCTTGAAATGTGCCTAAGCGGGTCATAACTATTCCTATTTTAGCGATGCCCCTCCACAAAAATCAAGCTAGGTGCAAGACATAGAAATCCCGAAGCAGGTTTGCTGCTTCGGGATTCTTAGTTAAAGGACTGTTTTGGTTGCGCATGTCTTGTCATAAACGCCGGAGACAAAATCCCAGTTGATGACGTTAAAGAAGTTGTTAGCATACTCCGGACGCCGGTTCTGGTACTTGAGATAATAAGCATGCTCCCAGACATCGAGTCCGAGCAGTGGGGTGGCGCCGTCCATGAGCGGACTATCCTGATTCGGCGTGTTGGTGACTTTCAAAACATTGAGCTTTGTTACAGACAGCCAAGCCCATCCAGAGCCGAATTGGCCGGTCGCTGCATTTGTAAAGGCTTCCTTAAATTTGTCAAAGCCTCCGAGCTGTTTGTCGATTGCTTCTGCGAGTGCACCGGTCGGTTTCTGCGAACCGCCGGGGATTAGCACCTTCCAGAAAAAGCTGTGATTATAATGACCGCCAGCGTTGTTACGAACAGCTGTCCGAATATCCTCAGGGACTTTTTCCAGATGCATAATCAAATCAGTCAACGAACTGTGTTCGAGTTCCGGGTGCTTGTCAAGTGCAGCGTTTAGGTTCGAGACGTACGTTTGATGATGCTTATCGTGATGAATGAGCATCGTTTCCTTATCAATGTACGGTTCCAGAGCATCAGGAGCAAATTCGAGTGCGGGCAGTTCAAAATGACTCATAGAGACCCTCCTTTGTACCAAATCAATTGCCAACCCCAATTCTATTGAATCAAACGATCGGCATTCTAAGCAATTATTCTGCCTCAACACCTGCACTTTTATGCGAGAAGCATTTAATCCAGCAAAAATAGGATTTAATTTGGAAAAAAGGCTTCTTAATCCGGCAAACTTAGAATTTAATCCGGTGAAAAGGCCGATGAATTTGGGCCGAAATTCCCCGCACAAACGGATTGAAAAATCGCGCAAAACGAGTCTGAACTTACACAAAACTGCTGAATTTCCGGTGTAAAACCCTTAGCCCAATCGTATTCCAAATAGTAAAAATGCGTGGCACGCCGCCCCGCATCCTCATACCGCATCCGTTCACCAATCATTAAACACGAATGCCTGCGCGTTTCATCAATCGTTGGATGGCCTGTTCTGATTCTTTTAAAACAAATGTTTGATTAATGGTTTTCATTTGCCTATTTTCCATGACCACACGTCCATCGATAATGGTGGATTCAACATCTGAACGTATTGCCGAATAGACAATCCGTGAAATCGGATCGGTGCCGAATGAAGGATTGCAGTGAAATCCATTGAGATTGAGAATGGCAAGATCTGCCTTCTTTCCGGCTTCCAGGCTGCCGATGTCTTGATCCATGCCAACGGCACGTGCACCGTCTATCGTAGCCATCCTGAAAATCTGGCGGGCATTCATCGCCGTTGGACCATGAACAGGTTTATGGATAAGCGCCGCTAGTCGCATTTCGTTAAACATATCAAGGTTATTGTTGCATGGTGCACCATCGGCACCGAGTCCGAGATTAATACCCATGTCAATCATCTGGGGTACCTGAGCAATACCGGAGGCAAGCTTCAGGTTAGAGCCAGGGCAATGACTCACGTGCACACCGCGTTTTTTAATAATTTCTTTTTCCTCTTCACTTAGCCACACGCAATGGGCGAGGATCAGCCGTTTTCCAGCTAGGCCTATATGGTCAAGGTATACGATATTGCGCATACCTGTGTCCTGTTCAACAATGGCGATCTCGCCCCTATTTTCCGATGCGTGTGTGTGTACGAAGACATTGTAGTGATCCGCAAGATCACGAACCTGTGTAAGCAGCGATTCTGTGCAAGAGATAACAAATCGTGGTGCGAATGCATAGCGAATTCTGTTGTGATCGTAACCGTTCCATTTCTCCAACAAATCCACACTTTCACGAATCGATGATTCCGTTTGTTCTTGAAGCCCAAGTGGGACATCCTCACCTTTATCCATCATTACTTTTCCGGAAAGCGCACGAATCCCGCTCTCAGCAATCGCCTGAAATGCTTCGTTCGTGTAGTGAACGGTTTCCATATCGACAATTGTCGTTGACCCACCGGAAATAAGCTCACCAATACCGAGCAGTGCAGACAGATAGATCGACTCCTGATCATGGGACGCTTCCAATGGCCAAATTCGAGTGCGAAGCCAATCCATTAATTCCAAATCATCTGCCTTTCCTCGGAATAAGGTCTGGCATAAATGAATATGTGTTTGTATAAATCCAGGGATAACGGTACGTCCAGTCCCATCAATGACCTGATCTGCCGGATCAGGTTTGATCTCTGGACCTACGGATACAATCCGGCTGTCTTCAATGAGCAAATCACCATGCAGAATTTCTTCAGCAACGTTCATGGTAATGATTTCAGCGTTTTTGATAACAATTCTGTCCAAATCAATCATCTCCATTTGTATATTGGTTCTTGGACCCTTCATATTCCTGAAAAACAAAAAAAGACTACGAAAAAATATGCATGCATATTTTTCGTAGCCGGGAATTTCCGGTTCCTCGGTAGAAACCCTCAAACCGTATTATTAAGGATATACGAAAACAGAAAGGATGAAGTTTACGAATTTAATAATAGTTGATCAGATGAGAATGGTCAATAATCTTGTTAGATAATCTAACATAGTTTGTCGAAAACACAGCCGATCTGACAAACAAGCTAAACAAATAAGCAAATAACTTAAAACGAGAAATACTAAGGAAAAAACACAGATAATAGGCTTAACTTTCTCATATGGGCAGTGCACCATTAGATTATTCTATACCTAACATTACAAAATACCTCTAACGCATCTTTGTTCTTTTATATTATTATAGAGAAAATGATATTAATGTTAGATTTTATACCGTCAAATGTATGAAGACTAGCTTTGCTTAGGGGGGCATTTGTTTGTCAGTACTACATAAATTTCTTGATGAGAACATGGTTCAGGATTCATTTGAAGACACTCGGCTTTTGCAGACGTATTGGTCAAGTGATTGGGGAAATACCAATGCGGTAGGAAAGGTGCGTAAAGTATTTGTTCACCGACCAGGAAATGAAATTCTAGAACTAAATAAAGCAAAGTTTGAGCCAGAAGCTGGTGCAAGGATTCTTCGTGATCAGAATGGATCAATTGTCAGCTACTGTTTAAGCAAGGAGCCACTCGATCTAGCTAAAATGCAGCAGCAACATGATCGAATGACGGATGTTCTAAAGCAAGAAGGGGTAGAAGTTATTTCAATGGTCGACGATGGGCAGTTATTGACCAATAACTTATTTGCAAGAGATGTTGGCATGGTTATTCCCGGAGGCTTAATTCTCGCACGTTTTGCTTTGAAATTTAGATATGGAGAAGCAAGTCGCACACTGAAAACAGCAGCAAAAGTCGGTATGCCAGTGCTGGCTTCGATTCAGGGGACGGGATTTGTTGAAGGTGGGAGTTTTATGGTCTTCGATCGAAAGACAGCGATTGTTGGTCGCTCCATCCGTGTGAATCAAGCAGGCATTGAACAACTCCGCGCGATTCTCGCATGGCAGGGCATGGAATTGATCGTCGTTGATCTGCCCTCGAGTATGATTCATTTGGATGAAGTGTTTAATATGGTCGATGTTGATAAAGCGTTGGTTGATCCGACCAATTTACCCCACTGGTTTTTACAGGATTTGCAAAAGCGTGGAATCAAACTTATTTATACGGACCCGCTTGATCCGCCAATGACCACCAATTGCCTATGTCTAGCACCTGGAAAAGTGCTTTTCACTTCACTCGGTGTACGAACGATCGAGGCACTTGAACAGGCAGGCGTTGAGGTGATTGCTATTCCTGTGGATGAGCTCAACAAAATGGGCGGCGGAATTCATTGTTCTTCGCTTGTGCTCCAGAGAGATCGAATTGGATAAGCAAAATGAAGAGAGGAGAGACTCTAAATGTATGACGAGATAAAAGACTTTCCTGTCAAAGCCCAGGCAGAAGCACTAACACGAGCGCTCGTAAGCGTTAAGAGTGTGAACGGTACCGACGGAGAAGTGAGTATGGCGGATAAGCTGGAATCGATCATCCGGTCTTTTCCCTATTTCAAACAACATCCCGAACAAGTTTGGACTCAGGTTCTGAAAGAAGATGCACTTGGAAGAAAGAATGTTTTCGCCTTGCTTAAAAGCACGTTTGAAAATAAGCAGACCATCATTTATCATGGTCATATGGATACTGTAGGTATCGATGATTTTGGCTCTCTAGAAGAGCATGCACTAGACCCGGATTTTTTGCAAAGGTATTTCGCTGACTATGCGAAAGATCGTGATGTCCAGGATGATGCAGCGACCGGAGATTGGCTGTTTGGTCGAGGCGCGTTGGATATGAAGAGCGGCGACGCTGTGCATTTGTGCAACTTGCTTTACTATTCTGAGCATCGAGAACAACTGCATGGAAATATCCTGGTTATGTTCAATCCGGTTGAAGAGAATGACCATGAAGGCGTGATGAAAGCCGTTGATGAACTGATCAGACTGAAAAAGGAACAGAATCTGGACTATCTACTTGCCATCAACGGTGATTTTGTCAGTCCGCTCTATAAGGGTGATGCGCGCCGTTATGTATATACGGGTTCCGCTGGAAAATTGCTCGGCTGTTTCTACATTAGAGGTAGAGAGACACATGTTGGGGAGACCTTGGCCGGTATTGATCCTACGCTCATTGCTAGTAAAATAAACAGTGCACTGAACAATAACATGGACTGCGCAGAGAAGATTGCGGATGAAGTGATTCTCCCGCCGTCCTGCTTATATCTTCGGGATCAAAAGGCATTTTATAATGTTCAAACAGCAGGGACGACCCATCTCTATTTTAACTATTTTCTCTACGAACGAACGCCGAAAGCAGTGCTTGCACAATTGAAGGATACGGCTCAGAAAGCATGTGATGACCTTGAATTGTTCTTTAGAGAGCAATATACTGTGTTCTCCCGGAATTGCGGGCTTGAAGGACAGTCTCCCGACTGGGCTATTGAAGTGATGACCTATGAAGCGTTTGTGGATTCACTCAAGTTGAAAGGTGTTCCTGTAGAAGAAATCACAGATCAAGTGGTTGAGGATCATCCACATGAAGATTTCCGCAAGATCAGTTATAAAATTATTGAAGCGCTGGAAGCACATGCAGGTGATAATCGACCGAAAGTGATTGTGTTCTTCGCACCGCCTTATTGTCCACATAATTACTTGAGAGAGGAAGTCCAAGTAGAAAGACGCTGTGATCAGATCCTTGACCAAGTATTGAGAGAGGCGGAACTAGAGACTGGAGAAACGTTCGCCAAAAAGCGCTTTTTTCCATATCTTGCCGATAGTAGTTACCTCGCTATGAGTGAGACGGCAGAAGAAACAGCATCGATATTAGGCAATTTTCCAGGTTGGGGTAAAACCTACAGTGTACCCCTTGAACAAATTCGAAAACTGAATATCCCTGTTCTGGACATGGGTGTCTACGGTAAGCGTGCCCACACATGGATGGAACGTGTCTATAAGCCCTATTCCTTTGGCGTACTTCCTCAATTGATTCGTTCGATGACTCAGAAGGTTCTCGATGAATTTGCTTAATTGACTCGTATGTACGAGGAGGCGCACGGATCGCCCGCGACAAGCGAGCACCGGAAAGCCCCAACCGAGAAAAGGTAGCACAGACAATTGACTCTCTGATTTTGCTCCCTTTATGGGAATAAAATATACTTATTACTAAGAAAAAGAGGCGAATGATGAATGATTAAAAAAATGAGTTTGATAATGATTGCACTGCTTTTGGTTGTTTTGTCAGCATGCAGCGGATCAGGCAGCAGTAGTTCAGAAAAGAAAAAAACAATTGTAATGGGTACAAGCGCGGATTACCCGCCATTTGAATCCGTGGATACAACAAACGGAAATAAAATTGTCGGTTTCGACGTTGATTTGGCTAAGTATATTGCAAATAAACTCGGTTATAACCTGAAGATCCAAAATCAGGACTTTAACGGATTGATTGCTGCATTGAACAGCAAGAAAGTTGACTTTGTAATGGCTGGCATGGTTGACACGCCGGAGCGCGAGAAACAAGTGGATTTCTCACACACCTATTATAATGAATACCAAGTTGTACTCGCCAAAAAAGGTGCGAAAATTAATACCGTTCAGGATTTAAAGGGCAAAAAAGTCGGTGTACAATTAGGATCGACTCAGGAAGCACTTGCTGTAAAACTGAACAAAACGATCCCAATGAAAATTCAAAGATGGGATAAGCTGAATGAAATGGTTGAAGCAATGAATGCAGGAAAGCTTGATGCAATCATTACGATTCAATCAGTTGCCTATGGTTATATCAGCAAGAGTAAGGATCTACACCAATTTAATGCATTGGTTAATGGAAAAACTGAAGCTGATCCAATCAGTGCCGCCTTCCCTAAAGGAAGTAAGCTTACCGCTCAATTCAACAAAGAAATTGCTAAGGCAAAGAAAAGTGGTAAACTGGATCAATTAGTGACGAAATGGATTAAAAACCAGTAATTTGCCATTTCAGAGGAGGACATGATGAACGAATTAATAACCGGATTTAAACAAATGGCTCCTTCTATTCCATATATTATCAATGGCGTCTGGGTCTCATTGGGGATTGCACTAGGTGCGTCAATTCTCGGTTTTATCGGTGGTATTCTGCTTTCTTTATGTAAAATTGGACAAGTCAAGATTCTCAGTGGTCTTGCTCATGTATACACTTCGATCTTTCGAGGCACACCACTGATTTTGCAACTAGCAATCGCATATTTTGGGATTCCTCAGTTGTTCCAAATGGGGGATGTCAATCCGTTGACTTGCGCAATTATCACGTTTGGATTAAATTCCGCGGCCTATATGTCGGAAATCATTCGTTCCGGAATAAACGCCGTCGATAAGGGACAATTTGAAGCATCGAAAGCGCTCGGTGTTTCTTATTGGCCAACCATGAAGGACATTATTTTACCGCAGGCAATCAAAAATATTTTGCCGGCGATGATGAATGAATTTATTACGTTGACTAAGGATTCTGCAATTGTTTCGACCATTTCAGTGACCGATATGATGCGCAGATCGCAAATTGTTGCGGCAAATATCTTTAGCTATTTCCCGCCAATGCTTGTGTCTTTAGTCATGTATTACATTATTGTTATGGCCTTAACCTACCTTGGCAACCGTTTGGAAAGGAGGATGCGACGCAGTGATTAAAGCAGAACATATCTATAAGAACTTCGGAGACATCCATGTATTAAAAGATGTTTCAATGGAAGTGAATAAAGGTGAAGTGGTTGTCATTATCGGCCCTTCAGGTTCAGGAAAATCAACATTTCTGCGTTGCATCAACCTTTTAGAGGAGCCAACAAAGGGACAAGTTCAGATTGATGATCAGAACCTGACTGAATTGAGCCCGAAACAAGTGGTCAAAGTGCGTGAGAAGGTCGGCATGGTATTTCAGCACTTTTATCTTTTTCCTCATAAGACGGTACTCGAGAATTTAATATATGCGCCAATGAAAGTAAAAGGTCTTTCTCGAGATGAGGCTGTTGCTCGAGCTAAAGAATTACTGAAAAAGGTCGGTTTGTTCGACAAAATTAATCAGTATCCGAATAAATTGTCTGGTGGACAACAACAGCGTGTCGCTATTGCACGCTCATTGGCGATGGAACCAGATTATATGCTGTTCGACGAACCGACGTCTGCACTTGATCCGGAAATGGTTAAGGAGGTGCTGGATGTCATTCAGTCTCTAGCAGAGTCGGGCATGACGATGATTATTGTTACCCATGAAATGGGTTTTGCTAAAATGGTGGCTGATAAAGTCATCTTCATGGATGATGGTCAAATTCTAGAATCGAACACACCGGAAAACTTTTTCAATCATCCAAGTACAGAACGTGCAAAAGACTTCTTGCAAAAGATTCTGTAAAAAGCTTTTCTGACCTTAGTGAATGGTGGTCCAATTCTGTTCGATTAGTCGAATAAGTTGCATCGTTTTTGGATCGCCGAGCTTGTGTGTTGCGATAATTAAAGAGGTTTGGATCTGGATTGGTCTCTTGTTCAAAAGGATTTCATACAACTGGCGTGAAGCCAGTTCTTTTTTAACCAGATTGCGACTGATTAATCCTACACCAATTGCATTCATGACGGCACTCTTAACCGCTTCAAGGCTGCTAGATTCCACAACCTTACGGGGGGTTATGCCGGTCTCTTGGAGATAATTGTTCATTTGCTGTTCAAAAGGACCAACAATCTCATATTTTATGAATGGGAAACGTTCAAGAAGCTCTTCAGTGGAGTGTTTGCTGTAAAGTTCCTTAGAGACAATCAAGACGAGGTCTTCCTTCTCAGAAATGACAACGTTTGTTATTCCGGATTTGGTGTAGGAGCCTGATATAATGCCAATGTCAAAGCTATTGTTATTGATGCCGTCGATTACTTTGTCACTGGTGCAAGAAACCAGTTTGATGCCTATATCCGGTTGAGTAGTTAGAAATTGGCGGATAATCGGGGGGAAATAATGGGTACAGAATGTTTCGGAAGCAGCAATCACTAATTTGCTTGCCAACTGACTTTTTTCCTGCAAGTCACTTTCCATTTTTTCAAGAATGGAAAAAAGCTGATCCGTATATTTTTTAACGATTTCGCCGTGGGCCGTCAGGTAGGTTTGGTTTCCAATTCGGAAAAATAAAGGATAACCCATTTCTTTTTCAAGTGAACGGATTTGTGCGGTTACGGTTGGCTGTGAGAAGTTTAATTGTTTGGCAGCCTTTGTGAAATTTAACAATTTTGCAGCTGACTGAAAGGTTTTCAAATTTCTGAGTTCCATTGACTGTTCCTCCAACCTTGACGGTAAATAGATAAACAAATGTTTGTTTAAATTCATTATATATGATCTTGCAGCACTTGGTCTTGAATCTCGTTTCTCTCAAAGCCATAGAGGGAAGAAAGGTCTAGAGAGATTTAGTTAAGTGCAACTAAGCTGCTGACTGTGCCAAAGGCTTGCCAGTGAACAAGTTTACTAATCTTTGATAAAAAGAGGTATCCGTATTATGCCAGAAAAAAGTATGTATGAAAAATCTTTGGATCTCTTTCCACCCGTAGCCTTGCGAGCCACGCAGCTAGGTGTTGTGAAAGGCGAAGGCGCCTATGTATGGGACGAAGAGGGAAAGAAATATCTTGATTTTGCCAGTGGGGTTGCTGTAGTCAATTGTGGTCACAATCATCCGTATATCGTTCAAAAAGCAAAAGAACAAATGGACAAACTGATTCATGGTGGGCATAATGTTGTCTATTATTCCTCTTATATTGAACTTGCTGAGAAAATTCTCGGACATGTCGGACATGATTATAAGATCTATTTTTCGAACAGTGGTGCCGAAGCCAATGAAGCGGTGATCAAATTGGCAAAGCAAGTGACCCATCGACCAGGAATCATATCTTTTAAACATAGTTTTCATGGCCGCACCTTGGCGACGGCAACGCTGACAGCTTCCAATGCGAAATATCGTCGTAATTATGAGGGATTGCTACCAAGTGTGTATTATGCCGAATATCCCTATGCAACTCGAACGGGTCTTACTGAGGAACAGGAAGTTGCACGTTGTCTCACACAACTTGAAGAAATATTTCATGACTTAATTGAACCTGAGCAAGTTGCATGCATCATTTTGGAACCTGTGCAAGGAGAAGGCGGCTATATTGTACCGCCAAAAGCTTTCCTACAGTCCATCAGAGAAATTTGTGACAAGCATGGCATCCTTCTGGCTTTTGACGAAGTACAAACTGGATTTGGCCGTACAGGCAAGATCTTCGCTTATGAAAATTTCGATGTCAAACCGGATATTATGTCACTTGCGAAAGCAATTGCTAACGGCTTTCCACTCAGTGCCATTGTGGCAAAGCGTGCGCTGATGGATCAGTGGCCGGCCGGTACTCACGGGGGTACTTTTGGTGGAAATCCTGTGGCATGCGCAGCCGGTGTCGCTGTATTTGAACTGCTTGAAGGCGGTTTGGTTGATCATGCAGCAGAAGTTGGCGATTACTTTAAGCAAAAACTTCTCGAATTAGCCGATAAGCATGATGAAGTGCTTGAAGTTCGGGGCCTCGGATTAATGATTGGCATTGAATTTGTTGACCGGAACGGAAAGCCGGATGGTGATCTGGTAAATGTAATTCGGGCAAAGGCACTTGAGAAAGGTCTGATCCTTCTCTCTTGTGGTGTTGATCATAACGTCATACGCTTTATTCCACCGCTGATCGTAACGCATGAGCAAATTGATACGGCATTTGCCCTGTTTAGTAAAAGTTTTGAAGAAGCGCTTGCCGAGACTGATCAAAAGATTCAAGCAGATTAATAACCAAAAAAGCTGGCTTATTGTCCTATTGGACAACAGGTCAGCTTTTTTTCTTTTGATCGTTGTTTTTTAAACCGATGGGGAGGTCTATTTTTATCGATGTGTGAAAAATCGAAGGATAAATAGAACGGCAGCTGCAACAAGCAGAAGATAGATCAAAGTGCCACCGATTTTAAAAAGTAATAGAACAAGCCAGATAAGCAACAAGATCCCAATGAGCGACCATATCATAGGTACTCCTCCTTTTCATATGAGCGAGTCAATGCATTCCAAAAGTATCAACAATTTTAATCAAATTAATTACATGAAAAGTGAAAAGAAACTGATGAGTAGGATACCGATGACGGATAGAACGCTGCCCATAACTGTATAAGTCTTTAATGTATCTTTAAGATTCAGATTAAAATATTCCTTGAACAGCCAAAAACCTGGATCATTCACGTGACCACAAAAAATACTTCCCGCACCTGTAGCGAGAACAATTAAAGTAGGACTAACGCCTGTGGAACCAACAAGCGGGGTGGCAACCCCGGCAGCAGTTAAGGCAGCAACTGTGCTTGAGCCGATACAGACGCGTAGAAGTACAGTCACGAGCCAAGCCAGAAGGAGGGGCGATAGAGGTGATCCTTTAAATAAATGAGCGACATAATCACCAACACCGCCTTCGATCATCACTTGTTTTAATGCACCACCTGCACCAATGATCAAAAGGAGCATGGAAATTTGGCGGATCGATTTTGTAATGGTTTTTTCTAGATCATCCATTGAACGTTTCTGACGAATACCCATGGCATATAAAGCAAACAGAACACTGATCATCATAGCAGCAGGAGGCGAACCAATGAGTACAATGATCTTTTTAATTAACGCCGGCATGGAAATAAGATCAGTCGTGAGTTCAGCGAATATCATCAAAAAAACAGGGAGAATACACGTGAAAATACTCAGCCTCAATGAAGGAAGTGTCTGACCGTCAAATTCTCTTTTTGTTTCAAGCAATTCTTCACTTCCTGAGTGGGCATATACAGTTGGCATGATTCGGAAAAGAAGTTTGTTCAACACGATACCACCAAATAGGACAGCGGGAATGGCAACGAATAGTCCTGTAAGTAGAACATAGGCGGTGTTTGCATGGTAACTTTGAACTAATGCAGTTGGCGCTGGATGTGGTGGGAGAAACCCATGTGTTGCCATTAATGTGGCAACCATCGGCATGCCGACATAGAGAAGTGGTAAGTCAAAGGCAAGTCCTATTTCGAAAATTATAGGTATGAGAAGTACCAGTCCCACTTCAAAAAAAAGCGCAATGCCGAGAATAAAGGAAGCGATGATCACAGCAAGTTGTATTCTTTTCTTTCCAAATTTTTTTGCAAGCGAAACGGCGATACGATGAGCACCACCGGCATCGGAAACCAATTTACCAAGGATGGCGCCAAGGCCGAAAATCAAGACCAGATCACCAAGCTGTGTGCCGATCCCTTTTTCAATGACCTCAGTGAGCTTTGTCAAAGGAATTCCTAATCCGATGGCGACCAGTGTGGAAACGAGTAGCAAGGATATAAATGTATTCATATTCAATTTCATAATTAATAGGAGTAACACAATGATCCCAAGTGCGACGATGACTAATGGCAAATAATCACTTCTTTTGTTGAAATTTAGTTATTTTCTGTGCAGGAAATACATAGATAGGTTGAAAAACGCGGTGTGCAAAAGATGTTAACAACGAATTTCCAGATGAAAAGAATTGACTCTTAGCGCCGGCGTGCATAGTATCTCTATACCCTTTTTCGTCAGGTTCAAACATGAACCGACATGGTAGAGGATTTCTGCTTTTTGTCGAGAACGCGAACGGAGGGCCAAATATACAGAGGAATCAGAGTGTGCCCTTTTTACCCAAGCGCCCTGTTTTTGACGCGAATCCGAAATGATGATCACTGAATCGTCAATTTTTTCATCATTCAACAGCTTGTTTCGCAATTCATTATGCCGATATAATAAATAGATTATTAGCTGCAATCACCTCATTTTTGTGAAGACGTATGAATTTGCGCTTCATCCTCATTCAAAAAGATGTCACAATTTCATTTTCCGCTCTATGATCACGAAAATCACCATAAATCACCTTTTTGATCTATATATTGTGTTTAAGATCACTTTTAAACTCTATATATTGTTGTACAATGTTTTCATAGGTTGATTTGTAGGGGGTAACGTGATGATAAAAGAACCGGTAATCCATGAGAAAACACTTGATGATAAAATACGCGACTTAATTAATATGGATGAATATGTCGCCAATGAAAATGCCAATAAAGATGAAAAGGTATTTAATACACAACGCGACTTGCTTGCAGGAGTGGCGGCAAGGGATTTTGCTCTTCGCCACATTCTTCCGGAAGAATTCGCGCACGCGCATAATCAAGGAATTATCCATTTTCATGATCTCGATTATTCACCATTTTTCTCAATGTATAACTGCATGTTGATTGACTTCAAAGGTATGCTTGAGAAAGGTTTCTCGATAGGTAATGCTGATGTGGAGCAGCCGCGTTCGATCAAAACAGCAACAGCGCTCGTTGCCCAGATCGTTGCTAATGTTTCTTCAAATATTTATGGGGGGACGTCTTTCAATCGTGCAGATGAAGTATTGGAGCCCTATGCAAAGATAAGCTTCAAAAAGTATCTGCAAACAGCAAAAGAATGGTTATCGGATCCTCAGGAGCAAGAAGACTATGCATATTCCATGACGAGAAAAGAAATCTATGATTCCATGCAGTCACTTGAATATGAAATTAATACACTTTTTTCAAGTAATGGACAAACCCCATTCTTTACATTGAATTTCGGACTTGGTCGCTCATGGTTTGCGCGTGAAATACAAAAAGCGATTTTAAAAGTGAGGATCATTGGCCTTGGCAGAGACCACAAAACGGCTGTGTTCCCTAAGCTCGTGTTTACGATTAAACGCGGCTTGAATCTTGATAAAGATGATCCAAACTATGACATTAAGAAACTCGCTTTGGAATGTTCAACGAAACGGATGTACCCCGACATATTGAATTATGATCGGATTGTTGAGGTAACCGGAGATTTTAAAGCACCGATGGGCTGTCGCTCGTTCCTTCCTTCTTATCAGGAAAATGGAGAGTATATCGCAGATGGCCGGAATAACATGGGCGTTGTGACCTTAAACATTCCACGTATTGCGATTGAATCAAATGGTGATCAAGCGGCTTTTTGGAGCCTCTTTGAAGAAAGGCTAGATCTTGTTTGTCGCGCACTTCTTTTCCGCATTCATACTCTGGATAAAGTGGAGGCAAAGAACGCGCCGATTCTCTATCAGTACGGCGCAACCGGGAAACGGCTACTGGCCAATGAACACGTTCAAGAGATTTTTAAGAACGGTCGTGCAACGGTCTCCATGGGTTATATTGGTTTGTACGAAGCAGCAACTGTATTCTACGGACCGGATTGGGAACATAATCCGGATGCGAAAGCATTCACACTGGATATTGTGAAACGGTTTAAGACGGTTTCTTTGGAATGGCGCGAGAAAACCGGTTATGCATTTAGTGTCTATGCGACACCATCAGAAAGTTTGACCGATCGATTCTGTCGTTTGGATAAGCAGCGTTTCGGAACGATTAAGGATATTACGGATAAAGATTACTATACGAACAGTTTTCATTATGATGTGCGTAAGAAGATTAATCCTTTTGAAAAAATTGATTTTGAAAAAGATTATGAGCCCTATACGGCCGGTGGCTTCATTCATTACTGTGAATTTCCTTCGCTCATTAATAATCCTGAAGGGCTTGAGACGGTGTGGGATTATACATACGACCGTGTTGGTTACTTTGGGACGAATACGCCAATCGACAAATGCTATGAATGCGGCTATGAAGGGGAATTTGAATCCACTGCGGAAGGCTTTAAGTGCCCAAGCTGCGGTAACCACAATCCGGAAACGACATCCTGTATTCGTCGACTTTGTGGTTACCTTGGCTCAGTGATTCAGCGCAAACCGATTAAGGGGCGGTTGAAGGAAATCAATTCCCGAGAGAAACAGCAGAGCTAACCATGATCAGAAGTTTTTCGGAGAATGAAAAGCTAGGAGCGAGTAGTTATGAATTACGCCGATTATAAACGTTTTGATTTTCTGAATGGGACCGGAATACGTCATTCACTTTTTGTCAGCGGATGCCATTTTCATTGCAAAGGCTGCTGGAATGCGGTCGCTTGGAATCCCCAATTCGGTCAATTGTATACAGATGAGATGGAAAATAAGATTATTGATGACCTCAATTTGCCTGAAATTGATGTTCAAGGACTTTCGCTACTTGGTGGTGAACCTTTTGATCACCCGAAAACATTAACCAAACTCGTGAAACGGGTCAATCGCGAATGTGCCGGTAAAGATATTTGGTCTTGGACCGGATTTCGATTTGAAGATCTTCTTCATGATCCTGACCGGAGGGAAATGCTGGAGCATATTGATGTGCTTGTCGATGGGCAATTTGATTTAGCGCAGAGAAATCTTAAGCTTAAATTCCGCGGTTCGGCGAACCAAAGAGTCATCAACGTAAAAGAATCACTCAAAGCAGGACAAGTTGTGTTGCAAATGAATTAATGGATCGCCACTATAGAAACTTAAAGAAACAGGTACCGGAATTGAACTGAACCCCTGAAGTTGGACAATGAAAATCCAACTTCAGGGGTTTTTGTAGTTAATATATAGAACCTCTTGAGATCTAGGGTCGACGAACATCATGCTATCGCTTAGTCTCAGCAAAGATGCACGAACGATTATTTACTGCTCTCAAGATCGTCCATAGCCAAGTTTGCCAGTTGATCTGCGCGTTCGTTATATTCGACCCCATCATGTCCTTTCACTTTGTTAAAAGAAATGTGCTCCTGTTTCTGTGCAAGGCTGTTCAGCTGCATCCACAGTTCCTTATTTTTTACTGGCTTTCCGCCGGCTGTTTTCCAGCCCTTTTTGATCCAGCCGGGGACCCAGCTTGTCATACCATTGACAACATAGGCACTGTCTATATAAAAAGAGACGGGAATCTGTTCTGTTTTTAATGCTTCTAGCGCGCGAATTGCAGCAGTCAGCTCCATCACATTATTTGTCGTGTTACTTGCACCGCCGCGCAGTTCTTTGACATGATCGCCATATCTAAGAATAGCGCCCCAACCGCCAACATTATGTTCGCTTTGATTGCCGCGACATCCACCGTCGCAATAAATAATAATTTCATTCATCGTATTCACCTGTCTCCATCAAATAGTCTTCTAAGTAATTCGCATTCGTTTTAGTGAATTCCTTTTAGAGAAAACTTCGCTCGTTCATTCTAAATCCGCATGAATCAGTATAACAAAATCATCGGCATTGCTCGAGTGCATAGGATGTTTTGCATTCTTTAACGGTAAAGTTGAGAAAAAACGCAGAAAATACTGTAAAATGGTCAGTAAGAGATAAAGAGATGGACTGCAACAGAGGCACAGACTTCTAGATATGGGATAGGGAGTGTTTGATTTTGAAAATCGCTGTGCTTGGCGCTGGGGCGATCGGTTGTTATTTTGGGGGAGTCTTGGCCAGAGAAAAAGTGGATGTAACCTTTATCGCAAAAGGTAGAACCTTAGAAAGGTTGCGCGACCATGAATTGATCATTAAGAGCATCAATGGCGATTTTACTTTGCCTGTTAAAGTAAGTGATGCAGAACAGTTGAACGCCGATATTAACTACGATTTTATTCTTCTCGCAATCAAATCAACGGCTTTAGAATGTGTCATTCCTGAGTTGCAAAAATTAACCGGACCAAGAACAAAGATCATTTGTCTGCTGAACGGTATCGGTAATGAAGAACGTCTTGCCGAGCAATTTGGTGAAGATCACGTGATTGGCGGTTCGGCATTTATATCAATCATTCGCGAAGCACCGGGGGTCGTCAATCATGTGGGGGATGGCAAATTAATCATTGGCCATTGGCAGACAGGTACAAGCGATGCTGCTTCTGAAGAAGGACTCGCTTATTTGATTGGCGTATTTAGAAAGTGCGGACTTGAAATTGAACTGTCTGAACATATTCAGCAAATTAAGTGGGAAAAATTACTTTGGAATATTACCTATAATCCGCTCACTGCACTGACAAGGACTCGTGTTGGTGAAGCATTGGCAGATCCGGATCTATACCAATTATTAAAACAGATCAGTACAGAATTTCTAACGGTAGCTGAGCGTGCCGGAATTCATATAGGCGATCAATACAAAAAAGAACTGCTGAAACCCGATGAGAAAATTCAAAATCATAAGACATCAATGCTACAGGACCTTGAAAATGGTTGCGAGATGGAACTGGATGCCATTCTTGGTTTTGTCATAAAAACAGCAAAAAGTCTGGGTTTGCAATTAAAGACGATTGAAACCATATACCATCTCCTTCGTTTTACAGACCATCATCCACTTAACGTATAAATCAATCCATAATCCTGTGAGAAAAGGGAGTACCATGAAGAAACAGAAAACATTAGCGTCAATGATGACCGTTATCATTATTTTGTGCTGTGCAGTCTTAATTACACTGCTCATTCGCGATCTGGATCGGAATAAGACACATTCAGCGCAAACGAATCATTCACAAATTCAGCAAACAAAACCATCCTCACCAGTAATCAAGAAGGATAAGGTGATAAAAAAGAAACACAAAGCAAAACCCTCAGTTAAAGAGAAAAAGCTAACTGCACCGTATGTGAGTCAAAAACCTGAACTGCCGAACGGATGTGAGGTGACGAGTCTGACCATGCTGTTGCAATCGGCTGGGATCAAAGTAGACAAGTTAACACTTGCCGGGCAAATAAAAAAGGTCCCCTTTCAATCAGGGGGATTTATGGGTAATCCGAACGAAGGCTTCGTCGGAAATATGTATCATGGGAGCCGTAATAATCCAGGCTACGCAGTCTACCATGGACCGGTAGCAGATTTGGCGAGCCGATATCTCGGTCACCGCGTGAAAGATCTGACAGGAGATGCGTGGGAGGACATTGAGAAACAGATTGCTTCAGGGGTTCCTGTGTGGACGATTACAAGTATTAATTTTCAACCGGTCCCTAAAGGATCCTGGCGAGAGTGGCATACAAAGCAAGGCACAATACAGATCACCTTTCAAGAACATTCGGTTTTAGTTACCGGATATGACGAGGATTATGTGTACTTTAACGATCCGCTAGCGGGCGGACCGGGGAGCAAGGCAAGTAAAGCTGCATTTGTAAAAGCATGGAAACAATTTGGCAGACAGGCCATTTCTTATACGCCTGAATCCCATTGATGGGAAGAGGAGTCTCAAAAGTTTATAGGCTGAGAGGCCCTTTTTTTATGTCCTCAGACGTATCTTTTATTAAACGTTTAGTAAGAATCCTTTAAAAACAACACTTTAGACTAAACAATTTCCATAACTTTCCGATATAATATTAAAAATATTATCTTTCATTTTTAATAAACTCGGGGGTGGCTTACTTTGAGCCCAAATCGTAATCTAACTATTATAGGGACAGTTGCTGCAGCAGCAGCCGTCGCGGCTGTTACAGGAGCGCCTTCACACGCATCTGCAGACACATTTACACCCTACAAAGGACAGGCGACCGCGAATTTAAATGTCCGGAGTACACCAAGTACGGACCAACAACAGATTGGCATGTTGAAGAAAAATCAGACTTTTGATGTGATTGGAATAGATAAAAAGAGCGAAAAAGGAAATTGGTTGAAGATTAAGTATGAAGGAAAAACCGCCTATGTTGATGGTTATTATGTGACTCATGCGACGACCACAACACCCCATATGCCCACATTATCCGTTCAATCGGTAGGAAATTATCAAGCGATGACGACTGAGAATTTAAATGTTCGACTTTTACCATCTTTGAAAGGGACAGTGCTGACCACATTGAAAAAAGGAACGACTGTCACGGTTACGGGAAAGACAACGGATGGTTGGCTTCAGATCAAGTATAGGGATGGATCAGCCTACGTTTCTGCTGACTTTATAAAAACAGCTGGCACTTCTTCAGTGAATAATTCAACGGTTCGTGCAACAGTGTACACAGGAACGACGACGGACAATTTGAACGTACGGCAAGGATCCTCAACCTCAACCAAAGTGCTGACAACCTTGAAAAAAGGAAGCAGTGTAGAAGTTGTGGGGACGAGCGGCAGCTGGTTGAAAATTAAGTATAATGGCGGAACGGCCTATGTCTCGGGAAGCTATGTGAAGAAGGCAGGAAGCAGTTCAACCGGAATGGGAAGCAGTAACGCACCGGTACTGTACACGGGAACGACAACAGATAACTTGAACGTACGGCAAGGGGCCTCAACCTCAACCAAAGTGCTGACAACCTTGAAAAAAGGAAGCAGTGTAGAAGTTGTGGGGACGAGCGGCAGCTGGTTGAAAATTAAGTATAATGGCGGAACGGCCTATGTCTCGGGAAGCTATGTGAAAAAGGCAGGAAGCAGTTCAACCGGAACGGGAAGCAGTAACGCACCGGTACTGTACACGGGAACGACAACAGACAATTTGAACGTACGGCAAGGATCCTCAACCTCAACCAAAGTGCTGACAACCTTGAAAAAAGGAAGCAGTGTAGAAGTTGTGGGGACGAGCGGCAACTGGTTGAAAATTAAGTATAACGGTGGAACGGCCTATGTCTCGGAAAGCTATGTGAAAAAGGCAGGAAGCAGTTCAACCGGAACGGGAAGCAGTAACGCACCGGTACTGTACACGGGAACGACGACAGATAACTTGAACGTGCGACAAGGATCCTCAACCGCGGCCAAAGTGCTGACAACCTTGAAAAAAGGAAGCAGTGTAGAAGTTGTAGGGACGAGTGGCAGCTGGTTGAAGATTAACTATAACGGCGGAACGGCCTATGTCTCGGGAAGCTATGTTTCCAAACCGGGGAGTGAAGGAACAACAGACGGCAACTCAGATAGCTCCTCCGGTTCTTCATCAGAGACAAAGAAAATGGGGCTCATCACAACTGGGGTTAATTTCCGTCAAGGAGCCGGCACTTCTTATCAAACTTATGGAGTGCTGAATGCAGGAACATTGGTGGAAATTCTCGCTGATGCACCTGAAGGATGGGTTAAAGTAAGCTATAACGGTAAAGACGGTTATATTTACGGACAATACGTGAAAGATGAAACGACGACCACGATCAAAGAAGGCAACGCCGCTTATGTCACGACCAAATACCCAATTTCCTTTGGACAGGCATTGGCGAAAGAGCAGAAAGTAAATGGCAGTTCAAGTCTGGCTTACTACCTGAACCCAAAGAACTTTACCAAAAGCAGTATTGAATACTATCAATTCCTTCAAATCTCATCCCTGGCGAATCTCTCGTTAAATGATGTAAACGCAATGTTGAGCGGCAAGGGCATTCTGTCTGGTCAAGGCGCTGCATTTATTCAAGCAGCCAAAGATTATAAAGTTAACGAAGTGTATCTCGTTTCACATGCATTGCTTGAAACAGGTAACGGAGTATCGATACTGGCAAACGGTCAAAATTACAATGGCGTAAAGGTTTACAACATGTTCGGGATTGGCGCGTACGATGGCAGTGCGAATAAGAGTGGTGCCGCTTATGCATACAAGCATGGTTGGACCAGCCCAGCAAAGGCTATCGAAGGAGGAGCAGAGTGGATTGCGGCAAATTACATCTACAACTCCACCTATCGGCAAGATACACTTTATAAGATGCGTTGGAATCCTGATGCACTCATTATGGGAAGTGCGGCTCATCAGTACGCAACCGATGTCGGATGGGCAGTCAAGCAGACCCAGAATTTTGAAAAAATGTATGCCATTCTTTCTAAGTACAATCTCGTATTTGATGTTCCCGAGTATGCAAACTGATCGATGCGCTACCAATGTAAATAAAAAGGTTCGAAGAGCAATTATCTTCTCTTCGAACCTTTTTCTATTCCATTACTTTTTTTAAACCAACATCCAGCTCATGAAATGAGACACCAAGGTCATTGCTATGAGAGGATTCATTAGAGTAACAGGAAGAGCGCGAAAGCTATGGCCAAAATAAAACGGTAAATGGCGAACGGAACTAACGTAAAACGTCTCAATAATTTAAGGAAGAAGACAATGGCAAACATCGCAACGATAAATGCTGTGATAAAACCTGTAGCGAATAACGGAATATCACTGACATGAAGAAAGCTAAGACTTTGCACGAAATCAAGCCCGCTTGCGCCTATCATCATTGGAACGGCAAGAATAAATGAGAATTCTGCCGCTGTTTTTCTTTCAACACCGGCAATAAGCCCACCCGCAATCGTAGAACCGGAGCGAGAGAAACCGGACCAAAGTGACAAACATTGAAAGAGTCCGATCACGAAAGCTTGTTTGTAGGAAAGCTCTTTCGTACCGCTATACGTATGCTTTTTGGCAATACGTTCGGCAATGATCATCAAAATACCACCGACAACGAGGGCAATCAGTACACTTTTAGGCGAAAACAAGTATTCTTTGATAAAGTCGCGCAATAGAAATCCAAGGATGATGGCAGGGATACCCGCGACAATAATATGCAGTAGATTCAAATGCTCCGGACCACTTTTCGGTTCGTTACGATACAGTCCGAAAAGACTCCATAATCTTTTCCAGTAAAGTACAACGACAGCCATAATTGAGCCTAATTGAATAATAACTTCGAAGGTTTTCGCTCGATCACCGGTGAAGTGAAGTAAATCAGCGGCAAGGATCAAATGTCCTGTAGAAGAAACAGGGGCGAATTCAGTCAACCCTTCAACTGCACCAAGGATGATCGCAATCAATTGTTCCATAAAGTCATTCACCAACCTAAATCTTAAGTATTTTCGTTCTTCAAACAAGCTTTATCATTATAGCATATTCATCTTTCTCAACTTTAATCTAGTAAAAATACAATAGATTAAATTTTTCTCATCAAGTAAAAGGTATAAATTTTTTTGTGTAAAAATGTAGCGGAGATGTGAGACGCCTGCGGCAAGCGAGCAATCGAAGCTAATTCGATGCAAGATCAAGGACCGTGCGTTTTTTTGCCCGGTTTTTCTTATCATAGAGAAATGTCTCTGATTGTGACTAGACATACAAACAATAAATAGAGAATAAATGTAATTTTAGAAAACAAATTTCAAATTAGGGTTGACTTATGTGATCAGCAAGGTATAATAAAAGTCACACAAGTTAGAAATAACTGAAATGGAAGTTAATAGCCAGTGAAGAAGAGAGTAACAGTGAAGGACTGCTCAAGCGAGCCGGGTTGATGGAAGCCGGTGTAGCCAAATCTGTGAAACGCACTTCTGAGGTGACGGCCTGAAAATAGTAGGGTTGTCCGGGAACTCCCGTTACAGAGTCTTAAGCAGATTCCCCATTTTGAACAGAGGTTCAAAAAGAAGGATAAATGGCCGATACACAATTGTTTTGGAGTCGGAATTTAGTACCTTTGATGAGGGAATAACCAGAGTGGTACCGCGGGCAAAGTGAACAACGCTCGTCTCTTTTCTATCGAAAAGAGGCGGGCGTATTTTATTTTCTATTGCCCGGATGAACATGTAGTGGAGTGCCGCTATACATTAATAGTTTATCTATCTGAAGTGTTAATGCGGTGATTTGTGAAATAATTGTTGCTAAATTGGAGGCTTTACAGGTGAAAGCAGGTATTGTAGGAGCAAATGGATATAGCGGCATTGAATTGATTCGGTTGCTGCTGAACCATCCGCAGATCAAATTGGAGATGCTGATTTCTCATTCGACGAATGGAGAGAACATACAGGATATTTATCCACATCTCACAGGAGTCATTGAAAAGACCTTAGAAGATTTTGACGCGGATGAACTGGCAGACAGGACGGATGTAGTATTCTTTGCCACTCCTGCAGGTGTCAGCAAAGATTTGCTTCCTGAGTGCTTAAAGCGTGGTCTTATCTGTATCGATCTCTCAGGCGACTTTAGATTGAATGAAGCTCAGGAATATACCGATTGGTATCACAATCAACCGGCAGACCCAACGCTCCTAAATGATGCAATTTACGGATTGGCGGAAATTAACCGCAAACAAATTGAAGGTGCGAGGTTCATCGCAAATCCAGGATGTTACCCAACCGCAACCCTGCTCGGATTAGCGCCTGTTCTGACGCATGACTTTATTGATCTAAATTCAATTATCATCGATGGAAAATCAGGTGTTTCCGGTTCCGGGAAAAAAGCTATTACCGGAAATCTTTTTAGTGAAGTTAACGAGAATGTGAAAGCATACAAACTTGGACAGCATCAGCATACCCCGGAAATTGAACAGACCATTGCACAAATCAGCGGTGAGAAACATCCAATTACATTTACAACGCATCTTGTCCCTATGACTCGGGGGCTGATGTGTACGATCTATGCCACTTTGGATCAGGGATTCTCAACTCGAGAACTTTTAGATCATTACGAAAAATTTTACGAAAAATCACCTTTCGTTCGAATAAGGCCCCTGGGTACTTGGCCATCAACTAAAGAAGTACTTGGCTCAAATTTCTGTGATATCGGGCTAAATGTTGACGGAAGGACGAGACGCTTAACCATTATTTCAGTAATCGATAATGTGGTTAAAGGTGCAGCAGGCCAGGCCGTACAGAACTTGAATATTATTAAGGGCTGGGATGAACAAACAGGGCTTTCGTTCACCCCGATCTATCCGTGAGAGGGTGACGATGATGGAAGAAACAATGATCAATCATGCAACATTTATTCAGATAGAGGACGGAAGTGTTGGTACGCCAAAAGGGTATAAAACCGGAGGGCAGCACATAGGATTACGAACCAAACTTCCGGATATGGGATGGATCTATTCAGAAGTCCCTGCATCTGCTGCCGGCGTGTATACAACAAACTTGTTTCAGGCCGCTCCGCTTCAAGTGACGAAAGCGAGTATCGCTGAGCAACAGAAACTTCAAGCAATATTAGTGAACACGGTGAGTGCAAATTCATGTACTGGGCAACAGGGCATTGATAATGCGTATACAACGAGAAAGTGGATGGCTGAACATTTAGGGATCTCTGATCACCTTGTTGGGGTTGCTTCAACCGGTGTAATCGGTCTGCAGTTGGCGATGGATAAGATGAAGCATGGGATTGATCAGATCACATTGGATCTTCCGAAAGCTCCATTTGAAAAGGCAATTTTGACAACAGATACGAAAACAAAACATCTTGCCGTTCAATTTGAAATTGACGGACAGAACGTGACGATCGGCGGTGCTTGTAAAGGTTCAGGCATGATCCACCCGAACATGGCGACAATGCTCGGCTTTGTGACAACCGATGCGGCAGTGGAGCCGGATGAATTGAAACAAGCGCTAAAAGCAGTGGTTGACAAGACTTTTAACCGGATCACTGTGGATGGCGATACAAGTACCAACGATATGGTACTTGTTCTTGCCAACGGTCTTGCCGCAAACAAACCATTAAGTGCACAGCATCCGCAGTGGCCGGTCTTTGTAAAAGGTTTGGAAATGGTGTGCCAAGGTCTTGCAAAGTATATCGCTGCAGATGGTGAAGGAGCAACGAAATTGATTGAGGTGCAAGTGAGTGGTGCAAAAGATGATCACTCTGCTGAAGTCATCAGTAAATCAATTATCGGCTCGAGCCTAGTTAAGACGGCAGTCTTCGGAAGCGACGCAAACTGGGGCAGAGTGATCTGTGCAATGGGTTACAGCGGAGAGTCTTTCGATACAAATAAAGTATCCATGGCTCTCGGCGATATCGTCCTTTTTCAAAACGGTATGCCCGTTGATTTTGACGAAGAGCAAGCAATCAAGTATTTGAATGGCCATAACGTTGTGATTAAGGCAATGCTTGGCGAAGGCAATGGCAAAGCGGTTGCCTGGGGATGCGACCTCACTTATAACTACGTGAAAATAAATGCATCGTACCGTTCGTGAGCAACTACATGATGAGGAGGATGACAATGAATCGCTATCTTGTGATTAAATGCGGAGGCAGCGTCTTTGAGAAATTAACCCCTGCCTTTTTCAAAAGCATACAAACCATTCAGGCGGAAGGTGAATGGTTGCCGGTTATTGTGCATGGCGGTGGTCCGGCTATTTCACAGATGCTGAATAAATTGGCAATCCCAACCGTTTTTCACCATGGACTCCGGGTAACCACACAGGAAGTACTTGATGTTGCAGAAATGGTACTGAGCGGAACGATGAACAAACAGCTCGTATCGCAGATCAATGTCTCCGGTGGTAAAGCCATTGGATTGAGCGGCATCGATGGCGGGTTGTTCAAAGCAAAACCAATTGCATTGTCCACGTTGGGATTTGTTGGAGAAATCACAGCGGTGGATCCAGGAATCATTCAATTCCTTTGTGAACAAGGACTCATTCCAGTGATCTCTCCAATCTCCATGGACGAGAACGGACAACATTATAACATTAATGCTGATCAGGGAGCCGCTGCGATTGCATCGGCACTGAATGGAAAACTTTGTTTTATAAGTGATGTTCCCGGTATATTGGTTGAGAAAAACGGTGAACTAACGGCTTTGAAACAGGTATCTGATTTGGAAATTGAGAGACTCATTAAGATGAAACAAATCAGTGGCGGCATGATTCCAAAAGCGAAAGCAGCTGTGGACAGCTTAAAACAAAATGTTCAAGAAGTTGTTATTGTGAATGGCATGATGCCGGAATGCTTGATTGACTATACAAAAGGCGTCGAAGTTGGTACGAAAATATTTCTAGAGGAGGAAGCACTTCATGCTTGAGACAAAATCAGAGCACGTTGCACCCGTGATGGCCGCTTATGGACGGTTCCCCATTACAATCGAAAAAGGTAAAGGCAGTTATGTTTGGGACAGTGAAGGTACAAAATATCTTGATTTTACAGCTGGTATTGCAGTTCTTGCACTCGGTCATGTGCCGGATGCCGTTGAGGAAGCATTGAAAAAACAATTGGATACACTTTGGCACTGCTCTAATCTGTATCACATTGAATCACAAGAGAAATTGGCTGCCATGCTCACCGAACATTCATGCTGTGATCAAGTCTTTTTCTGCAACAGCGGTGCGGAAGCAAATGAAGGTGCAATCAAATTGGCACGCCGTTATGCTAATCTTGTTTTGCACAAACCAGAAGGACATATTGTGACCTTTAATCATTCCTTCCATGGGCGTACATTAGCGACGATGACAGCTACTGCACAGGAGAAAATTCAAAGTGGGTTTGGTCCACTGGTCCCCGGATTTAAATACCTTCCTTATAATACGGATTCATCAGTGCAGGCGATAAAAGAGGATTCAGAATGTATTGGTGTGATGCTGGAGATGGTTCAAGGTGAAGGAGGCGTCATTCCGGCAGACAAGACTTGGGCACAGAACCTTGCGGCAGTTTGCAAAGAAAAAGGAATTCCGTTAATTGTCGATGAAGTGCAGACAGGAATTGGTCGAACAGGTACGCTCTTCGCCTATGAACACTATGGCATTGAACCGGACATTTTGACAGTAGCCAAAGCACTTGGTTCAGGAATTCCAATTGGTGCATTTCTCGCCAAAAAACAAATCTCTCAATTGTTCACACCGGGTACGCATGGTTCCACATTCGGCGGAAATCCTTTTTCAACCGCAGCCGGTGTGGCGACACTTGAAGCTTTTGAAAAGCAAGATGTGCTGGCAAAATGTACAGCAAACGCCAACGATTTAACGATGAAATTGAACGAGATTAAAGAGAAGTATCCAGATCAGATCAAATCCGTTCGAGGTCTTGGACTCTTGATTGGTGTAGAGACTGCTGCACCGGCAATTTCAATTGTGAATGAGCTGCGAGAAAACTATCAGGTACTCATTTTGACTGCCGGAAAGCACGTGTTGCGTATTTTGCCACCGCTTGTTACAAATGAATCGGAAATTGATGCATTTATCGCTGCTTTTACTAATGTTTTAATCGAACACGCATAAGGAGGCGGCAGATGATGAAAAAAGGATACTTGCTTCTGGAGTCGGGCCAATTGTTCCAAGGGGTACGGGTCGGAGATCCATCCTCTGTAATGGGAGAGATTGTGTTCAATACAAGCATGACCGGCTATCAAGAGATCATGACTGATCCGTCTTATGCCGGCCAAATTATGACCTTTTGTTATCCACTCATTGGAAACTATGGCGTCAACCTTCAGGACAATGAGCATTCTAAAATTCAGATGCAAGGTGCACTTTTTAGTAATCTCTGTTCAAGTCCTAGCCATTATCAATCAATTAAAACGGTTGACCAATGGCTCAGTCAGGAGAAAATTCCAGGACTTGCAAACATTGATACTCGCGCAGTGGTCAAAGCAGTGCGTCTGAGCGGCACAATGAAGGCTGTTATCAGTGATTCACCTGACTTCTCAGCGATAAACTGGAGCCAGCCGCTTCCAACGGATTTGGTCAGCAGAGTGTCTACTAAGAAAAATATGATCTACGAAGGAATCGGACCACATGTTGTGTTGATTGATTATGGCTATAAGAAGTCAATGCTCCATGCGTTACTTGAGGAAGGCTGCAAGGTTACAGTCGTTCCTTACACGATCAAAGCTGATGAAGTCAAGGCGCTGAAACCGGATGCTGTGATGCTGAGCAATGGACCTGGCGATCCGCTACAACTGACTGACGTATTCAATGAAATTAAGAAAATAACCTCGGCTTACCCGACGTTAGGCATTTGTCTCGGTCATCAGCTGATTGCACTCGCTTATGGTGCCAAAACCGGGAAATTGTTGTTTGGTCATCGCGGTGCAAATCATCCGGTGAAGGAAGTAGCGACGAATAAGGTATGGATCACCTCACAAAACCACAGCTACGTGGTTGAGAAGGAGAGCGTTGATTCAGAACAGTTTGCGATTAGTTATTACAATGTGAACGATGGATCTGTGGAAGGCTTAAGTCATCGTACATTACCGATCAAAACTGTTCAATTTCATCCTGAGGCACATCCTGGTCCTGATGATACACATCTAGTTTTTAAACAATTTATGAAGATGATTAAACAGAGCAAAGGTGAAGTGAATCATGCCGTTACGTACTGACATAAAAAAAGTGCTTGTCATCGGTTCAGGACCAATCGTCATTGGCCAGGCTGCGGAATTTGACTATGCCGGTACGCAAGCCTGCCTCGCTCTTAAAGAGGAAGGCATTGAGGTTGTTTTAATCAACAACAATCCCGCCACAATTATGACGGATGATCAAATTGCTGATCGAACATACATTGAACCACTGACTCTAGCAACGATTAAAAAAATAATAGAGAAGGAACATCCGGACGGACTGATCGGTACCTTGGGCGGCCAAACCGGATTGAACCTCGCCGTATCACTTTATGAAAAAGGCATTTTAGCCCAATATGGTGTGGAATTATTGGGTACATCCGTTGATTCTATTCAGCACGGTGAAGATCGAGAGTTGTTTAAAGACTTAATGATCGAAATCGACGAACCGATTCCCGATTCGAAGATTATTCGTTCTTATGAAGACGGTCTCGCCTTTACCAAAGAGATTGGCTATCCGGTCATTATTCGCCCCGCCTATACACTCGGCGGTTCCGGAGGTGGCTTTGCTTATAATGATCAAGACTTGGCTGTTGTCCTTAACAGAGGGCTCAAACTCAGTCCCATCCATGAAGTGCTGATTGAGAAAAGTATTAAAGGGTGGAAAGAAATAGAGTATGAGGTCATGCGTGACGCCAATGATACCTGCATCATCGTTTGTAATATGGAAAACATGGATCCGGTTGGCGTACACACTGGAGACAGTATTGTTGTAGCACCTTCACAAACACTTTCGGATGTGCAATATCAGATGCTACGTAATGCATCACTAAAAATTATTCGCGCATTAAAAATAGTCGGTGGTTGTAATATTCAATTTGCGCTTAATCCAAATTCGGATGACTATGCCATTATTGAGGTGAATCCGCGTGTGAGCCGATCATCAGCGCTCGCATCAAAAGCAACGGGTTATCCCATTGCCCGGGTAGCCGCCAAATGTGCGATTGGCTTTTACCTTGATGAAATCATTAATCCAATCACGGGGACAACGTACGCATCGTTTGAACCAGCCATTGATTACATTGTTGTCAAAATCCCGCGCTTTCCATTTGATAAGTTCACTGAAGCTGATCGAAGCTTAGGAACACAAATGAAAGCGACCGGAGAAGTGATGGCCATTGACCGAACTTTTGAAGGGGCCTTGAATAAAGGGATCCGTTCGATGGAGATGGGGTTCAGCGGTTTGGAAAGCAAGGCGCTCAGTGTTCAAACTGAGGATGAATTAGCGCAACATTTAAAGAATACGACAGATTTACGACTGCTTGCGATTAGTGAACTGTTCCGCCGTGGACGTACGGTTACCGACATTTATAATCAGACTGAAATTGACCCATGGTTCTTGAATGCCATCCATGGCATTGTCACCTTTGAACTGAGTCTTGTTGGTAAAAGTATTCAAGAAATAACGGATGAAGAGTGGGCACATGCAAAATGGATCAACATCAGTAATCATCGACTTGCTGAGTTGCTCAATGTACCGGAAACAGCAGTCGCCACATGCATTCAAACTGCCGGTCTTTCACCATCCTATCATCTTGTGGATACGTGTGCAGGTGAATTCGAGGCACAAACGCCCTACTATTATTCAACGTGGTTTGGGGCTGATGAAGCACCGGTCAGTGACAAAAAGAAGATTCTGATCATCGGTTCAGGTCCGATTCGAATCGGTCAAGGCATCGAGTTCGATTACTGTTCGGTACAAGCGACCATGGCTGCGAAGAAAAATGGCTATGAAGCGATTGTTATTAATAACAATCCGGAAACCGTCAGTACGGATTATTCCATTGCGGATCGCCTTTACTTTGAACCGCTGGCTGTTGAAGATATCCTGCACGTTGCTGAGAAGGAGAACGTACAAGGGGCACTTGTCCAGTTTGGCGGACAAACTGCGGTAAATGTTGCTAAGGCGCTTGAGCAAGCGGGTATTCCTGTTTTAGGGACTTCAACAGAGAGTATCGACCGGGTAGAAGACCGTGAACAATTTTATCAACTCTTGCAATCATTGAAGATTCCTCATATTCAGGGCTTGACAGTCCAAAGGATTGAAGATCTTCTTTCCGCAGGGGAGAAGTTAGGGTATCCGATTCTTGTTCGCCCCTCATATGTGATTGGTGGGCAATCCATGTTCCTGCTCCATGATCGGAATGAACTTGAGAACTATATCAATAGTGAGCGCAATCTGACGAATCAATCGTTCCCGCTGCTCGTGGATCGCTACATGCCGGGCCTTGAGTGTGAGGTGGATGCGATAAGCGATGGAGAAGAAACAGCAATTCCGGGTATATTCCAACATATAGAGCGCGCAGGCGTACATTCCGGTGACAGTATTGCAGTGTTTCCTTCCTATAGCATTGATCAAAAAGTGCAGGAAGAAATTGCTGAGGATACGCGCAAAATTTGCCAAAGCCTGGCGGTCAAAGGACTCATCAACATTCAATTTGTCGTTGTTTCCGGAAAAGTATATGTATTGGAAGTGAATCCGCGTGCTTCCCGGACTGTCCCGATTATCAGCAAGGTGACCGGTATCCCAATGGTTGAAAAAGCAGTAAGTATCCAATTGGGAAAGCGTCTAAAACAACTAAATCTTCACGATGGTTATTATCCGAGACCTGATTTTTATGCAGTTAAGGCACCGGTGTTCTCTTTTACAAAATTGAAGGGTGTCGATCCGGTACTTGGTCCTGAAATGAAATCAACCGGAGAACAACTCGGTATGGGAAAAAGTGTTGAAGAGGCGTTGATGAAAGGTGTTTATCTCAACGAAGCTAATCCTTTTTCTGCAAAGTCAGATAAAAAAGCTATTCTATGCTCGATTGCTGAGAACGAACGGACAGAATCTCTCAACATCATTCAACAACTTAATGATCTTGGCTTTAACATCATGGCAACATCGGGCACAGCTGATGCTTGTAAAAACGCCGGTATTGATGTCATTAAGTTGACCGAGAGTGAAGAGGAGATGCATCGTCAAATCTCAGGAGGTCAATTAGCAGCTGTATTCAATATTCCAACAGCAGGGCGAAACAGGCAATCCTTTGGCTTTACGATCAGAGCACTTGCACTGCGCTATCAGATTCCTGTGTACACCTGTGCGGACACAATTTCAGCGGCGTTAGCGGCTGTTGATACAGAACGATCTCAAGACGTGCATACGTTGGATGAGTATCGGGACCTTACTTATATGATGAATAAAGGGAAGTGAAATGAATGACCAATGAGACGGTTCCAGCATTAAAAGGCAGAGATTTTCTTACCATTGCTGAATTTACAGAAGAAGAAATTAAACTATTCCTGCAAACGGCAGTTGCATTGAAAAAAATGCAAAAACAAGGTGTTCCGCATCACTTTTTAAATGGTCAGACATTGGGCATGATCTTCGAAAAAGCATCAACGCGAACACGCGTTGCCTTTGAAGTAGGCATGTACCATCTCGGTGGTTCTGCGCTCTATTTGAGCAGCAAGGACATCCAGATTGGTCGCGGTGAAACGATTGCTGATACAGCAAAAGTACTTTCGAGAATGGTCGATGGTATTATGATTCGAACCTTTGGTCATGACATTGTCGAGGAACTAGCAGCAAACGCGGATGTTCCAGTGATTAATGGGTTGACCAATACGCATCACCCAACTCAGGTGATCGCAGATCTGCTTACGATTTATGAGCACAAAGGGAAATTAAAAGGACTTAAAGCATGCTTTATTGGAGACGGTTATAATAATATGGCACACTCGCTGATGGAAGGTGCTGCTGCTGTCGGTATGGATATGACCGTAGCCAGTCCTAAGGGTTATGAACCGGATGGAGCAATTCTGGCTGCAGCGAAGTCAAGAGGTCTTAAGAACGACTGTAGTATCGCATTTACTCATTCACCACAGGAAGCGATTGAAGGCTGTGATATTGTCATCACCGACACATGGCTAAGCATGGGTGACGAAGCGGAGACAGACAAGCGTCTCCATGATTTTCAAGGTTTCCAAGTGGATGATGCGCTTGTCACATTGGCAAAGCCGGATTATCTATTTATGCACTGTTTGCCTGCTCACCGTGGTGAAGAGGTAACAGCAAGTGTGATTGACGGTGCACACTCTATTGTCTTTGATGAGGCAGAGAATCGTCTTCATGCGCATAAGGCAATTCTGAAATGTTTAATGGAAAAGAACTAATAAGAAAATTATTCTACGCTCAGGAGGGTTTCAACGATGGCAAAAGAAAAAATCGTTCTCGCATATTCCGGTGGTCTCGATACCTCGGTCTGCATTAAGTATCTACAAGATAAGTACAATTATGATGTCATTGCTTTGAGCATTGACGTTGGTGAAGAAGGCAAAGATCTTGATAAAGTAAAGCAAAAGGCACTCGATGTGGGTGCAATCAAGTCTTATGTTGTTGATGCAAAGGTGCTACTTGCTGAAGGTTATCTGGCACCTGCCCTTCAGGCGAATGCACTTTATGAAGGTGTATATCCTGTTTCATCCGGATTGTCTCGACCATTGATTGGGAAATTGCTCGTAGACGTCGCACACAAGGAAGGTGCAATCGCAGTTGCCCATGGCTGTACTGGAAAGGGAAACGATCAGGTTCGTTTCGAACTAGCCATCCAAGCACTTGATCCATCGCTTAAAGTCGTTGCACCGGTTCGCGAATGGGGCATGACGCGCGACGAAGAAATCAAATATGCGGAAAAGAACGGGATTCCGATTCCTGTCGATCTTGATAATCCTTTCTCCATTGACGCCAACATCTGGGGCCGTGCGTGCGAAGCCGGTGTGCTTGAAAACCCATGGAACGAACCACCGGAAGAAGCGTATGCGTGGACCAATCCAATTGAAAAGACTCCGGACACACCGGAATATATAGAAATTACTTTTGAAAAAGGCATTCCTGTTGCATTGAATGGAGAAACGAAACCATTCATTGAAATCATTAAAGAATTGAATGCACTCGGCGGTCTCCATGGTGTCGGAAGAATTGATCATATTGAAAACCGGCTCGTCGGGATCAAATCGCGTGAAGTCTATGAAAATCCTGCTGCACTTATTTTAATTAATGCGCACAAGGCACTCGAAACGATCACACTGACCAAAGAAGTATCTAAGTTCAAACCGCTGATTGATAAAGAAATGTCTCAGGTGATCTATGACGGACTTTGGTACTCACCAATCAGAGAAGCTTTAATGGCATTTGTTGAGCAAACACAGCAAGTGGTTTCCGGCAAAGTGCGTGTAAAACTTTTCAAGGGAAATCATATCGTTGTCGGACGCGCATCGGATCAAAGCCTCTACAATGAAAAATTGGCTACTTATACAAAGGGTGATGCGTTTGATCATAATGCAGCAGTAGGATTTATCAAGCTTTGGGGACTTCCTACCAAAGTCAATGCCGAAGTTCATAAGAATGCGGAAATGGAGGCAGACCATGGCGAAGTTGTGGGGCGGCCGGTTTACGAAATCAACCAATAAACTGGTTGACGAGTACACCGCATCGATTTCTTATGACCAAGAATTAGCAAAAGAGGATATCGAAGGAAGCCTGGCGCATGTCCAGATGCTTGGTGAATGCGGGATCATCACTATGGAGGAGACAAAGACCATTCAGAAAGGACTTCAGTCGATTCTGAATAAAGTGGAACGTGGTGAGGCAAAGTTTTCAACAGACATGGAAGATATTCATATGAACATCGAAAAGATGCTCATTGATGAAATCGGTCCTGTTGGCGGAAAACTTCATACCGGACGGAGCCGCAATGATCAGGTTGCAACCGACATGCACTTGTACATGCGAAAGAAAACCCATACGCTAATCGATTTACTCGAGGATGTACAATATGCACTTCTTGAACAGGCTAAGGCTAATGTGGACACGATCCTTCCGGGTTACACACATTTGCAGCGTGCGCAGCCGATTTCCTTCGCACATCATATGCTTGCCTACTTTTGGATGTTTGAGCGAGACAAGGGGCGTTTGAAAGATAGTCTGAAACGAATTAACATTTTGCCGCTCGGTGCAGGTGCGTTAGCTGGGACAACCTTCCCGATCGATCGCCGCCGTGTTGCCGATCTTTTGCAATTTGATGATATCTACCCAAATAGTATGGATGCGGTCAGTGATCGTGATTTTGTGGTTGAAGCTTTAGCCGATTGTTCACTGATCATGGTTCATCTCTCACGGTTGTCTGAGGAAATGGTGCTGTGGAGTAGTCAAGAATTCCAGTTCATTGAATTGGATGATGCGTTCTGCACAGGTTCCAGCATCATGCCGCAAAAGAAAAATCCCGACGTATCTGAATTGCTTCGCGGTAAGACTGGACGTGTATTTGGGCACTTAGTGGGCCTGCTGACTGTGCTCAAAGGACTGCCGCTTGCCTACAATAAGGACATGCAAGAAGATAAAGAAGGCATTTTCGATACGGTGAAAACGCTAGAAGGTGCCCTACAATTGCTTGCACCGATTCTTGAGACCATGAACGTGAAGAAAGAGCGGATGCGGCATGCTGTTGAGAAAGATTATTCGAATGCAACAGATATTGCAGACTATCTTGCCAAAAAAGGACTTCCTTTCCGAGAGGCACATGAAGTCACTGGGAAAATGGTTCTTTATGCCATAGAAAGTAAGAAGTATTTACTTGATTTGGATCTGGAGGAATTTAAACAGTTCAATTCACTGTTTGAAGCAGACATCTTTGAAGCACTGAAACCTGAACATGTGATGCGTGCCCGGGAAAGTGAAGGCGGTACTGCACCACATCAGATCGAAAAGCAGTTGAAACTTGCGGAAACAATGCTGCATCAGAATCAATAATTCTGAGATAGCTGTTTCATATATGCCTTTGTATGCAAGAGCCTTTACAATTAGGTCTTGGATGCGGAGGGAGTACCCCCCTAAATTTGTGACGGATACGAGATTTATTCGTATCCGTTTTTTTGTGTATGGAAAATGGCTCCAGTGAACGAGATCTCTATCGGAATCAAGATCTAGAAGAATAAGTTTACTTTATGATAGGATAGCAACAGGCGCTCTTGTACGATTACGTATCACAGCTTTCCTGATTGGACGAGCTTTGGGGTCAAGTATTTAATGACCGCTCAGCGATACTTGCTCTTGATATAAGTCGATTTGTACATGGTTTTCGCCGATTCTCCGCACTGGAGGCAATCATACATACTTCCCGATGACATGATGCTTTTATTGTGCGAGATAAGTGCCTTTAGTTATTCTTTATTCGTCAGTCTCTAAAAATCATAAAATGAAAAGAGATCAGTACAGTGAGACCATTTCTAATCGATTTATTTCAGATTCGTCCAAGCCAGCTTTATCTTGATCAGGACAAAATCGATCGTTTAAAAGGGTCATTTGACCCGCTCAATGTTCGATTTAACGCCCCTTTACCGATTAAGAAAAACGGCGGAGAAGCATTTCTAACTGATGGACATACCCGTGCATTTCTTTATAGTGAAGCAAAAATTTCAGTCATTCCTGTTTACTGGGACACCGATGAACTGGATATGAAGCTCTATCAGAACTGTCTTGAATGGTGTCGGAGCGAGAAGGTCATTTTCATCGATGATTTAAAGGAGCGCATTTTGCCGCATGATCAGTTTCAGAAGCAATGGATTGAGCGTTGCGAGCAGGCAATGGAACAAAAGAAATGAGTGACATTGTGTTTTATTAACGATATAAAGAAAACCCGGAAGACAATTCTTCCGGGTTTTCTTAGATCGTTAGTGATCATTAAGCTTGGTGTGTATATTCTGCTTCTACATTAATTTTGATTTTGTTTCCGACCACGAGGTTGCCATTTGCGAGCGACTGGCTCCAAACCAGACCGAAATCACGACGATCAATAGCGAAGGACAGGCTGGCACCACTGCGCTTCAAGCCGTATGGATCGTCAATAGGTGCGCCGACTTCAGCTTCGAAAGTGATTGGTTTGGTCGTATCTTTGATTGTTAGATTGCCTTCGATTTCATAATCTTCATCGTCAGATGCAGTCACTTTTGTCGAAACAAACTTAATTTCAGGGAATTTTTCTGCATCGAAGAAATCTGCACTCTTCAGGTGATCGTCGCGATCCTTGATACGTGTGTCGATACTTGCGACATCAATGGTTACATTAACGCCGGTAACTTTTCCGTTTTCATCGGTTGTTACTGTTCCTGCAGTCGTTTTGAAATTACCTTTTACATTGGAAAGGCCCATGTGTTTTACGGAAAATGCAGTCTCCGAGTGTGCGCTATCAATTGTCCATTCTGTCATAATAATTCACTCTCCCATTTTTAAATGATATAAAATTTATAGGAATGATCAGTTTGGCTGAAGGAGCCGCACCAATACATTACGGACTAATTAACCTGAATTTATTCTGGTTCAGATACAACAGTAAAACGTTCACCTACATGTTCGGGTTTTTCAATTTCATCCACAACTGCAGCTGCGTAATCTTCGTAGCTTACATAACTTTGACCTTCACGATTTATTAACAAGTGATCTTTCCCAGTTTTATAGTGGCCGGTTCTCTTTCCAAGGGCGAAGATCGCCGATGGGCTGATAAACGTCCAATTCAAATCAGTACTCGCTTGAAGGTCCGCCAAATTTTTCGCTTGATTAGAGGCCGTGGCAATGAAGGCTTCAGGGAAGTCTGGAGTGTCAATGACTCGAGTCTTTTTAGCCTCGTCAACGAAGAGACTCCCTGCGCCACCAACAACAATTAAGGTTGTGCCAGTAACCCCAGTTAGGAGCTCGATGAGTTTTTTTCCTGCTTCAACGTGAAGATGCTCTTTTCCTAAAGGAGCGCCAAAGGCATTAACAATGACGTCAAAGGCTGAGAGATCCTCACGAGTTAAATCAAACAGATCTTTCTCAATATAAGGAAGGCTTGCATCTGTTAATTTAGCGGGGTTCCTAACGATTGCCGTTACCTGATGCCCCCGGTTCTTTGCCTCTTCTAGAATGCGCGAGCCAGCTTTGCCGGTTGCTCCAATTATTGCAATAGTCAATTGAGGGCCTCCTTTGATCTGCTGTAACATGTATAGTTACATCTGGTTTTGACGAAAATCATTCTTCTGCAAAAAGATCCTGAAGAATGTCTTCAATTGTTTCACCGGAAAGATTCCTTTCCAGCGCATCTTGTGCTTCACTAAAAGCGCGATCGAGAACGCTTCGAATACCTTTGCCCACGGGACAGTGTGGATTGGGATTCTCGTGAACTGCGAAAAGACTATCTTTTGGTTCAACTGCCCTAAATACATCAAGTAATGTTATTTCAGAAGAAGGCCGTGTTAACGAGGCACCTGCCTTACCAGCAGTTGTTCGAATTAAGCCTTCCTTTTTGAGCATACCGAGAATTCGTCGAATAACCACCGGATTCGTATTTACACTCGAAGCGATATAGTCCGAAGGCAAATCCTCATGGGGTTTAGAAGCGATCAACGCCAAGATATGAATTGCAACGGCAACACGTGTGTTAATCATGTTCCTCACCACCTGTAACCATTATAATTACAGGAAAGTCTTCTGTCAACAACTTTTTCCAAATTTTATTAAAGACCCACCACATGGGAAGAGTATCATGCGATGAGTCAAAGTAAACGGTTGATTCTCAGAATAATGGAAGTCGTTTTACTCGTGTTTATTTCTTCTCAAAAGTTTCGACAGTACCGTTTGGGGCACCGACAAGTACCTTTTCCGTCATGCCAAGGAAAAGTCCATGTTCTACGACACCGGTTAAGTGATCAAGCTCATTGGCAAGTGCCTCAGGGTCGCTAATGGTTTGTAAATGCAGATCGAGAATGTAGTGATGTGCATCTGTAACATAAGGGCGTTCATCTGCAGTAAGACGCAATTTTGGATTGTAGCCTTTATTGACGAGAAATGATTCGACATGTTTCCAGCCAAAAGGAACAACTTCAACAGGGAGAGGAAAGCGTCCTAACTGTTCGACTTTTTTGCGTTCATCGACAATCCATATTCTTTTTTTTGAGGACTTGGCAACCAGTTTCTCAAAAAGGAGGGCACCACCGCCTCCTTTAATACCGTTAAGTTGCGGATCGAATTCGTCCGCACCGTCGATGGTGACGTCAATGGTGGAGACCTCATTCAATGTACGCATGGGAATTTTCCACTTCTTTGCAAGGTCGATGGTTTGTTGTGATGTTGCCACACCAGTAATCGTGAAGCCTGCAGCAACTTTTTCAGCGAGTGCTTCAAGAAAGAAATATACGGTTGAACCGGTACCAAGACCAATGGTCATGCCCTCGCGGATTTCATCAAGTGCTTTGATTCCTGCTGCTTTTTTTCCATTCATAGATATCCCTCGATTTTTGATTCGTTTCGCATAACGCCAAAAGGTAGTGTTAACGCTCTCATCTCATTATAACGAAAGTCAGGGAGGGATCCAATGTCCTTTATCTTATAAGTAATTTCTTCCGACTTTGGGTAAAAACTGTTTAATCCTTATTATGGATCAATCGCGCTTCGATTGCTCGCTTAGCTCATTGTGTAAAAAGTTTGCCCGTAGGTCGAGCGCGACTTCCGGGTAATCGGTAATGATCGCATCAAGCCCCATTTCGAATGAGAGTTGCATCAGCTTTGGTTTATTCACTGTCCATGCACGGACCTTGATCCCATGTTGCTGAAGTTGATGTGCTGTTTCTGAAAGGGCAGACGGCTGCCACAAATGTTGAGCAGTGGCACCGACCTGTTGTGTATAACGCCAAGGATCGGCAAGGCGTTCCCAAAGTAGGAGGGCAAGTTCTGCATTGGGATCAATTTTTTTCATCCGAATCAGCGATTCATGATTGAATGAGGAGTAGACTACAGGCAGATCAGCACGATATTGGCGAACGAATTGTGCTACTTTCAGTTCGATTCCAGGATAGACATTTCGATCGGTTTTAAATTCGATATTAAGGATACCACTGAAATCAGATAATAACTCAAGAACCTGAACAAGCGTTGGGATGCGCTCGCCTTTATATTTTGGTGAGAACCAGGAACCTGCATCAAATTGTTTGAGTTCCGCTAATGAATAGTTTTTTATTTGTCCTTTTCCGTTGGTGGTTCGATCGATTTTTTCATCGTGCATGACGACCACTTGTTTATCTTTAGTTAAGTGGACATCGAGTTCAATCCCATCACTTCCGACACGCATCGCTTCTTCAAATGCCGCAAGCGTGTTTTCAGGACGGTTGGATTTGCTGCCTCTATGGGCAAAAACCGCAGTGTGCATTTTAAACCTCCCGCAACCATTACCCTTGTAATGGATTTTCTTATTTATATCCTATCGAAACGAGAAATCGGAACCTGTCTGTTCATGATTGGTTATCGCGTAATCTGTTGTTGTATTTAAAATCAATCAAGCAACATCTTATGGTTTCCATTATATGCAATACTAATGGTATTAGGCGGGAGTTCCTGAACTCGAAATATCTACCTGTTTTTGTATACTAAAGATCTTCTTAATACCCATTAATTGTGCTAAACTAGATTTCTTCTGATTGGTTGAATAAGGCATTTAAACGGAGACAGTTATGCATTTTTAAGTTTTGTGAATGGTGAACGAGTGAACTTCGAGAGGGAGAAAAGTATGACCGTGCAAATACATCATCTTGTTCAAACGCGCTCCTGGAAGCGAGCGTTCGGTATCGGATTGGTACTTAGCGGGGCAACACTATGGGGCATTTCAGGGAATGTCGCCCAATATCTCTTTGAAAGTGAACAAATAAATGCAGGATGGCTGACATCGGTACGAATGATCACAGCAGGGTTATTGCTCCTTGTTTTTACTTTACTCAGTAAAGACAGGCAATTGACTTGGATGATTTGGATGCAAAAAAGGACTGCATCTGCATTGCTAATCTTTGGTGTTTTCGGCATGATTGGCGCACAATATACATATTTTGAGGCAGTGGCAGCGGGAAATGCCGCAACAGCCACTTTACTGCAGTATCTCAGTCCCGTACTGATCATGATCTACCTGGTCATTCGGCGGAGAAGAAGACCAAGTGTGACTGAATTGCTTGCCGTATTCATGGCGTTACTTGGCGTTTTTCTCATTGTGACTAAAGGTCACCCTGATCAAATATCAATTGCACCAGCAGCTGTTTTTTGGGGCTTGCTTGCTGCACTCGGCGGGGCACTTTATTCCACGCAGCCTGGAAAAATATTAAAAGAATATGGAGCGGGCGTGGTAGTGAGCTGGGGTATGCTAATTGGTGGAACAGTGATGAGCCTATTTTATTCACCATGGCATGTGGACCATTCGTTTTCGTTAAATGAAATAGTCGGGGTTTCGTTTGTTATCGTGTTTGGTACTTTGCTTGCTTTTTATTTATTTCTAGCAAGTCTTAAGTACCTAAATCCCATTGAAACCAGCCTGCTTGGCTGTGCAGAACCGCTCTCCGCAGCACTGGTGAGTGTTGTATGGATGCATGTGCCGTTTACATTGTTCGACTGGGTGGGTATGGTCTGTATCATCGGTACTGTGGTCACGCTGACCTTTGCGAAGACAGCAAAGGTGTAATACTTAGAAACGGTATGTTAGGGAATAAGAAGAAAAATGATGTCGCATGCTGATTATTGCCTGGGAAATGAAGGGGAATAACACATTTAGTAAAAAAACTGTTGCTTTTTGTTCTTGCACGATTGAACATGACGGCATACAATCAATCTGCAACAATGGAAACAATTATAAATTCGTTACTTCGTCCTCATAGTTCAACGAGCCTTACTTGAATGAGAAACGAGTACAAGATTTATTAAGGGAGTACAAATATGTTAACAAAAATAAAACGTTTGCTTATTGGCAAACCGTTGAAATCCAATGAATCGCATAGTCAAAAACTAAATAAGTTTAAAGCGTTGGCGGTTCTGTCATCCGATGCATTATCTTCTGTTGCGTATGGACCGGAGCAGATTTTGATCGTATTGATGGCGGCAGGAAGCAGTGCACTTTGGTTTTCATTACCGATCTCACTGGGTGTCCTTGTTTTATTGATCGCACTTGTTTTGTCCTATAGACAAATCATTTTTGCTTATCCGCAAGGTGGCGGCGCATATATGGTCGCCAAAGAAAATTTGGGAACTAATTTTGGACTTACTGCCGGAGGCTCTTTATTAGTCGACTATATTCTAACGGTAGCCGTCAGTATTTCTGCAGGTACAGATGCAATTACCTCTGCATTTCCATCACTTCATGCACATAGCGTACTTGTGGCCGTGATTATTGTTGTTGTGATCACCATCTTGAATTTACGCGGGTTGACAGATTCAGCGACATTATTGTCCTATCCGGTTTACTTTTTCGTACTGATGATGATCATCATCATTGGCGGTGGTTTGTTTGCTGCAATGACCGGGCATGTAGCGCCGTTACACACACATGCTGCACTGGGTACGCCGGTGATGGGCGTCAGTTTATTTCTCCTGTTGCGTGCATTCTCATCAGGCTGTTCGGCCTTGACGGGTGTCGAAGCCATTTCAAATGCGATTCCAAGCTTCAAGTCACCTGCTCCAAAAAATGCGGCACGAACGCTCTTAATGATGGGTGGTATTCTGGCTGTCCTGCTTGCAGGCATTGTCTATTTGTCTTATTGGTACGGCCTACAGCCATCAAGTGATCAAACGGTGCTCTCCCAATTGGCTGGGACGTTGTTCGGTCGTAATGTACTGTACTACATCATTCAAGTATCAACAGCCTTGATTTTGATCCTGGCTGCAAATACCGGTTATTCTGCCTTTCCGCTTCTTGCGTTTAATTTGGCCAAAGACAAGTATATGCCGAGACCATTTAAAGTTAGAGGTGATCGGCTTGGTTATTCGAATGGTATTTTGACATTGGGCGCATTATCCATTTTATTAATTATCATTTTTGAGGGGAAAACGGAGAACCTAATTCCTCTTTATGCCGTTGGTGTATTTATTCCATTCTCACTCTCACAAACCGGAATGATTGTTCACTGGATTAAAGAACGGCCAAAAGCATGGATGGGAAAACTGGTGATTAATTTAATCGGTGCGCTGATTTGTTATATGATTCTTGCCATTTTCTTTCTTACAAAGTTTACACAAATATGGCCGGTGCTTGTGTTTGTTCCAATTGTCATTTTTATTTTCCATAAAATTCATGAGCACTACATGCATGTGGCGGAGCAGCTTCGCATTAATTTCTCCGATCCACTGCCGGTCATTCATTCATCGGATAATGTGATTGTCGTACCGATTGCCGGCATTACAAAAGTTGTGGAACAGTCGTTAACCTATGCCAAATCGTTGTCGGATAATGTCATTGCCGTCTATGTCGGTGACAGTCCTGAATCGATTGAAAAAATGACTAATGAGTGGAATGAGTGGAACCCAGGTGTACGCTTGATTACGCTTCACTCATTGTACCGCAGTATTGTTAGCCCATTGGATAAATTCATTAGTACGGTAAAATATAAAGCAGATAAGCGTGGTGCAACCGTTACGGTTGTGTTCCCACAGTTCTATACGAAAAAATGGTGGCAGAGTCTTTTGCATAACCAGTCCGGTGTCCTGATCAAAGCGAGTCTGATCCGGCATAGGGATGTCGTGATTGCAACTGTACCGTATCATTTCAAAAAATAATTGCAAGAAACCGACGCGAGAAACGCGCCGGTTTTTTTTTTGCAGAACGGTTTCAGAAAATAAAAAATGTCTGCAGGCTGAACGGTCGAATTTTAAACAACTGAATTCCATTTTTGTCACACACATGTTCCTTAAGAGAATTTTAAGAATCTCTCGATAAACTGATCCTATAAACGTGCTTGATGAAGCAGCGGAGGGGTTAGAAACATGAAAAAAAGTTTGATTTTCATTCTTATTGCAGTAGTTGTGTTTGGAGGTGGCGGTGCGTACTGGTATTTTTCACGGGACAAGTCTTCCAACACGCGTGTCATGATTCCGACAACTACGGTTCAGAAAGGCACGATTTCAACTGATGTCAGTGGATCGGGCGCGCTGTCACCGAAAATTGATGATGATGTGACGATTGATTCAGATGATGCAGCGAAAACGATTGACACAATCAAGGTTTCTGAAAACGATAAGGTTGAAAAAGGAGACACGCTCCTGACCTATACAGACGGGACAACCCTTACGGCCCCTCATTCAGGCACTGTGACCAGCGTCAGTGCATACGCGGGCAATCGAGTCAATGCCGGACAAAAGGTTGCTCATATCACGAGTTACAGCGACCTTAACGCCGTACTGCAAATTGATGAGCTGGACATTCCGAAAATCAAAAAAGGACAAGCAGTTTCCGTGACGGTTAATGCCTACCCAAATAAAACTTTTAGTGGAAAAGTTACATCAATTGCTCAAGAAGGAACGGATACGAACGGAACCTCTACATTTAATGTCACGGTACACCTGAACAAATCCACCGGATTGAAATCAGGTATGACCGCAACAGGAAGTATTGTGCTTGAAAAAAAGACGAATGTACTCTATGTGCCTTCAGGAGCGGTTCATCAGTATGGAAATAGTTATTTCGTTTATCTGTCAAGTGGGTCAGATGGAACGGAAACTCAAGGTACCAGAGGCTTTAATAATGAGGAGACAGTCAGAGGCAAACAGCAGGGAGTAACGATCGGTATTCATAACGATAAATATATTGAGATCAAGTCCGGTCTTCAAGAAGGAGAAACCATTCAGTTAAACGCGATTACGAAATCGTCGGGAACGAGCACGTCGTCAAACAGCCAAAATGGTTACCAAATGATGCGCTCCATGAACGGCGGTGGTTTTGGTGGCGGCGGATTTAACGGCGGCGGTACTCGTTCAGGCGGCCAGAATGGAGGAGGCACTCGTCAATGACCGAAGCCATGATCACAATGAGCAAGATTGAGAAAACATACCAGTCAGGCGATAACGTTGTTCATGCATTAAATAAAATTGATCTGACCATTGAGGCTGGTGCATTTGTTTCGATCGTCGGCCCATCCGGATCGGGAAAATCAACGTTGATGAATATGATAGGCTGTCTTGATAAGCCGGACAGTGGTCAATATATGTTAGGTGGTAGCCATATTGACAAGCTGAAAGATCGGGAACTCGCTGAGATTCGCAATCATAAAATCGGTTTTATTTTTCAGAACTTTAATCTACTGGGAAAACTGACGGCAGCAGAAAACGTAGAACTGCCGCTGCTCTACCGAGGTGTAAAAACCAAGGAGCGGCACGCACGGGCACTTGAATGCTTAAGCATGGTCGGGCTGGCTGAACGTGCGCGCCATCAGCCAAATCAGCTTTCCGGCGGTCAGCAACAGCGAGTGGCGATTGCACGAGCGCTTGCCGGAGAACCGCAAATTTTGCTGGCGGATGAACCGACGGGGGCTTTGGACAGCAAAACGAGCGAAGAGATCATGAATCTGCTGATTAAATTAAATCAAAACGGGCGAACCATTATCCTGATCACACATGATCTAAATGTGGCACGCAAAGCAAAACGGACGGTAAGCATTCGTGATGGCAAACTGCAAGAAGGTGAACATATCTGATGAATCTAGTCACATCCATAAAAATGGCAATTCGCAATATCCTAGGAAACAAGATGCGTTCCTTTCTGACGATGCTTGGCATTATCATCGGTGTCTCATCCGTTATTGCACTGCTGGCGATCGGTCAGGGATCAAGTAAGTCGGTGTCAGACAGCGTGAACAGCTTGGGAACGAACCTGATCACTGTGACTATTACAAATACGGATACACATTTTACCATGGACAATTTAAATCAAGTCAGTCAGGCTACCGGCGTCAAATCGGTAGCCCCGGTACTAAGTGGCAGAAGTACGCTGCGAAACGGTAGCACTTCATCGCAGGTCAGCGTGACGGGAACAACGTCCGGCTATCAGTCGATCCGAAATCTGACCGTCAAAGAAGGAAGATTCGTCTCCGCGCTGGATGAAAAATTTCGCCAGAAGGTTGTGGTACTTGGCAGCGATCTGGCAACGACATTATTTGAAAATCAATCACCAATCAATAAGACTGTTCTGATTGACGGAGAACGTTATACGGTTGTCGGTGTTTTGAACAGCAAAGGCGGTTCGATGGGACAAAGCAGTGACGATGCTGCCTTCCTTCCATTTTCCACCGCACAGCGGTTGATGAAAACGACCTATCTCACTCAATTCTACGCGCAGGCAGAAAACCAGAATTCAGTGAACTGGGCAATGGCCGGTATTTCTCGCGTCATGAGCCAAACGTACAGCGATTCTGATGATTACAGTGTGGTCAATCAACAAGATGTTATGGATGCAATGAGTTCGGTGACCGGAACAATGACGATGCTGCTTGCGGGTATCGCCGGCATTTCATTGATTGTTGGTGGCATTGGCATTATGAATATTATGCTCGTTTCCGTCACCGAACGAACACGGGAAATCGGTATCCGTAAAGCGATTGGTGCGCGGCGCCGCGACATTATGCTTCAATTTTTACTTGAGGCAGCCGTGCTCAGCATGCTCGGTGGGCTTTGCGGCGTTGGCATCGGCATTGCCGCGTCCGAATTGTATGCATCAATTGTCGGTGGAACAGTTGTGTACTCCATTTCGGTGATGGCATCGGCCTTTTTGTTCTCAGCGGTCGTGGGCATTGTGTTTGGTGTCTTTCCGGCCTATAAAGCATCAAAGCTCAACCCAATTGAAGCACTTCGTACAGAATAAGGTGCTTTTCATAAATCACGCGTTATGTGTACAATAGGTTTAAAATTTGAAAAGGTGAGGGGGTGGCTGCCCTGCGGTTGCTCGTCGTTGAAGACAACACGTACTTGCTTCAAGAAATTGTCCGATTGTTGTCGGAGGAATATACAGTCGACTCAGCAGAGGACGGAGATGAAGCACTCTATTTAGCAGAACAAAATATTTATGATGCGATCGTACTGGATGTCATGCTTCCAGGCATGGACGGCTTTGAAGTCACCGATCAGATTCGAAAAAAAGGCATTGCGACGCCGATCATCTTTTTGACTGCACGTGACGCTGTTGACGACCGTGTGAAAGGACTGAATTTGGGTGGCGACGATTATATCGTAAAACCGTTCCAAAATATGGAACTCAAAGCTCGAATTGCGGCTATTTTACGGCGCAGTTCGCCAATGGAACGTGACCACATCTTGCGTTACAAAGGCATTGAAATCGACAACAAACGAAAACAGATTAAAATAAATGGCGAGATACTCTCATTTACGACGAAACAATATAATCTGCTTGAATATCTGATTCAAAATGAAGATCAAATTCTGACACGCGAACAGATTTTTGATCGCATCTGGGGCTTTGACTCCGACACGACCGTTGGCATTGTTGAAGTGTATATTCACCAGTTGCGAAAAAAATTAAAGAAATACGCATATGACGAAGACATCCGGACGGTCCGGGGTATCGGTTATATGCTGACGGATAAGTGAGCAAGCGGATGACTCTATTTCGAAAGACACTCATAAAGCTTACGATCCTCAACGCTGCACTGCTGATTCTGCTTTTGAGTTTATTGGGCAGCACTGTATACTTTTATGAAAAAAAGGTGTTGTTTCAGGGAAGCGATCGTGCGCTTCGTCAGGCTGCTTCAGATTTCGACAGGCATCCATTTAACGGTCTTGGTGAACCACATGTGCGTGACATTCGCGTGCCGACTGTGATCCTCGATTCGAAAAATAAAGTGATCACCTCCATGCCTGCAGGTATTATCGATACCAAAGCCATGAAACCGTTTTTGGTGAAAAGGTCCAATGTAATTGTTGAAAAACATGTCTATTGGCTACGCGGCGAATACTATCACATGATCCGAAAGCCATGGAACCCGGACCAAAAGCAGACATTGTATGTATACTTTATTATGAATGTTGACCCTGAGCGCAATTTACTCAATACACTGCTTTCAATTATTCTCTACGGTCTGGCGATCGGTGCTGTTGTCTCAGTGGTGGTCGGCTATTTTCTTGCACGGCGCGCGCTACGTCCGATCGAAACTGCTTGGAACAGGCAGAATCGATTTGTTGCCGATGCGTCGCATGAACTGCGGACGCCGCTGTCTATCATTCAATTAAAAATTGAAGGACTGCTCCGCCAGCCACGGCAAAGGGTGCAGGATGTTGGTGAAGATATAGCGGTTATGCTGGATGAAACGCGACGACTGTCGAAACTTGTTGCCAATCTGCTTACGTTGGCACGTTCGGACGCCAACAGGCTTGAAGTCAATCTTGTACCTCTTGATCTAAGCACAATGCTGAAGAAAGTGACCGAGCCATTTGCGGAAATGGCAGAGTTCGAGGAAAAAAGTTTCACACTTGCGGGGACAGAAGAACCCATTTATATTAATGGAGATGAGCAGCGAATCCATCAGTTGCTCGTGATCCTTTTAGATAATGCGATGAAGTTTACACCGAAGGGCGGGAAGATCTCGGTCGCTTGCACACGGGAGAACAAATCCGCGCATTTATCGGTTTCTGATAGTGGATGTGGCATTTCTGAAGACGATCTGAAACATATTTTTGATCGATTCTACCAAGCCGATAATGCTAGATCCGGCCAAAAGGGCACTGGTCTCGGCTTGTCGATTGCGCAGTGGATTGTTCTTAAGCATCGGGGCAAAATTGATGCTGAAAGTGCTCCGGGAAAGGGAACACTGTTTCGCGTACGCCTGCCCTTACTAAAAAATGAACCAGCGGACCATCATGAATTTAAGGAAGGGGAAAAGATGGATGACGAAAAAATTTGAAACAGCGACGTTTGCCGGAGGGTGCTTCTGGTGCATGGTCAAACCATTTGATACATTGCCGGGTATCGAGAAAGTGATTTCTGGCTACACAGGCGGAACGGTGGAGCATCCTTCCTATGAACAGGTGAAAACCGGAACAACCGGACATATGGAAGCCATTCACATTACCTATGATCCACAGCTTTTTCCTTATGAAAAGCTGCTTGAACTTTATTGGACTCAGGTGGATCCAACTGATGACGGCGGACAATTTTTTGATCGCGGGTCAAACTATCGAACAGCGATCTTCTATGAGAATGAACAGCAAAAAAGGTTAGCAGAACAATCAAAACGTGAACTTGCTTTAAGCGGACGTTTTCTAAAACCGATTGTAACCCGAATTTTGCCGGCTGCTCCATTTTATCCTGCTGAAGAAGAGCATCAGAAGTTTTATAAAAAACATCCGGATCGCTATACAGCTGAACGCATTGAATCTGGCCGCGATGCTTTTATTCATGATAATTGGGGAAGCTGACCTCAGGGTGCCCAACGTTTGTGATCGCACGATTAATTGATTTAGTGGTTTTTTCATTGAAATAGCTTGAAATACTAACACGACTGATGTAAACTAATTGTCAATTAAATATGATGATTTGATTCTTATCAAGAGAAGTCGAGGGACTGGCCCGATGACGCTTCAGCAACCGTCACTGAATTGATCAGTGACAAGGTGCTAATTCCAGCAGACCATCAAGTGTCTGAGGGATAAGAAGAAACGCGGCATTTACAGCCTTCTTCTTATTGAAGAAGGCTTTTTGTTTTCCCTTTTTAACGCTCTTGATAGAATCCTCAACAAAATCACAGTGAGATGAATAAACAGAACGAATCGTTCTGAGAGGAGAGATGCGAGATGACATCATACAAGACGGAAACAAAATTGACACAAATTGGAAACGGGTTCGATGAACTGGGCGCTGTCAACGCGCCAATCTATCTATCTACTGCCTATAAACATGAAGGAATTGGTATCTCAAAGGGCTATGACTATACACGCACCGGCAATCCGACACGGTCCATTTTGGAGAAGGCGATCGCCGATATTGAAGGCGGTCAAGAAGGATTTGCCTGCAGCTCGGGGATGAGCGCGATTCAGCTTGTTTTCTCATTATTCAGTTCCGGCGATCATATTATTGCTTCAAGAGACTTGTATGGCGGTACGTTCCGCTTTTTTGACATTCTCAGCAACCAGTACCACTTATCCTTTTCTTATTGGGATGGCGAGCACCTCGATGATTTGACCGACCTTGTCTGTCCGGAAACAAAAGCGATTTTTATTGAAACACCGACCAATCCGCTGATGCATGAAGTGGATCTCTCAAAGATTTCCAGACGAGCAAAGAAAAATGATCTGTTGCTGATCGTCGACAACACCTTTTATACACCGATTCTGCAACGGCCGATTGAGCAAGGGGCTGATCTTGTGATCCACAGCGCGACTAAATATCTCGCCGGACACAATGATGTTCTGGCAGGACTTGTGGTATCGAATGAGACAAAAATTACCGAAAAACTGCGCCTTTATCATAATTCATGCGGCGTCGTACTTGGTCCGTTTGATTCCTGGCTGGTGATTCGTGGCCTTAAGACACTAGCACTGCGTATGCGCCAGCATCAGGACAATGCACGCCGGATTGTCGCCTATCTTGAAACACAACAGCAGGTTACCAAAGTGCTGTATCCGGGTAAAGGTGGCATGATTAGCTTTGAATTAAAATCGTCCGATCTTGTTGAGCCTTTTCTCACGGCATTGCACTTGATCACCTTTGCGGAAAGCCTCGGTGGCGTGGAAAGCTTGATTACTTATCCGGCGACGCAGACCCACGCAGATATTCCAGAGGAGTTGCGCTTGAAATACGGGCTGTCGAATTCACTACTCCGATTATCAACGGGGATTGAGCATCCGGATGATCTGATTGGCGACCTTGACCAGGCTTTTCAAACCTTGAAGACAGGAGTGGCAGCTCATGAATAACTCGCTTCATTTTTCTACCAGGCTAATCAAAGAAACGCTGGGCGTCGATCCGCAAACCGGGGCGGCCAATGTACCAGTTTATCTGTCATCGACCTTTCACCAAAAGGATTTCGACCAATTTGGAAAATACGATTATACACGCTCAGGCAATCCGACGCGGGATGCTCTGGAAGAAGCGATTGCTGCTCTTGAAGGCGGCAAACGCGGGTTTGCTTTTGCTTCCGGCATGGCAGCAATTTCAACCGCATTTTTGCTGCTATCGGCCGGCGACCATGCGGTGGTACCGAAAAACGTTTATGGCGGTACATTCCGAATTTTGACCCAGGTGCTTGGACGGTTCGGGATTGAGCATACTTTTGTTGATACGACCAATCTCGATGAGATCGAGCAAGCAATTCGCCCAAATACTAAGGTGATTTATGTGGAAACGCCGTCAAATCCGACGCTGTGCGTGACTGATATTCGTGCGGTTGCCAAACTGGCAAAAGCGCACCGATGTTGGACCTTTGTTGATAACACGTTCATGACACCGGTTTTTCAAAAACCGCTTGAACTCGGTGCTGATCTCGTACTGCATAGTGCAACAAAATTCATTTCCGGGCACAGTGATGTTGTTGCAGGCCTCGCTGTTGCCGGATCGGAAGAAATTGCCGATAGACTCTATTTTCTACAAAACGCGTTTGGTGCCGTGCTTGGTGTCCAGGATTCCTGGCTACTGCTTCGCGGATTGAAGACGCTTGATGTGCGCATCCGCAAATCAGCGGATTCAGCGCAGCGCATTGCCGAATTCTTCGCGGTGCAGCCTGATGTTCATCAAGTTTTCTATCCGGGTCTTGCTGACCATCCTGGCGCAGAACTGCATGCTGACCAAGCATCATCTGGAGGCGCTGTGCTTTCTTTCGAACTTGAAAATGAAGCAAGTGCACGGGCGTTTGTCAATCACGTACACTTGCCGGTTTTTGCGGTCAGTCTCGGCGCGGTGGAATCGATCCTATCCTATCCGCCAAAAATGTCACATGCAGAGTTAAATGAAGAAGAACGCGAGCAGGCTGGCATTGGCAGCGGACTGTTGCGCCTGTCCGTCGGCCTTGAAGATGCAGATGATTTGATTCGCGATTTTGAGGGTGCACTCGCCAATGTTCATGATCAGAAGCTGGTGATCGTGAGGAGTGGGGACTAATGCCATTACCGATTCGAGAGGTGTTGAAAAAGCGAATTCTCATTGGCGATGGAGCAATGGGGACGTTACTCTACTCCTACGGCATTGACCGATGCTTTGAAGAACTGAATGTATCCCAGGCGGAAGAGGTAGAGCATGTCCATGAAGCTTATATCAGTGCTGGAGCAGATGTGATTCAAACCAATTCCTATGGTGCAAACCGGACGAAGCTTGCGCGCTATGGCCTTGAGCATGAAGTTGGTCGTTTTAACCGCGCGGCGGTGCGGCTGGCGAAACAAGCGGCCGGACCGGAAACATATGTGTTCGGGACCATTGGTGGTATCGGCGGCTTTCAAAAACAGTCCGTTGAAAGCAATGCTATTTATTCTGGATTTCGTGAACAAGCAGACGTACTTCTTGATGAAGGGGTCGATGGTCTGCTGCTTGAAACCTATTATGATCTTGACGAACTGCGCCAGGTGTTGCAGATAGCGCGCGGCATGACCGATTTGCCGATCATTGCCCATGTGTCGATGCAGGAACCGGGGGTGCTGATGAACGGTCTGCCGCTGACTGATGCACTGACTCAGTTGGAGGCGCTTGGCGCAGACATTGTCGGTACCAATTGCCGACTTGGTCCTTTTCATATGATTGAAGCATTGCGCGGCATCCCGTTACCAAAGAAAGCATTTCTGTCCGCATATCCGAACAGTAGTCTACCCGACTATCGAGAAGGCAAGCTGCACTATGAAAACGAGCCCGCATATTTTAAAAAGTATGCTGTGGACTTCCGCAATGAAGGCGTTCGGCTGCTCGGCGGCTGCTGCGGGACGACACCGGTACAGATTCAGGCGTTTAAAGAAGGCATAACAGAACTGGAACCCTTGCATTCCAAGGTGGTCGAGGCGCAGCCAGAAGTCATTAAAGTGCGTACTCCCGGCAACGTTCCCGAATCACCGCTTTATCAAAAGGTACTTGACGGCCGTTCGGTATTTGTTGAATTTGATACGCCTCGCCATTTGAATACCAGAAACTTTTTCGAAGGCATTCAAGCACTTGAAGAGGCTGGTGCGGATGCGATTACCATGGCTGATAATTCACTGGCATCGCCGCGTATCAGCAACACTGCGATCGGCAAATTGATAAAAGACCGGTTTCATGTGCCACCGCTTGTGCATCTGACTTGTCGGGACCGCAATTTGATCGGTTTACAGTCCCATTTACTCGGTTTGCATGTGCTCGGTCTACATGATCTGCTTGTCGTTACTGGGGATCCGACGAAAATCGGCGACTTTCCCGGGGCAACTTCTGTGTATGATGTATCATCGATGGAACTCATCAAATTGATCAAACAATTTAACCGCGGTATTTCCTATTCGGGTAAGAGCCTGAAGCAGCCGACGCATTTCCGCATCGCCGCGGCGTTTAATCCAAATGTGCGGAATCTGGATCGTGCTGTTCAGCGGGTGAAACGCAAAGCAGAATGCGGTGCGGATTACTTCATCTCGCAACCGGTTTTTGACAAGCAACGGATTATTGAAATTAGTGAAGCAGCACGCGATATCAACGTGCCGATTTACATCGGCATCATGCCGCTGACCTCGGCGCGCAATGCTGAATTCCTTCACAATGAAGTGCCAGGCATCCGCTTGCCGGATGACGTGCGGGCGCGCATAGCATCGGCCGGTGGAAAGGAGGAAACACGCCGTGTCAGTCTGGACATCTGTCGCGAACTGATCGATATTGCGATGGCACATTTCCGCGGCATCTACTTGATCACGCCGATGGATCACTATTCGATGAGTGTTGAATTGATTAAATATATTAAACAAAAGGAAAAAATCCTCGCGACCCAGAAAAATGGCGCCAGAGTAATTTTATAATAAAAGCAGATTCATCGATTAAGAGGAAACGCCTGTTCAGAAATCCGTGATGAGTGAGCCATGAGCAGTGCTGGGCACGTGTTTAATCCGGGTAAACTTGAATTTAATCCGTGAAAAATCCGGAACGATCTGTGAAAAGGTGCGCCTAATCCGGGAATCGGGACTGAGCTCAATTTTAATCCGTGAAAAATCCGGAACGATCTGTGAAAAGGTGCGCCTAATCCGGGAATCAGGACTGTGCTCAATTTTTATCTGGGAAAATTCAGAGCAATGCAGGGAAAATGGTTCTATATTCGGTAATGGTTTTTAGGCACGTGCTTAATCTCGGCCAAATAAAATCTGCGTGACAATCGGTATCTCATCTCAGCTCTAAGTCTAGATTCCAATTTCGCCAAATGCATGGTGTACCCTTTTCTCAATCTGTGTAAAGTTCTCTAAAACTTCGAAGTTAGGAAAAAAAGGTGCTATCATAAGGACGAATGAATGATAAAAAGTTAGAAAAGAGGGTAATTGATGATTGAACATATTGTGTTATTCAAATTCAGCGATGAGACAACAGAAGCTCAGAAGATCGAAGGCGCACGCAGGTTACGTGATTTGAAAAATCAATTGCCCGGTATTCTTGATATCCAGGCCGGGCAAAATTATTCGGATCGTGGCAAAGGGTATACTATGGCTTTGACGACTCGGTTTCGTTCAAAAGATGACCATGAATTTTACACGCCTTCACCGGAGCACCAAGCCTGTGTTTCTTATCTGAAGGAAATCGGTATGATTGATTCGCTTGCGATTGACTTCGAAATTTCTGATGTAGATTAAACCAATTGATCGTCATCTCGTGCATTGTCAAATAAGAGAGCCTGAAAGGAGTAATCAACTTGTTTCAGGCCTGTTTTTTCATTATTTATGGAAAAAGTTTCTCACTATGGACGTGCACAGCAACAGATATTTAGCGAATAGCTAGAGGTAAGACGTATATTGACGAGGAAACATGTGATTTTTGCATGATTCCGGGAGGGAACATGATCATGAATTTTAAAAAAATTGGGATGCTTGTTCTTGCTACACTAATTGCTGCAACGGCTTTCGGACCATCAAAGGCGTTTGCTGATGCAGCACCAGGCGATGTGATTGTGACGCTTGGCGCAAATCTGACGCCAGATCAACGACAATCGATGCTTAATGAGATGGATGTTGATGAGAATTCTGCTCAGATCGTCACCGTTAATAATAGTGAAGAACATAAGTATTTGGATAAATATCTATCTCAATCTCAAATTGGCACGCGGTCGATTAGTTCATCGAAGATTACTATTGAAAAATCAGGTTCTGGGTTGACGGCAAGTACGCATAATATCACGTATGTTTCCAAAGATATGTACATCAATGCACTGGCAACTGCCGGAGTAAAGGATGCTGATGTATATGTCACTGCACCGTTCCCAGTATCAGGTACCGCTGCATTAACCGGTTTGATCAAAGCTTATGAGGCAAAGACCGGAGAAGTTATTCCAGAAGCCAAAAAACAAGTGGCTAATGAAGAAGTAGTAACCACTGCCGAACTTGGCAATCAAGACAATATTGGTAAGCAAAAAGCAGCAGATTTGGTGACAGCGATTAAGGATAATCTTGCAAAAAATAAACCGAGTTCTCGAGCGGATGTTGAGCAAGCCGTACGAGATGCTGCCAATCAAGTTAATGTAAAGCTTAGTGATGCCGACGTCCAGAAATTAGTTGATCTCTTCGATAAGATGCGCACACTTCATATTAACTGGGGACAGGTTGGGAACCAGATGCAGCAGCTTAAGGATCAAGTCAGTCAGCTGGCCAACTCAGATCAAACAAAAGGATTTATGGCTCAAGTATTTCAAGCAGTCGGTGACTTCTTTTCTTCCATATTTAATGCCCTATCTTCATTAGTTCAAAAATGAAATCAATGACATAAGGTGTCTCAACAGTCGTTTTTCTGACTGAGGGGCACCCTTTCTATAAGCTAAGAAAGTATAAAACCTAGGCATAAACAGTCAATCAAGCGCGCAAGTAAGCGTATAAGGTCCCCTTGAATGAAACGTATTCAGGTCACATTTTTGTTCGATCCGTTGCGCCTTTTCCGGATTTTAACAATCGTAATGATCACAAAGCCGATAAAGAGTACACCACCTATAAGAATGAGATGGAACATCCTTAATCCGAGCAATTGATGAATCGGATTCCCCATGAAATAACCCAGCACCAGAAAGAGTGTTGACCAGATCAATGCACCAAGAAGAGTTGCGAGCAGATAGGATGCGAATCGTGCTTGACTCAGCCCTGCCAAATACGGATTAATTTGGCGAATGCCCGGTATAAAATAACCTCCGATGATTGCGAGAACAGTATGGCGTTGAAAACGATCCTGCGCCGCCTTCCATCGTTTTGATGATAAACCTATGTATTTGCCATAGTTCAATAGAAAGGGTTCACCGATGTAATAGCCAAGAAGGTAGGCGCAGACCATGCCTGAGGATGCACCAAGTACGGCCATCAGGATGCAGAGTGACAAGCTAAGCCGATAATCAGATGAGGCAATTTGGGAAAGCGTAACGCCGACAAAAACCAGAAAAGACTCTTCTGCAGCTGGAATGCCGATCAAGCCACAAAAGAGAAAAAGAAAGACAACAAAATACCCATACGTGTAAAATAGTGATTGAATGTGTTCCATATAAGCCCCACCTAATCGAAATAAAAACGGTGCAGATCGTACAGGAGTAGTATCGTCAAAATCATGCATAAATAGAGCAACATTTTTTTCGCAGTGATTTTCTATCATTTTTTAGGAAATAAATGAGACTGTTTGCTCGCAGACAGTCCGGACAAACTGATATGATTAAGTATCAAAAGTTTTTTCTGCTGTCTGACAGTAGAGAAGGATTAATTTGGAAGATAATAGGTACATAACAAAGCAAACAAACAAGAGAGGCGAGACAATGGCAGACAACAAGCAGCCCAACCAGAAATCAGCAAATGAGAAAAGCAAGGATCCAAAGAAAGGCCGGATTGTCATCTTTAGCTCCATTGTTGTAATTATATTAATTGCAGCGATTGCAGCCATGATTTTCAGTAATTTGCATAATAATGAGGCAAAACCAAAGAAAAAGCAGCCGACACATCGCACAGAACAGATGACACGTATCGATTATACGGGTCAACCGTTTATTGGGAGCAGTAATGCACCGGTAAAAGTTGTAGAGTTCGCAGATTACCGTTGTCCGTATTGCAAAGAGTTTGAAGAAAATGTAATTCCGGATCTTGAAAAGGATTATATAAAGACCGGAAAAATTAGCCTTTACTTTATCAATGACCCAATCCTTGGTCCTGGTTCGGTACTTGCGGCAAACGCTTCGGAAGAAGTCTACCATCAGAATCCAAAAGCGTTCTGGGCATTTCATAAAGCGGTTTATGATGCTCAGAAGAGTGAGAAGGAACAGTGGGTGACGAAGAAATTGTTAACCACAATCGCGAAAAAAACGGTGCCGTCCATCGACATCAAAGCTTTTCAAAATGCCCTTGATACCAAATCGCGACAAAATGAGGTGGACAAAGATACAAGCCTTGCAGATTCTTTGGGTGTCCCGGGAACGCCGGTTCTCTTTGTCGGCGATCAAATGATTGAGAATGGACAGGATTACACAGTATTAAAGAAAGCGATCGATAAAGCATTAGCAGAAAACAAATAAGCATCGCTCATCACTAAGATAAGGAAGGTGTCTCAAACGTCTAATGACGGTGAGACACCTTTTAATATGGCCGTTTTGGAAAAAGCGCTCGGGTAGCGAGACTTCTGCGGGTCGGCTCGGCGGAAAGAGAGCAACCATCGTGCAGCATAGGTTGAATCCTCTTTTGGGACAGTCTCTTTATGTTTCAGCGCTTTTTGAAGAGCATGTCCTGTAATATGATTGTAAAGTATGTTCTTTCGTCCTTCTTCATACTAGTAAAAAAGAAAAGGGATGGGAGGAGACATCAATGTATCATGGGACCGCATTCGCAAAAAGCGCTGCAGTTGCTGCGACGTTTACATCGACTTTTTTACTATTGCCGCACTATGCAGCCGCACATTTAAACAATGATACTGTCCTATACAAAGGGATGCACAGCGACGAAGTCAAAACCATTCAATCCATCTTAAAGATGACAGGCGACTATCCACTCACTAAATCGACCGGTTATTTTGGAAGTCATACTGAAAAAGCCGTCAAGCAGTTTCAGAAATCAAATCATCTGGATGAAGATGGTATGGTTGGGGCAAAGACTAAACAGGCATTGATTGCCTACATTGACCAGAATATGGATCTACTATACAGAGGCTCTAAAGGGACACAGGTGGCCTATCTTCAAGAAATGTTAAAAGAAATTGGTTTTAATGGATTACCGGTTGATGGCTATTTTGGGGCACAGACAGAGAATAGTATCTTCGCATTCCAAAGAGTAACGGGGATTCAAGTGGATGGGATTGTTGGTCAGCAAACCTGGGCACAGATTGAGGAACGGTTGAAGAATCCGAAACCTCTGCCGGAAAAAGTATCCTCTGCATCGATGGCGACTCAAGTAAATGAGAGACAGAATCAACCCGGTAACAATCAACCCGAAAAATCGACGCGTGTGATCCGCAAAATGGAGACCGTGTCGGCAGTTAGGGAATTTTATGCGAACAGTACTGCTTATACGGCTCATTGTACCGGCTGTTCCGGAACGACTGCGACTGGCATCGATTTGATCCGAAATCCGAATGCAAAGGTGATCGCGGTTGACCCATCGGTGATTCCACTGGGCACAAGGCTTTATGTAGAAGGCTATGGCTATGCAGTTGCGGGCGATACCGGAGGCGCAATTAAGGGACGGAAGATTGATGTGTTTTTCAATAATAATACCGATGCATTGCAATGGGGCAGACGCACAGTAAAGGTCAAAGTTCTCGATTGAAGGATTTCCTAGGGCAGAGAGGCATCGCCGAAACAGGCGGTGCTTCTTCTTGATAGACAAGAAAGAAGAAAACTTTTTAAAAAAATGGAAACGAAAATGCGAGACCTTGCGGAGCATTCCGGTTGAACACAGGCTAAAGGAGATCCCGCAGACATTTGCCTGTTCGAGGAGTCTCCCAGACTGCCCGGGGAAAACGAGCAACCGAAGGGTCATTAAAACACAAAGTTAGGTGACTTAACCAGATTAAGAGTGACACTCAAGGACCGGGCTTAGCCCGGTTTTTCTTAAAAGACAAGAAAGTATTACCACTTTGCTCAAAAAGATTAATGGACAAGCACAAATAAAGAGAGAATATTACCATATTTTTCTTGAGAGATCATTACAACTGTGCTAGGATTCAGAGGAAAAGCACGTGCACTCGATGATCAGGTTGTCATCAAGATCAATCATCGATACACACCAAACAAGAAAAATAGTCTGAATAACTTCGCCATATAAAGGCTTGGCAAAGCCAAAGTTTCTTTAAGAGCTGTTTACCTGAAGAAAGAAGGAACAAGCATGCCACTACATAATGTTATGGAAGACGCAGTTAAGGATCTTCTTGAGAAACATTGGGAGAATCTTTCTGTATCCTGTCATTGTGAATTATGCAAAGCAGATGTGTATGCGTTAAGCCTGAATCGTCTCAAGCCTCATTACGTTAGAAATCAGGCGGGCAGCATGTATGCAAAAGCCGATTTGATGACTACTCAAGCACGAGCAACTATTTTAACGGCAATTACCGAGAGTGCCAAGGTCGTATCTGCTTATCCACATCATTAGTGAACTTGGTATTATGTTTCAGACCTTGGAACCGACGAATGATGCCTGTGTTCATAATATCGCCAAGACACTAAGCGATTCATCGATACATGAAAAATCCCCGCTG
>NZ_JAMXWN010000011.1 GCF_024125425.1 Sporolactobacillus kofuensis
GAGAGTACAAGTAAAGTGAAGATGTTCCATGAAACAAAACCCTTTCGATACGATCAATCGAAAGGGTTTTGTTATGTTCACGTTAAAAAAGTATTCAGTGCTTGCGTCGCATTGCCGTATGGATTTTTTTCCAGCGTGCTTTTTCTTTGAGCCGTTCTTGGACATCTGTTTTTCGCCTAATGAACGCGAGCTCACGTTGCAGTTTGAGATAACTGTTATAGCGCTCCTGTGTCAAATGGCCATCAGTCAAGGCATGCTGTACAGCGCAACCCGGTTCATTTTGATGAGTGCAATCATGAAATCGACAGTGTGCTGCCAATTGCTCAATATCGGAAAAACTGTGGTCAAGCGACTGATCTGAAGCGGTCCAAAGTTGCAATTCCCTCATGCCAGGAGTGTCGATAATTACACCACCGTCAGGAACGACAATCAACTCGCGATTGGTGGTTGTGTGTCGGCCACGATCATCATCTTCACGAACTGTATTCACTTTTTGGACAACTTTGTCGCAAAGCCAGTTGGTTAATGTCGATTTTCCGGCACCTGAAGACCCGAGGAAGACAGCCGTTTGGCCGGTACCTAAATAAGTCTTTAGTTGCTCTTTTCCGAAATCTTTGACTGCGCTAACCGGAAGAATTGGGACGCCAAAAGCAACGTCCTCAACTTCAGCCATTTTCACGTGAAGATCAGAGCATAGATCAGCTTTGCTAAGTACGATGACTGGATTTGCACCACTTTCCCATGCCATCGTTAAATAGCGTTCCAGTCTGCGACTATTAAAATCATGGTTGAGTGCCATAACGAGAAATACGGTATCCATGTTGGCGGCAACGATTTGCTCAACGGTTGTTACGCCTGCTGATTTTCTTGAAAATTTGCTGAACCGAGGGAGGATGCGGTGGATCGTCGCTCGGTTCTCATCGGGACGCGCACTGATGACAACCCAGTCACCAACCGCAGGAAAATCCTGGCGATCGATTGCTTGATGACGCATCTTCCCCGATATTTCAGCTAAGTATTGATCATGATCAGTAACCAGTTTGTACTGCCCTTTGTATTCTGAGCTGATCCGACCAACGGTTTGGTTCGGATCGAGATGAAGCGGTTCATTTTCTTGATGCTGATTCCAGCCATATTTTGTTAAGTTCAAATGGTCTTCCTCCAAATGTAATGAGATTGAGAATAAAAAGGTCTGTCTCAAAAGGGTGTCGAACTTAACCCTTGCTCGGGTTGCTCGCATCAGCTAGGACAGCCGCGGGCGATCCGGGAGCCCTTCTCGTAGAACTTTTAAAGACAGCGGGGGTCTCCTCTGGCTCTTTCTCCCGCAGGAGTCTCGCACCAGCGCACTTAATTCTCCATAGTCAACAGACTTTTGAGCCACAAAAAAAGACCATGCACACGGCATGGTCTTTCGATCACGAGATGAAAAGACGCCTTGTGTCAGGCCTCCGGTCCCTTATCTTCATTTCATTGGATTCAGATGCTTCGATGAAGAGGGGACCGGTGGCAATAAGCAATGAGATTGGTTAAATCGTTCTGCATGTGATTAGCCATAATACAAGTCCCCTTCCTCTAAAAATCATATTTACGCATTCATTATATACGGTCGTCAGTGCATTGTAAAGCATACACAAGTCATGGGGGGGACGGGCTTCGCATAGAATAATTTAGAATAACCAAATGATCATCATGCCTACGTAAAGGTGACTGTTGAGGAAGGATCGATCCCGATGAGAAAAAAACTGATTGGTATCTTACAAGTAGCAGCAACATTTATTGGAACGGTCATCGGTGCCGGTTTCGCTTCAGGACGGGAAATCCTTCAGTTTTTTACACAATATCAAGCATTCGGTACCATTGGTTCACTGCTAAGCGGTGCGCTTATCGCTTGGATCGGTACCAAAATGATGCTCTATGCAAGGCGGATCGATGCTTATTCGTTTAATGACTTAACATCAGCATTATTTGGTGATCGGATTGGCGCTTTGATCCAGTCCTTACTGTTTTTTATTATATTTGGAATTACAGGTGTTATGCTTGCCGGAAGCGGTGCTGTCTTTCAAGAACAATTGGGTTGGGAGCGCCAGATCGGTATCCTCGTGGCTGTTTTGATTAGCTTTATGTTTTTACTAAAAGGCGTCCGTGGCCTATTGTTTGTTAATTCTCTTGTTGTCCCACTGATGATCGGCTTCGTGCTGATGACCTTCTGGGCAAATCGAGCAGGAGTACCCTATTTTACAAAAAGTGGGCCGGTTAGTTGGTTTATTCCTGCCATAAATTATGCTGCGTTTAATCTGTCAACCGCGCTCGTTGTGCTTGTTCCATTGGCTAAGGAATTCAAGGACGAACAAGTGCTGAAATATGGTGGCTGGCTCGGCGGCGCAGGTTTGGGGCTGCTCTTGTTCCTTTCACATCTTATGATGGTGGGCAAGTCGGATCTCTTTTTCTATGAATTACCAATGGCGGAATTGGTACGTCCGCTTGGTGAAACGATGCGTCTTGCTTTTATCGCAGTCATATTTGGGGAAATTCTTACCACCTTTGTCGGCAATATCTTCGGTCTGTCCAGACAACTGCACAGTGTTGTTCCAAAGATACTTACCGTTCGCAAGTCTATGATTCTGTTAACCATCGGTGCGTTCATGATCGCCCAAATTGGCTATGGTGCTTTAGTTGCCACGCTTTACCCACTCTATGGCGCACTTTGTGCATTTATTTTTATCTATATGTGCTGGGTGCGTCTACCTCAAAAAAACGCATAGAGATTCAAGATTTTTTCCTCCTTTATTCATTATTCATGAAATAAATGTCGAATCTGAAACGGATAGAAAGAAAAAACAGTTGCATTCTAATAGAGATTATCGTAGGTTTATGTTAGGTATCGATGTTTCACTAAAGAAACATATATTCGTTGAGTGAAAAAGGAGGAGAGACATGTCCGATCTAGATCCGCAGGCGACCGGACTGAATCTATCAGAGGAAAAGATGATGAATAAAAGCACATCTTCAGTACGGAATGGTTCTGAACCGCAAACTAAGTCTTTTGATGAGGCAATTGGACAAAAAAAAGGATGGCGTCAGATGTTGCCATTCATCGGACCAGCGTTTATCGCAGCAGTTGCCTATATTGATCCCGGAAATTACGCGACAAATATACAGGCAGGCTCTCAATATGGCTATTTGCTTCTATGGGTAGTAGTGATCTCTAACTTAATGGCAATAGTGATCCAAACGTTATCTGCGAAAATCGGTATTGCGACGGAGCATAATTTGCCGGAAATCATACGGAATCAGTGGCCAAAAGGTGTATCTGTTTTTTATTGGATTCAAGGCGAAATCATGATTATGGCAACTGATCTTGCTGAATTTATTGGTGCAGCCCTCGGATTTCATCTTGTCTTTGGCATGCCAATGATTCCGGCAGCCATTTTGACAGCAATTTGTGCGCTGCTGATTCTTACTTTTCAGGTGCGTGGTTATCGATCACTGGAAATGGTGATTGCGATGATGGTATTTATCGTTGTTCTTGCGTTCAGCTTTGAAATTTTCTTCTCTTTACCACAATTTAAACCATTCGTTCATGGATTTGTCCCGCAATTTCAAGGTACGGAGAGTGTGCTGCTTGCAGCAGGAATTCTTGGCGCAACTGTGATGCCTCATGCCATCTATATGCATTCAGGTCTCACTTGCCGCAGGGTGATCGGAAGGAATGCAAGCGAAAAAAAGAAAATTTTTCGCTTTGAGTTGGTTGATATCTTGATCGCAATGATCATCGCCGGTGTGATTAATGCTATTATGCTTGCCGTAGCTGGTTCCACTTTCTTTGGAAAAGAAGTCATCGATGATCTATCCGTAGCATTTCACGGGTTCAGTACCTATCTTGCCCCTGCCGCCGGCATTCTGTTCGGCATTGGTCTACTTTCTGCCGGCCTGTCTAGTTCTTCAGTGGGTACATTGGCAGGAGACATCATGATGCAAGGCTTTATTCATAAACGGATTCCGGTCTTTATTCGCCGAATCTGCTCCATGCTCCCACCGCTTATTTTGATCATTTCAGGGGCAAATGCAACAAAAGCATTGGTCATGAGTCAAGTTGTACTGTCATTCGGGATTGCATTAGCAATCATTCCGCTGATCATCTTTACAAGCAAAAAAACGATTATGGGCCCACTTGTCAATCGCAAAGGGACAACTTTAACCGCATGGGGCATCGCAATGATTGTTATCTGCTTGAATGTCTTCCTTCTTTATCAAACATTTTTTGTTTAATTTAATGTTCGACTGAAAATATGGGCACAATCAAAATATTGTTCACAGGATTATTGAATTTGTGAAATTGACTTTATGGCAGAAAATGACGTAAAATGAAGCTTGTGAGATAAAAACGATTGTCCGCTTAATTGATAGCGTGACGGGTATTTTTCGTTTACTTATAGTAAGGGACATTAATTGTCCAATAATATCCTGGAGGTATAGATAATGGTTAAAATGTCTAAAGGCAAGTTCGAATTTCTTGAACAACTGTCTGACAAGAATGGTGTTATCGCTGCATTGGCAATCGACCAACGTGGTTCTTTGAAGAGAATGATCGGTGCTGCTAAGGGCTCTGACGCATCTATTCAAGAACTTTCAGATTTCAAAACGCTCGTATCAAGAGAACTGACTCCATACGCAAGCGCCATTCTGCTTGACCCTGAATATGGTATTCCTGCCGGCAAAGCACGCGCAGCATCTTGCGGTTTGCTGACTTCTTATGAAAAAACAGGTTATGATGCTACAGAACCTGGCCGTATTCCTGACCTTCTTCCAAACTGGTCAGTAAAACGCATTAAAGAAAACGGCGGTACTGCTGTTAAACTGCTCGTTTACTTTGATCCGGATGAACCAGATGAAATCAATGATGTGAAGAAAGCATTCGTAGAACGTATCGGTTCTGAATGTAAAGCAGAAGATATTCCGCTGTTCTTCGAAATCGTTACTTACGATGAAAAAATTACGGACAAAGAAGAATATGCTAAAGTTAAACCTCAAAAGGTTCTTGATTCTATCAAGATCTTCACACAGGAACGCTATGGCATTGACGTCCTCAAACTTGAAGTTCCAGTTGACATGAGCCGTGTAGAAGGCGTTGGCGAAAACGCTCCTGTTTACACAGCTGAAGAAGCTAAGAACTACTTCCTCGAAGTTGACAAACTGACAACAATTCCTTACATCTGGCTGAGTGCAGGTGTTTCCACTGAATTGTTCCAGAAGACACTTGTGTTTGCACATGATGCAGGCGCTAAATATAATGGCGTTCTTTGTGGCCGTGCAACATGGCGTGACGGCGTTGAAGCTTACGGCAAGGGCGGAGAAAAAGGCGCTGTTGAATGGCTTCAATCACAAGGTAGAAAGAACGTTGAAGAACTTAACGCAATTCTTGCTGAAAATGCAACTCCTTGGTATGAAAAATTCGGCGGCAAAGATAAGATCGAAGTCGTTGACTAATTTGCTAAGAGCAAATGAACAAATGGAAGGCGCAACAGATTTATTCTGTTGCGCCTTTTTCATTTTGAGAAAAGAACGTATAAGTCTATGCTTTTAAAGCAAGAGGTTATGAACAAGATGCGTAGGTGCGATATTCCTGCGGGACCGTTGACGAGAGCCAAGTGAAACCCCACAGATTACTGGTTGTTAGAGGAGGGTTACGGATCACCCTCGGCTGTCCTAGTTGATACGAGCAAGCGGAGCGTCAACAAAATTGGGCATTGCATAAGGACCAAGCATACCCGGTTTTCTTAGAACCTTTGAAATTATTTTTAGACGAACCCCTTATATATGATTAATGAAGCGAAAATTATTTTTCAGAAGTTGACTAGTGTTTCCATTAATTGGAAACTATTCACAACTTATGATGGACATGATATGATCTCTTAAGTAATGTCCATAAATTAATGATGACTATATAGGAAAAGGGAAGAGACTATGAAAAAAAAGATTTTACTGACGATCGGAAGCATCATTGTCGTCCTTGTTGCGGCAGGTACTGGCTACTTTTGGTGGATGTACCATTCGGTCGCTTCAACTGCTGGTAATATGTACGAGACTTCCGGTGGCAAAGGAAACCACGATGCCGTTTCTCAGAAGAAGCCAATCAGTTTGCTGTTACTTGGTGTGGATGAAAGAAAAGGAGATCGCGGACGTTCGGATACCATCATCGCGACGACTTTGAACCCGAAGACGAAAACGATGCAAATGATTTCGATTCCTCGTGATACACGAACAGAGATTATCGGTCATGGAACCGTCGACAAAATCAATGCAGCCTATGCGTTTGGCGGTACTCAGATGGCAGAAAATACCGTGAAAAATTTTGTTGGTGACATTCCATTTGATTTTTACGTTAAAATCAACATGGAAGGCATGCGTGATCTTGTTGACGCAGTCGGCGGTGTAACTGTAAATAATAAACTCGACTGGTATGATGAAGGCTATTATAAGAAGGGCTATCACTATGCACGCGGAGAGATCAATTTGGATACCGGTGCAAAAGCAATGGGCTATGTACGGATGCGCCACTTGGATCCGCAAGGAGATTTTGGACGTAACCAAAGACAACGTGACGTCATTATGGCAATCATCAATAAAATGGCGAACATATCCTCAGTTTCCCGCTACACACAAATTCTTAATGCGCTCGGGAGCAATGTGAAGACGAACCTGACCTTTGATGATATGAAAAATTTGGCATTTAATTATCGAGATGCTCGCAAACACACGATCAACTATGAAGTTAAGGGACAAGGCCAGAATATCAATGGCCTGTACTATCTTGTGGTCGGTGCTGCTGAGAAGCAAAGAGTGCATGACATGATCGAGCAACAATTAAACAATTAAGTATAATATAAGTGGATCAATTAAAACGGGCACCTGATGGCAATCAGGTGCCCGTTTGTTACAATAATCAAATGTATGACTTGTAAAAACTAAAGAAATCTTTATCTGATTCTTTTAAATAGAATCGAATTATACACGTACTTCGCCGGCAAAGAACTGTTTCATATTTTTAATCAATTCACTTAGATTTGTGCTGACAAATAACTTTTTTATCACTGATTTCTTCACAAGATCGGCTTGACATCCGTGAACAAAAACAGTCAAATTAGGAAAATCGCGGGCTAAATTTGTCAGTAAGTTGGAAACTGCGGAAGCAGATGTACGTTTTGAAAATGAAACGGCTAAGTAATTGGCTTTTTTCCGCAATAGAAGTTCTCGAACGACACTCAGCTCACCGGTTTCAGCCAAGAAGTTGGTTTTCCACCCACTAATGGTGAATAAGTCGTCTACCAACTTTGTTCGTGTCAAACCGTTGAAAGAATCAAGATTGGCGATGACAACTTCACCAAGATCAAAATGAGAAAGCTGGTGGGATAGGCTTAACATCTTCCAACTCAAGAGTCTTAAAATGGTCATTGTCGCAATCAGGTAATCGGCAGTGATGAAGCGTTCCATCGTCAGACCTTCTTGAATCTCATCCAATGAGCGTTCAAATAATTTGATAAAGACATCTTCGATACGCATGCCGTCTGAGAGTGCATCAAGACAATCAACAGCCTTTACACTATTTCCGTCAATTAGATAATTGATGTAGTCTGTCCAGGTTTGCCTTGCTTGCTTCACCATATCGCTGCTGTCCCAGCTCGTAATCGTCTCTACGGTCAGTGAAAGGTCACTAGGTAGTTGAATGACGTTGCTATTTGTTAATTTTACTCGAGGCAGAATGTCAGATCCTGCAGGATTGGTAAGAATAACCCCTTCTTCTCCTGTCGTTAATCGCACATGCGTAGCTGGCGGAAAGATATGAATAAAGTTAATGAATGAATAGCAAGTTTGTAAATCAAACAAATAATTGCGAACGCTGTCATTTAGAATAATTTGCATCGCTTTAGTCGCATACATTGGTTTCCGATAAGAACGATTTAAAGTCAGTGCAGAGTAGACATCGACAATCATCATGAGTTTAAGATGTTGATCATCCTTTTCTACATAGAGATGATCAGGATAACCACTACCATTCATCCGTTCATGATGTGCACGAACCACTCTACATGTTTCATTTGGAAAATGCATGTTTTTGAGAAGTTGGTATCCGTCCACAGTATGACGTGTGATCTTGCAGTATTCCCGCTGGCTGAGTTTTCCTTTTTTTAATAAGATATCCGTTGGTGTGTATAACTTGCCAATATCATGAAGCAAACAGCCAAGTATAAAATCATCATTTGTTTTCCAGTGGTTATGCCGAAAAAATAGGCTAGTCAATACAAATACATCAAGTGAATGAATATAGCAGACTGGATCCCATTGCTTTAGACTATCAAGAAGCAAGCGAACGGTTGCGTTCGAATAATAACGGAGATAGAGCGATTGCAGCCATTTATAGGAAGATTCTGAGTGAAGAATGCGCCCATAACGAAGTTCATTGGCGATTTGTGCCATTTCAGTCTGGAATCGGGAGGTTAATTCTTTTCGCTCGTGGGCAGTCATTCGCGAAACAGGCGTATATGTATTTTGAAAAGGGGCGACCGGTGCATCATAAATGGTAACAGAAGTAACCCCTATGTTTTTCAATGTTGTGACTAATTCAGCTGTGATCAGCATGCCGGATCGATAGAGCACAGAAGAATTAATATAGATGTCTTTTGCAAGAATGGTTCCGTCCTTCAAGTTTTCAACTGTTATAACTTTTGGCATTAGAGCCATTCACTCCCGTTCGATAGTTTCCAAGTAGAAATGGAAAGCATTCGTGCTCAGCATTTAATAACAAGATGGGATACGAAATCCCAAAACAAATAGGAATAAATGATCAACAGTACGTACAATAATCTGACATATTATTACAAGTTTCATTGTATCAAGTGTTTTCCAAAAACAAAAGTGAAATTTATCATTTAAATGATAGATTTTCTAACATTAACATTAAGTTAATGAAACATTTTCGAGAATTAAGAAATTGTAAATAGGAGAATAGACCTTACTTTATGAGGCGAATTGTGGGACAATTGATGGATTCTCGATATTCGCTTTATTTTTTCGTAAAAAAGCCGATAAAAAGAATAGAAAAGTACTAGAGCTGAAAGGGTTGACGTACATGGATGTTGCAACAGTCATCGGCTTGTTAGTCGGATTACTTTCCTTAGTGGTCGGATTCTTGTTGGAAGGCGGCGAACTTGTCGCTCTATTAAAGATTACTGCTTTTTTAATTGTGTTCGGGGGAACAATTGGCGCTGTTATTGTCAGTTTTCCGGGAAAGACATTGGCAAAGATTCCTTTTATTTTAAAATATGCCTTTGTTAAGCCAAAAGAACGTCCGATCGATACGATTGTCCACCTAATCGATCTCGCCAATATTTCACGACGAGAAGGGCTGCTTGCTTTGGAAGGTGAGCAGCAGAATTTTAAAGAGGATTCATTTATGTCCAATGGAATTCAAATGATTGTCGACGGCGTCGATTCGGATGTTATTGATGATATATTGAATCGTGATATCGAACTCTATGAGCAGAAAATTCTTTCGATTGGCCGGATTTTTGAATCTGCCGGTGGCTATGCTCCGACGATGGGCATCATCGGGACTGTCATGGGGCTGGTTCACGTTCTTGGTAGCTTGGAGAATACCGCGGCTCTTGGTCCGGCAATTGCCGTTGCCTTTATCGCTACTTTATATGGTGTCGGAAGTGCCAACGTCATCTATCTGCCCATCTATACAAAGATACGGAATAATCTTGCTAGCGATGTAATGATTCGTCAGTTGAAAACCGAAGGCATTTTGTCGATTCAATACGGTGAAAGCACGATGATTCTAAAGAAGAAGCTCTATGCTTTTTTAACGAATGAAGAATCGCAAAGAGTAGAGGAACGGCTTGCGAATAATCACGGCGGTGAAACAAACGCTGGTAATGTATACCAAGAAGTTGGCCAATCATGAGTAGACCACGTAAGAAACGCTATTCAAGACCGGAGGAATCAAGTCATAATTCTGAGAGATGGCTTGTTACATATTCCGACTTAATCACGCTTTTACTTGTTTTTTTTATCGTCATGTATTCGATGAGTTCAATTGAAAATCAGAAATTTAATGCCTTAGTGTCTTCGTTAAAATCCTCGTTTCAAGGGGATTCGATCCTTCAGGGGATGGGGTATCCAAGTACCGATAAAGGACAGACAAAACCGACAATACCTGTTGTGAAAAAATCAGATCCGGTAAGTAATCAAGAAAAAAAGAAAGATGCCAAGAAATTGGATGCATTGTATGTCCAGTTGGATAAATACATAAAAGAAAACCATCTTAACCCGGACGTTTCGCTTGTTGAAACAACAAGAGGGGTTCAGTTGACCTTTCGTGAAAAAATCCTTTTTGACATCGGTAAAGCAAACCTAAAAGGGAATGCAAAATCTATTCTTGGAAGAATCGGAACTATTTTGAACAGCGTTCCAAATGATGTAAGCGTTGAGGGACATACAGATAACACTCCATATCTTGACAAACATTCAAAAATTCATTCGAACTGGGAACTGTCGGGACTCAGAGCACAGAATGTCATGGATTACTTGATAAAAAAAGATGGTCTGTCACCAAAGCGCATGCACTTTGTTGGTTATGGCGAGTATCATCCGATTGTTAAGAATGATTCACCTGAAAATAAGGCGAAGAACCGGCGCGTGAATATTGTTGTATTGAGAGAGAACAAAACAGCCGATTCTAATTGAATTGTGGTTGAATGAGTAGATTCTGCATTGACGATGATTGCATCAGGTTCCTCAAACAGATATATTAAGTGAAAGAGAAAGAAAAATATTTCATGATGATATAAAGTTAAGGGTGAGCGGAGTGAAAAAATTCTGGCTGATTATGGTCATACTGCTTTGTCTGTTGAGTGTGATCGGAGGTAAACTGTACTGGAATCACCGGTTGAATCAGGTGAGAGCATCTTCAGCAATTCAATCGCAAGATGAACTGTCCGGCTTGAACGCCGAAAGCAGTGATTCTTCCGATTCTTTGGTGATGAAGAAGATAAAGAAGCTGCCTAGCGGTTTGCAGAAAGCTGCGATCAATGCCTATAAGAAAAACGGACAGGTCCAAATTAGCTTAATTGGTAGTGAGAATACTCAAGGACTGGCAATGCTATTGCAGCAGCAATTTGATAAAGTTTATGGGGCATCCTTCTTTAAAGTAACGGTTCAGGATTTATCGAAGAGTAATTCTTTAGCATTGAATCAAGCAAAAATACAGGATTTGATGAAGAACGTCAATGGACAGCCGGACGCCATCATCTTTACACCACTACTTTATAACGATGACCGTAATGTAAGCACCGAGGATACCGAAACCGTCACCTCACTACTCGAGGAGAAGGCCAAGATTAAATATCCGAAAGCTGCATTCTTTGTATCGTTACCAAATTATTCGTCGAACCAATCGTATATGAATCGTCGCATTGATCAATTGAAAACCTACATACAAAAGCAAAAGATTGATGAAATCAATTATCTATCGAAATGGCCGAAAGGTGCCAAACGCGTAGATGTGGTTGGTTCGGATGGACATACGATGAACAAATCCGGCCAAAAAATTTGGATTGACTATGTCAGCGACAAATGGGGTCTCAAATAATTCATTAGCACAATAAGAAACCGGCTAGCGAGAAGCTAGCCGGTTTTTTAAAGGATCGCCCGCGGAAAGGGAGCAACTTCACTGAAGCACATGTTTGGTTAGTAAAGTCGCAAAAGAGTGACAGCCAAGAACCGTGCTTAGCCTCGTTTTTTAACATGGGCTGAACCATTTACTTTTGATGCATGCCTAGATTCCACACACGCGCAATATTGGCTGCCGTTCTTACGATGTTCGGTTTAGCATCTTTCAAAGCATCTTCGAGAGAAACAGCACCGGGTACAACTGAAAAAAGTGCATCAATGCCATGGGACAACACGGCGTTACACCCCTCAGAGAGCGATCCGGCAAGAGCAATAACAGGAATGCCTTGTTGCTTCGCACAACTCGCGACGCCAATCGGTGTCTTTCCATAGATTGTTTGACCATCAATTTTTCCTTCTCCGGTAATCACCAGTGAAGCGCCAATGACTTTTTGTGCGAGTTTTGATTCTTTAATGACTAAATCAATGCCAGGGCTGAGTTTGCCCTGTAGAAAGAAGAGGGTTCCCGCACCCAAACCACCTGCAGCACCTGCTCCTGGAATTTGTTCAATATTCACACCAAATTGATCATGAACAACAGTCGCAAAGTTGTGCAGTGCATGATCCAATTGGCTGACTTCTTCTTCCGAAGCACCTTTTTGTGGCCCGTAGATAGCGGATGCTCCTTTTTGCCCGGTGAGTGGATTGGTTACATCGGTAGCCGCTTCAACATGTAATTCATGAAGGCGCGGATCGATTGCAGACAGATCAATGGAGTCAAGTTGAGCAAGCGCTGCGCCTCCAAAAGGTAATTCTTGCCCTTGTTTGTTCAGCAAACGTGCACCCAGTGCTTGGGCCATACCACAACCGCCATCATTTGTGGCACTGCCGCCGAGTCCAAGAATGAGGTGTCTCGCCCCATGATCCATTGCAGAACGAATTAATTCGCCGACACCATAAGTGGTTGTAATTAAGGGATTCCGTTCTGTCGGAGTGAGATGTTCTATTCCGGATGCGGCTGCCATTTCAATGACTGCGGTTGAACCGTTGTTGATCAGCCCGAAGAAAGCAGAGATGGGTTTGCCGAGCGGACCGGTAACTTTTTGAGTAATTAGTTCACCTTCTCCGGCATCAACAAGCGAACGAACAGTGCCTTCACCGCCGTCTGCCATCGGTACAAGTACATAGTCAGCATCTGGCCAAACGTGCTGCATGCCTTCCTTTATGGCTTGGGCAGCTTCAAGAGCAGTCAGACATTCTTTAAAAGAATCAGGTGCAATAACAATTTTAAACGTATTCATGAATGAACTCATCCTTTGAATGACATTCTTGTTCTTATTTTAACAGAATTCAGTGTCACATTAAGTCATGTCGTGCTATTTCCCAGGAAATGATTCATGAAGACACAGATCGAAAGTCAAAATTGATAATTTTTCCTTCTATAATAAAAGGATCCTGTATCATTGTCAGGATCCTTTTAAGGGGACAAATTTATTTTAGATTGCTGTTGTTTTCTGCCATGTAGCTTTCAATTTCATCTGTCGTACGTGGCAAGCCGGTTGTGAGTACTTCAGCACCGGTTTCAGTTACGAGAAGATCATCCTCAATACGGATGCCAATACTTTCTTCAGGAATATAGAGGCCGGGTTCATTGGTAATCACTTCACCCGGGACAAGTTCCATTTCACGATAGGGACCAACATCATGTGTATCAAGGCCGAGCGAATGACTGACCCCATGAAAATAATAGTTTGTTAATTCTTCTGGGCGTTTAATCAAGCCAATGTTCATTAATTCTTCGGTATAGAAGTCAATAGTGAATTTATTGAGATCCTTGAATGCGATGCCTGGCTTGGTCATCTTGGTTACGGCTTGGTTGCAACGCAAGACTAAATCGTAAATTGTTTTTTGCCTAGACGTGAATGTGCCGTTAACTGGGAAGGTATAACTAATGTCGCCATTGTAGAGTTTGTGTTGTGCACCAAGATCGAGAAGAACAAGATCTCCATTTTCAGCAGTTCCCATGTTGGCGGAGTAATGGAGCACAGTTCCGTTAAATCCACTGGCAAGAATGGTTGGAAATGCGAATTCAGTACATCCTCGACTTTTCAATGTAAAATTAAAGTAGGCCTCTAATTCATATTCTTTCATGCCCGGCTTTGCATTTGCCAGCACATGCTTAATGCCATCCGCAGTAATTTTTCCCGCTTCGCGAATTAAGTCAATTTCTTCAGCTGATTTAACAACACGGAATTTGCAAATGACAGGATACACATTGTGTATAGTAAGATACGGATAAGTGACGGCTGCTTCTGCAGCAAATTTATTTGATGGCTTTGCAGAGAATTCCCATGATTTCGCCTCAAGATCAGCATATAAGTGTTTGTAGACGCGATTATCCAACTGAGAGTGAATGTAACTGTCAAATTTATCGATCAACTCGATATTCTGAACCCCGGAGGCATCCTGTGCTTCGTTCGGGGTAATCGTTTCCCCAACCCATCGTGCCATCCAAGGATCGGCGCGTTGAATGAATAACGTTTCCTCAACCTGTCCACCAAATTTGGCGGCAACAAAGATAACTTTTGCCTCCGTAATTCCGGTCATATAATAAAAGTTGCGGTTCGGGTAGAACGGATAGCTCTCATCTGCTGATTGATGCGCAGCTTCGCCGGCAAATAGGACTGTCAGCGATTGGTCTTCTAATGTCTCATAGAGTTTCTTACGGTTCCGAATAAAAAAAGTCTTGTCCATGCAAATCCTTCTTTCTGCTATAGATTCTTCCACTTTCATTCTATCACGGTCCTGCAATTCATTCGCATGATAAAACGAAACCCTTTTGCAGATGCGAGAAGGCTTTCGTGATCCGCTGCATCATTGTTTTCTAGAGACTTTTCTTTTTAACCAGATGATCTTTGTGAAAAACTGTGCGTGACCAACGACATTGCGCTTCCACATTCTGCGCGGTTCGAGTGCCATACGGAACAACCACTCGAGATTTAATAGTCGCATCAATTTCGGCGCACGTGGTTTCGTGCCCGAGGCAAAATCTATAAATCCGCCAACGGCTACGCGTGCCATGGGTTCCAATACGCTAGAATTTCGATCAATAAACTTTTCTTGAAGTGGCATACCCATCCCAACGAGTAAAACATCGGCATTGGAATAATTAATGGTTTCCACAACTTCCTGATCAGAAGTAAAATATCCGTTATGAGCACCGACGACTTTCAGATTAGGAAATTGGGTTTGAAGGTTACGTGCAGCAGTTTGAACAATTGTGTCTGATGAGCCGAGCAAATATACGGACCATTGATGTTCCACACATTTATGTAAAAGTAGAGGGATTAGATCCGTACCGTTTAAATTTTCGTCGAGTGTCACACCCCAAATTTTTGCCCCTAATTTAATCCCAATCCCATCATTGAGCAGGTAGTCGGCACGATTAAGAACAGCGTTGTAGTCAGGATCTTTTTGTGCAATGTTGTACCCATGATCATTCAGAAAATAGAGGTTCATGGTTTGATGCGACATCAGCTTGTTGGTAAACAGATCAACGAATGACTGCTTCGTGCGAAAATCGTTCATATATAAAGTGCCCACTTGTTTCTTTTCAACCATTCATGATCCCGTCCTTATGTTATGAATATACTCTCATCAGCATCTCTAAATTAAGGCCATTTTATCCGTTTATCATTGGTAATGATTGCTTGCAATCATCAAAAAAATACCGCATTTTAGTGCCCAAGACTCTTAATATTGTAAACTAATTTTAACGGATTGTGGATATCATTGAGAGATTGTAAAGAAAGCAGTGGCATTGTATTTACAATGTGTTATAATTCCGTATATGAGAAGTTTTCGAGAATGTTAACGTGAAAATGACTTCAATCCGAATTTATTGATAAGGGCGGGACTGACACGATGGTCTATGTGACGTTCATTATTTGTTTTCTTGCTGCGGTAGCTCTAACACCACTAGTCAGGAAATTGGCGATTCGCATCGGCGCGACTGATCTTCCAAACGCCCGCAAAGTGCACAAGACAATTATGCCGCGAATGGGCGGATTAGCGATTTATCTAGCATTTATCATTGGGATGCTGATTATGTGGCCGGACAGCAGTTTCACGTTGCCACTGATTATTGGAAGTTTCATTATTATTCTCACGGGTGTTCTCGATGATCTGTATTCATTGTCACCGAGAGTGAAAATTATTGCACACTTCTTTGCAGCGCTTGTTATTGTTCAGAGCGGAATCAGTGTTTCATTTATTAATTTACCTTTTAATGGCGTACTCCATCTGTACTGGCTGAGTATTCCTTTAACCTTGCTCTGGATCATGGGAATAACCAATGCAATTAATTTGATTGACGGACTGGACGGACTAGCTGTCGGTGTATCGAGTATTGTGTTACTGACGATAGCTGGTCTTTCCTTGACCGAAGGTAACTGGTTTGTATTCACTGTAAGTACATTGTTACTCGGAAGTACACTAGGATTCTTGCCTTATAACTTTCATCCGGCAAAGATCTTCATGGGGGATACAGGAAGCTATTTTCTTGGCTATATCATTTCCGTGCTTGCTTTGCTCGGATTCAAGAATGTGACGTTGTTCTCACTGGTTGTGCCGATCATCATATTGGCTGTGCCGATTTCCGACACATTGTTTGCGATCATTCGTCGATTCGTAAATCACAAACCACTAACAGCACCTGATAAATCGCACTTGCATCACTGTTTGCTGCGTTTCGGATTCACGCAAAGCCAGACTGTAGTGCTAATCTATGGTATGAGCGCGCTATTCGCATTGGCTGCGATCCTGTTCTCAACATCAACATTGCTCGGTTCAATGATTATTATCATCGGGGTTATGTTGATCATTGAGCTTGTGGTCGAAGGTGTGGGATTGATCAGCACCAACTATAAGCCACTCCTGAATACGTACAAACGATTGCTTCATTTAGCAAAGGTAAAATAAGAGCTATTTAGATAGACTATATAGAAAGAGCATTGAGTGGTCTCATGGCCGTCCAATGCTCTTTTTTTTAAGATATAAATTGAAAAGTATAAAGTTTTTAAACCAGCGAAGAGCGGGAAGCCTGTGGGGTCGTTCTTGTTGGTCTAAGCCAGGGGCGAACTTGCAGATTTTTGATTTATTCGAGGAGGCTTACGGATTATACGTAGTCATTCTAGCTGATGCCAGCAATCGACGCACATTTAAAGCAAGATAAATTCTAAACGGTTTTTGCTCATCTTTTTTTTGGAGGATATTCCAATGATTGATGTACGAGAAAAGCGGAGAGTGCAAAATGTTGGCGAGCGCGAGAGAACAGATTAAACGAGCAAAAGTCCGAACGATCGATGCATAAGAATCGATCATTCAATGCATGGTGCTTGAACCTGCTGGCTAATAGAATAACTTCAAGGAAATCATTTAAAGGAAATCATTTATATGAACAGGTACGCACACCAATTGTGATTCATCAATTCGAGTGCGAAAAGAAATAAGCCTATGCGTATGAACAATCTACGCACAGGCTTATTATATAGCGCAAGTATTATTGATTGCTGGCTGAACCGGATGAATCAGTAGCAAGTCCTGAATCGCTTGTGGTGCTCGAGGAAGATGATGATGTTCCGTTCATACTGCTGTTCTCCTGTGAACTGTCGCTCCCTGCGACCGTTTGATAATTGAGCTGCTCTCTAAGTTGGGTACGGACTTTATTGAGATAATTATCATCTAAGGCATAGTAGTAAATACCCGTGCTCATGTCGTCTGTACCTTTCAACTGTAAGGTTTTTATTCCTGATAGTGAGCCTGCGTATTGGCGCAGACTAAGCAGTTGTCCAAATGTTAGGTTTGTCTCGAAGTTCTGATCGAGAGAATCGATTACTTTACTGTATTTGGTCACAGAAGACAGCTTAGAACTTTTCTTCACAATTGCTTCAATCATTGCCATCTGTCTTCTGCCACGTCCAAAGTCGCCGCCTGCACCTGGGGATTTACGATTACGTACCAATGCAAGTGCCTGCTCACCGTTGAGTAGTTGCTTACCTGGTTTAAGAACGATGGCATTTTTGCCCTTCTTGTCCTTACTATTTTGAGTAACCAGTTTGACGGGCACATCCATCTCCACGCCACCAAGCGCATTGATAATCTTCATGAATGCATCAAAGTCTACTTGAACATAATAATCAACAGGAACCTTAAACAAATTCTCAACGGTTGCAATGGTATAGTCAGCACCCTGTCCATTATTGGCATCACCATAGGCATGGGCATGGGTAATTTTAGATATGCCATAATCACGCGTGTGGGTCGGATCAATAATTTGAACTTTTGAATCACGAGGAATGCTGACCATGTGTACTTTGTTTGTTGCGTGATTGAATGTTGCAAGAATCAGTGCATCCGAACGACTCGGTTCATTCTTGCGCTTGTCGATACCGATGAACAAAATGGAGAAGTCGTCCTTAACCGGATCAACTTTTTCAGCACGCAAATCTGATTTGTTTCCGCGGGCTAGTTTTTTTTGTGCATTTCCTGTTACGGTTTCGAGTTTCTTCGTTAAATAATAGCCGTAACTCACGCCGCTCCCTGCCAGAACAAGAAGTACAGCCAATACGATGATTAAAATTTTCTTACGCTTACCATGCTTTTTCTTTTGGTTTTCTATTCTGCTTAATGTCATTATCGACGGATTCTCCTTCAAGTTCTGATTCATTCACAGATCAGCGTAGGTCAATAAAAAAATTAAATACTCAATAGTTCATTAGTCACAGCTTATTAACAATAGCTTTATTTTACCTAAGTCGATCATTTCCATCAATGTAAAATTAGTGCTTTTTCAGCAAAATTCGTAAAATGAAAAAATAATGTCGATTAAGGAGTAGGCAGCTTCATTATCGAGACGGTCCATCTGCCCGCCACTAGACGCGGGGAAATTATTTAATTTCGCCAGGATTCGGCACTTTTTTCTGTAAATAGAGTTCGCATCGTTTTTCAATTTGTGCCTGACCGTTTGTCAAATCGGTGATCCAGTCAATAAATAGGTGTTCTTCCTCCTGGTCGGTATAGAGATCAAAAGTGACTTTGTCTAGATAACGGATTTCTTTTACCGCATAATGAGATTCACGGAGTTTGTTATCTAAAGTTCCGCTCAAATGATAGTCAACGGTCACAGCCCACTGGAAAGAAGGAATCTGTTCGATAACATCTGCTTCATTCAATCCGCTACTCGTTGAATGTGCATAAGCGCGAATTAAGCCACCTGCGCCGAGTTTGATCCCTCCGAAATATCGGGTAACAATTACCAGAGCATTACATACATGGCGACGTTTCAGGACATCGAGAATCGGGACTCCAGCGGTGCCACTTGGTTCACCATCGTCGCTTGCCTTTTGGATTTCTTGTTTCTTTCCTATGATATAGGCAAAACAATTATGATTTGCCTTCCAATGTTCCTTACGAACAGTCTGAATCAGTTGCTCAGCCTCGTTTTCAGTCTCTACCGGATAGACGGATGCGATAAAGCGTGAACGCTTAATTTCCGTTTCAACACTGCTCGACGATTGAATGGTTCTATACTTTTCTAAAGACATGAATAGCTCCTTTCATTAATCTCTAAAGTTAAAATTTTTTCTTGAATTTATTAAAGCACTATGTGCGTGTGAGCCGTAGATGAATTCTGAATGAATGTTTACAAAAATGAATTTCATCGATACGATAAAAAGAACAATAGTTCGTCGAACAAATAAGTATGGCATTCAAACTTATAATAAAATAGTTTTATTCATATTATCTTCGACGACAATCGATAATGTTTCGACCGTTGAAGGAAAAATAGTTTTAAAAAGTGATATGATGAATATAAATCATTTCATTGCTTGGTAGAATTTACCCTTGTCAATTGTTTATCTCTAAGAAACAATGGGTATAGACAGAGTTATGACAAATTTTTATTAAGAAAATTGTTTGTCTCAGAATACAAAAATAACGATACACGAACAAAGTGCCGAAGAACAGAGCAGTTGATCCGGCAATCAAATAGTTCTTAATACCTATACATAGATAGGCATAATGTGGCTAGCATGCATGCATGTGTTTCGCTACATTTGTTATGGAGGGAAATTATGTCAACCAGCAAACCAATAAATGCGGCACAAGATGTCAAGCATCTTGACAAAATTATCAACAATATGATTGATAATGTGAGCGACAGCAAGTCTCAGATCTTTGAGATTGGTGAACAATCACGTAAAGAGCATGACGCGCTGGTAAAAGAACTTCAACTTGTTCGACAAGAACTGGAAGGAATCATCGAACGAAGTGACACGCTCGAATTAGCAGCAAGACGGTCGAGAGGACGCTTGGCGGAGATCAGCAGAGCTTTTAATCAATACGGAGAAGCTGATGTACGTCATGCCTATGAAACCGCAAATACTATTCAGAACGATTTGTCGATTGTGCGCGAAATGGAAAGGCAGATGAAGAGACGCCGGAATGAATTGGAACGCCGACTTGTTCAGCTGCAAACGACCATTCAAAAAGCAGAGAATCTGATCGGACAAGTCACAGTCGTTCTGAATTACCTGACCGGTGATCTGAAACAGGTTGGCGAGGTCATTGCAAGCGCCAGGGAGCAGCGTGCGTTTGGCCTGAAAATTATTGAATCACTTGAGGAAGAGAGAAAGAGACTTTCGCGAGAGATCCATGATGGACCTGCACAGACATTGGCACAGGTATTACTCGGCCTTGACGTGGTTGAGCGTGTCGGGCAGAAAGAAGGAATGGAAGCGTCGCATAAAGAATTACAAAAATACAGGGTGATGGTACAGGGTGCACTTGGTGAAGTCAGGCGAATCATCTATGATCTCAGACCAATGAGCCTTGATGATTTAGGGTTAGTACCCACATTGAAGAAGTATTTTCACCGTGTGAACAGCGACTTTCCCTCCATTCGAATGAACTTTGAAAGTACTGGGCGTGAAAAACGGCTGCAATCGCGAATTGAGGCAGCGTTATTTCGACTAATTCAAGAGGCGATGCAAAACGCCTGCATTCATGCCAATCCAACGCAAATTAATGTTCGATTGGAATACAGAGAGGATAAAGTCCTAATACTAGTGATCGATGATGGAAAGGGATTCGACCAATCGGTAACAAAGGAAGGGAGTTACGGATTGATCGGTATGAAAGAACGAGCTGAACTCTTGGAAGGCGAATTGATCATTCGTTCAGAAGTAAATTCCGGAACGAAAATATTAATTAATATACCGATCCATCAGGAAGATGTACTTGAACAATAACTACATATCGAATGAGCGCCATCCCAAGCCTCATTGGTAATTTGATAGAATAAAAGCGAGGTGGATATCTGCTGCAATAGGGGAAGTATGTACGATCAATTTCACTGGAAAAAAGACAGTTCAAGGTGTTGAACCGGTGGTTGATGGTTTGAACAATTGACAGCAGAGATATTTGTGACAAATGTGCGACCAAAAGTGACAACGATTGCATTAATTGATGACCATCGTCTTTTTCGTGAAGGCGTTAAGAGAATATTAGATATGGAAAGTGATTTTGAAGTCGTGGCTGAAGGTGATGACGGCAGCACGGCTGAACAACTGATCGAAGACGCAGATCCGGATGTAGTGTTGATGGACATCAACATGCCGAAATTGAACGGGGTTGAGGCAACAAGACAGCTGATTAAAAATCACCCGGGTTTGAAAGTAATCATTCTATCGATTCATGATGATGAAAGCTATGTCACACATGTGCTGAAGTCCGGTGCACTTGGCTACTTGCTGAAAGAAATGGATGCGGATTCCATGATTCAAGCTGTGCGGATCGTCGCTCAAGGTGGTGCCTACATCCATCCGAAAGTGACCCACAATCTTGTGAATGAGTTTCGCCGTCTGGCCACACAGGGCTATTCAACTGAACTTTCCGGTTTCCGTGATCAAGAGTACCGCCCACCGCTTCATATTCTTACACATCGAGAATGCGAAGTTCTGCAGCTTATGGCAGATGGTAAGAGCAACCGGGCCATTGGGGAACATCTGTACATTAGTGAGAAAACCGTCAAAAACCACGTCAGCAACATCTTGCAGAAAATGAACGTAGAAGACCGTACACAAGCTGTTGTTGAAGCGATCAAAAACGGTTGGGTAAAAATTAATTAAATTCCTATAAAAGATAGCTTTAAAAAGCTTGATGTAGTTAGAGAGACCCTCTCATCGTCTAATCGACTGATGAGAGGTCTCTTTTTGATTTTCTTATGCTCGGCTGATTTGGGCATTGAGCTACTGATGGGGTGGACTCGGATAATTTTTAATAGGGATGGACAAAAACTGATCCAAACGTGACAATTCGCTACTAGAATGGGACAAACTGACTCATTTGTATTGGACAAACACCGTATAGAGACGGAAGACGATTTATGTAACGGCTCTTTTTAATAATTTGCGAAATAATTGAAGGAATAACGCGAATGGCGTCGAATACTTTTATTAACAGATTCTCTCCTCTATGAAATGGTCCACTTATTCTTCCTCATAATTCAGATGATCGACAACCCTCATTTTTACACCTCATTTTCTCCTCGAAAGAAGGTTCGTTTACCTATGATGTTACTTACACGAAAGAGCGACTTATCTCCCAATTTCAGTTCGGATGTTCAGCGTTTCTTGTATGGTAAAGAGTATCGCGCGGAGGAGCTTCCTTTTTCAGATCAAGTGATCAAAGAGCATCTGAACAAAGGTTATGTCACCATGCGCCCGGCAATAACTGCTTACAATGCGCATTTTTTGGATTTATTTAGTTATCGAAAAAAATGGCAGTGCAATCGATGTGGAAATCGTGATCAAGAATCATTTGCGAGCTGTTCATGCGCGCGATGCCGGAAGGAGTGTGTATATTGTCGTCATTGCCTCACTATGGGCATTGTGCGCGCATGCAGTCGTTTGGTCAGATGGGTTGGACCGGCGCCTGCAGCATCGGCACCGAAAAGTGATGGCTCAGAGCTCTGTACGTGGACAGGCACCTTGTCTGAAGAACAAAATGCGGCGGCATTTGCTCTGGATCACGCGCTTGCTCATGGGGATTCATTCCTCGTCTGGGCAGTTACCGGCTCCGGAAAGACGGAGATAATTTACAAAGCGATCGATCGAGCGTTAAGAGAAGGCCATCATGTGGCGTTGGCGACGCCGCGTACGGATGTGGTACGTGAATTACTCCCAAGATTGCGCTCGGTATTCCCAACAGTGTCGATCAGCGGCCTCTATGCCGGAAGTGAGGAAGCGTATCCGGAAGCGCAACTTGTGATCTCAACGGCACATCAACTCATTCATTATGCCAATTGTTTTGATTGTATCTTTATCGATGAAGTGGATGCGTTTCCGTTTCATTATGATCCAATGCTCGCTTTTGCCGTTCAGAAGGCAGCGAAACCAGGTGCACCGATTGGCTATCTGACGGCTACACCGCCAGAAGCGCTGAAGAGTGCTTATTTGAAGGGAAAATTAAAGGGAGTAAAAATTACGAGACGCTATCACGGACACCCGCTTCCGGTACCGAGGTTTCATTGGGTTGGTAATTGGACTCGCTCCATCCAAAAAGGACAGCTGCCCAAGCCGCTCCTTGATTGGTTACTCACGAAGAAACAGCAGGCACGCCAATTGTTTCTGTTTGTGCCGACTGTGACGATGGTCCGTGAACTGACCGAAACCATCCAAAAAGAAGGGTTCGTTCGAACAGCTGGGGTACATGCAGAAGATCCAGATCGTCATACTAAGGTGAACGACTTTCGCAACGGAAAAATAAGAATTTTGGTGACAACCACCATACTTGAACGGGGGGTCACTGTTCCTGGAGTAGAGGTTGCGGTACTCGGCGCGGATGATCGGGTATTTGATACTTGTGCGCTTGTTCAGATTTCCGGCCGTGTTGGACGCTCATCTGCATCTCCTTCCGGTGATATTCTCTTTTTTCATAATGGAAAGACATTAGCGATGGTACGCGCACGTCGGCAGATTGAACAAATGAATAAGGAGGGTGGGTTTTGAATCATGATCGTTGTCTCATTTGTCGCGTAGAAAGACAAGAACCACTCACCTTTCGCACGTTCCTCTCTTCAGAACATCAACTTGGATTTTGCGCGTCATGCAGAGAGAAATTAGAGCGCATTGATTGGCGGCACAGTTGTCGACAATGCGGACGGGATTTACAAGATTTGGCACCGGTGTTTGTGCACGATCATCGTTGCCACGACTGTCTGCAATGGGCGAACAGCGAGAGAAATGGTTTGTATGGACGAAACTATGCAGTCTATAACTATAACCCCTTCATGAAAGAAGTCATGACTGCGTTCAAATTCCGTGGGGATGCAGTGATTGCGTCAGGATTTGAAAAGGAAGTGAAGCAGGTGATGAAATGGATTAACAGGCCCAATTTACATCCAAGATTTTGGAAAAAGAGTCCTACCTGCACTTATGATTTTCTTGTACCCGTTCCGCTTAGTGTCGAGCGGTTGAATGAGCGTGGATTTAATCAAGCGGAAGTGCTTGCCGAGCAATTAGGACAGCCAATTGTGTCTGCACTCGTGCGGAAGAAAAATGAGCAAAAGCAAAGTAAGAAAGATCGGAATGAGCGGATACGCTCCCGAAACACTCCTTTTTCCATCAAGAATGACATGCTTCATCAGATAAGCGGAAAAAAGATCCTTCTCGTTGATGATATCTATACGACCGGAGCAACGATCCGCTTAGCTGCAGAGGCACTAAGTCCGGCACATCCGGCACGTATTGACTCATTCACACTCATCCATGGATAACCAAGATGAACACTTGTTTTAAAAATAGTAAACGAAAAAAAGATTGAGAGTGAGCAATGCTCCGTCGAAGGAAGCCTCTTATTCGAAAAAGGAATGGCGATAGCTAATCGCCTGACTGCCCATTTGCTGCCATGCTTTAATGAATGCGGTTCTATCAACCACTGTGTTCTTTTTTCCAAGTGGATCGTTAAATACAATATGATCTTTGTCATATCCGGTCACCAATACGGAATGTTCCTGATTGGTGACTTTCACTTTGCCTTCTTTTGTCTGCCAGACTTGAAAAGCATTCTGTGGCAGCGGCTCAAATGTGGCATTGGTGATGACGACAACCGGAATGCCGTTCTGGAGCTGCCTCAAGACAGCATCAAAAGATTTGCCGCTGAGATCGATAATTTTTCCAGGTAGAAAATCCTGGCCAAGATTTGCCAAAGGTTTGTGATACACACCATACCCTTGCTCGCTGAACGAATACATAGTGCCGACAAACCCAACATTTGGATCGCCGTAATAGCCATTTTGATAATAGGGGACCTTGTGAATTTTACTCGCTAATTCCATTTTGCTGACCTGGACGCCGGCGTTCTGAAGCAACATTGCAAGAGCAGTCACTTCGCAGCCTCGAGGTAACTCGGGTTTCTGAAGAATCTGGGGTGCATCAATCTGTACGGAACTTTTCTCCGCCGTATCTCCTGTTATCTGCAGGGCGTCATTCTTTACTTTTTCAGCATCATTGATGATCTTGGTCACAAAATTATTCTTTAAAAGATGCTGCCCTGCAGGATAGAGATTAAAAAGGAATAGGGCAAGTACTATATCGAAGGCAAGGAACCAACCAAGCCAATGTTTTCTAAAAAGGTGCATGAAGTTATTTCCCTTCGCTCGGTGTTATCATTTCTTGTTGTATCATTTAATAAGTCGACATGACTATTCATAGGCTTTGACTTAATTCTAGCCATCTCAGTGAAGCTTAGTATTTTTGCCGAATAACTGCTCTGTACGCATTTAAAAAATAAGTAAAAGCAAGTTACACGTGTTGCTATTTTACCATGGGCGCCAGCAGTGAAGGGGCGTAGATGTGACAAATCACTAAATTTTAACACATCTAGTCCGATAATTAATGAGAAAAGCGAAATCTGTGAGTGCTAACATGCGGGCGATCAATTGATCCTACCCTCCAGTATTTGGCTTTTGATTAAGGGAGGAATTTCATTGGCAGATCTCGAAAACTGTAAGGGCTGCGGAAGACTCTTTGTCAGAGTGTCTTCTCCATACTGCCCCGACTGTCTAAAAAAACAAGATCAAATGTATGAGACCGTCTATCGTTTTATTCGTAAACAGGAAAACAGGAGATCAACGGTTACTGAGGTTCATGAAGCAACCGGTGTCGATGTTAACTGGATTTACCAGTGGATTCGAGAAGGAAAAATTCAGACCTCTGTATTCCCTAACCTTGGCTACCCGTGCAAGTCTTGTGGAACGTTGATCCAAACCGGGGCGCTCTGTGATAACTGCCGGCATCGACTGGAGCATGACATTGATCAGCAGCAAAAAAGAGATGAAGCGGCAAGCCGTTCACAACGGGGAAAGACGTATCATACCTAAGGATCACCCAAGAGAACTAAAGAAATAAGCTACAATGCCGATATAATATAGGGAAAGCAAAATAAAGTTCGAGATTATAACCAGTATTAAATTCCTCTGAGATGAGGTGAATTCATTGAAAATTAACGGATACCAGCCTGTTCAGTCGTATTCAACGAACTATCAGGCAGCAAAACTTGGTGAACAATCAATAGCACCAGCTAAGACAAATGATAAGGTTGAAATTTCTAACGCGGCAAAACGCATGCAAGGCGCGAAGAAACTTGAAGAAGCCAGACAGCAAAAAATTGATCAGATCAAAACGCAGATTGATGCTGGCACGTATTATGTTTCCTCGAAAACTATTGCAGAGAAAATGTATAACTTCTGGAACAATCGATAAAGGTTCAGCATTAAGGGAGTGAACAACTATGTCTCTAAAGCAAATGAAGCAAACGATGACCGCGATGATTGACTGTCATGACGCTCTGTACACCCTAGCCATTGAAAAAAGAGATGCGGTCAAAGTGGGAGATGCTCAAACGGTCGGTGAGATCAGTTCGAAAGAAACACCGCTGGTTGAACGTTTGCAGAAATTGGAGACAGCGCGGACATCGATCATTCAGATCGATCTTGGTACAGATGCTGGTGAATCGATCACTTTTTCAGATTGGGAAAAAGTGATGGTGCCAGAGCAAGAGCGTGAAGCATGGCAAAAGATTTATCTTGAACTCGCGAACAGTGTGTATCGATTGAAACAGGCGAATAAGCTGAATCAAGAACTTCTTCGCGATTCATTACTTTGGGTCAAGCTGAACATGAATCTCTTGAAACCACAGAATCAGAATTTGCATAATTACCGAAACCCAAGAGACGGACAGGCACCGTCATCCGTTTACAGCGGACGTATAGATTCTCGGACTTAATATAGACGGAGGTGCAACCAGTGATTCCGATTTTTTCTAGTTTAGATATGATGCAGCGGGCACTGCAAGTCACGCAGACAGCGATTCAGACGACCGGACATAATATTTCAAATGCCAATACAGACGGCTACTCTCGTCAACGTGTCAATTTGACTACATGGACCCCTTATCCGGGCATTGGCATCAACGCTGCACGCGGTGCCGGTCAGATTGGTACAGGTGTGAACGATGATGCAATTGTCCGAATCCGCGACCAATTTGTTGATCAACAAGTTCGTGACAATTCAAACGAGAATGGCTATTGGAGTGCATTAAGTGATGCCTACGGCCAAATGGAAGATATTATTAATGAACCGACGGATACCGGAATCTCATCTGAACTGGATGGTTTCTGGCAATCGCTTCAGGATCTTGCGGGCAATGCGGGAACCAGCGGAACAGGTACGGTTGTGCTACAAAATGGAGCGGCGGTCGCCGATACGTTTAATTACATTGGCACGTCTTTAGGAAAAGTTCAAGATAATCTCAACCAGCAAATTACGGAAAATACGAAGCTGATCAATAATTACGCAGATCAAATCAACGCACTTAATTCACAAATCAACAAGCAAGAAGCGAACGGGTTACTCGCCAATGATCTCTACGACCAACGCGATGCGCTCACGGAAAAATTGGCGCAGCTTGTCAACATCAAAGTGACGAAAGTGCCAAGCGGCGGCAACCCATCACCACTTGCAGAAGGAAAATATACCATTGAGATGGTTGATGGAACCGGTGCGTCTTATAGCCCAGCAGCAACTCTGGTCGATGGTGCCGCTTTAACAAATAATCATTTGAAGGCAACAATCGACACGACCAACAGTTCAGCGCCAACGGTTACGATGGCGATGGTTCAATCCGATGACACAACGGCTGTTTCAACGGGATTGGGCAAAGATTTTTCAGGGAAACTTCAAGGACTCATTGATGCCTATACAAACGATTATCCAAGTGTCTTAAAGAGCTTGGATAATATGGCAAGCACATTAGCAACGGAAATGAATACTGCTTATCAGAAGACGGCGGGCTATGATAGCACAAAAGGTGACTTCTTCCTCGGAGATAGTTCAGGAATCGTAACTGCGCTCACTATTCATGTGAACAGCAATCTAACAGGTAGCGATGTGAAGGCAAACGGGCTGAATGCAGATGGCACCGCGAAACCGAGCGGCGACAACAGCGGGGCGACGGCAATGGCCAACGTGATCGCAACGAATGCTTATGCTATTGATGGCACAGGCAGCGATACGATGACCTTGAAGAGTTATTTGCAGAGCCTGATTGGACAGATCGGTGTTAATTCACAGTCTGCACAACAATTTACAAGCAACTCAGCAACGACATTGGCAGCGGCGCAAAACCGGCGTTCCTCAATCAGCGGGGTATCCCTTGACGAAGAATTAACAAATTTGATCCAGTTCCAACACTCTTACGGTGCGGCGGCTAAAGTTGTTACAACACTTGATACTTTGTTGGATACTTTAATTAATAAGATGGGGTGATAAATAATGCGGATTACACAAGGCATGATGACCAATAATGTTCTGCAGAATATTTCCGGTGGCTATAGCAAAATAGCGGATTATCAGGATCAATTGGCATCAGGAAAGAAAATCACCCGTCCTTCCCAGGATCCGGTTGTCGCAACAATGGGAATTGCTTACCGTACGGATGTTAGTCATGTTGAGCAATATCAAAAGAACGTGACCAACGCTTATAAATGGCTTGATAGCTCAGATGATTCACTCTCGCAAGTGGATGATGTACTTCAACGTATCCGTGAGCTGACAACAGAAGGAAGCACAGATACATACACAGCCGATCAGCGAAAAGCTATAGGTGTAGAAGTGGATCAATTGACGCAGCAACTGGTCACATTAGGGAACACGCAAGTGGGCGGACAGTATATTTTTAGCGGCAGTGATTCCGCAAACCCGCTTCTGACTCAAGCTTCAGATGGAACAGTGACCATTAATCAAACCGCGCTTGATAATCCAAACTTTTCCGTTGCGGTTAATGATGGCATCTCAATGGCAATTAATGTGAATCCGAATCAAGTGTTCACGTCCTCACTGTTCAGTGATTTAAATGATTTGAAGAATGCTTTGAATGGCGGTACGGCAACAGGACAAGACATCAGTGACTACCTTGGAAAACTTGATACCCATTTAGATGAAGTAAGCAGTGCTCAAGCTGATCTTGGTGCAAAGACCAATCGTATTGATATGGTCAAGAACCGGTTGGATGAGCAAAAGACAGTGGCTACACAAGTCATGTCCAGCAATGAAGACGCTGACTACGCGGAAACAATCGTAAAATTGAATGAGCAGCAGAATGTCTATAATGCCTCACTCTCGGTCGGAGCGAAAATCATTCAGACTTCTCTTGTTGACTTTTTGAAATAATCCTCATGAACTTTAGTATTATGGCATTTTTTAGAAATATGTGGTGATGATCATGGCGAGTACAATCCCTCATCTTGAGATGCATCAAACATTTGGCAAAATTGCGATCAGTACACAAAATGCTGTCCAAACCATAAGCCAACCGAAAGCGGATCAATCGATTGAGCAGCCAAAAGCAACAATGTCGATTGAACGCACACCTGCTCAAGTGAAGATCGATCAATCGGCAGGTTGGCATAACATGGATTTGAAATCGGTATTTGTTCGTATTCGCGACGCAGCACAAGCGGGAAAGCAAGCAGTTTTGGATGGCATTGTTCGTCATGCCCAAGAAGGGGACGAACTTTTACATATTGAGAAGAATAAGGGGCGAAATCTCTTCGCGAAACAAGCTGCGGAGAGCGTTGAAAGAGCGGTAATCGGTACACATTATGATACCGGCAGTACGCCCGCATCTCAAGCGGTGAGTTACGACGTGACGCCAGCACAATTGCAGGTCGACTGGCAAACGCATGCACCGGTGATCCAAGCAAAAGTGAATGCACCCCAATTGACGTATCAACCGGGGCAAGTCACAATATCTATGCAGCAATACCCTTCTTTGGCTATTCAAGCTGTCGGCATGTTTGTTGATGAGAAAGGATAAGAGAATCATGAAGATAAAAACAAAGTATTACGGCGAACAAGAGATCAATGAAAATGAAATTATTTCTTTTTCATCCGGAATTCCCGGTTTTGCTCATGACAAGCGCTTTATCCTCCAACCTTTTGGCGAAGCTTTCTCGATCCTGCAATCTCTTGATGATGCGGATGTTGCTTTTATCGTGACTTCTCCTTTTCTCTATTTCGAAGAGTACAGCATCGATCTTCCTGACCATTTGGTTCAACAATTGGCGATTCAATCTGAGCAGGACGTTGCTATTTGGGTTATTGTCAGCGTGCGAAAGCCATTTTCCCAATCGACAGCAAATCTCAAGGCGCCGATTATCATCAATGGGCGTGAGCAACTCGGTAAGCAATATATTCCGGATCATTCCCGATACTCGCTTCGAGAGCGCCTAGTTGCGACCTCGTCAGAAGAGAGGGCGTGACCAGATGCTGATCTTGACACGAAAACTTGGTGAAGCGATTCGCATCGGCGATGATATTGAAGTGAAAATTGTTGGCATTGCCGGTGATCAGATTAAATTGGGTATTTCGGCACCACGTGACATTGACGTGAACCGAGCGGAAATCTATGAGGCCATTCAGAAGGAAAATAGTCAGGCAACGCAAGCCGATCTCTCAGAAGAGTTAATTTCAGAACTGAAAGCCATGAAAAGGGAAAAGAAATGATAGCGACACGGGAAACCGTGTTTTTTTTGATGACATAAATTCTTTGCTTAAGAATGTAGCGAAGACGCGAGACGCCTGCGGGATCAGGTGCTGGCGAGACCCCGCAGATTTTTGATTGTTTGAGGAGGCTCGCAGTGCGCCTGCGGCAAGCGAGCGATCGAAGCAGAATTGATGTAAAAATAAGGACTGAGTGTTTTTTGCCCAGTATTTTTGATTTCCCTTCATCATAGCGCTAAAAGGGGATATTCAATGAAAGATGTAAGTTTTACCACTGGAATGTCAACTTTTGATTGAATAATGTTATCAACTGGTAAAAATAGGTCAAATGGCATTGATTAATTGTATGAGTTGTGACAAAATAACCAATACAAAACCAATCGAAATGGCACACCTATTGAAAAATAGGGCCGCAAAACTACGGGCCTAAGGCAAATGCTATGGCCGCCGAGTTGCCGAAATGGATGAAGCAACTTGAAATCTTCCATGTTTTTGGTGCGCCGTTTTGATCAAATAAAGAGGCGAAAAAAATGTGGTTATTTCATTTTCTTAGAAATGAAAATTTTTTTCATCATTTTCAACCGATCATAAATGTAGAGACACAGATGTTCGAAGGTTATGAGGCACTCTTTCGTACAACGTCATTTTACAATCTGTGAGGTGATCACTAATGTCTCGTTATACAATCTTAGCTCTTGGTGCAGGTATTGAAATGTTGTTTGTGCTGATTGTGCTTTCCTTATTCATTCTTCATTATCGGAGGATCATGTATAAAGACCGCATAACCATCATGAGGCTCAAGAAAAAGCTATCGAGCAATCAAAAATTAATTGCCGATAAAGAACCGATAGAAAGGCGTAAACATCATCGGATTAAGCTATCCGGTGAAAAGTGTACGATTCGTGTGATTGACTTTGGCGAGCATACGTTACAAAAATTGAATAATAAGTCGTTTGATGTGGAAATGCTCGATCTCAGTGTTGGCGGCATGAAAATTAAATGCACGATCGACTTTCCGGTGAAGAAAGAAGTTTATTTTGCGCTTTCTTTTGCCAAAGAAGATGGCACGATGATCCATGTTAAGGGTATGGTCACTCGTAAAGAAGTGAAGCACGGGAGACGTACAATTAATTAATCCAATTTGTTCAACTGACTGCGAAAGATGAAACAGAAATCCAGTCCTATATGAATCAGAAAGAGTTATCAAGAAAAGCAATCTCATCAAAAACCGCGATAAAGTGAAGTTTTCCGGATGTAAGTGAATAGATAAAGGGTTGACACGTATTCGAAAGTCTCGTCGATACGTGTTTTCTTTTTTACCGGCACCATTAAAACGATTTTGTAACTAGGAAAGGAATAAATAAGGGAGAAACAACGCTTCGATGCTCGGTGACGCATCCAGCTTGAGGGGAAGAGCATGATCAGGAAATTCAGAGATTTCCAGATAAATATTTTGACAGATCATAAGCTTCAAGATAAAATAAGAAAAATTAGCAAGCAGGCAATTGGTCAGGTGGATGAGGCAATGCGCATCGATGCTTATGTAGAAGTGCTTGGCAGAACTTTCTTTTGAATGATAAGAAAGTGTAACAATTTTTTCATTTTTTAATAAAATGGACAAAACACATTTTTAAGTGAGCTGAGTAAACCTGTAGTTTGGACAGTGAGTATTGATAGATAAAGGGAGGGCTACACATGATGAATCATCCAAAAGAAGCAAAAATCGATGACTATCTGGACCTGTACCTCTTCGCTGAGAAATTGCAAGATGACGAATGGCAAAATGAAATCAAAAACAATTTGGCGGCTTTTCTCAAGGAGTCGGCGGAACGCGACCGACAAAGAGAAAGTGATCTCCGTATACAGATGTCGTACGTTAATCGACGAATCTTAGACTTGTACAAACAACTGCGCCAGCGCAATGTTCAACTGACAGAATCGATTACGAATGAACTCTATGCGTTAAAGCAACGGAGACTGGAACTCGAAGCAGAGCTCGGTAAACTTCGTGAGCAAAATCGCCGCATCAGCTAAATTTTAGAGAAGAAGGGGAGTCCTCGAAATCGTGAGGGCACCCCTTTTTGAGTGGTGATTAACGCTTTTCTAACTGAATGGACATCTTCAAATTCAAAGGCTCGCCAGGTTTAACAAGCAGCAACTGCTCCTTATTTTCATTCAAAGCATTCGTCATTGCTGTCCAAGGCTCCACGCAGACAAACGGCTGATCGCCTTCAACCCAGAGCACCGTGTAGCGAAAAAGCGGATCTTGATTGATCACTACTTTTTTATCTTCATTAAAATCAAATGCCAATTGTGTTTCTTCAGCATCGAAGAGCACAACCGATTCTTTCAGTCCGGTCATGTCAATGGATCCGGTAAACGGCTTGATTTTCTGATCATTGTAATCCAAGTATTGGGTTGCCTTACTTGTCAGATGAAGCGTCTTTTCTTTCTTATTAAAATAGGGATGGTAGCCTGGATCGACCGGCATGGACTGATCGGATCGATTATTGACAACCTGGTCAATGCTCAGGATGCCTTCATGAAGGGTATATGTGAGTTCAACTTCAAAAGTAAATGGGTAGGATGCTCGAGTTACTTCCGAACTATGGAAAGCAATTTTCAACGATGCATGTACGGAGTCATGCACATTACTGATTACGCGCCATGGGCGGGTCCGGACGAGTCCATGATTGGCCATCGGGTAAGTGATGCCATTCCACGAATAAGATTTGTCCGTCAGTTGACCCGCAATCGGAAACAGTACAGGAATTCCGCCGCGCACATTTTTATTGGTGTCAAAAAGTGTTTCTTCATTCATAAAAAGAACGTCTTCGCCCTCAACATGAAAAGCAGTGACCATTCCACCACGCGTCGGACAGACGTCCACAAATGAAGTTTCATCCATTAAACGATAAAAGTGCAATCCTTGCTGATCAAATTCTTTCACTTGATACATTGCGATCCCCTCGCGATCATAGTCTCTAGTCACCCTAACAGTATAACGTAGTGATGAACACAAATCATGAACTTTTACGATGAACAAATTTAAAACGAAAAAATGAGGAGAGATGGCTGATCCTGAATGACTTGGGCAGAATTAAGATATGACATGTAGTGAGGAGCACTGCCCGCATGAACCGTTATACAAAGTACAACCCATACTGGCCGGAAACAGTCATATTCTGGGGCGCAGGGGCAACAAAACCTCTGAACATGAAAACGACGAAAGAATTGGGACAACTGTTTCAGACACTGGCCGCAGTAGTGGATTCTGATGTGCACAGTTTAATGAGTGCCGTCGAGCAGGCATTTCCAGATGCCAAGGAACAGGTGCGAACTGAGTTGGGGGCACTGCTCAAGCTGATTGATACAACGTTTTTCGATCAGGAAGAAGAAGCAATGAACGTCCTCAAAATTCCGAAAACGCGTGCACAACACTTGCAAATGCTCTATGATTGGCAAGCTGTGAAATTGGTGATCAAGCGTTGTCCGCGACACCCATTCAGTCTTGAGGATTTGTATAATTTACTTGATCTGCATATTCAAGTACAGAAAGGGATTGATGTAGAAGGTCAGTTCATCACGCTTGATCGATTGATTGCGGCACGACGCACGTTGGATATGCTGACGCAATTAATACACGCGATCGGCTATGCACAACTTCTGCAAGATCCGAAAACAAAATCGTTGTACCAGCACTATCATCAATTTGCCATGACTCTTGCACGTCGGATGATGGAAGAAGGCGTGCAAAGAGCAGATCGAACGGTTCCCTTTGATGATCGCCGTTTTTATCTGTTCAGTTATGCGGTGATTTCGATGAACTGGGATCCGATCTTTCTATGGCTCATCTTCAATGCCCACAATGTAGTGAATCACAGATCTCCGAATATCGGGTCGCCGTCACAACCCATGAAACTGTTCAATGATCTTGCCCATTTTATCGCGGTACGAAAAGTCGAGGATCAGACACCATCTGCGTGGTTTCCGATGAATGAAACGGCGGTTCAACAGCTGAATGATGATACATATATGTCCGGAAGACGGGTCAGAATTGGAAAATTCTATTTTCCCCATGGCTGTCATGGGTTCAGGCAATGCCCGAAATGTGGAAAACTCACGTTCTATTTAGGAAATGAATGGCGGATTGATTCATCCAGTCTGTTTCCACCACAGATCCTACCATCGCTGTCACCAAAAATACCGCGTTCATGCGAAGAAAAAGTGGCAATGGAATCAGGCATTTACGACGCTGTTCAATGCACGCATTGCGGAACGATTACGGAAAGTCATCACACCGCATTCACGACACAAACCAATTTCAAGCTCATTCAGCCTTCATTTATTCAAGAAATTCAAAACGACATGAAAGTGGCGCTCGAGAACGCCAAACATCTAATCTTTGCCGGCTATTCCCTGCCTAATGATGATTTTATTGACCGAATCATGCTCTCCGCGCGTCGGAAAATGGATGGGGATAAAGTCAGATGCTCCATAATTGGTTTTAACAAAGAGGCGGAAGACCAATGGATGTATGGGGAAGATTTGAAAAAATTTTGCAGGATCCATAACCACTCCGGACTCGCTGCCACACGCGATCGTGTCGCAGGTATTTTTGGTGAGGAAAATGTAAGAGGCTACGCAGCAGGATTTCCGCATGTTTTTATGGAAAACGGGCGTGTGAGTGAGGGTAAGGTAGAAGAAATGATGCGGGTGTGGTGAAACTTGTGGATGGTGGTTGGACTGCTCATGCTGGTTGTTTGGCGACATGAGAAACCGCTTTCTGCGCCGAGCATCACATGTGTTGTTCATTTTTGTAAAAAGGAGAATATACGTTCTGATATTCTGCTGAATTATCCAGATTTCATGGTAAAATAAATAGGACAACAAAAGCTCATGGGTGGCGCCGCATCTCCCTTTCTGAAGGGGGCGAGGCAAATGACGACATACGAGGCATGTTCACTAATGATCCAATTTGCAGTGCTTGTGCTAATTATCGTGTCGTCAAAAGACAAAAAATAATCCGCCCATGACTTTACCCGAGCCAAGCGGATTATTTCGTGTACTTCAATAATGGTGCGGTAGCTGCCTTTGAAGCAGTTTGTTGTTACCTTACCGTCGATGTGCAACCATCGGCGGTTTTATTATGTGCACCTTTTATTCTAATTATATTATAAACGATTTGGAATAATTCAACCATAGAATGTGTTACCAAGAAAACTTCGAACGATCCGGACAATCGCACGCATGTCTACCTCATTGTAGCGCTGATCAATCGGCAGTGGGATCAAATGTTTAGCAAGACGATATTCGAAACTTGACTCGGAAACACGCGATGTCACTTCTTCCCAAAAGTCATCAGTATAGATGCGGTGCTTCAGTAAAAGATCTTTTAATTGTTCACCGCGGTCGATGAGGAATGGATAGCACATCGGACCGTTTACATTGCTGAAGTCCGCGATCAGTTGATTGTACTGCCCAATTTGTCTATGAAGATAAAGGAAATTCTCATTTCGGATCGCGCGCACATGCTCATAATCAATGCTCATTAGCAACCGTTGAGTTGTACGAGACATCGCATGCATTCCGCATGTGTCGAGATATGCTTCATTCTGTTCGAATAGTGGCTCTGCCGGTACACTACCAAGATCAATCTGCTTCAACAGCGCATCGAATCGATAATAGGATGGATCTCGCTCCAAACCAATTCGATCCTCAGCATCGGTATACAAATAACCCCCGTCCGGCACACCGAAAAATTTGCGCGCCGAATACAAAGTATCCACATGCGCCAGTGGCCGAGCAAAAAACGCCTGCGTATTGTCAACAATAACATGCTTCATTTTTTGGCAAAATTCACGGATATTGCTTGAGTTCAATCCGAAGTAGTTTACATAATAGAAGCATGCATCGTTTTCAAGAGTTTGATCCAAAACAGGCGCAAAATGATCATTTATAGAATAAAACTCATAATCAATGTTGAGCCGCTTGATCGGCTGAAGTACGCTGTCACAAATATAGGTAGGTAAATATATTTTTTTATAGTTTCGCGCACGAAGTACATACTCGAGACAATAACGCGCACTGTTCAGGCGCAGCGCTTGTTCGTGGTATTCGGTGTGCTTTGGTAGCTCAAGTGAAAAAAAGCCACCGATGATTTTTTGCTTTTCGGTCATGTGATCACCCTGTTACAAAAGATACTAACGTTATGGTGAGGGATTTTAGCAGAAGCGTCAAGCGAGGAAGATGGATAAAATAAAAAAACAGAGGTTCTCCGGATTTTCAACAGTTTGTAAATGATTCCCTTCTACCTTGCTGTCAAAACTTTAAATGGTTGTGTTTAGTAGAAAATAAAGATCGATTTGCTGATGCTAGAAAAGTAAAAAGAGGTGCTTCGAACTTTTAAATAAAAGATAAAAGAAAAAGTCTTAATCTACTAAACATCCTCTTTCTTCTGTCGATAAATAAAATGTAAGGCAATTAGGAAGGCGCCTTCTTAATTGCCGAAATACAATTCCACATGGACGTGGATTTCATAATTCAAGGAGGAAATTAGTTATGATTATCAACCACAACATTGCTGCACTGAATACATTAAATCAGTTAAGCAAAAACGAATCTGCAACACAAAAATCTCTGGCTAAACTCTCTTCAGGTCTGCGTATTAATACTGCTGCTGATGATGCTGCAGGACTTGCAATTTCTGAAAAAATGAAAGCTCAAATTAATGGTCTTGATCAAGCAAAACGTAATGCTCAAGACGGTACTTCATTGATTCAAACTGCTGAAGGTGCCTTAAGTGAAACAACTTCTATCTTGCAACGTATGCGTGAACTTGCTGTTCAAGCTGGTAACACGACGAATACTGCGGATGATATAAGCCAAATTAATACAGAATTAAGTAATCTTTACAGCGAAGTGGATCGAATCAGTAAGGTAACGGCATTCAACACACAGAACCTTTTAGGTGGTTCTTTTACCGGTACTCTCCAAATTGGTGCCAACAGCGGTGAAATTTTAAGCTTTGGTATTAGTAATATGAGTGCGGGTTCTCTCTTCTCAGGCTTTACATCTGGACAGATTGTATCGCTGACAGCAGACAACACAAGTGCAAGTGTTGCAATCAGCGCTATTGATGTTGCAATCAAAACGGTTTCAAAGCAACGTGATAATTTGGGTGGCTTGCAGAACCGTCTTGAACACACAATCAATAACTTGAGTACATCCTCTCAGAACCTTACAGATGCTGAATCACGTATTACTGATGTGGATATGGCTTCTGAAATGGCTAACTTTACGAAGAATAATATTCTGAACCAAGCAGCTCAGGCTATGCTTGCTCAGGCAAATCAGCTTCCTCAGGGTGTTCTTCAACTTCTTAGATAAATTGTTTGAAATAAAGTTGATTTTTCGGGGGGTGGGGTTCTATTATAGTAGAATCCCATCCCCCTTTTCATTTAAACTTTTTTGGAGGTATATATAATGTCAGGGCTTATATCCCTATGCATGATTGTAAAAAACGAAGAGAATGTGCTGCAACGTTGCCTTGAGTCAGTCAAAGATGGTGTTGACGAAATAGTCATTATTGACTCAGGTTCAACAGATCGTACAAAAGAAATTGCTCACAGATACACTGATAAAGTCTTTGACTACAAATGGAATAATAGTTTCTCAGAGGCACGGAATTATGCGCAATCTAAAGCAACGAGTGAATGGATATTGGCACTAGATGCTGATGAATTTGTCGATTATCAGAATTTGTTGGAACTTCGCAATGAGCTAACAGAAAATCAGGATCATTTTAATATGTGTGTAGTCAAAATCTATAATTTTGCTGGTAAGGATGCCCAAGCTATTTTTAATAATTATCATGTAAGAATTTACAAAAATGATCCGGCAATCAAATATTATCGGACGATACATGAACAACTGAAGAGAACAGATGGCGAGGAGCTTCGCTCACATGTTTCAAAACTTGTCGTCTATCATTCAGGGTATCTTTCCAATACAGTCACAGTCAAAAATAAAGGTTCAAGAAATCGAGCATTAATTAATAAAGAGATAAATGCCGAGGGACAAACTGGATTTGATTATTTTAATCTTGGAAATGAGCTCGTATCTCAAGGGAAAACAGAAAAAGCTCTCGACTGTTATGTGAAAGCCTATCAGAAAGCACCGGATATTAAATATTCTTGGGTTGGCACCTGTCTCATACAAATGTGTCAATGTCTTGTAACTTTGAAGCGTTATAATGATGCATTAAACGTGATACGGGATAGTGAATCAATCTTTGATTCTTATGCTGACTTCAAAGCAATAAAAGGTAAGATTTATTTGCTTCAAGGGAGGGTGGATGATGCACTATATGAATTAAATGATATTGTTAATGATCAGGATAAATATCAGGAAGCTTTGCTTAGTACAGATAGCATTTCATATCTTCCAAACAAATGGATGGGGCAGATTTATGAAGAAAAAAATGATCTGAAGAAAGCAGTACTGTATTATACCAGAGCATTTCAGGAAAATAGGAATGACGAGGAACTATTAAATAGATATTTTGGTTTATTATTTAAAAACAGTCCATACGAAGAAATTAATCACTTTTTCAAAGATGAAAAATTACTAACAGGAAATGAAGTTAGTGCATTATTTCTATTAAAAGTTATTTTTAATTTCCCTGAGTCTAGCAAATATACTGAGAAATTGATCGCTCAGACGAGGTATATTAATAACGTCGATGTTAAAGCCAAGTGCTTGTTAATTAGTAATAAATCTTCTGAAGCTCTTGAATTAATTAATCAGCTCCCGATGAAACAAAGGACAATAATCTTTAACACAGGGGTTTTCGATTTTTCGGATTACATAATTTCTAGTCTATTGTCAAAGCGTCAGGATGAACTTATTTCTTATGGGAAAAAATATAAGAATGCCGAAAGCATTATTAATCTAATTACCGGAAATGGGAAAGGCGATCAAGATTTACCTCTTTACTTATCTATTTTAAACCGTACTATTTGCTTACAGCAGTTCGGATTATTTGAAGAACTTCTGAATTTCAGAAATGCCTTTGATAAATCTGTCAATATTCAAATCGGACATATGCTGTATCACTACCATTTTAATGATCTGGCGGTCCAATTTTACCAAGAATCAGGTAATGCGTTATTCGATGAACAAACATACCTTAATTTGATTAATGAGAGTAAGAAAAATAATTTATTAGAGGCGGCTTATAATTTTTCTAATCAAGCGATACAAAAGGGTTTTTATAATTTTAAAATATTGGAGGATTTGGCAAAACTTGTACATCGGATGAACGCAGAAAAATTAGAATTATCCATTCAACAATTAGCTTTAGAATGTTATCCGGATAGTCGCTATCTTTCTAATCAAACAACTTGGGGAGAAACGCGAAAAAAAGTAGCCCTTATTTACACACCACTGTCTGGATCTAATGTAACTGCTTTGATGAGACACATTCCTGATGATATAAGATTAAAGTATAAAGTCAATCTTATAGAACAAAAAAATGACCTTCAGTATTTTAATCAATTACTTGAAAATGACGTGGTTGTTACAACTGAGGGAAACTATCCTTTTGAAAAAAGAAACATCACGAAAAAGCAAAAAATAATTGAATTATGGCATGGTTTTCCTTTAAAATCTATGGGCTTAATGGATGAAAGCGAAGTTGGTAAGGAAAAAATTAAAGACCAATGGAAGAACGTAGATGCTGTAGTTTCCTATTCAAATTTGTATAATCAATCAATGAAAAAATGTTTCGGTATAGATGAGGAAAAATTCAAAATTCTAGGAGTACCGAGAAATGATTTACTATTACAATCAGAAGGTAGGAAAAATATAAAAAAATTATTTAATGTTTGTAATGAAAACGATCAATATATTTTTTATATGCCAACATGGCGACATACTTCACGCCTGAATAGGAATGATGGTAGTAGAAGTTGGGAAAATTTGTTTGATATGTCTGATTTTAAATTAAATCAGTTTGAAGCATATCTGAAAGATCATCATTTCAAGCTGATTGTAAAGCTGCATCCAGCTGATGAAAGAATGTTCATTAGTCATATAAAACAAAGCGAAAATATACTTGCTTTAACATCTGACCTGCTAACCAAATATCAACTGGACGTTTATGAATTATTAAGTGGTGCAGATTTGTTAATCACCGATTATTCTTCAACATACTTTGATTTCTTATTATTAAATCGACCTATTATTTTTACACCTGTCGATCTTGAATCTTACCGAAAATCTAGGGGATTCATTTTAAATCCATATGAACAATGGACGCCAGGACCAAAAGTTACATCACAAACTGAACTAGAAAATCAGATAGTTAAATCTTTGACAGACATAAATTACTTCAGCAAAGAAAGAGACAGATTAAAGCATATTGTTCATCAATATCAAGATGATCATTCAACAGAAAGAGTATGGAATTTTATTAGAACCTCACTAGAAGAAAAGTAATTATGATTTTTCATTTTAATCCCAGTTTGAGGAGAGAACATATATGATTATTGATATTGTACTGGGTTATGCAGTCGGTAAAGGAGGCTTGGAAAACGTTATTAAACTGGTTACCAATGAGTTAGAGAAAAGAGGTCATTTAGTACGAGTTTTCCAAATCGCTCCTCCTAAATATTTTGATTGGGCTGAACAATTTTCAAACATATATTATTTCGGCGATGAGGCAGGTGTTTACTCACCACTTGATCAAAGCACAGGAGATCTCTTTTCATCAAATTATGAAAGACTCACTCAAATGTTTGGACGGCCCGATGTCATTCTGGCAACGCATACGCCTGTAATAAGCTGGCTTTGCAGAATGGCTGTTAATAAAATGAATCCTGTGAAAAAACCAACTATTCTTTCTTGGTTGCACGGACCACCTAATGTATTTGGTGGAGAAAGTTATTTGAACCTTTGTGATGGACATCTAGCTATATCAAAAAGTATTGCACAGCAGATTGGGAAACATGTTGACTCGAAACACGTCTACTATATTGGAAATACAATTGATTTTGAAAAAAGTTATCTAGTTAATAGACCATCTGAAAAGCTAAAAATGATATACGTTGGTCGAATTGCCAACAATCAAAAGAGAGTAGATGTTTTATTAAAAGCGTTAGAACATCTTAATGGAGATTGGAGGCTCGATATTATTGGGGATGGACCTGATCAGTCTAAATTGCAAGACTTATCTAAATCATTAAACCTGAATTCAAATGTTGAATGGCATGGGTGGAAAAGTGAACCGTGGGAAACAGTGTCGGATGCTTCGGTATTAATACTTTCTTCTGATTTTGAAGGCTTTGCTTTGATTTTAATTGAGGCATTAGCTAGAGGCATTCCGGTAATCTCCAGCCTTTGGGATGGAGCAGATGAAATTGTAAACGATGATGTAAACGGATGGTTGTTTCCCTGTGGTGATGATAAAAAGTTACATGACATTATTCAAAATATTCTAGATGAAGAGAAAATTTTACCAGAACCAGAACTGTGTCAAAAATCAGTTAGTGATTATAAAACGGATAAAATAGTTGATCGAATGGAAAATGCAATAAACAAAGTTATGAATGGATAAACATGTACTAATATATTCAAAAGTAAAGTGTTGAATTAAATTTTTCCTTATCTCAACCGATAGAATAAATAGATATATCTATTTGATGGCTGTGGAGGGGAGCAAATGAATGAAAGTATTAGCTCGATAAATATTGATCCGTCCATTCAAAATGATTACTCAACTGAACAGATTACGGAGCGATCCAAAGAGATAAATAAGGTACAAGCAAATCAAAGTCAGGAACAGGACTTAACTAAAAATCAAGCAAAGAAACTGGTAGATGAAGCAAATAAACTCCTTCAGCCAGAAGTTACTGAATTAAAATATGTTTATTTTGATAAACTCCAAACTTATTATGTTCAACTTCAAGATGTAAATACTCATCAAGTGATTCGCGAAATTCCTCCAAAGAAGTTTTTAGAGATGTACGCGTCAATTGCAGAAAAGCTTGGCTTAATTATAAACGATAGAGCTTAAAAGGAGGCGTTAAGTTTGGCTACGATTAGTAGTACTTCTTCGTCAGCGTCATCAAATTATTATCTATTGAATACGGGCAGCAATAGTGCCTTGCAAGTATCAGGACTTGCAAGCGGAATTGATGTTGATAGTATTGTCAATAAACTTATGGCAGCTGAATCAGTTCCTCTTGATACGATGAATCAAAAGCTGCAGCTGCTTGAGTGGAAACGCGATGATTATCGTACAATGAGCACTCAACTCTCCACATTGCTGGATTCAGTGAATACTATGACCTTGCAATCAAGTTATACAAAAGCGGCTACTGTTAGTGATTCGACTAAGGTTACAGTTACACCTGCATCAGGGGCAAACAATGCCAACTATACGATTACTAATGCAACATTAGCGACTGTTGCAACGAATTATAGTCAAGCGTCTAATGGCATTGCTACGAGTATTGCTACTTCATCCTTTGACTCGAGTAAAGCATTAATCGATCAAGCTGCTTATCTAACTAATGGTAGTAGTATCTCTTGGGATAGTCATACTATTACAGATGAGACACACTCAGTAATTGCTGATGGAACAGCCTTTAATTTGAATAATGGTGCGGCTACAGCAAGTTCTATCACTGTTGATGATGGCACGGCGACAACGAATTACTCAATTTTCACATCACAAGTGGATTATAATAACTCGTCGGATCCAAATAAAGTTCTTGTTGATACAAGCGGTAAATTGAGCTTTAACAATAAGATTGTAAAGGGCTCGACAATTACTGCCTCGTATGACTATAAAACTGTTAATGTTGATTTAACCACTTATAATTCAAGTGGTCAGGCGGTACCCATTCAATTTGATGCTAATGGAAGCATGTCACTTGATAGCATTCTCCAAAAAATAAATTCATACGGAACAGTTAATAGTTTTTATGATTCGGCCTCTCAACAAGTTGCTATTTCGACAACAAATACTGGAAACAATAATTCAAGTGGTCAGGAAATGCAGTTCAATAGTTCATTTTTTACTAACACATTGAAATTAAATAGTGCATATGAACAAGGTGGAAATGATGCGACATTTACACTCAATGGAATGAGTACGACGCGTCATTCCAATACATTTACGATTAATAACACAACCTTTACACTAAATGGTGCCATTCCTTCATCACAAACAGTGACTGTCGGTATAGCCACCGATACAGATGGTATGTACGATAAAATCAAAAGTTTCGTTGATACGTATAATGACACGATTTCTAAAATTAACGATATGATTAGTACACCATCTGACCGCGACTATCAGCCACTCACTTCAGCACAGAAAGCACAAATGTCTGATACAGATATAACAAACTGGAATGAGAAAGCACGTCAAGGAACACTTTATAATGATAATATTTTGACGGACGCTTTGAGTACAATGAGACAAAATATTTATAATGTTGTTAGCGGTATTACCGGTGGAAGCTATAGTCAATTAGCTCAAATAGGGATCACGACAAGCAGTGATTATACGGAACATGGCAAACTAGAAATTGATGAAAGTAAATTAAGAGCTGCAATTTCTGCTGATCCAAATGGAGTAATGAAACTATTTACGAGTGGTAGTACCTCTGATTCAAGTACGTCGACACAAGGCATTGCTAAGAGAATGTATACAACCATTAATAATACAATCTCTCAGATAAAGACACAGGCAGGAACAGTGTCACTTGCAAACAATCAATTTTTCATTGGACAAAGTATAAATGAACTTAGTGATCAAATAAGCACTTTTCAAGATCATTTAAAAACAATTCAAACACGATATTACAGTCAATTTACAGCGATGGAAGAAGCCATTCAACAAGCGAACTCGCAGGCTAGCTATCTTCAAAGTACGTTTAGTTAATTTTAAAAACAGGAGGAAGAGGTATGCCAAATAATCCATATCAGACTTACAAAAGAAATTCCGTATTTACGGCATCTCCTGGTGAATTAACACTAATGCTTTATGAGGGGTGTGTAAAGTTTATTAGACAGGCTCGGCTTGCGTGTGAGAACGGGGATTATGCAGAAAAGAATAAAAAATTACAACGAGCACAGGCAATTATCACTGAATTAATGGTTACTTTAGATGAAAAGCAATCTATTTCAAGAGATATGATGCGCATGTATGACTACATTCATCGGCGCATGATTACTGCGAATATAAAAAATGATCTTCAAATACTTGATGAAATTGAACGTCTTGTCATTGATTTTCGCGATACATGGAAAGAAGTTTTGGAGATTAATCGAAAGAGTCAAAATACGAGTGGTAATGTAAGGACACATGTCTGATGAGTGTCCAACAAATTTATGAAGTGACCTTAAAGCTTAAACAGTGTGCTGAACAACAACTGTCCAATCCTTCAATTGAGATAGTTAAAAATTTAAAAACGCAACTAGATTTACGTCAGCGATTAATTGAAGGACTGACTGATAATTACTCTCCTGAAGAAAAAGTGCTTGGAAAGAAAATTGTTGAACTAAACAAGGAAATTAATGAGATAATGACAAGAGGAAAGCAAAATCTCATTGAAGAAATGAACAATTTTCGGCACCAAAAGAAATCACTGACTCAATATCGAGGTTATAATAACGCATTATTAAATCAATCAGGTTCGTTCTTTGATCGCCATGAATAATTGTCACCAATTATATAGCTACACATACACTAAGACCATTGATAGGCTTTCGCCTAAGGTCTTTATTTTTTAGCTTTGTTCAATCAATTTTACGTTAAATAAATCGCCCACCCGCTAAGCGTTAACGGATGGGCGTTCGATAGGTCTATTCAGGTTATTCAGCTGCGAGTGCTTCGTCTTCGTTATGTGTATTCAGACTTGCGAGGAATTGCAAGTAATTGTAAGTGGATTCTTTCTCGTCTTCATTGAGCCGTTCGAACAATTCAATGATTTCTTCCTTCTTGACTGACATGGTCAAAACTCCTTTTAAGAGATATGGTCACCGTCTCGCTTATTACCTTTGTGTTATGAATATATTCAAAAGACTGTGTTAGATATGCTTACACTAAAGTCATGAATGTATTTAGGAAAATATTGGACAAGATCGGGATTTTTGTGGCGATCTTTCCTGTTTGCGTAATTATTATATGTGCTATTCCAAGCAGGGTCAATACAATTTCACCCTTTAATCGGCTATGCTTTGATTGGAATATTGCATGCGAATCATACCTATTTTGCATGAATGGAAAAATTGGTTGAGATATGCACTTTTTGTCGAAAATAGAAAAAAGAAAGCGTTTGTTGTAAAAATATTTTGATGTTTGAGAAGGAATTCGGACGGGAATGGCGAATGTATATAGTATTGAAGGGAGGCTTTCTCATGGATATTATTATTCGCGGGGAAAATATCACAGTGACACCATCTTTGCAGGATTATGCAGAGAAGAGAATCAGCAAATTGGAAAAGTACTTCAACGAACCGATTGATACGAGTGCACGGGTGAACTTGCGTGTGCATAATACGGAACAGGTGGTCGAAGTTACGATTCCACTTCAAGGCCTTCTCCTGAGAGCTGAAGTTGGCGAGGAAGATCTCTATACAGCCATTGACTTGGCGGTTTCCAAGCTTGAACGTCAGGTAAAGAAATACAAGACAAAACTTAATCGAAAGAGTCGCCAGGGGGCAAAGCAAGCCCTACAGAATACCGGAAATACAGCGACGAAAACTGTTGAGGAAGAGGAAGCGCTTGACGTTGTCCGGACAAAGCACTTTGTGTTTAAGCCGATGACTGTGGATGAAGCCATTCTTCAAATGGATATGCTTGGCCACTCCTTTTTCGTCTTCAATAACGCAGAAGACAATTCAACGGCGGTCGTTTATCGTCGTAAAGACGGACGGTTTGGCTTGATTGACCAGGAATAACATTAAATCATTATCAATATACAGCTGAGGGGAGGTTCGCAGATGCGAATCTCCTCTTTTAAGTGATGAACACTCGGATCATAAAACAGACCGATAAAACTGCTGAAACGATCGATAAAATTACCAAACAGACCGATAAGCTACCCTAGCACTAGGGGAATAGGAAAAATCAAATTCAGATCCCTTATTAGGGTTTTGTCCACGGAGCTGTCTATTTCCAACTTCTATATTTTACCTTATAATGTAAATTGTTCGACTTATTCACATTTCGCTAACCCGTAAAAGGTCAACTGATTGCGAACGTATTGTGAGTGATTGATTGTTATTGCGTCAATATCATGAACGAATCGCGCTGCAATTGTCACAGTCGGCGAATATTGATAAAATAGAGAACATATTGATGAAGAACTTTTTTCGGACAGGTTTATACGTGAAAGCAAGATAGAGTGATTGACTGTGAAGGTGCGGGCAAATGGCACCAAATCAGAAATCTTAAATGAGGTGTATGCAGGCATGATAGGAATGCTCAAAAGGGTTTTAGGGGATACAAGCCTCCGCAAGCTCAGCAAGATGGAAAAAGTCGCGCATGAGATTGAGAAATTAGCCGATGAAATGAAGGCGCTGAGCGATGACGATCTTCAAGCAAAGACGCCGGAGTTCAGGCAGCGTTTGGAAAATGGTGAAACGCTGGATGATTTGCTGCCGGAAGCATTTGCGGTTGTACGTGAAGCATCGACACGTATTTTGGGCATGACCCCTTACTATGTTCAGTTAATCGGTGCGATTGCACTGCATCAAGGAAACATCGCTGAAATGAAAACCGGTGAAGGTAAAACGCTGGTCGCAACCATGCCGCTTTATTTGAACGCATTGGCAGGCAAGGGTGCTCACTTGGTTACGGTCAATGATTATCTAGCCTCCCGTGATGCTGAGCAAATGGGACTGCTCTACAATTTCCTCGGGTTGTCCGTTGGTTTGAACACGAACGGGTTATCTCCTGAGGAAAAGAAAGAAGCCTATGGTGCCGACATAACATACGGTACGAACAGTGAATTTGGCTTCGATTACTTGCGTGACAACATGGTGCTGTATAAGGAAGAAATGGTACAGCGTCCATTAAACTTTGCGATTGTCGATGAAGTGGACTCCATTCTCATTGACGAAGCGCGTACGCCATTGATCATTTCCGGTAATGCCGAGAAGTCGACCGACCTTTACGTACGTGCGAACCAATTCGCCCGCCTTCTGACTGAAAAACAGGATTACACCGTTGACCTGAAGACAAAATCGGTACAGTTGACTGAAGAAGGGATGACCAAGGCAGAAAACTTCTTCGGCATTAAGAACTTGTATGACTATTCCAATGTAACGATTAATCACCATGTGAGCGAAGCATTGAAGGCACATGCGATCATGCATCGTGATACAGATTATGTTGTGCAGGATGGTCAGATCATCATTGTCGATCCGTTTACCGGCCGTTTGATGCAAGGTCGTCGCTACAGCGAAGGGCTTCACCAAGCAATTGAAGCTAAGGAAGGGCTTGAGGTTCAGAGCGAAAGCAAGACCTTAGCAACAATTACTTTGCAGAACTTCTTCCGTATGTATAAAAAGCTCTCCGGTATGACTGGTACGGCGAAGACCGAAGAAGAAGAATTCCAAAGTATCTACAATATGGATGTTATTGAAATCCCAACGAATAAACCAATGATCCGTGTTGATAATCCGGATTTAATTTATAAAACACAAAAAGGTAAGTTCAATGCAGTTGTCGATGAAATCGCAACACTTTATCATCGCGGTCAACCGGTATTGGTGGGTACTGTAGCTGTTGAAACTTCTGAATTGATTTCGAAACTACTTAAAAGGCGCGGTATACCGCACAACGTATTGAACGCGAAGAACCATGCGCGCGAAGCAGAAATCATTGAAAACGCCGGTCAAGCAGGGTCGGTAACAATCGCCACGAACATGGCTGGTCGTGGTACCGATATTAAACTTGGTGAAGGTGTCGCTGACCTTGGTGGGCTATTCATTCTCGGTACGGAGCGTCATGAGTCTCGCCGTATTGATAACCAGTTGCGTGGACGTTCTGGACGTCAAGGCGATCCTGGTGAATCCCGTTTCTATTTGTCGCTTGAAGATGACTTGATGAAACGGTTCGGTTCCGATAAAATGAAGAGCTGGATGGAACGCATCGGTATGGATGATTCGTCACCGATTGAAAGCAAGCTCGTCAGCAAATCAGTGGAAGCTGCACAGAAGCGTGTTGAAGGAAATAACTTTGATGCCCGTAAGCAATTGCTTAAGTTTGACGACGTTATGCGCCAACAACGTGAAATCATCTATAAACAGCGTATGGAAGTACTCGAATCGAAGAATCTCCGTCCTGATATTGAAGGCATGATCAAGCTTGTTATTGAGAGCCAAGTTCAGGCACACACACCGGAACGCGAAGTGCCGGAAGAATGGGATCTTCAAGGTGTTATTGACTACTTGAATGCTAAAGTGTTCGATGAAGGCAGCCTATCGCTCAAGGATTTGGATGGTAAAGATCCTGAAGAGATGATCGATGAACTTTATGCAAAAGCGATCGATCGCTACGATGAAAAAGAAGAACTCTTCACTACGGAACGGATGCGCGAATTTGAGCGTGTGATTACTCTGCGTACGGTTGATACAAAGTGGATGGATCACATCGATGCGATGGAACAGCTCCGTGAAGGTATTTACCTGCGTGCTTACGGTCAAGTAGATCCATACCGTGAATACAATATTGAAGGCTTCAAGATGTTTGAAGAAATGGTTGCCAGCATTGACGAAGAAATCGTAAACTTCCTCATGAAAGCAGAAATTCGTGAAGAGGAGCCGATTCAACGTGAACGTGTGACTCATGGTCTGCGCGTTATCTCTGGTGGTCAGGACGACGAACCGGCAAAGAAGCAACCAGTGAAGCGCAAAGTACATGTTGGCCGTAATGATCCGTGCCCATGCGGCAGCGGTAAAAAATATAAAAACTGCCACGGAAAATAATTCTGTGCGAAATGGAAAGTAGGATGAACATGGATTTACCTGAAATGAAACACGAAATTGATGAGATGGAAACTCGTCTCAAAGAGTTTAGGGGGTCTCTTTGACTTAGATAACAAGAAGGCAAAGATCGCTGAATTGGATGAAAAAATGTCAATGCCAGGCTTCTGGGATAATAATGAAAAAGCTCAGAAGGTCATTGATGAATCCAATGAGTTAAAGGGGAAGGTTGATAGTCTCACCGACCTGGAAACCAAATTCGAAGATCTTCAAGTTGCCTATGAATTGGTCAAAGAAGAGGAAGACGAAGACCTCAAAGCGGAGCTGGAAGAATCACTTGGGGAAGCGCGTGAGGCATTTAATCATTACGAAACACGCTTACTACTGAGTGGACCGCATGACCGCAATAATGCAATTCTTGAATTGCACCCGGGTGCCGGTGGTACTGAAGCTCAGGACTGGGCATCGATGCTGCTGCGTATGTACACACGCTGGGCGGAAAATAAAGGATTTGCTGTAGAAACATTGGACTATCTGCCGGGTGATGAAGCCGGTGTGAAAAGTGTGACCCTGCTGATCAAAGGGCCGGATGCATTTGGTTACCTGAAGGCAGAAAAAGGCATTCATCGACTGGTACGTATTTCGCCATTTGATGCTGCCGGACGGAGACACACCTCTTTCGTTTCATGTGAAGTTGTTCCGGAACTTGATGATGATATTGAGATCGAAGTGCGTCCGGAAGACTTGCGTGTCGATGTGTTTCGCTCGAGTGGTGCCGGTGGTCAGCACATCAATAAGACCTCTTCCGCTGTGCGCATGACGCACCTCCCGACCGGTATTGTTGTGAGTTGCCAGTCGGAACGGTCGCAATTTCAGAACCGTGATCAGGCAATGAAGATGTTGAAATCACGCTTATACCAATTGGAAGAAGAGAAAAAGGAAGCAGAAATGGCTGCACTCCACGGCGAGCAGAAAGAAATCGGCTGGGGAAGCCAGATTCGTTCCTATGTCTTCCACCCCTATTCCATGGTGAAGGATCATCGCACCAATGTTGAAATTGGTGACGTGAACCGCGTCATGGACGGAGATATTGATCCGTTTATTGATGCATACCTGCGCCTACATCTGTGAAACGCAAGGTTAGAGAGGGTGTCTCAAAAGTCTAATGACTGTGAGACACCTTTTTTGCGCGTATTTTAATGAGATACGCGCATCACCATCGATTTTTCGTGCGGCTTCGAAGCAGACTCGCGCGCAATACAGGTTTTTGGCACGCGTACGGATCCGGATCCGTTTGGCGCGACTTACTTTTTTCTCAGGATTTATTTTATTGATGAGCGATTTAACGTCAATCATGTAGAAGTCGATTGACCATTATGAAACGCATGCATTAAAATAAGAGCATTCTTCTATTTTTTTGGATTTTGGAGAACAGTATTTAGTGAAACCGACTGTTCTTCCGGTAAAGGAGCATTTTTATGTATTTCTTCAAGAAAAGGGACAAGCATACGGTTGTTCCGCGTGGAAAATTTGCCATTTTAATGGACTATATTCTCGTCATTATCGGTTCGTTTATCGTCGGAATTACGTTTAACACCTTTATGCTTCCGACCCATATTGCCTCCGGCGGCGTGGCTGGGATCAGTATTGTGTTGCACTGGACGCTCGGCTGGGCACCTTCTTACACCCAGTGGGGATTGAATCTACCGATTTTCATTTTAGGTTTAGTAATTCTTGGCAAAGAATTTGGTTATTTAGATTACATGATGAAGATCTTGCTTGGCACGGTGACGTTGCCGTTCTTCGTTTTCTTGACAGCCGAGGTCCCTGCTGCAACGCAGAGCCCATTACTTGGTGCTTTGTTTGGCGGCGTCGGTACCGGGGTTGGTTTAGGACTTGTTTTTCGTGGGCGCGGCTCTACTGGAGGCACAGCACTCGCCGGACAAATTGTACATAAGTATACCGGCATTTCCTTAGGGGTTTGTGTCTCACTTTTTGACGGGGTGATTGTACTCACTTCAGCTTTCTTCATGTCGCTTGGGGCGGCACTCTACGCATTAATCAGTATTTATGTAACGGCTAAAATGATTGATGTTGTGCAGCTCGGCTTTAATACAGAAAAGATGGCACTGATCATTTCTGAAAGAGAAGATGAAATGCGTCAAGCAATCCTGGATGAAATTGATCGTGGTGTGACGCGAATTACGAGCCAAGGGGGTTATACCGGCGATAATCGGCCGATGCTGATGACTGTCGTTTCACAGGGTGAATTGACACACCTAAAGCAGTTAGTTCGCTCGATTGATCCGGATTCCTTTTTCATTTTGACCAATGCAACTGAGGTATTTGGTAAAGGTTTCTATAAACGCAGTTAAGGGACTTGCTTTAAGACTTAAGCGGAGGGAATTTCACCTCCGTTTTTTTGTTGCCTAGAAAATAATCGACTTCTGATTAATGTTTAGCCAATGCATAAAAATAGGGAATCAATGCGCGAAAAGCGGAAGCCCACGCGCGAAAACCACAATCGGACAATTACATCAAGAAAAAGGGGACTCATATTAGTTCCGGGTAGAGAAGAATCTAACCGTTTCACCGGCGTTATTCGCCATTTTTCATCAAAAAATTTCATTACAATACTTCATTTGAAATTGAAATGTAATAATTTTCGTAGGGATTATGTCGGATTCTGATGGTATAATTACTATTGATTAGTGGAGTGTTTTGTTTTTCTACATAGTTTGTGCGCAAAAATGGTGTCCTTGCTTAACTTCATGGCAACCCACCCATTTTAATGATTCGTGCGAATGGTTTTACATAGAAATGAGTGAATCAGACAGATTTCTAGAAATAAAGACAAAATGTGCAAAAAAGATTTTGGGGGAAGGAACTTTATGGAAGACGTAATTTTGATGCAAAATGTCTGGAAAGCCTACCCAAATGGGGTCATGGCATTGAACGGCATTGATCTGTCTGTCAAACAAGGCGAATTTGTCTATATTGTTGGCCCAAGTGGGGCAGGTAAATCAACGTTTATTAAAATGATTTTTAGAGAATTGAAGCCTACAAGAGGCAAGATATTCATTAATAATAAAAATATCGCGAATTTGCGTGAGCGTCAGGTCCCATATTTTCGACGTAAAATTGGTGTTGTCTTTCAGGACTTCCGATTATTGCCGAAACTGACGGTCTATGAAAATGTGGCGTTCGCACTTGAAGTTATTGAAGAACATCCGCGGACGATCAAGAAGCGTGTCATGGAAGTACTTGATCTGGTCGGCTTGAAACATAAAATGCGCTCATTTCCGGATCAACTTTCCGGTGGCGAGCAGCAGCGGGTATCCATTGCGCGCTCAATATGCAACCGTCCTCCTGTATTGATTGCCGACGAACCTACAGGTAACCTTGACCCGGAAACTTCATGGCAGATTATGGACGTGTTCAAAAGGATCAATGAACAGGGAACAACAATTGTCATGGCAACCCACAACCGAGATATTGTTAATAAGATCAGGCACAGAGTTATTGCTCTTGAAGGCGGTATGATAGTGCGTGACCAGCAGGAAGGGGACTATGGCTATGAAGATTAGAACTCTGAGAAGACATGTCAATGAAAGCTTTAAGAGCCTCGGACGGAACGGTTGGATGACGTTCGCTTCAGTGAGTGCTGTAACCGTGTCACTCGTTCTGGTTGGTCTGTTCCTGATGGTAATGTTTAACCTAAACAAGATCGCCGGCGATATTGAAAGTGATGTTGAGGTTCGTGTCTATTTGGATCAATCCATCACACAAGCACAGCAGGATGCGCTTGAACAAGACCTCAAGGAAGTTAAAAATGTGCAGTCTGTACAGTTCCAGTCTAAGAAACAAGGCTTGAACAGCCTGATGAAGAGTCTTGGCAATGATAAGAAGAGCTTTGCTGATCTTCAGAAGGAAAATCCGCTGCCCAACGCATTTATTCTAAAAACGAAGAAACCGGAACAAACGATTCATGTCGCTAACCAGGTGAGAGATTTACCGAATGTCACCGATGTGCGTTATGGAAAAGGTACGGTTGAAAAGTTGTTCCATTTCATAAGAATTGCTCGAAATGTCGGCATCGTATTGATTATCGGTTTGCTGTTTACCTCGGTATTCTTGATTGCGAATACCATTAAGCTAACGATTGTTGCGCGTCGCCGAGAAATTGAAATCATGAAACTGGTTGGTGCGACGAATGCCTTTGTCCGGTGGCCATATTTCATTGAAGGTTTGGTCATGGGAATTCTTGGATCGGTGATTCCGGTCGTATTGGTCATGGTTGTGTACCGATTCGCCTATTACGGCCTTGGAGGCAATCTGCAGCAGATGTTCATCCGGTTGATCCCTTATCACACCATGACGACGAATTTGAGCCTGTTGCTGGTCGGTATCGGTGCAATAATCGGCGTCTGGGGCAGCATGAGTTCTGTACGTAAGTTCTTGAAAGTTTGAATTTCGAAGCCACCCGTATTCTTCAGGTGGTTTTTTTTAAAATAAGAGAGTAACAATTTTAACTTAAAAATTCGGCGAAGATGCGAGACGCCTGCAGGAAAGTGAGCTCGGGTGACTCGGCAGATTTATGAATGGCCGAGGAGGCTCCTGGATCACCCGTGGCAAGCGAGAAAACGAAGCAGAATTGATGTAAAGAAAGGACTGGACGGTTTTTGTCCAGTTCTTCTAACACCTATCAACGGAATAGCTTTCATGGTTCAAAATGATGTTTTCGAGACAGGACTGTTCAATTGCTGTAAGATAAGGATTATATTCTTCGGAAAAAATGAATAAAAGAGTACAAATAAGCGAAAAAGATGATATGTGGTCGGAGAACGGGACAGCTCTTTCGGAACATTGGAGATTAACCGCCGAGTCATTAGAATCTCTACGCTTACTGGATCAAGTCTATTAATTTTTTGGATGCCGGCATTTTTCGATGAGCACCGGCGTATTTTGAGGAGGCAATACATGATGAAGAAGTTCAGTGGCAAAGTGGTCGCTTTGCTTATGGCGATCGCACTGGTCGTTGGCGCAGGTGGCTCCTACGCAGTGTTCGGCGTTGTTCAGAGTCGCCAGGCACCTGTTGCAACAGCGACAGCCGGTTCGACTATATCAGATAAGGATACAGCAAAAATTAAGGCAATACATGATTTAATTGAAAAGGAATATTTTCAAAAAGTCAGCGGATCGAAACTGTATGATGGTGCCATTAAGGGCATGATTGAAGCGTTGAATGATCCTTTTTCGAGCTACATGAATGCGAAGACAGCATCTGATTTTACACAATCGTTATCCTCATCCTTCCAAGGGATTGGTGCGGAGGTCCAAATGGTTGGCAAACAAGTCACCATTATTTCACCAATTAAAGGATCACCGGCAGAAAAAGCGGGATTAAAGCCAAAAGATGCGATTGTTACGATTAATGGAAAATCAACGGATGGCCTTGATATTAATGAAGCGGTGAATAAGATCCGCGGCAAGAAGGGAACAGTCGTCCGAATCGGGATTAAACGGCCTGGAGTTGCCAATGCGCTAACCTTTGCGATTAAGCGTGATGATATTCCAATTCGGACTGTTGATAGTAAGATGATCAAGCGAGACGGTCAACCGATCGGTTATATCGCCATCACACAATTCAACGAGAATACGGATAAAGAATTTTCCACTGCACTCAGCAAACTTGAAGGAAACGGTATGAAAGGTTTGATTATTGATGTGCGTGGCAATCCGGGTGGTTATCTCCAAGCTGTTGAGAAAATAGGTAACTTGCTTGTACCAGACAACAAACCGATTGTTCAAATTGAAGATCGCGCCGGTAAAAAGCAGCCGTTCTATTCAACGTTGAAAAAGAAAAAGAACTATCCAATTACCGCATTGATTGACGGCGGAAGTGCCTCTGCATCGGAGATTCTCGCCGGTGCGCTTCATCAAGCAGGTGGCTATCCATTGGTCGGTGTGAAGTCCTTCGGTAAAGGGACTGTTCAGCAAGGTATTGAACTCTCCGATAAGAGTGAGCTAAAATTAACAACCGACAAATGGCTGACGCCGAACGGTGACTGGATTCACAAGAAAGGCATAAAACCAACCATTAATGTGAAGCAGCCGGATTACTACTATGTTGCGCCGATCATCTTGAAAAAGGGTAAGACGCTTAAGGCGGATCAGAATAACGACACGATCGCTGATGCACAGAAAATGTTGAAAGCAGCAGGTCAGAATCCTGGACGCACCGATGGTTATTTCAGTGCACAGACCGTTCAGGCTGTAAAAGCATTCCAGAAAGCAAAGAAACTTCCTGCTTCAGGTATCATTAATCAGAAAACTGCTGATGCATTGCAGCAGGCAACGCTATCGGCAATCAGCAATCAGAAAAATGATCGTCAGCTGAATGCCGCGGTTAATGAGATTGTGAACGCCATTCAAAAATGAGAGAATTAGGGGCTGAAATCAAAAGTTCCTCATGAAATTGAATAGAGTAACGGAGATGACTCAAGAGTTTAATTTGAGTCATCTTTTTTCTATAGAAAACTGATTCAGATTGACCCTGGTGGAATTGAAATGGAAATCTCCAGGACACAATCACCAATTTTTATGTAACTAAATTCACAAAATTTAGCTTGAAGGTTGTCACGTCATGTATAATTATAGAGAGTTACTATTTATGCAGGAAAACATGAATAATTTGGCGAAAAATCAAGTTGTTATAGATAAAATGAACAAATAAATGCATGAGTGAATGACTGATTGATCCTGGGGGAATGACCGATGGTTGACAGCTTAAAAGTGATACTTTATGGTATAGCTTCATTTTTCTTAAATCCAATATTATATCTGTTATTCATCGCGTTGTTCGTGTATAGTGCACAGCGCGTGAGACGTGAACGGCGCTCGTTTCGAGTCAAGGCTTATGGAATGTTCAACTCTATTTTTGCAAGTATTGGACCAAGCCTTTTGATTGGGATGATGGTTTCCGTTGTTCTCGTTCTTGCAGGTGTGAGTCTCAAACCGGGTGTTCTCGTGCTCTTTTCGGCTGGATACTTGGTGACCTTACTCATCTGTCAGCAGCGTTTTCTATCGCCGGCTCTCGCAAGTGGCATCACCCTTGCTGCTGCTTATTTCATGCCCGTCATACATACGGACTATCCGCTTGTGAACAGCTGGATCATCGACATCCATAGGATGGATTATCTGTCGTTCGGCATTTTTATGACGATCTGTCTACTGGCTGAGACAGCGCTCGTTTTCTTCTGGGGTGCTTCTCAGACTTCGCCACGATTAATAAGCAGTCATCGAGGGGGACTAGTTGGTGCCCATGAAGCCTGTCAGTTATGGATTGCCCCTATTCTCTTTCTTGTTCCGATGCCGGATGCTGTTGGAGCAATCGGGCATTGGCCGTTTGTATCAAGTGGGGCTTCATTCGGATTCGCCTTATTTCCACTCGGTATAGGCTTTGCACAGTTGATTACGCACGAACTGCCTGCATTTGCTACGCGTCAGACATCACGTTGGATGCTGCTTACTGCGTGTGCGACAGCTATTTTTTCTGGTGTGTTTTATTTCATCCATTTACCTCTATTGATTGTGATCGGTGGTCTTATTGCACTTGTCAGCCGTTTGACATTAGTTTGGTACCATCATCATTTGCGTGAGACACGTCCATTTTGTTTCTTAATGCCCAATAATGGCCTACGCGTCATCGGAACCATTCCTCACTCGCTAGGCGCACGAATGGGTATCGAACCGGGTGAAGAAATTTGCCGCGTCAATGATCAGGAGATCAGTAGTGTCTATGAATTTTATGAAGCATTGCAGAAACACGCCGCGTATTGCAAGCTTGAGGTGATTGACCGATTTGGTCAACAACGGTTTGCAAAAGGTCCGATTCACGAAGATGATGATCATAAAATTGGACTACTTTTTCTTGAAAGTGACCATTGGAAGTTCAACCAAAAGACAAATTTGTAAGTAAACCTGCGAATACTTTGACTGGAACAAAAATCCGGAAATGGAAACAGCAGTGACGCACATTCCAGGTTTCTCTGAAAATGAGATGGAAGTCTAGCTTTGCGTGACGCGCTGCCCGCAGAACAAAGAGCGAGCGTCAGATGCTGCAAATACCGGTCTGTTGTTCCAATCACTTTTCGAATGAACGAAGTGAACGTAAGCCTAGTGGATGCCGACAGCGCAATGTCAAAAGAAAAAAGTGCAAAAAATGTCGCGTTCAGTAGATAATTCGAACATTGTTTCACTTCTAGGTGCTATAATTTATGTAATTTAGAGCGAAGAGCAAGTTGGTGAGCGTAGATAAGTTGGAGAGGAGGAGTACACTCATGAAATCGACAGGTATTGTACGTAAAGTTGATGAGCTTGGACGTGTCGTCATTCCTATTGAATTACGACGAACGATGAACATTAAAGAAGGCGATCCACTCGAAATCTTCACAGAAGATGATCATATTATTTTTAAAAAATATGTACCGAGTATGGCTTGTCAAATTACTAATGAAGTTTCCCCGGATAATCTTGTTTTGGCGAATGGCAAACTGATTCTGAGTCGCAAAGCAGCAAAGGGTATCGTTGAAGAAATTGAAAAATACATGGGTGAAGATACTCATTCATAAATAAATATGAATGGAAAAAAACTTCTGTGGCATCATGCCATGGAAGTTTTTTAGTTCAAGTAAAGAAAGTAATATGCTCATAAAGCAAGAGGTTGTGAACGAATGATGCAGATACGAGACTCTTGCGAGACAGGTATCAGCGCGAATCCGCAGACTTTTGTCTGTTCGAGGAGGGTCACGGTGTGCCTGTGTAAGCGAGCAATCAAATCGTAATTGATTTAAGATCTAGGACAGGCGGTTTTTCTTAACCTACATAGGTAATTCCTGATTTGCGCATTGGATCAATTAAGTCGCGCATGGATCTCGAATTTTTGCGCATTGGATCCACATAAATAATTAAATGGGAGACGGATCAGTACAACTTACGCTTTGCTTATTCTCTATCCTGACCAAAGCACGTTTTCTCGTTTTTATAGGGCGCGCATTGCTTGGGTATCCTGTTGACTAAATTAGAAGATTCTATGTGGCTCATCTTTATTTGCATGGATAACAAAATTGGGAATATCCGTTCGCATTTTGCTGTTATTTTACAGTCAAGGTATGCTATACTTTAATAAAGATTTTTATACTTTTTGGACAAATAATGCGTAAAACAAATACATTTCTGTACAAAATCAAGGATTGGAGGACGGCACGATGGATTTCCAGCTTGCGTCCCATTTTAAACCGCAAGGCGACCAACCGGAAGCAATTCGGGAACTGGTTCATGGTATTGAAAACGGAGCGAAACATCAGACGTTGCTCGGCGCAACCGGTACCGGCAAAACCTTTACGATGTCGAATGTAATCGCTCAAGTGAAGAAGCCAACATTAGTTATTGCCCACAATAAAACGTTGGCGGGACAATTGTACAATGAGTTTAAGGAATTTTTTCCAAATAATGCAGTTGAGTATTTTGTTAGCTATTACGATTATTATCAACCGGAAGCGTATATTCCGCAGACGGATACCTATATTGAGAAGGATTCAAGTATCAATGATGAAATTGATAAGCTTCGTCACTCAGCGACGAGTTCGCTTTTTGAACGTCGTGATGTGATCATCGTTGCCAGTGTCTCCTGTATTTATGGTTTGGGTTCACCGGAAGAATACAAGTCTCTCGTTCTTTCGCTCCGTCCAGGAATGGAGAAAGATCGAGACGCAATGCTGCGTCAGCTTGTCGACATTCAGTATTCACGAAATGATATTAACTTTACCCGCGGCACATTCCGTGTACGCGGTGATGTGGTTGAAATTTTCCCCGCCTCTCGCGACGATCACTGTATTCGAGTGGAATTCTTCGGTGATGAAATTGAACGGCTGACAGAAATGGATCCGATGACCGGTGAGATTGTCGGAGAGCGGGATCATGTCGCGATCTACCCGGCATCGCACTTCGTCACCGGGCAAGAGAAAATGAAACGAGCGATTGTGAACATCCAGAAAGAGTTAGAGGAGCGTTTGAAGGTCCTTAATGATAATGGAAAATTACTAGAAGCACAAAGACTGGAACAACGGACGCGCTATGATTTGGAAATGATGGAGGAAGTCGGCTTCTGCTCAGGAATCGAGAACTATTCTCGGCACTTGACCTTCCGTCAACCGGGTGAATCTCCTTATACTCTGATGGATTATTTTCCGAAGGATTTTCTGATCATGGTCGATGAGTCACATGCTACACTTCCGCAGATTCGAGCAATGTATAATGGTGACCAGGCGCGTAAGAATGTGCTTGTTGATCATGGGTTCCGCTTGCCATCGGCCAAAGATAACCGGCCATTGAAGTTTGAAGAATTCGAAGAACGAATCAATCAGATTGTCTATGTTTCTGCGACACCTGCGGATTATGAACTTGAGCATTCTGGAAAGCCTGTGGAACAGATTATTCGTCCGACGGGATTGCTTGATCCTCAAATAGAAGTTCGGCCAATTAAAGGTCAGATTGATGATCTCTATGATGAGATTAACATCCGTATTAAGAAGCATGAACGCGTGCTCGTGACCACACTGACGAAAAAGATGGCGGAAAATCTCACCGACTATTTGAAAGGTATGGGAATTAAGGTCAACTACCTACATTCGGAAGTCAAAACGCTAGATCGGATTGAAATCATTCGTGATCTAAGGCGTGGTGAATTTGACGTCCTTGTCGGGATTAACTTGCTTCGTGAAGGTCTTGATATTCCGGAAGTTTCACTGGTTGCAATCTTAGATGCTGATAAGGAAGGATTTCTTCGTTCCGAACGTTCGCTGATTCAGACGATTGGGCGTGCAGCAAGAAATGCTGAAGGACGTGTGATTCTTTATGCCGATCGCGTTACCGATTCGATGCGTCTTGCGATGGATGAAACGGCACGTCGCCGTAAAATCCAAACCGCATTTAATGAAGAACATCACATAACACCACAGACGATAAAGAAAGCGATCCCGGAATTAATCAAAGCGACGTATGAAGTGGAGAAACAGAGTAGTTCGGGTAAGAAGAAGCAAAAATTGACAAAGAGCCAACGGAATAAAGCAATCCTCAGTATTGAAAAAGAAATGAAGCAGGCCGCTAAATCGCTAGACTTTGAGCGCGCAGCAGAGTTGAGGGATGCACTCTTTGAATTGAAGGCGGAGGGGTAAGCATAGATGGTACTAGAAAATATTGTGGTTAAAGGCGCGCGTGAACATAACTTGAAGAACGTCAATGTAACAATTCCCAGAGATAAAATGGTTGTTGTGACCGGTTTGTCCGGATCCGGGAAATCATCGCTGGCATTCGATACGATTTATGCTGAAGGGCAACGCCGCTATGTTGAATCCCTGTCCGCTTATGCCCGCCAATTTCTCGGTCAAACCAACAAGCCTGATGTTGATGCGATTGAGGGACTATCACCAGCCATATCTATTGATCAAAAGACGACGAGCCATAACCCGCGCTCAACCGTAGGGACAGTTACTGAGATTTATGATTATATGCGTCTGCTTTTTGCACGCATCGGTCATCCTTATTGCCCAACGCACGGGATTGAAATTACATCCCAAACGATTGAACAAATGGTCGACCGAATTATGGTTTTTCCAGAACGCACGAAGTTACAGATTCTTGCCCCAATCATCACCGGAAGAAAGGGCACACATGCAAAAGTGCTCGAGGAGATGAAGAAAAAAGGCTATGTTCGTGTACGCGTGGATGGTGAAATGCATGAGGTTGCCGAAGAGATAAAACTCGAAAAAAATAAAAAGCATACTATTGATGTGGTCATCGACCGTATTATCGTGAAACAGGGGATTGAAGGCAGGTTAGCCGATTCTCTTGAGGCGGCGACCAAATTAACCGATGGACGCGTCGTTGTCGACGTGATTGATGGGGAGGAGCTTCTCTTTTCGGAACAACATTCTTGTCCCTATTGTGGATTCTCTATTGGCGAATTAGAACCTCGACTCTTCTCGTTCAATAGTCCGTTTGGTGCTTGTCCGGATTGCGACGGGTTAGGATCCCGTATGGAGGTAGATCCTGACCTGGTTATTCCTGATCAATCCAAGTCTTTGGAAGAAGGGGCGATTATCGCTTGGGAACCGACTAGTTCCCAATATTATCCCCAGTTATTGAAGGCAGCATGTGCACACTTTGGTGTTGATATGAACGTGCCGGTTTCCAAATTACCTAAGGACCAATTGAACCTTATACTCTACGGTTCGGGTACGGAGCGTGTTCATTTTCACTATGAAAATGAGTTTGGTGATGTCCGTGATAAGGATATGTATTATGAAGGGGTTATCCCGAATATTGGCCGCAGATATCGTGAGACTAGTTCGGACTATATTCGGGAACAGATGTCGGAATACATGATGCAGAAGCCATGCCCAACATGCCATGGACATCGTTTGCGTCCAGAGGCATTGGCGGTGAAAATCGGCGGCAAACAAATTAGTGAAGTGACAGAGTTGCCGATCCGGGAAATGCTTCACTATTTTAATGATCTGGACCTCAGTGAGAAAGAGCAGACCATTGCCCGATTGATTTTACGTGAGATTCGGCAACGGACTCAGTTCTTAATTGATGTGGGCCTGGATTACTTAACGCTCGGTCGTGCAGCTGGAACACTCTCAGGCGGTGAGGCGCAGCGTATTCGGTTGGCAACGCAAATCGGTTCACAATTAATGGGTGTGCTTTACATATTGGACGAGCCGTCAATCGGTCTACACCAACGAGATAACGATCGCCTGATTCATTCTTTGCTCGGCATGAGGGATCTGGGAAACACGTTGATTGTCGTCGAACATGATGAAGATACGATGCTCGCGTCGGATTACATCATTGATGTTGGTCCGGGTGCCGGTGAACATGGTGGCCAAATAACGGCACAAGGTACCCCTGAAGAAATTATGCACGATGAGCAGTCATTAACTGGCCAGTATTTGTCGGGTCGCAAGTTTATCCCTGTTCCATCCAAACGTAGAAAGGTAACGAAACGAGAGATTAAAATTGTCGGTGCAAAGGAAAATAACTTAAAAAATGTAACAGTCGGCTTCCCACTCGGCGTTATGACGGTGGTCACCGGCGTATCAGGTTCCGGGAAAAGTACACTCGTGAATGAAGTGCTTTTCAAAGCACTCGCCCAGAAAATGCATGGGCGTCGCGATATTCCTGGTCAATACAAGCAAATTAAAGGCATTAAAGAATTGGATCGTGTCATTCAAATTGATCAAGCACCGATTGGCCGTACACCGCGTTCCAACCCGGCCACCTACACAGGTGTCTTTGACATGATTCGTGAAGTGTTTGCTGAGACGAATGAAGCGAAAGTGCGGGGGTATAAAAAGGGCCGTTTTAGCTTTAACGTCAAAGGCGGTCGCTGTGAAGCCTGCAGCGGTGACGGTATCATCAAAATTGAAATGCATTTTCTTCCTGATGTTTACGTGCCGTGTGAAGTCTGCCATGGCAAACGCTATAATCGTGAGACACTAGATGTTACGTATAAGGGCAAGACGATTGCCGATGTTCTGGATATGACGGTGGAAGAAGGTCTGGAATTCTTCAAAAATGTACCGCGCATCAAGCGCAGATTGGAACCTTTGTTTGATGTTGGTCTTGGCTATATCCGTCTTGGTCAGCCAGCGACCACGCTTTCTGGTGGTGAAGCACAGCGAGTTAAATTGGCATCACAACTCTATCGGAGAACAAAAGGTCGTGCGCTTTATATTCTCGATGAACCGACAACAGGATTGCATATGGATGATATTTCACGACTTCTCGTTGTCCTGCAAGCGCTCGTTGACAGTGGTGACAGTGTGCTCATTATTGAGCATAATCTGGATGTCATTAAATGTGCCGATTACTTGATTGATCTTGGTCCGGAAGGCGGAAATGGTGGAGGGACAATTGTCGTCACCGGTACACCGGAAAAAGTTGCGGAAACGAAAGGATCTTACACAGGCAAGTATCTCAAACCGGTTCTGGAGAGGGACCGTGAGCGGATGATCAAGCACCTTCAAGAACAGCAGCAAGTTGCGGAAAAGGCTTAATAATGATGTTTTATTCAGCATCTGGATCTCCGTGAAATCGAAAATATGCTTGTGAATAGGCATGATGAAAAGGTATAGTTGAATAAGATAAGAAAGGCAGGAGGGATCACGTTGCAGAAAAGACTGTATCGATCTGAAAAGAACAGATTTCTTGGTGGAGTGCTTGGCGGGATCGGAGAATATTTTTCGATTGATCCGACATTGGTGAGACTTGGCTTTCTCGTGGTTGCTTTATTTACTGCCGTCTTTCCGTGTATTCTAGGTTATCTCATTGCTTACTTCATTATTCCTGAACAGAGAGTGTGACGCGTTTGTTTAAAAACTGGTTTGCTAAGACTTTGCTTAGCATTATCATTAATATGATCATTTTAATGACACTGGCCGGATATTTGCACACAATGGTACAGATTTCCGGAATTGGCGCTGCCTTTGCGGCGAGTCTGATCTTGTCGTTGCTTAATCTTTTTATTCGACCGGTGCTTATTTTGTTATCTTTGCCAGCAACGGTAATAACGCTTGGCTTTTTTATCTTCGTGATTAATGCACTCATGTTGCTCCTGACTGCTGCGATCATGGGACCGGCGTTCCAACTCGACGGATTTGGAAGTGCACTCATTGTGGCGATTATAATGGCGATTTGCCAAATGATCATTCAAAACTTTATCATCAAGCCATTACGACACGGGTAAACGTGTCGTTTTTTTTATGAGAAAAGAAGTGCTTCATAACGATGTAAAAATGTCGTACGATCTGAATTTGTGCAGAAAAGTTTTCTCTTACCTTAAAGATGATTGGAAAGAATATATGGTAAAATGAAGAAAATGTGATTTTTGATCAGGTGAATCGTCCTGATTTTATCGATAAAACTTGAGGGAGCGGCAGACTGACAAGTTGCTGCAATGATAGATAGAAATGGAGGCTGATTTTCTCCCTCAGGTATGTACGCCTTGCCGGGCGGATTTTATGCTTTTGGAACGCGGGTCAGCCTTGTTCTTAAGGTGCGTGATGAAGAAAGAAGTCGGACAGGTTCCGGTGGCACACCTTCCTATGAATAGAGTACGTGTGAGCGAATTAATCGAGCATTTTGATTTGAAACTGGTTAGTGGCAAAGAAGGACTGGATCGAGAAATTATTGTTAGTGATATTTCACGGCCAGGATTGGAAATTGCAGGGTATTTTACCTATTACCCACGAAGACGGCTTCAATTATTAGGTCGTACCGAACTTTCCTTCTTTAATGAACTGAGTATGGATGAACGGTATAAGCGCACCTCTCAACTTTGTACTGAACAAACACCATGTATTGTGATTTCGCGTGGTATTGAGGTGCCGGAGGAATTTATTATTTCATCGAACAAACGGCATGTACCTGTCCTTCAATCGAAGATGCAAACCACCCGTTTGAGCAGTATGATTACGAATTATTTAGAGTCCCGTTTGGCGCCGATGACAGCAGTGCATGGGGTACTGGTTGATGTCTATGGAGTTGGCGTTCTGATTACCGGTGACAGTGGTGTTGGTAAGAGTGAAACAGCGCTTGAACTGGTCAAACGCGGGCATCGTCTCGTCGCTGATGATTCTGTCGAAATTCGCCAGGAAGGTGAATCCGAACTCGTGGGCAGCGCTCCTGAATTGATTCAACATTTGCTGGAAATTCGCGGGCTTGGTATCATTAATGTTATGACGCTGTTTGGTGCAGGTGCTGTTCGGAATTATAAAACAGTCTCTTTGGTCATTCATCTTGAATTATGGGATCAGAGTAAAGTCTATGACCGGTTAGGTCTCGATGAAGAGAAGACCAAGCTGATTGATACAGAAGTGCCGCGCCTTGTCTTGCCGGTTCGTCCGGGCCGAAACTTGGCTGTGATCATTGAGGTGGCAGCGATGAACTATCGTCTGAAAAATATGGGTTATCATGCAGCACAGCAGTTTGCCGATCGACTAAACGATTCGCTGCATGATCGCTAAACAGAACAAGTCATTGAATTAGGGGTGAGTATTTGATGGTTCAAAACTTCGAACCGATTGATCGGGTCGCCTTTCAAGTCGGTCCGCTTCATATTTATTGGTATGGAATTATTATTGCGTCTGGAGCGCTTCTTGGTTTATTACTTGCCATGCGCGAGGGTAAGCGTCTAAAACTTCCTGCCGATACGTTTACAGATCTCATTTTGTATGCTGCGCCAATTGCTGTCATCTGTGCGCGCATTTATTATGTTGCATTCGAATGGAGCTACTACTCAAAACATCCGGATCAAATTATTGCGATCTGGAATGGTGGCATCGCCATTTATGGCGCATTGATCGGTGCTGTTCTGACAACGGTTATTTATTGTCGCATCCGACATCTCTCTTTTTGGAAAGTCGCCGATGTGGCCGCGCCGAGTGTTATTCTGGGGCAAGCGATTGGACGTTGGGGCAATTTTATTAACCAAGAAGCACATGGTGGACCAACCACACGTGCAGCGCTGGAACAGATGCACCTGCCGACGTTTATCGTGAATCAAATGTATATCAACGGTACGTACTATATTCCGACTTTTCTTTATGAGTCTGTTTGGAATAGTGTCGGGTTCATCTTGCTTTTACTGGCAAGGAGATTCGTAAAGTTACAGAGGGGCGAACTGTTTCTTTCCTACATGGTGTGGTATGCCATTGGGCGTTGCTACATTGAAGGTTTGCGTACAGACAGTCTGATGCTCGGACCGCTTCGTGTTTCCCAGTGGCTTTCTGTACTTTTGATCATACTTGGTATCGGATTATTTGTGTATTGGCGCTTTGTTCAAAAGAAACGGCCGTATTACGGCGAATAACATGTTGCTCACATTGAAATCACCGCAGTTTGTCCACTCTTTGCGGTGATTTTCCATTCATGTAGTAACTCGTGATCAGAATTGAAAAGGAGGATCTTATTTTGATTCATACGGTATTATTTGATTTAGATGGCACGCTAATTGATACGAATAACCTGATTTTAACGTCTTTTCAGTACACGTTGGACCGTTATTTTCCAGGAAAATATACGAGAGATGATCTCATCCCTTTTATTGGCGAGTCGCTTGAAAAGAGCTTTGACAGTGTCAGTCCCGCATTGAGAGATGAAATGGTTGATGTATACCGGGAGCACAACAGTCGCCATCATGATCAACTGGTCCGGGAATTTCCTCGGGTTCGGGAAACCCTAGAACAGCTGAAGGCAGAGGGATGCAAGCTTGGTGTTGTGTCCACAAAACGCAGAGATATGGTGGAAAGAGGACTCCATGTGACTCAAATGGGGAACTTCTTTGAAACAGTGGTCACCAGTGATGATGTGCATCAATTGAAGCCGAATCCGGAACCGGTGGAAAAGGCGATGCATGCCCTTTCCGCGATGACCGATTCAACACTTATGGTTGGTGATAGTCCCGCAGATATTTTAGCTGGTGAGCGGGCCCATGTACGTACTGCTGCTGTTGGCTGGTCGTTAAAAGGCAGAGCCATGCTTGAACAGTTAAATCCTGATTATCTGCTTAATAACATGCATGACCTGTTGGGTATTGTCCGCACTGCTGATGTTGCCTTATAATAGTAATCCCCATCACATCATTGATTAAAACGACCGTTCATGGGTTCATGGGCGGTCGTTTGTGTGCTGAATCGATGGGTACGGAAATTAAACACAACCGATCGTTGAGCATGAAGCATGTCATATGGGGAGAAGTGCAAATGGACTGCATGGAACATGCTGGTTATGGCGATTGAGCACGACAATTATGATATACTAATTCAAGGATAATTAAAAAGTTGTACGGGGGATTAAGGATTTTATGGAGGAGAGTAATCGGACAAAAAAAGCGCATATCATCGATTTTCATTGTGACGGCGACTTTTTTTATCAGAAGGGGATGCACTATTTTCAGTCGGGGGATCTTGAGCGTGCAAGCAAATATATAGATCGAGCGATCAAGTTCAAACCGAATGAAGTTGACTATCTCTGCCAACAGGCGGAAATTTTATCTGAGCTAGAAGAATACGAATCTTCTATTCGTTTGCTCAAGAAAGTCGTTTATGAATTAGACTCGAAATTAACGGATTGTTATTTCTTTATGGCGAATAATTATGCATATCTTGGTGAATTTGAAGAAGCAATTAATGAAATTCAGACATACCTCACACTTGAACCAAATGGAGTGTATAAGCGTGAAGCTCAGGAATTATTTCAAATGCTCCATTCGGAAATGAAGGAATTTGAAGAAGAGGATTCGGAATACATTACTGTGCATGAGCGTGGACGATTGGCCCTGGAGCACGGTCATTTCGAGGAGGCTGTTCATTTTTTTAAACAGGTCATTGAAGACGAGCCTGATTTCTTAGCCGCGCAGAATAATCTGTCTATTGCTTACTTCTCTATGGAGGAGACGGATCGAGCTCTGAACATAGCAAATCGGGTGCTTGAAAAAGATCCGGGCAATATTCACACACTGTGCAATTTAGCCACATTCTATGATCAGTTGAATGATCGTGAACAGCTGCAATCTGTTGTTGAACGACTGGATCTGATCTATCCGTTCTATGCGGAACATTGCGGGAAACTCGGGTCAACATACCTCTTTATCGGGGATTACCAGAAGGCTTATCACTGGTTGCGTATTGCCCAGAGGCGCGGCGCTCATCAGGATCAGGTCTTTCAATTTTGGATGGCGCTATCCGCGTATCATTGCGGTGATGTGAAGATGGCAAAACAGTGCTGGAAACAGGTAAACTATTTCAGTGATAAGCCTTTCCACCCATTTAAATACAGTAAGATTCAGGATATGTTGTATGAACCTGGTGCAGCGGATAATTTTATGGTGAAAGAATTAATTAATAAAGAAATGTGGGAAGATATGAAAGCATATCAAATCTTTTCACTTTTCTATGCTTCACAACACCATTATCGAACACTATTACAGGATATAACAAAGAGTGGCACCAATACGGAAATGATTCGTATTGCGCTTCGAATGCTTCAAGAATGGGCAACAGATAAATCTGATCAGGGTCTTCAGATTATGCGGGAGGTCGAATCATTAGCAGGTGGTCCAAAGGAAGCGATGAAACATCCGGAACTCTACAGTTTCTGGTCAATTGTTGACACGATTACGCAGTCTGGGGAGACGGATGTCAGGGGTTGGGCAGCTGCTTTGATCTATTTATGGAAAAAGGAATTTGGCGAACCGGTTGCACAAAAGGCGATCGCTTCTCAAGCGGGCACCACACTCTATCGATTACGCAAGCATATTCAAGAATTGTCCGCAGTCCTTGAGAAACAATGGGAAGACTACTCCGAGTGAGCGGGTTTTGAGACATGAGCAATTTTCTGGACTTTATATGCCGCATTCTTTAGCATAGAGATACAGATGACTAGATAATAATAATTCTAATAAAAAAGATTTGTAAAATCGCTAAGGAAGGAATGGATTCCAGGTGGCAGAACAAGAAAAAATTTATGATGTGATTATTGCAGGGGCGGGCCCATCAGGTATGACTGCAGCTGTCTATGCAGCGAGAGCGAATATGTCTGTGCTGATGATTGAACGGGGTATTCCCGGTGGACAAATGGCAAACACAGAAGCAGTTGAGAATTATCCGGGCTTTGAATCAATTCTTGGACCAGATTTATCAAATAAGATGTTTGAACATGCGAAGAAATTTGGTGCGGAATATGCCTATGGAGACATTAAGCAAATTGTGGATGGTCCGGACTATAAGACCATTGATTGCGGCAGCAAACAGTATAAAGCAACGACAGTGATTGTGACTACCGGTGCGGAGTATCGTAAGCTTGGTGTACCAGGCGAGAAGGAATTTGCTGGTCGTGGTGTTTCCTATTGTGCGGTTTGTGATGGTGCCTTTTTCAAAGAAAAGAAGTTGGCCGTCATCGGCGGCGGTGACTCTGCAGTCGAAGAAGGTACGTATTTGACACGCTTTGCATCAAAGGTCACGATTATTCATCGACGCGATCAATTGCGCGCACAAAAGATTCTGCAGAATCGTGCATTTAATAACGAAAAAGTGGATTTCATATGGGATACAACCTGTACAAAGATTAATGGCAAGGATGGCAAAGTCTCCAGCCTAACGCTTGTAAATAAGAACACCGGCGAAGAATCTGACTTCCCTGTGGATGGTGTATTTATTTATGTCGGCATGAATCCACTCACCGCTGCAGTCAAAGATCTTGGCATTGTTGATGACCAAGGATATATCGTTACGAATGAAAAAATGGAAACAAGTATCCCAGGCATATTTGCTGCCGGAGATGTACGGGAGAAAGAACTGCGTCAGATCGTAACTGCTACCGGTGACGGCAGCATCGCAGCAGAAAATGCACAAAAATATGTGGAAAAAATGAAAGATGCTTCAACGGTAAAATAATTAGTGATGTGATTAAATTCGACATGTGACATAAGTAACGAGCCTTTTTTCGCAATGTACTCTGTTTTTTCACATGTGTTTAATCTTCATGTAATCTGGGTGCAATGAAAAAGAGATAAGATAATAATGAATTTGACCCCCCTTTTTATATAGGACATCTTTGACAGCACAGGCAGAAGCTGTGCTGTCTTTTTTTTGTACATAGATGACCAACTGAGGGAACGCATCATTAGCGACAATTATGATGCACGGTCTCCTTATCCCTGTTGTTTTGCACTTCCTGATTGTTTTTATTTCGAGTATACTATTCATGAAGTGATCTAGAATTTGACGAATCAGTTGTCAAATTCAATGAAAAAATGACCGGTGAGGGACGGATGCATGATGAAGGATATTCAAGTAGTGATCATAACTGGAATGTCGGGAGCTGGAAAAACAGTTGCAACCCGAATATTTGAGGACTTGGGTTACTTCTGCATCGATAACTTGCCGCCTACATTGCTTCCTAAATTTATTGACCTGATCGAAGATTCGGATTCGGAAAAATTGAATAAACTTGCATTGGTCATGGATCTTCGTGGTGGAACCTTCTTTGATTCGCTCTTTACATCATTGGATGCATTCAGCAAATCTGAAAGAATTCGACCGAAAATTTTGTTTCTTGATGCGAAGGATGAAACATTGGTGCACCGCTATAAGGAAACACGGCGATCGCACCCTTTGTCGCCTCAAAGCAGGCCGATTGAAGGTATCCGGGAAGAACGTCAGAAACTTGAAGCAGTGAAAGGACTCGCAGGTTTTTACATTGATACAACGGATATGACGCCAAGACAGTTGCGTGACCAAATCGTCAAAAAATTTGCGAGTGAGCGTGAGACGTTCCGTGTCAACCTGCTCTCTTTCGGGTTTAAGCGTGGTCTGCCAATCGATGCTGATCTCGTTTTTGATGTCCGTTTTCTGCCGAATCCATATTATATAAAGCACATGCGTGAGCGCACCGGACTAGATAAAGATGTAGCGGATTATGTGTTACAATGGCCTGAAACGCAGCAATTTCTTAAAAAATTGATGGATCTGCTCCAATTTATGATTCCTCAATATAAACGCGAAGGTAAGGGGCAACTGGTCATTGCTATTGGATGCACAGGTGGGCAGCACAGGTCGGTCGCATTGGCAGAATGGATTGCCAACAAACTTTCTGCAGACTTTCCGACGAATGTAGCGCACAGAGACATTAAGAAAGGAAATTAAACGAATGACAGATCAGAAAAAAGTCGTTGCGATCGGTGGTGGCACCGGACTGCCTGCAGTTTTGAGGGGATTGAAGAAATATCCGGTTGATATCACGGCAATCGTCACTGTTGCTGATGACGGTGGCAGTAGCGGCATGCTCAGAAATGAATTACGTATGCCGCCTCCTGGTGACATCCGTAATGTTCTTGTTTCGCTTTCGGACATCGAACCAATGTTTGAACAGTTGCTCCAACACCGTTTTAAAACCGATAGTGGCTTGAACGGGCACTCGATGGGGAATTTACTGATTGCAGCGTTGACCTCGATAACCGGTGACTTCGTCAAAGGCGTGCGAGAATTAAGCAGAATTTTAAATGTTCACGGACAGGTGCTTCCTGCAGCTGATCAAATGATTATGCTCGGCGCTGTCATGAGTGATGGGAGCATTGTTGAGGGTGAGTCTCATATTCCCGAAGTGAACAAACACATAGAACGTGTCTTCTTGAAACCAGCTGATATTCAACCTTTGCCTGAAAGTGTTCGCGCAATAAGGGACGCTGATCTGATTACTTTTGGTCCCGGCAGTCTCTATACGAGTGTCATTCCAAACCTTTTGGTTCCTGAGCTGGCAGAGGAAATCTATCGTTCTAAAGCTCGAAAAGTCTACGTGTGCAACGTGATGACCCAGAAAGGGGAGACGGATCACTTTACTGCATCACAGCATATTGAAGCGATTCATCGTCATGTTGCACATCCTTTTATTGATACAATTATCGTGAACAGTCGGCCAATTAAAGTGGATCTCCTGAAACGCTATGCCGCAGAGGAAGCAGAACCGGTTCGAATTGACTGGGAAGCGTTAAATGATCTGGGGATTGACGTTATTCATGCACCTTTAATTAAAACAAATGACGGCGTTGTTCGTCATGATGAAGCGGTTGTTGGTCAACTCTTGATGTCACTATTTGCTGAGAAAAAAGTGTAAAGTTGGAGGAATTGCGCATGTCATTTGCCGCAGAAACAAAAAGAGAACTAACATTACTTGAGGTGGATGACTGCTGCGCACGTGCAGAACTTGCAGCACTGACGCGCATGAACGGATTTATCTCGATTCGAAATAAACGGATTGAACTGGACATTGCCACGGAAAATGCAGCAATTTCACGGCGGATCTTCCGACTAATTAAGCAAGCTTACCACTATCAAGTCGAAATTCTTGTTCGTAAAAAAATGCGGCTCAAAAAGAATAATGTCTATATTGTTCGGCTAAAAGAAACCGCGAGACCATTTCTTGAAAACTTAAAAATAATTGATGATAATGGGCAATTTACTCGAGAAATTGCGCAAGATTTGATCCGGAAGGACTGCTGCAAGCGCGCGTATCTTCGTGGTTCTTTTCTTGCCGGCGGTTCCTTAAACCACCCGGAATCCTCCTACCACCTAGAAATTTTCTCTAATTATGAAGAACATACGTATTCTTTGGCTAAACTAATGAATACGTTCAACCTCAATGTGAAGATACTTCCGAGAAAGAACGGGTATATTCTCTATATGAAGGAAGGCGAGAAGATCACTGATTTTCTCAGCATCATTGGCGCAAATAAGGCGCTGTTCTACTTTGAGGATATTCGTATTGTCAAAGATATGCGCAATTCTGTTAATCGTCTCGTGAATTGCGAGACCGCCAATTTGAACAAGACGGTCAGTGCTGCCATGAGACAAATGGAGAATATCCGTTTGATTGAGAAGAGCATCGGCCTTGAAGAATTGCCTGAGAAACTGAGAGAAATTGCGGAGATCCGTCTAAAAAATCCGGATATTACCTTGAAAGAACTCGGTGAAATGGTGAGTGGGGAACCGATTAGTAAATCAGGGATTAACCACCGTTTCCGCAAAATCGATGCGATTGCGAATCGGATTCGTCAAGGGCAATAACAAGAAATCAGAAAGGAGGGCGCATCTTATTTGTTAGCGAAAAAGGTGACTGTCGGACTGAAAAATGGTCTGCAAGCACGTCCTGCTGCACTTTTTGTTGAGAACGCTAATGCCTTTCACGCTCAGCTGATTCTGGAAAAAGATGGCCATAAGGCTAACGGGAAGAGTATTATGGGCGTCATGTGTCTTGCCCCCCGCTATGGAGAACATCTTTTGCTCACAGCGGAAGGTCAGGATGAGCGTGAGGCGCTCGATCAACTTGCTGCGTTTGTGGAGAACAGTTTGTAAAACAGCAAAAAAATGATAACGCTTACTATTAATTTAAAAAAGGAAGAACGGAGATAAACCCCGATCTTCCTTTTTAATTATTATTTTGAAGTGGTCAAAATTTCATCGATCAAGCCGTATTTTTTTGCTTCTTCAGCAGACATGAAGTTGTCTCGATCTGTATCACGAGCAATAACTTCATAAGGCTGACCCGTTCGATCTGCATAAATATGGTTCAACTTCTCGCGAATGCTGATAATGCGTCGCGCATGAATTTCCATATCCGATGCTTGACCTTGCATACCACCCAATGGTTGGTGAATCATGATTTCACTGTTTGGCAATGCATAACGTTTGCCAATTTCACCAGCTGTAAGTAGGAAACTCCCCATCGATGCAGCCATGCCGATACAAATGGTTGAAACTTTTGGTTTGATGTACTGCATTGTATCAAAAATGGCCATTCCGGCTGTAATTGACCCACCTGGGCTATTGATATAAAGCGAAATATCTTTTTCTGAATCCTCAGCTGCCAAGAAGAGCAGCTGTGCTACGACTGCATTGGCCACATTATCATCAATCTGTGTACCGAGCATAATGATGCGGTCTTTCAATAAGCGTGAATAGATGTCATACGCGCGTTCACCGCGGTTTGTCTGCTCAATGACTGTAGGTATTAAAGGCATTGAACGAACCCCCTTTTCCATTGAAAAAGTTATTTTTCCCATTACCAACATCAATAATACATTAATGGTCAATATAGGTCAAATTTAAAGCAAAAATTATAAAAAGTGATCATCGTACAGGTCGTGTGGGTTTGAAATAGCCGCATAAAGGTGACAGCCAAGGCCCAGGTTTAGTCTGGTCTTTCTTATATAATTGTAAAAAACCAAAATTAAAAAGGCCAGCCCTTGGCTGACCTTTTATTGTGATGCGCTCGAAGGGAGTCGAACCCCCGACACATGGTACCGGAAACCATTGCTCTATCCACTGAGCTACGAGCGCATAAAAAAACTTTCTACTGACATTGGTCTATTTTAAGCGATTCGTAACATTTTTGCAAGAACTTTTCGTTGTGAAGTTACTTTTTACAAATAATAAGGATTAAAAATCTGTTACGTAATGTACGTACAACAAATGAACAGTTTAGGATTGGCTGAACCTTTTTTTAATGAAAAGGTTTTATGCATGTTGCCCAAATTTAGGCTGAATGACCAAAAATAGGTATTCTCATTAGGGCAAGGCATCACTTGGACTCATAGGTTATTAGTGTACTTTATTTGAAGAGGAAACGAGGAGGAATAAAACGATGGAGGTTTCACCTTATTCAAGCAGCATGAATCCAGTGCAGTCGGGAGCAAGTGGAAACGTCGGCAATGTTGGGAGTGCCGGTACTATGGGGAACATGGGAAGCATGGGAAACATGGGAAACATGGGAAGCATGGGAAGCATGGGGAACATGGGAAGCATGGAAAGCATGGGAAACATGGGAAACGTTGGTTCTATGAGTACAATGGCCCCAAAACCAGAATCCAAACCGATGAAGAAATGGCCGAGCACGAGCCCGGCTATGGCTGGAAAAGGTAAAGGAATGATGCCGACTGCTCATCAGTCAAAGTCAGGAAAAAGTATGGCTCCAGAAGCGATGGCGGGAAAGACCACCGAGAATACGCTTCACTGTCCACCGACACAAGGCGGAACCATTTATGATCCACAAAGCGTTAACGTTCAACATATTTATAAACCGGTCATTGTGAAGCATATTCATCAAATGCACACGATAAGAAAAACCCATTACATTTATGAGCACCAACATTTCTATCCGCACACCATGTCAGAAACATGCGACGAACGTCACTATGATGTTCAATGCGAGAAACCGTTCTTTCCAAAACCACACTGTTAAGCATTTCTGCAAGTCATTCATGCTTTTCTTAGAGTCTATCGTTTTCAAGCGAGGGCTCTTTTTCTATAAGCAACTTTCAACTCCGAAAATGCGTGGTTTGCAGGTAATCCCTTTCATTGGTTATTGGCGATGATTCATTTGTGTTATCCCTGCGCACCATGTATTATAGAACGTGGCGGCAATCGACACGTACATGTGAGTGTCTCGTGCCAAATTAATCACCCGCTGAAGGAAGTGATCGTTCAATGAGTTCTGACAGTTCGAGTCAAAACCCTGGTCCCAGTCATTGGTATGGGGAAGTTTATATGGCATCAGACCTCCTGAACAAGTCACGGAGTTTTCAGCAGGCAGATTTCTGTGTAGGCTTCCTCTGAATTTAAGAGGAGGTGCACTATGATTGATATTTATTTAACAGATGAACAAGACAGATTAGTAAAAAAAGATGAACTAGCTAAGGGCTGTTGGATTAATTTGACCCGCCCTTCGGAATTCGAAGTGCAGAAAGTGGTTGAAGGAACAGGCATCCCATCGGATTTCATCCGTGATTCTTTGGATGATGATGAACGTTCACGTATTGAAAAAGAAGACGATTCTGTACTAATTATCGTTGATTTTCCAGTACTCGTTCAGGATGAGTCCGACTCTGCACCTTATGATACAATCCCGCTTGGTATTATTGTTACGCCGTTCTATTTTGTCACGGTTTGTCTGCAAAGTAATCCAATTATTGATGATTTTATTAACAATCGCATCCGGAACTTTTTTACTTATAAAAAAACACGGTTTACTTTGCAGATTCTCTATGTGATTGCCCGTTATTATTTAAAATACTTGAAAACGATTGACCGCAGAACTTCGCTAATTGAACGGGAATTGCATGAATCAATGCGAAATAAAGAGTTGTTCAACCTGCTTAGTTTGGAAAAAACACTTGTATACTTCACGACATCACTTAAATCAAATAATATTGTGATGGAGAAAATGACGAAACAACGTTTTCTTCGGATGTATGAAGATGATCAAGATCTGCTCGAGGATGTGATTATCGAGATTAAGCAGGCAATTGAAATGTCGGAAGTGCACAGCAATATCTTAAGCGGTATGATGGATGCGTATGCTTCCGTAATTTCAAACAATGTGAATGTGGTCATGAAATTTTTAACGACCGTAACGATTGTACTCTCGATCCCAACGATGGTCGCAAGTTTCTGGGGCATGAATGTTGATGCAATTCCGTGGGAATACGCGCCGCATGCATTTTGGATACCGATTAGTATCGCATTAGGGCTCGCCGGAATCACTGCATTGTTCTTCTGGAAGAAGAAATATTTTTAACCTAAATAAATAAGCAAGAGAAGAGGGTGTCTCTAAGTCTGTTGACTGTGAGGCACCTTTTCATATGGTCTGTACTAGGACTATGCGCGCAGGTGCGAGACTGTAGCGGGATGTGCTCTGAACTAGCGAGCCAGTGGAGGCCGCTCAGGTTCATGAACCGGATCGCCCGCGGAACGTGAGAAAGCAGTGCGCAGCATCGGTTGGCTCCTCCAATTGGGACAGCTACTTTTTCTACATGATCCCTTTTGAGGCTTAGAAAAAAATGGATGCACGCCCCTTAAATAGAATAACGAACATCTTTTAATCTTGTTCAAGTTACATAATTCACCATAAATCGATAATGAAAGCGTAGTCATTTTATCCATTCATTGTTATACTATTAATTGTAAGGAGGTGTAGCGAAATGGGCCTGTCTCTTGTACAAAGACAATCATTGAAATTGAAAATGGCACCTGCATTATATCAATCTGTGGCTGTTCTTCAATGTAACAACGAAGAATTATCAACATATCTTCATGAAAAAGCGTTGGAGAACCCCTTATTGCATGTTGAAAGCGGTAAGGATTCAAATGCTTATTACACGTCGGTGGGTAATGAAACGAAGAGTACATCGGATGTGATTGAAGAAACAGCTACAGCCTCAGTTGATTTTCGTGAATTACTTCATCATGATTTACATCAGTTAAATCTTGATCGAGATATAATTAAGGCGGCTGATTTGCTGATTGATTCATTAAATGAGCGTGGATTTCTCGATGAGGAACCAAGTGACATTTTTGAACACTTCGGTTATGAAAAAGTAGCTCCTCTTGAAGCACTAAAAGTGGTTCAATCCCTAGAACCTGCCGGGGTTGGTGCCCGCTCGCTCACCGAATGTCTTTGCCTGCAATTGCAGAGAGCTGAGCCACGGTGCATGCTTGCAGAAACTATATTAAATGATTATCGCGATTGCTTGATGAGCGGAGATTTTGGAGAACTTGCATCGATTCTTGGTATTGAAGAAGATGTAGTTCGGGACGCTATTGAATGCATTCGAAAATTGAATCCCTATCCTATTGCTGATATACAGGACGAACCTGTTCACTATATTATTCCGGATGTGATGATTACAAAGAAGGAAAACCACCTTGTCTGCCAACTTGAAGATCAATATCTTCCCACCATTTCGGTAAATAGTGAAGACTACAACACTTATATGTTGACTGCGGATGCTGAAACGAAACGTTATCTGCGTGAGAAATACGAGGAAGCGGAGTGGTTGGTATCCGGTGTTTCAAGACGAAAACAGACGTTGATGAAATTGGCCGAATTATTAATGCATGAACAAGAAGCATATTTTCGATCAGGGAGTCGTGAAACATTACGTCCGTTCACAATGAAGCAAGCTGCGAAGCTTCTCTCTGTTCATGAGTCAACGATTAGTCGAACGGCTGCGGGAAAGTACATTCAAACCAGTTATGGATTATCTCAAATGAAAGACTTTTTTGTGCGACCGGTTCAGCCGAGACAGAACGCTCTGTCGGCATTCCAAATTCAATTTGAAATTAAACGGCTTGTTGCAAAAGAAGACCGAAAGAAACCACTGTCCGATCAATCACTTTCCAAACTATTGGAACAGTCAGGAATTCGGTGTTCAAGACGTGCAGTGACGAAATATCGTCAGGCATGTGGGATTGGTTCAACAATTGATCGAAGAATAGCACAAATTTAATCCGTAAGGGACGCAATAGGTCCCAAACAAAGGAAGCTTGGTAAAGTTTACAACGCTTTCTTTTGTTTTGTTTTGTCGAATATGGGTATACTTCTCTTGAACAAAAAAATACAGGAGGAGTATTGGAAATGTGGCAAGCGATGCATGGAAAAGTAACAGTTTTCTAAATTTGCAGATAGTTTACACTCGATAAAACCGCATTGTATCAACATCTATTAAGAATGTGACAATTTTGCGTCAGTAATAGATCCTTAACAAACATTTACATGTTTATGCTTGTAAACGCTGATGAAAGTTGCTATCATAATACATGGAGCAGATGGGACATAAAATGACTGTGTGGGACATTTTGAGACCTATTTAGGTCGATCGAGGGGGACGCTGTGGAACATTTGCTTGATCTTCAGAAAAAGCTGATCCCGGATGTCTTAGACATAATGTCCAGTCGCTACCGTATTCTTCAATCCTTACATTTTCTGCAACCGATTGGCAGACGAAGCCTGTCATCCCATCTGGGCATGACTGAGCGTGTTTTGCGCGGCGAAGTTACATTTCTCAGCCAGCAAGGGCTTATCCAAATGGCGTCAAGCGGCATGTATCTGACGGAAAACGGAGAAGCTATTGTTGTGGCTCTGGGTACTGTGATGAAGAATATTTCCGGATTGAAGAACATGGAAAAGCAATTGGAAGAAGTTCTCGGCGTTTCCAAAGTTGTCATTGTCTCTGGTGACAGTGATCAGTACGCAACGGTCAAGAATGAGATGGGGCTGGCCTGCGTCAAGGAAATCGAACGTGCACTGGGCGCTGATAATATCATTGCGGTAACCGGAGGATCGACTCTTGCGGCTGCTGCAGAGATGATGCATCCGCTCAGGAGGACACATCAGGATCTCCTGTTTGTGTCGGCGAGAGGCGGACTTGGCGAAAAGGTCGAAAATCAAGCGAACACGATCTGCGCTAAAATGGCGGAAAAAGCTGAAGGACGATATCATCTGCTCCACGTTCCCGATCAGCTCAGTGATGATTCCTATCATAGCTTGATGGAAGAGCCCAGTATTCATCGGGTCATGCAGCATGTTCACCATGCCACAATTATTGTGCACGGTATTGGAGATGCGAAAACAATGGCGATTCGTCGCCATTCCGGTGAAGACTTTCTCAAAAGAGTTGACACGGAGCATGCTGTGGCCGAAGCTTTTGGCTATTTCTTTGATCAGACAGGTCGTGTGATCCATAAGGTTCAAACAATTGGCTTACAATGGGAGGATCTTTTTGGCGCACGGTCAGTGATTGCCGTAGCTGGGGGCAAGTCTAAGGCTGAGGCAATTCAGGCTTATTTTAAGAAAGGTCCGGATTCCGTACTAATTACGGATGAAGGTGCAGCACAACAGATTTTAAAAAATTTCCAAACCATTTAGGAGGTCATTATTGTTATGACAGTTAAAGTTGGTATTAACGGTTTCGGACGTATCGGTCGTCTTGCTTTCAGAAGAATTCAGGATGTTCCAGAATTGGAAGTTGTAGCGGTTAACGACCTTACAGATCCTGCAATGCTTGCAAACCTGCTTAAATATGATACAACTCAAGGACGTTTCAACGGCGAAGTTAAAGTTGAAGAAGGCTACTTCGTAGTTAACGGCAAAAAAGTTAAGGTTCTCTCACAACGTGACCCAGCTGAATTGCCATGGGGCGAACTCGGCGTTGACATCGTTCTCGAATGCACAGGCTTCTTTACTTCTAAAGACAAGGCTGAAGCACACCTCAAAGGCGGCGCAAAGAAAGTTGTTATTTCCGCTCCTGCAAAGGGTGATATGAAGACAATCGTGTTCAACACGAACAACGATACACTTGATGGTACTGAAACAGTTATCTCCGGTGCTTCATGTACAACAAACTCTTTGGCTCCTATGGCTAAAGTACTTAACGATAAATTCGGTATTGAAAAAGGCTTGATGACTACGGTTCACGCTTACACAGGCGACCAGATGACTCTTGACGGCCCACACAGAGGCGGCGATCTTCGTCGTGCCCGTGCAGCTGCTGAAAACATCACTCCTGCATCAACTGGTGCTGCTAAAGCAATCGCTCTTGTTATTCCTGACCTGAAAGGAAAACTCGACGGTTCTGCACAACGTGTTCCAGTTAAATCTGGTTCAACAACACTCTTGTACACAACGCTTAGCAAGAACGTTACGGTTGAAGAAGTTAACGAAGCAATGAAAGCAGCTTCTAACGAATCTTTCGGTTACAACGAAGATCCGATCGTTTCTTCTGATATCATCGGCATTACTTACGGCTCTCTGTTTGACGCAACTCAGACGAAGATCATCGAAGTTGGCGGCAAACAATTAGTTGAGACTGTTGCTTGGTACGACAACGAAATGTCTTATACTTCACAGCTTGTTCGTACTCTTGAATACTTCGCAAAACTTGCAAAATAAGGATTGCCTAACTTTTTGAATAGAATTTGAATAGCGGAAACCTTAGTTGTTTCCGCTTTTTTAACGAATACTGTTCTTGTCAGCATGGCTAGGGACTGCAGCCTGACGCTTGTTGCTGATGAGATATCGTGGAAAGAGGGTCTAGGCATGGCAAAGAAAACCATTAAGGATATTGATGTTAAAGGCAAAAAAGTATTTTGCCGCGTTGACTTCAATGTTCCGCTTAGTGGAACAACGGTAACGGACGATACACGTATTCGTGCAGCGCTCCCAACCATCAATTACCTAATTGAAAACGGTGCTAAGATTATTCTTGCTTCTCACCTTGGCCGCCCGACGGCTGAAGACAAGGACTCATTCAAAATGGATCCTGTTGCAAAGCGCCTGAGTGAACTGCTCGGCAAGCCTGTTGCAAAAACAGACGAAGTTGTCGGACCTGAAGTTGAAGCAGCCGTTGCAAAGCTGAATGCAGGTGACGTTCTCCTTCTTGAAAACGTACGTTTTGAAAAAGGCGAAAAGAAAAATGATCCTGAACTCGCTAAAGCATTTGCATCACTTGCTGATGTTTATGTTAACGACGCGTTTGGTTCCGCTCACCGTGCTCACGCTTCAACAGAAGGTATTGCCAATTATCTGCCGGCTGTTGCAGGCTTCTTGATGGAAAAAGAATTGACGGTTATGGCAGAATCTCTGGATAACCCGAAACATCCGTTTACGGCAATTATTGGCGGTGCAAAAGTAACCGATAAAATTGGCGTAATCGAAAACCTGCTGGACAAGGTTGATAACCTGATTGTCGGCGGTGGTCTTTCCTACACATTTATTAAGGCTCAAGGCTACGGTATCGGTAAATCTCTGCTTGACGCAGATAAGCTGGACCTTGCAAAAGAATTTATGGAGAAAGCAAAGGAAAAAGGCGTTAACTTCCTGACTCCTGTTGATGCAGTTATTGCAGACGATTTCTCTGAAACAGCAAACAAGAAAGTTGTTGATGTTGACAGCATTCCTGACGGTTGGATGGGTCTTGATATCGGTCCGAAAACTGCAGAACTGTTTGCTGATGCAATCAAGAAATCTAAATTGGTTGTATGGAACGGTCCTATGGGCGTTTTTGAAATGGATGCATTTGCTAAAGGTACAGGTGCTGTAGCAGAAGCTCTTGCTGAAGCAACCGATGCAACGACAATCATCGGCGGTGGTGATTCAGCAGCGGCTGTTGAGAAATTCCACCTGGCAGAAAAAATGAGTCACATTTCAACAGGCGGTGGCGCGTCCCTCGAACTCATGGAAGGCAAAGTTCTTCCAGGCGTTGCTGCGCTTGATGACGCTGAATAATCTAAGCAAGATGATAAGGAATTAACCGCAAGAAAGGGTAGGTGTCCATTTATGTCACGTAAACCGATTATTGCCGGAAACTGGAAAATGAACAAAACAGTTAAGGAAGCACACGAATTCGTTGAAGCTGTTAAGGACAAAGTTCCTTCCGCAGACCTCGTTGATTCGGTTGTTGCCGCTCCTTTTCTCGCCCTTGATCGTATCGTTGCAGATAGCAAGGGTTCAGATCTGAAGATCAGCGCTGAAAACGTTCATTTTGAAAACTCCGGTGCATTTACGGGAGAAGTCAGCCCGGTTATGCTTGAAGATCTTGGCGTTCACTATGTAATCATTGGCCATTCTGAAAGAAGAGCAATGTTTGCAGAAACGGATGAAACAGTGAACAAAAAGGTGCTTGCTTCATTTGCACATCACCTGATTCCGATTGTCTGCGTTGGCGAAACGCTTGACGAACGTGAAGGTGGAAAGTGGCAAACTGTTGTCAAGAATCAAGTAACAAAAGCATTTGCAGGTGTTCCAAGTGATCAAGCTGTTGATGTTGTCGTTGCTTATGAACCAATCTGGGCCATTGGCACAGGTAAATCTGCTTCTTCTGAAGATGCAAATGAAGTGTGCGCGTACATTCGTGAAACAATCTCAGGTCTTTATGATGAAGCAACAGCTGCAAAAGTACGTATTCAATACGGCGGCAGCGTAAAACCAGCAACGATTGGCGACTTGCTCGCTCAATCTGACATCGACGGTGCACTTGTCGGCGGTGCCAGCCTGGATCCAGAATCATTCCTTGCACTGCTCGAAGCGGTTAAAGGTTGATTTTGCAACGCACATTAAAGATGAACTTTATGCAAGGAATCCGTCCTTTATCGTCCGGACATAATGGGCAGATTCCATTGTACTTAATAATTCTATATGATCATAAGGAGAGATAACGTATGTCTCAAATCGTTGAAGTTTACGGACGCGAAGTGCTCGACTCTCGCGGTAACCCAACTGTTGAAGTTGAAGTATACACAGAAGACGGCGGCAAAGGCCGCGCACTTGTTCCAAGTGGTGCTTCTACTGGTGAACACGAAGCTGTTGAATTACGTGACGGTGACAAGAGCCGTTACGGTGGCAAAGGTGTTCTGAAAGCTGTAAAGAATGTTAATGAACTTATCGCTCCTGAAGTAATCGGCATGGAAGTTCAAGACCAAGTAGCTCTTGACCAAGCAATGATCGATCTTGACGGAACAGAAAACAAAGGTAAATTGGGTGCCAATGCAATTCTTGGTGTATCCCTTGCTGCTGCTAATGCTGCTGCAGACGAACTTGGTGTTCCGCTGTACCGTTACCTCGGTGGTGTGAACGCAAAAGTTCTCCCTACACCAATGATGAACATCCTTAATGGTGGGAAACACGCAGACAACAGTGTTGACTTCCAGGAATTCATGATCATGCCTGTAGGCGCTGATTCAATCAGCGAAGCAGTACGTATTGGTGCAGAAGTATACCACGCACTGAAATCCGTTCTTTCTGCTAAAGGTCACCTGACAGCTGTCGGCGACGAAGGCGGTTTTGCACCTAACCTGAAGAACAACGAAGAAGTGCTTGATACGATTCTTGAAGCAATTGAAAAAGCAGGTTACAAACCAGGTGAAGACGTTAAACTGGCTATTGACCCTGCTTCCTCTGAATTGTTTGAAGACGGCAAGTACAATTTCAAAGGTGAAGGCGTCGTAAGAACTACAGACGAAATGATTGAATACTACACGAAACTCGTTGAAAAGTACCCGATCATTTCGATCGAAGACGGCCTTGATGAAAATGATTGGGAAGGCTGGCAAAAACTTACTAAGGCAATCGGTGACAAAGTTCAATTGGTTGGTGACGACCTGTTTGTAACGAACACAGATTACCTGAAGAAAGGTATTGACCTTGGCGTTGCCAACTCAATTCTTATCAAAGTTAACCAAATCGGTACTTTGACAGAAACATTGAACGCGATCCAAATGGCACAAAAAGCAGGTTACACTGCAGTTGTTTCTCACCGCTCAGGTGAAACAGAAGATACATCAATCGCTGACATCGTTGTTGCAACGAATGCCGGTGAAATCAAGACTGGTTCTCTTGCAAGAACTGACCGTATTGCGAAGTACAACCAGTTGATCAGAATCGAAGACGATCTCGCTAATTCAGCTGAATACCTTGGCGACGCTTCGTTCTACAACATTAAATAATTTGTTTTTGACTAAAATCTCCAGCTGATTAGCTGGAGATTTTTTTTGCTTTAAACTATTCGGATTCGTTGTGAATTTTGAAAAATGTTCATAACCAACGAAATCAGTACCTTTACATAGGACTTGGTACCATGAAGAATTTTTTTTACAACTTAAAGGAAAAATAGATAAAAAAGTCACTCAAACAATCGTTTGAATACAAACAATAATAAGAAGAGTCCTTAAGTTGTAAATGATGGCAAACAGAAGGAGTTTTTTGTAATGAGGTTTTCGAGCGTTTGGTTAAGGAAAAAACCGATGGATTATACGCTCCATCAGGCAAGTGGTAAGAGCGGGTTGCAGAAAGCGATGACTGCGTTCGATCTCACGATGCTTGGTATCGGTGCGGTCATAGGAACCGGGATCTTTGTTATGACCGGTATCGTTGCTGCTAATGATGCTGGGCCAGCCATTATTTTGTCTTTTGTATTGTCGGGGATTGCGTGTGCATTTGCGGCATTGTGCTATGCGGAATTTGCATCGATGATTCCGGCTTCCGGTAGTGCCTACACATACAGTTATACAGTCTTCGGAGAATTGTTCGCATGGATTCTTGGTTGGGATCTCATCCTTGAATACGGACTTGCCTGTTCGGTTGTAGCAAGCGGATGGTCTGCTTATCTTCAGGAATTGATGAAAGGATTTGGCATGCAATTACCTGTAGCAATTAGTGCCGCATTCAATCCTGGAAAAGGGACCTATGTTGATGTGATGGCAACGGTGATTGTCCTTTTGCTTTCGGCAGTTCTGTTAAGCGGTGTAAAAGAATCCAGCCGAATTAACGATATTATGGTTCTCATTAAAATTGGTGTTGTTTTGTTGTTTGTTGTTGTCGGCGCCTTTTACGTGAAACCTTCAAACTGGACGCCATTTATGCCTTATGGGTTTGGCGGGGTCATAAAAGGGGCAGCGACTGCTTTCCTCGCCTACATTGGTTTCGATGCAGTATCCTCCGCGTCGGAAGAGGTGCGGAGACCCCAGCGTGATATGCCAATAGGGATTTTGTCTTCACTCGCTGTTTGTATGATTTTGTATATTGCGGTTTCGGTTGTATTAACCGGTATGGTCCCTTACCCTCAGTTGAACGTCGGTGATCCGGTTGCCTTTGCCCTTCGATTTGTCCATCAGGATTGGGTAGCAGGTTTTGTATCACTTGGTGCGATCCTTGGTATTACTACAGTCTTGTTTGTGATGATGTACGGTCAGACTCGACTATTTTTTGCAATTAGTCGGGATGGACTTCTTCCTAAGTCGATTGCAAAACTAACAAAGAAATCAAAAACACCCGTCATCAGCATTCTGCTTACTTGGATCATGGCGACCTTATTTTCAGCTTTTGTTCCACTTAATGAACTCGCACAACTTGTGAATATCGGTACGCTGTTTGCCTTCATTGTCGTATCGATCGGCGTTGTTGTTCTTCGCGTGAAACGCCCAGATATTAAACGGAATTTCAAAGTGCCTTTTATCTACGTCATTCCATTTCTCGCTGTGCTCTCATGTGGATTTCTCATGGTTAATCTGTCCGGGCAGACTTGGATTCGTTTCTTAATCTGGTTCGACATTGGTTTAATCATTTACTTTGTATTCGGTTATAGGCACAGTGAACTTGGCAAAATGATTCGGCAAACGGAAAAGTGATCTTTGCGATTTGAGAAAGAGAAGTGAGAATGCTTCTTTTTCTCTTTTTTTGGTGGGAACTGATGTTGCTCTTAGATCGCCTGTATGGTACATTTAGACTAATGACGATATGAACGTTGATTCGAAGATAGGGGTACATTGAGATGCATACATTTTTGTTAACCGTTATGATTATTTCAGCTGTAATTGTTATTGCACTTGTTTTAATTCAAAGAAGCCAAGGCGATGGTCTATCAGAGGCAATCACCGGGGGTGCGGAACAGTTGTTCAGCAAACAGAAGGCAAGGGGTATTGAAGTCGGCATCAAACGATTGACGATCTTCTTCTCAATTATTTTCTTTGCCTGTGCATTCTTAATTGGCTATTACTTTAAATAAGTGGTAAGTTTAGTGAACCGGAGCTAACCCTCCGGTTTTTGGTCTATTTTGGTGAAAAATAATTACCCTGAACGACGAATAGGAGCTGCCTAGTTATAAGAAACTATTAATTGGAACGCCCACTGTTGTGAGAAAATTGAAGCACGTGCATCCCGTACCATTTTGTTTCCTTTAGACCAATCCGCAGATATAGCGTATAATGTATTTGGAAGAAGATGCCTTTTCATAACATGCTCAGAAAATGCATCAATCGGAATTCTTGGGTAGGGGGATATGGTTAGGATGCGAATTAGAGCACCAAGGCCCTTTTTCCTTGAATCCGGCAAACGTGCCGTACTGCTTCTTCATGGATTCACCGGAAATTCAGCCGATGTTTGGCAGATTGGCCGCTATCTGCATCAATTTGGGTATACCTGTTACGGACCCATTTATTCCGGACATGGTGGACCTCCAGAGGAATTGCTTCCAACTGGTCCGAATGATTGGTGGCGTGATGTCCGGCAAGCCTTTGAATTTTTGCAAGAGCATGGCTACGCCGAAATTGCGGTTTGCGGCCTTTCATTAGGCGGGGTTTTTTCTCTTAAATGTGGTTACACTTTTTCAGTGAAGGGTATTGTGCCGATGTGTGCCCCGGCGTTCTCCGGAATGCAGGATCAATTGCTGGCCGGCACCTTGGCCAATGCGCGAAAGTATAAGCAGTATCAAGGAAAAAGCGAAACAACCATTGATGCAGAGTTGGTGGCATTTAAAAGAAAGATTCCGGAGGTACTGAACCATCTAGGTGGATTGATCGATGAAGTGCGGGAACAGAGTGCTCAAATTACTGTGCCGACATTAATCGTTCAAGCACGTAAGGATGAAATGATCCCTCCGAATAGTGCGCAGTACTTCTATCAGCATATTAAATCTGCGGACAAGCAATTAAAGTGGTATGAAAATTCAACACATGTGATTACGTTAGGAACAGAAAAAGTGCAGCTTCATCAGGATATCTATGCGTTTCTTGAAAGCCTGGATTGGTCTGTTTCCTAAGAACAGGGAGGTTTACGACATGGCGGAAGAGCGCATTCAGAAAATCCTGAATTATATGCGAGAAGAAACTTACCGGCCGATGACATTAAAAGAACTTGAGGTTGCTTTTGAATTAAGCCAGCCCGAAGAGTTCACCGACTTAGTGAAAATGATGAACGAATTAGAAGAACAAGGTCAAGTGATTCGAACACGTGCGGATCGTTACGGATTGCCTGAAAAAATGAATTTAATGAAGGGGAGAGTACAGGCGCACGCTAAGGGCTTCGCTTTTATTATCCCTGAGGATGAAAAACTTGATGATGTGTTCGTCGGTCCAAATGATCTTGCAGGAGCGATGAACGGTGATACAGTGGTTATTCGTGTATCACATAAATCAACAGGTGAACGACCAGAGGGTACAGTGATCCGCATTCTCGAACGGGCGGTTACGAAAGTGGTTGGTACATTCAATGCCGGCCGTCACTTTGGCTTTGTGATTCCTGATGATAAAAAAATAAATGGTGACATTTTTATTCCTGAAAATGCAGAGCATGGTGCAATGGAGGGCCATAAAGTTGTTGCTGAAATTACCAAATACCCGGAAGGCAGAAAGAACGCAGAAGGTATGGTCACCCAAATTCTCGGGCATAAGAACGACCCGGGCGTTGATATTCTATCGGTTATTTACAAGCATGATTTGCCGCTGGAATACCCTCCTGAAGTGCTCTCTGAGGCTGAGGCTGTTCCGGATGAATTGACTGAAAAAGATTATGAAGGACGGCGCGACTTGCGTGGTGAGACTATTGTCACCATTGATGGCGAAGATTCCAAGGACTTGGATGACGCTGTAACGGTTTCGCGTCTTGACAACGGTAACTACAAGCTCGGCGTACATATTGCTGATGTTAGTTATTATGTGACCGAGGGATCGGCGCTTAATGCTGAAGCTTATGAACGTGGAACGAGTGTCTATTTGGTCGATCGCGTTATTCCGATGATTCCACATCGTTTATCCAATGGAATCTGCAGTTTGAATCCGCATGTTGACCGACTGACAATCAGCTGTGAAATGGAGATTAATCCAAAAGGCGAAGTTGTCGGTCATGATATTTTTCCAAGTGTTATTCGATCAACGGAACGAATGACATACAACAATGTGCGTAAGATCTTAAAACGTGAAGATGATGAAGTTCTGGAACGCTATCATGATCTGATTCCATTCTTTGATCAAATGGCCGAACTTGCAAGTATTCTTGAGAAACATCGTCAAGATCGTGGTGCGATTGACTTTGATTTTACGGAAGCAAAGATCATTGTTGATGAACAAGGAAAACCGGTAGACGTCGTCGTGCGTGAACGTACGGTTGCCGAACGCTTGATCGAATCCTTTATGCTGGCTGCGAATGAGACAGTCGCTGAACATGTTGATAAATTGCATCTGCCGTTCATTTATCGTGTTCACGAAGAACCGAATGCGGAAAAATTGGAGAAATTCTTTGATTTCGTTGTCAATTTTGGTTATGTTCTGCATGGTTCTCCGGATAATGTCCATCCGCGTACCTTACAGTCACTACTTGAAAAGGCAAAAGGGCAACCTGAGGAAGCGGTTATTAGTACCGTCATGCTACGTTCAATGGCTAAGGCGAAATATGACGACACTTGCTTAGGTCACTTTGGCTTATCTACCGAATATTACACACACTTTACTTCTCCGATCCGCCGTTATCCGGATTTAACGGTCCATCGTCTTCTCCGTAAATATTTGTTTGAGAAGAAGACCGATCCGAAGACAATAGCCTATTGGAAAGCGGAAATGCCGGAAATCGCAAAGCATACATCCGAATGTGAGCAACGTGCGGTGGAAGCGGAACGTGATACAGACGACTTGAAGAAAGCAGAATACATGCAGGATAAGGTTGGAGAAACCTTCTCCGGCGTTGTGAGCGGTGTGACAAACTTCGGCTTATTCGTGGAATTGCCAAATACGATCGAAGGTTTGGTTCATATCAGCTATCTGACTGATGATTACTATCACTACAGTGAAGAAAATATGGCGTTGGTTGGTGAACGTACCGGCCATCTGTATCGGATTGGCGACGAAATCGAAGTGCGCGTTCTGGATGTCAATATGGAAGAACATGCGGTTGACTTCGAAGTTGTTGGCATGAAGCCGCAGAAGCCTCGCCAAAAAAAATCAAGACCAACGATTATTCAAGGAAAGACCGGCCCAAGCAATGGTGGCAATAAGAAGAGTTTTGGAGACAGAAACGGGAGACGTTCTGACTCGCGAAATGGTAACCGTGGAGGTCGCAATGGCGGCAGCCGTGGAGGAAATGGTAATTTCTATTCAAAAGGTAGAAGCAAATAAGATAAGTCAATAATGAAAAGCACCGCACGATTGGAAGATTCCAATCGCGCGGTGCTTTTTTGCAAGTAAAGAAAGTAGATGTGATTGAACGCGCAGATGCGAGACGCCTGCGGGATTAGGTGCCAGCGAGCAATCGGAGCGGACCCAGGCCAAATGCAACGCGAAAGCTACAGTATCCTGCATAAGTAAGGACTGGGCTTAGCGTAGTTTTGCTAATATTCGTCTTTGGGATATGGACAAGTATTTATATATACAAATATTAAAAAATGTATTATTTGACTATACAAATATAAATGAAAGCGCTATAATTAAAAAGTCAAAGAAGCTAATCTTTTTTAAATAGGATTGACAATTGGTGTAACGGCCGTACATCAATGCTCATCCATGAAGTTGGTATTATCTATCTTTTTTTGTAACCGTTTGCGTTTAAAAACGATTTCTTGCATTAATTCACGAAAAAATGATTATGGGAGTGAATCAGATGGCTGTTGTAACCGAAGAATCCGTAAAACAGATCATTGAAACTGTAGGCGGAAATGAAAATATTAATGCTGCGACGCATTGTGTGACGCGGCTTCGCCTGATTCTTAAAGATGAAAATAAAGTCGATAAAGAAAAATTGGATAAACTTGATTTAGTCAAAGGTTTCTTTTCAGCGAATGGTCAGTTTCAAATTGTGATTGGAAATGGAACCGTTGACAAAGTGTATGATCTATTTGTACGGCTCACAGGTATCGGCGAATCAACCAAGCAAGAAGTGAAAGATGCCGCTGCCGAGAAGATGAATCCCCTGCAGAAGGGCATTAAAACGCTGGCTGATATTTTTATTCCTATTCTTCCTGCAATCGTTACCGCCGGTTTATTGATGGGGATTAACAACGTTCTCGCGAATCCTGGTATCTTCTTTCAAAAATCTGTAGTCGAAGCTTATCCTCAATGGAAGGACTTTGCAGATATTATCTTAGTTATTGCCAATACGTCTTTCGTCTTTTTACCAGCGTTAATCGGATGGTCAGCAGTTAAAAAGTTCGGTGGCAATCCGCTTCTTGGTATTGTTCTTGGGCTCGTTCTCGTTCATCCTTCCTTGCTCAATGCATACGGTTTGGCTGAAGCACAAACCAAAGGTACGGTTCCGATTTGGAATTTGTTTGGTCTGCACATCGACAAAGTGGGTTATCAGGGGCAAGTGCTTCCAGTTCTTGTTGCTTCTTATGTTTTAGCTAGGCTTGAACTTTTTCTGAAAAAGCATGTTGCGGATTCGATTCAATTGCTGGTGGTAGCGCCGGTAGCATTACTTGTAACCGGATTGCTCGCATTCACAATTATTGGGCCGATCACTTTGACTCTTGCAAACTGGATCACCGCCGGTATCGTTGGCTTGTTCCACTATGTTCCATTACTCGGCGGTTTGGTATACGGCTTCTTCTATGGTGTATTAGTTATCACCGGTATGCATCAGATTTTCCTTGCTGTGGACTTACAGCTGATTGGAAGCACTGGTTCAACGTTCTTATGGCCAATGCTCGCACTTTCGAATATCGCACAAGGTGCGGCGGCTTTTGCTGTCTTCTTAATGGCGCGCGATGCTAAATTGAAAGGCTTGGCAATGACATCGTCAGTATCTGCTTGGCTTGGCATCACAGAACCGGCGATGTTCGGAGTCAATCTAAGATTCCGTTATCCATTCCTTGCTGCGATTATCAGTTCTGGGATTGCCGGCGCATTTATCACATTATGCGGTGTTAAAGCTACTTCAGTAGGAATTGGCGGGCTTCCAGGATTCTTGTCCATCATTCCTAAATATTGGGGTCCATTCTTCATTGGTATGTTGATCGTGCTCGTCTTGCCGTTTGTATTAACCTATATATTCTCCAAATTCAGCAAGAAGCGGATTAACGAAGAGTAAAGAAAAGAACATAGAGATAAGGTGCAAAGTCTAATTGATTGGGTGTGAAATGCATGCAAGAAAATTGGTGGAAAAAAGCAACCGTCTACCAGATCTATCCGAAGAGTTTCTGTGATACGAATGGTGACGGAATCGGTGATATTAATGGGATAATTGAAAAATTGGATTATCTAAAGAAGTTAGGTGTTGACGTGCTTTGGCTGACGCCGATGTACCGATCACCGCAAAAAGATAACGGATATGACATTAGTGATTACTATAGCCTTCAGTCAGAGTACGGCACCATGCAAGATTTGGAGCATCTCTTTTCTGAAGCACACAAACGTGATTTGAAGATCGTGATGGATATTGTTGTGAATCACACCTCAACAGAGCATCACTGGTTCAAAGAAGCATTGAGCAATGTTGATAGCCCATATCGTGATTATTATATTTGGCGCAATCCAGGCAAAGATGGCGGAGCTCCAAATAACTGGCAATCGAAATTTGGCGGTCCCGCTTGGCAGCTCGATGAAAAAAGCGGACAGTACTATTTGCATCTGTATGATGTCACACAGGCAGACCTTAACTGGGAAAATGAGGCAGTTCGCGCGGACGTCTATAAGATGATGAATTATTGGCTGGATAAAGGGGTGGATGGTTTTCGTCTTGATGTCATCAATGTGATTTCAAAGGATCAGCATTTTCCGGATGATCACGATCCGAACTCACCTGGAGACGGTCGACCCTTTTATACGGACGGACCACGCATTCACGAATTCTTGCATGAAATGAACCAGCGTGTATTCAGCAAACGATCAGGGACAATTACTGTCGGAGAAATGTCGTCGACTACGATTGAGAATTGTATCCAATACACCAATCCTAAATCAGAAGAATTAAGCATGGCCTTTAATTTCCATCACCTGAAAGTCGATTACCCGAATGGGCAGAAATGGGCACTGGGCAAACTCGACCTTCCTGAATTAAAAAGAGTCCTGTCTGAATGGCAAAAAGGCATGCATGATGGTGGTGGCTGGAACGCGCTATTCTGGTGCAATCATGACCAACCACGCATTGTTTCTCGGTTTGGCGATGAAGGTAACTATCGCGTTGAATCAGCCAAAATGCTTGCAACGACATTGCACATGCTGCAAGGCACGCCTTACGTATACCAGGGCGAAGAAATCGGGATGACGAACCCGAACTTTGACCGTATTGAAGACTATCGAGATGTTGAATCTTTAAATGCATATCAGATCATGAAACACGAGGGCAAGCCGGAATCTGAAATTTTAGCCATCTTAAGGCAAAAATCAAGGGATAACGGTCGAACACCGGTGCAGTGGAGTGCGGCTCATCAGGGCGGATTTACATCGGGAACACCGTGGATTTCCGTTGCGGAGCCTTATCGAACAATTAATGTGGCGTCAGCATTACAGGATCCGAATTCGGTTTTCTACCACTATCAACAACTCATTGCCTTGCGAAAAAAATACGATGTCATTGTTTACGGCGATTTTACACTCATCCTTCCTGATGATCCGCAAATCTTTGCTTATCTGCGTACTTGGAAGAATGAACAAATACTCGTGATCAGCAACTTTTGCAATCAGAATCATTCATTTTCAGGCCTTAAAGGCTGGGATTTGAGCCAATACACGAGTGAGCTTCTGATTAGCAATTACAAGGATTCACAGCGACTTTCAGAATCAATGGTGTTGCGTCCATTCGAGTCGATTGCTTACCATCTGACCAGGAAATCAGTTCGTTCACCAATTTGATCGTTTTGTTAAGGCTTTCATGACAAACATTTGGTATACTAATAGTGAACATGCAGAATAAAAGGGCAAATGATTTGCCCTTTTATTTACTTTTTCATTAGAAAAAAGCAATGGATAGTCGCATCACTTTTTTCTATGCACGATGCCAAATAACCCCATGGCAGAAGGCAATGACTGCGAGAAGGGGAGGCGTGACGATGGGAAAGAGCAAATTCAACGCCATCTATAATGATCTTAGTGAAAAAATACACGATCAATTGATTAAAGCAGGGGCACTGCTGCCCACTGAGAATGAGCTGAGTGAACAGTATCATGCATCGCGGGAGACCATTCGGAAGGCATTGGCGATGTTGTCGCGTAATGGCTACATCCAGAAGGTTCAAGGGAAGGGATCCATTGTTCTCGATGTTACCCGGCAGAACTTCCCTATTTCGGGATTGACCAGTTTCCGTGAACTTGCCAACCATTCAAAGGATAAATGGAAGACCAAAGTTCATCAACTTGTTCTCTTAAAGTCAGATGAGCACTTAAGAATGCTGATGAATTTGACAGCGGATCAAGCCGTTTGGAAAGTGATCCGCTCACGCTCAGTGAACAATGAAGCAGTAATTCTAGATAAGGATTATTTGATTCAAAGTATTGTGCCAATGCTGACAGCGGACAATTGTGAGCGTTCCTTGTATGATTATATTGAGCATGAACTGGGGCTACGTATCGGTTTTGCAAAGAAGGAAATTACTGTTGAACATGCGACTGCCGAAGATCAACGCTATTTAACTTTGAATCGTGATACGCAAGTAGTTGTTGTGCGCAGTTTGGTTTATCTGGAGAATGCGGAACTTTTCCAATATACCGAATCGAGACATCGTGCGGATAAGTTTCGATTTGTTGACTTTGCACGTCGTGAACATCAATGATGATTAGGAGGATTCGATGATAAAATTACTGGCAATGGATATGGATGGAACATTATTGAATAAACACCGTGAAATCAGTTGGGAAAATTTAAAAGCGTTGCGCTATGCGCGCTCCAAGGGTGTCATTTTAGCGATTGCATCAGGACGCGCTTTTTTTGATATTAAAAGCAAGATGAGAGAAGTCGATATAGAAACACATTTGATTGGTACAAATGGTGCAACCATTCATACATCAGAAGGAAAACTGCTCGGCGCTGATTTTCTCAATCGTAGCGAGGCACTCCAAATCGTTAAAGAACTCGTTGAGCAAAACTACTATATTGGCGTTTATTCAGAGCACCATATCTATGTCCCTGAGAAAGGTACGGAGTGGCTTCGCGATGAACTGCATCGACTAGGAATAAATGAAGATCGTTCGGTTGGGTTTCAAGGCGCGACTCGTGATGATTTTTACCGATTTGTTGACGACTGGAGCATGTTTGAGAATAGAGATACAGAATTCTCGAAGATTATTATTTTCTCTTATGATGACGAGAAATTGAATAAGGCACGTGCGATCTATGAGGCGAAACATCGTTATAATATCGTTTCGAGCGGTACGGGAAACTTTGAGATTATGCCTCCGAATGTATCCAAAGGTAATGCGCTGGACCACTTAGCACATTATCTTGGCATTCCGACCAGTCAGGTGATGGCCATCGGTGACAATTACAACGATCTGTCGATGTTTGAGGTCGCAGGGATCGCTGTTGCGATGGGCAATGCGGATGACGAGATCAAAGCCGTCTGTGACCGAGTGACAACCAATTATGATGTTGATGGAGTGGCGCGAGCGATTTACGAAGAACTTGGCTATCCTGATGGAGAAAAAGCGTGAACTGATGAAGAAGACGCTGCATTATACAGGTTTGTTTCTGCTTTGTTTTGTAATTCAATGGTTTTGGTTCACTCAAATCATGACGAAGTCGCAGAAAACGCCGCCGGAGATGCTGCTCACCTCAGTTGTTTTTATCGTGATTGTCGTTTTATTGGACCTTGTCCCCAAAAAACGGATCAATAAGTAAAATGAGTTAGCTGCTCTTTAAAGCGCTTGCCCATTTCTATTCGAATGACCTATAATGAAACAATGAATGAACGTTTGGCAGGTGTTGAGTATGGGAAAAGGTGAGAGCCGTGTTCTCGCGCAAAATCGAAAAGCAAGCCACGAATATTTTATTGAAGAGACCGTGGAGGCAGGGCTTGTGCTCCAAGGTACGGAAATCAAGTCGATTCGTCGAGGAAAGGTCAATATTCAGGATGCGTTTGCTCGTGTGGAAAATGGTGAAGCATTTGTTTATAACATGCACATTAGTCAGTATGAGCAAGGAAACCGATACAATCATGATCCGCTCCGAACACGCAAGTTGCTGATGCATCAGAAGGAAATCAACAAACTAGGTCCTGCTGCAGATAAAGCTGGCTATGCCTTAATTCCACTCAAGATCTATATCAAGAATGGATTTGCGAAAGTTCTTGTGGGCCTTGGTCGAGGCAAGAAAATGTACGACAAACGTGAGTCATTGAAGAAACAGACGGCGCAACGCGAAATGCAGCGTGCATTCCGTGATCACCAGAAAATGTAAGTTGAAAAGGTTGCCCAGCTTTGCTATAATGACCTTACTGTGTTATTGACAGTTACAGTTATGGATGATTCACCGCAAGTCCCGTTGTTTATATAACGGGGACGTTACGGATTCGACAGGGGTAGGTCGGGTTTAAGCGGCGAGCCGAGGGGGTCGGCCTCGTAAAAACGCCAAAGCCATAACTGGCAAAACGAATAACAACCTCGCTTTAGCTGCCTAATCAGTTTTAGCGGTCCCTCCCTCCATTGCCCATGTGGTAGGATCAGGGACTCACTCTAGTGGGATACGCTGGACGCCCGCATCCTGAGGGCTAAGGAAGAGAACAATCGGGATAGCTTCGCGAAAGCCTGTCGGTGGGCCGACGCCGAAGCGAAATGCTAATATGCCGACTACGCTCGTAGAAACTTAAATCACGATGCTTCTGGACGTGGGTTCGACTCCCACCGTCTCCATAAAATGGAAATCAAACGATTTCACAGAGTGTCAAAACCCTTGATAATACAAGGTTTTGACACTTTTTTAATTTCAATGGGTTTCAGTGAATGTCATTTAAAAATAGTCAATTTATAGTCGAAAAATAGTCAGTGACTTAACCTTCTAAATAGCTCACGAACTTTTGAATAGCGCCTTCTTTTGCCTTCTTCGTCACATGCGTATAAATGTCTAATGTAGTTTTTACATCAGAGTGGCCTAAACGATCTTGAACTTCTTTAATGCTTGCTCCAGCTTCGAATAAAAGAGAGCAATGTGTATGGCGTAGGCCATGTGGCGACACACGCTTTAAAGAATATTTATTTTGCACGCTATACATCCACTTTTGAACTTGTCCTGGCTGGATATATTCATTTTTTGTATTACTGAACATCAACTGATTTCTTTTCAACGTGTTAATACCTAGTTGAATATATTGCTGCTTCTGATGTTTATTCCATTCTTTCAAGATCAATAAAGTTGTTTCATCTAGTTTTATTGTGCGTGGCTTGCCGGTTTTGGTTGTTTTTAAATAAAGTTGTGTTTGTTTACCACGACCAATTGCTTTATTGATTGTGAGTTCACTTTCTACAAAGTTAACATCATTCCAAGTTATTGCTAGTGCCTCGCTTTTTCGCATCCCTGTATAGGCAATTAAACGTAATAGAGCATATGCCTTAAAGTTAAGATGCTCTTTTGCCTTTTCTAAAAATGTAATTAGCTCATCTTTAATATAAAAGTTTTCGCTTCCTTCTTCTACCCTTTCAGTAAATGCTTTCTTTATTTTTGTCTCAACATGGGTGAATGGATTTGTTTGAATAAAACTATGAACAATAGCATAGTCTAAAACTTTTTTTGCATAAGACTTAATTGTACGTGCTTTTTGTACTTTCGCAGCCCATTCGTTGTAGTGTTTTTGACAAATAGCGATCGTAATCTTTTCGATACGATAATTGCCCATAGCAGGTAAGATATGATTTTTGAAGTAGCCTGCTGTTTTAACAAACGTACTTTCTTCTACAGTTTTTTCATATTGAGTAATCCATAAATCATAAAGTTCTTGATATGTTTCAACTCTGGTTTGTTTATAAGTTCCATCTGCGACCTTCACTTTTATACGATTAAGTTCTAATTCAGCTTCCTTTTTTGTTCTAAAGCCGCGACGGGTGGTATTCTTTGCTTTACCTGTTAATTCATCTACTCCTAAATACACACGGAACATATACATGGTTTTTCCGGATTTATCTTGATAGCTTTTAATGGGTGATGTTTTTTTGTTTGTCATAAAATTTTCCTCCTAATATCATTGCGGGGGCAAGATATAAAAGGAGAGGAGTTACCCTCTATCGACATTATAATCGATTTAAAGGATAATTCCTCTCATTAAATACTAGAAAATATGTTGTTCAAGGAAACGGTCAATTTCTTTTTTAGAAACTCGTTTAACCCCATCAATTTCAGATATTTTTAAACCCATCACACGAAATTTCTTTAGTGTATTAGGAGAAACGTTTAAGTAAGTTGCAGCTTCTTTTAGTGACATCCATTCACTATCTATGAATGAGTCTTTTAAAGATGAGATTGTTTTGGTTACAACTGTTGATATGAGTTTTTCGATATTTGTTTTGTTAATCGTTTCATAATCATGCATAGTAATCCCCCTCCTTTATTGTCCAAGTCTTTTTTAATTATCTAGATTGTCTAATACATCATCAAGAGTGATAGTGTTTGTTATGGTATTTCGCAAATATACATTTTTTCGGGAATTTTTTTGGATATAACTGCCGTATTTTTCGTCGTAATCCAATTCAATCAAATGATCTTTGGTGATTTCCAGAATCAATGACAAGCGACGATTTAATTGTCCGAAGGAATCCACTAACTTATCTATCTTTTTATTAGTTTTGGAATATCCGTTATAAAACTCTTTTGGGGAATAGGGTGAGGTAATGATAATCAGCTCAGCTTGGAGTTTGGCATTTTTATAGCGTGCAACTGTCGTACTGTCATAGTTGAATGGATCAGTTATTTTTAGTAAATCGCTATAATTGATATTTTCCGGTCGAAGTTCATCTATAATGATTGTATGTTCACCATCATAACCTTGAAACATATCATTTGATCCACCTGTTTTAAAATATGCTGTTTTTTTATTATCAGCTATAATACTAGCTATTAATGATTTACCAACACCACTGTTGCCGAATAACCAAAAGACTTTTTTCGATATATTATCTTCAATCATTTTTGTTTGCCATCGTTGAAATTCTTCCTCTTGTCGCAATTCCTCAATCTTCATAATTTTTGGTTCAAATTTAGCAAAAGCAATTGCACCAGCTTGGGTAGCAATGACTTGTTTTGCTTTTAAAGCGGTAATTTTACCCTCACGCAGTGTATTTAAAAGGCTGCTTATTGAAATCCCAGATTCTAAACTTTCAATATAAGACTTGAAATCAAAGTTAGCTCGAACTTCTTCGATATCATATTGAAATTTGTCTTTTGCATTGTTTGTAAAATGAATTAAATAGGCAAAGCCGTTCTGAATATCTGATTTGGTTCCTTTCCGGCTGTATGTTTCAAGATAATTAGGCTTATCATTTAAACGACTTGCTACCGTAGATAGTCGAATGCTTTGTTCAAATTCAAGCATTAAGTGAACATGGGGCTCTTTGGGCATTCCATTATCATCTAAATCTTTGTCATGAATTATTAATGCATACCTAATCGCTTTTGCCTGTTCAGCAAATCTTTCTAGTGTTTCTAACTGGTTTTCTTTTGATTGGTTCATTAGATCAGTAATCGGTAAATGTTTTATTTGTTGAACATACATCATTGCCTTTGCCTTTTTATCTTTTAAAGTAGAGCCATTTTCTTCATTTGGAATATTATCCTTGTTCGTTGGCATATCTGCCATTAGCTCACTCCTTAAATTTAATTGTCCTTATTGTCCCAACTTTTTTTGCGTGGTAAACAAGCCCTAACCACGCATTGCATCAATATTTTATTATTGTTTTGTCTTTGCAAAATTGGCTTGAGACTCTTTTCGTTTTCGCTTAATGCGAACGAAAGAGTCTCAGCATAGTTATTTATTCAGGTTACCTTTTAAAATTAAATATCTTCCTTGTCGGTCAAAGCCTGAAAAGCTCGCATTAACCATCGAGCTGAGTTCTTCACGAATACTATCTTGCTTTCCTTTAATGATTCTTTGCGCTTCATCATTCCTAGGCAATTTGATACGGAAGATGATGGTATCTCTATAAAGATTTACATATGATTGTGCTATGGCTTTATTTACTTGATTTTGAGAAATTGCGACTAAATTTTCATTGTCAAAAATCCACATAAAATGATGAATTTGTCTAGTAAAAATACAAGATAGAATAGTGTGCATTATATTATCTTTTAGTATGAAACGAATTAGCATGTCGATGAATGTGAACGCAATAATGGAGCCGACTATAAAATAGAAATACTTTTTTACGATCCATTCAAAAGAATCTGCTAAACCCAGTTTAGTAAGCTTTAATGCAATAAGAAAAACAATACAAAGCAGCAAAATATAAATTGCGTTGAGATATACTTTTAATAGTAGATTTAAAATGCGATACATATTATAGCCACTCCTTTACAGTAGGCATTAAGATCGGCATGATATTGTTACTATGGACGCCATCTATTAATTGGATGATACCGGTTGCGACGCCTTTTGGAATAACAATATCCTCGCTATTATCCAGATCGGGAAAAAGAAATTGTGTGGTCTTTTTGTTTATATTGCCTAATTGTAAGACCAAGTTGCACTGCTCCCGAATGCTAATAGGTAGGGCATTAACATCAAAGCGTTGACTGACTAAGATCAAATGGATTCTGGTCGAGCGACCAAGTAAGGCAATTTGACTTAAAAGCGAGAAAAAATCTGCTTGTATCTGTTTGGATACACCCGTTGTTAAAGCTAGTAATTCATCTATGACTATCGTTTGATGTCGGAAAATTACGGAGGGATTATCAAATAACTCCTGTTGTCTTTGTTGAATAAGAGAGACATATTCGCTCAGCATATCACTAATTTGGTTTACAAAGTCATTTTGACTACGATTATTTTCGGGTTTAATCAATCTGATGCCATTTTGGTGTGCAAATTTACTAGGGCTGTCAAATTTGGGATCAACAATTACTAAATCTGAAAAAGATTTGATGGCGGACATAAGATAAATCAGACTTTGGCTTTTCCCACTGCCGCTGTTACCAGCGATAGCTAGATGGTAAACTTTACTGTAATCGAAATCTAAATTTTCCATTAATGGAATGGATTTTTCTTTGACTTTGCTAACTAGAAAAAAGGAAAGATCATCAATGATAATTCTTTCTGGAACTCCTTGATACCAAGGGAAAAATAATCCTCTAGCAGTATGCATATCATTATCAGATGTTTTAACAAAGTAGGTTCCACTTTGCTTTAGTAGTGTGAATTTTGGATACAGGACGCCACTCGCTAATTGAAAGATACGATTATACAAATGGTTATTTAATATGAAAGTTGAAGGGACGGCGGGTTTGAAAATAAAGCCGTCCCTCAGAATTTCAACATCAAATGAATTTGTATAAGTAGATTCGCCTTCAATACCGAGCGCCATATTTAGACATTGGATCAGATATTTTTTTAATTCATTTGAATTCATATTTTCTCCTTCTAGGTTTGTTTCAAGATGGTCATATTATTTTATTTTTTCAATTGAAGATGCTTTGAAATATATGTTATTACGAACTTCGATCGCTTCTAAGTCGACCAGCCTTACCTGATCAAGCTGGTTAGCAGAGACAGTTACTTGTGCTGGCAGTTTCACAGAAAACGGGTTAACACCAGTTTGTAGTACCCAAATTTTTGATCCAATAGGGACACGTTTGTTATTCTCAAATGTATACATTTCCTCAGCTTCACTAGATAACAGAATAAAGGAAGAGGTTGGATTTACATATTTCTCCGCTATTTCCTTGCTGTAACTATTTCGTTTAAAGTTATTTTTCATTTTCATGCTTTACACCTCAGTAGATTATATTTTGATTGGTACTTGGCACTTTAAGTACTATTCATGCCGGTCATAAAATAACGTTAATAAGTTTACTTATCTTTTCATCATAAGAATCTCTTCTTTCTGTGTTTGTCACTAGCAAACAAACACTATTAAGTATTTCAAGGGATTGCGAGTCTTTCTTGATACCTGTATTGTGTCATATATTTTAATTAGTGCTTATATCTGATTTTTTGTGATACACTTATCAAAAATACACCACCTTTTTGGAAAGGGGTCTAAATATGAAAAATATTTTTCCGATAAGTAACAAATTTATATATGATTTAGCAGCAAAAAGAATTTATTTAAGAAAGATGGATTTGAAGTTAACTTATTACAATATAGCAGGATATGAAAACAAAATAGATTATGAAACTGCGGAAAAAAGAACGGGCTATGACTATAAACTGATTAATAAAATAGCGACTGGGAATTTTAAGGGTAGAAATAATCGATATTTGCTTACAGAAACATATACTGACTTACTCGTTGATAAATTAAAATTTTCCAAACATGAAATGCTGTGGGGGAATGATGATGAAATACGGATGTATTCAGTAGAGTTATTCGAATGTTTAATTCGTGACTGTATTAATGAAGATGTGAATTTCACAGATAATATCTTTTCATTACTATCAAATTTTGGAAAAGAATCCTCAGAAGTTACTCCAGAAAAAATAGATAGACTTTTGAAAATGCACTATGATAATCAATATACTGTTAGAGATCAGTTTATAAGATTATTTGCAGATTTCACGCATAACAAATATTATTCTGAAAATTATGTGGAGAATGGAGGTGTATTAGAAAGTATTAAAGAGATAAAGCCGGTAACTATATTTAATGACAATGCTTATTTGACATTTAAGAAGCTCCCGGAGAGCATTGATAGATTTGTTCAGACTGAATTTTCTTCGTTATTAATGAATATTTTTTTAAAGCAAAATAGAAATGACCAAGTATGTAAAATGAAAAATTTAAAATTAAAACTATAGGAGAAACCTAGTGAGGGGGTGCAACCCTTGATCTTCTATATATAAAATAATCGAACGTTGCACTTGGACTTCTACAAGATGTTTAGTAGCAACCCATTTATTTACCTCCTTTGCACGAATTAAGATACATAATAATGTTTCATTCATCGTTTTCACCGCCTTTCAATATTGGCGCTCTTCTCACTACACCTCTTCTTCGCTGTAACGCAAAAAAGCCGCTACATATCCAAATGGATACATAACGACTTATGTGAATAGGGGTGGGGCATGCAACACAGAGCCCCATTTGTTATATACATGACTAGGTGCTGAGGAGAAAAATATATTTTTTTTATATTGTAAATGAAGTATAAATTATATAATAATAAGTGAATATAAGTTGGGAGCGAAGATTATGTATAAAAATTTAGAAGAGATACTTAGTGTATTAAAGACCGATGAAAGATTATTATCTCAAAATGGAGATCTTTTATTAAATAAATCAAATGAATTAGCTTTGAAGAATGATCCAAAATTTATAAAAACCCTTTTTAATAATAAGACAACAAGAGATTACTTTTTTATAGATATTGAGGATATGGTTGTTTTTAACCCATTAAAGTTTAGTTGGTTTTTAGAGAATGAAGCTACATTACCAGATTCATATACTTCTTTTTCACAAGAAATTGGACTAATTGATAAAAAGAAAAATAAGATTTTAAGTTATAACGATGTTGTATTATCATTTCCATTTAAAGATTGCATTTTAGAATTCGATAGTACGGATCCTGATAAAAAGAGGGAAGAAATATATTTTAATGAAGTTCTTGCAAAAGAGGAAATTGATAGATTATTAGATTTAAAGGCACTGGGAAATGCTTATAAATATGGACGGAATTCTAAAGTTAAAATCAATCAAATTACAGAAGCTACAGATAATTTATTAATAAAAGGAAATAATTTGATTGCAATGTATTCATTATTACCAAGATATAAAGGTCAAGTGAAATTAATATATTGGGATATTTTGTATAATACTGATAATGATTTAGTGAATTATAACGATTCATTTAAACATTCTTCATGGTTGGTAATGATGAAAAATAGAATTCAAGTCGCGAAAGGACTCTTAAAAGATGATGGCTTAATTTTCATTCATTGCGATAAAAATGAAGATGCTTATCTTAAAGTATTAATGGATGAGGTATTTGGTAGAGAAAACTATGTTAATAACATTGCAGTAAAATCCAATTCGATTTCTGGAAATAAAACTCGATTTAAAGAGAAAACAATTTTAAAAAACAAAGATACTATTTTAGTATATAAAGGCAATGGGGATATTAAAATAAATCCTCAATATACTGAGAAATTGAAATGGGATACACATTATAATGCTTATCTTGATGTAGTAGATGAAAAAAATAATATATATAATCCAAGAAAGTTAAAAGATGTATTAATTGAAGAAGGAATCATTGATTCTAAAACTACAGTTAAAGAAGATATTATTAATAATAATCCGGAATTTTTACAGTTTTGTTTGGAAAATAAAGATAAAATTTATCGTTTAGTAAATTCTATTCCAGCTGATAAGAAAAAGGAAAGCTTAGAAAAAAAATATCAGGTTATATCTTATACAGACTCAAATGGTGAAACTAGATATGCTTTAAATGGTAGCCGTATTTCATTTTTATCTAGTGCTGTTAAAAATATAAATGGTGAAGAAAAATTAGCTCAATTATTAGGAGATTTATGGACAGATATTGATTTTCAAAATACTCAAAATGAAGGTGGAAAGGAGAATTCACTGCCAGCTGGTAAAAAACCTGAAAAATTATTGAAAAGAATTATTGAAATGGCAACAGATGAAGATGATTTAGTTTTAGATGCATATTCAGGTTCAGGAACAACAGCTGCGGTAGCATTAAAATTAAATAGAAAGTTTATTGCCATTGAACAATTAGATAAACATTATGAAATTTCACTTAATAGACTTAATTTAGTAGTTAATGGAGACGAAAGTGGAATTGCTAATAATATGAGAGAAGATAGTTATTTTATAAGTTGTGAAATATTATCTAATTCTCAAAATTTTGTCGAGAAAATAATTGCAACTGATAATCATGAGATATTAAACAGTTTATATGAAGAACTTTACAATAGTGAATTTGTTTCATATCGTATAGATTTTAATAACTTGAAAAATGGTAGAAACGATTTTGAAGAATTTTCAATAGAAGATAAAAAAGCTTTATTATTGAGTGTTATTGACAAAAATACGTTATATATTAATGCATCAGAAATTGAGGATAGTAGTTTCAATTTAAGAGAAGATGACAAATTATTTACTAAAAGCTTTTATAAAGGATTAGGAGGTGAAAATCTGTGGTCAACAATATATTAAACAATCAAATAGATAATTTAATACTATCTAGAGATTTAGATTTCCCTTTGATTCCTAAAGAAATTATTTCTAATTTAAATCCAAATTTTAAAATTAGGGATTATCAAAAAAATGCTTTTGAGAAATTCATGTTATATTATGAAACTGCAGCTTTAAATAGAGGAAATCAAATCCATAACCTATTCCATATGGCAACTGGTAGTGGTAAAACATTTATTATGGCAGGAATAATATTATACTTATATACAAAAGGATATAATAAATTTATATTCTTTGTTAATTCTAAAAATATTATTAATAAAACAAAGATGAATTTTCTAGATAAAACTTCAATGAAATATTTATTTAATAATAAAATTATAATTGATGGGAAAGAAATAGTAATTGAAGAAACGGAAACATTCTCTAATTTAATTGAAGAAAGCAAAATTTATATAAAGTTTTGTACAATTCAAAAGTTACATCTTGATATTGCATTTCCTGGAGAAAATAAAGTTTCTAAAAAAGAGTTTAAAAATAACAATATAGTATTTTTATCCGATGAAGCACACCATTTAAATTCTTTCACTAAAAGTACTAAAAAGTCTAAAAATGAAGCAGAAGCAAATAAAAAAAATTGGGAACAAACAGTTAATGGGTTATTTAAGTCTAACGAAAAAAATATTCTACTTGAGTTTACCGCAACTGTTAGTGAGAACGTTGACATTAGAAATAAATATAATCCAGTAACAGTATATAAATATGATTTAATAAAATTTAGAGAAAGTGGTTATACTAAAGAATTTTACAATTTGCAATCTGATTATGATTTATATGAAAGAACTATTCAAGCGATGCTAATTAGTCAGTACAGGCTTAAATTATTTCAAACTTTAAAAATTAAATCGAAACCAGTTATTTTATTTAAGCATAAAGATACACAAGCACTAGAAGATTTTTATAACGACTTTTATGATTACTTCGAAAGAAGTTTTACTGCAAAAGATATTGAAAAGTTCAGGAATAATGACAATAAAGTAATTAAAGATATGTTTGAGTTTTATGATAATAATGGTCTTACTTCATTTATTCTATTAGAGGAATTAAAATTATCATTCTCAAAGGAAAAATCTTTAATTTTACATTCCAAAATGTCAGATAAAGAATTAGAAAGTAAATTAATTTCAGTAAATAATCTAGAGGATTCTAATAATCCTTATAGAGCGATTTTTGTTTGCGATATGCTTCATGAAGGATGGGATGTATTAAATCTTTATGATATAGTTCGCCTTTACGATACAAGGCAAGGTGGGAGAAAGATTTCTGAGACTACAATCCAAGAAGCGCAGTTGATTGGTCGAGGAGTTCGTTATAATCCTTTTATCATTGATAATGATTTTACAAATGAGTATAAAAGAAAATTTGATTCAGATCCTGAGAATCAGTTTAAATATCTTGAAACATTATACTATCATAGTAAAAACGACTCTCGATATATTGAAGAATTAAGGAAAGCTCTACGTGAAATAGGATTAGAAGATGATAATTTTACAGAATATGAATATATTGTTAAACAGAATTTTAAAGAAGAAGAAATTTTTAAATCTGGTGCAATTTATTTAAATGAAAAAATTAAAATAGATAACTCACTGATAAATTCTATTCCTCAAAAATTTAAAAAAGATTATTCTTATATCGATAGTTCAAATAAAATTAAAGTATTAAGTCTAGCTTCTGAAAATGATGTAATGGAAGAGGATAATTCAGTTGTAAATACCTATAGAGTTACATTAGGAAATATTGATAAAAGAATAGTAAAAAAAGCTTTAAGCATATATCCAATATATAATTTTAATAAATTAAAAGAGATATTTAATTCACTAAATTCAATAAACGAATTTATAGAAAGTGAATCATATTTAGGGGATATTGATATTATTATTCAGTCAATAAATGAATTAAATAATGAATTGTTATATAAAGCATGTATTAAAGTATTGGGTGATTTAGTAACAAATATTGAATCCTTAAAGGATCAATTTTATGGTAGTCCAACTTTTAAACCTGTTCCACTAAGTTCAATAGTTAGAGATACTCCGAGAAAAAAATATTTAGGTAACGATTATGGAGAAGGTATTTCCCAAAATGATGATACAATTCCTCAAGATTATAAGCTTTTGTTAGCAGATAAAGATTGGTACGTTTATAATGACAACTATGGTACATCAGAAGAGAAGAGGTTCGTGTATTTTTTTAATAGCAAAGTTAACGAATTAAGAAAAATATATAAAAAGGTATTTTTAATAAGAAATGAACGAAATGCAGCAATTTTCTCATTTGATGGTGGCTATCGTTTCGAACCGGATTACTTATTAATCTTAATTAATGAGGATAATCAACAAGCTATTCAACAAGTATTTATTGAACCTAAAGGAAAACATTTAAGAAAAAAAGACAAATGGAAAAATGATTTCTTAAAAAGTATAGAAGCTAATTATGACATTATTGATTATAGTAATGAACAGTATAAGATATTAGGGTTACCATTCTATACACACGATGAAGATATAAAAGAATTTAAAGATGCTTTTGATGAATTACTCAAATAATTATTTTAAATTATTTATTAAATTCCTAACTCTTAGTAAAACGTAGTCAAAAACATAGTCAAAAAAATCAATTACCCCCGCAACTATTGATATAACAGCATTTCGAGACGGTTAGTTCGACTCCCACCGTCTCCATTATGGTGTTGGTACACTATACCCGAGATATTCGAAAAATCCCTTTGCAAAGGGATTTTTTAATACCCTTAACTCGTACACTGAAGTACACTTTTGAGATATTTGAGGGCAAAATGAGGGCAAGCCTACCTGAGGCTGACCACTTTCTTTTCATCCGGAACCTTGAATATCTTGCTCATGGTTTCGTTGGATTCCTCATTTTCTCTGGTGAACAATTCGTCAATGATATGGACATAAGTTTTATATGTCGTCATGATATTTTTATGCCCCAATCGCTTAGATACCCAGCTGATCGATCGGCCGTTGTACAATTGAATGCTGGCGTGCGTGTGTCGCAGGGCATGAAAGGTAACGCTCTTTATGTCTAATGTGTCCGCTAAGCTCCGCAGCGTCTTATTGACGGCGGTGTTCGTCACCAGTTGATAGTTCTTACCGACAAAGACAAGATTGTGCGGGTTCGGGTCGTCTTTAAGCTTAGCCTTTTGCGTTGACTGTTCTGCCTTGAGATGCGTTATCCATTTAATCGTTTCGTCATCAATAGTAATGACGCGGCGGGACGAATCTGTTTTTGTCGGACCGAAGTCATGCGCATTATGGTAATCCCATTTCTTATTTACGCGAACGGTCTTATCCTCTAAATCAATGCAGTCCCACGTCATGCCGCAGACTTCACTGTATCGGCAGCCGGTTGCAAGCGCGAATAAAATCATGTGCCGGCTAATGTAACGCCACTTGAGTTCTTTGAGGATGTAGTGGGAAAGCTTCTCGGTATCTGTCTGACTGAGAAACTTGAGTTCTTCAGCCTTCTCTTTAACCTTTCCCTTAGTCTTGATTTTATAGGTCGGGTCTTTAATG
>NZ_JAMXWN010000012.1 GCF_024125425.1 Sporolactobacillus kofuensis
AGAAAATAGCTGCAGATAAAAAAACGTATGATTTTTTAACTAAGACTAAGGTTAAAAAATTATCTGGATTATCCGATGCGCAAGGAGTTATAAAGCCCGATAATGTGTATTATGCTGGAAGAATCAACAACCATGATTTGAATTTTAGAGTCTATAGAGATACTCACAATTTGTTTAGAAAGTATTTCCCAAAATATAAAGTATTGAAAATGTCACTTGATGCCAATAAAGTAACGAAATAAAATGTTTTCTTTTTTTTATGCCCCACCATCACCTGCAAGAGATCTAAGCTGTAAATTCGGGAATTGTATATCAAGCGATTGGTGCTATACAAAATGTATATGGATTTGTTGATGAACATGCAGAAACAATTGGAATTGGTGCTGGTGCGGCAGCAGCAATAGCGGTTGTGATTACTGTACTTGTATCGGCTGCCGGAGCTGCAGTGGCTGCGTAATGATGTAGTAAAGAATTGATAGTGTTTAAAAAAATATATTGTGTAGAAATGAATTAGAGGCTATCCCAAAAGTCTCTAAAAATGAATGAGCTGAGAGAAAAGAGCGGATTTTTCAAAACTGGCCCCTATGTCAAGGACACTATAAAAAAAGAGACTAAGCAACAAGAAGATGATTCCTATATTGAATAGGGATCATCTTTTTTAAGTTTCACTGATATCGAACCAGGGCACCTAAGATTCATCATTCTCCTAAAAAAGGAAGGCTATTTCCATTTCGTCAGTCTGAAACGTATGTATCGCTAGATGAAAAAGCAAATCTTCGATCCATCATTATTAAAAAAATCACACTAAGTTAAGTAAGCGACGTATAGTAAAGAGAGAAAATTTAATAGACTTTACAACATCAACACCGAACGAAAAATGGATCGCGGATATCACATATATCCACATATTAAAGGATGGATGGTGCCTATTTGGTTTTAATGATAAATCTCCAACAATCGCCGTAGAATACACATCTCTTTAGACTATCAAAACATCCCAAGAGGTAGAAGTATCATGGCTCAAGCACCGCTTGACATTGAGATGGGGGTATTGTAGGCTAAATCCCCATCTCAAAAGGTGTTTTTCTTTTTCGTTCTTCAGAAAAGAAAACTGGCCGTCGAAGGTCCATATCAAATAATCCGGTATCAGAACAACTTAACGTACGAAATCAAAAAGCTACTAAACTATTTTGTATCCAAAATATTAGTTAAATCCATAGATGAGTTAAAAATGGCACTTATTATCGATTTTTTTTTGAAAGATTTGTTGATATTAATCGTTTAAATAATTGGATGTCTTGAACTGAACTAAAATATCTTCTAGGAATAACAATTGCTTTGTTTTTTGAAACATACAATAAGAATAGTTCTTCTTTATACTGTTGAAAAGAAATAATATCATTCCAATCATATTGAGTTATGGAATTTTCAATCAAAATATTTACACCATTGTCATGAACGACAAATTGAACTTCTTTTTTTAATACTCGGTCACTCTGAAATTCATTACGAACACGAAAAATTAAAAGAATCCTGACCAAAATAATTGCTAAGATTGTAATGATTAGAGAAATAACAAGCGCTGGAATCCATGACATGCTTATTAAATTAATTAGGAAACAGATTATCCATATAGCTACAAAAGTAATTTGAAATATTTTTTTTAAGTGATAGTGATTAAACTTTTTAAATTCCTTATACGTTAATCTTCCGCCAAATTTCATAACTTCATTATCCATGAATTTAATATTCTCCTTATAATTACTTCTATCTACATTGAATGTACTGAATAGTATCCTTGAGTTAATGCCCATTCAAAAATTAGTGTATCACTTTTACTTTTGTTTGGAAGAATTTACTCATAAAAATGTTTAATAATTTTAAGGCCAGTTGGAAAATCAAATTAGACAGCTAGGTTGGCATAATAAAACACCATTATAAAATCCGGTGTTATCATTAAAGTGACCAAACCCTAATGAAAGAAGCGAATTTATTAAGGCCCACACCAATCCTAGCACAAACTTTTACACATTTGGACGCATTTCAGCGAGGCCAAATTTAGGTTTTTTAAATGATTTGGTGCATATGTATCCTCTCCTCAGTGCATAAACCCCATTATTTTACAACGATATGAACCTAATAATCAGTGTACATGCAAAAAAACCAAGTTGAAATGTTAGGTCAACTTGGTTTTTCTAACTTTTATTCGATTAATTGCTGTGGTTTTTTGTAATCACTTGTGCGAGTTCTGGAATCGACATATCACTAGAAACTTTGAATGTGCCAAGCTGCACATATTTTTCAAGTTTGTGCTTATGCAGATATTGATCAAAATCAAATTTCTTATTTGATTTGAGAATTTTAGCACTTACCAAATCGCTTGAGATATCGCTCGGTGTCATGCCGCTTTTAATATGCAGCTTATAAGTCTTTTTCTCACTTGACTTAGTTGAAGACTTACTGTCGCCACTGTTCTTCGTCTTATTGTCATCAGCTTTTGATTTTTCCTTGCTCGCTTGATCAGTCGCTTTAGCTGTATCTTTCATCCACTGGTTATAGGCGTCAAGGTCAATCGCTTTTCGGTGATGGCTGGCAAGATATTGAGTGACGGTCGCTTCTGTCAATGGTGTTTGCTTGACGACATTCTTCACTGGTTTCTGCTCACCTTGATTAAAAATCAAGTAGTAGAAGAAAGCAAAGACTGCACACGCCAGCAAAATACCTGCGGCGAAACCGCGAATTTCATTTTTTGTCACTACATTCACCCTTTAGAATGATTACGGTCCCCGATCATGATTTCCTCTTCGAGCACGCGAATTTTTTTCTTGACCTTATACAGTTCCTGCATCATGGTTATCGAGTTTTCCTCAAGCTGACCTTCTACCTGTTTAATACTGTCTTGTTTGTAATAAGAAACAGCCAGAGCGGTTAATCCGATAATCATGAGTATTAAAATGACAAACCCCAATTCATTACCCCCCTCGCCTTCGTCTGAGGTTCATGTACTATGAACAAACACACGACAATCGCCATAATTATTTATATCATATCTCCCAAGGTTACGAAAGAAGAAGGGCGAAAAAGAAAGAAGAATGTAAACTAAATAGAAAAAAATGGAGAAAATGAGCATGTAGACCAGGCTTAACGATTTAAAGTTCGAGAATGCCCTGGTTTAAAAACGAATGTTTTTTCTCATGGAGGGTTTAGGAAGGCGTGATGCGAGACGCCTGCGGCAAGAGAGCTGAAGCACAAGTTTGTTGAATTAAAGCCGCATAAAGATTGATAGCCAAGGAGCAGGCTTAGCCTGGTTTTTCTCACAAGTAAAGAAAGTATATAATTTTTGACGAAGCAAAGTAATGTGACCAAACGCGCAGATGCGAGACTCCTGCGGGAATCGCGAGCCAAGTGAGACCCCGCAGATTACTGGTTGTTTGAGGAGGCTCACGGATCGCCCGCGGAAAGCGAGCAATCGGAGCGTCATCAAAACCAGGCAGGGTTTAAAGACCGGGCGTATTTTGCACGGTTTTTCTCAAAAGGGGGCATTCCGAGAAAAGCTTGAAACATATCGTTGATGAAGAGGTTGAAGCTTTTCTTATTTTTTGTTAAGATAAGATGTATGTTTTTGAACATGGTGAATTCAAGTGTAATGGAGGGATAAATATGAGAGTTAAGGTTATTCTGGAAAATACCGAAACCGGCGATCGTGATTACATCACATCAAAGAACAAACAAAAGAACCCTGAACGTCTTGAGCTGAAGAAGTACAGCCCGAAACTGAGAAAGCATGTACTATATCGCGAAACAAAGTAAGTACATCGAATAAAAAGCCGTGAGAGACCTTTATGGGTTTTCTGCGGCTTTTTTTCATGTACGGGTACATTGATGAATGAGAGTTATACTAGTGACATCAGCTTTCAATATGGAGGATAGAATGAACTTACAAAAACAAAAAATACGCAACCAAATACTCCATGAGATGGAACAAATTGATGAAACTCTATTTACGGAAAAATGTAAAAAAGTGAGAAATCGGTTGTTCGATTCAGATCTTTGGAAAAATACGAAAACCTTGGGGATCACACTTTCTATTGGCAGAGAGATCGAAACAATGGCTATCATTACAAGAGCTTGGGCGGAAAAGAAACGAGTTGCAGTACCTAAGTGCGACCCATCTGATCGAAGCTTGCACTTTTATAAATTAGATTCTTTTCGTCAATTAGAATCTGGTTATTTCGGATTGATGGAACCGATTACAGAAAAGACGAGGGCTGTTGATAAGCACGCGATCGATTTGCTCATTGTTCCCGGTGTAGGATTTGACCTCAATGGTTACCGGATTGGGTATGGTGGCGGCTATTATGATCGATTCTTACAGCGATTTTCAGGATTAACTGTATCGCTCTTACTCCAAATGCAGCTTATTGATGCAGTTCCAGTGGAAGAGCATGATCAAAATGTCGATTGGCTGATCACAGAAGACAACAGCTATCAAGTGAAAAAAGCGATGAATGAAAAGGAAAAATAAAGCCACACTATGCATTAACTGGGGGTGTATCATGTGGCAAGAAATAGAGATATGATTCAAACGGTTTTGTTTTCATTAACTGCTTTTTTCATCATTCGCAGACGCCGGGTACTCTTTGAACTTGTTGCATTGGTTTTAGGTCATTGGTGGTTATATGCTTGGATACGAAAAAAGGAACTCACTTGATGAAGGACAAAGACATTCGTTTCTATGTCCTTTTTTTAAAAGATAAAAAAGTATAATTTTTTTCGTAAAAATGTTGCGGAGATGCGAGACGCCTGTGGGATCAGCGTGCCAGCGAGACCCCGCAGACTTTTGCCTGTTCGAGGAGGCTCGCGGTGCGCCCCACTGCAAGCGAGCAATCGAAGCAAATTCGATGCAAGATTAAGGGCCAGGCGCTTTTTACCCGGTTTTCTTATTTTTACCAGGTTCCTTATGAAAAATTTTGTTTTAGTAATACGATCTGGTGATCTGCATTTTCGATAATAATAAGCATATGATCTGATGCAATCAATAGAAGAGGCATGCTGCTTCCAATGCCTGGTTGGCCTTGTTCTGACGTGATCTGGATGCCTCTAATATAGGCTTTATACAAGCCTTCCCATAATTGGCCGGTGATTCGTTCTGCTTTCTTTTCATCAAAGGGAAAGAGACGAGTTATCGATTTAGAAGTTAATGCATCGAGCGGGACAATGTGATAGTGATCTAATTGAATCCCATATTGTTGCGAAGCTTTATGAAGCAGGGCTGCCCTTGCCATTTCTGTTTTTAATGAAGTGGTACTGAGAAGGGTGGCCTGTTGCGTAGTTATGGGCTCCCGAAATCCAGTGAATGCCCCATTTTTCCTTGTAACAAAAAGATAGTCTTGAGACAATACTTCTTTTCCGTAAATGGATTCACCAATATGTAATTCTGCCTGATGCACCGTTAGACTGATATAATGTCCGGGAGATAGGGGTAGAAATTTCTCGGAGTACAGTTGAGCTACATTTTTCTGCCAATTGTTATTGACCGAAACCAATCGATTATCTCGATACAGTAAAGAAAAATCTTGCATCAGGTTATTTTTTTCGGCTGTTTGTGATGCAACCACCCATTTAAACGTCTGATCATCATTATTGATTGATAAGTTGGTTTTGGCATAGAGATAATGCAAGCGCTCATGAGCTGGAAAATAGGTTATACTTGGACGCACGGACAAAAAAAGTGGCAAAATGACCAATGTGATCAGCGCTGTCGCTAAGACAAGCAGCAAGGAGATTAATTTGTCTTTTCTTAAGCGCATGAGATGACCTCCGAACAAAACTATAGTACAACCTATTCGTCCTCTCTTATAATCATGACTGTGATTGAATGGATAATTAAATTTGAAAAAAAATTTTATGTTTGATTTTTGATCTTTATCATTGGCAAACTATTTAATATAGGCGAAAATAGAAGTATTACCTTACTGATAGGCGGTGGAATCTAATGATTAACATTGGTGTGGATGTAGGTGGAACAACAATCAAGATGGCCTTCATTGATGACGAGGGCAAAATGCTTGATAAGTGGGCAATTGCAACGAATACCATTGATAATGGTAAACATATCGCAGATGATATCAGTTCAAGTATATTGAAGAAAATGAAACAGCTAAGTCTTGATCCATCGACAGTCAGAGGTGTAGGCTTAGGAGCGCCTGGATTTATTAACATGGATACTGGTTTTATCTATCAGGCTGTGAATATCGGATGGAAGAATTACGCATTGAAAGACGCGTTGGAACAATCCATAGGATTACCCGTTGTGATTGATAACGATGCGAACATTGCAGCACTTGGCGAAATGTGGCTCGGAGCAGGTCAAGGCGCAAAGAACCTCATTTGTGTCACACTGGGAACAGGTGTTGGTGGCGGCATTATTTGTGATGGAGAGATTCTGCATGGCGTTAGCGGAATGGCAGGAGAGATCGGTCATATTACAGTAATGCCAAAGGATGGGGCACCATGTAATTGTGGAAAAAGTGGCTGTCTTGAAACCGTTTCCTCAGCCACGGGAATTCGCAGAATGGCGTTAGATGCGCTGGATTATAATGACTCAGAAAGCATACTCCGTGATCTCTTTGAGGAAAAAGGAGATATTTCAGCGGAGGACGTCTTTAATTGTGCAGCCAAAAAAGATCCACTTTCCTCAACCGTCGCTGAAAAGGCAGCGTATTACCTAGGCTTTGCACTTGGTGCTTTGGCAGTGACTATTAATCCAGAAAAGATTGTGATTGGTGGCGGTGTTTCTCATGCTGGAGAAACACTAATCACACCGCTGACAAAGTATTTTAAGCGGTTTGCCTTACCGAGGGTGTTCGATGCTTGTACCATTGATATTGCTACATTAGGGAATAATGCTGGTGTCATTGGCGCAGCGTGGCTTTCTAAGACCAAATTAGAGCAGAAGCACACAGCATAAATCTATTAACCTCACATCTTGAGACAATTCGAAAGGAGAAGAGAAGATGAAGTGGATGGTTTGTCCAGTTGGAGCGATCCAAGCGAATTGTTATCTTTTGATTGATGAAGCATCCAATCAATCACTAATCATCGATCCTGGAGGAGAATTCGAAAAGATTGAAACGATCATCACGAAGGAACAGTTGAGTCCATTAGCGATTCTTTTAACTCATGCCCATTTTGATCATATTGGCGCGTTGGATCAGGTGCGAGATACATGGAACATCCCTGCCTATTTGCATGAAAGTGAGGCAACATGGCTAAACGATCCATCTAAGAACGGTTCAGCTTTTTTTCCAATGATTTCGCCGGTGCATGCCAGACAAGCGGAATTTCTGATCTCAGATAAGGACAAAGGTCACTTATCGATCGGGCCATTTTCATGCGAATTTCGCCATACACCAGGGCACTCTCCTGGAGGGGTCTCTTATTATTTTGAGAAAGAACGAACGCTTTTTTGTGGGGATACGCTCTTTCAGGGAAGTATTGGCCGTACGGATCAATATGGCGGGGATACGGAACAATTATTGATGAGCATTGATCGTCAAGTTCTTACACTTCCAGACGAGACTGTGGTATGTCCAGGACACGGTTCCGTGACAACCATTGGCAAAGAGGAAGGATCAAACCCCTTTCTAATCTGATCTATTGAAGCACTTTCATTGCCCTTTTTCATAGGATAGATAGAGATCATTGAGAAAGGGCGTGCATCGTGTGCATAAGCACCGTTATTTAGATTTTCTTGCGAAATTGTCTGTTGACCATGCACACCCAGGAGGGCATGCACTGACTGAAGCAATGGTCAGGCTTCTCCCCATTCAGCAGGGGAGTGACGTCCTTGATGTGGGATGTGGAACCGGCGCAACGGCTGCATATCTCAGCGAAACATTAGCTGCACATGTTACAGGCATCGATCTTCATCCAATGATGGTTGAACGCGCGAAGCAACGCGTTCAAGACAGTAAGCTGCCCCCAAGGATCATCCAAGCATCCGCGGAGGCTATTCCATTTGATCAGGATAGCTTTGATTGTCTGCTTTCTGAATCTGTAACGGCATTTACAAATGTTAAACGCTCAGTTCCTGAATATTTCCGCGTTCTTCGTCCTGGCGGTCATCTTATGGCGATTGAAATGGCATTAGAGCAGCAAATTGATGAGAAGGATAAACAAGCGATAAAATCGGTGTATGGTGTCGACGCTTTATTCACAGAAGAGGATTGGTTAACGATTTGGCATGACTCAGGTTTTACCAATACTCGCGTTTTGCCTGTTGATAAGCTACAGAAGCGTTCACAAGATGTGTTACCAACTTATAATTTAACAAGTGAAATTGACGAAGAAGTGCTTGAAGTTTGGCTGGAACACATGCAAACCTTACAGACCTATCAACATGTGCTGTCCTACCGTATCTTTCATGCGAGAAAACCTGACTAATCTGACGCAAATAACCCGGCCGTGCAAATGCACGTTGCCGGGTTATTTGCGATGCTTTTTGACACGACTGATAATATCAGAGGTATAACTCTCGATTGCGTCAGGTATTTGACCAAAAAGTTGATTGCGTAAAGGTGGACGAGCAGCTTTGTGTTCCCTACGTACTTTTTTTCGCTCTTCGCGAGGGGTTTCCATATAGCGAACAAACTGCTCTGTGAGAAAGCGAACGTATTCTTCAGACTTCATTCGCAGGTTCTCCTTATCGCTTTTACAAACAATTTGCCCATTGAGGTGCATTTTGATACATCTTTGCGAGATATTCATCAACGATTGCATCGACAGATTTGCCGGTGGTATTAATGACGTGGTCAGCATCCAAGTAATCCGGAAGCCTTTTCTGATAGAGTAAGTCCAATTCTGTTCCTTGATTTTTCTGAGCGAGTGGTCGTGTTTGATCGTTCAAAAGCCTCTGATGAATCATTTTAATGTCACAGTAAAGGAAGACAATAGTCCCTTTCTCGTGCATCAATTGCCGATTCATCGGATTGCAAATCATACCTCCACCAGTCGTTACGATCGTTCGACGATCCATTGGTAATAACTCTTGGAGCAGTTCGGTTTCGCATGCTCTGAAAAAGGGTTCACCTTTTTCCTCGAATAGCTTGCTGATCGTTGTTTGCTGCTTCTGTTCAATTAATTGATCCGTATCGAACACTTGAGCATTTATTTTTTCTTCAAGGGCGCGGCCAAGTGTTGTCTTTCCCGCACCCATAAATCCGGTTATGAAGATCATGGATCAATTCTCTCAAGCCAACTTAATGGCTTACCGCTTTCTTTAGAGTAGATGATTCGGTCTACTTCTTGACTGTGATCAACAGAGATCGTCAGTGTCAGAGATAGCTGGCTTCCGTTATCATTAACAGTATAGGTAACCGTTCCTTTATGATAAACGAATGTCCCTTGGTTGGCCAATTTTTTTTCCTTCATTTGATTTTCAATGTCAACCAGTACACTTTCTCGAATTTGTTGAAGTTGATAACGGGTGTTTGTTTGTTGGAAGAATTGACGATCGCTATTCAGGAGCAGCACGGAGTGAATCACAAATGCCAGAAGGATGACAGAAAGCATGATCGTTAAGGGTAGAACAAAACCATTCTCATTTTGAAATCGATGAATGCTCACCATCCTCCTTCACGTAAAGATAATCATCCCAATAATAAGAGCGATTAGCCTGATCAGTGACATGAATAGAGAGCAATGAACCATCGCTGATGAATTCCGCTGCCTTAACAGATTGAAGCACAATTTCATAACCTTGGGCATTTACTTGGCGGATGATGCGGCCAGAGGACACAAATTGATAACTTATCGTGTCACTCCCCTTATTCAAGTATAGAGTGTGCTGATCCTCTGAACTGCGCACTGCTTGTGAAAGGTGTAATTCTGTTGTTGTCTGTGCAAAGAAGAGCTGCGTTTCTTTCTGCGTAATTAAAGAAGCGGTGAAGGAGTTCACCATAAATTGAGTGATGGCGACAGCTAAGCTGAGAATAATCAATAAAATTGAAAGAGCAAGCATCATTGAGAGCAGTGTAAACCCGGATTGATTTTTCATCGCCGTGCCTCACCATAGAGTGAATGTGTTCGTCCTCCATAAACCCAGTAGACTCGAAGATAAGCGGAGTGTTCCGTTTGCTCAATCCATTCCATTTGAAAATTAGTGGTTGACTGGGGTTGTACTTGCATGTCGTTATTGAATTTCCACTGTAACAACTGATGACGAAGAAAAGTAATTGCTTCACTCTTTTGTTTAATCATTTGCCGTTCCTGATTGGTGTGCATGAGTATCGGAAAAGCTATACTGACGACCAACGTTAGAATGCAAAGCGATACCATAGCTTCAGTGAGAAATATTCCTCGGTGATTAAGAAGCTTTCTCAACATAGAATCGTCCTTGCCCAAGAAGTAACACCAACTTATAACGAATCGTTCCCATTGAGATTGTATAGGTGCTCGATCGAGAAAAATGGCCGAGTCGGTTGATCGAAATCGCAGTTTCACCAAAACTGTTATAAACCATGATTCGTTTATTCATCTCTTTTCGTTCGATTTGATTGTTCCTGGATACATAGAAATAGTGGTCCTGGTTATTGAATACGATGCGAACAGTTTTCGATTGCGTGATCGCTTCCATTTGCGCATCATGGATCGTTTCTTGTACGTCTTCGGCAAACTGTTTGATTGTCATTTTATCGGAAAAATTTGAGAAGGAGAGAAAGGAAAGGGGTGCAAGGATACAGGCTATAGAAACGACAATGAGGAGTTCAATGAGTGTAAATCCTGATTGAGTAAGAAATTTACATTTATGGCGCGCTGACAATACCTGTTTCTGCATCATAAGTCAGTTCCTTATTCTTAGAATCTGTAATACTGTTCACGTATTTTCCAGTAAGCAGATCATTGAGTGTAGCTGGTAATTCACCATCGTGATCCATCTGATAGGCGGCCACTTGACTCTGCACCAACTTAACCGTTGCCTCAGTGCTTTTATCTGTGACAACAGCGTTAGATTTTGTCATATTTGGTACCGCAATCAACAATAAAATGGAAATAATTAACAAAACGATCATCATTTCGATCAGCGTGAAACCGCGTTCTGAATAGAGGACGAATTTCCGAAAGGTTTTGAACATGCGAAGGACTCCTTTTTCGTGGGATAAGATGTGGGTGATACAAAGAGATTCAAATGCTTCGGAGATAAAATAGATGAGGAACTACAGAGAGATGCGACATAAGGTGATGGAAAAAAGATTTTTAGAAGACTTGATCGCCTCCTTATAAACAGGAATGATAGTGCTAATTACTTTATTCGACATTATTTGAGTATATCCTTCTAAAAAAAAACGACTGACAACGCGTGATGTCAGTCTCCTTTATAATTATTAATTAGAATTCTTCGTAATGTGCAGGATCTTGATCAAAAGTTCGTCCATCCGGGCGGCTCAATTTTCCAATTGTTTGCATCTCATCATCACTCAGTGAAAAATCAAATAAAGACAGATTTTCAAGCTGACGGGTTGGTGCGGATGATTTTGGCAGCGGTAGTGCACCCAGTTGGATATGCCAACGCAAGATGATCTGAGGAATGGATTTTTGATGCGCATCAGCGATCTTTTGAATGGTTGAATCCTGGAGCAGTTTGTTTGCGCGTCCTAGGGGGCTCCATGATTCGGTGACAATACCATGTTCCTTATCAAATGCCCGTTGTTTCTCTTGTGAAAAGTATGGGTGCAATTCCACTTGGTTCACACTCGGCGTTACCCCTGTTTCTTGAATGAGACGCTCAAGGTGTTCAGGTAAGAAGTTACATACACCGATCGAACGAATTAATCCCCACTTCTGCGCATCAATCAGCGCCTGCCAAGCTTCAACATACAAATCTTTGCTCGGGTTAGGCCAGTGAATAAGATAGAGATCATAGTAATCAAGCCCTGCTCTAAACAATGATTCTTGAATGGTTGCTAATGCGTCATCATATTTATGATGACGTCCCGGTAGCTTTGATGTAATGATCAATTCTTCACGCGGTACGGAACTACGGCGTACAGCTTCACCAAGTGCTCCTTCATTTTCATAATTGAAAGCTGAATCAAGTAAACGATAACCTGTGTCAATGGCACTTAATAGGGTGTTCACACCTGAAGCACCATTTAGCTGAAAGGTACCAAAGCCAACGGCTGGCAAAGTTAAGCCATCATTGAGTGTTAATTCTGGAATGCTTGTCACTGAATTCTCCTCCTTCTTTATCGTCTTTAGTTTAGCATTCCAATTATTGGTCGTCTAATGAAGCGCATTCATGAATGAGATGTGAAAGGCATAAATGTATCCTTTGTGGTAGGGTGACCAGTTTTAAAAAGGATCTATAAAACTGTCAGACAATTCGCTATTAATAAATTCTTGTTAAATTCTTCTTACTCGTATATCGTAGAGATAACGCATATCCAGTGAAACATTTTCATAACATGGAACGTTTATTGATAAATTGCTATTTTTTGAGGTGATCTATTATTCGAAAGCGAAATGTATTGATTATAAGCAGTACGCTCGTTCTGGCAGCACTTATTTTAGGACTGATCAGTTATTTTCAAGCAACGCACTTTAATTCAACTGTTACGATTAATGGGATTAAGGTTGGTCATTTAAAGCCGGAGCAAGCATTGAAGCGTTTGTCTGCGTATACCCTTAAAAATGACGTGTATATTGGCAAAAAATTGATCGTGGATGGGAAGGACACAGGAACAAAGTTCACGGAACATGATTTAGCGTCAATTCAAGAAATCTTGAAACAGCAGTGGACGTGGTTTCCTTCATTTAAGAGGAGAAATTATAACGTGAATCCCGCGCAGAATGATCGCTATCGTTCAGTGACACTCCGAAACGAAGTGGAGAAGAAGCTGAAGACGTTAAATAAACATCTGAAAGCACCTAAGAATGCTTATGCCTATCTTGAAGATGGCAAAATTAAAGTGGCCAAGAGTGTTAATGGGGAACAGTATAATGTTAATTCGCTAATGAAGGCCTATGATCAACAAGAATATAACAGTGAGATCCACCTGAATGCGCATTTCCTGTTACCGATTAAAGAAAACAGTAAAACTGTGAAAAATGAAAAAGAAGCTTTACGTACACTAATACAGAGAAAAGTCGATTACAAAGTGCAAGATCAAACGTACACATTCAATGCGAAAGATCTCATAAAGAATGCCCAAGTTACCGAAAAACGAAAACTCAAGATTGATCCAAGTGTACTCAAGAATAAAGTTGCTGAAATTAATAAAAAGCAATCCACTCTAAATAAAAAATTTACGTTTAAGACGCATTCTGGTTCAATGATTTCGGTACAAGGGCAATCCTATGGCTGGGCATTGAATGTGAGTCAAGAAACGAAACGTATTGAAAAAGCTTTTGAAAAAGGGAAGAAGTCATTAAAGGCTTATAATGTCTACGGCGTTGGCTACAGTACTTATGGCATTGGCTATCATAATCCAACAAATCATGGGATTGGGAATACCTATGCGGAAGTATCGATCAAAGAGCAGAAGATCTGGATCTATAAGAACGGAAAGTTAGTCACTTCCACAAATGTAGTCACCGGACGTCACAATACTCATGAAGATACACCAAAAGGTCTATGGTACGTTATGTATAAAGAATCACCTTCGGTACTTGAGGGTAGTGAGGTGGGCAACCCGAACTATTCTGTGAAAGTGAATTATTGGGCGCCGTTTACGATGAGCGGATGCGGGTTTCATGATGCAAGCTGGCGCCGAAACTGGAAAAGTGATGCGTATCTGACCCAAGGATCAGGTGGTTGTGTCAATACACCGCCTAAAGTGATGAAGACGGTTTACGATAACCTTGAGCAAAATGAACCGGTAGTCATTTATTAAAAAAGTTCTGTTTAAATTTAATGTTGTTTTTCTGACCACAAGGAAATGTGTGAGACGCCTGCGGGATCAGGTGCCAGCGAGACCCCGCAGATCTTAGCCTGTACGAGGCGGCTCGCGGTGCGCCCGCGGCAAGCGAACACATGGAAATAAACCATAAAAAAACAACAAATGATTTTAACAAAGCCATTAAAACAAATAGGATTGGAAGCGCTCATCTCAATTTTGATGAACGCTTTTTTATTGCGAAAATTCTCATGTTGAAAAGGGAGGAGGGTTCATCTCTGTGAGTGAACGAGAAAAAGAAATGTTTCTAAGTTATAAGTCGAGATTTCTACGTAATAGCAAGCAAGTAGAAACACACAGATTTTATAGTTGTTCGAGGCGGCTCCCGGATCACCAGTGGCAAATCAGCAATCGAAGCGCATTGAATGCAAAACTATGGACTTCTCATACGTTTACGTACATGCAAAAATTTTTTCAGCTAAAATTCAGTTTCTCATCGTAAAGTATGATCATGAATTGACCCTTTACTAAAAAGTAGTTACGTATTGAATAGGAGGACTTTTGATGAGCAAGATCAGTCCAAAATGGATGGCACTATGTTCAGCAGCGATCGGGTTAACCTATGCAGCAGGCTATGTGGTTACGGAACCAAAAACTGCACCAGTTTCAGCAGCAACACAGCAAGTTCAGCTCAAGGGATCAACAAGCAAAAATGATCAACAGAGTTCAAGCTCAAGTTCAAGTAGCCAGGCTAGTCAGAGCAATACAAAAAAGCAAGCGAACCAAAGTAGCAGCTCAAGCCAGACTCAGTCCATTTATAAAGATGGGAGTTACTCCGGAGAAGGGATGAATCGAATCGGCTCAGTTGCGGTTAGCGTTACGATTCAGAAAGGAAAGATTGAACGTGTTCAAATTACCGACTGCACAACATCTTATCCTGAAAGATTAATAGATCAGCTACCACAGCAAGTTGTCTCGCGCCAAAGTTCCAATGTAGACAATGTATCCGGAGCAACTGAAAGTACGGATAATTTTAAAACAGCAGTAATGGATGCCTTAAGCAAGGCAAAGGCATGATTCATTCTCATGAACAGTAGTGAGGAGGCATTAGGAATTTCAGATGACATACACAAGAATGTTCCTTTGCATGGATACAACCGTATCGATAAAGGTTGTTTCGGATCAAGATGAACAGCTGATCGATGAGATCATTAAGGAAGCAGTCCATAATTTTTATCAAATCGAACGCGCGTGCAACCGATTTGATCCAAATAGTGAACTGATGCACCTTTGTCATCGTGCGGGCGAAGAGGTCAGCGTTTCTCCAATTTTATTTCAGGCGATTAATTTTGCTGTTGAGACGGCGATCGAAACAGGTGGTGCGTTTGATCCCACCATTGGTAGAGTCATGGAGCAGCGCGGATTCAATAGAAACTATTTGTCGGGAGAAAAATTATGTTCCACTTTTGCAGACGATTCGGACGTGACCTATAAAGACATTACACTATTTGATAGACAAAGGATCATTTTGTTAAAAAAGCCTATGGTTATTGATCTTAATGCGGTCGTGAAGGGAATGGCCGTCGATCTTGCGGTGAAAAGCATGCGCAATGCAGGTCTTGATCATTTTATCGTTAATGCAGGCGGAGATATCTATGCGAGTGGACGAAATGAGCAAAACGAACCTTGGAAAATCGGTATAAGAAATCCAGCAGATCGAAATGCGTCGGTTGGCTATGTTCGGATTTCGGATGGAGCAATTTGTACATCGGGTGATTATGAACGTCCGAGTATGCTTTCGCCTGGCGAGAGTCATTTGCTCAATCCCGGCATGAATGCGTCTCCCCGAGAACTTTCAAGCTGTACGGTTATTGCTCCGTTCACGATGCTTGCAGATGCTTTCTCAACGGCTGCATCTGTAATGGGAAGGGATCAAGGCATGAAAAAAATGGAGGAAATGAATTTGGACTGTATAATGATCACCCACTTATCAGAATGCTCGTTCACAAAAAATTTTAAGGAGCGTTTATCATGGAACGATTAAATTCGACCATTCACCGAGAAATCAGAAACGAACCTGAAACACGAATGGGAAGAGCAAATCGCGTACCAAAGAAGCAGAAAAAGTCATCGTTCCAAAAGTTTATTAAATCACCAAAAGGGATTGTTTTTATTATCCTGGCTCTCTTATCTTACGCCGGAACATTTTATCCAACTGGTCTTTCGGGTTTGAAGAACATCGTGTTGGCAATGGGAACAGGTGTCTTGCTTGATTATGTTGTTGCCTATGTGATGAATCGCCCTTTGCGTTTTTCTGATGGTGCCCTTATAACCGGTCTTATTATAGGGGGCGTGCTTAGTCCTGCAGTGTCTTGGTACTACGTGATGTTCACCACAATTGTTGCGTTATTATCAAAGCATATCCTGAAGGATAAGAGAAAGCCCTTGTTTAATCCTGCTGCGGTGGGGTTGTTTATCAGTGCTACTTTGTTTTCAACTGGGGAAAGTTGGTGGAGTGGCTTGTCTATGACACCAGTATGGATGACAGCCATACTCCTTGTCGGCGGTTTTATTATTGTTAATAGGATCAATAAGTTGCCACTTGTCTTTTCTTTTCTAGGGACTTATATGATTCTGTTCCTAATACTTGGAATACTCAATATCTCAGGTGCGGGAGACGCCCTTCGCTCGCCTTATATTAATGCAGCATTATTCATGTCTTTCTTTATGCTCTCTGATCCACCGACATCACCAGCAAAATATCGTGAACAAGTAATCTTCGGTTTTCTTGCAGCTTTAGCAAGCGGAGCAGCGTACCTCTACGTAAGTAAATTAACCTATTTACTTGTAGGCTTATTTGTTGCAAATAGCCTGAAAGCTCTGCATTCTAAACTCACTCAAAGGAATGGAATCCGGCGTAATGCGCTGCATTCACGTTAAGCGCATCTCCGAAAGATCTGTTTTGGACTCCTGAAGAACGATAAGTACTGGACAAATAATAAAAAGAATAAAACGGCTGCCCATCAGTTGCTCTCTGATCATGGGCAGCCATTTTACTTTTCCTAATCGAGTCATGGTTTTTCGGAACGTATGGCACGTCAAGAGAGTATGTCATTCGTTTTGCATGGATGACTTAGTATTAGGAGAATATAAGGAATCTACATGTTTTTGGATATAAACCATTTGTCCCCCATAATGTCCGGTTAATGCGAGTGTTATTGATCCGAAAATGCAAAAGATGAGCATCAATGGGATCAGAATCTTTTTCTGGAAAAAATGGAAGAGAATCCTCAAACCGATAGCAGTCCCAAAAAGAAGCAGTGTAACCGTTGCATAGAATTGATGAATCTCTACAGCTGTACGGTACGCGCTGCCCCAGTGTGCCGCTGCAAATTCTTCAGCACCATCCCCAGATAAATAGGCAGCAATTCCTGAGATGAAGCCAACGGAAAGAAGAAACAAGGCAGCTTTGTCAAAAAAATCTTTCCTCCATAGCGCAACTACCTGTAGAATTGTACCCAAAATGAATAAAGCGATAGGAAAATGAACAAGTAGAGGATGAAGCGGTGTTCCGAACACGTCAATCGTCTCCTTTCACAAACCACATCTTAAAAAAGGAAACTGAAAGTAAACTGAATTAATTAATATTCTTGAGTATTGGCAGCGTTATGTGAAAAGTGGTGCCTTTGTTTTGCAGGCTCTCAAGTACTATTGAACCTTTGTAGGCGTCAACGATTTCCCGTGCAATCGAAAGACCCAATCCGTTCCCGCCGCTCTTTCGTGCTCTTCCCTTTTCTATCCGATAAAAGCGTTCATAAATATGTTTCTGTTCGTTTTCGGGAATACCAATACCCGTGTCTTTAGTAGAGAAACAAAAATTGTGTCTTTTTTCATCTGCTCCTATGCGTAGAACGATCTGATCTGCATCTTTTGTATACTTAAATGCATTGTCTAAAAAAATCGTAAGAAGTTGCTTGATTTCAATCGGATTAGCATAAATAGTGAGTTCGTGTTGAGGCAAATCGAGAACAAATTTTTTCTTTTCAAGTAATGCTTTTTGATGATAGTACGAAGCAATGGACTGGATCATGTTAATCACTTTTAAATCCGACCGTTGTACGCCTATCCCTTCACGATCTGATTTAGCAAGAGTAAGTAAGTGGCTAATCAGTGTATTCATCTCACTGACTTCCTCTTTTAGGTCGGCAAGTGTTTCTTTTGACGATTCGGACATGCGATCTTTTTCTTCTGCTTCAAAGTATTCAAGTCCAGCAGAAAACACGCTAAGGGGTGTCCGCATTTCATGGCTGGCATCCGCAACAAATGTTCTTTGTTTTTCATAGTTACGTTTAACCGGAAGCACAGCCCGTCGCGCTAGAAAATGTGCAATCATAATCGATAGTGACGCAGCAATTAGAGTAAGTACAAAGAGGAGCGTGAACCACCGTTCGATCAGTTCATGGGCGCCTCTAATGCCTTTAGCGATCACAATATAGCCAATTCGATGACCATTCTCAATAACCGGCTCCATGGCATAGACCATGTAATTTTTTTCACCTTTTATGGATGTAACCTTGGTTAGACCCCAGTTCTCCTTTTTAGCCACGCGCGCAATGAATTCGTGGCGAAGTGGGTCAGGCATAGTACCTCTATAGACAACATCTTCGCCATTTTCTGAAAGAAAAGCCGACAGGTAAAGAGAATGCTTGAAATGACTGCCTTCAAGGTGGTGCCGTTCAGCAAACTCTACCGCCTGGTCACGCGCAATATCCTCAACTTGCCAACTGACAGACTGATAAATCATACTTTTAAATACAAAAAAGAGAACAATAAATAGCGCAGCAAGTGTAAGAAAAAACCACAGACTGTAGGTTAGTGTTAGTTTTCTTTGCAACGTTTTAAACATGCTCATCCACCCACATATAGCCTAAACCGCGTATCGTTTTAATATAACTGTTTTGCTTGGACTGACCAAGTTTCTTTCTTAGAAGTTTCACAAAGGCTTCCATCGTATTGAAGGTGACCTCACTGCTTTCTTCCCAGACTCTGGCCATAATCATCTCCTTCGAAAGAATCCTGCCGGTATTTTTAACAAAATAAACTAGGAGCTGATATTCCCGTGATGTCAGGTTGAGCAGTTGGTCACCTTTTTTTATTAAATGATTACTCAGGTCAAGAGTAAGGTCTTGCGTTCGAATCACATTCTGATCAATGGGGAAAAAGTTTCTTCGATAAAGAGATCGGAGACGCGCAAAAAGTTCTTCGAATGCAAAGGGCTTCATCATATAGTCATCTGCTCCAGAATCAAGTCCTTGAACGCGATCTTCAAGCGCATCGCGTGCTGTGAGCATAAGAATGGCTCCACTGTATCCTTCTTGTCTTAATGATTTACTGACTTCAATTCCGTCCTTATTTGGAAGCATCCAGTCGAGGATGATCACATCATAATCACCGGTTAGCGCCTGGTCGTATGCTGTTTCTCCATCGTCAACCCAGTCAGCAGTGAATTGTTCTTTCTTGAACATTTTCATGATTAATTTTCCAAGACGCAGGTCATCTTCAGCGAGCATCACTTTCATTAAACTCCCTCATTTCACAGTGAATCAGACATCGATTTAGTTCTTTAGCTAAATTCTACTACAAAAAAGGACTTCACAGGAGTAAGGATCCCGTGAAGTCTTTAGGTTTGCCACTTGTGAACGGTAAAATTGTGTGGGAGTAGGCCCCAGTTTTGTGGATAGGGGTAGCCGAGGGCCCAATAACTGAGACCGCGGAGCTTGAATTCCTTAACCAATTCAAATTTTGCTTGTGCGCTTCTTGCGTCTTCAAACCAAACTTCATGACTGCGGCCATGATCATCACTATAGCGATAAAATGGGGATTGGGCTTGTTGATCATACTGAATGGCAGCCCCGTATTTTATGGCGCGTTCGACCGCTTCCTGTGGACTAAATGTTTCAGCTTCCTGGCCTTCAACGTGAGGGAGCAGCCAGTCACGCGCATACGTTTCAAAGCCCAATGAGATTTTATTTTCCGGTATTACGGTTAGAGCATAGTGAACGACCGCTCTCATTTTATCAACAGGTGAGATTGCCTGAGGCGGACCGAGACGGAAGCCCCATTCATAGGTCATCAGTACAACAAAATCAACAAGTCGACCGTGCGCCTCGTAATCATAAGCCTCATACGATGCAAATGGCTGCGCAGCCCCCGTTTTCGGCATGACAGCAGTAGAGAGTAAGAAACCCAGAGGATGCAAGCGATCAGCGGCTTGTTGAAGGAATTGATTGTAGTTCTCACGGTCAGCTGGCAGGACATTTTCGAAATCAACATTTAATCCGCGATAGCCTTTCTCCTGCATGATTCGGACAATATCTGACAGTAAATTTTCACGATATTCCGGAGTGTTGAGTACGTGATGTAACAAGTCAGCACCGGATTCAGTTGCAGAAAAGTTATTGATCGCCATCGTAGGCAGGACGTTTTGTGCAAAAGCAGCAGATAATCGGGACTGGTCATCCAACACATCCAAGGTTCCGTCTTGTTTTACATGGTAGGCAAATGGAATGGCAGAAGTCAGTAGGTAACCTAGTTGAAGGATCGTTAATGCGTCAATAGAGTCAGGTTGGTATGTATAGGCATTGACCTCAATTGTCTGCTTTGGTCCCCCATGGGGTACTTCTGGAACAGGAACAATTAATGTCTGGCCAATGGCAAGTCGGTTAGGATCGGTCAACCCATTGATTGCAGCAAGTACAATTGCAGATACGTTGTACTTTTTCGTAATTTGCCCTAGCGATTCTCCACTTTGAACGACATGAATCAACAATGCGATCGCTCCTTCTTCATCTGGACTTGTATTCTATAGATAAATTATTTTCGTTTGGAACGTAAGCTCACTGTAATTGAATCCACGTTAACGAGTCATATCTTATCCTGAATCTAAAGATATGCATCGAGTGCTCAATTATACGCGCCACAAGTTTATATTTGGAACCGTATGTGTTAACCTTTTCTCAGCTGGGGCTTTCGGTGCTCGCTTGCCGAGGGTGATCCGTGCGCCTCCTCATACATTCGAGTAATCTGCGAAGGCTCATTTGGTTCGCGACCATTAGGAACGATCCCACAGATGCCTCGCACTAAGCCAGGCTCAAACGATTATCTCTTCCAGCACATTGTCTAGAATTGTTAATTGAGTTGGAAGTACGTTTACGATCATTGATTTGAGAGCAGAACAGGGGGCTAAATTTTGATAAGCATTGATCCAAACGAACTACCAGGGCGAGAAAATTATAAATTTTTAACAGGAAGTATTATTCCGAGACCAGTTGCCTTCGTCACAACAGAGTCAGCAGAAGGTGTATTAAATGCAGCGCCATTTAGTTACTTTACGATTATTACCGATCAACCGCCAATGATCTCTGTATCCGTGCAACGATTCAACGGAGCGATGAAAGATACATCGAGAAATGCGATTGAAAAAGGTGAGTTCGTTGTCCACATTTCTGATGAATCCTATATTGATCAAATAAATAACACGGCAAAGCCATTGTCATCAAACGAAAGTGAGGTTGAAGATTCGGGTCTAACCCCTGTCAACAGTATCAAGGTCAGTGTTCAAGGGGTAAAAGAAGCGAACATTCGACTGGAATGTGTGCTTGAGCGAGCACTTGAACTCGGTGGAACAGATGGCAACCCTTCTTGTGATTTATTAATTGGGCGGGTCGTTTATTATCATATTAGAGAAGATCTATACGAGCATGGACGAATCAATGCTACAGGGTTAAAACCGATCAGCAGACTAGCAGGAAGTACCTATGCAAAATTAGGCGATACCTTTGACTTAATAAGACCAGTGTAAGTGTTTCGTCAGTCAGACCAATTCCAATTAAAAATATAGATTGTTTTCAGGAGGGACTCATGATTCATTTTAGATGTGCAGATCGGACCGACTCAGAATTGATCCACAGTCTTATGGTTCAGGCATTTACGGAATATCAGAATTCAAAAGCGCCATCCAGCGCAATGCAGGAAACAACAGCCTCAATTGACGCTGCGTTCGAAAAAGGAGAACAAGCACTGATTGCTTGTGATGAAACAACTCCCGTCGGTATGGTACGGTTTAAGGTGAGGGAAGATGTTCTTTATTTTTTCCGCTTGTCCGTAATCCCTGAAAATCAGGGTCAGGGTGTTGCAAAAAGAATTTTGCAAGAACTTGAAGAAGTTGCAAAAAAGAAAAACAAACATTCTGTTACCTGTAGGGTACGCAAAAATGTAACCAGAAACGTACATCTCTATCAATCAATGGGTTATCATCTATTTGATCAGGAAGTTGTTCATAAACCCGATGGTATTGACATTGCAGTCGTACATATGAAGAAAAAGTTGTAGAGAGAATCATGAAACAAAAATTTGTCAAATGCTTCTTCAAAAATCGCTTAGTGCTGAATCCGAACCCGAATCCGGTGACCCGAACCGAATCCGGCGTAATCCGAACCGAATCCGGCCGAATCCGAACCGAATCTCGGCATATCCGAACCGAATCCGGTGACCCGAACCGAATGGATCCGAATCCGAACCGAATCTGGTGAACCGAACCGAATCCGGCGTGATCCGAACCGAATCCAGCGTAATCCGAACCGAATGGATCCGAATCCGAACCGAATCCGGCGTAATCCGAGCCGAATGGAGCTGAATCCGAACCGAATCCGACGCTACCCGAACCGAATCTCGGCATATCCGAGCCGAATGCGACGTGACCCGAACCGAATCTGGTGACCCGAGCCGAATGGAGCTGAATCCGAACCGAATCCAGCGTAATCCGAACCGAATGGAGCTGAATCCGAACCGAATCCGGCGTAATCCGAGCCGAATCTGGTGACCCGAATCTGGTGACCCGACCCGAATCCGGCGTGATCCGAACCGAATGGATCCGAATCCGAGCCGAATCTGGTGACCCGACCCGAATGGAGCTGAATCCGAACCGAATCCGGTGCTACCCGAACCGAATCTGGACTATCGGGATGAAGACTTCTCCTATGTTCCTCGGATATCGAAAGTAATCATTTGAAAATGAGTGGATAATTCTTTTACTTGATACACAAAAATATAATGAGTCAGAAGGTGAGGTGAAAATGAAGTAAAAGGGAGGGGGATCGTCATGGCACAACCGTTATGCGTGATTATCCATGGATTCGCTGGAAGTCCGTGGGAAATAGAACCACTCGCACATGCTCTGAAACAAGCGGGTTATGAAGTAATCACTCCGCTTCTTCCTGGACACAGCATGGACAGGGGGAAGATGGAGAAAATCAAAGCTTTGGAATGGTTGAAAATGGTTGAAGCTATTTTGAAAAAGGCCATTGATGATAAAAGAACCGTTCATTTAATAGGATTTTCAATGGGGGGGATGATTGCCTCAATCATGGCTTGTCGTTATCAAATTGCTACTTTAGTGTTGCTTTCTCCGGCGGTTTATGTGATTACTCCTCACGTAGTAAAGATGAGACTGGGAATGTTTTTTCAGGTTACTCTTCAGCATTCCAAATTAGCTGACAAATCCATAATGAATCATCAGTTATTCACTCAATTTGTACCGATCCATAATCTTTTTCAGTTCCGAAAGGTTGTCCGCCAAGCGAAAAGAATTTTCCAACATATTTCAGTCCCGGTATGCATTATTCATGGAAAAAAGGATGAAACCGTTGATCCGAAAAGTTCAGATCTCATCTATCGTACGGTCTCATCCCATATCAAAGAACTTCATTATCTCCCGCTCTCCGGCCATCACATCTGCCAGGGGCGTGAACGTGATCAAGTGATTCAAATGGTCCTGACATTTTTAGAGAACTAGTTTTCTCATGAATAATGGTTGTGATCACCTTTCGATGGATTCACAATTTCAAATCCTGGTTCAGGCACGTAGAAAAATTGAATCCATACGCCATCGAGGAGTTCTTCCCGTTTATCGAGCAACACATCGATGCCTTTCTCTGTCTGCACAATCTCATCATGCTCCGTTGGGGTACTTATACGTTAATGCATAGTGGGCGTGATCGCCATGATGTTCGGTCACAATGACACGCAGCATTTGCCCCTTTGCATCCTCATTTTCGAGCATTTCTTTCATAACTTTTGCCGCATTTCGGTTAATCCTGCATTTCATCATCGATTCTCCTACCTCATTTTTTAATCCTGACTTAGTATGACATAGTTTATTAAGAAAATCCCGTTTGTAGGTGAGCTTAGAGATCGTGGCTTGTATGCAGACGAAATAATTCTGATCATCTAAGTACTTACCTCGTCTTATTTTTGGATAAGAAGATAGTTATTCCCGTTAAAATGACAAGGATGCCCAATCCTTGTTGCAGAGTAATTCCTTGATTCAAAATGAAATACGCAAGAATGCAGGTCCAAATGGGCTCTCCCAAGATACTCATTGAAATGGTTGAAGTGCTCAGCCATTTCAATAACCAGTTAAAGATCGTCTGGCCTAATAGTGTTGAAATTAACGCCAGACAAAGGAACCACACCCAATTTTGCAAAGCGTAGTGGGTTAAGGAATAGCCATTGATGAACGAATAAGCAAGGAGAAAAATCGCACTGCTCCCGTAACCAATTATTGCGTAGGGGATGAGAGAGAGTTTTCTTCGAAGTCCTTGTCCAAGGAGAAAGTATCCGGTGATTAATCCAGCCGCAATAAATGCAAGGACGTCACCAAAGAGGGCAACACCACTCACTCTAAAATCTTGCCAACCGATAATCATGCTTCCCGCAAGAGCAAGGATTCCTCCGAGAATTGCGCGTACGGTTAACCGCTCACCGAAGAGTACATAACCACCGATAAATGCAAACAAAGGTTGCAGTGTAACAAGAACAGTTGAGCTGGCTACTGAAGTATAGCGTAAGGATTCAAACCAAAGGGCATAGTGTGCCGCAAGAAAAACTCCGGAAAGAAGACCAAGCAGCCATTGCTTCTGAGTTAACTTCCTTATCTCCACTCGATTGGACTTTTTTATCAACGAAAATGGCAAGAGGATAAGCGCTGAGAAGAGCATTCGGTAACCGGCGATGATCGTAGAGGGGGCATCTGCAAGTTTGACGAAAATGGCAGATGTGGCCATTGAAAATGCAGCAAAAAATAGAAGAAAATAAGAAAATTTGCGATTCAACGTTTTCAGAATGATCACTCCAGGCAAAGTAGGAATCTAAAGTGTGACATGTTTTTAATTTTAACAGAGATATGCCACAAGTGATCTATTCTTTCAAGGTAAAATGTAACGTAAATGGCTATTTAATGGTATACTAGGAGCTCTGATTGCGCTAAAGATGGTACGGTGGATTATAGATCTAGACAACTGTGGGTACATACATCTTTGTTTGAGAGAAGGAGTTCTAATTGAGATTTAGAGATTTTCACAAAAATATTAAAATACGGATCATTGAAACCTTTACCAGCCGTTTTATTGGTGGGATGATCTTTCCGTTTATGACAATCTATCTCGCTCAGCATTTTGGAGCGAAGACAACAGGACTGTTGCTGCTGATCACTATATTTATTGGTATTGCAAATTCATTTCTTGGTGGGTATATATCCGATCAGTTTGGCCGTAAAAAGGTGATGCTTTTTGCCGAGTGTGCGCGCTTTGTTGCTTTTTTCATGATGATGATCAGCAATTCTCCTTTCTTTGAATCAGCGATTATTACATACTTGATGATGATTGTGAACAGTATTAGTTGGGGACTCGCCGGGCCTGCAAATGATGCGATGCTGATTGATGTTAGTACGCCGGAACAACGGAAATTAATGTATTCCATGACGTATTGGGCAAACAATCTATCTATTGCGATTGGCGGGATCTTAGGCGCGTTATTGTTCCAGCACTACCTGTTTGAATTATTCGTAGCCCTTTGTGTCGTTGAATTCGGCGTTGTTTTCCTCGTCGCTTTCTTTATCGAGGAAACTTATAAGGCACTGCATACGGATAAGATTGTATTTGCTAAACATCTTCACCATATTTTTACAAGCTATCATCGGGTTTTTCAGGATAAGCTCTTCATTGTTTTTGTGCTTGCCGGTGTTCTCGTATTCTCAATGGAATTGCAGCTAACGAATTACATCGGCATCCGATTAAGTGAAGAAATGCCGGCACAACGGTTTCTTTTTTGGCATGTGAATGGACTAACGATGCTCGGCTTTTTGCGTAGTGAAAATACAATTCTTGTTGCAGTGTTGATGTTATTTATCTCTCATTTTAGCCACTTACTGAAAGATCGGACGGCACTCGTAGGCAGTTGTGCACTCTTTTCGATCGGTTATGGTGTATTATCTTATACAAACAATATCTGGTTACTCGTCATTTTCATGGTCGTTCTTACGATCGGTGAAGTCTTTCGCGTGCCGGTTGAGCAATCTTATGCAGCGTCCATACCACCAGAAGACGCGAGAAGTATTTATATGGCGATTAATGGTTTAAAATATAATTTAGCCATGCTGATCGCTTCGTTGACAATTACTATCGGCACTTATCTGTCAACTCTAGCTACGGCTGTGTTCGTTACTTCGATCGGTCTTATTGGAACATTCATCTATGCGCTCATTATTCCACATGTTGATCGAAGGATTCTTTTAAGAAACGAAGGATCTGGAGCAACAAAATAATTAAATGGAGGCAATACAATGTTTGAAGAAATTTTACCACAAGAAGTAGAAAGTCTGCGTCTACAAGGAAAGGTTGCAAGCATTATTGATGTACGGGAAGCTGATGAATATGAGAGTGGTCATATCCCTGGTGCCGTGAACATTTCGGTGAATCATATTGAGGAGAAGCTGAATCTCATTGATAAAGATAAAGAATACATTTTGGTTTGTCATTCAGGAGGCAGAAGCAGTTATGCTTCCGAAGTCATGGCCGATCACGGGTTTAAGGTGAAGAATATGACCGGTGGCATGTTAGCGTGGACCGGTGAAGTTGATTATTGAATAAAGCTAAGAAAAAGAAGGACAGGAGAAATTCCTGTTCTTCTTTTTTGACACGTAAAAATAGCTCATGCTTTTGATAATCGATCTAAATGCCAAATATATGGACAGAGTAATGCGGGATTGTCTGGAGATACAAAGTTGCAGATTTCATTTGCCTCACCCTTAGTGACTTTCTTGTTCAAAAGTTGAGTCAACCACTTTTCAAGATGAGCATCAAAGAGAACAGCACTATTATCAACATGGTCAAATGCAAAGTGAAAATCAAGAGTCAGAATTAAAAATAAAAAATTGGCTTTCTTATCGCTAATTCCTGAAACGCTCTTTAGGTTATTGACAAAAACAAAATAGTCCAAAGAATTAGTTAGAAAGCGGTCTGGGGATTGATACTCATGCACAATAATTGTTGACAGAGAGGTAATATATTCCGCCATTTTTCCCGGAAAGCGGTGAAGTGCTGGTTTCTGTGCGATGGCATCTCTAACGCGTTCACTATGATTCATCATCCATTCCGGATTAAAATGATCTTTACCAATCCTATTCAGCAATGAATGTGGAAGATTCCAGGCGACTTCAGATTTGACAGATTGATCGACAATCACCGCGATCAATAAAGCAAAGCTGTTTTTCTCAACGAGAGCTCTACTCTCCCGTGACATCATGATCGCGTCTAACATAGACGTTGGCTTGGATTTCTGAAAGTCATTTTTTAATTCTTCTAATCTTGGTACTAAAGCTGTGTCGATCATGAACTGCCCCCTATTTACTCCGTATTGTACTCCATTATAGAGTATTGAGGACGAGTAAAGAAATGAAAAGGTGAGAAAGAGCTATCATTGATTTAGAGAAAAAAGCATTTTCGTTTATAAAAATGAGTGGGTGTGTAACTAGCCAATATGTGAGTAAACGTTAGTACTCATTGAACTTTTTTCTAGAACGTAACCGTAAATGAACGGCTCGATACTCATCCTCTAGAACAATTAAGGGCAATTCAAAAAGCTGTTTTCCATTTATTTTATATACGTTAGCCTCGATGAGCTGATCGATGAGTTTCTGTCGTTTCCAGTCTTCATTAGTTAAGAGTGTATCCATGGTAATACTCCTTTCTCGATCAAAAAATAAAGCCCTCTCTTCTAAAATAAGAAGAGAAGGCATCTTTTCAGACCACTCAACTTATCTTCAAAGCAAATTGCTTATTGGAATTAGCACCGTGTCATTAATGACCGGTTGCTGAGGTTTCATAGGGCCAATCCCTCCACCTCTCTAGATAAGCGGAAACACTTATTAAATTAGTGACATCATATACCTTATTAATCACAGTTGTCAACTATGATTAATAATTTTCGTTGAAAAAGAACATGAACTTATGCGATAATGCAACAAGATTATCACGAAGAACGGTATCAATAAGGAGAGAACGAGAACGAATGACTAAATTACTTGATGAAATCAATGCGCTTGCACGATTATCACGAGAACGTCCGTTAAATGATCAAGAAAAGAAAAGGCAAGCTGAACTTCGCGAGCAGTATCTCGCTAATTTTCGTAACCGATTTAAACAGCAACTCTCACAAATCAAGGTTGTCGATTCAAAGGGTAATGATGTAACACCGAAAAAAGCAAAACTAATGAAGAAAGGGTTCAATCCGAAGCGATGACGCTCTTCGGTTATGAGCTTAAAGTCAGAATATATGATCTGAATGCAACCAGTGCAGATCATTTGACTCTGCAAATTAAATTGTGCACAATGTAATAAAGGCAATACGAAAAAGAGGGCTAGATTTGGAAAAACATCTGAACTTACAGGATCACCTATGTTTCTCTTTGTACGCATGTTCTCGGGCAATCTCTCGAATGTATCGGCCACTCCTCGATCAATTAGGCATTACCTATCCACAGTATCTTGTCCTTCTTGTGCTGTGGGAAAGAGGAAAATGTTCGATCAAGGATCTCGGCCAAAGATTGGACTTGGATTCTGGTACGCTAACACCTTTGCTGAAAAGAATGGAGAGCAAGCAACTTATTCGGCGACAACGCCTCGAAGAAGACGAGCGTGTCGTTGTGGTGACTTTAACAGAAAAAGGTGAAACGCTTTGGCGAGAGGCGGTATGTATCCCGTCATCACTTGTTCGTTCAAGCGGATTGCAGGCTGAAGAATTAAAAGAGCTGAACGAGAAGATTCAACGATTGACTGAACATGTCTTACAATTCAGTGCGGAAAACCAACATAGGTTGTAATTTGAACATGGATTTTGAACAAAAATTTTTTTCGCTAATAAATTGTGCAAAATATAATTTTACACAATGCAATAAAGGAGGTGATGATCACACATAATAAGCGTTTATTGTGGCTAGAGTACTTATTATTTAGTTAATGATTTAATCCTGTATACCCTATTAAATTGGAGGAAGATAAAATGAATGAAGAACGTACTGGCGTAGCAACTGTAGGCGGGAACCCGATTACTTTGATTGGTCCTGAATTGAAAGTTGGGGACAAAGCACCGGATTTTACAATTAATAAGGATTTGACAACAGAAGCAAGTTTGTCAGACTATGATGGAAAAATTAAGCTGATCTCAGTTGTACCATCACTTGATACATCTGTATGTGAAGCACAGACGAGACGGTTTAACGAAGCAGCTGCAAAATTAGGTGATCAAGTTAAAGTACTAACGATTTCAGTTGATTTGCCTTTTGCACAAAGTCGGTTTTGTTCAGTGGCAGGCATTGAAAATTTGGACACTTTAACGGATTATAAATATCGTTCTTTTGGTAAAAGTTATGGCGTGTTGATCAAAGAACTGCAACTCGATATGCGTTCGATCTTTATTCTCGATGAAAAGAATACCATCCGCTATGTGGAGTACCTGAAAGAAATGACTAATCATCCGGATTATGATGCAGCGCTTGAGGCAGCCCAAGCATTAATTAAATAATGAATGTACAAAAAAAGATCGCCGCATATACGCGACGATCTTTTTTTGTAGGACTGAAATCAGCCGATGCCAATGAGTAACGGAAGATAGATAAAGCTGAGAATCGTCGTTATGGTGACAATTAACGATGCAAGTTCTGAATCTCCATTAAATTTTTCGAGCAGCATCACAGAGTTAATCGCCGCAGGCATGCAGATTTCAACTAATAGGACAGTGGCAAGCATCCCGTCTATTCCGAGCACGAATAATACTGCTTTCGCAAGGATTGGGACAATAATTAATCGAAGGGAAACGCCAATCCAGACCTCAGGACGGTGGATACCAGAGAATTTTGTATTGGCCAGTTTTATACCAAGGATTAAGAGAACAAGTACTGGATAAGCTGTTCCAAGCATTTGAACGGCAGTAAAGATCCCACTGGGCAGACGTAAATGAGTTAATGTGAGCAGAACACCAACAAGACAAGCATAGATAATCGGTGATTTCAGAATATGCGTAAGGGATTGTTTGCCGCTCATTTCAGAGCGAGAAGCAATATACATTCCAAGGAGATTCATAAGAATAATTTGACCAATCACATAGACGGCGCCAAGAGAGAATCCGGGATGGCCGAAAGCGAGAAGTAATACAGGAAGGCCATAATTATTGGCATTGCTAAAGACTGTAGTCAGAGTTAACGCTCTGGTGCTGCGTTCCGGCAATTTGAGTATTTTTGATGTTAGAATTGCGACGAGCCATAGAACAGCAGTCATGATGATTGAGAAAGCGAAAATATGAAAGACGTTGCGACCTGTGAAATGAGATTCAGAGAGCGCAGATAAAATGAGTGCAGGTGCAAGTATGTATAAGCTGATATCTGCAAGAAGTTTTGTATCCACAGGGCGTTTTCTTTGCAATAGGGCACCGCAAATACAAATGATCAGGATTGGAACACTGATCGAAGTCAATAAATGAAAATACGCAAACATGAATAAACCTCCAAGATTATGTTGAAAAGATTTACGAAATCCTCTTCAGGATTAAGTGATCTCTTAATGCATCAAAAGATCGAAATCATTTTTTCTATCATATCATGAGTAGAAATTTAATTGATTTATTTTGATTATCAATAAACCTGGCGTATAGTTTAGTGAATGACAATTTCATCATTTTTGTGAACATGTGGTTCGGGCAATTGTTCTGTGGCATGAAAGAGAAATCCTTCATATGCTAATATCAGATACTCAGATCCTTGGGAGTGTGATGATGGCCAGACAACTTGAATCAGAGTGAGGCGATCAGCCATGGAAGTTGGACAGTGGGTTCACACAAAGTACATGGGGAAACATGATTGTATTGGTTTTGTTACATCAGTCTATTCGGATTTTAAACGCTGTAAAATTCGAGTGACACGTTGTGAAAATCATCCTCGGATGAAATGGCTGGAAATTGCTTTTGATGATGTGATACCTGAACAAAATGATTTAACGCGTACTGAACTCAATTGCTTAATTGATCTTGCACTGGCTACGTATGATAGAGATTGGTTTGATAAGCTGACGATGTCAAATGAATAAGGAAAACACTTGAGCATTCCGTCTGTAAATGTAACCCCTTTCATTGAGGCTGCTAAAAAAGACAGGGTGCTTTTTTATGTTTTATGCATCGTTCAGTTGGGACCCTTAACGTAAAAGTGAAGAGAAGATAAGCCGCCAAACTAAATAAAGCGCAATGCCCCAAATCATTAATGCCGATAGCTTATTCACCCAAAAGATGTACCGGTTACCGGTTGAAACGCGACCTGTTAAATAGCCTACATAAGCAAGGGAGAAAAACCATATCCAGGAAACAGAAATACATGCACTTGCAAAGATCCATTTTTCTGCTCCTGAATACTGAAGCGCATTTGTGCCAATAACGCCAACGGTATCTAGAATTGCATGTGGATTAAGTAAAGAAACAGATAATGCAAAACGAACTTGTTGCTTTGAGCTTAAAAGCATCCCAGCATCATTTTTTTGTGTTGATGAATCTGACCAAATTGTCCAGCCAATATAGGTCAGGAAAAGGATGCCGATAACAAACATAAGCGTCATGAGCCATGGAAAAGTCAGGACCAATAATGATACGCCGCTTATCGCAAGAATGATTAATAAGGTATCGGAAAGTGAAGCGGCCAATACCGCAGGGACTGCTCCACTCACCCTTGATGATCGGGCGCCTTGGCTAAAGATAAAAACATTTTGCGCACCAAGCGGCAAAATCAGACTGAAAGATAACAAGAAACCATGAATCCAAGCGGTGAGCATGATAGTTTCTCCACCAATCACTTTTTCATTTAATTATTGCTCAAAAAGGGTACAATTTCACGACTATTTTTTTGATTGTGCCAGGCTATCGATCACGAGCGATGCGTATTTTTTTGCACCGGTGATTGTCAAGTGAACCCCGTCCGTTGAAAAATAGTCATCATGCCCCTTACTCGCTTGATACCAGTCGATCATGGTCACGTTGTGGTGGGTAGTTGCTGCTCTTTGAATCGTCTGGTTGACAATGGATTCCCAAGGACGAGGTACACGTGTATTCACAAAAATAATCTGTCGGTTGGGACCAATTAAATCAATTAAGTTATTGATTTGACTATCATCAAATGGTCCATTGGTACCCAGTTCAATTAAGACATTTGCCCCAAGTTTTCCTTCTTCTTTAAATTGAGAAATCCTGCCAAATGCTTCGCGAAATTGTCTACCCACCTTACTATCAATTTCAAGATTTGTTAAGGATTGCATTAAGTAAGGTTTTGCATCCAGCATGACAGAGTCGCCGATAGCTGTCACTTGTAAATTTAATTTTTGAACAGGAACTGATGCAGAATGAGCCTTCTTTTTCTTTTCATTTGCTTGCTTTGATTTTTGTTCATTCTGGATTCTCTCTTGTGGTGTGCTACGCTTGTCCTTATTATTTGGAGAATCAGTGACTACCGCTCCTTTTAAATGATCTGAAGTGGTTTTTCTTCCCTCAGTATTTTTGTGATCTGAATTTCTAGAAATATGATTCGTTTGATCATGAGCGGTTAGCGTTTTCACTGAACGATGCTTTTCTATTTGTGGGTAAGCAGCTAATCCTGCAAAAATCAAAAATACGCAACCAAAGCCAAAACTTACCTTTTTCAACAAATGGAAGTCGTTAAGTTTTTCAAAATGTTTCCCCGATCTTCGAATCGGATTCTCAATAAAGCGAAGAGATAGTGAGGAAACAGTTAAGATCAAAATGAATTGCATCACGATCCGTAAAGGATGAACATCAGAAGCTTCAGATGCAGGGGTAGTAAGCAGCAGAATAGGATAATGCCACAAATACATACCATAGGATCGGACGCCGATCCATCGCAATGGTGCCACCCCCATCCATTTTCCAAGAAAGGTGGAAGGATGTGCCAGAACAGAAATTAAGATGACCGTGATGATCGAAAAAAGTGCCATTCCACCCTGATAAAGAAAATCTTCATATTCATTAACTGTATAAATAGAGTATAAGATTAGCACGAATGCTAATAAGCCAATACTGTCCAAAAATCGGCGAATGGGTTTTGAATCCGCTTGTGAAAGGTGCTGACTTGGCCATATGCAAGCTAGGGCAGCGCCGAAAAGTAAAGCAAAAGCACGTGTATCCGTACCAAAATAAACCCTGCTTGGATCCATTTCGGGTTGGTAGAGAAATCCCATCAGAATAATAGAACATCCTGAAAAAATTAACGTAAGAACATAGAGCCACTTGATGCTCCTGAATAATCGTAATGTAAGAATTACACATAGTGGCCATAGCAAATAAAATTGTTCCTCAACAGCTAATGACCAAAAGTGTTTTAAAAGAGCCGGATGGGCAAAATTCTCAAAATAAGACTGATGATGGAAGATCGACCACCAGTTACTATAGTAAAAGAGTGCAGCTATAGCATCCATACGAGTTGAGTGAACTAAGGATGGGTAGAAGAGAAAGAGACAGCCGAATAAAATCAGCAGTAAGCAGAGCACTGCAGGAAAAAGCCTTTTTGCACGCCTAATCCAGAACGTCTTCAAATTTATCGTACTTGTCTGTTCCCATTCCTGAATCAGCAAGTCAGTAATTAAATAGCCTGAAAGTACAAAGAAAATGCCAACGCCTAAAAATCCGCCTTTTGCCCAAGAAAGGTTCATGTGATAGGCAATGACGGCAAGAACGGATAAGCCGCGCAGTCCGTCTAATCCGCCCATATAACGATGTTTCGATTCCAATTGAACTCGCCCTCCATTAATGTTGTTTCGCTTCAAGATGCTGATTACTTGGCGAGTACTATGTATTCATAAATAATCGATGTAATCTTTGCCGGAAAGTGTTAATTTAATAGTAACAAATAAATACTGAATAAAAGTTTACAATCCGTTTAAAATCTGATAGAAAGTATTGCCAATACTAAAATAGAAAAGAAAAATACAGAATATATGCCTAACTCTTAAAGAAAGGCACATTTATGATAAACTGATAGAATAGGGTTAAGAACGGGGGATGCCGCAATGGCTAAAAAGGAATTGAGCAGTGAAGAAAAAAGAAAACGGGTCAGATTGATGCTGATCATTGGAGTGATCTGCGCCATCGATGTTATTGCCACATTAATCTATTACTATACTTCAGGCGCATTTAAATTTTAACTCGAGAACGATCAAATCGGATTAATAGAGACTTCTTGGAACGTGAAAAACCAAGCATCGGATTCATTCCGAATGCTTGGTTTTTGTGCTTTAATCGACGTATTATTTAATTCATGGATGCTCTTTCCTAAGATCTCTACATTGTTTCATGATGCACTGACTTTCCCGGTGCTGCAGTTTCACGCATAAATGGCCACCAATTGCCTCGTCCAAAGATTTTAACCATAACCGGAACAAATAATGGAATCATGACCACTGCATAAAGGACCAGACCAATAATCACAACAGTTGAGATTTCAACAAGAGAGAGCATTCCTGAAGGGATCATCGCAGCAAAGGTTCCACTGAGAATTAAAACTGCTGAGAAAATGACACTGCCCATGTGCCAGAGCGTCAGTATCATGCGCTCACGAATCGCAATCCGTGCATATTCATTAAAGCGAGTCATGACGAAGATTGAGTAATCAATCCCGAGGGCAACAAGGACAATGAACCCAAAGAACTGAGTGGTCCAAGTCAACCCAGTGTAATGGAACAATTTCGTGAAAATCAGCTCTGCAACCCCCATCGATGAAAAGTAGGTTAAAAGCAACGAAGCCATCAAATAAATCGGCATACTTAAGGATCTCAAAACGATAACCAGTGCAATGAAGACACCGATAATCACAAAAGTTACCGCCTTGTTGTAATCCGAACCGGATAGCTGTTTTAAATCGCTGTTCATGCTGGCAATACCACTAATGCCGATATGCGCATTTTCTAGCTTCGTACCCTTGAGTATAGAAGGAATTTCTTTTTTCAAAGACTGGAAATTTGAAATACCTTTGTTCGAGTAGGGGTCATCTTTCATGGTGACTTGAATGGTTGTGATTTTACCGTCTTTACTCATATATTGGTCAAGTGCAGACGTGAAGTCACTGTTCGTGAAAATTTGAGCTGGAACATAGATACCTGATTGATCATAGGAAAGCTTTGTCCAGTGTCCAATAAAGTCATTCGCAGAATTGATTCCGCCGCGTATCTTCTCGGTACCTTGTGCGCCTTTGGCTAATCCTCCGGATAATGTGTTCATCTGGTCTTGAACGTCACTAAATCCACTCTTGAGCTTATTTTGTCCGGAAGCGATTTTCGTCAGAGCATCAGCAATCTGTGGTGTACTCGTGATGACCTGATCCTGACCATTGCTTGCCTTATTTAAGCCATTTTCTAATGCACCAAGACCACTCCCGAGCTGAGAGAGACCGGAATTGAAACTACTCATTCCCTGAGTCACTTTCGTCGATTGTTTGTTCAATTGATTCATTGCGTCTGCCAATTGTTGAATACCTTTGTTTAATTCATTCATTTGAGATTTGGCGCTGTCTGTTTGCTTTGTAATCTCTGCCTGAATGTTCGTTTGCAAATCATCCATAACCGAAGGCAACTGGTGCAAGCCTGCAGCTAATTGAGCAAAATTTGGATCATTCATCGCCTCAGGATGATTTTGCACATAGGCATTTAAACTCGTTTGAATCTGATCAAGCGTTTGCTTTAACTCACTTGTATCAATTGCCGGTTGTTTCACAGAACTGGTGGATGAAAAACGATCCAGTTGCGCTGAGATTTTTTGTAAATTATCGGCGACTTTTTGATAACCGTTCTGGATTTGTTCCTGCCCGCTGTACAATTTGTTAAGCTGAGTTTGAGCATCTTGGACATTCTTTCTTATTTTCTCAGTGCCAGCTGACCCAGACTTGATCCCATCTGAAATCTGGGAAAGTACATCCTGCATTTTTTGAACACCATTTTTGGTTTCAACCGTTCCACTTTGCAACTTATCTAATCCAGTTTGTGCATGACTCAGTTGTGGCGCAGATGCGTCAATCTTCTTGCTCGTGTTCTGAAGACTACTTTGTAGAGTGGCTAAGCCACTTGTAGCATTAGATAAGCCTTGGTGGAGTGTATCGGCTTGTTTTGTCACATAGATATCCTCGAGTCGATTGCCTAAGGGGCGTGAGACACTCATGACCTTATCTACATTCGGATCCTTCTTCAAGGCTATCGAAATACGCTCAATGAGTGCAATATAATCGGTTGTGCGCATAGGATCATCATTTTGTAGATAGATGGTGGCTGGTGAAATATTACCTGCACCAAAGTCTCTGGAGACGACATCAAAGCCTGCTTTTGCAGCGTAGTGATCAGGCAACTCTTCAGGTGAATTAAAGGAGAGCTGGCCTTTAAATGTAAGGATTGGCGGAATCGTAACGAGAGCAACGATCAGTAGAGCAATAATCGGTCTTGTAAAGGCGAGTTTACCGGCACCTGCCCATAAGTTGCTTTTCGGTTCTTTAATTTTTCCATTCATTGGCCAGAATAACTGTTTCCCTAATGTAACCATAAAGAGCGGAAGCAGGGTGAAAAGTGCGAGGAGCAAGAAAATCACGCCAACACCTACAGCAATCGCGCTGCGATAAAGATTAAATTGAACAAAGGCAAGAGACAAGAAGGCAATGAAAACGGGTATGCCGCTGTGAAGTACAGTGATCCCTGCCGTTTTAAAAGTCGCCAAAGTCGCCTCACTTTTATCTTTTCCTCTAGCAAGTTCTTCCTTAAATCGACTCAAAAGCAAGATGCAATAATCCGTGCCGATCCCGAACAGGACGGCAACCATGAAAATTTGAGTGAAATTTGAAACAGGAAAGTTGGAAAATTTCACAAGAAAAGCAACCACAGTTTGAGCCACCATGTAGCTCATGCCAACGGTGAACAGTGGAATAAATGGTGCAATAAACGAACGAAAGACAAGAAAAAGGACAACAAGAATGAAGACAATGGTGATTCCTTCGGTTTTTTTCAAACCATTCTCAGCTGATGTATTCATATCATCATTAATTAATTGTTGACCAGTTAAATAAGTTTTGATCCCTTGTGTCTTAATTTCTGCATCCATCTTAGAACGAAGCTGATGAACAGATGCTTCATTTATATTCTTAACCTGGAAAATAGCCATGAGCGTTTTATTGTTTTTCGAGATTAACTGGTTCTTTAAATCTTTGTGTTCGAAACTATCAATTACTTGTTCAATCTTGAGTTGTTTCTTATCTTTCTTTACTTTGTTTAAGGTTTGCTTAATGGTGTTCAGATTGTCAGGAGACAATTCTTGATTAGAGTGGAATACAGCAATGTATGGTGTTGTATCTTGATTGCTGCTGAATTTCTTTTCAAGTATTCCGGCTTTACTGGTTGAGTAATCTTTGGGCATTGCGTAACCGCCTTTGTCGCGCACCAGCTGATTCATATTTGGTGCAGTAAGCATCAACACAACAAGTCCGATTACCCAAACGCCAAGCAATAGCCATCGTAATGAGATCATTTTTTTCATCGTTTCGCCTTCTGTCTCGAAAGAATTTCATTGATTTTCAAATAAATACGAATGAATTCTTTGCTGTCTTTCTCGCCTAATTTCTCAATCCATGTGCCAACAAGTTTATGAATCTTTTGTTCTCCTTCAAGAAAGACTCTTTTTCCTTTAACGGTGTTATAAAGTCCGAAACTTCGGCGGTCAATCATCCTCTTTTCAATATAACCTTTATCAACGAGTCGATGAACACGAATGCTCACGCCACTCTTATTAATGTCGAGCAGTTGAGCAATCTGAATTGGACTGATCCCAGGATTATTTTCCAGCATCCGAAGCAAACAGAGTTGTTCAAATGTTATTCCATGCGATTTGATAATGTCCGCAACTGCTTCATGGACCCTATTTGATGTAAAAAGTGACAATTCTTCATAAGCACTGATTAGTGATGTTACCAAATCTCGTTTCACCAATGATACCTCCATAGCTTCCTGAGTAACTCATTTCAGCTTAACAAGAATTGGTTAACACAGTCAACTAAATGATCACGGAATGACTTTAATGAGGATTTAATTTAATAGGCTGCTTGAGGTTAATGCTTCCCAAATTGATTGATTTGATTTGGATTAGTGATAAACAACTCATGTAGGACTGGCCGATTCTTTTTCAGATGAAAGTTCTTAGATTTGATTCTGAAAAAGGCAAGTATCAGGTACTAATATCTGGTATAATTTTAATAGGAGTTGTCTAGGAGGTAGTTAGGATTGGAATCAAGAGCGAAAATTACAGCGATTGGTGCTTATGTGCCTGAACGCAGAATGACAAATCAAGACTTGGAAAAACGTGTTGACACCTCAGATGAATGGATTGTACGACGGACAGGGATGAGGGAACGGCGAATAGCAGGTCCTAATGAATTTGCCAGTGACTTGGCCTGTGGCGCTGTTCAAGATCTCGTTAAACGATACCCGGTAGATATATCGGATGTTGACCTCGTTATTGTTTCTACCACCACACCGGACTATGGCTTTCCAAGTGTTTCTGCAAGAGTTCAGGCAAATTTCCATCTGGAACACGCAGGTATTTTTGACTTAAGTGCGGCTTGTTCTGGCTTTGAATATGCGTTGCATGTTGCTAATGGGCTGGTTTCAAGTGGCTTAAATAAAAAAGTATTAGTGATTGCAGCGGAGACGATGTCTAAAGTGACTGATTATACTGATCGAACGACGTGTGTCTTACTTGGCGATGGAGCAGGAGCGGCATTGGTTGAATGTGATGACACACAAGGATGCTTCATTGGCTCATATATGGGTGCTGATGGCAGTTTGGGCAAAGCGCTCTATCGCACAGGCTTGTCGAACCAGATGGATGGTGAGAAGTTAGTCGACACGGGAAAAATGGTTCAAAATGGCCGAGAAGTCTATAAATGGGCTGTGAAGACAGTTACCTCAGGTATTCAAAAATTATTAGAGGAAAGCAGACTGGATTTCACTGATATCGATTGGTTCATCCCGCATAGTGCCAATCTTCGATTGATTGAAGCGATCTTTGAGCGGTTGAATGTCCCTATGGATCACGTATTATACAGTCTCGAATATTATGGAAACACATCATCCGCATCGATCGCATTGGCGCTTTCGGATGCTGTAAAAGCGGGAAAAATAAAAAAGAATGATCGGTTGCTCTTGTATGGTTTTGGTGGAGGGCTTTGTCATTGTGGCCAGGTCATCCGGTGGGACATATAATTTACTGATCCACAACAATGGACGAGAATGGGCACTTTGCGGTGTGCCCATTCTATTTTTTTGAAAAGAACGATCCATAGGTAGTCATTATAGGGAGGGACAATGAAAAATCAAATCTTTTTTTCTGAACATCAATTTCTTTCTGAGCGCAATTCGATGTATAATGATTGATAGTTCAGACTTTTTAAAATTAAGGCGGTGTCTAGGTGGGAAAATGGCAAACAATAAAACAATTAAGAGCGCTTTTGTGTGAACTTGTCAAAATTCCGAGCGTCTCCGGATCAGAAGCGGAGAACTATTTTCCAGAAGTTCTTCTACATAAATTGGCAGAATTAAAATACTTTCAGGAACATCCTGATTTGTTGAATCAAGTGCCGACCGGAGATGGTCGTTTCTTAATCTCGGCATTCGTGCGCGCACAACGTCCAACTTCTCGAACGGTCATTCTCTTCAGTCACTTCGACGTTGTCGATGTGCATGATTATGGAAAATGGAAGGACATTGCCTTTGATCCGGAACTTTTAACACAACGTTTCAACGAACAAAAGAAGAAACTGCCACAAGCAGTTCAGAAAGATTTAGATACCGGCAACTGGATCTTTGGCAGGGGAACGATGGATATGAAGAGCGGACTTACGCTCCATATGTCGTTGATCGAAGCGGCGAGTGAAGGTAGATTTGAAGGAAACGTACTGCTGGTTTCCGTCCCTGATGAGGAAGTGAATTCTGTAGGGATGAGAGCGGCAATTCCCCACTTACTTCAACTCAAGGAACGTAATCAGCTTGAGTTTGTAGCAGCAGTCAACTCGGAACCAATGTTCTCTTTATATCCAGGTGATCAGACGAATTATCTGTATACAGGATCAGTAGGTAAAGTCATGCCTGGTTTCCTGTGTTATGGAAAGGAAACACATGTTGGTGAACCCTATTCGGGGTTGAATGGGAATTTAATGGCTTCGTTTGTGACCGAAGCGATCGAATTAAATACCGATCTATGCGATCAAGACGAAGGAAGACTCGCACCACCTCCCACAAATTTGATTCAAAAGGGGCTTAAGGATACTTATTCGGTGCAAATCCCGCATCGTGCAGTGACGCTGTTTAATCTATTTATGTTGGAACGCTCAATTGAAGAAGTCACCACGATTCTTCGTAAGCAAGCAGAGCAGGCGGCCGCTAAAATCGAATCATTCTACCACAAAGAAGCGGAACGCTATTCAGAGGCAATTGGGTCGACAATTGTTGACCCAAAGGTCCGTGTGTTGTCTTATGAGGAATTGCTGAAGGAAGCGTGCAAATCTTACGGAGGAGAAAAAGTAGACAAGCTTATTGAATCGCTAATTGCACAGCGTGGAGACAAAGACGATCGTGGTCTATCCATTGAGATTGTTGATCAATTAGCCATTCTGTGCAAGGCATTGGCACCGATGATTATTCTTTTTTACACACCACCTTTTTATCCAGCTGTACACTCGCACCACCAACCCATGATTCGCCAAGTCGTAGACAAGATTCAGAGTCTAGCAAGCAAAGCTTACCATACAGAGCTTATTGAACAGCATTATTTCAGCGGAATTTCTGACCTCAGCTATATTGGAATGCCTGCAAAACACGGATCAATGAATGAATGGACGGCAAATATGCCAATCTGGGATCGTGGCTACTCTATTCCTTTTGCTGAAATGGAACAACTGGCAATGCCCGTATTAAATTTAGGACCAATTGGGCGGGACCCACACCAATGGACAGAGCGGCTTGATGTGGATTTTTCATTTGTTTCACTCAAAGAACTGTTGTCTTACTGTATTAGTGAAATCCTCGCCGGAGACAATCATAAATAGTAAAACCATATATTTTATTGCTTCAATCAGATTTTGTAACTTAATATTTATTATATATCAGTAGTGCTAAAAGTAATGTTTGTCAATTCATTCACTTCCTGAATAATAGCCTCTGTCATAAAATCTAATTCGAGAACTTTGCAAATTGAAAGACCTTTTCTAATAAATTCAAGTCCTTCATCTAATTTATTCATATTAATAAGAGCAATTCCTTTTCGCCCATAAACAAGTGCTAATCGATCATATTGTTTGATTGCTTTGCATTCTTTTATAGATTGTTCTACGTAATTAAAAGCTTCTTCGTATTGCTTGTTTTTCATAAATAGTATTGACATGTTTAATAGGTATGCCGATTTTAGATCGACATTTTTAATTATGTACGAAAATCGATCAATCTCGTGTAAAGCCCTCTTTGCAATTGAGATTGCTGTATCAAGAGGAAAGAAGAAGAAAATATTGTTTATCAGTTTTAACTCTAAAGAATACCAATTATCTAGTTTGGATAGACGATCCCAAACTTTTTTTGCATAAGGGAATGCGTATTCAAACGTATGGTCGGTATGAATAGATAGGAGAGCGTTACATACATAGGCGATATCCTGAACTACATTATCTGAATTGTTGATTAAATAATGGTCGCATTTTTCACGCAATGAATGAATTTTCTCGTATTCTGTACTGAACGAAAGCTGAAAAAAATCATGTAAAATTTGATCTTTTCCATTCAAAGAAAATGAATTTTGTATATAAGTTAATTCCTCATAGGTAATATCAAGTTGCTTCAAAATATGCATGAATTTACCTACAGTAGGTTGCATATCGCAAGCTTCTATTTTTGCATACGTTGCTCGTGACATTTCATTCCCCGCAACATACTTTTGTGTATAACGTTTTGATTGACGTACTCTTTTTAATACCTCACCCAACTGATAGACCATAATATATCCTCCTAATGATGTGAGTATATTATACATTTTAATATATAATTGTCGAATCATGCTACTATAAATATATCGAAGGAGGTGAGCGCCATGTTCAGTCCTGATATTGTTTGGTGTGTTGGGCCAGCTTTGTGATAACTGCTATTGTTGATGCTCCCCTTAACGATAGCTTACAATTTTTCGACTGCGTTGCAGTCTACCAATCGCGTGTCCTCAATGTGGATCGGACTTACATACAAGAATGGATTGCGGGTTGGCTGTAGTTGAGAGTCATTATTGAGTGAATTTACCTCGATAGATTCTCAACTCATTTTTTCTCTATATACTTACATAATCTGTAAAAAAATACATAAAAATACAAATATTAGGATTGTTTTTAAGCTATAACACTACCGGAAATCAATAAACGTTTGGAAACAATCGTTAAGCAATAGGAAAATTGAATAAAAGCACGAGGGACAAGATTCTGTTGAGGCGTCGCCTTTTAGAGTCTTGTTTTTTATGCTTAAAATTATGAGCAGTTAAAAAGAAAGTTTATGTATCCTGCATAATAAATGGTGTATAGTAAGATTATGTTGTTTCCGTGTGTTTCCTCTTGAAGAATCTACGAATCACTCATGTCACCATCATTTGTTTCAGTACATCTTGCATATATTTAGAGCGTACCTTGTTTTTTCAATTTAAAATATATAGCTCTTGATAGGAGGTCTATCGTTGAAGCGAACTGGAGAACTTGCGATGTCGGTCATCGGCGGCTGTATCAACCTATTGTTTTTGCTCGTCGGTGTTCGATTACTCACCGTCGATTACTCAGCATTTCACATGCAATTAAAAGCGGCCGGAGCAGAACAAGAGTTAACGTCACAACAGGTGAGTGAAATCGTACATGCTGCTCAGGTTTTTGGAAATATTCTTTTACTCTTCACAATTATTATCCTTGTATTAACCGTAATCGGGTTGTTTTTGCTCCTGAAGACGAAAAGTACAAAAACAGCAGGAATCCTATTGCTTATCGCCGGCATTCTTAGTTTGCCCGAACTATTAGTCCCTGGCATTTTACTGATTATTTCAGGAATAATGGTGCTTGTGAGAAAACCGAAACAAACGGACGAATTTTAAAGAATGCTACACTTATTTTTATTTGAATAATGAACGATAACTGCAAATCAAAGAAGACCGCCGGGACAATCATGTTCGGCGGTCTTTCGTATCATTGATTCAATACACTATCCTCTAAATAATCCTTTGAATTTCCATAGGTACGTTCAATATGATGTTCGCCCCATAGGCAAAGTGAATGAAGAATCTCTCGCAATGAATCTCCATACTCACTCAGCTCGTATTCCACTTTCGGAGGCACTTGATTATAGACAATTCGATTTATTATTCCATCATGCTCAAGCTCGCGTAATTGTTGCGTCAGCATTTTCTGCGTGATCTTAGGAATAAGACGTTTTAATTCTCCAGTACGTTTCTTTCCATGAATTAAATGGCAGAGAATCACCGGTTTCCATTTTCCTCCAATGACTTCTAAAGTTGCTTCCACTGAAATGTTATATTTTTTACTCATAGGAGATCTCCTTTAGTTACTAAAAAGTACCTACATTACATAAAAGTGCGTACTTGTTGATATCGTATGCACCATACATAATAACATGTGCGAGCAATCTTGAACATCACTTGGTGAAAGGAGTCAAGAAATTGACATCAAAAAGAAGTTTATTTTCATTACTATCACTAGCCATTAGTGCATTTGCCATAGGCACGACAGAATTTATCAGTGTGGGCCTGTTGCCTTTAATTATGAAAGAATTCCATGTATCGTATTCGCTGGCCGGATTGACGGTCACATTGTATGCGCTCGGTGTAACGATTGGTGCGCCGATTCTTACATCACTAACAGTGAAAATTCCCAAAAAGACATTATTGCTGCTCATCATGATTGTTTTTATTATTGGTAATTCACTTGCGATTGGTGCGGTCAGTATTACCATGTTACTGATTGCCAGGATCATCTCATCTTTTTCACATGGCGTATTCATGTCAATTGGATCGACAATTGCGGCTGATGTTGTTGCGCCCAATAAACGTGCGAGTGCAATTGCAATTATGTTTACCGGTGTGACGCTCGCTACAGTAACCGGCGTTCCTATTGGTACATTTATTGGTCAAACCTTTGGCTGGAGAGCAGCGTTTATGATTATTGTCGCCATTGGTCTTCTCGCGCTCATCGCAAATAGTATTCTTGTTCCATCCAATTTGAAGAAATCGGGAGAAATGAAATTTAGAGATCAACTTAAGTTAATCAAAACAGGTCCGCTCTTACTTGTTTTTGTCATTACAGCGCTTGGCTATGGTGGAACATTTGTTGTCTTCACTTATTTATCTCCTCTTCTTGAGAAAGTCACCGGCTTCTCACCGAGTTCCGTCGCGCTTATTTTATTCATTTATGGTGTTGCGATCGCAGTAGGCAATACGTTTGGAGGTAAAGTTTCAAATAATAATCCGATGAAATCTTTGATCTATATGTTTCTTTTTCAAGCGGCAGCAATCTTTATGCTCTATTTTACGGCACCGAACAGGATATTAGGTGTGTTGACGGTTATTCTCATGGGGCTGTTTGCATTTATGAATGTGCCTGGTTTGCAATTATACGTGGTTGTCCTTGCTGAGCGTTTTGTGCCTGAAGGAGTAGATGTCGCATCAGCAGTAAATATATCGGCCTTTAATGGTGGAGTCGCTCTAGGATCGTTGATCGGTGGGCAGGTTGTTGCTTATCTTGGATTGATCAACACGACATGGATCGGAGCGTTGATGGTTCTTATTGCCGCTTTCTTGAGTATGTGGAGTTATGCTCTTGAAAGCAAACCCATTTCTAAGAACCTGGTGGCCGGGAAGTAAGGTGCATTAGTTAAATAATAATTATAAGATGATGAGAACCCCGAATGAGACAAAGGTTTCATTCGGGGTTTGTCGTACATCAGTCCTGTAATACAGCGACCAAAAAATTTCGTGTCGCAGGGTTTTTATGCTTAAAAGGCATATCGGTAACAACCATAGAACGGGTTTTCACAACTTGAAATTCAGAAATAGGATGAAATGATTGACAAATGTCACAAAACAGCATATTATTATCTCGAATTCGAGATAATAATATGCGAAACTGTACAATCCAATTGATGAGGAGGTGAAAGAATGGCTTATCATTATCTTTTTAACGAGGGAAAATCAGAGCGTGCACCGATTTTTATTCTCCTACATGGGACAGGAGGGGATGAGTATTCTCTGCTGCCACTCATGCAAATGATTGCACCAGATGCAGCCGTGCTTAGTTTACGCGGTAATCGAGTAGAAAATGGCATGAATCGTTTTTTTAACCGATTTCCGGATGGCCGTATTGATGTGGAAGATATGGTTGAAGAAACCGAACACCTCCATCAATTCCTTACTTCATTTGGTGAGCGTCATGGTTTTCATGAACGCAAAGTCATTGCGATGGGTTACTCAAATGGTGCGAATATGATTGTCAGTACTCTGTATCACGTGAACCCTGTGTTTCACGGTGCTCTGTTATTCCGTGGTACTGATTATCGCCCGATGGATCATTTTCCTAAGCTCAAAGGTGTATCCATATTCATCTCAGCTGGATCCAATGATCCCTTAGTTCCAAAAGAATCGACGGTAAAAATGATTCACAAGTTCAAGGAAAGTCAAGCAACTGTGCGTGATCATTGGACAGTTTCAGGGCATCAATTGATCGAAAGTGAAATTCACGCAGCACAAAAATGGTTTGAATCACTGAACAATGAAAAATACTTTAAATAAATCATCGGTAAACTTATTTATATAAGGGAGGTTAAATCATGAATCAGTTATTCGGTTTGCATCATGTTTCACTGGTCACGAGCAATGCGAAAAAGAATGCACAGTTTTATATGAATGTTTTGGGCATGCGGATGGTGAAAAAAACAGTGAATCAAGATGATGTGTCTGTGTATCATCTGTTTTATGCAGATCAAAAAGGTAGCCCTGGAACGGACCTTACATTTTTTGAATTTCCAGGTACAATGGCGACAGTAAAAGGCACAAATTCCATTTCCCGCGTGTCATTACGTGTACCGAGTGATCAGTCATTAACCTATTGGATCAATCGTTTTGATACACTAAACGTCCCTCACAAACAGGTAAGCAAATTGTTTGGACACAATGTACTTGAATTTGAAGATTTTGATGGTACACCATTACGTTTCGTTTCAGATGAGAAAAATAAGGGAGTGTCCGGCGGGATCCCCTGGAAAAATGGACCAATTCCCCTCGAGCACGCGATTTACGGACTTGGACCAGTATCGATCACTGTTTCACGGCTTGCCTTAATCCGCAGTTTTCTCATCGATGTTCTTACTTTTAGAGAAATTGCTGAAGAAGAAGATCAAATCCTTTTTGAGGTTGGAGAAGGCGGGCATGGGGCACAAGTGATCGTACGCGAAGATACAACGCACTCACCAGAGCGACCAGGATATGGCAGTGTTCATCATGTTGCTTTCCGTGTTGCAGATCGTGATGCACTTAATGAATGGATCAAGCGCATGAACCAAACAGGACTGCCGAACTCAGGTTTTGTCGATCGCTTTTATTTTCAATCCCTATATGTTCGCGAATTCAACCACATTCTTTTTGAATTTGCGACGGATGGACCAGGATTTGCTACAGATGAGAATGAGGATGTTCTTGGGGAAAGATTGTCGCTCCCACCATTTCTTGAAGGTCAACGCGCATTTATTGAACAGCAATTGGAACCGTTAAACTGATCAATAGTACGATGAGAAAATGATTAAAGGATCAAACGCTCAAGGAGCAGACTTGACAAGTTTTTAATTGCGATCTATAATTATCTCGAATTCGAGGTAATTGGCGAGGAGTGAATGAGTGATGAAGGAATCACAGGAACGAATCGTTGACGATAAAGATAGTTCTCTTAAGTTGCTCGTTGTACTGACACGTGCATACCAATCCATTCGCAAAGGTATTGAAGAGGATATCAAAGAGCATGGATTGAATCTGACGGAATTCGGTGTCCTTGAATTGCTATACCACAAAGGGGACCAGCCGATTCAGAAAATCGGCGGAAAGATTCTCATTGCGAGCAGCAGTACAACCTATGTAATTGATCAGCTCGTCAAAAAACAATTACTGAAACGAAAACCGAGTCCAACTGATCGACGCATTACGTATGGATCATTGACAGCTAAGGGACAAGAGCTAATGGAAAAAATTTTCCCGGATCACAGAGATGCTGTGCATGCATTGCTTGGTGGGTTGACAACTCCGCAAAAGCAAGATTTGATTGTGAAGCTTAAAGAATTAGGGTTATTCGCGGCATCAATCAATAAGCAGTAAGTTTTTTAATAGGGTATTTAATCTCATATATCTCGAATTAATAATATATGAATTAAAAATATTTGTTTTATGAGGTGTTTGGAATGATGGGCTTAGGTTTATTAATTATTCGTGTTGTTTTAGGATTAACATTTGCTGGGCATGGAACGCAAAAATTATTTGGCTGGTTTGGTGGAGGCGGCGTCAAAGCAACAGCGGGTTTCTTTGATTCCATTGGCATCAAGCCAGGTGTTGCAATGGCGACGATGGCAGGTTTGTCTGAACTTGTTGGTGGGCTTCTGTTTACCGTTGGGTTGCTCACGCCACTTGCTGGACTTTTGATTGCAGCGACGATGGTCATCGCAATTGCTACAGTTCATGGGAAAAATGGCTACTGGGCAACAGCTGGCGGTTTCGAATACAACTTACTGATCATTGGAGTCGTTGTTGGCGTTGCGTTCATTGGTGCCGGTACCTATTCAATCGACGCGCTGATCTTTTAATCAAAGGTAGCGACTTCATGATATGAGAAAAGCCTTACTCGGTCTTGTCTAACGAGTAAGGCTTTTTTTGATTGTGAAAAAGTATCAAGAGAAGCGTATCCATTCAGATGTAATCGAGATCATGTGCAATAGGCGTCTGCATCCATCTTTTCACCTCTCTAAGGTCGGAGGTATGCGCGAGTACCCACATCAGTTTGGCTAAAATTGCTTCTGTGTTCATATCACCAGCTGTAATCCCGCCGGCCTCAGCTACTTTCTTACCGACTTCATAGAGCTGCATATCTTGTCCTTCTTCAAGGCACTGCGTCGTGATGACCACAGGAATGCCGTGTTCAATTAAATCCCGAACACCATCGACTAAATTCCTCTGTTCACACGGCAATCCACCGTTTCCAAAACTCTCAATAATTAATCCTTTAACATGATCTTTGAGATAATCGAAAAAATTTGGAGCTAACCCAGGAAATGCCTTTAGTAAAAAAACATCCGGGCATAAATCAAAACGATTTTGAAAACTAGATTTCTCGGGTTTTAGTTGATAGTCAATGTTGAGATGCCCCTTCTCAATAGCAGCAATATAAGGGAAGTTAATGCTCTCAAAGGCATCATAACTTTTCGTTCTCATTTTAACTGCTCGGGTTCCCAAAATTGCTTTACCGTCGAATACAACAAATACACCGGGAAGGTCAGATTTTTTGGCAAAAGTGACCGCGTCCTGAATGTTTTTTTAGCATCTGTCTTCTTGAAACTCACCGGAACTTGTGAGCCCGTAATGACAATTGTTTTCTCGGTGCCATGAAGAAGGTAGGAAAGTGCAGCAGAAGTATAGGCCATTGTATCGGTACCATGTGTAATAATAAAGCTATCATAGTCATGACTTTGTTCTTTAATCGTTCGTGCGATAGTTAGCCAGTCTTCAGGCTGCATGTTTGTACTATCTTTATTCATTAATATTTTAAAAGAAATTGCAGAATCCATCTCATGGTCATTAAAATATTGTGCAAGCTGATCAAGTGTCAGTCCGGGAGCTAACCCATTTTTTTGTTGCGTCGAAACAATTGTGCCCCCTGTAGCTAAGACAAGAATCTTTTTCAACAAACTATCCCCATTCCAATCAGTGTAAACCTATTATACTGGTTTTCATGATTTTCAGCGATGGAAATAGAGAAGAACGGATGCCGGTCCTGATCGTGACTATTAACTTAGCACAAATTTTTCGACGGCATAAGCAACACCATCTTCCGAGTTGGCTCGCGTCACAAAGTGTGCAATTTCCTTTAAAGGCTCAATTGCATTCCCCATGGCGACACCGAGTCCGGCATATCTAATCATAGCCATATCATTTTCCTCATCGCCAAGCGTCATCATTTCTTCAGGAGCGATGTTAAGGTACTGGCCAAGTGCTTGGAGGCCCTTGCCTTTATCTACTTCTTTATTTAGAATTTCGAGTAAGAATGGTCTAGATTTCATGATCGTATAGTGATCATAATACGCTTTTGGTATCCTTTCAATCGCAGCATCAAGGGTCGGTTGGTCGACGCAGAATATTGCCTTATTTGCTTTAAAAGTATCCGATAACTGATCCATTTCAATGTCGACAAAAGGTAGTGCCGTTAAAATTTGGCTATAATAGGACGGTTTATTCACGGGGGAAGGAGGGCAATAAACGCGTTCCAAATCAATGAAATTCATTGGTACCTTAAGATTTTGACTCAGCTGATAAATAGTAAGGATCTGATCTTTAGTTAATATTTTCTCGGAAATCACTTCACCAGTATCTGTCCGTTGTACAAGTCCGCCATTATAAGTAATCGCAAAATCCCCATTTTCCGTTAACCCCAGTAGTTCTAAATAACTTTTGATGCCAAGAAGTGGGCGTCCAGAACAAAGAACGACTTTAACACCACGTTTCTTAGCTTCCTTAAGCACGCTTTGCGTATGTTCTGAAATCTTTTTTTCTTCATTAAGAAGCGTTCCATCAAGATCAATAGCAATTAACTTAATCATATTCTTCCCTCCTATTTCTCATCTTTTTTCAGTATACAGCGCTTACTCTTAGAAAAGAATAAAAATACTCCTGCAGTTTTATTCAAAAGATAAGAAAATATAACGTTTTTTACTTAAACATGCAGCGCAGATGCGAGACGCCAGCGGGATCAGGTACCAGAGAGACCCCGCAGGTTACTGGTTGTACGAGGAGGCTCGCGGTGCGCCCGCGGCAAGCGAGCAATCGAAGCACAAGTGATACAAATTACGGCCTGAATTTGTCCTAATTTCTATTTATCAGATCTGAAAGGACATGGGACGAATACAAACCGATGATTAGAAAAAAATAAAGCTGATACCGCATGACGGTATCAGCCTTGAGAATCCTATGCAATGGAACAAGTTTAAAAGGGAAGAACAATCTTCATGAAACTGATATAACCAGAAAGACATCCGAGAACCATACCGGCAAGTACATCTGAAGGATAGTGCAGACCAAGAAATATTCTGGAGATCGCAACACTAAATCCGATCGGTAATAAAATAATACTTAGTGAATGATGATACATGATAAGCGGCATAATGACTGAAAAAATAGCAGTAGTATGTCCCGATGGAAATGAATGATCTTGAAGTGCATTCATCGGGAAATTTGTTCCGTCTAAAATCAAATAAGGACGTTTTCTCGGGAAACATTTCTTAAAGATCTGAACGACAAGATGACTGATTGATAATGAAACTGCACAAGCAACGGCGGTTAAACGGAGTTGCCCACGCGCGAAAATCAACAAGAAAAGAACAGTGAAAATCTCCAAAACGGCTCCGCCAATGTTGGTGATGGTACGGAAATATGCGTTCAACATTTTCTTCTCGAAATGTTGATTAATTTTCTTGAAAATACGACATTCCATCTCATATAAAGCATGAATGGGCATCAATGGTTTTCACCTCCCAATAATTCGAAAACATTTAAAACTGTAACATGATTGTCAATAAATGCAAAGGGCTTAAATTATTTCGACAGGAATTGGCGTTTTATGAACCAATTGTATGCTCAATTCAATTATATAGTAAAGAAAAGCCATTAAGAAAGAATAAACACATCGTAAAATGTTTGTTAAGTGTAAATGGATTAACCATGATGAGTGTAGCATGTGCATGAACGAGAATAAACAAACATGTATTTTGACATTAAATGGTGGTACAGTTTACAAGATTGTGTGCCAATAGTATACTCGACTCAATGTATGCATTTGAACTACATACCGACACATTGGAGGAAACAAGACAATGGAATCCAGGTTTGACGTGAGAAATGACCGAGATCTCACGATGCTGGTTGATTTCTATGAACTCACCATGGGAAATAGCTACCTTGCTGAAGGGGTAGGCGACCAAATTGTTTATTTTGATATGTATTTTCGCAGAGTTCCCGATGGTGGCGGCTATTGTATTATGGCCGGAGTGGAACAGCTAATTGAATATCTCGAAAATCTTCGGTTCACTGAAGACGATATTAATTATTTACGATCGACAAAGACGTTTTCGGAAAAGTTTCTTGATTACCTTTCAACTTTTGAATTTTCTTGTGATGTTTGGGCAGTTCCTGAAGGGTATCCGGTATTTCCAAATGAACCGCTGGTTACAGTCAGAGGACCTGCGATTCAAGCGCAATTGCTTGAGACAATGATTTTGGTTACAATTAACCATCAGACCTTGATCGCAACGAAAGCCAGTCGCATTTGTCGCGTGGCAGGTCATCGCCCGGTTATGGAATTCGGATCGCGACGAGCACAAGGTTATGACGGCGCAATCTATGGGGCACGTGCAGCGGTCATTGGGGGCTGTTCAGCAACAGCAAACACACTGGCCGGGATGATGTTTGATATCCCTGTCTCAGGGACAATGGCACATAGTTGGGTGCAACTCTTTGATAGCGAACTTGAAGCATTTCGTGCATGGGCAAATGCATACCCTGACCAATGTCTTGTTCTTATTGATACTTTTAATGTACTAAAGTCCGGCTTGCCTAATGCAATTCAGGTTTTCAAAGAATTGCGTGCCCAGGGACATGAACCGCTCGGCATCCGAATTGATTCTGGGGATATCACTTATTTAACCACAAAAGTGAGAAAAGCTTTAGATGATGCGGGCTTTCCAAAAGCAGTTATTGTCATTTCAAACTCACTGGATGAACATATTATCAAGGACGTACTCGCTGAAGGTGCACAGATTGATTCTTTTGGTGTCGGTGAGCGATTAATTACTGCGCGATCCGAACCGGTATTTGGTGGCGTGTACAAGTTGGTAGCCGTTGAAAAAAATGGTGAAATTGTTCCACGAATCAAGATTAGTGAAAATCAAGAAAAGATCACAAATCCAGGTTTCAAGAAAATATACAGAATTTACGATAAAGATGCTGACAAAGCAATTGCAGATCTTATTTGTGATCATGATGAAATGATTGATGAAAGCAAACCTTTAACACTTTTTGATCCGGTTTTCACTTGGAAAAAGAAGAGACTGAAACGTTATAAAGCGGAATTATTGAGAGAACAAATTTTCGAAAAAGGTAAGTTATGCTATGAAAGTCCTTCTGTAGTGGCTATACGCAAATTTTCCCAAGAACAAGTGCAGCGTCAATGGGCTGAAGTTCTGCGCTTTGAGAATCCGCATAATTATTTTGTGGACCTTTCTCGGAAAGTATGGGATGCAAAGCATAATTTGTTGAACAGTTTCTCAGAAGAATTCAGTGGAAAATAAGTAATGATTAAGAGAAGCTAGAGAAGTGACGATTGAGACACTTCTCTAGCTTCTCTTTTTTAAAATTTGAATGGGCTTAGGGTTCATATCAGCGGTGTAACATTGAAAAAAGTTCTGATTCAAACACCGAAGTGCGAGACGCCTGCGTGAGTGCAGACCAGTGGAAACCCCGCAAGTGCTAAGTTGAACGAGGAGGCTCCCGGACTGCCTGCGGCAAGCGAGCAGCTGAAGTGTCGATTAAGCACAAGATTGAAGATTCAAAGCTGCATAGGAGTAACACGAAAGGAACAGGCTTAGCCTGGTTTTTCTACAAAGGGATTATAAATGGAAGGTATCTTTTATCATTTGAGCAACATCCTTCGCACTTAAATGGGTTGTGTCGATCCTTAGATAATGAGGTTCGGTAATCTCACCATCGATAGAATTTAGTCGATCCTTTTCCATTGACTCCAACAAATTTTGTTCGGAGCATTCAATATTTCGCTTGGTCGGTTTTTCTTTTAAACGGTTTGGTGTTCTGTTCCGGATCAGTCGTTCATCTACACTTGCTTCCAATTCAACAAAGAAAATCTCTCCTCCCGCTGAACGGAAAATTTGGCACACTTTTTCAACAAACGCATGATCCTCAGGCCGATTAAATGCCCATACAGTCGTGAAGATGATCCCGCCCAGATCACTTTTCGCGACTGACTTAAAAACTTCTTCCCGAAACAAATGACAGAGGCGCCACATTTCCGGACTAAATCCAAATAAAGGAACAAGCAAATCAATGGTCATATGATTATGGAATAATTTTAAATTCGTAATTTTTGTAAGTTCCTGCCCTACCGTCATTTTTCCAACAGCTTGCGGTCCAAAAATCAGTACAAAGTTCATGACTCTACCCCCAGACGTTTCATTGGATCATGAACGATCCGAATTGAGCGATAAAAACAATAGATCCCTGTTATACCCAAAATGAGATACAGAGTTGCCATGCCGAGAGATGGAAGAAATGCCCCAATGATTACGCCGAGTGAACCCATGATCTTGGCACCTTGGAACACCAGCCCATAAACGGCCATATATGAGCCGCGGACATTCTCTTGAGTCATTGAAGCCATCATTGTCTGGCAAATCGGTACGTACATTAATTCACCCAGAGATGACACAATGATCATGAAGGACAACAGATACCATAAATTACTGAATCCTAAGATCACATAACCGGAAATATAGAGTACAAGACCGATAAACAAAACATGGTTTGACTGATAGTGTTTCATCCATTGATTAATCAATAATGTAAAAAAGACAACAAGCACAGTATTTTCAACACGTAACCAGCTAAGCAGCTTAAGTCCATCTACAGAATAACCTAAGATCAGCGAATGAAAGTCTTGAGCAAGCCGGATCGCAATATAATTGTTCATCTGAAATTCTAATGATAAAATCAGCAAATGTGCGAGGCAAAAGATAAGGAAGCGACGGTCAGTGACAACGATTTTATAACTTTTGCCCATGTCTCGAATGAGCTGTAATGCTGTTGTTGTTTTCATTCGTATGGTATGCTCGTTGCGGCTTTCTTTCATGAAAAAGGCAAGCAAAACAAAGACAAATACGGAGGCCAAAGCAAGAATAACAAACAGTACGAAACGATAACTGTTAAAATAAAGCCCTCCAATGATGCTTCCAGCTGCAATCGATAAATTGACCGACCAGTAATTAACGCTGTACATAAATTGCCGATTTTCTTTAGTGCTCACATCAATCAGCATGGCTTCAGCAGCAGGGTTCATTAATCCACTGCTGACACTTTGCAGGAGCATCATAATAAAAGTGGTAACAGAAGAAGTGAACCAAGGTGAATTTGCACTCGCCATTATTGAAAAGGCGATCATTTGGATTATTTGAGCAAGAATCATGACTCTTTTTCGACCAAAACGGTCGGAAATATAACCACCGAAAAAACTGGTGATTAACGATACGATTACATTAATTAATAGAAGAACGCCGGCAGTGGCTGTCCCGAATTCTTTTGCGAAATAGATCGCCATAAATGGGAAGACCATATTGCCGACAAATCGCGAAATGAAAGAAGTCAAAAGGCGAATTCTTATGTTTGGGTGAAGTGCCATAAATGTATTCATAGGTTTGCTCTCCAATCTCACCTAAGAAGGTGTAAGCCTATTTTTCTATAAACTAAATGATGTAAAAAGTGTAGAATGGAATTAATTCTTTCCCCTTTTTGACATTCGGAACACTGTACAATAAAAGGGTACGGTCAAATTCATTCATCTGGAGAGAAGGTGACAAGGTGAATGCACTGGATTATTACACGGATTTGTATCTTGCGGTCGTTCACGAGCAAGAATTGCCTATTGAGATCAGCATAAAAGAGTGCGCAAAAGTCTTTTATTGCTCGGAACGTAATGCCAAGCTGATCATACATAAAATGGAAGATTTGCACTGGATTCGTTGGACTAGTGGTCTTGGACGTGGAAATAAATCGCGTATTAATTTTCTGCAGACGCTTGATGCTTTGGTTGAGAAACAAATGAGTACATTCATCAATGCAGGCCAATTAGATAAAGCCCTTAATTATATTCAGTCCCACGCACTGCCTGAAGGTTTAAGTCATCAGTGTTATGCGCGTATGAAACAAGAGTTCGGCTACAAAATTGAAACGGAAAATCAGCTTGACTTGGATATTCTGCGCATTCCAATGAGGCGGGCATTGGCAACCCTGGATCCCGCTTATGCAGCCATCACAAGTGAAACCCATATCGCGCGTCAACTTTTTGATTGCCTCGTTAACTATAACGTTTCGACGAATAAGTTTGTGCCCCATCTCGCACATTCTTGGGAGGTTACTCCCGATAAAAAAGTGTGGACGTTCTATTTGAGGCGTGGCATTTTGTTCCATCACGGAAAAGAATTGACTGCACAAGATGTACGCTATTCCTTTGGACGGATTTGTGATGCTGAAAATCAAATGCCATGCCGTTGGTATTTTCGCGCACTACAGAAAATGAATGTCGTTCATCCCTATGCAATTACATTAACTTTTTCAGAGCCGACACCATTGCTGCTTTACTTGAGTTCTTTGAATCTTGCAATACTGCCTTCCGATATTGGCTTCAATCCTAAGCGGATTATTGGAACAGGCGCATTTAGAATAATAAAATACAAAAGCCAGCAATTGGTGCTTGAGCGATTTGCCGACTATTTTCGTGAACGGGCGCTTCTTGATCGTATTGAGCTTTATTACGCTCCGAATCTAATTAGTGGGCAGAAAGTATATGATGTGTCCAATACGCAACCGGGCGCGGAGAAGAAGGAACAGGAATTTGAAGAAAACGGCAGTGGTTATATCGTGTTTAATTTTAGAAAGAAAGGGCCACAGCGGGATCCTTGGTTGAGAAAAGCGATCAGTATGCTGATTGATCGCAAAACCATGATTCAACACCTAGGAGGAAACCGCTATCAGCCTTCGAACAGTTTCCTTCCATCAGAGTCAAGAAAAAATCCGCCTGCGATCGAGAAAGAATCGCAGATCATTCAACTACTAAAAAAGAGTAGCTATGATGGTGAAAAGCTAAAATTTTATCATTTTAGCCATGATGCGGTGCTTCATGATGCATTATGGATCAAGAATCGCGCACAGCGAGTCGGCATTTCTTTTGAACTGATTCCTCTGCCTTTGGAGCAGTTCTACGATGACTCTATTGTTCATGATGCGGATATGGTTCTTGGTGGTGAAGTCCTTGAGGAAAACATAGAGCTTGGACTGATTCATTTATTCCGTGATCAGAGCAGTCTTGTGCGGCGAATGATGGATTCAGTGCAAACGAAAAAAATTGATCAATTTATAGATGAATTTATCCAGAAAGAGTGTTTGAAAGAAAGAATGTCCGTTTTCAGAGAAGTGGAGAACTATTTACGAGATGAAAATCTATTAATTTATTTGTACCATAGTAAACGAGAGATTACCTTTCACGCCGCTTTGGCGGGAATAAAATTGAATGCGTTTGGCTGGGCAGACTTTAGCAAGCTCTGGATCAAACCTAACTTGTCTACAGAGAAGAAATAAAATTGAGGAGAATATAATGAAACTGATTTCGTGGAATGTGAATGGATTTCGCGCCTTGCAGCGAAAAATGGATGTCTATCAATGGATGGAGGAAATGGGTGCAGATGCACTGTGCATACAAGAAACAAAGCTTCACCAGGATCAAGTGCAATTTGATAGCCCAGGTTATTTTCAATATTGGAATGATGCAGTGCGTAAAGGCTACTCAGGCACCGCCATCTTTACGAAACAGAAGCCAATAAATGTCACTTATGGAATGGGTATTGAAGTGCATGATCAGGAAGGTCGTCTGATTACGCTTGAATACGAAAACTACTACTTAATAACGGTGTACACCCCAAATGCAAAACGAGATTTGACCCGACTTGATTATCGGCTCGAATGGGGTGCGGCGTTTACCCAGTACATAAAAGGGCTTGATCAGCACAAGCCGGTCATCTTTTGCGGTGACTTGAACGTCGCCCATCAGGAAATAGATCTTACGTACCCGAAGAACAATAGAGAGAACTCTGGGTTTACCCTTCAAGAACGTAATGACTTTAGTAAATTGCTAGATGAAGGCTTTATTGATAGTTTTCGTTCCCTCTATCCGGATAAAAAAGGTGCCTATTCCTGGTGGTCCTTTCAATTTAACGCAAGGCAGCGGAATATTGGCTGGCGCATTGATTACTTTGTGCTCTCCAAGCGATTAGAAAAGTGCATCAGCGATGTTAAAATTCTTAAGGAAGTCGTGGGATCCGATCATTGTCCGGTTGAACTTGATCTTTCTTTACAAAATGCATGAGAGTCAAAATAGATGTGATTTTTAGATAAACCGGAAAAAGGAGTCCAGTCCTTATTTTGCATTCCTTGCGCTTCGTTCGCCGCGGGCATCTCGCATCCGCACACCGTGCGTGTGATCCACGTGGGCTCACAGACTCGCACTAAATGATTACGACTCTTTCTTATCTGAAAAAAAAGCGCTGAAGCATTTGCTTCAGCGCTTTTTCTCTTACCGTTACCTGACTGTATTTTGTTTCGCCCATTCTTCCAGCCCGATGATCGCATCATAGACCGTATCAACCGTACAGTTCATTGGATGCATTTGAATAAGTGAATTTGGTCGTGTTGCTACTTCGGCGATTTCTCTAATTTCGCCGTCTGAAATTCCTGACAATGAGAGGTCTGCAAGGCATAGTGGAAGATGGAGTGCTCGATAAAAGGGTAACAATCGTTTCATTTCGTCTTCTTTTCCCTCAATAATGAGTTCAACCATGATCCCATAGGATACTTTAATCCCATGCAATAAATGATGCGTTTCCGGCCTAATCGTCAACGCGTCATGAATGGCATGTGCAGCAGTGGCACGTCCATATTCGTCACCAAAACCTGCGACAAGACCACTCGCCATTACGTTTGTCTCCATAACTTGAGTCCAGTCATCGGTAAGCTGACCATTACGCATATCCTGAATGGCTTTTTCGGCAGAATGAAGGGGTATTTCAAGACATTGTCGTGCAGCTTCCCGTGCAAAGTAAAGCGCTAAGCTTTTTCGATTCGCTTGCTGCAAAAGCAGATCGGATTCATACCACTTGGCAATGGTATCAGCGACACCAGCAATGAAATAATTAATTGGAGAATCGAGAATGACACGCGGATCAATCAAGACAAGACTGGTTTGTTGTGGGTAGATTTGATGCCCAATACACTCGCCATTATCCTTATAAAGTACAGAAAGGTTGGACCAGGCAGCACAGTTGCTTGCCATAGTCGGAAGAAGAATAACTGGAACGGTGCCTGCCTTATATCCTGCAGCTTTGGCGGTGTCTAAGACTTTGCCGCCACCGAGTCCAATAATTGCGTCCAGCTTTTCACTTTTCAATAAATCGATCATGCGCTGAATTTCTTTAGTCGAACATTCACCATTGAAGAGGACATCAACGACATCAATGCCCTGTTCTTTCAAATCAGGGAGAAAAGGAGCAGCCTTCATCATTGATTTCGTACCATGTAGAAAAAGTACGCGCTTGATGAAACGTGCTTTAAGCGCATCGGCTAGGCGGTCGTATGCCTTCACCTCTGAGACATATTCCTGTGGGGCGATTCGTGAAACGAGTTGCAGGGTCATTTACATTCTCTCCTTCATAACGTACCGGTTCTCATGATTTAGATTGCTCAAAATCACCAGTTGTGGACTATATAGTAGTCGTTTTATCCATAACCTGTCAATAAAAAAAACTTGCAATCAAGCAAAAATTTGCGCATTGATTCATGAACAAGTATCCATTATGCACTTATTTTTCGTAAATGCCTTTTATTAGATACAATTATTCATTTTCACTATACTGAATATATGCAACAGTTTTGGGATGGACGGATCGGCATTCAAACAATTATTCATTTTAAAGGGTTGGTGAAATCAATGGAGAAAATCGTATTTGGATTTGAAGATGAATTTTTTTCGAAGACAGAAATTGAGCAGCTTGTTGAAAAATATAAAGACATCTTTACTTTTGTCTTCGTGAATAACAACGATTTGCCTAGTGAAGAGTCTTTAGAAGATGCCGTAGCATATATAGGAGAGCCGTCTGATGTGTTACTAAGAGCAATGCCTCATTTGCGTTGGTTGCAACTGCCAAGTGCCGGGGCGAATCATTTCGTAAAACATCCCGACCTTTCTCAAAATGTTGTCTTGACAAATTCAAGCGGCGTTTTCGGAACTTTAGGTGCTGAGCACACATTGGCACTTCTTCTTGCACTTACCCGAGAGATTCCTTTACACGTGCGCCAAACTGACCAGCATTTATGGAAAGAAAGTAGCCATTGCCGCCAACTTGATGAGGCGACAGCCGCCATTATTGGTTATGGAGATATTGGATCTGAAATCGCACATCGCTTAAAAGCTTTTGGGACACGAGTTTTAGCAGTGAAACGAACGGTTCGTCAAGTACCAGAAGATGCCGATGCAGTCTTTGATCTGAATGATCTGGATGAAGTGCTCAGTAAATCTGATTTTGTGATTAATGTGCTTCCTTTAACTGAAGAAACCCAAAATTTGTTCGATAGCGACAGATTTCATGCGATGAAACAAGAGGCTTTGTTCATCAATGTTGGCCGAGGAGGAACGGTCGATGAAAATGCCCTGATTCATGCACTTGAGTCAGGAAAGCTCGATGGTGCTGGCCTCGATGTTACGGCAGAAGAACCATTGCCTCACTCGAGTAGACTTTGGGATCTTCCCAATGTCTTGATTACGTCTCACTCATTAGGTGTTGGTCCGGGAAAGTCGAAGAAAAGAACTGCGCTGATTAAGAGAAATCTGGAAAACTTTTATTTAAATCGAAAACTTGAAAATAGTGTAGACCGAAAACTTGGCTATTAATCGTAATCTTTGATTTTCATAGTTAAAGCTTTTCATAAAGGGATAAATCATGTCTCCGTTCGTTCGGAGGCATTTTTTTATATCATCCATGCGAAATTTCATTCATTTCATTTCATTTCATCCGCAACAAACTTGTAATCTAAATTTGTCAAAAGAACGCAGAAAATGTTGGTATAATAGTTACATTAAGTTTCATTGAAAATGGAACCCCCAAAGCATGGAGAAGAAAGAGATTGATTGATAACGATAAGGAGTCTGGTAGAATTGATAAGAAAAATGAAAGTGATGGTCGCAACATGCCTCTCATGCTCCTTGATTTTAGGAATAGATGGTGGGACAGTGCTGGCGCAATCCCAGTCTCAACTCAAAGAAAAATTAAATACGATTCAGAAGAAGCAACAAGAGAATAAGAATGATTTGGCCTCCTCGAAAAAAAAGCTGTCGAAGAATAAAGATAAACAAGATGTAGTAATTAGTAATCTTAAAGAATCAGAGAAAAAAATCGCAACGATGAATCAAAGCATTAATCAGACAAAACAAAGAGTTGATCAAAATCAACAAGACATGGCTACACTGAAGAAAGAGATTAAGAAGATCGATGGACGTATTAAAGTAAGAGGAGCGCTTTTAAGAGGTAGGATTCGTTCTATATATATCAGTGGCGGAGCAGTCAGTTATTTGGATGTGCTCATGGGTTCAAAAAGTTTCGGAAATTTTCTTGACCGGTTACTTGCGCTTAAAATGATTACCGACCAAGACAATAAGATCATAAACGATCAGAAAAATGATCGACATACTCAATTGACAAAGCAGAAGAAGCTTCAGACAGTTTTGGTCCAAACAACGGATGCGTTACATAATCTTCAAACGATGAAGACTGGACTTGCTCAGGAACATGCACATAAAAAAGATTTACTCGCACAACTTAAGGATCAAGCGTCTGATATTGAAAAGACGGTCATGTCTTCTGGAGAACAATCCGATATCTTAAGTGCTCAAGCATCAATAATCAAGCAACAATTGGCTGACCTTGCAGATAGAGAAGCGAAAAAGAAAGCAGAGGCACGGTCACAGGCAAAGGCTGATATTGAACAAGTTTCCGCAACAGTGAAATCGAACAGTGAATCTACTCAAAAAAGTGTCTCCGTTCAAAATGAACAGCAGACCTCAGCTGAAACGGTTTCATCAAACAACGACACATCAACAGAGCATTCCAATGCAAGTTTCATCATGCCGGCTGCAGGATATATATCATCAGGATTTGGTTATCGATCATTCGACAATGGATTTCACCCGGGAATTGATATTGCAAATAGTACAGGAACACCAATACATGCCGCTGCGGACGGTGTTGTATTCCGTGCCTACCAGTCTTCGAGTTATGGAAATGTTGTGATGATCTCACATTCGATTGGTGGGAAGATCTATACGACGGTTTATGCGCACATGAGCTCGTATTCTGTATCTTCCGGTCAGAGTGTCTCTCAGGGTCAGGTTATTGGCTCAATGGGAAGCACTGGTGAATCTACGGGCTCACATTTGCACTTTGAACTCTATGTTGGTCCATGGACGCCGCCACCGCATAATGGCGCTGTGAATCCATTAAACTATATTCACTAATCTAAGAGCGGTGAGATGAAGAGCCAGAGACACTGGCTCTTTTTTTAGTATTAAACTATTCGCTTAGTAATAAAGCGAGCAATCGCAGCGCAAGTGATGCAAAATCAAAGAATGGACGGTTTTTGCCCAATTTTTCTTGTTATAAATGTAAATTGATTTGGAATAGAGAAATGAATTTAAGCGAAAAAACCAACCTTTTTAAAGAGCTCCTGACTGTTCTGTTTCATTGCCTCAGGCATACAGATAGAATGAATGCAAAAATATGGGATTTTTTGGATTCGGACAGAAAGGGGCAACTTATCATGAAACATCAGCAAATTTGTGGCATCATTAACTTGAATGAATCAATGCACCACATTTCCCCCATTACTGCACATCGACCTATTGCAAGTTTGCCCTTTTGTGGCAGATATCGACTGATTGACTTTCCATTATCAAATCTTACGCATGCAGGTATCGCATCCATCGGTGTTTTTACGAATAAACACTATCGTTCGCTCTATAATCATGTACGTAGCGGCAGTGACTGGGATATCGAGGGGACCAGTGGTGGGCTGTTCTTCTTTGGACCGGATACGTATCCGAGTATGTCCGAAATGACAGTAGGAGATCTCCCAATCTACTATAATAATCTCGAGTTTATTGAAAAGTCAGGCGCTGAGTACGTGATTGTAATGGGTTCTCGAACGTTATGCAATCTCGATGTACATGCCATTCTCCGTCATCATGAGGAACAGAATGCTGAATTGACTGTCGTTTATAAAACGGTAAAGAGTAGCAGGATTCATTCTTTGTCAAAAACATGTTTTCGGGTTAATCGTTACGGCGAAATATATGCTCTCTCACCATGTTCTTCTCAGAATGATCAGCCGATCTTAGCAAATATGGAAATATATTTTATGCGTTGTTCCCTTTTTACAAAATTAGTGCGCCATTTCATGGCAAGCAATGAACTTTACAATTTGAGAGATGCTTTACATCAGTTTGTTTCCGATGTCGAAACAAATGGATTTGAATATACAGGTTACATGCGAACGATACATTCTGTTCAGGATTACTATGAAGCGAATATGGATATGCTCAGTGAATCGAATCGGAATGCTCTGATATGTGGAAATCACCCAATTGAGACAAGAATCAAAAATGAAGCCCCTACCTATTATGGAAACTATGCTACACAGGCGCAATCGCTTGTCGCAAATGGCTGCATCATTGACGGAGTGATCAGGGAATCAATTTTTGGTCGAAAGAGTAAGGTGATGCGCGATGCAGAAATTGAATCAAGTATCCTAATGGATGGGTGTATCATTGGTTCAGGCGCATATCTCAAGCACGTCATTCTGGATAATGGTACTTATATTGCGCCACATACTCAATTGATTGGTTCTGAAAAGCATCCCATTGTCCTTGATAAAAAAGTTAACGCGGGGTATGGACATTTTAAGGACGAGTTTTCGACAAGATCTTAACTTTTTTCAACAAAAAAAGTTTTAAAATACAGATTCAAGGGAATTAACCAATTGAAAAGCTAAAAAATTGAGGAGGGAAGCTGATGAGAAAGTTAATTTTTTACACGTACCCGAGTTGTACATCATGCCGGAAAACAAAGGGCTGGCTGAAAGATCATGATGTAACCTATGAGGAGAGACATTTATTCCGTAATCGGCCGGATGCTAAGGAATTACTTGAAATGATTAAGTTATCGAAATCAGGCATCGAGGATTTACTTGCAACACGAAGTGCAACATATAAACAGTTAGATGTGAACCTCAATGAATTACCATTGAGCAAAGCTCTTCAGCTTCTTTCCGATGAGCCTAAATTGTTGAAGAGACCAATTATCACAGATGGACAACAACTTATTGTCGGTTTTCATCAGGAAGACTTACAGAGACTGATGAATACGAAAAGAAGAGAACAACAATCAATCAGTTAACCGACAACAGGTATCCGATCCGGATGCCTGTTTTCTAGTGTTGCAACAAAAATTGTAATAAAAGAAGGAAATAAGAGACCGATGTAGAATATAGTCAATAGCCCTTTTTTCCGAAATAACCAGTTTTCATGGACTAATGAAAGCAGGTGATTTCGTGGATCAATTCGATCATGATGTTGTGAACAGAAGCCTCGAATTATTGCAGCAAGCGTATACGTCAGGTGCATCAGACATTCATTTTACCCCTCGAAGCCTCGACACTTTAGTTGAATTAAGAATTAACGGTTACCTTTACGAATGTACAGTTTTAAATCCAACCGTGGCCGAACGAATGATTAATCATTTTAAGTTCATGTCCGGAATGGATATTGGTGAACATCGTCTTCCTCAGAGTGGTGCCATGGTCTCCCTGATTAATCATCTTCCTGTCTCCTTACGGATGTCTGTACTTCCAACCCCAAATAAAGAAAGTCTTGTGATTCGATTATTACCCCAACAGAATGAAGTACCCATCGATGATCTAACAGTATTTGATGAAGCCAAAAGAAGTTTGAATGCACTCATGTCGTACGAAAACGGTTTGATCCTCATTTCTGGGCCAACAGGTTCCGGTAAAACAACCACGCTCTATAGTTTGCTTTCTACCCTTCAGAGACGCTATCATGCCCGAGTCATCACAATTGAAGATCCAATTGAAAAGAAAAATGATGCTTTTATTCAGATGGAAGTAAATGAGAAAGCAAATTTCACGTATGCAAAAGGGTTTCGCGCGATCTTACGCCATGATCCGGATATTGTGATGATCGGCGAAATTCGTGATGAGGAAACGGCAAAAATAGCTGTACGAGCTGCGCTAAGTGGACATTTAGTGCTCTCTACTGTTCACGCATCGAATGCATCTTCTACGTTACAGAGAATGTTTGAACTTGGCATTCCGCGATTTGATTTGAAGGAAACGTTAGTTGCGGTAATTGCAGAACGCTTAGTAACAATTCAATGTCCTGAATGTGGGCAAGTCTGTGTACAGCATTGTACACATCGCCATCATCCTGATCGTACCGGCGTTTTCGAAATACTCGCCGGAATGGCACTCCATGATCTTCTTTCGGCAACGTATTCTGGGCATCGCCGCTCAACAAGCTACAAAACGATTGAGGATTATTTGGAGGAAGGGGTAGAAAGCGGTTGGATTGCCGCAGACACTTTGAGGAGGGCGCATAATGATTTTTCGAAGAAACTGGACTAAGAAAGATCAAGCACAATTATTAATTGAGCTTGGCCGCTGCTTGCATGATGGTTATCCGCTTAGCACCGCAATTGAACTTCAAGATTATAATAGACGACCGAAGTTGGCAGAAGATATGAAGTACATGTATCAAGCGATGCGAGCAGGATTAGCCTTTCATGAAGGATTGCGAGCACTTAGATTTCCAGAAGAAGTGGTACACGCCATATATTTTGCGGAAGCCGGTGGTACATTACCTACGGCGCTCATGGAAACAGGTACGATGCTGCAACGAAGAGAATATTTTAAGGAACGCATGCGGCGCTTTACTCGATATCCGTTATTTCTCCTTTGGGTTCTGTTCTCCATCATGTTTGTCATTGGTCGATTTCTTTTACCGAGTTTTACCCAACTCTATCGATCATTATCCCTGGATCTTCCACTCATCACAAGGATGTTCCTCTATATCGCTGATCACCCAGAAAGCGTGTTGCTCATACTCTTAATTAGTGGATCACTCTTTGGTTTCATTCTCTTCCTTTTTCAGAAACAACCGCTTATGATTCGAGTTAAAATGATTTCACGACTACCGATAATTGGAAATGCCATCCGCCTCTACCATACCCACCAATTCTCATTTCACTTAGGAAGCTTTTTGGGCTCTGGAATGACCATCAAACAATCGTTGCATATTTTGACACAGGAAGGGACCTCACCTTTTCTGAGAAGTGAAGCAGAACGAATAGAGAAGCAATTGCGAAGCGGGTACTCATTAGTATCCTGCGTGAAGCGTTCGATCTATTATCTTCCTGAACTTGTGGAAACGATTAAACAAGGGGAACGTCACGGTGCCCTTGATCGATCGCTGAGCCAATATAGTACGCGATTGATCCGAAAAATGGAACAACAGTCAAAACAAATGCTCTCCCTATTTCAGCCCGTACTGCTCATACTTGTTGGAGGGTTTGTACTCATCATGTTTCTCTCCGTTCTAGTACCTGTCTTTCAGATGATTAACGGTCTTTAATTAAATCAGGTAGAAAAGTTGAGGATTGAAGATAAAATAAACCTGCGTTAATTAACTTTACTTTTATGACCGGTTTGTACTGTTCTTCAAGCGCTTTTTTTTCTTGTGTGTAGCGTTCAGGTTTCAGTTCCTGATAGTCATAAAAAGAGTCCAATAACTGTTGATCTTTTTCCCACCGCTCATTTGCTTGATCCGCCCAATCTGTTGGTTCAGTATTTAACTCCGCTTCGATGAATCGTTCAATACGGCGAATTCCGCTATTGATCGTAATGAGTGGGCTAAGTGTATAACAGTAGTCTGGCATTTTCTGATTAAGCTGAAGTCTCTTGAGCATTGATTGAAAACCTTCAATTAGTGTGCCATTAATCAATTGAAGACCGACAGAGCGAATGAAATCTTTTTTCAAGTCACATTGGTAACTGATCTTTAGGTTTAGTCCTAGCCATGGTTCAAGAGCAGGGGCTGATTGTGACGGAAGAATCTGATACATGCGAATAAATCTACCCAATTCCTCTACGGTATTCATAATTTGGTGGAGACGCGGCGATCCAAAATGAATAAATTCACCATCATTATCGTTATCGTTTAGTCTGAAAGTGAGCGTCGCTAATTCTGGTTCAGCTCCGATCTGTTCAATATAATGCCAGTAAAAGGGACGGTTCATTAATCTTTTGTCCATCTCTTTCGTTAATTGAACTTTTAGTTGGTCCGCACTCGAAACAGGAAGTATACTGCAACCTGAACTCGAAAAAAACCGTACAAGAAAGTCATGAATTTCCGCCTGCTGCATGATCTTCATCTCCTTTTAATTGGAGTTGTTCAAAGTTGATGACGCTACTTAAATTATCAAGCTTAATTTTTATTTCACCATCGGTGTCTGATTCCTCGAAAATAGTTAACACCTGCTTTTCCACATCATTTAAATCGATATGGGTTAATATTTTATCTAACTCACCAATCACTTGTTCAAATAAATGAATTTTATTGTAAAGTAAGTTCAGAATGTGGCTTTCGACGGTTCCTCGCGTCGCAAAATTATAAATATGCACATCTTTTTCCTGACCGAGACGATGAATTCGCCCAATTCTTTGTTCGATGCGCATTGGATTCCAGGGAAGGTCATAGTTGATCAGGTGGCATGCAAACTGTAGATTGATCCCTTCGCCGCCAGCTTCTGTTGCGACAAGTACTTGTACGTTATTTTGAAACAGCATGCGCATCCAATCCTTTTTGTTGCGCCGAAAGCCGCCGCTGAATGGAACAGAGCTAATTCCGTTCTTTTTTAAATACCATTGTAAATAAAGTTGAGTGGCACGATATTCAGTAAAAATGATAACCTTATCGTTTATCTGTTTTATCAATTCAACCGCTTTTTCGGCTTTAGCATTCTGTTGAATCGCATTTAATTTATCAAAAATATCATGCCAGAGTCGCTCTGTTACAGGTGTAGTAGTAGTTCTATAGATCTTGTTCAGTGTGACAAAAGCGGCTTCTCTAGAGCTACACGCCTCCCTTTGAAGGGTCAAAAGTGAAAAGGATTGAACAATACCGTGTTGCTTGAGTACGTCTAACGATGAATAAAAGTCTTGCTCTGCTTTGGAAAAAGGAATCTCAAAAGATTTAATGATGCGCTTTGGCCAATGTAACCCGGTGTCCTCACGACGATTTCGCACCATCACTTGGTTGACGAGTGCTTTTAATTTTTGCTCATTTTTGACTGAGCGTAATCCGGATTTATAATTTTTTGCAAATTGCTCGGCACTCCCGAGGTAGCCGGGTTTCAACAAGGAAACAAGGTAAAAGATTTCGTTTATCTGATTCTGAATCGGCGTCGCAGTCAATAAGAGGCAGAATTTTTTTTTGAGGCTTTGAACAAACTGGTAATTTTTCGTTTTGTGATTTTTAAGTTTATGCGCCTCATCAATTATGATTAAATCGTAATCTTGTGCCAAGACGATACTTCGATGAGGCTCACGTTTTGCCGTATCCATTGATGAAACAACAACATCATAGTGCTCCCACACATAAGCTTTTCGTTGTGCAACTGCCGGGATATAGAATTTTGCATTCAATTCAGACACCCATTGGAGAACGAGTGAAGCGGGAACGAGAATTAGTACTTTTTTGACAAGACCTCGGATCATGTATTCTTTAATAATTAATCCTGCTTCAATCGTTTTGCCAAGCCCGACTTCATCGGCCAAAATCGCTTTTCCATGCATCTCTTCAATGACCGTTCTTGCTGTTTCAATCTGATGCGGATGCAGTTTTAATTGTGGAAGACGTCCAGGCGCAATCAGTCCATGAAAAGAGGGAATGATTCGTTCTTTTTCTGCAAGATAAGCAAGAGAGAAAAGTTCTGACTTTGCCCAAGGTCCATTATCTTCAATATGTTTTAAAAATGAATCATACCAAGTTCTGTCAAATTGAATTATCGGCTTCATATTGTGCACCTTATCGTATTAAATTTCTGAACAAAGTATTGCTAAGATCATTGAGAAAATGGTAGGATATCAATGTCAGAAGGTGTCCATAATTGTCAAAAAATATTCGGAATATTTATTTGACTTCTTTGGATTTCAAGTGTTCTACTTTCTGAACATATACTGTTATTATGTACGAGATTGTCTGGAGTTAAACGCTATTAATTGAATGGATTGCGAATGACGTTATGGGGAGAGACCGCGGAAAGTGCGGGCGCCGAAGGAGCAAACGAACAGTGAATCTCTCAGGCAAATGGGACTCATAACGGACGCACCTCTGGAGAGTGCCACGGGGCTACCAAAGGGGATACCGCTAACGGGCTCGGACGCTTAGCGATAAACTTTCAGGTATAAGGACAGAGGAAGACATTAGGTTGTCTTCCTCTGTCCTTTTTTGATGCCATCTCAATTAATAAACCGAGTAATTAACTAAATTTGCATTAGCGGGAGGAATGAATGGGATGCCGGATTTGAAAACAACGCCGCTGTATGAGTTTTACAAAAGCCATGATGCAAAGCTGATTGACTTTGGCGGATACTTGTTACCAGTGCAAATTTCAGGAATTAAAGCGGAGCACCAAGCCGTTCGAACCGCTGCAGGCATTTTCGATGTCTCGCATATGGGAGAATTCCTAGTTAAAGGAAAGGGTACCGAGCAGTTTCTGCAACAAATGGTTACAAATGATGTTTCAAAAGCACAACCTGGAGATGCTATTTATACAGCAATGTGCTATGAAACAGGTGGGACTGTTGATGACTTATTGATTTACTGTCTTGAAAAAGATGTCTATCAGCTCGTTGTCAATGCTGCAAATATTGAAAAAGATTTTAAATGGCTTAACGAACATAAGCCGGCGGAGATTGAATTAACAGATCGATCAGAAAGCATTGGATTGCTCGCTGTTCAAGGACCAAAGGCTTTATCTATTGTTCAAAAAATCACCGATTATCCTCTGCAAAGTATTGAGCACTTTAAATTTGCAGATCAGGTGCGCCTACAAGGTGTACCAAGCCTTGTCTCACGCACCGGTTATACTGGTGAAGACGGCTTTGAGATATACTGCCCATGGGCGCAAGCGCCAGTATTGTGGAACGCATTACTTGATGCAGGCGAAATGGATGGATTGATTCCTTGCGGGCTAGGCGCACGTGACACATTGAGATTCGAAGCGCGATTGCCATTATATGGTCAAGAATTAAGCTCAACCATAACACCGCTTGAAGCAGGCGTTGGGTTCGCGGTTAAACTTAACAAAGCTGCGGACTTTATTGGTAAGACTGTCCTGATAAATCAGAAACAGGATGGTCTGAAAAGGAAAATTGTGGGCATCGAAATGATTGATCGTGCAATTCCTCGTACCCATTATGGGGTCTATGTAAATGATAAAAAAGTTGGCGAAGTAACAACTGGGACGCAATCACCAACACTTGGAAAAAATTTAGGATTAGTGCTTATCGATATCGAATACTCCAAGATTGGCACACAAGTTGAAGTGGATATTCGCGGGAAACGCAAAAAAGCTACAGTTATCAAAACCCCTTTCTATAAAAGAGCTTGAGGAGGCTATGAGATGTCACAATACCGTTATTTGCCGGTAACGGATGAAGATCGTCGGGAAATGCTTGATGTCATCGGTGTTCAATCAGACGAGGAGCTTTTCTCCGATGTACCGGAAAAAATTCGTTTTAAAGGTGAATTAAATCTAGAACCACAACTTTCAGAACCTGAATTGATTCGTTTTCTGTCCAGGCTTGCGAAAAAAAATGTTAGTACCAGCGACTACCCTTCATTTTTAGGCGCGGGGATTTATGATCATTACATTCCTTCGGTTGTAGATAGTGTCATTTCAAGAGGAGAATTCTACACAGCCTATACCCCATATCAAGCTGAGGTTTCACAAGGCGAACTACAAGCTATCTTTGAATTTCAATCACTGATTTGCGAACTCACGGGTATGGAAGCTGCAAACTCATCAATGTATGATGGTTCAACTTCGCTTGCGGAAGCAGCTCTATTATCCAGTGGGGTAACACGTAATAAGAAAATTGTTGTTTCAGAGACCGTTCATCCCGAATATCGGCAAGTACTCGCGACATACGCACATGGGAGAAGGCTTGACGTGGTTACCATTCCTTCAAAAGATGGTGAAACGGACGTACAAGCGCTTCAAGCGGCAATTAATGATGAGACAGCCTGTGTCATTGTACAATATCCAAATTTCTTCGGTCACGTTGAACCTCTAAAAGACATTGAAGAAATGACGCACAATGCAAAACGTGCACAATTAATTGTGGCAAGCAACCCGCTCGCGTTGGGCATCCTGACACCGCCTGGTGACTTTAATGCGGATATCGTTGTTGGCGACTGCCAGCCACTCGGAATTTCCGAATCCTTTGGCGGTCCACACTGTGGTTATTTTGCGGTTTCGAAAAAATTGATTCGTAAGGTTCCCGGGCGTCTTGTTGGAGAAACCGTTGATGACAAGGGACAACGTGGATATGTTCTAACATTACAGGCACGCGAGCAGCATATTCGCCGCGAAAAGGCGACTTCAAATATTTGTTCAAACCAAGCCTTGAATGCACTTGCTTCATCAGTTGCGATGAATGCTTTTGGTAAGAAAGGCATTCGTGAGCTTGCGGAGCAGAATATCCAAAAAGCACATTATGCTGCGAAGAAACTCTCCGAAGAAGGCGTAACGGTTTGTGATAACCATACGTTCTTCAATGAATTTGTTGTGGATTGCAAGCGACCAGTATCTGAAGTTAATCGTGCCCTCCTCGATCAGGGGATGATTGGTGGTTATGACTTAGCTAAATCCTTCAGTCACTGTGAAAATAAAATGCTTGTCGCTGTTACCGAAATGCGGTCAAAAGCAGAGATTGATCAATTCGCTGAAGCACTTGGAGGGATTATTCGTGGATAATCAGAATCAGCCGCTTATTTTTGAACGGAGCAAAAAAGGAAGAACTGCTTATAGCTTGCCAGCTTTAGATATACCTGAACTGCCGATCAATGAAATGGTCGGTGACGATTATCTGCGTAAGGAAGAACCGAATTGGCCGGAAGTTTCAGAATTGGAACTCGTAAGGCATTATATGGCACTATCAAAAAGAAATTTTGGTGTCGATAACGGATTTTATCCGCTTGGTTCGTGTACAATGAAGTACAATCCAAAGGTTAACGAAGTAGTGGCTCGCCTAAGTGGTTTGGCTCATATCCATCCTTATCAAGATGAACAAACCGTGCAGGGTGCCCTCGAGTTGCTTTATCGTCTTCAAGAAAATTTGCAAGAGATTACAGGTATGGATGCAGTTACTTTGCAACCTGCAGCTGGCGCCCATGGTGAGTGGACCGGGCTGATGATTATTCGCGCATTTCATGAAGCTAATGGTGATGTAAAGAGAACGAAAGTCATTGTTCCGGATACTGCTCATGGGACGAACCCGGCATCGGCAGCCGTTGCAGGGTTTGAAGCAGTTACGGTTAAATCCGATGAAAACGGCCTTGTCGATTTGGAAGATCTCAAACGTGTAGCAGATGAGACAACAGCCGCGCTCATGTTGACGAACCCAAATACTTTAGGTTTATTTGAAACACATATTCAAGAGATTGCGGAAATTGTTCATGCAGCCGGAGGAAAAGTGTACTATGACGGGGCAAACATGAACGCAATCATGGGTGTTACACGGCCTGGGGATATGGGCTATGATGTAGTTCACCTGAATTTGCATAAAACATTTACGGGACCACACGGTGGTGGAGGTCCTGGTTCAGGACCTGTCGGCGTTAAAGCGGAACTCGAACCATTTCTACCAAAACCATTAATCGTGAAGAAGGAAGACGGCAGCTATGGATTTGACGAAGATCGTCCACAATCTATTGGTCGAGTAAAAGCGTTTTATGGGAATTTTGGTATTAATGTTCGTGCATATGCCTATATTCGAACCATGGGTGGAAAAGGGCTATTCCAAGTCTCAAAAGACGCTGTGCTTAATGCCAACTATCTACTGAAGCGGCTCACAGATCACTTTGACACACCATTCAAACAGCTCTGTAAGCATGAATTTGTTCTCTCTGGTAGTAGACAGAAAAAATTGGGTGTGCGTACGCTGGACATGGCCAAACGGTTGCTGGATTTCGGATATTATCCGCCAACGATTTACTTCCCACTGCTTGTTGATGAAGCATTAATGATTGAGCCAACGGAAACCGAATCTAAGGAAACCCTTGATGAATTTGCCGATCACTTAATTGCGATTACAAAAGAGGCGGAAGAGCATCCTGAGACTGTTCAGGAAGCACCACATAAAACCGTAATCGGGCGACTCGATGAGACGCAAGCGGCACGTCATCCTGTTCTTCGTTACCTCAAACAATGAGGCAAATAAAGTAGAATGGACGATTGAGTAAAATACAAAAAGAAACGCGTTTCAATACGAAACGCGTTTCTTTTTGTGCAATTGAAGAAGATGAGCTAAAATGTGAGAACGATTATCCTTTTTTAATTCTTCCGTTCCACTTCTTAAATCCGCCTTCTAGGTGATATAAATTTTTGTATTTCAATTTTCTTAGAACTGCAGCCGCACGCGCACTCCGAGTACCATTCGAATCATAGAGATAAATTGGCATATCGTGGCGCACTTCTGTCTGGCGCATTTTCAATTGCGTCAGTGGGATATTCCGCGCACCAAGAATGTGACCGTTTTTAAACTCATCAGGTTCACGGACATCAATTAATTGTGCCTTTCTGTATCCAGCGCGAAAGTCCACTTCTGATAATGTGGTCAGATAGCGGCGTTGTACATATCTGGCGATGAAAAAATAGCCGAAATATGCGATGATCATTGCAAGTAAGAAAATCCAGCCCATGACTATTCGTCCCCCTAATTCATTTCAAGTTCCATTATAACGATTTAGAGGCTCGATTGAAAGATGTGGAAACGCTTTGATTGGCGGATCAATCAAGTAATTATCCTTATAGCCATTGGTATTTCCTTGTTTTTTAGGTACTGTTATAGTACGATGAGGAGAGTAAAAAAGGGTTGTCGTTAGGGGGAGACACGATGTCGCCTACTCCGAGTATGGAAGACTACATTGAGCGTATTTATTGGTTAATACAAGATAAAGGCTATGCAAGAGTTTCTGATATTGCTGAAGCGTTGGACGTTCATTCATCCTCAGTAACCAAAATGGTCCAAAAATTAGATAAGGATCAATATCTGATTTATGAAAAATATCGTGGATTTATTTTAACACCTAAGGGCAAGAAAATGGGAAAAAGACTCGTATATAGACATGAATTACTCGAGGACTTTTTGAAGCTGGTTGGTGTCCATGAGGAGAATGTTTATAAAGATGTGGAAGGGATCGAACACCATCTCAGTTGGGACTCAATCGACCGAATTGGTGATGTCGTTCAATATTTCGAAGAGGATCCAAACCGTGTGAGTCAACTATTTGAAATAAAGGAGAGAAGTGAAGAAGAGGAAGAGTAATTGATTTCTTCTTCACTACTTTCTTTGTTCATTTGATATAGAGAGACCGGAAGATGAAAATCTTTCGGTCTCTTTTTTCTTTACGATTCATTTAATGTTAGTAAGGAGGGAGCGCCTTTGTGGATTGATGCTGTATTTTCAGGTGGAGGGGTCAAAGGTTTTGCTTTTGCAGGAGCGCTTCAAGTACTTGAGCAAGCAGGATATGAGTTTAAACGCACAGCAGGAACAAGTGCAGGGTCAATTGTTGCTGCATTGGTTGCTGCAGGATATACTTCCACTGATTTGAAGAGGGTAATGAGCGCGATGGATACAGATAAGTTGCTTGAACCTTCGAGAAAGGTACGATTTCCATTCTTAAAATGGTTTCGTTTCTATTTTAAAATGGGGTTATTTAGTGGCGATTATCTTGAACAATGGATTGCAGACTTATTAAAAGTAAAAGGTATAGAATCCTTTTCAGATCTGCCAAAAGATTGTCTCAAAATTATTGTCTCAGATGTTAGTAAAGCAAAACTGGTTGTTCTTCCTGATGATTTACCGGACTATGGTCTTGATCCGGACAATTTCTCCGTAGCCAAGGCAGTGCGTATGAGTTGTTGCTTACCATTCTTTTTTGAACCGGTCCCGCTGTATGATGTTAACGGACAGAAGTCATTAATCGTTGATGGAGGTGTGCTCAGTAACTTTCCACTCTGGCTCTATAATAAAGAGGATGAGCTTCCAGCGCGTCCGTTTCTTGGTTTACAAATCATTGAGAAGGAAGCAGAGTTTAAGGAATATGTAAAAATAAAGAACGCTCCCGAATTGTTTCGCGGGTTATTTAAAGCAATGAGGAATGCACATGATGATCGTACCATAGAAAAATTTAAGGGGACAAATATTGTCTTCTTACCTGTAGATAAAGTAAAGACAAAAGACTTCCAGATCTCATTGGAAGAAAGGGAGCGATTATTTCAAATTGGTGAAGATGGCGCTCGAACATTTCTGAAGAAGTGGTCTTATTAACAGGATTCTTCCTGATGATTATTCTTGCATGAAAAAAGGATTGGCGAAAAGCCAATCCTTTTTTCAAAGAACCTGTAACATGACGATCAAAATAATAGTCGTTTCTTTTTCTTGTTTTTTCTTCCTTCAATCACAGTTAAATGTCCATGATTTTTTGCGGCTTGATGCGTTAAATCTTTCAATCCATACGGCCCATTCTTAATGACTTTTAACTTCTGAGATTGATGAAGGATGCGTGTTTTGCGGTTAAAAGTTGATAAGTTTTTTCTTTTGCGCGATTGTCGTGCAGCCTTTCGATATCTTGCTTGTTCTCCACTTCCAGTCCACTCGGTAAGGCGTCGAAAGAAAAACAAACCAATAACGATAATGAGCGTAACAATAATTAATTGGGTGATGATGACGGTCTTCTGACTGGGCAAAAATAAGGAGAGCAAACCGAATAATCCAAGCCCACCGATCACCATGAAGCCAAAGGAGTATAAAAATGTTCTCACGGACATTCACCTCCGGTTAGTTAAAGCACCTGGCGTACAAGTGCTTGATTTTTTTCAATGACCGAATCTCTACGCCGCATCTCTTCAAAGGCACAAATACTTACCTCAATTTGTTTTTCGTCAGGTTCTTTTGTGGTTAGAAGTTGCACCCAGAGACCGGGATAGCCAAGCCATCTAAGAATAGGAATATGACGAACTTTATTCGTTAATTTGAGAATCTCATAGGCTAGACCTAAATCAAGAGGAATAAGTGCGATTCGAGAAACAATTCTCAAGAACAAAGGATCCGTTGGTACAAAGAAATAAAGAAAGATGCTTATGATCGCTGTAAACATAATAAAGCTTGATCCGCAACGATAATGGAGTCTTGAATGCTTTTTCACATTTGCAACTGTAAGTGCGTCTCCACTTTCATAAGTATTTATTACTTTATGCTCGGCACCGTGATACTGGAACAATCTTTTCATTATTGGTGTTAATGATACAAAATAAACATAACTAAAGAGGAGGAGAATTTTAAAGAATCCTTCCAATAAAACTTGTGCAACAGAGCCGGAGATGATTGGTTCAAATAAGTGAGCAATTAACGCCGGAACAAGCGTGAAAATGAATTTTGCGAACAAGAATGAAAGAATGCCAAGTGCGGTTAATCCAATCATAGTTTCCAAATGGAACCCTTTGTGAGCACGCTCTTCCACGACCTTTTCTTTTCCCGGTTCTTCGTCATACACCTCGGAAGCATAGTTTAAATGTTTGGTACCAATCGCACTTGCTTCAATGATGGCAACAATGCCCCGGATAACCGGTATTTTCTTTAAGAGAGTCAATGACTGGAATTCTTTTTTTGGTGCCTCAAAGTAAGTGATTGATTGATCGTTTCTACGTACTGCAGTGACCGTTGTGTATTTGCCACCCATCATGACGCCTTCGATCACTGCTTGACCGCCATATATAGGAAGAATTTTTGCCATAACTTTATCAGCCCGATTTCTTGTGGAAAATTTAAAGTACCTATTTTTTCTTATACCTATATTTATTCTAACCGAATTTACTTAAAACCTCTAGATTAATGCAACAGAAACTGATCAATGTTGTCAATTTCACTATTAAATTGCACATATATGAAAGATAAATTTGCACTAACAAAGTATCATGACTGTAGACGGCAATTATACTAAATCGTAACCTGCATTCCCGTGTTTTCACCAAGGTCATGAAAATCCTTGATGTTAAAGGATTTTCGATTAATGGTGGCTGTATAATTATGCCAACAAGAAATCGGCATTAGGATAAAAATCCTTTATTGATGCTGATTTTTGGACACCTTGGTATATTCTCCCGATAATTTAGGTCGTAAGACTAAATTCTTTAAATTGACAGATCAATGTTTTCTTTTTCAATTGGAATCTGAACCTTATCTCTTGTTTTTTTCTTTTGGTACATGCTTTTTCCATGAATGGGCATACTGAAAGCTATGAAAATTTCAAGAAAGGTGAAGAGTCATGGCTAGAAGAAAAAAGAATGCTCATCCGAAACAAAAAGAAAAGCATCCCATCGTCAAATCATTGGGCAGAGTGTCTATTATAGGATTTTTTGGTGGATTGATTTGGTCAATTGCCGGGCTGATTTGCCATCTTCTTAATTTTTCTAAGGTTGGTCCTCATTTAGTGTTTGCCCCGTTTTCCTTTTGGACTTGGAGAAATACCATTTACGGCCAATTACTTGCGATCGTCACGATAAGTATTCTATCAATACCTATTGCTTGGCTTTATCGAGTGGCACTTGCACGGTTGAGATCCATTTGGATCGCTATAGGTTTCGGATTGATGCTCTGGGCGATTGTATTCATCCTTTTACAGCCCTTACTTGCCGGACTCCCTAAATTCACTGAACTTGGTTGGAATACGGCCACAACGACACTGTGTTTGTACGCCTTATACGGATTATTTATAGGGTACTCGATTTCATTTGACTTTGAGGAAAATTCAGGGAAGAATGCCTATTCAAATCAGTAATGCTGTGGTAAAATTGCAAGAGTGAATTTGTCTGCGCACAGGATCGACGATGCAAGCGAAATCGCCTATGGTACGGTCTTCAATGCATTAATTTCCTGAGTTTGGAAATAATGCTTTTTTCATGGGCACAAGAATTGTCGCTTTTAGCCATCGTTTTATCTTCTTTATAGAGACAAGCGAGGATAGTCCTCATTGGCAACTTGCAGCGCATTTAAAGGAGGAAGCTTATGATTTCGGTAAATGATTTTAAGACAGGTTTGACTATTGAAGTTGATGGAGATATTCTCTCTGTCATTGAATTCCAGCACGTGAAACCAGGCAAAGGTGCGGCTTTTGTACGCTCGAAATTAAGAAACCTCAGAACTGGTGCTATCCAAGAAAAGACGTTCCGTGGTGGTGAAAAAGTTAATCCAGCCCGTATTGAAAACCGCAAAATGCAATATCTCTATGCAAGCGGATCGGCTTATACATTCATGGATATGGAATCTTATGAACAAATTGAACTCGATGCAAGTCAAATTACGGAACAGTTGAACTTCTTGAAAGAAAATATGGAAGTGAACATTCAATCCTATCAAGGTGAAACGCTTGGAGTAGCACTTCCGAATACGGTTGTTCTTGAAGTAACAGAAACAGAACCCGGGATCAAAGGGGATACGGCATCCGGTGGTTCGAAACCAGCAACGCTTGAAACTGGTTATGTCGTCAGTGTACCATTCTTCGTCAATGCCGGTGACAAACTCGTCATTGATACACGTTCTGGATTATATGTATCTCGAGCATGAGATAATCTAAATTTCTACGACAGCTTCTTCGGAGGCTGTTTTTTTATGAGAAAATAAAGTACAAAATGTTCTGCTTAAGATGCAGCGAAGATCTGAGACGCCTGCGCCGAGCGAACAATCAAAGCATAATCAATGCAAAATAAGGACGGGGTGCTTTTTGCACCCTTTTTCTCATGGAAAGAATTTGAGAGAATTTCAAGGAATAGGACTCACATCTGTGAGTCCTATTCACTTTCCCTTTCTTTCAAGTTCTGAGATCAACGAATGCGTCCTGGTAAGTACGATAATGTTTGTGGTCGCTAAGCATATTGCGTACAAGCCCGCATATAGTTTGAGAAGAACGTGTTCAATACTCAAGATGTCTAGGTGATAATAATGGATCAAATTTTGCCGTATTTACCAGAATCAGTTCAGCAAATACTCCTTCATCTGCCTGAGAAGGATCAACAGATGCTTGAAGAAATTCGTTGCCGAACAGAGCGACCTCTTGAATTGATTGTAGCTGGACAAAAATGGGTCCCTACAGATCATACAACAATGCCTGTGTTCCAAAAAGAACAGGCAAAACAGTTACTTCAAAAAATTGGTAACTATTCAATCTATACGCTTGAAGAAGAGCTAAAGCGTGGCTATGTGACGATTCCCGGCGGACATCGGATCGGACTTTCCGGACGCGTGCTTACCGAGCAAGGACGCGTGCTCAGACTTCGTGATGTTACTTTTTTTAATATACGATTGGCGAAACAGAAGATTGGTGCAGCTCTACCTCTTGTTCCTTATTTGTATAATCGGCAGCGATGGTTAAACACGTTGCTCATCGGTGCACCGCAAACAGGAAAGACGACGATGTTGCGGGACATTGCCCGTCTGATCAGTGAAGGTATCCCTGAGCGTTACATCTCATCAAGAAAGACAGCGATCGTCGATGAGCGTTCAGAGATTGCTGGATGTGTAGAGGGTGTGCCGCAGAATAGACTTGGGATGAGAACGGATGTCATGGATGCCTGTCCAAAAGCAGAAGGAATGATGATGATGATTCGTTCGATGAGTCCTGAAGTTATGGTTGTGGATGAAATTGGTGGTAAAGACGATACAGCGGCACTTTTTGAAGCGTTAAATGCCGGTGTCACAGTGATGGCAACCGCGCATGGCTTTACCTTTGAACAATTATCTCACCGTCCTTCAATTAAGCCCTTAATTGATGCGCAGTTATTTGACCGTTATGTCATTTTGTCACGTCGGCATTATTCAAATAAAACGGGTTGCCGAATCATTATCCTGGATCAATTAGGACGAAAAATGACTGCGACAGAAGGGATTTGGCAGTAATGAAACTCATTGGTTCACTCATCATTTTATTTGCGTCAACTGCAATAGGCATTCTGCTCGCCAGGCAGTACAGAGACCGTCCAAGGGAAATACGTCAGTGGCGTTCTGCCCTTCAGTCTATCGAGGCAGAAATTGTATACGGAAGAGTTCCAGTCGATCAAATGGCAGTTGATCTGTCCAAGCAATTGCCCGCACCAATTAAGACTTTCTTTCAATTGCTCACTCAGCATCTGAAGCGAGACAAGCAAACCTTGCAATCGGCTTGGTCCGATTCTATTGAACGGTTTTGGCCGATGACTTCAATGAAACGACCTGAAAAGGAAATAGTGCTTCAATTTGGTTCAACACTTGGTACAGAGGATGCAGAAAATCAAAAAAAGCATATCCAACTGGCATTATCCCATTTGGAACGTGAAGAAACGGATGCTCGGCAGTCTCAAAAAGCAAATGAGAAATTATTCAGAAGTATTGGTTTCTTGACGGGTATTCTTTTTATTTTACTGTTCATCTAAATCACATTCCGATCCTAGTGATGCAAGAGAGGGGGAAGTTCCAATGTCACTTGATGTGAATACAATATTCCAAATCGCGGGTATCGGCATTATTGTTGCTATGATTCAAACCGTGTTGAAGCAAATGGGCAAAGATGATTGGGCACAATGGGTGACCCTTATCGGATTTGTTGTGATCTTGTATATGGTAGCAACATTAATTGACGATTTGTTTGAAAAAATACGGCAAGTATTTCTTTATATGTAGGTGACTTGCTGATGGAAATTCTTCAAATCGTCGGCTTGGGGCTCGCTGTCACCTTTATCGTGCTGCTCTTAAAAGAAAAAAATCAAGTATTTGCCTTGCTTGTTACCTTAGTCGCAGGAATTGTCATTTTACTCATGATGATCGATCAGATTCAACGGGTCATGAATATGTTGACCGGCATGGCACAGAGTGCACATTTGAATAATGTCTATGTGGCAACAATCCTTAAGATTATCGGTATTGCTTATATCTCTGAATTTGGTGCGCAAATCGCTCGTGATGCAGGACAAGCTTCTATGGCAGGAAAGATTGAACTAGCGGGCAAATTAATTATTCTTGTCTTGGCGATTCCAATTCTAACAGCAATTGTTGAGACGATCATGAATTTGATGCCACAAATGGGAGGGGGTTGAATGTTCTGCAAGATAAAAAAACGATACATTCACAGATTCATAATTGCTCTCGCTGTTGCTCTATGTATTCTATGTCTAGACAAGCCCGCCTCAGCAGCTCAACCAGAAAGTGATTTGAATAAATGGTCGTCTCAGCAACTGGATAAAATAGATACCGAACAAATTGAGAACTATTGGAATAAAGTGATCACCGACTACCATGGTTTTCTACCGGAAACACAACAAAACTTTAAGAGCTTTGTTCAATCGGATAAACAAGGTTTTTTCAAAGAACTGATGCAGGGCCTAGTTCGCTATTTTCTGAATGAGCTGGTCGTGAGTAGCAAATTACTTGGCACCCTAATTTTACTTACTGTTTTTGCCACACTCCTTCAGACGATTCAATCCGCATTTGAACATAAAGCGGTCTCAAAAGTTGCCTATTTTGTCGTGACGCTTGTGTTGGTGATCTTGCTCATGAACAGTTTCCGTCTTGCCATTAACTATACCAATGACACAGTTGGTGCAATGAGTCAATTTCTCGTCGCACTCATTCCTCTTATCCTAGCATTGACTGCTGCAACAGGTGGGATTGCTTCTGTCGCTTTTTTTCATCCTTTGGTTATTTTTCTTGTCAATACAGCCGGATGGCTTATTTCTACAGTCGTTATTCCACTACTTCTTATGTCTGCATTATTAGCGATTGTCAGCACGTTCTCAGATCATTACAAATTGACCAAGCTTAGTGAGCTCATGAAAAATGTTGCACTGTTTACACTTGCCGGTTTTTTTTCAATTTTTCTCGGTGTAATTTCCGTTCAGGGTGCGGCAACATCAATCTCAGATGGGTTGGTGGTAAAATCGGCAAAATTTTTTACCGGTAATTTTATACCGGTAGTAGGCCGAATGTTCACAGAGGCGGCAGATACGGTCATGGGAGCTTCGGTTCTGCTCAAAAATACGATCGGTATTGCAGGGTTATTAATTCTTCTTTGCATTACTCTTTTTCCACTTTTGAAAATTCTCTCTTTAGCCTTCATTTACAATTTAGCAGCAGCAGTCCTTCAACCACTTGGAAGCGGTCCGGTGATCGATTGCTTGGTCATTATGGCGAAAAGTATTTTCTACCTTTTTGCATCGCTCGCTGTCGTTACACTGATGTTTTTCTTAGCCATGACGATTATTATCGCTTCCGGTAATTTAACGCTAATGGTGCGATAAGGAGGGCGTATATGAGCTATCTTGTGAACTGGATTTCGCAGATTATTCTTATTGTACTTTTTGCAGTCATCCTCGAGTTGTTAATCCCAACCGGTACTTTTCAGAAATACATCAAGTTTGTTATCGGTCTTATTCTTGTTGTAGCTCTCCTGGATCCCGTTCTCAAAATCTTTCAAATTCATCCAGATCAATTGCTTAACGGTCTCGCCATTGAGCAGAAGGATGATTCAATTAAAAAAGAGACAGCTCGTCAAAAAAAAGAAATAGAAAACGCACAAGCCGCATATATTCAAGAACAAGTGGCTGTCCAAATGAATGATCAGGTGAAGGAGGAGTTGAATGAGAAATACGGATTACAAATCACACATATGGACGTTTCTGCAAAGCAAAAAAATCGGCAGGAGATGTCTGTCGACAACGTCACTGTCATTCTTGAAAAGACAACGCGCAACCATCGCGATCAGGAATCCGGAATTCGGACCATTCAACCCGTTAAGAATGTATCGATCAACCTAGACGATCCAGATAACTCAAAACAAACGGTGCATGAACACAATGAGATGAATAAGGTCCGCTCCTTCCTAGCAAAACGATGGGCACTCAATAAGAGACTCATCACAGTACACATGGAAGGAGGGGATTGAACTCGTGAGACGATGGATTGAACGCTTTAGACGTATGGTATTTGGCGAACGCGATAAGGACGGGCAGCCGGTGAAAAATAAAAAAGGAACATTATTTAAACTTGTTGCACTTGTACTTATCGGTGTAGTGCTCCTTGCAGGCAACCGATTTTTTGCGAGCAGTGCACAAACTCAGAAACCGGCAGATCAACAAGCGTTCAGTAACCATGATTCAAAAGATCTTTCAGAGATAAAGTCTGATATAGGAAAGCAATCCATGACATCAATTGAAAAGAATGAATCCTATGTCAATCAGAATTTAAAAAATATACTTGAGCAAATCCGAGGCGTCTCTGATGTTTCAGTCATGGTAACTTTTGCATCGACAGAAAAAAATATTTATCAAAACAACGTAAAAACACAGGATAATCAAACGAGTGAAACCGATCAAAAAGGCGGAAAGCGAGAAGTCGTTGAGCGAAATGAAGATTCTGAAGTTGTCTTGATTGATAAAGATGGGAACAAGGTTCCGGTAGTTATCGGGAAAGAACAGCCAACTGTGCGAGGGGTCATCGTTGTTGCACGAGGTGCCGAGCAGTCAACGACGAAAGTTCAAATTATGGAAGCTGTCTCGACCGTTTTAGATATTCCAACTTATAAAGTTAAAGTTCTCGAGAAGAATGAATGAGGAGGTATTACCATGATAAAGAAACAAACCGTTTGGCTATTAACAATGCTAAGTTTGATTGTTGTGTTATCCGTATACGCCTTATCAACGCCTGGAAATTCTTCTGATCAGGCTTCATCATCCACAGCTGGAAAATCAAAATCAGTTGCTACGGATGTGAAAAACAATAAATCTGTAAAAGCAAGTGCTGTCGAAACAAAATTGGCGGATATTGAACTTAGCAAAGATGATGAACGAGCAAGTCTTGAGAAAAAGTACGAAAGTGTCATCGCTTCCGGTAAGAGCTCCGCAAAAGAGGTTAGTGCTGCTTATGATAAAATGGCATCTTTGAAGACACTTGCTGATAATGAGACAATGCTTGAAGATGTAATTCAATCTAAAGGTTATAAGAATAGTGTTGTAAAGACAAGTGGAACTCAGGTTCAAATTTATGTGGATTCGAAAAAATTAACGGATAAACAAGCCAATCAATTGATACAGCTTACAAATGAATATCTCGGTACAGGAAGAATTGTGAGCGTCACATACGCATTAAATCAAGACTGAAGAAGAAATCCACGATTTTTGAAGATTTTTTGATTTAATTTAGGTAGAATAGAGACTGTTGCGATTGTCCGTGACAGTTTTTTTGTGCTTTAATCGGGAACTTATTATAAGAGTAGAACGCGTATAACAAAGATTTCCCGATTAAGGACAGCTTGCCGAAGTTAATTTTTTTTGTGAGATTCGGAACTTTATAGTCATGGGGTTCGTATGACTTAATGTTTCTATTTTTCGAAAGAAAATTCGTGATTAAATACGTTGACCGCTTAACGGACTTGAGTTCATCATCAGAATCAGGCATTATTATATTGATATGCTATAATTGAGATTAAAGCGGATGGGACAAGGGAGTGCTGGATTTGTTAAGTATTGAAGACATTAAAGCATTGATAAAGGAGATGGACACATCTTCAATCAGCGAACTGAAATTTGAATCAGAAGATGCAAAAATCACGCTGAGAAAAGCAGCCGCTGTGGCAAATAAAACGGTTCTTCAAGCGGTGCCACAGCCGGCAGAAGTACAGGCACCAGTGGCACAACCTGCTCCTCAAACTGCGCAGGTAGCAGAAGCAAAGTCTGTTGAAAAGATTGAAGACTCATCTCTGCACAAGATAACTGCCCCGATGGTTGGTACCTTCTATTCATCTTCATCACCGGAATCAGGTGCCTTTGTATCAAAGGGCTCTAAAGTCGATAGCAAAACAGTTGTTTGCATCGTTGAAGCAATGAAGCTTTTCAATGAAATAGAAGCAGAATGCAAAGGAACAATTGTTGATATTCTTGCAGAAGACGGACAGCTTGTTGAATACGGTCAGCCGTTGTTTTTAGTTAAGGAAGATTAAGGGGTTTAATTATCAATGATAAAAAAAGTGCTTGTAGCGAATAGAGGAGAAATTGCGGTTAGAATTATCCGTGCTTGTAAAGAATTGAACATAGAATCGGTAGCCGTTTATTCTCAAGCCGATAAAGATGCCTTACATGTGCAATTGGCCGATGAAGCGTATTGCATCGGACCTAATTCACCGAAGGACAGTTACTTAAGTTACACCAATATGATCAGTGTAGCGACACTTACGGGTTGCGATGCTGTTCATCCAGGATATGGATTCTTGTCTGAGAATGCTGATTTTGCTGAGATGTGTGAGGAATGTAATTTAATTTTCATCGGACCAAGCTCAGATGCGATTAGTAAGATGGGGATCAAGGATATTGCAAAGCAAACGATGAAAAATGCCGGCGTTCCTGTGGTACCTGGATCAAACGGTATCATTGAGAGTGCGGAAGATGGAGTGAAAATTGCCAATGATATCGGTTATCCTGTATTGATAAAGGCAACAGCCGGTGGTGGCGGTAAGGGTATTCGTGTTGCAAGAGACGAGAAGGAACTTCGCCATGGTATTCAAATTACGCAACAAGAAGCAGATACATCTTTTGGTAATTCCGGAGTGTATATTGAAAAGTACATCGAGGATTTCCGTCATGTGGAAATTCAAGTACTCGCGGATACACAAGGACATGTCATCCATCTGGGAGAACGGGACTGTACCATTCAACGACGTCTACAGAAATTGCTAGAAGAGTCACCGTCGCCCGCACTTGATGAAGCAAAGCGACAAGAAATGGGTAGAGCAGCCGTTCGTGCGGCTCGCGCTGTAAATTATCGTGGCGCCGGAACAATCGAGTTCATCTATGAACCCAATGGCTCGTTCTACTTTATGGAAATGAATACGAGAATCCAGGTTGAGCATGGTGTTACGGAATATGTTACCGGTCTGGATCTTGTAAAGGAACAATTACGAGTTGCTTCCGGAGTGCCATTATCTGTGAAACAAGAAGATGTACACTTGCAAGGACATGCCATTGAATGCAGAATTAATGCTGAAGATCCTGAAAAGAATTTTATGCCTTCTTGCGGACGGGTAGAAACGTATCTTGCTCCAGGAGGTCCCGGCGTTCGTATTGATTCAGCTGTCTATCAAGGATATTTTATTCCTCCATACTACGATTCCATGGTTGCTAAAGTCATTACCTATGGGAAGACAAGAGAAGACGCGATTGAGACAATGAAACGGGCACTTGGCGAATATGTTATTGAAGGGATAAAAACAACGATTCCTTTCCATCAGCGCCTTCTGCAACATCCGGTTTTTGAAAGCGGCAAGTTTAATACAAAATTTTTAAAGAAGTATCCACTAAACGAGCAAAGTTAATCATGGAGGTGTGACATTCATGCCGGAAAACGAAAATCGAACGATTGAGGTTGAAGAGCAGCAAGAAGATTTGGGGAAGATTGAAATTTCTCCGGAGGTTATCGAAGTGATTTCGAGTCTTGCAGCTGTCGAAGTTGTCGGCGTGGGCGACTTACACGGCAACTTTGCCTCGGGAATGGTTGAAAAACTTGGCGGTCGAAACTATCGTAAGGGCGTTAAAGTCGACTTAACCGATGAAGGTATCAATATAGACGTTCAACTAACGATGAATTATGGGGTCTCGATTCCAGAAGTAGCTGAAAAAGTTCAAGATAATATTGCTCAAGCATTAAAAAGAATGACAGCATTGGACGTTCATGAGATTAATATCCATGTTGTTGGTGTTCGGTTTGAGAATAATAAGGAAAAGACGATTGCAGAGATTGATTGAGAAGCAAAGGGGTATCTTAACCCCTTTGCTTCTTTCCGTGTATTTTCCGCGCATAATAAAAGCACCAATTAAAGAATATTGACAAGCAAGTAATGAAAGGAAGTCAGTGATGAATCGAAGAGAAGCACGAAAAATGGCACTGCAAGCGTTGTTCCAAATGACGCTCAGCGCTACTGAAAAAGAAACAGCTTTGGCAGCTGTGAATGAAAGCGGTCGACCAATCGATCCGTTCGTTAGCCAACTCCTTGACTATACAATCGAGAACGAAGCAGAAATTGACCGTCTGATCAGCAAACATTTGAAAAACTGGTCGCTCGAGCGCGTGGGCAACATTGATAAAACAATTTTGCGGTTAGCCGTGTGTGAGATTCTTTACTTCCATGATATTCCAACGACAGTTACTGTAAATGAAGCAGTTGAGCTCTGCAAAATTTACAGTGATGAACAAACAAGAAAATTTGTAAATGGTGTTTTAGCAGGTATCTCTAAGGAAATTGGACCCGAAAAAACAGACAAATAAAGATTAAAAAGGATGGATGACTGATGGGCGCACAATTAATTGACGGAAAAGCAATTGCAGCAGCAAAACGGCAAGCGATGAAAACGCGTATTGAATCAATGAAAGCACAAGGTTTTGTACCTGGACTTGCCGTAATTCTTGTTGGAGAAAATCCAGCTTCGATGTCCTATGTCAAGGGTAAGATCCGTGATTGCAAAGAAGTAGGCATTTATTCTGAACTTATTCGATTTCCTGAGACAGTAACAGAAGAGCGCTTACTCGCTGAGATTGATAAACTCAATGAAGATAAGACCATTCATGGCATTCTGGTTCAATTGCCTCTACCGAGTCAGATATCAGAACAAAAAGTAATCCAAGCCATTCGTCCTGAAAAGGATGTCGATGGTTTTCATCCGATTAATGTGGGTCGTCTAGTTACAAAACAAGAAGGATTCGTGTCCTGTACACCAGCCGGAATCATTGAGATGCTTAAAGCAATTGATGTGCCTGTTGCCGGAAAGCATGTCGTCGTTGTCGGACGAAGCAACATAGTCGGCAAACCGGCTTCGCTATTATTCTTAAACTTGGATGCAACTGTGACTATTTGTCACTCTAAGACCAAGCCGCTATCAAAATATACTCAACAAGCCGATATCCTGGTAGCTGCAGTAGGGCGAGAAGCACTTATACACGCGGAAGATATCAAGCCAGGTGCAATTGTCATTGATGTAGGGATGAACCGAAATGCTGCCGGAAAACTTGTTGGTGATGTTGCCTTTGAAGAAGTAAAAGAGAAAGCAGGGTTCATTACACCAGTTCCAGGCGGTGTTGGTCCAATGACACGCGTTATGCTGCTTGAAAATACGCTTCTTGCCGCAGATCGGCAGAATAAGAAAGGGTAACCGTTAATGGATCAAGATCGTTACATTAGTGTGACCAAACTGACGCGCTATATCAAACAATTAATGGAGACCGATGGCAATCTGCAAAATGTTTGGCTTCGGGGTGAGATCTCAAATTATAAGAAACACTCACGGGGACATCTCTATCTCACCATTAAAGACAAGAATTCAAGGATTCGCGCAGTGATGTTTGCCGGTAACGCAAGACAGCTGACATTTGTACCTGAGGATGGTATGAAAGTTCTGGTACAGGGTGCCGTGGCTTTGTATGAGCCCTATGGTGAGTATCAGATCTATATTCGTGATATGGAACAAGATGGTCTAGGTCGTTTATATCTCGCCTATGAAGCATTGAAAAAGAAACTTCAAGAATTAGGTATGTTTGATCCCGCGATTAAAAAAGCAATACCAGAAGTTCCTTATCAAATTGGTATTATTACCTCAACGACAGGTGCGGCAATCCGAGATCTTTTTACAACCATTAAGCGGAGATTTCCCGCAGCTCGATTGACTGTTTTTCCTGTACTTGTACAAGGAGCAGAAGCTGCCCCGTCGATTGCTGCTGCGATTGATCAAGCAAATCGACTTGATTCGCTCGATGTATTGATTGTTGGTAGAGGTGGCGGCTCGATTGAAGATTTATGGGCTTTTAATGAGGAAATCGTCGCCAATGCTATTTATCGTTCAAAAATACCTATTATTTCGGCTGTGGGTCATGAGACGGACTTTACCATTGCTGATTTTGTTGCGGATAAACGTGCACCGACACCTACTGCGGCCGGTGAATTTGCAGTGCCTGATGTCGTCGAATTGAGTCGGCATATCGATCAATTAACTACTCGGCTATCCCAGGCTATGAATGGTCGCCTACGTGAGGAAAAAACAAGATTGCATCGACTTCGCGGTTCCTATGCATTTAAATTTCCAGGGCAATTAGTGCTTCAAAAGGAGCAGGAATGTGATCGGCTATTGGAACGCTTAGGACAATCTGCGAAGCATCAATTACAGCACAAGCAGAATCAATTGGTGATGGCTGACAGATTATTAGCACAGAGCAAGCCGAATGAACTCCTAAACCGAGCCGAAAAACAGTTGAACGAACGTATGCAACATTTCCTACGTGCGTTCGCCACGTATCGTCATTCAAAAGAGAGTCAATTTGATAAGCTACTTACACAATTGAATAGTCTTAGTCCTTTGAAGATCATGAGTCGTGGGTACGGTTTAGCCTTTGACGCAAACAATCAATTAATTAAAACCGTTCAAAGCGTGTCCCCAGGGGACTCTGTAACGGTGCGAATGCATGATGGGAAGTTAGACTGTCAAGTATGGGGTATGGGGTATAGAGGAGGCGAATGAACATGTTTGAAGCAGATGAAGAGAAAGATCATACACCAGCATTTGAAGAAGCTATGGGTAAACTTGAACAGATAGTCAAGCAACTGGAAGAGAATGAAGTGCCATTGGAAAAAGCGATAGCGCTCTTTCAAGAAGGTGTGGCTTTGTCCAAGCTGTGCCATGATAAGCTTGAAAATGTTGAGAAGCAAATGGACCAACTCATGGATCCGAGTGGTGAAACAAAGCCGTTTTCCGTTCAGGGAGATGAACGTGAATGACTACTGATCGACTCAGCATCTATTTAACTGAAACACGAACCTGGTTTGAAGCATGTATTCCTTCAATTTTCCAAAGTGCCGAAATTACTCCGAAACTGAAACAGGCGATGCTCTATTCGCTCCAGGCAGGAGGAAAAAGGATTCGTCCAATTTTACTTTTTGCGACACTTCACCTATTGAACAAAGATAAAATGATTGGCTTGTCGACTGCTCTTGGTCTAGAAATGATCCATACGTATTCGCTTATCCATGACGATTTACCGGCAATGGACGATGATGATTTGAGAAGAGGGAAACCGACCAATCATGTCATTTTTGGTGAGGGAACAGCCGTATTAGCTGGCGATGCTCTATTGACTGCAGCTTTTGAAGTGATCGCGAAGGATCCCCATTTGGACACGCAAACCAAAAGCAAAGTATTAGGAATGTTGGCGGAAGCTGCAGGGCCGGAAGGAATGGTTGGCGGGCAAGAAGATGATCTTGAAGCAGAAGGGCACACACTTCAATTAGACGACTTAATTTCCATCCACCGCAGGAAAACCGGCAAATTAATTCGTTTCTCGGTAGAAGTTGGCGCGGTATTAGCAAATGCTACGGAATTGCAAACAGAATCCCTGATCCGTTACTCTGAGCATATTGGTTTAGCTTTCCAAATTGGTGATGATATCCTGGATATCATTGGCGATGAGGAAAAAATAGGAAAACCGGTCGGTAGTGATCTCACGAATAATAAGAGCACGTACGTCAGCCTGTTGGGGATGGATGGCGCTAAAGAGAAGCTGGAACAGCAAGTGAGTGCTGCAATCGCTAGTCTCCGCGAAATTGGCCTGGAAGACAGTCTGCTTGCCGAATTTGCGACCTATCTCTTGCATCGGACGCATTAAATGTAAAATTATATGATCTTTATTTGAGGGTTTGTCAAATTTGTGATAAAATGAATTGCATTAAATTGATGGTGCAGTATTCTAGTCACTCTACTTTACTTGAAGACGGGGCTAAAAATCCGTCAAAGGGCACATCGATGAAGTTCCTGGTGCAGGCTTAGAGCGCCCAGCTTTGGGCTTGTGCTGGGAGTAAAGGACGTAGGGCGATCCGCAACGGCATGTGGGCGAAGACCCTGCGTCCGTGGAGACACGTACGTTGTTTGCTTTTATGCAAGAACTATGTGGAAAACCTGTTTCGTAAGTACTTAATTATTAAGGAAAAGCGAACAGCGTAGCCTGCCTTGAGTGGGAAAGAGGGGATGGTTAGCGCAAAACTTTGAAATACTTGGCCGGTATGATAAGGGGCGCTTTCCTGAAATCAATTCTGCAAAAGAGGCTAGAGCAAAGTTTCAAGAGTGTTTGAGGAAATCTCCTAGACTGTCTGTATATATGCAGCATTTGAAAAGGATTATAGTGCGGTCTAAGTGGCGTTCTAGTTCGGTGTCTGGCGACAGCATCGGCTAAGTTTTAAAAGGAAACTGCCTGCTTGGCAACAACAGGTAATTTAGCGGGAAAACCTACTGGACCTAAGCCGCAATGTTTACTTTTCAAATGACCTCGCTACATAATTTATTAATGTATTAAATAAGATATATTATATTTAAGGATGTGAATTGTCCGACATTTAGATAAAAACAAGTCGGAACACACATGAAAAATGAACTTAAAAAAGCTCTGAAATGGGCGCTTCCCTTAGCTGTTATCACGCTTGTGCTAGCGGCTATTTTTTCAATTGTGTCCACTGCCGTACTCAGCGATGCGAATGTCGTTAGTGGTACTTTTGTTGTGATTGTCATTATTCTCATCGCCTTATTTTTCGATATCATTGGCGTTGCATCTACTGCATCGAATGAGGCACCGTTTCATGCCATTGCTTCAAAAGGAATGAAAGGCGCAAAATATTCAGTGTGGTTAACAAAGAATGCAGACCGAGTGAACACGTTCTGTACGGATGTGATTGGTGATGCCAGTGCCATAATTAGCGGGACGGCAGCATCCGTTGTCGTGGTCGAAATGATGGAGCTTCTAAGTAAAGATAAGAGCGGTTTCGTTGACTATGTTGTATCCGTAATTGTCACTAGTTTGGTTGCAGCTTTCACTGTTTTTGTGAAAGCACTTGGTAAAGGGTTTGCTATTAAAAATGCTACAAATATTATCTATAAGGTCGGATTTGTCCTTTATTTTATAGAGGATCGCCTTCATATCCCTATCCTAAAAATCCTTGATAAAAAGAAAAATAAGGGTAAAAAGAGAAAAAAGGCAAAGAAGGATGAGTGATCACCATGGATGTTTCAACAATTAAAAATCCTAAGTTTCTAAAGAAAATGCCTGTTGATCAGATGATTGATCTTGCAAAGGACATCCGATCTTTTCTTATTCATAAATTATCTAAGACCGGAGGCCACTTGGCACCAAATTTGGGCGTTGTTGAACTGACATTGGCGCTTCATAAGGTGTTCAACAGTCCGGAGGATAAGCTGATCTGGGATGTCGGACATCAGTCCTATGTCCACAAGATTCTCACTGGAAGAGGAGATCAATTCGATACGCTCCGCCAATATAAGGGCTTATGTGGATTTCCCAAACGAAGTGAAAGTGAACATGATGTTTGGGAAACAGGGCACAGTTCAACTTCACTTTCAGCTGCACTTGGGATGGCTGTTGCCCGAGATCTGAAACACGAAAACTTCGACGTGGTTGCCATCATTGGAGACGGAGCATTAACAGGTGGAATGGCTCTTGAGGCTCTAAATGATATCGGACATCAGAAGCGAAACATGATCATTGTGCTTAACGATAATGAAATGTCGATCGCTCCTAATGTTGGTGCCATGCACAATATGCTTAATCGTATTCGTTCAGCAAACAAATATAATCGAGCTAAAGAAGATATTGAGTACTTGATGAAAAGAATTCCTGCATTCGGAGGCAAATTAGCTTCTGTGGCTGAACGGCTAAAAGACCGACTTAAATATATGCTCGTATCAGGAGTGTTCTTTGAAGAACTCGGGATTACCTATCTTGGGCCTGTAGACGGACATAATTTTGAAGCTTTGATTGATAACTTAAACTATGCCAAGAAGCGAAAAGGTCCGGTATTAATCCATATATTGACTCAGAAAGGGAAAGGATATAAACCGGCAGAATTAGATGAAGTTGGCACATGGCATGGTACGGGTCCTTACAAAATTGAATCAGGTGCTTTTATTAAGCCTGTTGCCGTAGCACCTGCGTACAGTAAGGTAGTCAATGATACTTTGCAGGAGATTGCTCGAAAAGATGACCGAGTGGTTGTTATTTCCCCTGCAATGGTTGTTGGTTCAAAGCTTGAAGGATTCGGACGTGAATTTCCAGATCGCTTATTTGATGTTGGCATAGCAGAACAGCATGCAGCCACATTTGCAGCAGGATTAGCGACACAAAATATGAAACCAGTGCTCTCCATCTACTCGACATTCATGCAACGTGCGTATGATCAATTAGTACATGATATTTGTCGACAGAACCTAAACGTGGTCATTGCTGTTGACCGGGCAGGGCTCGTCGGTGCAGATGGTGAAACCCATCAAGGTATCTTTGATGTCGGTTTCTTACGCGAACTGCCGAACTTAACGATTATGATGGGAAAAGATGAAAAGGAATTAAGAAATATGATTTTTACTGCTCTTCACTATGATCGTGGACCGATTGCCGTACGCTATCCCCGTGGCAATGGTTTAGGCGTAGCTATGAATGAGGCGCCTGAATTGATTCCAATTGGCAAATGGGAAGTACTTCGTGAGGGTCACGATGCAGCGGTACTGGCTTTTGGACCAATGTTGCAAGTTGTCTTAGACGCTGCCAAACACTTGGAAAGTGAAAAGATCAAAATTAAGGTTGTGAACGCACGCTTCATTAAACCACTTGATCATGAAATGCTCTCGGAGTTGTCACAGAGCGGCATGCCACTATTGACTGTTGAAGAAGGCCTTCTTGATGGTGGGTTTGGCTCAAGTATTATGGAATTTTTCCACGATTACGGGGATCATGAACACATCATTGAACGAATGGGTATTGATGATTGCTATGTAGAGCATGGTAGCGTCGGTGAACTACTGGAAGAACTCGGCTTAACAAGTGAGCAAATTTGTGTGCGCATTAGAAAGATGCTCAAAGAACAGAACCCAAAGAATGGAATTAGGAAGGTTTTTACTTCATGAAAGATAGAGAAAGAGTAGATGTACTCCTGGTTAAGAAGGGATTATTTGACTCCCGTGAAAAGGCACAGAGAGCAGTCATGGCTGGTATGGTCTATCATGGCGATCAGCGTGTTGATAAGCCAGGAAGCAAAGTGGAGAGTACTCTAGAATTTAACATCAAAGGTAATCTTTTACCGTATGTCGGGCGCGGCGGTTTGAAACTCGAAAAAGCACTTAAAGTGTTTCAACTGGATCTAACAGAAGTACTCATGCTTGATATTGGTGCATCGACCGGTGGATTCACGGATTGTGCATTGCAAAATGGCGCGAGAAAAGTCTATGCGTTAGATGTTGGGTACAATCAATTGGCATGGAAACTGCGTAGCGACCCCCGAGTTGTTGTTATGGAGAAAACGAATTTTCGATACTGTACGTTAAGTGATTTTAAGGAAGGCCGTCCGGAATTTTCATCCATCGATGTCTCGTTTATTTCGTTGAAAAAAATACTTCCGGCGCTTGCAACTATTTTACAAGAGAATGGGGAAGTTGTGGCGCTTATTAAACCACAATTTGAGGCGGGACGCGAAGAGGTCGGTAAGAAGGGCATCGTCCATGACCCGAAAGTACATTTATCGGTGATTCAGGATCTATTGCAATTTGCGTTAAGCTGCGGTTTTTCTATATTACATTTAGACTATTCTCCAATTACCGGCGGAGACGGAAATATTGAATTTCTTACGCACCTTCGCTTAGATGGTGACCATGCTGAAAATTTATTGGAGACCACACCTGAAGAAGTTGTTCGCACTGCCCATAATAATTTTAAAAAGAAACAAACAAACGATTGAGCCGAAAAAAGGCTCTTTTTTTTGTGCAAAGAGAAAGTATAAAAATTCACTCGGACAAACGGCAATCCGTCACTAAATTTAGGTTCAAACACGAAAGGGCGCCCGCAAGCAAGCGAACAATCGAAGTGCTAATAAAGACATCCGTAAATTCATGCAAGTACAGAAAAAGGCGAAAAAGAAAAGAAAATGATTGACGTAATCGCGTGAATAAGGGAAAATGGAGAATAGGAACAAACGTTCGAAACAAAGAGGTGCGTATCATGATATCTGAATTGCAAATTATCAATTTTGCGATTATCGATAAACTAACTATATCCTTTGAGAAAGGACTAACCGTTTTCACAGGTGAAACAGGTGCAGGTAAGTCCATAATTATTGATGCTATTGCATTGCTTGCTGGTGCACGTGGTTCTTCTGAATTTGTGAGACATGGTACTCAAAAAGCAGAAATTGAGGCATTGTTTGACAGTGAAGATCAACAAGGGATCAGAGAATTGCTCCAAGATCAAGGGATTGAACAATCAGAAGGCCAGCTTGTGCTAAAGAGAGAGATCTCGAGCTCTGGAAAGAGCGTCTGCAGAATCAATGGGAAGTTGGTTACGCTATCAGTACTGCAACAATTTGGTCGTTTATTAGTTGATATTCATGGGCAGCATGAGCACCAACGATTATTGGATCCCACGAATCATTTAAGTTTTGTTGATCAATTCGGTGGTCTATCACTGGAGAAATTCAGCAGTACCTACCGCGCAGAATATAAAGAAGTTGCAAAACTGGCAGCCCAGTGTAATAAATTTAACCATGATGAGAAACAAATTGCTCAGAGAATTGACTTGCTTCAATATCAAATTGGTGAAATTGAAGCAGCACATCTGAAAGCCGGTGAGGAAGAGCACTTGCTTGAAGAAAAACGAAAGCTCGTCAATTTTGAAAAAGTATTTCAAGCCCTCAAAGCAAGCTATGAGGCTTTAGATGGCGAAAACGCTGGACTAGATCTCCTAAGACAGGCATCAGGAAATCTTGATGCCATTCGTGATCTCGATCCTAAATTAGAGCACTTCTCAGATTCGGTTTCAAATGGTTATTTCCTTTTGGAAGAACAAGCCTCGGCGATACGCAATTATCTTGAACAAATGGAATATAATCCTGAGCGACTCGATGATATTGAAATGCGTCTGAATGAAATTCATATGCTTAAAAGAAAGTATGGAAACTCTGTGGAAGAGATGATCACTTATTATGAACAAATCAAGAAAGAATATCAGGAGTTGAATGATCGGGATCGGAATTTTGATGCATTAAATGACGCACTGCAAGAAGGACTCGAACGGTTAAGAACGCATGCAATGAACTTGTCGACCGCAAGAAAAAAAGTTAGTGTAAAGCTCGCGCGTGCAATCAATAGTCAGTTTAAAGATCTCTGTATGGAACATGCTTTAATTGACATTCATCTTAAAATGAACAATAACCTGGAGTCCTTTTCAGGATTCGAATCAGATGGAATAGATCAGGTCTCATTTTACATAACGACTAATCCCGGAGAACCTTTTAAACCTCTAGCTAAGACAGCTTCAGGAGGAGAACTCTCAAGGATTATGCTGGCCATTAAAACAGTATTCAAGAAGGTCATGGGGCCAGCGACAATTATTTTTGATGAGGTTGATACAGGGGTCAGCGGTCGTGCTGCACAAGCGATGGCGGAGAAAATTTGCAGCTTATCTCAAGACGCACAAGTCTTCTGTATTACGCACCTTCCGCAAGTTGCCGCAATGGCCGATCACCATGTATTTATTGAGAAATACATGACGAAAGATCATCGAACAAGAACATCAATCAAGAAATTAAGTGAAAGTGATAAAATTACGGAAATCGGCAGAATGATTTCCGGACCTCAAATGACTGATCTTGCACGTGAGCATGCAAAGGAATTAATCAATTTGGCTGAAAAAGTAAAAAAATAACACTGGTACACTCATCCTATACTGGAATTAATCCATTAAGCTGTGAACTCATAATTCTGCTCTTCTCAGGTCATTTTAATAAATGCACTACAAGATAAGGTGCGGGTTGAGCGAGGAGAGTGAGTTATGAAGAAAAGAAAGACGTTAGGAATCACGGTTATACTTGTTCTTCTCAGCTTCATGGTCATCAATTCAAGTATTCGAACTGAACAGTTCATCGCAAATACACTGCTGAAAGACGGTGGAATGCAGTCCAATATCCTTCATTTGCATGCTGAGTTGACAAGTGGATCACCAGTTTCGATGATCATGAAAAAGCACAAGGTGGACGTGTTGACGTATCAACAGCGAAACCAACGAGTTAGAGCGGTATCACAGGATCATGTTAAGTTTGCCGATTGGCACAACACCAAAGAAATTAGACTCGTACCTGGAGGTCAGTCGATAGGTATCCAATTGAGTACAAAAGGTGTTCTTGTTGTTGGCTATCACTTAATTAGTACCAAGAATGGCGAATCCTCGCCAGGGGAATCAGCAGGCATTCGTGTTGGGGATGTGATTACAAAAATAAATGGAATACCAACAGGTTCGATAACAGATGTGCGTCATATTGTTCGTAAGTCGAGGACAGACAAGCCGCTTCAATTAACGTTAATTCGCCAACGGGCATTGGTAAAGAAGAATCTAACACCATTGTTGGACAGAGATCATCAGCATTATCAGCTCGGATTGTTCATTCGTGATTCGGCATCGGGTATTGGAACCATGACTTTTTATGATCCCAAATCAGGCGCTTATGGAGCTCTCGGTCACGTCATCTCAGATCGTGATACCGGACAGCCAATACTTGTTAAGAATGGACGTATTGTCCGATCAACGGTACAAGCAATCGATCGGGGTAGAGAAGGTAGACCAGGCGAGAAAATAGCCTTCTTTCCCGAAAATGCGATGAGCATCGGTAATGTATCAAAAAATACACCATTTGGAATATATGGGAAAATGGAACAGAACAACGTGAAGCTTTTTGAGCAGAATGGTCAAGCACTTCCCATCGCAACAGCCGAGCAAGTAAAAGAGGGGCCAGCAAAAATATTAACGGTCCTTAATGGAGATAAAGTCGAGGCATTTGATATTCGCATACTCAATTCGATTCCTCAGAACCACCCGGCTACAAAAGGATTAGTGATAAAGATTACTGATCCTAGATTATTGCGAGCAACCGGAGGGATCATTCAGGGGATGAGTGGCAGTCCGATTATTCAAAACGGAAAACTTGTGGGTGCTGTGACTCATGTCTTTGTTAATGATCCAACAAGCGGTTATGGTGTTCATATTGAATGGATGATTGAAGAAGCAGGTATTACTAATCATCAAATACCCAGAAATGAACTTGCAGGTTGACATGATATTTAAACGAATCATCATGTACTAAGTACAAAAATTATCCGACATTCTCTGCAAAAAAAGTCGAATAAACATAAAAAAACACAATATGACTTGTTTTTTGATAAAAAATGTAAGAAAAATATAAATTAATGAAAAAAAGAATAAAAGGAAACTCTTCCCTCTTGTCGAATGATTAACATGTAGAATTTTCGACGAGGGGGATTTTGAGTTGCAAACAATAAAAGTCTGCTTAACAGACGATAACCAAGAATTGATTCTGCTGATATCAGAGTATTTGAAAACACAAGATGATATTGAAGTGATTGGGTCGGCAAGCAACGGTCAAGATTGTCTAGAAATGTTGAAGACAGTAGCTCCTGACGTTCTGCTCCTAGATATTATTATGCCTCATCTTGATGGACTTGGTGTCTTAGAACAAATCCATTCGAATCCGGATCTTCCAAAACCAAGTATTATTATGCTGACAGCATTTGGCCAAGAAGATGTAACGAAGAAAGCCGTCGAACTTGGTGCGTCGTATTTCATGTTGAAACCGTTTGACATGGCAAATTTGGCAAACCATATTCGTCAAGTCGCAGGAAAGAAAGATGCAGGTACCAGACCGGTCTATAGTACACAATCCGCAAGTCAACGACCATCACAGGCAGATAAACTGCATGATTTAAATGCGAGTATTACGGATATTATCCATGAAATTGGGGTTCCTGCTCATATAAAGGGTTATATGTATCTGCGTGAAGCCATCTCCATGGTCTATCATGATATTGAACTGCTCGGATCAATTACAAAAGTTTTATACCCTGATATCGCCAAAAAATATAAGACGACACCAAGTAGAGTTGAACGAGCAATTCGCCATGCGATTGAAGTGGCTTGGAGTCGCGGAAATGTGGAATCCATATCGAATTTGTTTGGCTATACGGTCTCAATGTCAAAAGCAAAGCCAACCAATTCGGAATTCATCGCCATGGTCGCAGATAAGCTGAGAATTGAGAATCGTGCTGAAGAATCGATGAAGATTCTTTGAGTTGTAGGGTTATTTTGAAGCGATCAGATGAATTAGTTATCTTTGTTGCTCATTTTTCTAAAAACACATGTAAACTTGATGATTGCTCATAAATTGAAACATCTTCAGATTATTGAATTGAGAAATTCAGTAAAGAAGATGTTTTTTTAGGACAATTTTTGTATGAACGCAACTGAAGCATGTATTTAATAATGAACTGAATGGCGGGAATAATCATGTTAAAAGTTGGTGTTATCGGAATTGGTTCTATAGCGTTAAAAGCATATCTACCGATTTATTCGGAAATAGACGATGTTGATTTTTACTTTTGTACACGTAATCAGGACACGATTAATAGGATACGAGCGAAATATCGATGGGCACATTTGTACTCGTCCCTTGATGATTTACTCAATGAAACTCATGAAACTCTTCAAGCGGCTTTTGTTCATTCAGCAACTGCATCACATGTACCGATTATTGAACGTCTTATAAAAAATGGTATCGCCGTATATGTTGATAAACCGATTGCTGACCATTACGATCAAGCCGAGAAACTGACCAATTTGGCCGAGAATCTGAAGGTTCCACTGATGACCGGTTTTAATCGTCGTTTTGCACCTTTTTATCAGACTGCAAAAAGCATTTCTAATAAAACGATGGTCATCTGCCAAAAAAACAGGAGTAATGCGCCTGGTGATTTGCGAACGATTGTGTTTGATGATTATATTCATGTCGTTGATTCGCTTCGGTTTCTCGTTGGCAAACCACTTGACATACAATCCGTACATGTAGTCAAAGATCAAATGAATCGAGTTGTTGCGCTTTCGACAGTATTTCGTAGCGGGTCTATTCTTGCAACAGGTATAATGAATCGTGTTAGTGGAACAAACCAAGAAGTCACGCAAGTAATGGCTGAAGAAGGAGAATGCATCGTCCGTAATTTATCTGAGCTCAAAAAATTACAAGGAACATCGAGCTGTTGCCAACAGTTTAATGATTGGGATCGTACGTTATATAAAAGAGGTTTTGAAGGGATCGTTCATAAATTTCTGAGTGCTGTTAAAGAAAATAAGGATCTTCCAATAGCAAAACGTGATGCATTAGAGACCCACAGATTATGTGAGTGGATTGTTGAAAAGGGAGAGGTCGATGAATAGTCTTGAACGGCACTATGATTACGAATAGCCATGCAAATTGGTTCAGTTTTATCGTTTATTTTGTTAACTATGTTTTGCTCGCCATTTTCATGCGTTCCCGTACATAGATTAAATGGTATGAACAGAGATAATGCTTAATCTTCCGGTCTTTGGGGCCAATGGGTGGTCTATGTACTATTGCCACAATCAATAGGCATGATCCTTGGTGCAGCAGTTCTATCTCGTCGATAGATCAAAACATTGTATCATCGATACACTGCCTACGATATCGTGCCGGGATGTATTTGGGCAGGCGGGAATAGTTGGATTGCAACAAAATTAGAAGGTGTTGCTTTGATCTTCTCTATGTCGCAAATTGGTACGTTCTTTCTACATTCGAGGGTATTTTTATTCTCGGGGTGAAAAAGTCAAAAAAATCAGGTGCCCCTATCGTTGATTGGTTGCGTGTTAATCGTCATCGGAGGGGTTCTTCTCCGCTTTACGAAGAGATAACAGTCCTGGAATTTACTAACTGATTCAATTTTTTAGTGAAAGGTCATGACATGAGCTGAAATGAATGATAAAATATAAATAAGCTTTTTGAAGAATCTTGTCATCTTGTAAGATGAAAACGGTTCTTTGAAGAAAATGGCAGGTTTATTCATTCTGAATCCTGTACAATTTAACTATTATGTAGATGAATGGAGCGAGTAGAGAAATGGAAAAGACTTATGTTGTTACTGACGAAACAGGTATTCACGCACGCCCGGCAACCGTGCTTGTAAGTGAAGCAAGCAAATTCGAATCAAACATTAACATTGAATACAATGGTAAGAAAGCGAACTTGAAGAGCATTATGGGTGTAATGGCTCTTGGTATTATGAAAGGCGCTGAATTCAAAATCGTTACTGAAGGCTCTGATGCAGATGAAGCTTCTGCAGCAATCGGAGGAGTCATTGCAGCACAAGGTATTGGCGAAGAAAAATAATTTTTATTGAATAATAAAAAGTGATGGATTTGAGGAGTAACCTCATGTCCATCGCTTTTTTTACTTTCATTTAATTTTAACCCTGTGCTTGGCTTTCTCTAGACTTTAGAACAAGATGTGAGACATAAGTTTGTCCAATAAGAAACAGTCCTCCCACAACCCAATATAAAGGTAGTGCAGCGGAAGTAGATAAAGATGCAAAGACGATCATAATCGGTGACATCAAACCGATCCATTGCATGGAATTTTGTTGTTGATCGGAGCTTAGCGTAGGCATTAATTTTTGACTGATTCTAAATTGCAGAAAATAAACGATTCCAGCAATTATTGTAAGCGTAAGATCCGCATGCCCCAGGCTGAACCAAAGAAATCTGTGTGTTGCAATATCATGTGAATTCCGGATTGCGTAATAAAACCCCATTAGGATGGGCATTTGGATAATTATGGGCAGACAACCAATAGATGAGAAAGGGTTAACATTATGTTCTTTATATAAACCCATCATTTCCATCTGAATTTTTTGCTTTTCACTGCTATCTTTTGTTTCAGACATTCTTTTTTGGATAGCTGTTAACTCAGGCTTTAATTCATCCATTTTTTTTCTCATATCAAATTGGCGAATATATTGGCGCACCATAAGTGGAGCTAAGATTATCCTGATCAAAAGGGTCAGAATAATAATTGCAATTCCATAGTTATGTCCGAAAAAAGCAGCTGTGCTGTTAATCATCATTGTAAAAGGGTCAACAAAATGACTCATCGTAAATCGTTCCTCCCATTCAACTTAACAAAGTTTTGTGATTATTAAGTGAGACTGAGAGAAACGCAATGGTCTTCTGAATCGTTGGTACATGATTCCTTACGCCGGACCATCCTTGCCAAGCAGAAGGCGAGAGGACGTTCGCTCGTCATTACTCCGATACGAGGAGAGTGCTGCGGATAGTCACATGATTCTTCATGGTAAAGATGTGCACTAAATTTCCAACGTTCCAAACGGAATGTGGTTTGAATCACGTGAAGCGCAAGTTCAATTGTGAATACAAGCGTTAGGAACAATGGATCATTAAGTAGATACGCAAGAAGATCGAGCGTGTCATTCACCTGCCTTTATAAATGATCTTCTCCATCATATCATAATAATAAAAGCAAATAGCCTAACGTTTAATCTCATTATGAAAAAATCCCCCCGCAATACGAATATGCGGGGGGAGAGAATTACCTTACATTAATATCAGAGGGGTTAAAATTGGAGCGAAGATCAAAGTGAAAATTGCGGCCAATACCATAGCCAAACTTGCTGCCGCTCCTTCCTCGCTTCCAAATTCCAGTGCCTTTGAGGTGCCAGCACCATGAGCCCCCATTCCCAATAAGAGTCCTCTTGCTAATTTTTCCTTAATGTGCAAATAACGTATGACCATAGGTCCAAGAATCAATCCTGAAATACCCGTAACAATAACAAAAATAGCAGTCATCGTTGGCATACCACCAATATCCACGGAAACAGCCATAGCAATAGGGGTTGTAATTGATCTTGGTAATAAACTAAGTAAATAGTTGTTCTCCAAGTGCACCACGTGGCTAAAGATACCTGAACTGATTAAGGCGATCGTAACACCAGCAGTCATACTAATTGCGATAATCTTTGCGTATTTTTTCATGACCTGATGATACTTATAGAGTGGGATGGCAAAACCAACAACAGCCGGTTGCAATAAATTGCTCAGCCAGCGTCCACCGCTGTCATAATCCGAATAGTCAATATGAAAACCAACGAGCATCAAAGAAAGAATGCAAGGAGCAACTAATAATGGTGAAAGAAATGCTCGTTGAACTTTCTTATACAGCATTTTCGATAAATAATACACCAGAACAGTAAGCAGGATGCAAATAAATGCGATCATCGTTCAATCTCTCCTTTTTTATTTGCCAGCCTGCGAATAGAATACTGAGCAACAAGACCGGTAACAATCATAACTGTGATTGTGCTAAGCAGGATTACAATCAGAAACTGTGATCCGTGTTGTAGAATTTCATCCTTATATTGAATAATAGCCACTGCAGATGGAATAAAAAACAGTAACATTTCAGACATGAGAAAACTTGCCCCAAGTTCAACATAAGAAAGTTTGAGAATTTTCAAGTGCAACAGTGCAAGTACTAGGAAAAGACCGACAATACTTCCGGATATAGGCAAATGAAGCAGTTTGGTGAGTTCATTCCCTAATAGTGCAAAGAGATACAAGCAACCCACCTGAATGATGATACGAAAACACTTTAGCAAATTGAAGACACTTCCTTATTTTTTAACGGATTGCTGTGATACATGTCACAGTGTATTATACAAGAGTTGAAAATCCAGGTACAATAGAATTCGAGAATATTAATATTCCAAACAACTATAGATATGGGGCGTCAAAATGGATATTAAACACCTTCATTATTTTCTCGAGGTAGCTGTGCGGAAGAGTTTTACAAAAGCAGCACGTCATTTATATGTGACACAACCCACAATAAGTAAGATGGTTAGAGATATTGAAGATGAATTAGGTATGGTTCTACTTGATCGTTCAGGAAAAGAGATAGAACTCACGGATGCCGGTAAAATTGTTTTTGAACAATCTCAAAAAATTGTGCAGTCCTTTGCACATTTATCAGATGAACTTAGTGATCTCACCCATGCAAAAAGAGGGAAACTAACCATCGGTCTACCTCCGATGATTGGGATTCATTTTTTTCCTGGGATACTAAGTAAATTTAGAAGTAATTTTCCAGGCATTGACTTACATATTGCAGAGTATGGTGCAAAAAAGGTCGCGGATAGTGTATCTGAAGGTCTCTTGGAAGTTGGAGCAACAGTGGGCGCGTTTGATCAACAACTCTTTGATTCATTTGTCTTCTTTGATGATGCCATTCGTCTTGTTGTCCATCGTTCTAGTCCCCTTGCTCAAAAAGAATTAATTAGTATCAAGGATCTTCGTGAGGAATCATTCATTATGTTTCCTGATGAGTTCTCATTACACGGTATGATAACTAAATGTTGTGATGAGGCAGGTTATCAACCACGGATCGTATTTGAAAGTTCTCAATGGGAATTCATGCTCAAAATGGTATCTGAAGGATTTGGTGTCGCTTTTCTTCCAGAAAGTATCATTAAGAAAACAGTTCAAGAAACAGATTCAATAGTTACGATTCCATTGGTCAATAAAGAATTGAATTGGCGTCTATCAATGATCTGGAAGAAGAATCATTATCTTTCTTATGCAGCAAGAACATGGATTTCTGAGACCCGATCTGCTTTAATCCATGGGTGATTTAAAAGATTAAAACCAATGCTAGCATTTTATTAATTTGTATTGACATCGTGTTTCAAGGATGATATATTATTAAAGCTGTCTCAGCCATTGATACACTAAAGTGTAGATAAAGGATTAGAGATGGCGCATCGTAACTTATTGGTTAATAAAATTAATTATTGACAATATGAGATTTGTTTGTTATGATGTTTAAGTTGTCTTCGAAAGAGGATAGCTTAGAATGTTCCTTGAAAACTGAACAAAAGCCAAGCGTGATATAAGGGTTATAAACCCCTAATCAATTCAATTTGCTATGGATCTTATGAACGAAAAAGTCGGCTCGGACACTTAGTCCGGCATTTAAGAAT
>NZ_JAMXWN010000013.1 GCF_024125425.1 Sporolactobacillus kofuensis
CCCTGTTCAAGGATGAACCTTAGTCACACTTACACTTGTTTCCTCTAATCCCTTTCAACTTAATTCCTAACGAGTGTTAGAAGACTTGATTCAGCCAAGCCCTGTTCAAGGATGAACCTTAGTCACACTTACACTTGTTTCCTCTAATCCCTTTCAACTTAATTCCTAACGAGTGTTAGAAGACTTGGTTCAGCCAAGCCCTGTCCATGTCGTCTAGTCTTTGAGCATCTCAATTTTTTCCTGGTCACCGTTATCTGCATTAATCATTACACGGTAGGTATCATTATCCTTTGTCGCAATAAACTCATAGCAGAGCACATTTTTTAGCAACGGGTTTTGGAAAACAGCAAGATTACTCTCCTGAATTTTCAAGTTCGAATTCAATTGTTTTCTGGCTTGTTGTTCGTTTATCTTTGGTGAAAGAGGCACATCGTCATATTTATTAAAGAGATAATCTGTCTGATCGAAGGCAATAATTTCACCATTATCAAGTGCCACTTTAATACGCATTGAAGCAGGATAAATACGAACGTTATTTCTTTTCAGTACATACGTTAGAACAGCAACGCCGTTGTACTTGTTCCTTTTTGTCAGCGCCATATTCTTAATCTGATGTTGTTTGAGATATGCTTCTGATTTTTGCGAAGCTTCATAGAGCGACAAGTTTTCTTTTTGTATCGATCGTTCGAATAAAAACCAAATCACATGCCCTCCTTTTTTGGTTACGGATGCGTTCAAGTTTCGCCTATGATGTTGCATCGAAATTTCATAGGCAGGAGTATTTGATCCTTTTCCTGTCTCACTGATTTTAGTTAGTTTCGTGTGATTCAAGGCCATCCATTTTTTTAAGTGAGCTACTGCTTGCTCTTTGGTTACGATTGGGCCTTTCATGGGATTGATTTTCTTTTTCTCCAAGACGACATTACGTGGGTTCTCTGGGCTAAAACTCTGGGTATATTCTGTTGCCTGACCATCAATACGTTTCATCCCATCGATCACTTGATTATCTTTATTTCCTTTATTCTCCTTCAGTGCCCATTCCACATCCATCCAGTGTAGATGATGGGTCATCACTTCGGACTGGACATCCCGTAATCCATCACGTATGGACATGGATTCTGAGTAGAGTTTCTGAAGATTCTTGTACTCTTTTTTACTTAAAGGGCGATCATTGGTTGTTTTAACGCCAGTGTTATAAGTAAATTCCCCGACATGAGACAAAAATTCATTGGTTCGGTTAAATGGAAGTAATGTCAGTGGCAATTCATTAGCGGCTGCATGCGCAAGGGCACTTAAGCGCCAAGATTCTACAAGCTGTGGGCGCATAGTTTCACGCGATTGCATCGCAAGAGACATTCCCAGTGATTCTTCCAATGAATCGACATAATATGTTAATTCGTGAAAAGCTTGCTGATAGTGATTTTCCGCATGGATCATCACAGCCTTTTTCATTTGATGTTCCTGATAGGCCCAAACACCCAAGCTAATCACTAATAATGCCACAGCTCCTGACATAAGTGTAATCCACAATCGGCGGTTCATTCATATCCCCCCTATTTACAGAAAATATGCTTTCCAATCTTTCCAATTTGCGGTCGTGACCAAATCCATGCAGAGGTTGCGGTTTCCGGATTAAAATAGTATAGTGCACCATTTGATGGATCCCAGCCATTGATCGCATCCATAACTGCTTTCTTTGCCGTATCGTTTGGTGTTAGCCAGATTTGTCCGTCAGCAACCGCCGTGAATGCTCCTGGCTGAAAGATGACGTCTGAAATGTTATTTGGAAATCTCGGATCGGCAACACGATTGATAATTACTGATGAAACAGCGACTTGCCCTATATAGGGTTCACCACGCGATTCACCATAGACGGCATTAGCCATTAAATTCACATCCGATTTGGAGTACCCCTGTGGAAGATTATCCATCGTATATTTTCCTCCGCTCGGCTGTGCAGACTTACTACGCCCACTGTTCTTCGTGCTGCCTGTAGTAGGTCGCTGGGTATTCTTTTTCACTTGTTGATCGAGTGGAACGCCTCCATAATAGGTAAACGTGTTTCCTTCACGAAGATTTTTCATTACAAAGTCTCGATTATACTGTGACGCTTGTGTGAGTTTTCGTTTGGTTAGACTGCCTGCCGTACCATCAATCGGCAAGCCAAATTGAGATTGAAAATTTCTTAATGCCCAGTATGTCCCGTAACCGAATGAGCCATCGATTTTTCCCTTGTAGAAACTTGTATACTGGAGACGTGCTTGAAGCTCAATCACATCGTCCCCGGTATCTCCGCGCATGATCACTCGTTCTGAAAACGCATCGGCTGCGCCGGTCTGAAAGAGCAAGAAAGCTGCGAGAAAAGCTCCGAAACTGCCTCGTATCAATCTTTTCTTCAAATCTTTATCCTCCCCTATGGTACACAACCCAAAATCATTAAATTGATTTCATCGTTCGCAGAAATCAGCTTTATGTTTCCAATAAAAGATTGAATTATGCATTTAAGAGGAAAAGAGAAAAAGACGACTATGTCGTTCACATAGTCGTCTTTTACTTCTAATTGAATTTTTTTCTATTCAGTGTACAGAGAATTTAGAACCATCCTCGAAATCGTGCAGATTCCGCCATTTTGTATACTCCAGCAATATACGCAGCCTTTTTCATCGGGATCTTTCGCTCTTCAGCAATTTCGTGAACACTTGAAAATGCATCGGCCAAGATCTGCTTCACACGCATCTCGCCTTCTTCTTTACTCCAAATCAAACCTTGTCGGTTTTGTGCCCACTCGATATAGGAAGAAGTGATGTCTCCAGAACTCGTCAATATTTCCGGAACGAACAGAATTCCGTTATTCGTTATCCATTCTGCAGCCTGATCAGTCACTGCGCCGCTTGAAGCTTCAATAACAAGTTTACTCTTCATCGACCTCACATTTTGCTCCGTAATTGGGTCGGAAACAGCGGCAAGAACCATGATATCGGCCGACTTTTCCATTAATTCTTTGCTTGTCAATGTATGTTTGTACATTTTTGTGATTGTTCCAAAACTATCACGGCATTCAATTAACGAATCCATATCTAAGCCTTGTTCTTGATAGACGGCACCATACGCATCGGAAAGTCCGGTTATTGTCACTCCTGAATCTGCTAAGGACTTTGCCACGTAGCCCCCTAGAGATCCAAAGCCCTGAACGATTGCAGTCGCTTCGGTTAATTCAATACCTAGCTTTCGTGCGGCTTCAGATATAAACAACACAATGCCACGTCCTGCAGCATTCTTTCGACTTTTTAAGCCACCGAGTACAATCGGCTTACCTGTAATAAATCCGGCAGACTGATCTGGGCATAGCTTGCTGTACTCATCCATCATCCAAGCCATGATTTGAGAATTCGTAAAAATATCCGGTGCAGGTATGTCTTGATAAGGACCAATCACAGAGCTGATTGCCTGTATGTATCCACGACTTAGAAGTTCCAGTTCCCGAAATGAGAGTTCCCGAGGTTCACAGATGACTCCACCTTTTGCTCCGCCAAAAGGAATACTCAGTAACCCATTTTTCAAACTATTCATGATTGAAAGAGATTCCATTTGTGTTTCTGTGACTTCTGGATGAAACAGTACCCCACCCTTTGTTGGTCCAATTGAGAAACTATGTTGGACGCGATAACCTGTAAAGACGCGTACATGTCCACTATCCATCTTAACCGGAATTCTCACCGATAAGCTACGTTGTGGTTCACTCAGCAGTTGATAGACATCCTCTGAAAAGCCCAATTCCTTCAGCGCTTGCTTCATCTGCATGCGTACCGCTGACAAAGATTGATCCTGTTTAATCCTATATTCCTGATGGAAAACAGACACCCAAATCGTCCTTTCTCTAGATAACCCCAAATGTTATTTGATAAATACGGATGATTATTCAGCATTTTAACTCATGAGCAAGTGAATTCGTGCATACCTATTATTGAAAAAGATGTGATGCTTTTACAGGCGAGGGAATGAAAAACTCCGCTCATTCAGCTCTGCGGAGTGTCAATGAAGTATCGGTAGATTTCAGAAATGGCCTTACCTTTAATCAGGCATTTTCCATATTCCTCAATTCTATAGATCGTAATTGTCGAGGTATTTCCATATTCAGCCAGTATTGCAACAAGCGTTTCGAGATCATGCTCATCACTCAATTGATTTTCATCAAAATGAATATAATATTTATTTTCAAAAAGAAAGAGGCTGCCTGTACGAATATCCAGATCATATAGGGTCTTCGTTAGTGAAATGACATCTTCAAACTGTTCAAACTGATAAAGGACATCCTGGCTTTCATCCAGTGTCACCTGCATTTGGATAAAATCATCGTCATCTTCAAACTCATCATCCTCATGGTGTCCGTCTCTTCCTCGAGAAACAATCACAACCATGCCTTGTGCAGGTAGTGAGAATACCTCTACATCAATCGGACCTGAGGCTTCAAAACCCAGCTCATCATCAGCCTCCAACATCATATCACGAAAGAGTTTCTCGACTCTTGGTAAGTCATGCCACATGTCTTCCTTTGTAATGCCTCGTTCTTTGAGATCATCGAAAGTCAGGAAAATTTTGATTTTGTCACCATTTAAACGTTCCAATCGCATCGCAAATGTCCTCCTTGCCCCTCCAGCCTAATCTCTTCTTTGCACCACCGAAGACTCTTTATTACATGTATATGATCTCGGCACTTTTCGGTGTCTACTGTCTTAAGGTATCTCTGATCAGACAACGAAAAACCGACCGGATTCTTTTACTACACAGCGAACAAGAGACTTGAGTGTAGTATACAACGCAACAACAAAAATGTACATGCTTTTACACTTTCCAGCGGCTTTAACCCTTTCTAAGGGTAAGCATTAACGCGTCGGGTTTGGCTCCGAAACGAAGTGGAAGTTTGGTCGTACCAAATCCGCTACTGATGATTAGTGTGCCAAATGAATACCTTTTTACCCCTGCTTTTTCCTTTAATCGATAGCCGAAAAGACTGATTTGCCCGCTATGTGTATGTCCAGAAATGACAAAATCGACGCACATAGACCGAGCAAGTTGGTGTTTAATATTCGGGTTGTGACTGAATAGCAAAGTAGGCACTCCTACTTTTCTTGAACCTAATGTTCTCATAAGGTCATCATGATTCTTAGACGTATCATTCACGCCGGAAAAATTAATCGAGTAACCATTTCTATCAATCACACAGGTTTCATTATCTAACACGGTCACTTGCATGTCGTTCAGGATACTTGCCACTTGATTGTGGCCCGCTTCCCAGTCGTGATTGCCCCATACAAAAAGTACCGGTCCAAGCTTTTTGAGCCGTCTCACATTTTCACGAACTCTCGCCCATGGTACGCCCTTCTCTGTAAGATCACCGCCAATGACAATATAATCCGGATTGCGGCTAAATGAACTTAGCCACTGTTCTGAAATTTCTCGGCGATGAATATCCGAGATAAAGAAAATAGTCACTCCTTCAAAGTCACTACTGAGATTTTGAACTGCTAAATCCAATTTAACCAAACGGTTCATATGTGCTTCGTAAAACATGAAAATCATCAACAGGACAAGACCTGCAATTAAATAATAAAGTGTCATTTGAAAGCCCCCCACCATGGATCCATTCAAAAAAAGATTCGCATCACTCTTTATGATTGCGTCAAAAGTAGATTTTTTATGGATTTTAAAAGCATCGGTCTTTATACGAGCACCACTGGCATATAACAAGATGATGAGTTTATACGAATGTCCGAAAGGAGGTGTTCATTTGGCGACTTACAGAAAGTGGTATACACCTTATGTCAGTCCTCTCGATCCTTGCCCACCGCTTGTACCTGTGTCCTATGAGACACCTGTACAGCTCTATCTTGGTTTTCAACCGACTGGTATGAAGCAATTCTCACCATTTGAAGCGCTTGCACATGGGACGCTATGGCCGGGACTCTTCACGCCGTACACCAACCCCTATGCGTCGAAAAAAAGGAGGCATGATAACGATGGCTGAGCCTAAACCAGTTCCTGAAAGCTATTATTCGGATCTAAAATCGCTTCAAGCAATTGATTTTGTTCTCGTTGAGCTTACCTTGTACTTAGATACACATCCAAATGATTTGGATGCACTGAAACAGTTTAATTCAGCAGCAAAAAAAAGTGCAGAGCTTCGCCAAGACTTTGAAGCAAAATATGGACCACTTCAGCAGTTTGGACAGAGCCTCTCCGCTTATCCTTGGCAATGGAAAGATACCCCATGGCCGTGGCAGGTTTAAGTTTAATTATTAATTCGTAAGGAGGCGGACATTCGTGTGGTATTATGAGAAAAAACTGCAGTACCCAGTCCGTGTCGGGGTATGTAATCCAAGGATGGCAAAATTTTTGATTGAACAATATGGAGGTGCCGATGGTGAACTCGCCGCTGCACTCCGCTATTTGAATCAACGATACACAATCCCCAGTCGCGTCATGGGCCTACTTAATGACATTGGTACCGAAGAGTTCGCCCATCTTGAAATGATTGCAACGATGGTTTACAAACTTACAAAAGATGCCACACCGGAGCAACTCAAGGAAGCAGGATTGGGTGATCATTATGTCGATCATGGCAAATCCATTTATTACCATAATGCTGCAGGGCAGAAGTTTGACATGTGTATTCAGTCTAAAGGTGATCCGATTGCTGATCTGTATGAAGATATTGCTGCTGAAGAGAAAGCTCGATCCACTTATCAATGGATTATCAATATTTCAGATGATCCACTGATTAAAGATTCGCTTGGGTTCCTTCGTGAGCGTGAAATTGTTCACTCTCAACGTTTTCGTGAAGCTGTAGAATTACTTAAGGAGGAGCAGCAAAAAAAGAAAGTTTTTTAATCGAGTACTCCTGTAACGTTCACGCGGGCTGCTTGCTACTTAAGCAGCCCTTTTCTTTTCATGACCACTATTTGTAGAAGAGATTAATATCATAATCTTTTTTTACGGTGGTTAATATGACGTATCGCGGTGAATCGCCATACGCATTCGCTTGCTCTTTTGGCCAGAGATGCTCCTCACGGTCAATACATTCCTCTCGCAAATCATCGAAATCATCCTCTGCGTCCACGCGCTCACCATGACAATAGGTAAAGAGGATCATGAAAAAAAGACAACAGAACAGCATCAGCCAAAGCTCAGGTCGTCCGATTAACGCATGAAAACCATGAATGGAACCTAAATTCTCCGAATGAAAAAAGAATAGATAGGTGATGAGTATACCGCTACTGACCATTAAGCCGAGACCCACAACAGATTCTTTCTGTTTCCACTTATTTTTTTTCTCTTTTCGTTTGATTAATTCCAGTAAAATAGTATAGGTCCTTCCGGGAATCAATCCTTGATCACGAAAACCCTTCAGTGACATTGCCGTTCACCCCTTTTTATAGGTTATGAATGCAATACAATAAATAGGACAATCCATGATCAATTTTTATCCATATTCCTTATTTAGCCCGTTTATTCTTTAACCACTTGTAGATCAGTCCTGAGGTGACGTTTACCGTAAAATGGGCCAGAATTGGTGCAATTAGACTCTCAGTCAAAAGATAGAGACTTCCTAGACAAACACTGAAGACAGCTACTGTTATTAGTAACCGTGGTTTCTTCAGATAGCGAAAGTGAATGAATGTAAATACGACACACGTTGCAACAAAACCAATGAAATGCTGCACCAACCCTCGGAATAACACTTCCTCAATGAACGCAACCACAGCCATCGTTAATACAAGTGCTGGCAAAGGAAAGGCGCAAAACAGCCGTTCATCAAGATGATCCTCAGTGCCCCATCGTGTGGGAAGAATATAATCTACAACACCCTGAAGTGCTGCCATAATAATCCCGACGCCGAGACCAAGTGCAACCGATTTACTTTCAACGTGAAACCAAAGATTCAGTGGTAACGTTTCTACAAAAAAGATGCATAAACCCAAATCCAAAATTAATAAAAGCCCTTGCGATTGATACAATACATGCCGAATCTCTTTGTCGGTCATTTCATCGCTCATTGATGCTCTCATTTCTCATGGTCACTTCCTTTTAAAAGCAAAGTTAACCGTGCCCGCCATTCAAGTATTTGTTCTGAATGTGGACGATCTTCTGGTGATTCTTCTCCAGAAAATGCATCGAATTGAAGACCACATTGATCGCAGCACAACTTTGGCTTATGTTGCTGCTTTTCTTTATAGAATGACTGATAAAATGCTCTTCGGCATGTGTTGCTGTTAATATAATCCTTCATCACTTTTAAATCATTCATTTGAATGATGCGCCGCTCACGGATGATTCTTCGACATTCGTCCAGAATAGACAAGAAACGTTTTTCTCGCGGAACTGCTCGTACTTGTTCATAAAGAAATCGTGCGGCAGTTTCACTTGCGCCACGTCCTTGCAATGTCTCTAAAAAGTTGTCTTTTGGTTCCGTCTGCAATAATCCTTGATCTAGTTCAACTAAAACCTGGTGAAGCATTGTGTCATCAGGAAAATTCATATCAATAAATCCAGAAGGGTAACGTTCATCTTGTTCTGTGTAATAAAGGACCGCAAGCCCCTGTTTTCCATCACGTGATGCGCGTCCTATTTCTTGAAGATAGGCATTCATCGTCCCTGGAAACTGAAAGTGTACGACTAAGCGAATATCTGGCTTATTGATGCCCATTCCAAATGCGTTCGTGCAACAGAGCACATCGAGTTCTCCATCGAGAAACTGATTTTGAATCTTTCTTCGGTCAACAGCATCCATACCACCGTGGTAGTACGCTGTACGCAGACCGGTATGTAGACGAATCTGTTCCGCTAGTCGCTCTGTCCAATCACGTGCAGCACAATAGACAATCCCGGGTAAACGAACTTTACTCAGTAATTGAATCAATTGGTCAACTTTTTCACTGTTGTCCATAACCTTCTTTACAATCAGAGCAATATTGCTTCGATCCACACTCATTAATAATTGCCTTACATCTCTTAAGTCCAATGCACGTGCAATATCTACGCGGACACGCTCATCTGCTGTTGCTGTGACAGCAAGACAAGGCGGATACCCGAGTTTTGCTTTAATTTGAGCCAAATAAAGATAGTCCGGACGAAAATCATGTCCCCATTGTGAGACACAGTGGGCTTCATCGACCACAAACAAAGAAACCTTGGTCCGTTGCAATACAGCAAGTATTTGTGGTTGTCTAAGCATTTCTGGTGAAATAAACAGAAACCTCAATGTATTTATTTTCTGCAATACACGCTTTCGTTCTTGTGGATGCATCAATCCATTCAGTGCTCGCGCTTGTTTTTCACCGATTTTGCGCAATTGATGCACTTGATCTTCCATTAACGAAAGGAGCGGAGAAATGATTAATACTAAACCTTCCATCAGATACCCAGGGACTTCATAACAAATCGATTTTCCGCTCCCTGTTGGCATCATCGCAAAGACGTCATGACCATTCAGAACATCCTGGATGACTTGCCATTGACCAGCCCTGAATTGTTCATAGCCAAACTTCTCTTTAAGAATCACATGAGCTCGCTTCAGTTTCTGCGTTTCATCTCGAAGTTCCACCGAACGTTTCCCCTTTTCGTACAGCATTCCTTGCCAAGGCAAGCCGAATCTGAAAATAGCTTGCCTGAGCTTTGAGTTGACTTTTTATCGCTTTCAGTTGGCGGGTTTTCGCTGCAGTTGCTGTTTGAATGATCTGAAGTTCCAATTCATCGGTCAAATAGTGGTTGACTTCAAAATTCGGGTCTTTCAAAACGATTTCAACCAGATGGTCTTCAACTGTGCTTTCTGTCAACCGTCTGCTTCTTGCGACCTCGCCGAGGGATAAACCATCACGAATGCGTTGCAATGTTTCTGCTGCTGAGCGTGAGAGTCCGCTTCTTTGTGTATGTAATAACTTACTGTTGTATGGAAATTGATCGGGTTTCTCCGCAATCTGTTTCATTACCCGCCGCAAACCCGACTTAAAGAGCAAACGACATTCATAATTGTCCCTGTCCGTTAATACCGCTATTTGACGAATCGTTAAACCATTTTTTTTAAAACCGGTGAGCTGAGATACGAGCAAGTCAGCTTCTTTTGAAGGACAATTCGAGAGCAAGCGTACAAGTTCCTCATAAAAGCGATTGGCTAAATCATGACGACTTAGCGTTGTGCTCAGGAGGCATCGACGAACACTTTCTGTCACACTTGGCACATGCGTCAAGGGTAGGTAAGCTTGTTGATGATGCACCAATGCTGAAAGGGATTGCACCATTAACTGAAGCTTCAACCAATATTGGCTTTCATCATTGATGTAATCAGTTAACCTCAGCCCGTCCGGGAACAGATTCGTCTTTTGACCAGCAAGTGCTTCATTCCCCATTTGCGTCAATATATAGTGATGACTATTATCATTTTTGGGGCAAATCCAACCTGCATGTTGGCATTCCATGATTAACGAATCAAACTCCATGCGGTCAAGATCCTCACACGTATGAAAAAAAGGTTCCACATGAAAAAGATAACTGTCTTGGATACTTTGTGCAGATTTCTTACCCTTTAACAGATGATAAATTCCGGAGATCGTGCGTTCACCTTGAAAACAATGAATTAAATATAGGATCAGTTCATCGCGGTAGAGCAATTTGTTCGACTCCTCAATCATGTGTTCCTTTTATTCTACCTTTTTTTAAACTAATTTTCGATAAGTGTTAACCAATGCTCCTTTAACGACTATTGAAATGGAGGAAGAGCTTCATTAGAATAATAGGGGTAGGAATTTTCCAAGCAATCATTTATTGGGAAGGATAGAAAAATGGCTGAAAAATATTCAATCGTAAATAAAGATACGTGCATCGCTTGCGGTGCTTGTGCAGCAACTGCTCCGGATTTGTTTGATTATGATGATGAAGGACTCGCTTTTACGCTTCTTGATCAAAATACTGGAAATGCTGCAGTTCCTGACGAGCTGCTTGAGGATCTCGTGGATGCTTATGAAGGCTGTCCCACTGAATCCATTTGCCTTTCTGACGAGCCTTTCAATGGTCAAGTCGTAAACCAATAAGTAAAAGCCTGCTCGTACCATTAGATAAGCGATAAAAAAGAGAAATGAAGATGAGCTCCATTTCTCTTTTTTATATTATTTTATTTACCTCCGGTCTCTTCCACCTGTGAGAGAGTAAATTGAAATGTTGTCCCCTCACCTTGAATGCTGTTTACACTAATTTCTCCACCATGAGCCTCGACAATATGCTTTGCAATTGCAAGGCCAAGACCCGTTCCCGCTTTTCCTCTCGTTCGTGCTTTATCCGCTTTATAAAAGCGTTCAAAAACAAAGGGGATATCTTCCTGTGCGATGCCGACACCAGAGTCTTTAACATAGACGTGAAGCAGATCTTCTTCGATGTTCGCCCAAACGACAACGACACCGTCTTTTCGTGTATGGCGTATGGCATTATCAATCAAATTGGTCATCACTTGCTCCACTCGGTCAGGATCGAGTAGAAAAGATGTTCCCTCAAGTTGTTGACTATCCGCCTGAAGCCTTATGCCCGCTTCATTCGCTAAGTTGCTAAATTTCATCACGACATGCTTAAAGAAATCGCCGATATCGATACTGCGTCGATCCAATTGAAAATGGCCGGTTTCTAATTTCGCTAGATCAAGAAGTTCATTGACCAAACGGCCCATTCGTTTAGATTCATCAAGTATGATTTGTGCCATGTCCTTTTTCCCTTGAGCAGTTTCTGCAATATCATCAATAATTGCTTCACTGTAGCCTTGCATCATCGCGATTGGTGTTCTAAGTTCATGACTAACGTTTGCGACAAAACTTCGAATCATTTCATCATTGTGACGTTCTTCGGTCATATCTCTCAAAACTGCAACCGCACCGCGAATTTTATTGGAGTCATAGAGCGGTTTCATAATTACAACCCAAATTCTTCCTTTTACTGTTATCTCTTGAATCTTCTGCACACCATCGGCAGAAACTTTGAGAAGCAAATCACGCAGAATAGTTGGGGTTTGGAGATTCTCCGTATCCTGTCTTTGTTCGTAATTCCACGAATAAACAAAATGATCTGCAGGCGGGTTACTCGCTGCGATCTTTGCATCCGTATCAATAAGAAGAACACCATCCGCCATATTTTGCAAAATACCCGCAAGCTGCTCTTTTTCTTGATGAAGTGCTGTCATATTTTCTTTAAGCTTTTTTCTCATATTATTAAACGCTATAGCAAGATCGCCAACTTCATCCCGTGTGATCACAGGAACAGTAATATCAAAGTTACCTAAGGCAACCTGGAGCGCTGCTTTTCGCATTCTCCGCAGCGGAGCGCCTATTCTGGTTGAGAGAAAAAAAGCAAAGAACGTCGTAAGCAAAATGGACAATCCGGCACAAATATAGATAAGCTTCTTCGATTGATCAAGTGCATTTTGTGCAATTTGAACAGGTTGGATAATATAAACCGCACCAAACTCGGTAGAAGAAACACGTACAGGAACGCCAACAATGAGCAATCGTTGCATTTTGATGCCGTGATCGGTTTTTACCCGGAAACTACTCATTTTATTGACTTTTCGCCCAGAAAACACCTGTTTGAGCGTTCTGTCTTTCTCGAAGAGCCTCTGAGTTAAACCCGTTTCTGCTTGACCTTTTGGTCCCTTCCAGACATGATGATTCATGATTAGCACATAACTGGAATCATAGACATCAACAATATCAGAAACTGAATTCAATAGCTCATTCATCGAGCGTCCGTCCGAATGTTCGAGCATCCGTTCGGCTTTTACGCCGATCTTCTCCATCTGTTGTTCCGCCTGCTGAATGTTACTGTTTTCAAAGAACTGAAGCAGGAAAAGCGTTAAGAAAAGTAGAACAATCGTGACAATCACAATAATTGTCGCCCAAAGTTTACCAATAATACTTCTCCAAATCATGCTTTTGAATCAGCCTCAATTTTATAGCCAACGCCCCATACGGTAACAATCATTTCTGCTGCTTCTTCCGAAACGTGGTTCAGTTTTTCACGAAGCCGTTTTACATGTGTATCAACAGTTCTTAAATCACCAAAAAATTCATAATTCCACACGTCCTTGAGCAATTGCTCACGTGAGAAGACTTTATCGGGATTCTGCGCCAAGTAATAAAGTAATTCATATTCCTTCGGCGTTAGATTGACTTCCATTTGATCAACCTTAACGCGATGTGCGTCGTGATCAATGATCAAATGCGGAAAGACAATAACATTTTTCGTCGTAGTTTCAGTTTCCAAAAACTTCGTCTTCGATGATCGGCGCAATAATGCTTTTACGCGCAACACCACTTCGCGTGGACTAAAGGGCTTCACAATATAATCGTCAGTGCCTACCTCAAATCCTTGAACGCGGTTTGCTTCCTCACCTTTTGCAGTCAGCATAATAACCGGCGTTGCTTTCGACTCGCGTAGTTTTTCACACACTTCAACGCCATCCATTCCAGGCAACATCAAATCAAGAAGAATTAAATCATAATCTTTATCCAAAGCCATTTGCAGAGCTGTTTCCCCATCCCCGGCTTCATCAATCGAATAATTTTCCCGCTCTAAGTACATTTTTACAAGTTTGCGAATTCTTTCTTCATCATCAACAACCAATATCGTCGACTTCTGCTCTTCCATCCAGATCCTCCCTTTTCCGGCCAAATCCTTATATCTCTTCTGATTCTGTTTCCGTATATACATGAACATTTTCTATTTCTATAATGGCTTCGTGTGCTGCTCAACCTTTCCGAAAACCCGTTAAACAGGAACTATGCAAATAATACACGATTCGACTATTTTTGCATATGTGTCAATCCTATGTCTTATTTTAAACAATTTCTTTAAAAAATACAGTATAAATTATTTAAGACTGACGTGTGTTATGCATTAATGTCTTCACTTCATGCGGTTTTAATTCTCTGCTCTCTCCTGGGTGAAGCCCGTTCAAGCCAAGAAAACCATAACGTTCCCGTTTCAGTTTGCGCACATGAATATGAAGTGCTTCAAACATACGACGAACTTGGCGATTACGTCCTTCATGTATGGTTAACTGAACAGAGGCTGTTTTCTTTTCTTTATCGGAGGCAATCAGCTGAACGCGTGCTTTTGCCGTCATTCCATCCTCCAGCTTGATCCCCACTGCCAATTGGCGCAATTGATCATTGCTTGGTATTGGCGTTACATTTGCTATGTATGTTTTGTCAAATTCAAAGCTTGGGTGCATCAGTCGGTTTGCAAGTTCCCCATCATTTGTCAGCAATAGCGCGCCGGATGTATCATAATCAAGACGCCCCACGGGGAAAATTCGTTCCGGTACATGCTTAAAAAAGTCAACAACCGTCGTTCGATTGCGATCATCTTTCACACTAGAGATCACACCTGTTGGCTTGTATAACAGATAGTAGACCAGTTGTTCCTTATCTATTGGAACACCGTTTACCGTAACTTTGTCATTATTTGATACTTTTGTGCCAAGCTCAGTGACCGTTTGGCCATTCACCTGTACTTTACCTTCTAATATCAATTGTTCTGCTTTTCGCCGCGAAGCAAGTCCTGCTCGGGCGATCACTTTTTGTAATCGTTCCATCCTTCCACCTCAGAGCTATCATACCGCGCCAAAAATCTTTTCTCAAGTTTCATTTAATAGTCACTTAATCGAGAAAAAACGTTCAAAAACTACTTTGTCCTTAGTTTGCTTCAATTGTGCTACGATTACTCGCTTGCCGCGGGCGATCCGTGAGCCTCCTCATACAGGCAAAAATCTGCGGGGTCTCACTGGTTCGCTGATCCCACAGGCGTCTCCCATTTTCGCTCCATGTTGAGGTAAAAAGTTTTATTTTTTCTCGTCTTTTGATGGATAACTGAGCAACATACATACTGTCCTTAGTTTGCTTCAATTGCGCTATGATTGCTCGCTTGCCGCGGGCGATCCGTGAGCCTCCTGGTACAGGCAAAATCTGCGGGGTCTCACTGGTTCGCTGATCCCGCAGGCGTCTCGCATCTTCGCTCCATTTTTCGATTTTTAGAAAGGGGGCCTCTATTCATGATGTTGTTTCCGAATGTTGCGCCCCTCACACCCGTTTCAGCTCATTTCATTACCCAAACACCAAGGAGACAATCCATACGGCACAGATGACGCCGCATAAGTCTGCCAGCAAGCCAACTTTAAGTGCATCGCTACTCCGGTGGATCCCGACAGCGCCAAAATAAACGGTAACTACATAAAATGTTGTATCCGTACTTCCTTGCATCACAGAAGCCAAACGCCCAATAAATGAGTCAGCTCCATAGGTCTGAATCAGATCACTCATTAAGCCGAGTGCACCGGTTCCTGAGATTGGGCGAAGGAGTGCTAAAGGAACCACTTCCGGTGGCATTCCAATGGCCGCGAGTAGTGGTTGAAGTAAATGAACGAACGCATCCATCGCTCCGGATGCACGAAACACACCGACTGCGGCAAGCATACCAACGAGAAAGGGCATAATGGATACGGCTAGCGAGAAACCCTCTTTCCCACCTTCAACAAACGCTTCATATGCAGGCACTTTCTTGAGCGTCCCATAGAGAAGGATTATGGCAATTAAGCATGGAAGTAACCAGGTTGAAAGTACTGTCACAGCACCCATCCTATTTTCTCCCCTTTCTGGTTCGGCGATAATAAAAAAAACGATCAATCAGTAATGCAGCAAGTGTCGTGCAGCAAGTCGCGATAAGCGTAGGGCCGACGATATCAGTAGGCGAAACCGCATTATACTTCATCCTGATTGCAATCACCGTCGTCGGAACAAGTGTCAGTCCGGAAGTGTTAAGCGCCAATAGTGTGATCATCGAACGGCTTGGTGTAGAGCGGCCACCATTCAATTTTTTTAGTTCTTCCATCGCTTTTATCCCCATTGGTGTGGCAGCATTTCCCAATCCAAACATATTGGCAATTGTATTCGACAAGATGTAACCCATAGCTGGATGGTCCGGTGGTACTTCAGGAAATATTTTTCTCATGATGGGGCGGAATAAGCTACTCAACTTCTCAAGCAGGCCAGATTTCTCTGCAATTTTCATCAGACCTAACCAAAAGATAAGAATACTAATCAAACCAATACAGATTTCGATCGCAGCAGAAGCGGATGCAAAGAGTTCCTTGTTGACTTCGTCAATCGTTCCATGAATGGCAGCATAGATCAAACCGATAAGAAATAAGGCAACCCAAATAATATTAATCATATGCGCTACCGACTTTCTCCGGTCATAATTGCATGAAGAAAACCATTAAATCGTGACCAGAAGCCTGATTTTTTCTTTGCGTTTTGTTGATAATAAACAGGAACAGAGGCAAGCGCGTTATGGTTAACTTTAATTGTCAGTCTCCCCACTGGTCCTTCTGGTTGCCAATGCTTCTCATGGTGCAGATTCAGCAATACCAAGCTTTTCCGAACTGATTTTTGCTCATCTTTCGTAAGCGGGAGTGTAAGTACACGATCGATGACTAACTTTCCACTATAAAATGAGGCAACCCTTGCCTTCAGTTTTCCCTTTCTTGTTAATTGAACAGGTTTATAATTTGCAAATGCCCATTCAAATAAACTCTGATGATCCTTCCAGTCGTCACCATCATTTAACGTAACCACAATCAAATCCAGACCGTTCTTTGAAGCTGTTGAAATCAACGTTCTTCTCGCTTTTTTAGTAAATCCTGTCTTTCCACCTGTCGCATATTTATATAAATGGAGCATTTTATTTTTATTTTTCCAAACACGAGAAACTTCTTTATTGGTTGCTGGTACACGATGAATGCGCGTACCGGCAATTTTTCTAAATTGTGCATTTCCCATTGCATAACGCATTAAAAGGGCCATATCATACGCAGTAGAATAATGATCGAGATGTTCTAGACCATTTGGATTCATAAAGTGGGAATCCATCATGCCCAGCTCTCGTGCTTTTTCATTCATTATCAGCACAAATCCTGATTCACTTCCAGATACTGCTTCAGCAATCGCCCGCGAGGCATCATTCCCAGAACGGAGCATCAGTCCATAGACAAGTTCCTTGAGTTTAATCCTTTCCCCCGCCTTCAGGTATATCGAAGAACCTTCTGTTCTGAGTGCCTCTTGACTGACTGTCACCTTCCGATTCATTTTCCCTGATTCAATGGCAATGATCGCTGTCATTACTTTTGTAATGCTTGCTATTGGTAACTTTTCATTGCTGTTCTGCTTGAATAGGACACGTCCTGATGCTTGATCCATGAGTATGGCTGATTGTGCGGACACAGATGGTCCGTCCGCTCGCGCCACATTCGGAATGAAGGAAAAGATGAGTAGCAAGCAAAACATAAAAAAACAAGCTCTCTTTATCATGATCCCCACAATTTCCATCCCCTGTTCTGATCGATTTAAGATCTTTCCTACAAGGGATAAAGCACCGGGAGGATCAGGCATAAGATAGCCTGGTCATCTCAAATCATTACATTGAAACGTAAATGTACACGATTCCCGGATAACTTGGACACCCTTCACTACAAGTTATGCCGGGACAAACAGAATATGATTCATGACTTGACTTTCAATTCAAATGTAAACACCAGCGATCTGAAAGAGGATCATCCAGAAGATCAAAAAACAAACTTAAGCATCACCCAGATTATTTGGAAAATCCGAGAGTGAAACGGAGTAAGAAAGAGTAAAAAAATCGGTATGCTCACGAGAAGGGTAAGCGATACAAGCAACAGCAGAATGGTCACCCCTTCCGCCATCGATCCGTGGAGAATAATAATAAAGAGAAAAGCAGGGATTAGGGTCAATATTGGCGTGGATAAGCCAAAAGAAATGACTTGCTCCCGATGACGCTCACTAAATGATTTCCAATACGCTTGAAAAAATTCAAACATGTCCCATACCTTCTGTAAAGTACCCTAAAAGCTTGTTCATGCTGCGCGAAACAGTTATTCTGAAAGTTCGTTAATCGTTTCTTTATAATGATCGTAAAAGAGATCATATGCATCCATTTGCTCGTTTTGATTTTTCATCATTTCAACGAGTGGCGGTAATTCACTAAGATCATGTAGTCCGAAATAATCAAGGAAGAGTGAGGTTACCCCGTACAGAATTGCACGTCCGCTTCCTTCTGCACGCCCAACCTCTTTAATAAGCCCTTTTACCATCAAAGTCTGTAAAGCACGCTCTGATTTAACACCACGAATCTCTTCAATAGATATTCGGGATACGGGTTGTTTATACGCAATAATGGCGACCGTTTCGAGTGCTGCTTGAGACAATGGTGCTGTCTTTGGAATGACGGCAAACTGTTCAGCATAATCAGCCATGAATGGTTTGGTGGTTAATCGAAACCCATTCGGCATATCGACAATCATGATGCCACTGGACTCATTCTGATTGTAAGCCATTTTCATTTGTTCAATCTGATTTGAGAGTTCCTGAATCGAGCACTCGGGAATGACTTTACTGATCTGATCTATGGTAAGTCCATCCTCGCCTGTAAGATAGAGCAGTCCCTCAATAATCGAACGAATCTTCGCTTGCTTCAAAATTATCTGCTCCTTCTCCAAGAATAATCATGATGTCATCAAAATTCTTACTCTGATTACACACAATTGCATTCATTTTCATCAACTCTAACAAAGCAAGAAAAGTAACAATAAGATGAGAGCGATCCGTGTACAAAAAAATAGATTGGAAAGACAGCGGGATGTTCGTTTTTCTTAATTTATCCATAACATTGCTCATCTGCTGACCAATCGGTAGCACTTGTCGGTCAATTTTTGTACTCAATGGTTGCTCCAATTTATGCTTAAGTATTACCCGTTGAAAAGCATGAAGCATATCATGAACTGTTGCTCGTCCAGCAATTGGGATCGCAGTTAGATCATTGTTTTCGTATTCACTTAAGTCTGTTGGTGGTTTTGCAAACAATTGCATGCGTTCACCTTCATGAACCTTTAACGCCTCTGCCGCTTCTTTAAATTGGCGATAATCAATAAGCTGCTGCATCAATGCTTGTCGAGCCATTTCCGGATCTTCATATGGTTCATCACTATCTTCTTGATCAAGCTCCGGTTTTGGCAGCAACATCCTACTCTTCATTGCAATTAATTGTGCTGCCATTAGCAAATATTCGCTTGCAATATCTAATTCTAGTTTTTGCATTTGATGAATAAAATCCATATACTGATCCGTAATCTCAGCAACCGGAATGTCGTAAATGTCAATTTCAAGTTTTTTAATCAGATGCAGAAGTAAATCAAGAGGACCTTCGAAAGCATCGATTTTTACTTTGTACTCCAAAATTTATCCCCCTGATCCCGCAGGCATTCTCGTATCTTCGCTTTATTTTTACGCAAAAAAGATGAACTTTCTTATCTAGCAAAAAAAAGAAACCATCATCAAGAATTGGTTTCCTTTTCATCGCCTTCTTCAAAACATTTATCAAAGTAAGACTGGATGGCTTGGGATGGAGCAAGTCGAATTTTATCTCCGAGCAATTTGCCCAGTTCAAAAATCATTTTCTTTCCGACTCCCTCTGCTCGATACGAAGGATTGACACTGATGTGTTCAATAACAGCTTCGTCATCGGAAATCATCTGAATTCCGATGACACCAAGAATGTCTTCATCATCTTTCCATAAGAACAGCTGCCAACTGTCTTCTTCTTCATATTTCTTTACCGTTTGCAAAAGTAGCTTAATTTCTTTCTCAGACGGGATAAAAGATAGCAGACCCATGGCTATCTTTTCGTAACTCTTCTTATAGCGAATCAGCATTTTGAACCCCTCATAACTATGAGATAACAAGAATTTCATCAATGGCTTTATATGAATGTAATTGGTACAGTCTATATTATAACCAAAAGTAGGAAAGTGTGCATCTCATCACTCAATAACGTTGAAAAAGGTGTGCAACCAAATGAGTATCCCTTAAAGATCATTAATCTCTTCGCGACAATTTCTTAATCGGTAGGTCGTTCCGGATCAGGTCGTCAAAGCTTTCCCTTCTTACAGCTAGGGACACCTCACCATTTTCTATAAACACAACCGCAGCATTGGGAATACGGTTATAATGACTTGCCATCGAATATCCGTAGGCACCGGTCGAAAAAACAGCAATCAAATCACCACTCGTGCACGATTCAGGCAAGAAGGCATCCTTGATCAGAATATCTCCGGATTCACAGCACTTTCCCGCCAGTGTCATCTCTGTATCGGTAATCTCGTTTGCTTTATTTGCACAAATCGCATCATATTTTGCCTGATAAAGTGATGGTCGGATATTATCTGACATACCTCCATCAACGGAAAGATATTTTCTAATTCCAGGAATCGTTTTTGATGCGCCTGCGGTATAGAGCGTCGTACCCGATTCACCAACAATGGACCGCCCGGGTTCCACCCATATGGCAGGCATTGATAACTGATATCGCGCGCATTCCTTACGTGTCGTTTGCACAATCGTTTCGATATAATTGCGAATCGGTAACGGCTGATCGGATTCTGTATACTTGATCCCAAACCCGCCTCCAACATTAAGTACTTCTAGATGAAAGCCGAATTCTCTTCGCCACGCGTCTGCATGATGGATCATGACTTGAATCGATCGGGCAAAACCATCTGTTTCGAAAATCTGAGAGCCAATATGTGAATGAATCCCTTTTAAATTCAAATGATCAGAAGTCATTGCTTGTTTCACTGCACGTTCGGCCATTCCATCATCTAAATTAAAGCCAAATTTCGAATCATCCTGTCCAGTCATGATAAATTCATGGGTATGAGCTTCGACCCCAGGCGTTACGCGAAGCAAAATGTCTATAGCCTGATTACGTTCTGAACACATTTTTTCCAGTAATTCAAGTTCAAAGAAATTATCAACAATAACTGCACCAATTTTGGCATCGAGAGCCAACGCGAGTTCATCTGCTGACTTATTATTCCCATGAAAATGTATACGTTCTGGCGATAAGCCTGCTTTCAATGCCGTGAACAGCTCTCCTCCGGAAACAACATCCAATGAGAGTCCCTGTTCATCAATCAATTGAATCATGGCAATCGTCGAAAATGCTTTGCTTGCATACGCGACTTGCCATTCCAGATTATCAAACGCACGAAACGCATTTTTAAATGCATTTATTTTTTCTTTTATTAAAGCCGTATCATATACATAAAGCGGTGTACCGAATTCTTTGACGAGATCGGTTGTATCCACGCCACCAATACTTAAATGCCCTTTTCCATTAATCGCTTGTGTACCGTACAAAAAAACACCCTCTCCCGTCAAGCAAATAACATGCATAAACCCAAGGAATAATCTCTACTTTTCTCTTTATCCCACGATCAATTTTAAGTATATACAGTCAAAATTTAGTGATAGTGTATCATGATTACTCCTTGAAGACAAGTTTCATTTAGCCTTGCTTTTCTCGGGTTGTCGAAATCTATCTAACGGACGAACAATGCTCGGCCTGATCACGGATGTCGGCAATGCACGTCGAATCATTATGTTGTAGAGACCTGTTGCATTAAATGGAATGAAAGGCCATAGATAGGGTGTATTCAGATTACGGACATGCGACAGATAAATGATAAACAACGTTGACGCGAGCATAAAGCCTGGTACGTGGAACAATCCTGCAGCTAGGATAAGCAAGATGCGTACCATTTTGTTCGCTAACTGTAGCTCATAGCTTGGTGTTGCAAATCCACCAATTGCTGCGACAGATGTATAAAGAATCACTTCATTTACAAAAACACCTGCTTCAATCGCAATTTGTCCGACGAGAACAGCGGCGATCAAGCCAAGTGCAGTTGATAAGGCAGTAGGCGTATGAATTGCCGCCAGTCTTAAGGTCTCAATGCCGACTTCTGCGATCAGAATTTGAATAAGCAGCGGGATATGGTAATCTTTAACATTTGGTCCAATGAAGTTAAGAAAATCTGGTAGTAAATGATCCTTCACGAGCAGAAGCCATAAAGGGACAAGGAAAATAGAAGCAAGGATAGCGATAAATCGAAACCAGCGTAGCAATGCCCCCGAAGCTGTTACTTGGCGATATTCTTCTGCGTGTTGAATATGATGAAAAAAAGTCGTTGGTAAGATCATGACACTTGGTGAGGTATCCGTAATGATGACCACATGACCTTCCAGCAGATGGGATGCGGCGACATCCGGTCGTCCTGTATAGCGCACAAGTGGAAAGGGATTCCACCCCTGCTTTAAAATAAATTCTTCAATCGCATTATCCGCCATCGGTATACCATCGACATTGATTGCTTTCAGTTCCTTCTTGATCGTATGAATTAAGCCCGGATTGGCAACATCTTTTAAGTAACATAAACATACATCTGTTTTGGAGCGTACACCAACCTGTAAGAGATCGCATCGAAAACGTGGGTCGCGGATCCGTCTCCGAATCAGACCTGAATTTTCAATAATATTTTCAGTAAAACCATCCTTGGATCCACGTACTACTTTTTCGACATCAGGTTCCTGTGGCTGCCTCCCAGGATAGTGCCTGAGATCAACACAAAGACCTTTGGTCTCTCCATCAATCAGCACCACAATGCGTCCGGTCAACATTTTATCGACCGCATCATCAATTGTCGTGATTTCCTCAACCTGTTGATGTACTAAATGTTGCTTAATGATTTTATACACGTCCAGATCCTGACTCGTGTTTTGATTCGAGAGGCGCATAAACTCCCGCATCATAATGACAAGAATACTCGAATCCACTAAACTGTTTGTATAGTATATTCGGCTTTCTCGACCAAGTAACTGTAACTCACGTAAGCCGACATCAAAATTATGTGGTCCGAAATCGAGGACTTGTTGCATGACTTCTGCATTTTCATAGATGTCCTTTGTGATTGCTTTTTTACTTTTTTGATTCTCCATGCTCTATCCTCTCAATCTGAAGTTAACCTTTAGGCTTAAAAATGAGCGCAATAATAAAGCCAAACAGGATTGCTGATGTAATTCCTGCAGATGTTAATTTAAAAATGCCCATTGCAATCCCGAGATAACCATGATCATGCCCTTCCGACATAGCGCCATGCAATAGAGAATGTCCAAAGCTGGTAATCGGTACGGTTGCACCGGCACCGGCAAAATCAATTAAACGATCATAGATGCCAAAGACATCCAATGCAGCACCGAGTACTACAAATGTAGCAACAACATGGGCAGGTGTTAACTTAAATACATCCATCATGATCTGGCCAATGACGCAAATACCCCCGCCTACTAGAAATGCATAAAGAAATATCACTGCGCATCCCCCTTTGCTGATTCTAAGACAACACCATGTGCGATACACGGAATGGTATCTTTTTCCTTTGGTGTCGCACTGTTTAGTAATGCACCCGTTGCAACGATGAGCACGCGGTGGAGTGATCCTTCCGCTAGACGTTTGCATAAGTATCCGTAGGTCACAACTGCCGAACATGCACAACCGCTCCCCCCTGCATTCACAGGCTGATCAGAAGTGTAGATCATAGTCCCGCAATCGTGGTGCACTTCAGTAATATCAAGTCCTTTTTCCAGTAATAGTTCATTAAGAATCGGTGAACCGACGCTCGAAAGGTCGCCGGTTACAATCATGTCGTAATCTTTAGGATTTCTTCCGGTATCTTGAAAATGGGTCCAAATTGTATCCGCAGCCGCAGGTGCCATAGCGGTACCAAGATTACTTGCATCATCAATACCCCAGTCGATGACCCGTCCGATCGTTGCCTCTTTCACCATCACCTTACCCGGTTCCCTCGTTACAATCGTTGCACCTGCGCCTGTTACGGTAAAGGTTTGAGTAAGTTTCGATGGGCCACCATATTCCGTCGGATAACGAAATTGCCGTTCCGCTGTCGCATTATGGCTACTCACTGCGCACAGGACATTTTTTGCAAAACCGCTATCTACCAATTGAGCACCAACTGCCAAGGTTTCCATAGATGTTGAGCACGCCCCGAACATGCCCAAAAATGGGATACGATTCTCCCGCGCCAAAAAATTAGATGTTACGGTTTGATCCATTAAATCTCCCGCCAAGAACAGATCGATGTCCCCTTCTGCTTTTCCTGCCTTTGCGAGGCAGAAGGAAATGGCACGACGAAGCAATGCGCGTTCAGCTTCGGTCCAACTTTTTTCTCCACAATTTAGATGTTCATATTCTTTGTCAAAACTTCCTGAAAGTGGTCCTCTTGCCTCCAATGGACCGACAACAGTTCCCGTCGCAGCAAGATATATTGGATGTTCAAATCGCCACGTTTGCTTTCTCACTTTTCCCACGTCAATTCCCCTCTTTCACATCAACTGTTCGATAAAGAGCCTGAGCACACCAAGAACAGCCGCCGATACAACACCAAAGACAATCACTTCACCGGCCAGTTGGAACAAATTGGTCGCAATGCCAAGCACAATGCCTTCGCTCTTATGCTCGAGCGCGCTGCTCGTGATTGAGTTTGCAAATCCGGTCACAGGGACAATCGTTCCGGCTCCGGCAAATTTTGCAATCTTGTCATAGACCCCAAACCCTGTCATCAATGCGGAAATCAGAATGAGCGTTGCAACGGTTGGATTGCCAGCCGATTGTTTTGAAAAGTGTAAAACGTACATAAAAAAGGTTTGAATTCCCTGTCCAATGACACAAATAAAACCTCCAACCAGAAAGGCATTCAGGCAATTCTTAAAGTAAGGAATCTTTGGTTGATACGCAGCCACGTTTTCTTTGTAATTTTTCGGATCGTTTAGCATCAAGAAAAACTCCTTTCACGAACTTTGCTGAAGATTAGTATTTGCCAGTTGCTGTTAATTATGCTTAAATCAATAACAAAAGAAAGAGGTTTTTTACGCAGGCTGAGAAAATGACTTTGAGAAAATCCGGACAAAACACCGCAAGTCCTTGTTTCTTTGAGAATAAACAGAGCAGTTCCACTGATATGCATGACAAAAATCAAAAGCCAGATGACCGTTATTCGGCCATCTGGCTTTTGATTTCTTCAAGAATCTTTTTTTCTAATCGGGACACTTGAACTTGAGAAATACCGAGACGTTCAGCTACTTCTGTTTGTGTCTGATCCTTATAGTAGCGTAGATACACAATCAGTTTTTCTCGATCATTCAATTGCTCCACAGCTTCTCGTACAACCATTTTATCAAACCATTTATTACTCTCACTATCTGAAATTTGATCCAATATGGTTATTGGGTCTCCGTCATTCTCAAAAACTGTCTCATGAATGGACGATGGTGCACGAATAGCTTCTTGAGAAAGGACAATGTCTTCAGGAGTAAGATCGAGTGCGTCAGCCAGTTCACTAACTGTTGGATTTCGACCCAAATGTTTCGAAAGTTCGTCCCTTTTCTTTCTCACTTTTATCCCAGTTTCTTTTAGTGAGCGACTTACTTTGACAACACCATCATCTCGGATAAACCGCTGGATTTCCCCAATGATCATCGGAACAGCATAGGTTGAAAAACGTACGTCATAGGACAAATCAAATTTATCGACTGATTTTAGTAGACCAATACAGCCAATTTGAAAGAGATCATCTGGTTCATAGCCACGATTAATAAATCGTTGCACAACCGACCAAACCAAGCGCATATTCTTCTGGACAAGCCGATCACGTGCTTCATGATCTCCAGATTGGCTCTGTTGGATCAGTTGCTTTACTTCTTCATCATCAAGCAACGGTTCTCTAGACGCCATTTTGCGATCAAGCTCCATTTGCATGTCTCCCTACTTACATACTGCTCGATTTCGGGCAATTTCCTTGGTCATGATGAGTGTGGTTCCTTTGCCTTCTTTCGTCACAATCGTGATATGATCCATAAAATTTTCCATAATCGTAAAGCCCATACCGGACCGTTCCAATTCCGGTTTTGACGTATACAGTGGTTGCTTTGCCTGTTCGATATTTTTAATGCCAACGCCATCATCATGAATGGTTAACGTCACCATTCCGTCTTCAATGATTGTGTTCAGTTCCACTTTACCTTCACCGCTATTCTCATAACCATGAATGATACAGTTCGTTACTGCCTCAGAGACGACAGTCTTAATTTCTGTCAATTCATCCAATGTCGGGTCAAGCTGAGCAACGAATGCAGCAACGGTGACTCTGGCAAAGGATTCATTCGTACTCATTGCCGAGAAAGTCAGTGACATTTCATTTCTCAATTAGGCCACCCCCAGTGTATGGAGCGCATAATCTTCATCAGTCTCCAAGCGAATGATTTTAAACATACCACTTAATTCGAACAAGCGACGGACGGCCGGAGAAATCGAACATACCACCATTTCCCCACCTAATCCTGAAATACGTTTGTAGCGCCCGAGAATGACCCCAAGACCCGAACTGTCCATAAAAGATAACTTTCCTAGATTTAATAAAATATGGTGCACCATTTGTTCTTCCATAATCGCGTTCACTTTTTCTCTTAATTCATCTGCCGTATGATGGTCAAGTTCACCCTCAAGCCGGATACACAGCACGCCGAACTTTACCTCGAGATCCATTGTTAAACTCAATGCTGTACGCCCCTCCCTGAATGGATTGTTTAGTGATTCACTGTTCTATTTCTCTCTTGTCCTTTGATGCTCCTGCATGACGACAGAACTAGTGCGGATTCGGCAAAGAATTACTTCTGAAAGTCAATGAACAAGAAGATCATCAATGGGTCAGAATTGAACCTGCACTGCGTTTAAATAATTGCCACCACGAAGCACGCTTCACATTTTCTTTAACAATAAGTGGTGTTTTGGAGATTACGATGTTTTTCTTTTTAACGATAAAATGACCGACAACAGTTCCTGATTTAATTGGCGCCTGTAAAGTGCCTTTCATTTGAATAGATTTCTTCAGTCCCTTCGTGCTCTCTCCTTTTTTGAGAAGGAGAACAGCGGGACGTTTTGTTACAATTGGGACTTCTGCATGTTCTCCTTTATTGACCTTAACCAATGCCACTGTTTTATTCTTTTTAAGTAGTGGTTTTGTCATATAGGCTGCAAATGCATTATCCATTAAGGCTGCAATCTCTTTATTTCGTTCTTTCGGAGTTGGTGCGCCCATGACCACTGCGATAACACGCATTCCGTTCCTTTTTGCAGTCGCTGTGAGACAATATTTTGCTTCGTTTGTAAATCCGGTCTTTAGTCCATCAGCCCCTGGGTAGGTCTTTATGAGTTTATTCGTATTGACAAGCCAAAATTTCTTATCCGTGTTTTCACGCAGATAGTCTTCATATTTTGATGTGTAGTGGAGTACTTTAGGATGTTGCAAAAGTGCTCGAGCCATCACCGCCATATCGTGAGCCGTTGTGTAATGATCCGTTATTGGCAATCCAGTAGGATTAACAAAATGAGTATGTGTTAAGCCTAATTTCTTTGCTTCCCGATTCATATTAGCAACGAAGGCTTTCTCTGACCCTGCGAGAAATTCCGCCATTGCTACCGACGCATCATTAGCTGATGCAATACAAATCGCATTCAATAGTTCGTCCACAGTCATTGTCTCTCCAGGTTCAAGAAATACCTGTGATCCCCCCATGGACGCGGCGTGTTCACTCACATTCACTTTATCTTTCAATGAAATTTGGTGTTTTTCCAATGCTTGAAAGATCAAGAGAAGCGTCATGACCTTTGTCATACTCGCGGGTGGTAACTCTTTGTTTTCATTTTGTTCGAATAGAATCTTCCCAGTCTCCTGCTCGATAACAATTGCCGATTTTAGATTAGCAGTCTCCTTATCTGTGTTTCCTTTTGTCTCAGCAAATGCCGCAGCCGCTGGAAGAAAGGTCGCAATAATTAGTGCGGCACAAATCGTCCAAATAGAAAATACCCTCATGACTAAACCTCCTCACAATAATCTTTATCATTCTGTCCATGAGCATTTCTTTTATACAGAAAATCACGCAAAATAATATGTCTTTAGATTAATGAACAACGCAAACGTTCATTAAGAACACTGAATGGTTATACAAACTTCTCACGTGAGAGTAGAAGAATAGAGTAGCGATTGATGATGGCATAAGTTGATTATTAAAAAGGAACACAAATGAGCAACACTTATGATTGATGAATTATTTTAATAGAAGAAAAAAGAGTAAATAAAAACCCCTTGGCATTGGATTTCCAACGTCATGGGGTTTTTAGCATAAACTCATCTTTTTTAATTTTTGATTAGATTGAACGAATAATGGATTTAATTAAGGAAGTAAAATCTGCTTTGACTCGATCAGCCGTTTCTATGACTTCTTTGTGCGACAACGGCTGATCAAGAATGCCACAAGCCATATTTGTGATACAAGAAATTCCAAGGACATCGAGTCCTAGATGGCTCGCTGCTGTGACTTCCGGAACAGTAGACATTCCGACGGCATCCGCACCCATCACGCGCATCATACGAATTTCAGCCGGTGTTTCATATTGCGGACCATGCGTTGCAAGATATACACCTTCCTGAACATGAATATTCAGTGTTGAAGCGCCTGCTTTGCCGTATGAATCAATGCCGGACTATATGCATGCGACATATCTGGAAATCGCGGTCCAAGTTCATCTTCATTCGGACCGATCAGTGGGCTACCCCCGAGCATATTGATGTGATCATTAATTAACATTAAATCGCCTGGTTGAAATGAGGTATTTATCCCACCACATGCATTAGTCACAATCAATTTTTCTATGCCCATTGCCTTCATGACATAGACAGGAAAAGCAACTTGTGCCAAAGAGTAACCCTCATAATGGTGATAGCGTCCTTGCATTGCAACAACCGTTTTCCCTTCAAGCTCGCCGATCACAAATTGGCCTTTATGACCCTTAACGGTTGATTCAGGAAAATGAGGAAGCGAATGGTAAGGAATGCGATCCGCATCCGCTATCTCTTCTGCAAGGTCCCCGAGACCGGAGCCTAGGATTAAACCGATATGGGGTTTTTGATTTGTATAGTGTCTGAGTTTGTCCATAACTTCTTTTATTGGTTTCATGTAAATCGCTCCAGTCAGTCGATCGATACGATCTTTTATACTATTCTTTTACACGAGGATGGAAACTTGCGTACAATTTCTTCAACGGCGGTCGCTTCGGAAGAGAATACCTCAGTACAGTAGAGGAAGGTGAGCGGCCGAGCAGTTCATCAATGAATTCAAGAGAAGCACCATTTTGCAACAAGTGTGCGGTTAAGGATTGGCGAAGCGTTTCCGGTGATAAAGAAATGGCCAGACCCGCAATTTCAGCATTGTGCTTAAGGATCTTCCAAACCCCTTGCCTTGTAAGCCTTCTATTCAATCGATTGATAAATAGAGGCTGTTCAGCCTTTTCTTCCTCTGCCGATTCATGATCCATGTTCATATATTGGTCAAGTGCTTCAATTGCAGGAGGGTTAAGCGGAATAATCCGTTCACTCCCTTTTTTTCCGCCGACACACTGAACAAATTCTAGTTCAAGATTCACATGTTCACGATTTAATTGGATGCATTCGGAGACACGCATCCCAGTGGCATACAATAATTCGAGCATTGCCCGATCACGTCTTCCGAGCTTTGTACTCGAATCGGGAGCTTTTAGAAGCTTATTTACCTGGTCAATGGTCAAGAGGGTAGATAATGTACGCGGTTCTACATTCGGAATTTCCAATGTATAAGCGGGGTCATGTGTCATCTGATGATTCCGAAGTAAGTAGCGATGAAATCCACGTACCGCAGCAGCCTTTCTTGCTTGTGTCGTTGTTGCATTGCCTCGATCTTTTAAATAATAGAGATATTTTATCACAACCAAGTCCGTGACATTTTCCCAAGCAGTACAATGCTCTTGATAAATGAGATAATCCAAATATTGATGCAAGTCGTTCCTGTAGGCCTCAATAGTGTTTTTTGAGAGACCACGATCTTTGATTAGAACAGCTAAAAAGTCATCCAACTGTTTCTTCAATCGCTCACTCTCCATCTCGTAAAAATTCTATAAGCCTTGCATAATCATGCTGAACATGCCAAAACATGTATTGCCCTTCGCCACCAGTTGTTATTGCGCTCACCTCGGCAGCCCCAGCCCCAGGCTCCTCATACCGGTGGACATTCTGCTGATGTTGATCCATCCAAATCATTCCATAATAAAATACAGCTGTCAATAAAATGAATACTATCAGCATTTTTAATAATTGAATGGTTGTTTGACTAGTATTTTTCATTTTTTACCCCTGCCTGTCCTCACATGAATGATCGCTTATTCATTCATATGAACTTTGATGCTAAAAACATGCAGACAGCAGGAGTTAAATGTCAAGATTCTTCCTATGTATTACAAACTTTCAGTCCTTATTTGTATCCATCGCGCTTTGATTGCTCGCTTGCCGCGGGCGATCTCGCATCTTCGCTGAATTATCCGGACAAAAACTTTAAATGTAAATATTTTTTGAAAAAACAGCCTGAATAGCTCAGGCTGTTAATGATCAAATGGTCATACTTTTTCAGGTTCTTTTTCAAATTCCTTTTCTTTATTCAAACGATTTTCTTCTTCATGCTTTTCTAAACAGCGATGGCAAATGCCATGAAAAGTCAAGCGATGATCTTTGACTTTAAAATGCCATTTACGCTCCACCACTTTCTCAACTTCTCCAAGCAAATCTTCTTGGATTTCATCAACTGAACCACATTCAATGCAAACCAAATGATGATGAAAGTGACTTGCACCTTCTCGACGAAGGTCATAACGCGAGACGCCATCTCCAAAGTTAATTTTGTCAACAATCTTCAACTCTGACAATAACTCAAGTGTTCGGTATACTGTGGCTAGGCCGATTTCAGGAGCTTTCTCCTTCACAAGAAGATAGACATCTTCAGCGCTCAGATGATCTTGTTCATTTTCCAACAAGACTCTGACTGTCGCTTCTCGTTGGGGCGTCAATTTGTATTTTTGAGCATGAAGCTGTTTCTTAATTCGATTAATTCTGCCTTCCATACAAGCCCCTCCTTCGCAAGAACAAATCCATCGTTATATCGGCAACAAATCATTTGAGGTTGTCGGCAATGCGGGTGATCGTGAATGAAAATTGTCAAAGAAGATGACATATTATCAATAAAACCACTGTCTATCATGGGTAAATTATAATCCTTATTGAGAATGGTGTCAATTAAGTATAATCATTTTCAAATTATAATTATTGTATTTAAAAATAGTGACAACTTCTTATAGAACACTGTTCACGAAATGATCATCCTTATGAGAACAGGTGATACATAAGCTTCGTATCCTGAAGCAGCGGCAGCAATCAGGCTTGTACTTGCCAATACCAGACCATAATTGATAAACTGTGGAAGCATCGCTTGCTTTCTTGTTTTCATCAATAACTGTCGGAACATCTTTAAAGAGAAAGCAACTGCAAGTACTGCGATAAATAAATAGTTAGGGATCGTTAATAGATTCTGAGGAAATATACTGACCAGTACGGTCAATAGCCCCTTTACCCCCATTTCACTAATCAGAAAACCAACGGTAAAGCCAAGGAACATCCCTTTGACAAAAATGAGCAAGAAGATGAACGGTAATCCGATCACTGAGAGCCCAAGCACCCAGATTAAAATCTGAAACTGCAGATCGTGAAAGAGACTTTCTTTGAACAGCGCTTGGGGATCGGCAATTTGATTCTTCGCTAATTCTCCGAAGAACTGTTGTAAATAATTAAGAAGATCACTTCTGGATTCATAGGAAAGACAATTCACAACAATTGCACCGAAGATAATGCCCATTAGGAGTAATCCTGTCACAAAGGTATATAGGGACATATAGTCTTGTACATGCTGGGCAAGAGCTTTTTTTAATCGCTCGTTAATCATCTTGTCGACCTCCCGACTCGTTCGATCATCTGAAATCTATAATCTCATTCTATGATTTTTTCAGATAACTATGACCAAGCCGGTTACTGTCGCTCTATTCTCACTTATTAATGACGTAATGCCCTCAACTGCATGAATTGAACTGCATAGATAGACTTCGCATCATAGATTCGATGATCTTCAGCCATTCTAATGGCTTCTTCCAAGTCAACCGCACGAACTTCAAGAAACTCATCTTGATCTAAATGTTGCTCCCCCTTCTTAATGAGAGAATCTGTAAAATAGATATGTAAGAGTTCGTCAGAGAAGCCCGGTGATGAATAGAATGAGGCAATTTTTTTCATTTCTCTGCACTGGTAGCCCGTCTCTTCCTCGAGTTCACGGCGAGCGGAGTCATCAGGATCTTCTCCTGGTTCAAGCTTTCCCGCAGGAATTTCAAAGATAATACTGTCGAGTGGATAGCGATATTGTCTTACAAGAAGCAATTTTCCATCCTCATCCACAGCAATGATTGCGACCGCTCCCGGATGTTTGACAACTTCGCGGGTGGATTCCTGACCATTTGGTAAAAGCACCTTATCCAAAAATAAATGAACAATTCTTCCTTTAAATAGTTCTTGAGAACTTTTCTTCTTTTCAGTTAATCCGTCCATTAATTCCACATCCTTTTTTCCTCAAATCCATTATTTAGGAACGCATTTCTTTTTTCATTTTATCATAGTCAGACGTTACGTTATGAACTGTATGATCATTACTCTGTGTCAAATTTTCCGAATCCGAAGTACTCGTGATCAGTAGGGAAGTCCCGTAGGCAGCTCGCACCTAATCTTCCTAATTTCCCTTTCCGAGAACTATTTTACGCAACCTATTATTAATCATGTCGTGACTATTCTTCCATTTTGATTTATAGTGTGAGCAGTGTTATTGAATTTATCAATCTATATTGAGGTGGCAATCGTGAACAGCCAAGGGCATACACCAATGATGCAATCTAAGTGTAAGATTCCTCAAATTCTCCTCCCCGTTTATCAGTCGCAAGCCTTTCGCTCTTTGTGGATCGGCAATACATTTTCTAATTTTGGCTCATCAATTACAGGTGTGATTATTCCACTACTCGTCTACTCTTTATCTCAGTCAACAGTAGCGATGGGTTTGATTATGACTGCGTATATGTTGCCCAATGTACTCATGCTTCCCTTTGCAGGCGTTATCGTTGATAAATATAATCGTGCAAAAATCATGCGTCTGACAGACTTCATTCAAGGTTTCATTGCATTAACAATTATGAGTTTAGCATTGACACATTTGTTAACGATACAATTACTGATCATCTTCGCAGTTATGCTTGGTCTATGTAGCGGTCTGTTTCAGCCGGCTTTTTCCGCAATGCGGGCTTCTGTGTTCACGCCCGACATCCGTACCTCAGCAAATGCTTTGAATCAGCTCAGTGTTCAAGGGATGCGTTTGATCGGTCCGGCGATTGGTGGCATGATTGTCGCACTTTGGTCGGCTCCTGTAGGCTTTGGCATTGACGCCCTAACCTTTTTTATTTCATTTATTTGTCTTCTTTTTTTGACAAAGGAAGGCGAGATTAACAAAAATGTTAAAACAGAAACGGAAAAATCTTCTTTGTTCAAAGAAAGCCTCGGAGGCATTCGAGTTATCAAGAATAACACGTGGCTCTGGGTCACAATTCTCGCTTTTTGCTTCATTAATATTTGTACATCAGGTGTTATTGTGATACTCATTCCATGGCTACTTAATGTGCACGATCATTTTCCTTCTTATGTATATGGCTTTGTAATGTCCGGTGAGGCAGTGGGTTCCGCACTCGCAGCATTTATTTTTGGAATGCGCAAAACCTGGAGGTACCGCGGAATTATTGCATACCTTGGTGTGGGTATCGGTGTTGCCGCTTTTTTGATCATGCCATTTGTTCATAGTCCGGTTGTAATTAGTTTGTTGATGACTCTAGAAGGGCTAGGAAGTATGATTTTTGGATTGATTTGGGAAACCAGTCTCCAGGAATTCGTTGAGCCGGAGTCTTTCGGTCGTGTAGCAAGTCTGGATATGCTCGGATCATTTGCATTGCTTCCGGTCGGTTATCTATTCACCGGTTGGTTTGCAAGTATGATTGGCGGCATCTCTGCCATGGTCGTGTTGAGCATGTCCGGACTGTTCATGATCGCCATTTGTCTCTTTATCCCTGCAATTAGGAACTATGATTAAGCGTGGAAAATGTTTAATTAGTGTCGGGTGATTTCATCAAAACAAAAGCAATGCGTCACATGATCGTTCACCATTCCTGTTGCTTGCATAAAAGCGTAGCAAATCGTTTCGCCAACAAATTTAAAGCCTCTTTTTTTCAAAGCTTTACTCATTACTCGTGATTTTTCACTAGAAGAAGGAATCGAACCTTCCTCCGAGAAATGATGAGTGATTGGTTTACCGCCAATGAATGACCAAATATAATCGCTAAAAGATTGTTCTTGTTCAATTTCCAGATACGCCTTTGCATTGACAATGATCGCATTAATCTTCAATCGATTACGAATGATCCCTGAATTTCCCATCAATTGTTCGACTTTGTCATTATCATAGTTTGCAATGACTTGGGGATCAAAGTTTGCAAATGCCTCTCGATAAGCATCGCGTCGTTTTAAGATGCTGATCCAGCTTAAACCGGCTTGCATACCCTCCAAGCAAAGCATTTCGAATAATTCTTGTGAATCATAGTGAGGACGACCCCATTCAAGATCATGATAGTCGATATAATCAGGATCGGAAGTGGACCATGCACATCTCCTCTTTTCAATCTCATGTTGTACTTTCATCACATTCACCTCGATTTTCGATTAATTAATTAATTTTGTCTTAAAAATGGCATGCATGTGGTTCAGAAACAACTGATGCTGATCGGTAAACGTTGCCATGCCTTTGTTGTGAGCAATTGTTTTATAACCACGGGAATACGCACCGTAAGCAGTTAGAAAATCACAAATATCTGTACAAACACCAGTGAGATGAACAGTATCAATCGAGTGTGCACGTAACATTTGGTCTAAATCGGTACCCATAAAAGCATCATATTCTGGCTTGGGAACAAAAAAGACATTCGATTCAGTCTTATGCGCCTGAAACCAGACATTCAGATTTCCATACAATTCAGCGCCCCATGTTCCTTTAATATTATGAGGCGGCCATAATTGAAAATGTGCATCGTTCTGCTCATGTGCGTCCATACAGAAAAAGATCGGTTTTTCTGCTTCAAAGAATTGATTGGCCATATCGACAATATACGGCACGATTTTCTGTGCCGGCTTGCCTGCTGTCAATCCACCATGCTCATCCACAAAGTCATTACTCATATCAATGATAAGAAGTGCTTCATTCGCCACAAAAAGACCCCCCATTCATAATTAACTCTACTCTATCACGGCTCGCTGTTCCTTAACAGTAAAACGAGAGAAACAATTCTTTCCGTTCATGTGGGATTCTGCTAAAATGAGAACAAGATGATTTGAAAAGAGGAAGATTTGCGATGAAAGCAATTGAAACGACAGAAGAATTTCAGCAAGTCATCAACACACCAAAGACAATCATGATTAAATTTGAAACCACTTGGTGCCCGGACTGCAAAAGGTTGAACATGTACATTGATGATATTATTAAAGATTTTGACTTTGAATGGTATAGCGCGGATCGCGATCAATTTCCAGAACTTGGACGGGATTATCAAGTACTCGGCATCCCCAGCTTGCTGGCTTTCAAGAACGGTAAAAAAATAGCACATCTTCGTGCCGATGACCAATCACCAGAAGAAATTCGTGCCTATCTAGAAACAATTGAAGCTTAAGTTTATCACTCAAAAAGCAGGAATGAAGATAATCTTCATTCCTGCTTTTTATCTTTATCTTCTTTATCCATGTTTCTGATGTGCGCAATCTGAGCGACACTCTGCATAATGACTATTTTCGATTTGTATCGTAGAGTGTTCCAAATGGTAGTCGGCCAGCAACTGTTCTACTTGAGTCAAAATTTGGTCACGATCAACACCATCACTCACGGTCAAATGACAGCTGAGCGAATAAAATCCCGATGTGATTGTCCATATATGCAGATCATGTAGCCCTTGCACCCCATTTAATTGGAGGATGCGACTGCGAACCTCCTCCAGATCTAAATTTTCAGGTTTCGCTTCCATCAAAATATTTACCGATTGGCGCGTAACACCCCATCCGCTCTTTAAGATAATGAGGGATACGAGGATACTTGCAATCGGGTCTGCAATCACCCAACCGAACCACATGATCATGAGTGAGGCAACGATAGCTCCAACCGAGCCAAGCAAATCTCCAAGTACATGGAGAAAAGCACTCCGTATATTCAGGTTCTCTTCTTTTTCTCCATGGATGAGAAGCCCTGCGACAACAATATTGACAACAAGTCCAATGCTCGCAATGAACAACATCTCACTGCTTGCGACAGATTGCGGCACGCGTAAGCGTGAGATTGCTTCGATGATTATTACTAATGAAATAATAAGGAGCAATACCCCGTTAAAAAGTGCGGCTAAGATTTCAAATCGCTTGTAACCGAAGGTTTTATTAGTGTTGGCAGAAGCTCTTGCACTGACTACCATGGCGATAAAACTTAATCCTAATGAGACAGCATCGCTCAGCATATGGCCAGCATCTGATAACAAAGTTAGACTATGACTCAAAAAGCCGCCAATCGCTTCCACGATCATGAACACCGATATAATTAAAAAACTGATAAAGAGCAATTTCTGATTGTTAGATGGATGATGATGCTCATGATTCTGTGTACTTTCATGATTTTTGTTGTGCGTGTCCAATGCGTATCGCCTCGCTTACCGTAAATGCCTAATAACAATTGAACATATGTTTAATCGTTCATATGTATAGTATCGTTCTTACATAATAAAGTGTCAATATTTCTTGCATTTTCTGACGACCATTTTACACAAGCCACAACGAATTTGTTATACTTCTAACACAAGTCATAAGATTGAGGGCGTACACATGATCACTATAACAGGCATTCACCACTGTGCGATTATTTGTTCTGATTACGAGCGAGCCAAACATTTTTACGTTGATTTGCTTGAATTTAAGATTCTTGAGGAAACCTATCGTGCAGAAAGGCATTCTTATAAACTCGACCTTTCGTTACCTGATGGGTCGCAAATTGAATTATTTTCCTTTCCCGCACCGCCTAATCGACAGACACAACCAGAGGCATGTGGGCTGCGACATCTTGCGTTTAAGGTACCCAATGTTGCGGTTGCTGTCCGAGAGTTAAACGACAAAGGTATTGTTACGGAGCCGATTCGAATCGATCCATTAACAAGTAAGCCATTCACATTTTTCAGAGATCCTGATGATTTGCCACTCGAGCTCTATCAGACTTAACTCCATTGTGCTTCGATTACATGTTAAAATAAAAGAGATTTGATACATAATTAAAGGAGGAAAAGCGTTGAGTATTCATATTGAAGCAAAACCAGGCGAAATTGCGGACCGCATTTTACTTCCTGGCGATCCGCTCCGTGCCAAATATATTGCAGAAACATATCTCGAGAATGCGGTACAGTACAACAATGTCAGGGGGATGCTTGGCTATACAGGAACGTATAAAGGTCAAAGAATTTCTGTCCAAGGAACGGGAATGGGCATCCCATCAATTTCAATCTATACCAATGAACTTATTCGCGACTATGGTGTGAAAAAGTTGATTCGCGTCGGTACATGCGGCGGTGTTCAGAAAGATATTCATGTTCGCGATGTCATCCTTGCGATGTCGGCGACAACGGATTCATCCGTGAACCATAGCACATTCCCTACAATTGATTTTGCACCTACTGCGAATTTCGACTTGCTCCAGAAAGCTTATTCGATCGGCAGAGAACTTGGAATCGTTTTACGCGCCGGAAATGTCCTTTCAGCCGATGTCTTTTATCGTGACAGTATGGATATTGTGAAAAAGCTTGGTGAATATGGCGTACTTGCTGTTGAAATGGAAACCTCTGCCTTATACACTTTAGCAGCAAAATATGGTGCACAAGCTCTGACGATCCTCACGGTCAGCGATCATATATTCACTGATGAGGACGATACGACTGCTGCAGAACGGCAAACGTCCTTTAATTCTATGATCAAAATTGCACTTGAAACGGCAATTAACTAATTTATTTTACATGAAAAGCAATGACCCAGAGCCATGCTCCGGATCATTGCTTTTTTGTACTACAAATTTATTGCCTAACCATTCATTGGAAGTTCGCATTATGCTCGAATGAAACATAACATGTGAACGAAGCTTCACTTGTTTTCTTTACCCCTCTTTAAGAAATACTCGTTTATAATGATACGATGATTTTTTAAAATAAGATCAGGGAGATTTTCAATGGAACGAAATTCAAAGGTTTCGGATTCCTTTGAATCAATCTTCCATTCACCAGCCACCATCTCTGCTAAATACGCAATCGTTACTGGAAAATACTGGTCGCCATTTGCAGCTCGTGAAGGCGTCTTTACCCCGGAATATACTTGAAATAATTGCAGATTGTGAATGGTTAATCCGGTCTCTTCAAACACTTCACGTTTCGCTGTTTCTTCAGCCGTCTCCCCTAATTCCATTAAGCCGCCAGGCAATCCCCAGTACTGTTCCGGATATTTACGTTTTTGAAGCAAAACAGCTCCTTGTTTATCAACAATTAATGCAACAGCCCCGACCAACATTACCGGATAATGACCAATCTGCTTTCGAAGTTCTTGTACGTATCCCATCCTACTTCACCTCATTTTGGTTTCTCCACTGTTTGCGCAATTGAACCAGTTGATAAACCCTCGTAACAATGACTTTGCAAACGGCATAAAATGGAATTGCAAGCAGCATACCAATAATCCCCGCCAAATTGCCGGCTACCAACAATAGGCAGATGATTGTTAGTGGGTGAATATCCAGTTTTCTTCCCATAACAAGCGGAGAAATGACGTTTCCTTCTATCTGTTGGACAACTGTAACCCCAACAATGACATAGACAGCGAGTATAGGAGACTGAATAAAAGCCACGATGACAGCGGGAATCGTAGCGATAAAGGAGCCAACGAATGGAATCACATTTGTAAAAAGAATCACAAGTGCTAGTACCAAAGAATAGTGAAGCCCGATGATTAAATACCAAATATAAATGAAAATAAAGTCAAAAAGCAAAACAATCATTTGTCCCTGTATATACCCACTAATCGTCTGATCCATATCTTTTAGAATTTCATGTGCTTTGTCTTGATGTTCTTCTGGAACAAATTTCATTACCCCACGCGACATGCGGTTGCCGTCTTTTAATAGATAAAAGAGTATGAATGGAACAGTCACAATAATCAGTACGGTACCTGTAACCGATTGAATGATTGAAAGGACATTATTCCCAATGGCCGTAACCATTGTTGAGAATGATTTTGAGAATCGATTTGCAAAATCAAGATATGGAATTTCATCGAGATGCATTTTGGAAAACAGTTCACTCTGCTGAAAATTGACGAGTTGATCCCCAAGCTGCTGAATTAACCCCGGCATAGTAGTAATTAGTGAAAGAAATTGATTATATAATACCGGACCAAATGAGAGAATAAGCAGCGTGATGCCACCAATCACAATAAGATAGATAATAATTATGGCTATTACTTTAGGTATCTTTAATCGAACCAATCCTCGAACAAGTGGGCGCAACAGATAATACAATAATCCTGAGATGATGAGTGGGGCAGCAAGGGAGGTAAACAGCACCCCAACGGGTTGAAGAATAAAAGTAAGCTTCGAACCTACCATTAATATTACGAGAATGATTAATAACCAAACGGCAAAACGAAAGTACTTAGACTGTGGCATTTGATTTCCCCTTCTATAGCGATCACCGGTGTGACAACGCAGTATTTACACACATTGTACCCTAATTTTCATTCATTTATCCAATCAATTCCGAACAATACTTTTATAATCGTAAACTCAGAATAAGAAAAACTAAAAAAACACTCCATCCAGATGGTGCATCAAGTGTGCTTCGACCACTCGCTCCAGCAGGCGTCTCGCACGTTCGTGTTTGACTTTTAACTTGTACCAACTATGACTGTGCAAATACGAACACTGATACCATCCAAATTTATATACGCTCTCTTGTACAAAAAAAAACAGTTCCGCATGGGGCAGGACTGTTCTCATTGACTAACTCAATTTTTGAAGCGATTGATCTCTTTTTAGAGTACAAGTTTAAATGGTTTCTCAAGATTCGCCTTAATAGCGGCGAGGAACGATGCAGCAGGTGCGCCATCAATTGCTCGGTGATCAAAGGTGAGGCTAAGTGGAAGCATGCTCCGCTTCTTCAGTTCGTCACCGAAATAAACGGGTTGCTCACTAATTGTACCCACACCGAGAATCCCGACTTCGGGAGGATTCAGCACAGGTGTAAAGAAACCAATACCATAAGTTCCAAGTGAAGTAATCGTAAATGTAGAACCGTTTAATTGAAGTTGGTTCATTTCTGATGCACGCGCCAATTTACTCGCTTTCCTAATTTCTCGAGAGATTGCACTGAGTGATTTTCGATCTGCGTCTTGAATCACCGGTACAACAAGTCCTTCAGGTAGAGCAATTGCAACACCAAGATGCACCGAATCAAACGTCGTTATCGAGTCTCCTTGATAGAGACTATTCATTTCCTTATGATCAAGGAGCGCATTGATTGCCGCTTTTGCAATAAAATCGGTAATGGTTAAGCGCACTTCATCATTAATCTGGTAGGCTTCTCTTGCTTTTTTCTGAAAGGCCAGTAATTCCGTAACATCAGCTGTAGTTTGCAAGGTGAGCTGTGCGGTTTGTTGCAAACTCTGGAACATGCGTTCTGAGATAACCTTCCGCATCCCGGTCACCCGTTTTGTCGTTCCACCAATCGATGGAGGTGTAGCTGAAGGTTTTTCCTCGATCTCAATTGTCTTGTTTTCCGGTTCTACTTTTTGAGTATTTGCAGCATGTTCGACATCAGCCTTTGTAATTCTGCCTAATGGTCCTGAACCGGTAACTGTGGATAGATTAACCTTCATGATTTTAGACAGTCTTCTTGCAGCAGGAGATACACGAAGTCTAGGTTCTTCTTCAGAAGCAATTGCTGTAGCTTGATTGATCTCCACAGTAGGAACATCAGAATCTTCTTGCGTAGGTTGAATCAAAGATGTCGGTTCACCCGGCTCATTTATTGATTCACCTGGTGAACCAATGTATCCTAATGGTTTGCCGATCGGCACTATATCATCAACATCCGCCTCAATTTCGATCAACACACCTTCCTCAGGTGCTTCGAGTTCTTTTTCAATTTTATCTGAACTGATTGAAACTACAGATTCGCCTTTTTTAACCGAATCGCCTTTCTGTTTCAGCCATTCGACAACGGTTCCTTCTTCCATACCCATGCCCATTTTCGGCATAATGATTTCTACAGCCATGTACTTTTCGCTCCTTTCGGTTAAACTCAAGGATCTTCAGCTAACTAAGATAATGCTCAAGAAATAAAATACGGAGTTCATCGTCGACCATCACACAGCTGAAAAAACCTTATCGCCAACCATCACACTGAATGCAGCGAGAATTTTCTCCGGTGAAGGCATGTATAGTTTTTCCAGAGGTGGAGAGAAAGGCACCGGTGCATGGGGAGCAGTCACTCTTTTAATCGGTGCGTCAAGATAATCAAAAGCTTTGTCTCCGACAATAGCTGCAATATCTGTTGCCGCACTGCAACGTGGATATGCTTCATCGACAATAATGAGCCGTCCGGTCTTTTTTACCGAATTGATAATCGTATCTTCATCGAGTGGGGATAATGTTCTTGGATCGATAACTTCAGCTTCAAAGCCTTTCTTCGCAAGTTGATCCGCTGCTTTCATCGCGGTATGCACTTGTTTCCCAATTCCTACAATGGTAAGATCTTTTCCAGCCCGAGTAATTTCTGCTTTTCCAAATGGAATCGTATAGAAGCCTTCACCGACTTCCCCCTTCATTCCATAGAGCGTCTTATCCTCAAATACGATGACCGGATCATCGTCAAAAATAGCATTGAGAAGTAATCCCTTCATATCATATGGATTGCTCGGAACGACAACCTTCAATCCAGGAATATGAGTGAATAGCGCATACAAACTCTGTGAATGTTGTGCAGCCGCATTAAATCCTGCTCCATCTATTGTACGAATGGTGAGTGGGACCTTGGCTTTTCCTCCAAACATATAGTGGAACTTCGCTGCTTGGTTCATTACTTCGTCCAAGCAACTACCGATAAAATCATTAAACATAAGTTCTGAAATCGGTCGCAATCCGGTAGCTGCAGCGGAGACTGCTGCCCCCATATATCCGGATTCAGCTATGGGCGTATCGATAACACGATCACGGCCAAATTCTTCGACAATGCCTTTGGTGACACCAAAAACACCGCCCCATGCGCCTTGGTCTTGCAAATGATCGACTTCGGCACCTCCCGCTACATCTTCACCAATTAAGATAACGCTTTCATCTTTACGCATTGCCAAACGAATCGCATCATTTATTGCATCTGAATAACTCATTTTGACTGCCATTGCAAGCACCTCCGGATTTCACAGATCGAATTAATAAGAAACATAGACGTCGGTTGTCACTTCACCTTCACCTGGAAACGGACTTTCCTCACTAAATCGAATAGCTTCCTCAATCGCTGCCTTCACTTGATCGTCAATCTCTCTAATGTCCTCTTCAGACAAAATCTTGTGCTCTTTCACAAATTGCTGATAGCGTAAAATGGCATCATCATCTGTAACTGCTTTTTGCTGCATGTCTTTATCTTTATAGGATTGTGTATCACCTTCAAAATGTCCGAAGTCACGATAGGTGAGACATTCCAGAATTGTTGGTCCTTCTCCGTTGCGTGCACGTTCCACTGCCTTACCCGCTGCTTCATATACAGCAGCTAAGTCTTTTCCGTCCACAGTCTCCCCGGAAATTTTATACACTTTGGCAAAGTCTGAAATTCGATCAGCTGCAGCAGCATAATCGAATGTGGATGCCTCACCAAATCCATTATTTTCACACACAAAAATAACCGGAAGCTTCCAAATCGCAGCCATATTCACTGCTTCATGAAATGTGCCGTGATTGCTTGCGCCGTCTCCAAAGAAGCAAACAGCTACATCATTTGTTTTTTTCACCTTTGCAGTTAATCCTGCACCAATTGCAAGTGGTAATCCTGCGCCAACAATTCCGTTCGCTCCGAGCATCCCCTTCGATACATCTGCGATATGCATCGAGCCGCCTTTTCCTTTACATAGACCGGTGGCACGTCCAAATATTTCCGCCATCATCCCATTTAGATCACAGCCTTTGGCAATACAATGCCCATGCCCACGATGAGTACTTGTGATGCTGTCATTATCTGTAAGATGTGCACAAACACCTACTGCAACAGCTTCTTCACCGGCATAAAGGTGCACAAAACCAGGAATTTCTCCTTTCGCAAAGATGTCATGAACTGCGGTTTCAAATTGGCGAATTTCTTGCATTTTAGTATAAATCCATCTTGCGGTGTCAACGGTCATGTCTTTTGCGGATGCTTGTGTTTCTGTTTGCATTCTGACTCCTCCCGTCATTTACCACATACCAAAATTGGCACACACCAATTTTGTAAGCGGTTACTTTCACAACAATAATACCTCAATTATAAAAGTTAGGCAAAAAAATAGATTTACAAATTTCGCATCTTTACTTATTTCATCTTTAAAAATGCTCCAAAAAATTTCACAAAAATACCTGGTGTGATTTGAAAAAGCTTGGCACCAATAGCCATGTACCATGGAAGGTTGAGTTCACGTTTGTTCCGTTCAATAGCATTGAACACTCTTTCTGCAACGTGATGGGGCTCCAATAAAAAACGTCCCGCTGATTCCACATAATGACCGGACGGATCTGCAATATTCAGAAAAGGGGTGCGAATCGGACCTGGATTCACAACCAATACGCGAAGGCCTTCATTTTCAAGTTCCATGCGCAGTCCATCAGAAAAACCTATAACGGCATGTTTCGTCGCTCCATACACAATTGATTTAGGCGTGGTCACCTTTCCCGCCATTGAAGCGATATTGACCAACTGTTTCCGTTCCCCTTTAAGAAGCAAAGGCAGTGCAGCTTTTGAACAAGCAATTAACCCAAGAACATTGACTTTGAACATATGCTCAATGCTCTGATCAGTCATTTCTGTAAATCTTTGAAATTGGCCATAGCCTGCACAATTAATGCAAATGTCGATAATGCCAAATTGATCTTCTATTTTTCTAAAAACATCAGAGACAGCTTCGGATTTGGTAATGTCAAGCGTCATACTGAATGCTCGACCACCCTCACTATTAATTTGTTGCTTAATTTCAGTAAGTCTCTTCTCATTCCGTGCAAGCAGCACCACTATTGCTCCTTTTTGGGCAAAGAGCAACGCTAACTCACTGCCTAATCCACTTGAAGCTCCTGTAATCACAACAACTCTATTCTTAAGCATCCCTCAATCACCTTCACGCAAGATCTTCAAAATTATTCTTCTATTATAGAAAACAATTGAAACATATGAAAAGCATTTACGAAACAGGAACCCATTTACCTAAAATATAAATTTGAATTTTATTGGATTTGATTTCTTGTTGATAACGATGATTTTTCTGACATTGAATTTGATCTCTTCATTGTCTGATTATCAATGAACAAAATCTGTTCATTAGCCTCTTGAATTTTACATTGTTCCTAATTAATCGGGAAATAACGATGAAATCAGTTATGATTTCCTACAATACGGTAAATTTGTCCGGGATCTTCAGTATGTAAAAATCAAAAAAATTGTCGTATTTGGAAAGGCTTTCATAAATAAATGAATATTTTTAATATTTTGTTGTAACTTTTACTGACATGTTATGTTATAATAATTTCATTCGAAAGAAGGGGGCATCAGATACATGAAAGAATTATCTGCAAGTGTTGATTCATTATGGGTATTGATTGCAGCAATCTTAGTTCTTCTTATGCAAGCAGGTTTCGCTTTTCTTGAGTCAGGTTCTCTGCAAAGCAAGAACGCTGGCCACATTACAGGCAAGCAAATTATCACTCTTGCTATATCATCGATTGTCTTCTGGGCAGTTGGTTATGGTGTAGCATTTGGTGATGGAAATGCATTTATTGGCGGTTCTAAATTTTTCTTGAGCGGTGTTCCAAGTGGCGCTGACTCTATTTTCTTCCTTTTCCAACTTGCTTTCGCCGCTGTGTCCCTTGCTATTGCTTGGGGTGGTTTTGCAGAACGTGCAAAACTATCAGTATATTTCATTTTTGGTACTGTGTTTATCGCTATTATCTATCCGGTCGTTGGTCACTGGGTATGGGGCGGCGGCTGGCTAAGTACACTCGGTATGCAAGACTTTGCCGGATCAACAGTCGTTCACCTTCAAGGTGCAACTGCAGCTCTTGTAGGTACATTACTCCTCGGACCTAGAATTGGAAAATTCAAAGACGGAAAACCACAAACGATTCCAGCTCACAGCATTCCTTTCGTTTATCTTGGTACATTTATTCTTTGGATTGGCTGGTTCGGATTTAACGCCGGTAGTACTGTAAGTATCGGCAATGGTATGTTCTTCGGCTATGTTGCATTGACAACGAACATGGCAGCAGCTGCAGGTGCTCTTGGCGCACTGTTCGCTGCAATGATCCTCAGAAAAACAGCTGATATCGGAGCTATGTGTAATGGTGTTCTTGCAGCACTCGTTGCTATCACAGCATCTTGTGCGTTCGTTGAACCTTGGGCTGCGATCGTTATTGGTGCCGTTGCCGGTGCGTTCACGTACTGGACTGCAATTGCCCTTGAAGCTAAAGGTCTTGACGATCCGATCTATGCATTCTCTGTTCATGGTATCTCAGGTATCATCGGTACACTGTCAACCGGATTCTTTGCAGCTCCTGCACTCGTGAAATTGGCTGGTGTTGGTAAAGCAGGTCTCTTCTATGGTGGCGGCTTCCACCAATTAGGTGTTCAAGCGCTTGGTGTTGTTGCAGCATTTGCATTCGTTGCAGTTGCATCCTTCATCGTACTTGCTATCATGAAAGCAACAATGGGACTTCGCGTTTCTGCTGAGGCTGAAAAAGCAGGTCTCGATATTAGTGAACACGGTGCATATGGTTACGGTGAAACGAAATAATTAACCTACTTAATGCATAAGTTAAAAGTACATGATAAGAGGGGCTTCCTTGAATAGGAAGCCCCTCTTTTTTATGTGTATCAATAACCGATAAATGAAGTTGATTATGCTCTTGGTTGCATCTTTAATTGAAAGTGCCAAAGATCATGAGCAAGAAATGTATGAGGAAATAACGATTTTGCCTCATTCAACAGACCCAATTGTTCTTTTCTTTGGTAGCGAGAACTTAAATGCGTCAAGATTAATGTCTTTACCGATGACTGTCTCGCCGTTTCAGCGGCTTGAATGGATGTCGAATGATGATAATCATGGGCCAACTGTTCGGCATCCCCTCGAAAAGTAGCTTCATGAACCAATACATCTGCATTCTCTGCAAGCTCAACAGTTGCAGCACAGGTTCGTGTATCTCCTAAGACTGTGATAATGCGACCTTTTCTTTTTTCACCAATGAATGCTGCAGTCTCTAATTTCGTTCCATCTGGCAATTCTACCTCAGATTGTTCCTTAATTAACTTATAGATCGGGCCCGGGGTAACGCCGATCGCTTTCAATTTATCAACCAATAATTCACCTTGTTGATCTTTTTCAGTTACTCGATATCCGTAACTTTTAATGCCATGATCCAACTCACGAGCAGTAACCACAAAATGAGCATTTTCATAAACAACGCCGTTATGCTCAATTTCAATTACCGTCACAGGAAAGTGGAGATGCGTTCCCGATAGTTTCAGAGAAGTTTCTACATATTCCTTTAAACCAACTGGACCAATCAAGTGCAATGGCGTTTCTGCTCCTTGAAACGAACGGCTACCTAAAATGCCGGGCAATCCAAATAAATGGTCGCCGTGTAAATGGGTGACAAAGATTACGGTTAATTTTGTTAGCTTAACAGATGTATACAGAACTTGTCGTTGAGTGCCCTCGCCACAATCAAAGAGCCAGAGATCACCATCATATTCTGGAAACCCTAAAGCCATCGAAGTCACATTTCTTTCTTTCGCCGGCATTCCTGCACCCGTGCCTAGAAAAGTAAAATTCATTCCATCCACCCTTTTTTCAACGCATAAAGCACGAATCTCTATCTTTTTTCCGTCTTTTTCGTTTCTTCCTCATTTTGTCTTGCTGATGACTGCTCATTCAGTAATCGAGCAGCAGGTGTTAATGTAAAATCGCCAAAACGGTCATTGAGTTCGTTAACTAAACCCATAAGACGCTCAGTTTTGGCATCCTCTTGATAAGTGAAAATGTCCAGTTGTTTCGTTGACTCACTTACGGGTTGAAAATCAGCGAGTGTTAGACCAAGTAAACGAACAGCTGAATGATTCCAATTTTTTTGGAAAAGTGCGTACGCAACATTCACAATTTCATCCTGATCATTGAGGGGCTGAACAGTGGACCTCTGTCTTGTAACCGTTGTCCAGTCATAATAACGAATGGTCACAGTAATTCCATAACTCACCACGTGCTCTCTGTGTAATTGAATGACTAATTCTGAAGCGAGTTTCTGAAAAGTGCTTCGTATGAGATCTAACGAACGCGTATCACGCGCTAACGTGACCGAATGACCAATACTCTTATACCGATCCCAAGCTTCAGGATCAACAGGTCGATCATCATTACCATTAGCATGCGCATGGAGACGGTTCATGTTAATTCCGTACTTCGTTGCTATGTACTGAGGATCTTTTCGAGCAAGATCACCGATTGTAAACATACCGTCTTTAATCAGTATTTTTTCTGTCTTCGGACCAACGCCATGCATTTTTCCAATCGGTAACGGCCAAAGTTTATCGGCAAGTTCACGCTTTCGAATTACGGTTACTCCCATTGGTTTCTTCATATTAGAAGCCATTTTAGCTAGGAATTTATTGGGTGCAATGCCAATACTACAAGGCAAATGGAGTTCCTTTGCAATTCGCGCTTGTATATCAGAAGCCAATCGGAGTGGATGAATGCGTTCAATCTGCCCCGTAACATCGAGATAACCTTCATCGATTGATGCTTTCTCAACAAGCGGGGTATAGGACATAAGCATCTGAAAGAGATGCTCCGATGTTCTGCGATACAACGGAAAGTCCGGATGTTTGACAATCAAGCCCGGGCACCGTTTTTGTGCCTCCTGAACAGTCATCGTGGTACGAACACCCATTTTTCTTGCCTCATAACTACTCGTGACAATAATTCCATGACGTTCTTCGGGTTTTCCCGCAATTGCAAGTGGCCGACCTTCTAACTCCGGATGATTCGCGATTTCCACCGAGGCGTAAAAACTATTCATATCAATATGAAAAATTACGCTCGCTTTCCCCATCGTTTCTCATCCCCTTATTGCGACCCACCAATGTATTAATTAATCGTTCATGGCCGCTTGATCGATCAGTGCCAAGACTAATTCACCGGTCTTTACCAATTCAGCAATAGCTATTTTTTCTTTTACCGTATGAATGTTCTCATAACCGACACCAAGATTCAGCGTCGGTATACCTTTTCCGCAAACGACATTGGCATCACTACCTCCACCACTTTGTAAAAGTCGTGCTGTTCTGCCTACCTTCTCAATGGCCTTTGAGGCGAATTGAACCAATGCATCTTTAGCTTCAAAGCGGTATCCAGGATACATGAATTGTACGTGAACATCAGCCGTTCCACCCATTGCGTCAGCAGTTGTTTCAAATGCCTCACTCATTTTTTTCACTTGACGATCCATTTTATCTTTATTCAGAGACCGAGCTTCCGCTAGGACTTTAACAGAATCACAAACGATGTTGGTTGCTTTTCCGCCTTCAAAACGGCCAATATTTGCTGTTGTCTCTTTATCAATACGACCTAGTGGCATCATCGCTATCGCTTTTGCCGCAATGGTGATCGCCGATATACCTTTTTCAGGTTCAATGCCAGCATGAGCGGTCTTTCCATAGAGATTTACTTCTAATTTCGTTTGATAGGGTGCGGCAATGATAAGATCACCAACGGGTCCGTCACTGTCGAGTTCGAAACCATAATCTGCATGAATAAGAGACGTATCAAGTGCCTTAGCACCGACAAGTCCTGATTCCTCGCCAACGGTAACCACAACCTGCACTTCTGCATGGTCAAGTCGTTCCTCTTGAATGACGCGAAGAGCTTCAAGTATTGCTGAGACACCCGCCTTATCGTCTGAACCTAATATTGTTGTACCGTCAGATTTGATATATCCATCACTGACAATTGGTTTAACCGATTGTCCTGGAAAAACCGTATCCATATGTGCACCAAAGAAGATTGGTGTACCCTTTACTGTTGCTGGCAATGTACAAATCAAATTATTTGCACCATGACCAGTCGCTCTCTTCGCATCATCTTCCTTAACGTCCAATCCCAATGCCTCGAATTTGTTTTTAAGCACTTGAAAAATTCGTGCTTCATTACCCGTCTCAGAATCCACCTTCACTAATTCACAGAAATTGTCTACCAACTGATTTTTATCGATCATGACATTCACCCATTTCGTTTAGGACAGAATGATCTATTCCGGTCCATTCTTGTCCAATTTAATACATTCCTAGTTATTTTATCATATCATTCGCATTGAATTTATTCTCTTGATTGAAAAGATCACAGATCTTCTACTATAATGAAACAAGTAATTGTAGAAAGGATCTTATCCATGTCGAAAAAACTATTTAAATTCGTAGTTTATGTGATGATCGGTGCCCTTGTTTTATCAACTGTATCAGCTTTTATTATTGCGATTGTAAATGAAGCGCTTAATTAATGGCGCTTTTCTCATTTCCTTCTCCACGCACTGGAAGCAAGATCGAAAATAGTGTGCCTTTACCATAGTCACTGCTCACATGAATCTCTCCATGATGCACATCGATAATCTTTTTCACGATTGAGAGACCCAATCCATTTCCTCCTTGTTTACGATTACGTGAGCGATCGGCTTTATAGAAACGTTCAAAAAGATGTACAAAATCTTCTTTTTTTATACCTATTCCGCTATCTGTTAGTCGAAAACAAATCTGATCACCTATTTTTTTTAATTCTATTCTTATTTCACCTTGGTTCGGGGTGAACTTTATACTATTGTGAATCAAATTCATCCACACCTGATTCATCAACTCAGAGTCTGCATTAATAAATACAGGATCAAGATTAATTGTCATTCGTAATTGTTTCTTACTCCATTGCGGTTCTAACGCAAGCACACAGGATCTAATTTGTCGATCCGGACGATAATTGGTCATATGCAACGGATGTCTACCATTCTCAAGAGCCGTCAGCTTCAGCAGATGATCGCTTAGCTTCGATAACCGATCAGTTTCAGTCTGTATAATCTTAAGATAGTGATCGTGCTTTTCTTTTGAAAGTTGATCATTTTCAAGTGCTCGTGCAAATCCTTTAATTGATGTAAGCGGTGACTGAATTTCATGTGAGACATTTGATATGAATTCTTGACGTACTTTTTCCAACTGCCCTAACTCTTTTGCCATATCATGTACACTGTCGGCAAGCTGAATGAATGGATTGTCTTTATGAATACCCTCATGTGCAATCGGAAGATCGAGTTTAATTTCGAAATTCCCTTTGGCTATTTGTCGAATCGCTTGAGTGATGGTCTGAAGATAATTGAGTCTCATCGGTTTTACTCGCTTACCAACCTGGATCATAAGGATAACAAACGAAAGAAAACCGAAAAAAGCACTAATCAAATGAAGAACGATCGGCGGCCATGATAAGTGATATACGTTCAAAATAAAATCCACAGCAATGTAAAAGATAATCCATAGTGCGTTCAGAAGGAGCAAGAAGAAGAGAAAGAGACTTCGGGCTTTGATACGTTTCCATGACAATAATCTCATAGACGTTCATCCAATCGATAGCCGAGTCCACGAACAGTCTTGATTTCAAATCCAGAGTTTTCATTTGAAAAGCGTTCACGCAATCGCTTTATATGGACATCAACTGTTCGTTCGTCCCCTACATAGTCATATCCCCAGATCTCTTCAATGAGATCATCTCGTGTAAAGGTTCGGCCTGGAGAGCTGGCAAGCATGAATAAAAGCTCGAACTCCTTCATTGGGATCATGATCGATTTGCTGCCGTGATGAATCGTGAATGATTTTCGATCCAGATTTAACTTTCCAACCCGCACTGTCTGGGAAACAGAAACCTGATAGCGCTTAAGTAAAGCTTTGACACGCATCACCAGTTCAATTGGTTCGAAAGGTTTAACGAGATAATCATCTGCACCCAGTCTGAAACCTTTCACCTTTTGCATCGTTTCTCCTTTTGCAGTAAGCATCAGAATAGGCGTTTGCCAAGCTTTTCTGACTTCATGGCAAAATGTCCACCCATCCATTTCCGGCATCATAATATCCAGAACAATTAACCCAATGGACTCCCGCTCTAAGTAGTGCAGTGCTTCTTTTCCATTTTCTGCTTCGATACACGACATTGCTTCATTTTCTAGAAAGAGCGTTACAAGTTCACGAATATGCGGATCATCGTCTACAACAAGAACTTTATTCATAGACTCCTACCTCCTTCAATTACAGTTCAGTTCATTCACCCATAGTTTGCAGTGTAACTATGAACAGAAGATGAATCAAGTCAATTCTGCTGCAAAGAATGAAGGATAGTTGATTGGCATAATGATTTCTATACTGAGTATTTTCCGAAATAATGTGGCTGATTTTTTCCTTGACTATTTATGTCAGACGTTGCGCTCTTTGTATGATGCATTGAATCGTCGAATAATCTTCATTGGGCGGAGCTCCATCATGACAATACTCACTACTACAAGTGCTGCTCCGAAATATCCACTTGTCGATAACTGTTCACCTGTAAAGAGAAAGGCAAATAATGCCGCAAACACGGGTTCAAGTGTAAAAATTATCCCAGCGTGAACCGAAGAAGTGAAGTGCTGTGCGACAACTTGTATCATATACCCTGCAGCACTACATAAAATACCAAGTCCCAGTACAGAAATCCAGGCACCTGGAGTATGTGGCAAGTGTACACCTTCAGTAAAAAGAGAAAGGAACAACGCGATAGCCCCAACAAAACCCATTTGCCATACGCCTAATGCAATCGCATGAACACGCTTAACAAATCGATCGGCAAAAACGATATAGCCTGCGTTAAAAAGTGCACCCAAAATACAATAAAGATCTCCGAGATTAACTTGAGCATCGCTTCCACCAGTCAATAAAAAGATGCCAAGTAAAGAGACACAACCACTCAATAGAACTTTCCGCTCCGGAATTTTCCGAATCAGCAAAGCTTCAATTAGGGGAACAAATAGAACGGTGAGACTTACTAAGAAGCCTGCTTTTGATGCAGATGTTGTCTTCACACCAAGCATAATAAAAAGAAAGACGCCAAGGAGAATAATGCTTAAATAAAAGCTATACATGAATGTCTGTCGATTTGTTTTTCGAATCCATTGATTGAATAACAAAACGGTGATGACAAAAGCAATTAAAAAGCGTAAGCCAATTAAGTTGAACACGCCTAATGAATCAAGTCCGGTTTTCATAAATAAATAGGAGGATCCCCAAAATAAGGTGACGACAACAAGCATCCAATCTGCTTTTTTTTGATTCATCGGTCTTTTTCCTTCAATCATCAATTAATCATTTTCCATATATAGTATAAAAGCATCATTGGCATTAATAAAATGAATGTTTATAATCATGAACATGAACATTTTTCATTTACATAAGGAGACCAACGATGAGTCTGATTAAGTATCAAATCTTAGTTAAAGTCGTGGATGTCAGCAGTTTTACAAAGGCTGCTGATCAACTTGGACTTACACAATCAGCAGTTAGCCATGCTGTCACGAGCTTGGAAAATACATTTGGTTTCCTATTAATTAATAGAGATCGATCCGGAATTACGCTTACTCGTGAAGGAGAATCACTTCTCCCTTCGATTCGGGCGATACTTAGGATGGATGATAAAATTCATCAAGAAGCCTCCGCCTTACTCGGTGTTGCAAGCGGTACAGTTTCAGTCGGTGTATTTACGAGTGTGTCCAAACATCTTCTTCCTCAAATCATTCAAAGGATGGACAAAAAGTATCCATTTATTAAAATTCGATTATCCGAAGGCAACTATAAAGAGATTGAGGATGGTTTATCCAGCGGCGAATTAGATTGTGGCTTTATCAACAAGCGATCATTCAAACCTTTTGATGTGACCCCTCTAAAAAAGGACCGTATGCTTTGCATCGTCTCATCAGAGAGTTCGCTCTACGACGCTTCAGACGTTTCATTTCGTCAAATTGAGAACGAATCATTTATTATGCCTGCATTCGGAGGCTATCATGAAGTCAAACGACTATTAGCAGAACACCACTGTCGACCAAATGTCCGGTTTGAATTGATGGAAGAAAATGCGATTTTAGCAATGATCACGCACCACCTGGGGATCAGTATCCTCCCCGAGATGGTCCTTCCGGAAGACATTTCGCCGCTGAAAGCCATTCCCTTAATATCCAATAGCTACAGATCAATCAGCCTTGCAACACGAAATCCTCCTTCCCCTGCTGCAAAAGCATTTACCGATGTCACGAAAGAAGTCATCATAGACTTTGAAAGCTAAGATTCTCGCTTCAAAGATAAGGTTAATACAAAATTTTCACTAGAGAATAAAGAAAAGCTGCGAGCCAAGTGAGACCCTGCAGACAACGGCGATCGAGGAAGCTCACGGATCGCCCGCGGCAAGCGAGCAACCGGAGTGTCATTGAAGCATAAGTTTCAACGCGCGCCAATCTAAGGAATGTTGACAGTAAAAAGCGTAACTACTAGAATTTACTTTAATTAGCTAAACAATAGAGTCGAACACGCTCATTTTTTAGTCGATAAAAGGAGTCGATTGATTTGTGCAAATCATAACATCTAAATGGCGAGGAACCGTGGCAATTCCACCTTCCAAAAGTTATGCACATCGCGCGATTATCGCCGCCGCGCTGGCGGGTGGCAACAGTACGATCAAACATGTCGCTCTGTCCTCCGATATGCAAGCGACACTACATGCCATGCAAACACTTGGTGCAAAGATCACATTGAGTAAGGGTAACACTAATACTTTATATACACTCTCAGTATGTGGCATTTCTCGAAAGGTTCATGATGATGCGCCCCAAATCGATTGTAATGAATCCGGATCAACACTGAGATTTACAATTCCTATTGCATTAGCTTTACGTGGAGCAGCAACATTTAGAGGTGCTGGACGATTGGCACAGAGATCTCTAGCGCCTTATCAACATCTGTTCACAGATAAAAAGATTGAATGGAACCAAGAATGTAATCAATTTCCACTACATATTCAAGGTACCTTGAAACCTGGAAAATTTATGATCACAGGAAAGATCAGTTCGCAATTCATCAGCGGTTTGCTTTTCGCCTTACCGCTTTTAACAGATAAATCGACGTTGATCATTACTGACACACTTGAATCAAGAAATTATGTAGCGATGACACGCGATGTCCTTAAGCATTTCGGGGTTTATATAGAGCAATCAAAAAACACCTATCTCGTCACACCGAGTGCGTATCGTCCGAAGACATACACCGTAGAGGGGGACTGGTCTCAGGCAGCCTTCCTGCTCTTAATGGGTCTGCTTGGTGAACGCGTGGCCATTAGTGGTCTTAACCCAATGAGTATCCAGGGTGATCGAATCATAGAATCCATCTTTAAATCTATGGGTGGAACTCTGTATTGGGAAGGTCCGTTGCTTGTCGCTGAAAAATCTTCCTTAAAGGCAACTACCGTTAATGTCTCTCAGTGCCCGGATCTTGCTCCGGCAATTGCCGGAGCAATGGCACTCGCTGAAGGAAGAAGTGTTATTACTGGAGGAAAAAGATTAAGGGATAAAGAATCCGATCGGATTACTTCAGTTGCCGAAGCGTTAACATCTCTCGGCGCAAAGGTATCTGAAACTGAAGACGGCATGATCATTGACGGTGTGCCCGAGCTACGAAGCGCTCGGGTATCTTCCATGAATGATCATCGACTGGCGATGATGCTTTCTGCACTTAGTGTCGCAGTTCACGGTGAAATTCGACTTGAACAGGCAGAAGCAGTGAATAAATCATGGCCTGAATTCTATCAAATTGTTAATCAATTAGGAGGCCAATGTATTGAGTAGTTGTTGGGGAAATCAAATTAAATTAACCATTTTTGGAGAGTCACATGGGACAGCCATTGGCGGGGTGATTGATGGGTTACCACCGGGATTGACGATTGACTTTGATGAAGTCGGCTTCCAAATGAAACGCCGTGCTCCTGGTCAACATCAATGGTCAACGCATCGTCATGAGACGGATGAATGGGAACTATTAAGCGGCATGTTTCAAGGAAAGACAACGGGTACGCCTCTTGCCTTCCAGATTCGGAATCGAGATCAGAAATCGAAAGCCTATGCGGAGCTGAATATTGTGCCTCGACCAAGCCATGCTGATTTCACAGGAAATGTTCGTTACCATGGCTATCAAGATTATCGCGGCGGGGGTCACTTTTCTGGTCGCCTGACTGCACCTCTTGTTTTCGCCGGCGCTGTTGCTCGTCAAGTACTAGCGACCAAAAACATTCAGATTGGCGGACATATTCGGACAATTGGTACGCTCTCGGATACACGATTCAACCCTATTGATCCTGCCTCTCACCTTTTCCGTGAAGTCGCCCTAAAACAATTTCCAGTTATTGATGATACTGCTGGCGATCAAATGAAAGCATTGATCGAGTCTGCCCGTAAAGATTGTGATTCCGTAGGCGGGACTGTGGAAGCCGCAATTATTGGTGTCCCTGCAGGTATTGGTTCCCCTATTTTTGATGCACTGGAAAGCAGTATGGCCTCTATTCTTTTTGCGATTCCCGCTGTTAAAGGCGTATCATTTGGGGATGGATTCGACATTACAACATTGCGCGGTAGTCAGGCAAATGATCAATATGATCAAATGGATGACCAAAGAAACCTCACCACGAGTAGTAATCACAATGGAGGTATTTTAGGAGGGATTACCAGTGGCATGCCTATCCTCTTAAATGTCGCCTTTAAGCCTACCGCCTCAATTGCTAAGCCGCAACAGTCAATAAATATGAGGACCGGTGAACAGACGAAATTAATCGTTAAAGGAAGACATGATCCTTGCATTGTACCACGCGCAGTACCTGTTGTTGAAGCAGCAATGGCCTTCTCACTTCTCGATTCGATCTGCCAAATCAAAGGTTTGGAGTACTGGTCATGAATGAAATCCAACGGTACCGTCAATCCATTGATTCTATTGATGAACAACTGAGCAGCCTGCTAAACCAACGCATGGTGATCACTCGTTCTATAGCAAGATACAAAACGGAACATGACTGTTCTGTTCTCGATTCTCAACGAGAGAAAGAGATCTTGAAAAAAGCACGACAGCGTTGTACAACTGAAGAGCTTACCCCCTATCATGAATCTTTCTTTACTCATGTGCTTGCACTTAGCCGTCAGTATCAGCAATCGATAGTGACAAGAGAACACACAAAATAATCATCGAGCTTATCGATTAAAAAGAAACACCTCTCTTACCCATAAAGAATGGACAAGAGAGGTGTTTACTTATATTCCTTTTTATTTATTAATAAATCGGTGTGTTTTCCGGATTAATATTCTCCAGCAGCTCTTTAACTCGAGCAAGAAACCTTCCGGTGATCAGCCCGTCCAGAACGCGATGATCAATAGAAATACAGAGATTCACCATATTCCGAATAGCAATCATATCATTGACTACGACCGGACGTTTTACAATCGACTCAATTGAGAGTATTGCTGCCTGAGGGTAATTGATAATGGGTTGTGATTGAATGGAGCCAAATGAACCCGTGTTATTCACTGTAAAGGTTCCGCCCTGCATATCATCAGGTGACAAACGATTTTCCCGTACATTTGCAGCAAGGTCATCTACAGCAAAAGCTAATCCTTTGATACTTTTCTCATCTGCATTTTTAATTACAGGTACATAAAGTGCTTCATCCGTGGCAACAGCGAGTGAAATATTGACCGCTTTTTTTTCAATGATCTTATCTCCTGCCCATGTACTGTTCATTCGAGGAAACTCTTTAAGTGCAGCAACGATCGCTTTTATAAAGAAAGGAAGATACGTTAACTTATGACCTTCTTTTTTCATAAAGGTACCTTTAATTTGGTTTCGATAGTTGACCAAATTGGTGACATCAACTTCAATCATCGTCCAAGCATGTGGAATTTCGTGCTTACTGCGCAACATATTTGAAGCAATCGCCCGACGAACCCCAGTCAATGGGACAACATGATCACCCGCCTCATTCTCATGAATCCTTTGAACAGGAGTTGACTGAGTAGCCGCTTGTGCGACGGCATCTGAGAAACAGCCAGCACGGGTTGATTCTGCTTTCGTCTCATCGATCTGTTTTTCTTGAGTTGCTTGACCGTTAGTAATATAGTTTTCAATATCTTTTCGCGTAATACGCCCGCTTCTCCCTGTACCTGACAGATGCTCAAGGTCAATCTGATGTTCTTGAGCCAGCTTAAGTACAGCAGGTGAATAACGTCTCTTCATTGAGGTATCTGGCTGTACTTCTTCATGGTTTGCATGCACGACTGAAGCATTCTTTGCAAGTTTCTCAACGGATGGTTCGGCTGCTGTTTCTACAGTGATTGTGCAGATCGGTTCACCAACAGGTAGCGTATCACCTTCACCAACAAGTAAAGCTGTTATCTTACCAGAAAAGCTTGAAGGAATCTCTGCGTTCACTTTGTCAGTCGTTACCTCTGCGATTGGATCATACTTGTTCACTGTATCACCAACGGATACGAGCCATTGACTGATTGTGCCTTCTGTTACACTTTCTCCTAATTGTGGCATCGCCATTTGTTCTACTGCCATATGGATCCCCCCTTCTCCTTAAAATTCAGCTAAATTCCGTAATTCATTTTCAACTTGTTCAGGCTTGACCATAAATGCTTGTTCCAACGGACCTGCATAAGGCATCGCCGGAGCATCCGGGGCTCCCAGACGTTTTATCGGTGCATCAAGGTCGAACAAACAATTTTCAGCAATGATTGCTGCCACTTCACTCATGATACTGCCCTCTTTCGTATCTTCCGTAAGGAGCAGAATTTTTCCCGTTTTGGATGCCGCCTCGATAATGGCTTCTTTATCTAAAGGATAAACGGTACGCAAATCAAGAATGTGTACGGAAATTCCTTCATCCGCCAGTTTCTCTGCTGCTTGTAATGCAAAATGAACCATCAGTCCATAGGTAATCACTGTAACATCTGTACCTTTGCGCTTCACATCTGCTTTTCCAAGAGGGAGTACATAATCGTGATTAGGAACTTCACCTTTAATTAAACGGTACGCACGTTTATGTTCAAAGAACAGAACTGGATCATTACTACGGATTGATGCTTTTAATAACCCTTTTACGTCATAAGGGGTTGATGGAATTACTATTTTCAAACCGGGCACATTGGCAAATATTGCTTCCATAGATTGTGAGTGATAGAGGCCGCCGTGCACCCCACCACCAAAAGGTGCCCGAATCGTCATCGGCACGGACCAGTCGTTGTTGGAACGATAGCGCATTTTTGCTGCTTCCGATATAATTTGATTCGCGGCTGGCAGCATAAAATCTGAGAATTGCATTTCAGCAACCGGACGCATGCCGTACATTGCTGCACCAATGCCAACACCTGCAATTGCCGATTCAGCTAGAGGTGTATCGATGACTCGGTTTTCTCCATACTTCTCATACAATCCTTTTGTAGCCTGAAAGACGCCTCCACGCATCCCGACGTCTTCACCCATAATAAATACATTTTCATCGCGACTCATTTCTTCGTCAAGTGCTTGAGTGAGCGCTTCGATATATGAAATAACCGGCATGAACTCTCCTCCTTAGTTCTCTTCCTCATAGACGTAACGAAGAACAGTATCCGCATCATCAAATGGCGCCTTTTCCGCATAGTCAGTTGCTTCGTCAATTTCTTTACGGACTTGTTCCTCCATCTTTTTTTCTCTATCCTCAGTCAGAACACCAACTGCACGCAAATAGTTGGCAAAGGTTAGCACGCCATCATTTTTTTTAGCTTCATCAACTTCTTTTTTTGTCCGATAGGTCATATCGTTGTCATCACTCGTGTGCGGCATTAGACGATAACAATTTGCTTCAAGTAACGTTGGTCCTTCACCACGATGTGCGCGGTCGGAAGCTTCCTTGACTGCGGCATATGCTGCAAGGGGATCATTGCCATCAAAAGTCTTTCCTGGCATGCCGTAACCAATAGCTCGATCTGAAATCTTTTCACAAGCTAATTGATGTTTCAATGAAACAGAGATTGCATAGTGGTTATTCTCACACATGAAGACAACTGGAAGTTTCTGAACCGCCGCAAAATTGGCAGCTTCATGAAAATCTCCTTGATTCGACGAACCTTCACCAAAGGTTACGAAGCTGACAATGTCGTCTCCCTTTAGCTTTGCGGCAAGAGCAATGCCAACAGCATGAGGATTTTGAGTCGTTACGGGTGATGAATGACTCAATATGCGTAATTTCTTACTGCTAAAATGTCCGGGCATTTGACGACCTGCGGAATTTGGATCTTCTGCTTTTGCAAAGTTATTGAGCATTAACTCTTTAATGGTCATGCCCCAAGCGAGAACAAAGCCATAATCACGGTAGTAAGGAGCCACATAGTCTTTATCTCGATTCAATGCAAAAGCTGCACCAACTTGTGCTGCTTCCTGGCCTTGACCGGAAACAACAAAAGGAATTTTTCCCGCACGGTTTAAGAGCCATAGCCGTTCATCAACTCTCCTTGCCTTCAACATATTCAGATAGATATCCAAAACATCTTGATCGGTTAATCCGAGTTCTTGGTGTCGATTCGTCTCGATTGTTGTTTCACTTTTATCTTTAATCATATATGAATAGCCCTCCCGTCGACCGCAAGCGCGGCTTCTCCGATAATTTCGGTCAATGTCGGATGTGGATGAATTGCTTCTGACAATTCCCAAGGTGTTGCATCCAGTAATTTTGCTAGGGCTGCTTCACCAATTAAGTCTGTAGCATGGGGTCCATACAGATGAATACCTAGAATATCATCGGTCGCCTTATCAGCGATTATCTTTGCAAATCCATCTGATTCACCGTAAACGAGTGCTTTACCAATCGCGCCAAAGGGAACTTTACCTACCTTCACCACATGTTCTTTCTTCGCTTCAGCTTCGGTCAATCCAATCGATGCGATCTCTGGGTGGGTATAGATACATTTTGGAACGAGTTCTGGATGTAGAGGCTCAACCGGGAGTCCGGCGAGATGCTCAACTGCTTTTATTCCTTCATGGGAGGCAACATGAGCAAGCTGTAGACCTCCGATGACGTCGCCTATTGCATAAATCTGAGATTCTTTCGTTTGGCCAAATGCATTTGTCTTAATATACCCATGATCTAATTCAATTGCCGTGTTTGAAAGTCCGAGATCTTCTGTGTTTGGCAGTCTGCCAACAGAAACCAGCATTTTATCTGCATGAAACGTTTGCTGTTGATCGCCAATTTCTGCATTAATTGTGACTCCTTCACCTGTTCGCAATGTTTCCGGAAGAACCTTCGCCGAAGTGACAATTTTTATGCCTCTTTTTTTCAGGCTTCTCGCGAGCGTGATGGAAAGTGTCTTGTCCTCTGTCGGAATGATTCGATCACTATATTCAATGATCGTCACTTCAGCGCCAAAATCAGCCAGCATGGATGCCCACTCTACGCCGATGACACCACCGCCAACAATGATTATCGAATTTGGACAATCGCTGAGCTGCAATGCTTCATCCGATGTGAGCACATACTCTCCGTCTATGGCCAGTCCTTTCAGTGAACGCGGCCTTGAACCCGTTGCAATAATAACATTCTTTGATGTCAGAATTTCATTATCTCTGTTGTCGGGAAATTCAACTGAGATCGAACCGGGTAGAGGTGAAAATATGGATGGTCCAAGCAGACGACCAATTCCATGATAAACATCAATTTTCCCTTTTTTCATCAGTTGCTGAATACCCTGGTGTAATTTGTCTACGATCGCTTGCTTGCGTTCTTGTATTTTTCCAAAATGCAGTGCAACTTCTGATACTTCGATACCGTATGATGCACTTTTTTTAACTTCTTCATATACCTCTGCGCTTCTGAGTAAGGCTTTTGTTGGGATGCATCCTTTGTGTAGGCATGTTCCACCAAGCGCGTCTTTTTCGACAATGGCGGTTCGTAGCCCTAATTGACTCGCGCGTATTGCCGCCACATACCCGCCTGTTCCACCACCTAATAGGATCAGGTCATAATTATTGGCCATAAAAAAAGTCACTCCCTATTCTTGCATGACTTACTTACGTGTTAATGATCAAAAAGTTTCACTTTTCGAGACTAATGAAAAGTAGAGCATCGTGAACAACACCCCACTCATCATTTCTATTACTCATTTTACTCTTGTTCCGAAGAAGTCTCAAATGATCGGTGTATGAGCAGATACCGCAAAAATTAATCCAACACGTCTTCCTTATATCAGTGATTTTTCAAAGCAATAAAAGAGCCCATTTCGAAATGAAATTGTTCCTAATTTTTTATACCCAAGTTTTAAATATAATTTAATTGCCGGTTTATTTTTAACCGATGTATCTAGTCGTATCGATTGATAACCTTGTTCACACCCGTCGATAACTGCCTCATTTGGATAGGTATGATCCCATTGATCGATACCGCCCGATTGCATAATTGGAATGATCCGATGAATAATTTCCATAATTTGTTTTAAATCATTACTCTTCGCTCTTCGAATCATAAGTCTAACCTCACACTTTCTTCGATCATCCTTTTACTATGTCCGCATTTCTGAACAAGATTCTGATCTCACTGTAACATAATTTGTCAGGTGAAAAAATTAATTCTTGACCGTTGCCAATAAGGTAACCAACGGTTATTATATAACCAATGGTTATATAAAATGAAAGGACTTCGATTTATGTCCAAATTGTCGCAACAACACTCAGAAAGAACTAAAAATGAACTATTAAAAGCCGCTGCACGACTATTCACTGAGAAAGGTTATAATGCAGTGACTATACGTGAGATTGCTCGAAATGCTGGCTGCTCACACACAACTCTTTATATCTATTTTAAAGATAAGGAAGCATTGCTTTATGCATTATCCGAACCGTCACTTACTCATTTGAAAGCTCAGCTGGAACACGTGCTCTCTCAAAAGAATAATCAGTCAGAACAAAAATTAATTTCTTTTTGTTTACTTTTCATCCATTTTTGCCTGAGACATCGTAATATGTATCGGATTTTCTTTGAAACGAAACCATCGAGAGTCGATGAAGCGCATCCTGAAATTGAAATAAATAAGATCCGAATTGAAATCTTTCAACTACTGAAACAGGCATTGTGCGAATGTTTGCCAAATAATGTCAGTGATTCCGCTCAACTCAGTTATTCACGTATTTTATTCTATCTGATACGCGGGATCATCGGCACGTATATGGAGTCTGAAGAAACAGTTGAAGCATTGAGTCAACGTCTTACACCGACATTTATTGAAGCATTCGATGTTTTACTTACCGGTTTCACACGAAGAGTAGAAAAGGAGTGAGGAAGATTGAAAATAAAACAAATTTCCGAACATATCTGGAGTGTGCAATCTTGGATATTGATCCCAATTACTGTATGGCTTGTTGCTGACAAACAGGGATTGACTTTAGTTGATGCTGGTGTTTCACCGATGGCTAATGGCATAGTAAATGAAATTGAAAGACTCGGCCGAGGACCTCTGCAGCGCATTTTGCTCACGCATGGTCACAGTGATCATACAGGTGCCCTTTCAAAAATTCTAAAACATCATCAAGTGCCCATCTATGCTCACGAAAGAGAAATTCCTTACATGGAAGGAGACTTACCTTACCCACGCCGTAAGAAAGCTCAGAAGACCGTAGAGAAGCACTGCGTTCAACCACTTGATGAAATGAATGGCAAATTCAATCCAATTGGCGATCTCACACCTTATTTCACTCCTGGCCACTCCCCGGGACATGTCGTTTATTTCCATGAACAAGATAACATTCTACTTTCTGGTGACTTATTCACATCAAAAAAAGGCGCTCTGCACCGACCAATGCCTATGTTCACTGGAGATATGGCTGAAGCCGTTCGAAGTGCAGCAATTGTCGATCAGTTAAAACCTACGCGACTCGAGGTCTGCCACGGTCAATCTGTTTTCCTTCCTGCCGATCAGCTTTCTGATTATCTTAAAGCGAACACAATCTAAAAAAAGGGTTGATTTACATGGACATAATAAAAATATGGATGCTTACGCTAACCTTTTTTGCTGAACTTACAGCTCTTCTCTCCTTTGGTCTCTGGGGTTTCCAAATACCAAAAGGATTGCTTCTCAAATGTCTGCTTGGTATTGGACTACCGCTTGTCGTTGCCATTAGTTGGGGACTGTTTCTTGCACCAAAAGCGGTATACCCTACTGGCTTAATGATACGCATTCCTGTAAAAATAATCATCTTTTCATTGAGTGCAATTGCTTTCTACGCCATCGGTCAACGCTTTTTTGCGCTCTCATTTTTCATTGTCACTCTGATGCTTGTCACGCTCACCGAGAATTGGAATCTATCAACAAAAATGTGACAAATATAGCAAATTTCCGTTGCGAACATAAGTTCTTTTTCGTATAATTAATACGTACTTTGGTCAAACTAATCGAATTGAAAAAGGAGCGAGATAAGCATGGCATTGAAAATAGCACCCTATTTAATGATGAACGGGAATGCAGAAGAAGCCATTCAGTTTTATGAAAAAGTATTGGATGCACAAGTCGTATTCAAACAAAGTTTCGGAGAGATGCCTGAAAGCCCAAATGCTCCACTACCTGAAGAGGCTAAAAATCTCGTTTCCCATGCAATGGTAAAAATCGGAGAATCCGATCTCATGTTTTCCGATAATTTTCCAGGCCAATCAAGCCAAACAGGTGATCAAATTACGCTTTGTATCACTTCTGAAAACAAAGACAAATCAACACAGTTTTTTAATGCATTAAGTGATGGTGGTCAAGTGAAAATGCCGTTACAAGAAACATTTTTCAGCCCGGCATATGGAATTGTCACAGACAAATTTGGTATTACGTTCCAAATCTTCACTGATGGTAAAATGTAATCTTCTCAGAATAAAGATGAAAAGCGGCTTGCAACGCTTCGTTGCATCGCCGCTTTTTTATTGCCTAGGTCAGGGTTGATTTTCGTTTCGCGCATGATCAACGGATAAGCATTCCATGCTATGATAGTAGTAAATATTATTTCGGAGTGAATGAAGTGGACATGTTTGATTGGATTGTAAAAATCACTTGGTTGGACGGTATTATTTCTGTTTCCATCGTTCTTATCTTTTTTCTATTGCGAAAATTATTCTCAAAATACTTTATGAACCTTGTTTCTCGGATTGTAAAATTAAGTAAAACACCGATTGACGATGCACTGGTTACCGCGTTTCGTCGACCAATTACTTTTATCTTATTATGTACCGGTTTCTATCTGGCTTTGCTCTACCTTCCTATGCCGCATCATTGGAAGGGCATGGTCACCTTACTCTACAAATCAGTTGCAACATTTTCAATTGGATGGGGATTCTATATTTTCTCTGATGCGATCGGTATTTTCTTCCATCGGATGGGGGATCGCTATGATCTGCAATTTAATACGATTGTCATTCCTTTTCTTTCAAAGATTATGAAATTTGTTGTTGCTGTCATGACGATTGCATTAATCCTCGATCAATGGAACTATCATGTAACCGGGTTGATCACTGGACTAGGCATTGGCGGACTCGCAATTGCTATGGCAGCGAAAGATACTTTAAGTAATTTATTTGGTGGAATTGTGATCATTACCGATGCACCATTCACCATTGGCGATTTAATCCAAGCGGGATCCATTCAGGGTGTAGTTGAGGATATTAATTTCAGGTCAACTCGAATTCGAACAGCTGATCTCGCCCTCGTGACTGTTCCGAATTCAACGCTTGCAAATTCTCCAATCACAAATTTATCAAAAATGGATAAACGACGCGTTGTTCTCAACCTTCACCTTGATCCAAATACGAGCAATGAACAGCTAAAGCGATGCCTTGCGAAAATTAAGCAGACATTAACAGCAGACCCAGAAGTTTATGATGAAAAGAAATTAGTCTATTTAGATAAGATTACGTCTAACAGTATGGATTTAACAATTGACTTTTTTATTAAAACCATTGACTTTGAAGAATGGCTCAAAGAAAAAGAAAAATACAACTATGCTGTATTGGAAATTCTCCAGGAAGAACAAATAAATATGGCAACAACTCGTGCGTTAGTGGTTGTACCTGCTCAGGAAGAAACGATTCAGAAACCTCATTCAAGTAATGATACCAAAGCTGAACATTCACAATTACATGCTCAAGAATAAGCAATTTGCTCAAAAAATGAGTAACGTTATGATACACGTCTCCTCTTCATTTGAGCGTTTAATGTCAGTAAAAATTAGAACTTATTCATTAAGAAATCCATTCATTGATCATGATTTGGTAAATATGGAGTGTGAACGACGGATTTACCGGTGATCACAATGATCCCCGCGATAACGACAATGATGCCGACTGGAAGACCTGTACCAAAGAGTATGAGACTATTCACTACTCCGGCTAGAAGAAGCAACAGTCCTGAGAATTTTGGCGTTCGATTTTTTACTAAGAACAATAAAGCAATGAGGGACATCAGCATACAGAGAAGACCTGCGAAAAAAGCATGACTGCCAAACGACAGCAAACTGCTTTGTATCCCGCGGACGGTTATATCATTATTCTTAATATGCGAATACCTGGTCATCATAGGATCCATTTGAACGGCAAGATAGGAAAATCCACCGAATAGAGCTTGTGCACTTGCGGCTGCAACGCTAATGGAGCAAGTGGTGATTTCAATAGATCGTCGGCGCATCATGTTCTCTCCTTGTGAATTCAGATCTTCTTGCAAAAGTGATGTTACGGATAGACAGATGGACTTGAAATCATTCTATGCTTGGCCCTCATCAGTCATGCATGAGCATCATCTGATCCATTTAAATAAACAGGACAACATCTACGTTGTCCTGTTTATTATTTGATCTATTAACTTCACTATAACTCTGCAAAATTCTCTGTAACTCAACCATGCCGATAAAGTCCTGGATTTTCACGTGCATTTTCTTGGACGAGTTGAATGCTTTCCATGATCTTTTGATGCAGGACGCGCGCATCTTCACCTTCAAGCACCAGTAATATCTCTTTTTTATTAATCGTGGATAAATAGGTTATTGTTTGTGTTAGGCTCTCAATCGGAAATGTCGTTCCATTATCAGAAAAGTATGCTTTACAGCTGCACTTTCTAATTCTTTCATAAAGCCGAATCGCCCGCTTTAAGGTTAATCCGCCAGATGAAGTTAATGGAATTTTGATCGATGCAATTTGTTTTGCCATGGTTAGAAATCACCTCTTGCTCAATTTCTCTTGGCACGCCTTACACCCTTATTATATGCCATTTCGCCACCTTATCGAAAGGTAAACAAGGAAAATGAGCAAAATTGATCCGTATTACCTATCAGCAAATAACACGTCCACGATAAAACGTTCTTCATGCACCGAGTACGAAAAAAAAATAAGGTTAGCCCTAACGGGTATACCAACAACAATGCTGTGCTTCGATTACGCGTAACTGTTCATTTACTCCGTACTTTGATTCATAAAATTGTTCTTCTTTTTCTGCAAAAAGAAAAGTGTCTTGTTGTTAAAAATAAACGAATGAGACACCACCCTCTTACAATCCAATCATTGATGAAGATTCCAATCGCATTTATTGAGCGGAAGACACATGTTCCATTCCTTTTCCGTGCTGCAACTGATACATATTAAAGTAGAGACCACCTTTTTGTAATAGTTCTTGATGCGTCCCACGTTCAACAATTTCACCACGATGAAGGACAAGAATCTGGTCTGCATCTTGAATAGTGGAAAGCCGATGTGCAATTGCGATCGTCGTCCGCCCCTTTCTCATCTTAGAAAGGGCAGTTTGAATTGCTTCCTCAGTCTCTGTATCAACACTTGCTGTTGCTTCATCCAAAACAAGAATTTTGGGAGATAATGCCATAGTACGCGCAAAAGATAGTAATTGGCGCTGTCCACTCGAAAAAGTAGCACCGCGTTCACCCACTGGCTCGTGATATTGATTTGGCAGTTTATTGATGAATCGATCGGCCTGCACAAATTCTGCTGCTTCTTCAATCTGCTTCTCGGATATGTGTTCATGACTGAGCCGTATGTTGTCGGCCACATCGCCTACAAACATAAAGGAATCTTGAAGTACTAAGCCGATTCGAGTTCTTAACTCATCATCCGAGTATGCCGTGAGTGGTGCACCATCAATGAAGACACCCCCATGTTCAATTGGATAAAAACGCATTAACAGATTAATGATTGAACTTTTTCCGCTCCCGGTATGCCCCACGAGTGCCACCGTTTCACCAGGATTTGCTGTAAATGAGATATTTTTCAGCACATCCGTTTTGCCATCATAAGAAAAGGTAACATTTCGGAATTCTACCTTTCCCTCTTCTACTTTCGGATTGGAGGATCCCTGCTGCACCGGAGCCATCCGCTCATCATCAAGTAGACCAAATACCCGTTCAGCTGAAACCATCGCTTGTTGAAATATGGTCAACTGCTGCATAATTTGGTTGATTGGATCAAAGAACCGGTCAAGATAATTAATAAATGCATAAAGCACACCAATTTTCACCACATGGTCAAATGATTGGATACCAAAGAACCCAAGAATCATGATTAATCCCAGCAAATAGACTGAGTATACTGCAGAGCGTAGCATTAAACTGTTTAACCGAACACTTTTAAGCATCGCTCTTTTATGATCACCATTGATTTTACCGAATTCGTTCCGTAACCGTTTCTCTTGTCGCATCGCCTGAATCATAGCCATTCCTTGCAGTGACTCATTCAACTTTGCATTCAACTGGCTGAGTTTAATTCGTGTTACACGATAGATTTTTGAACTTAGTGTACGGTACACCCACATTAACACGATCAAAAACGGCATCAGAATGAAACATATCAATGCGAGTTTCACGTCAAGGAAGAACATCCCTGCAAAAATACCAATCATCATCACTGTACTATTTACAATTGTCGACAATACGGTCACATACAAATCTTTGATTGTTTCCGTATCATTCGTGATTCTTGACACAAGACTTCCGCCCGGTGTCTGATCATAAAAACGCAGACCGAGATGCTGAACCTTAGCAAAGACTTCTACGCGCATTCTTTGAATGATCGCTAATGCAATTTTCTGGAAGGAAATGACTTGGTAATAATTAAACAATGCTGAGATCGAATACAAAGCTAAAAACGCTCCTGCAAGCAAAATTAACGGTCTTACCGGAAAAATGCGTGGGGTAAGGTAGTCGTCAATAAAAATCTTCATAACAATTGGACCAAGTACATCTGCCGCAGTTGCAATTAATAAGACGAATAGAGTGAACGTCACTTTGCCTTTATGATAGTTCAGATAGGATAGCAACCGCTTCATGACCGAACGACCGCTAACATTCATTAATTTTTCTTCTTCGTTCATGCCTTTTGCCCTCCTTCCGAAACAAGAGATTCCAATTGTTGATGTGCATACATCTCTGCATACCATCCGTGTTGTTCAATCAAATCTTCATGAGTACCTTGTTCAATAATCTTTCCTTCTTCAAGCACGATAATCAGATCCGCGTGTTCGACGGCACTTAAGCGATGGGCGGATATAAGTGTCGTCTTGTTTGACCGTTCACGTTTCAATGCCTGCAAGATGGAAACTTCAGTACGCGCATCAACTGCAGATAACGAGTCATCAAAAATAAGAATTTCCGGATGAGCGAGTAATGCTCGGGCAATAGAAATCCGCTGTTTTTGACCACCGGATAAAGTGACTCCGCGCTCACCAACAATGGTCTCATAGCCCTCTTTAAAATGAAGAATGTCTTCATGAATACTTGCGAGTTTTGCTACCCGCTCAATTTCTTCACGCGTTGCTTCTGGTTTTGCAAAAGCAATATTTTCAGCAATTGTAGCGGAGAAAAGGATGTGATCCTGAGGCACATAGCCAATGGCACTTCTCAATGCTTCCAAAGTGACATCGGAAATAGAGGTTCCACCAATGCATAGTTTACCTTCTTGAAGATCAAATTCACGAAGCAAAAGTCGAAGCAACGTTGTTTTTCCGGCACCAGTTTTTCCGACGATACCAAGGGTTTGCCCTTGTTCCACTTTGATTTGAATATCCGAGAGTACTTCCGCAGCACTTTCCGGATAATGGAAACGAGGTATAGCGTATTCTACAGCACCACTCGGAATCTTGGCAGATGCTCCTTTTTTGTCGGTAATTTCAGGTTTAATGGCGAGTAATTTGCGAATCCGGTCATATGAAGCGCTGCCTCGTTCAACAATGTTAAATAAGAACCCAAAAGCGAGCATTGGCCAAACGAGCTGACCAAGGTATAAGGTAAAACTGGTCAATCCACCAATCGTCATCGATCCCTCAACCACATACTTTGCTCCAAAAATAAGGGCAAGGAAATAACAGATTGCAACTATAAAAGTAATCGTAGGATCAAAAAGTGAATCAATCTTTGCGACCGCAATGTTCTTATTTACTACATCACGAGAAGCATTTTGAAACATTTTAATTTGAGCTTTCTCTTCTCCAAAAGCTTTGATCACGCGAACTCCCGAAACATTCTCCTGAACTTTGTCATTGAGATCGGAAAAAGCAGCTTGTGCCCTTCCAAATCGTTTATGGAGAAGCGCTCCATAATACATCGTCAGCATAACCATGATCGGCATTGGTAATAATGTAATAATGGTCAGTTTCCAGCTGATGAGCGCTGACATGGTCATAATAACCATCGTTCCCATGGTCATAGAATCAACTAAAGTGAGGATTCCTTCACCAGCAGCTCCTTGAACTGCATTCACATCGTTTGTCGCATGTGCCATCAGGTCTCCAATTCTTCTTTTCTGAAAGAAGTTTGGAGACAATTTTGTAAAATGTTTATAGAGATCATTACGCAACTGATTAGCCAATATGATTGAAGAACCGAAGATCAATTGGCGCCATAGAAAACCGGTAAAATAGTAAATAACGCCAATAATCACGAGAAATAGAATCCATTTACCCAATAAAACGGGCGTTAAGCTTTTTGTCCGAATGTCATCCACCAACACCCCAACGACATGGGGCGGTATTAGCGAAAGAAAGCTTGAAAGCATGAGAAACAGAACGCCGAGAGAATACTTTAATCGTTCTTGTTTAAAAAACCACCATAGATCAATAAAAATGCGCACGCAACTACCCCCTTGTCAAACACAATCATCTTAACAGCACAAAAAAAGCCATCGGAGAACAACGCATCTCTTCTCCGTGGCTTTTTCGTAAAGACATAAAATCGCTAGAACTAGCCGATTAAATCGTCAAATGTGCCGAGGAAAAGAGGCAAACGTCAGAAGGACAACGGGATTAACAACGAACTTGCGTACTCCATTAATTGTCCGATATGTTCTTCTCATGACGTTCACCTCCACCCTTTTAAAATCAATGTAGCCATTATATAATTATTTCCAATTGAAGTAAACCCTGAATTGAATGAATCTTGTTAGAATTTCCATCAATTCACCAATCATTCATAATAACACTGGGCAAAAATCGTCCAGTACTTAGTTTGCATCGGTTTTGCTTCGATTGCTCGCTTGCCGCGGGCGCACCGTGAGCCTCCTTGAACAAGCAAAAATCTGCGGGGTCTCTCTGGCACCTGATCCCGCTGGCGTCTCGCTTCCTCACTCCATTTACGATTAATCAATTGGTTTATTCTCTGTAAAAAATAAGAGGAAATCCGGAGATCTCCTCTTATTTTCATCGAGTGTATTTATTGGATTGAAATTTCTTTATGATTTTGCTTACTTTCCTCTTTCTTAGGTAGCGTAATCGCAAGAACACCATCTTTAAAAGATGCTTGAATCGCTTCATCTTTAACACCATCGAGCATAAACCGTCTTGTATATGAGCCTGAAGCACGTTCTTTACGAATAAAGCTTCCATCTTCAGCTTTTTCATTAGACTCCTGATTCCGCGTTGCATCAATAGTTAAAACACCTTGATCATAATCAATGTGAATGTTCTCCTTAGTGAACCCAGGAAGATCCATCTTTACTTCATATGCATTTGACTTTTCCTGAACATCAGCGGCAAGAGGTTGTAATGAAGTGTTATGCATGAAATTGTGTCCCCATTCATCAAACAAGGAAGGTAGAAAATCAAAGAATCCATCACGATCTCTTTTTGTTGGATAAAGATTTGCCATATTAATTCCTCCTAAATGTGCATTTTGTTTAAAGGTTAATGATCTGCATTTAAGCTCTGTAATTGATAAACTATAAATCACATCACTCATCGCACCTCTTAAACATGTTTGATTATTATTTGGGGTTATCACCTTTCCTAACCCTCACAGCCTTATTATAGCTCTATGGTCAAATAAGGTCAAATTTAATTGTCCTTCTTTGACCATTTTCTTTTTTCCTGAAATTCTTGATCCATTCCGTTATAATAATGAGTATTGCCCGATCTCGGACTCGGAAGAAAGGAACTTTGTGTATGTCTAAATCACTTGTTTTGGCAGAGAAACCCAGTGTAGCAAGAGAAATCGCCCGTGTACTCGGTTGTAAGAATGCCAATCGTCACTTTATCGAAGGTGATCACTATGTTGTTACCTGGGCACTCGGTCATCTCATCGAGTTAAAAATGCCTGAAGAATATGATCAAAAATATAAGACTTGGCGTCTTGAAGATTTGCCGATCATTCCTGATAAAATGGAAATCAAACCAATTAAGCAGACGCGCGCACAGTATCAAGCCATAAAAAATCTCGCTCAACGGAAAGATTTGGGTGATCTGATCATTGCAACAGATGCAGGTCGTGAAGGGGAACTTGTTGCTCGCTGGATTATTGAAAAAATTAATTGGCACAAACCGGTTAAGCGCTTATGGGTGTCTTCGCAAACAGATAAAGCCATCCGCTCAGGATTTAGCCAACTTAAACCAGCAAAATCCTATGATAAACTCTATCAGTCTGCGGTTTGTCGATCAGAGGCAGACTGGCTGATTGGCCTGAATATTTCACGTGCATTGACAACTAAATACAATGATTCACTGTCTGCCGGTCGCGTACAGACACCAACGCTTTCTATGATACTAAAAAGAGAAGAAGTCATTCGTGCGTTTCAACCACAACCTTATTGGACACTCCACATTGATCTTGGTCAGTGCACCGCAGTTTGGCAAAAAGACGATCAATCGCGCATACAAGCACGTGAAGAAGCAGAGAGATTACGCCAGAAGGTTACCGGTCAAGAAGCAACCGTTAGAAATGTCGTCACTAAGGTGAAGCACGAAAAACAGCCCCTCCCCTATGATCTTACAGAGCTTCAACGTGATGCCAATCGAAAATTTGGTTTTTCAGCGAAAAAAACGTTGAATGTCCTGCAAAATCTTTATGAACGCTATAAAATTGTCACCTATCCACGAACAGATTCCCGTTATCTGACGCGCGACATTGCTGCGACTATGCCGGATCGATTAAAGGCGATTTCTTCGGCGTATGGAGATGAAGTGCGCCCCATTCTTTCTCAACAAAAAGGAAAAGTGTCTGCCTCTTTTGTATACAATGACAATAAAGTCAGTGACCATCACGCACTTATTCCGACGGAAGAACCCGTATTCGTAGGCGACTTGTCTGAGGATGAGCGGCGATTGTATGACTTAATTGTTCGACGCTTTCTCGCCCTCTTTTACCCTGAATACACCTATCAAAGTATGCGCGCTGAATTGGCTGTTCATGGTGAGTTATTTATTTTAAAGACGAACACTCAAACAGAACTTGGTTTTAAGAAATTAAATGCACGTCATGAAGAGAGCAGCACATCAAGTCGCTTGCATCTTCAAAAAGGAATGGCCTTGAACATTAAGCAAGTTATCCAAAAGGAAAAGATGACAGAACCTCCGGCCCGATTCTCAGAAGCTGATTTGCTTACAAAAATGGAACAATTTGGGTTAGGCACACCCGCTACTCGTGCAGATATTATCGAGAAATTGTTACAAGCAGAGTCAGTCGAACGTGTAAATGGACGATTGCATCCGACCGCAAAGGGCAAACAATTGATTGATCTGGTCAATGATAGCCTTAAGTCCCCGGAATTAACCGCTCAGTGGGAACAACGACTCGAAGAGATTGCCAAGGGTAATGGAAGCCCCTCGCAATTCATGGAGAAGATCCGCCGGCAAACCGAGCAGCTTGTCCGCGAAGTCAAAGAGAGCGATCATGCTTACAAAATGCAGAACCTTACGGGCTCAAAATGTCCTGAATGCGGGTCGCCTATGAAAGAAGTTCGCGATCGCGATGGTGGCCGTATTCTTGTTTGTATCAACCGAGAATGCGGTTTTCGAAAACGAAAAGACCCGAAACTTTCAAATAAACGGTGCCGACAATGCCACAAAAAGATGGAAATGCATCATGGAAAAGCAGGGATCTACTTTCAGTGTCGGAATTGCGGTATCATCGAAAAAGCAGAGCAGACAAGGAAGAAAGCAGACAAGAGAGAAACACGTCGTTTACTCAATAAATTGAACAGCACGAGTGAGCCTCTCGGAAATAGCCTTGCAGACGCTTTGAAAAACGCTTTTAATACGCATCAAGATAAAGATTAATCAGATAAAGATAGGAACCCTAGTTCGCTTCAAAAAAAGACCATCGTTATTCATTAACGATGGTCTTTCTGCAACGATAAAAATATAGAAAACATTGTGCTCGAAAATGCAGCGAAGATGCGCGACACTACACGCATTCCTATTGATGCGAGCCAAGTTAGCCCTAACAGATCGGTGCTTGACCAAGGAGGCTCATAGATCTCCCCCACGTCAAGCGCACAATTTGAAGCAAACAAATAACCGGGCGATTTTGCCCAGTTATTATTAGAATCAAATCATAATGCGTGAAACTGGCTTGCCGATCTTTTCAAGTCGGGAATACACGAGAACACAATTTCAGCGAGTGCCTGGTAACCTTTTGCTGTCGGATGCAAGCCATCTTCATTGATCAACTCATTAAATTCCCCTTTTTGCTTAAATGCGGAGCGTACATCAATCAGTTTTGCACCTGTTTTCTGACAAAGTTCTTTTAGGGCACGATTATACATCCCATGCCAATGTTCAATTCCACCGCACATTCCAATCCAATGACCGATTGAATGATTGTAGTGCTGCATCAGTGATTGATAGTATCTGGCCGGATCAAGTGGAAGTAAGCTTAGAATCACCGGTAGGGCACCTGAAGAAGAAATACGAGAAATCAACTCGGTTACATTGGTTAAATAGCGATCCAAAGGGACAATGGGTACATGTTCCGAATCAGGCAACTTCGCCACTTGATCCCATGGAAAGTTACAGTCGTTTCCTCCGATGTTAATGAAAACCAAATCAGGATGTAGACTGAGTACATCTTGATCTAACCTTTTCACTAACAAGTCTGAGTTATCATTGAAAACTCCTTTATTGATGACTTCATCTTGGTCACCAAGAAATCGTTGCAAAAGCGCAGGATAATTCTCTCTGATAATCTTAAATCTTCCACGAACAAACGTAATACCACGCGTGACGCTGTCGCCAAAACAAATCATCTTCATTTCCAATCACCTCTCATTTATCACGACAGGGCCTTGCACAGATCGTGTACACACGATCGGAGCAAACTCATTATAAGCTAAATACTACCAAATGAACTCAGCTTTTTACAGATTATTGTGAGAAATAAATTACTTTTTTACAAAGAAAAAATCTTTTTTTATTTTTTTGGATGAGTGATGCTTTACTCTTTCGAAAATTTGATAAAATACCTCTGCAAAAATAAGCCCCATCGCAATCGCCCCTGAGAGAATAAAAACCTTTTCTGCAAAATACAGGGCAACATCAAAATGGTTATAAACGGCTCGGCTCATGACTGAATAAGTCAAGCCGCCAGGAACAAGCGGGATGATCCCGGAAACGCTATAGAGTATCACAGGATTTTTGCACAGGCGAGCGAAAATTTGGCTCATAATCGCGATAACAAGGGATGCAGCAAATGTCGCTGCAAAATCATTACCACTGAATTCAAAGAGAAAGAAATAAATGAGCCAGGCAACCATTCCGATCAGTCCGCCATGCAGCAATGGTTTCATCGGGATGTTGAAGATGATTCCAAAAGCACAAGTAGCAAGATAACTCGTTATCGCTTGAATCGTAATCACAATGAATAAATGCATAACCGTCACCTCAACCAAGCATCATGGCAGACGTCACACCGATGCCAATGGCAAAAGCGGTAAGTCCTGCTTCCGCACTTTTTGACAATCCGGAAACCAAATCTCCTGCCATAATATCACGTACGGCATTTGTAATCGCAACGCCAGGAACAAGCGGCATTACCGCACCTATAATGATTTTGTTCATTTCGATACCCAACCCGAGTCTTACACTTAATAGAGCAATCATGCCAATGACAATTGATGACATAAATTCCGAGAAAAATTTAACTTTAGCTAATTTGTGGAAATAAATCATCCCCGCCTGACCTGCTCCTCCTGCAAAAAAAGCCGGAAGCAAATCTTGCCATTTCCCCAAGAACATCAATAAAAAACAGCTACTTGCAACGGCTGCTGCAAAAATCTGTAAAGGCTCGGAATAGGCGACCGTTGAACGATCAATTTGGCGAAGTAATTGATACAATTCATTAAGACTAACTTCTCCTTGGGCTACTCTTCGTGACAACGTATTGACTTCAGTTACTTTTCGCAAGTTTGTGCCTCTCTGATTAATTCGAACCAACTGTGTGACATCATGGTCCTCAATGGAAAAGATGATTCCAGTTGGTGTAACGAAACTCTGTGCATGATGCACCGCATAACTGTTAGCAATTCGATTCATTGTATCTTCAACGCGATACGTTTCTGCTCCATTTTGAAGAAGTATTTTACCCGTTAATACACATACTGCTGCAACTTCATGAATAAATTCATCCTTACTGCCCTTCGTTTGATACTTTTCTAAGAAACCATTCATTCTTCACGACTTCTCTCTCTTTTTTGAGTATGCTCATTATAATATGAGCATTCATTGATAACAAGACTTTCACAGAGTTTTAAAAGATGAAAATGTCAAACAAACAAAACCATGCTATAATTAGTTGATGTAAAAATCACTGCTTCGTCATTCTATGCCGCTTGACGCAAGTGATTTGAGTAAAATGACTTCATCACGTCGATACTTCTAGTACATGCTTATACTAAGAAAATGTGAAGGAAACTAATCTTCCTTCTTATATGAGCAGGCTACAAGTGATCACATTGTTTTCAAAACTGAGAGGAGTGTTTCACACTAATGATCAAACTCGTATTGATCAGGCACGGACAAAGTGCTTGGAACCTTGAAAACCGGTTCACCGGCTGGACAGACGTAGACTTGACTGAACAAGGTGAAAAGGAAGCTACGGAAGCAGGAGAAATTCTGAAGAAGAACGGCTACACTTTTGACCAAGCATACACTTCTGTACTGACAAGAGCTAACCACACCTTATGGAACGTTCTTCATGCCTTGAATCTGACCTGGATTCCTGTTGAACACTCATGGCGTCTAAACGAACGTCACTACGGAGCACTTCAAGGTCTGAACAAAGCAAAAACCGCTGAAAAATATGGTGATGAGCAAGTACATATCTGGAGACGTTCTGCTGATGTTAAGCCACCGGCACTTGAAAAAGATGATGAACGCTTTATTGCTCAGCTGAATGATCCAAGATACGCAAATCTTCCAGAATCTGAACAGCCATTAACAGAAGATCTTCTTGACACTGTTGATCGTGTTCTTGTTTACTGGAAAAAAGAAATTGCTCCTCAAATCGAAGCCGGCAAAAAAGTGATCATCGCTGCACACGGCAACTCACTTCGTGCGCTGGTTAAGCACCTTGATAATGTTGATGCTGATACGATTGTAGGCTTGAATATTCCTACAGGCACACCGCTTGTTTATGAACTGGACGACAATCTGAAGCCACTCAATCGCTACTACCTCACTGCAGAAGGTCCGAGCGATAAAGAAGTACTTCCTTCAGCTGAAACAAAATAAGGTTTTCAACAAAAACACTCCTCTAGGAGTGTTTTTTTATACCCTTGTTAGTCTCAATAGAACTTATTGATCTCTTCACTACGTTTAAATAATAAAAAAGCCCCCTAGACATTAGGGAGCAAATCATGGATTTGTTCATGAATAAAATCTGAAGTAAGTCGTGATGGGCAATCCGGCTTACGTTAGATTTTAAAAATCCATATCAAAAACTGGGTAACCATGCAAGGTGCAAAGTATTATGATGGGCATTTAACAACTCATAACAATGATATTGTAAACCCTTTCTTAAAAAATGTAAAGGCTATCATTTTATTAATTATTTATTTTTGAGATTGCAGTTACGGTATAGCCTACCTTGGAAACGACTTGAGAAACGATCCGCTCAGGAATACTTTTCTGCATCCTCACGATCGCTTCTTTCTTTTCAAAATATACCTCTGCATCAACATCTTGCAATGCATTCAATGCATTTTCAATACGTAGTGCACAGTTTTGACATGTCATTCCACTTATTCTAATAAGCGCAACATTAGAGTAATGACGGGGATCTCGATCATGCACTTTTATTTTCTTGAGAGCGTTCCTTCCGCTACCACAGCAACCCGAGCGTATGCTTCTCACTAAGCTCTGAAATGCAAGTACCGCCAAGATGATGAGGATCGTACATAGTAGTATTGTGGACAAAATAGTCACCACACCTTTCAAATTTAGTCGTTCCGGATCATCATCCGCAATTCGTCTCGTGAAGGCTTTGGCAATTCAGTAAGAGAGACGTGGCATTGTTTTGCCGTTTTTCGCAAATCTTTCACAGGACATGCACCGCTCAGTCCACAATCTGTACACGCGCTTTTATTTCTTTTCACATAACGAATCGCCAATACATAGAGCGTGAGGATGAAGAAAAGTATAAGAATTGTTGATCCATTCATCGACAAAACCCCTTTATCTTTCATAGGTTAATTTCGGAACGATGGCGTGCAAAATCATGAAACTTAGGTGCTGGTCTCAGAAGAAGAATGAGTACGAACGCCAGAATAATAACTGATAGTATGGCGCCGATGCCAAAACGATTTCCAAGGAAGAACACACTGCCTAATTGGTAGACGATAAACGAAACACTATACCCTAAGATCGTCTGATAACCGAGAGCGATCATTGTCCACTTAGGGCCACCCATTTCTCTACTCGTTGCTCCTATTGCAGCAATACACGGTGGATTAAACAAGTTAAAGAGCATAAAAGATAACGCACCCACACTTGAGAACATTGAACGAATACCGTCAATTAATGCATGAGCATTTCCTTGCATGGATACGCCATTAAGAACAGCAAGCGTGCCAATCGCGTTTTCCTTAGCGGCTAGAGCACTGATTGTCGCAACTGCCCCCTTCCATGTGCCAAATCCAAGGGGTACCAAGAACCAACTGATCACTTTTCCAATTGTTGCGAGCATGCTTTGATTAATATCCTCTGTTAATCGAAGGTCCCATCCAAATGAGGAGAGAAACCATATCAAGCCACAGGCAATAAAGATAACCGTTCCGGCTTTAATAATAAAGTGTTTACCGCGTTCCCACATGTGGATCAAAACACCTTTTAGAGAAGGCATGTGATAGGCGGGTAATTCCATAACAAATGGTGCAGGTTCTCCGGCAAAAAATCTTGTCTTTTTTAAAATAATGCCCGAAATCGCAATCATTGTAATTCCAAGAAAGTACATAGCTGGTGCAATCCAGGTAGAACCAGGAAAAAAGGTCGTCACAATCATTGTAATGATCGTCAGTTTTGCACCACATGGAATAAATGTCGTGAGCATAATTGTCAGTTTACGGTCTTTCTCATTTTCAATCGTTCTGGTTGCCATGATTCCAGGAACACCGCAGCCTGAACTGATCAATAATGGAATAAATGACTTTCCGGAGAGTCCAAAACGACGAAAAATTCGGTCCATGATAAAAGCAACCCGCGCCATGTATCCGGAGTCTTCCAGAATCGACAAAAAGAAAAACAAGATCAACATCTGAGGTACGAAGCCAAGCACGGTGCCAACACCGCCAATGATCCCATCGACGATTAAACCAGTCAACCAATCAGCAGTTCCGATCATATTAAAAAAACGGGTTGCCCCTTGAGTAATCCATCCACCGAACAATGTATCATTGGTCCAGTTGGTGACCATCGTTCCAACAGTAGTTACGGAGACATAATAGACAAGCCATATGATTCCCGCAAAAATGGGTAGCGAGAGAAAACGATTGGTAACAATTTTGTCAATTCTGTCTGAAGTCGATGTCGTCCTAGCTTTCTTATGTACTGTCTCTTCAACAACCTGAGCAATAAAATCATAGCGTTCATTGATAATGATCGATTCGCTATCATCCTCATACTCATCTTCTACCGGAGAAATAATTTTTTCCAATTGTTCTAGTTTTTGAGGAGAAAGTTTTGCCTCTGCAAGTATTTTTTTATCTCGTTCAAAACATTTTACAGCGAACCACCGAACATGTACTGGTTCAACATAATCCTTTACTAATTCGGATATTTTTGCGATCGGTAGTTCTATCTCGTTGGAAAATTTATGCTTAGGTATCTGTTTCTTGTTAGCGTTTACGCGTTCAATAGCCCTTTCAGCAGCTTTGATCGCACCTTTTCCCTTCACGGCAACGGTTTCAACAACAGCGCAACCAAATACTGTCTCTAATTTTCTTAAATCGATTTTATCGCCATTCTTAACCAAAATATCCATCATATTCAGAGCAAGAACAACGGGAATGCCTAGTTCAACAATTTGCGTTGTCAAGTATAAATTGCGTTCGATATTTGAAGCATCGACGAGATTAATAATGGCATCTGGATGCTCATTAAGAAGATAATTTCGACTGACGACTTCCTCCAATGAATATGGAGAAAGCGAATAGATTCCAGGAAGATCGGTAATCACTACATCTTTATGACATTTGAGTCTTCCCTCTTTTTTCTCAACAGTGACACCCGGCCAATTCCCGACATATTGACTGTTCCCTGTTAACGCATTAAACATGGTCGTCTTCCCACAGTTTGGATTACCTACGAGTGCGATCTTCAAGACTTATGCCTCCCATCTTCTCTATCTAAACTGTAAAAACTTTTCACGTTCAAACGATTTCAATTTGATCCGCTTCTTCTTTACGAATAGAGAGTTCATAACCACGCACCGTAATTTCAATAGGGTCACCAAGTGGAGCGATTTTGCGTACATAGATTTTCGTTCCTTTAGTAATACCCATATCCATAATTCTCCTCCGAAGTGCACCCGCTCCTTTTAATCGTCCAACAGCAACCGTTTCTCCCGGCTTCACTTCTCTAAGTGTTCTCATGTTGTTCCCCCATAAATACTTAACTCTTGCAGATGGTTAACCTGTCAAGTGCTCTTTTAAAAAGACAATTATTCGGTCATCACACGTCTTGCCATGACTTTACTTACCGCCACTCTGGTTCCTTTTATGTTCACAATGACATTTCCATCCATTTCTGAAATCACTGTAAGTAAAGTATTTTCGACAAATCCAAGGGTGCTAAGAAGACGTCTCGTTTCACCTTTACCGGAAATCCATTTTACGCACACCGAGTCACCTGCATGAACCAAACTCAATGGGAGCGCATTTCGATTCTTTTCTTCCTTGGCTTCTTGACGACAAACTGTATGTTCATTGCCTAAAACAGACCTATTCACGTCGTCCATAGATCTAGTCTCCTTTATTGTTCACGTCATTGCATTAATATTGATAATGAGAATTGTTTTCAATTAAATTTTAGCCCCTCTTTTTATTGATCACAATATAAATTTATGAACGTCTTATGACATTCTTTCATGAAAAAACGGCAATTCAACAATTTGTGACAATTCTTTCTTTTCTTCTATAAAATCATACAAAAAGAAGAAATATTTGCCAAATGTTCAACATATGTATTTACAAAAGGTATTCATAAATCTATGATTTCATTAGGAGGCTATGAAATGACTGAAAATAGCAAATCGACCGCATTCGATTTCAAACAAATGATCGAACAGACCATTGACGCTATTGTATTGATTAGTCATGGAAAAATTGTATATTCTAACCGAGCAGCCAATCAATTGTTATCCTTCGATGAACGTACCCCTCTCAATGGACTTACAATGGGTTTGTTTCTAGATCCTTTGGACTTACCGATTTTCTCTGACCATTTAAACGAAATTCGTTCTGGCCAAAAAAACGCCGTTACTTTTCCACTATCCATTCATTCGAGTACGAACAAAAAGATTCCTGTTGAGTTTACTTGTCAGCCTTTTAGAGATCAAGAACAGTGCATGGCTCAACTAACAATACGTGATATTAGTGAACGGAAAGCAGTAGAGGAAAGTATGCGGCAGTCGGAGAAACTTTCAGTTATTGGTGAATTGTCAGCAGGGATTCTTCATGAGATTCGTAATCCGTTAACCTCGATCAAAGGATTTCTTCAACTTATGGAAGCGAGTTCAGAGGTTCATACAGATTATATGGAAATTATTATGCGAGAGATTGAGCAGATCGAACGGATTACGAATGAATTGCTGTACTTTACCAAACCGAATCGAGAACGATTCACCCAGTTTGATCTCGTAGAGATTGCTCAGGAAACCATGACATTGTTTGAAGGGCAAGCCTTGAAGCAGCAAGTTGCTATTAAACTCACTTCAAGCAATCATCATCATTTTATCGTTGGTGACCGGACACAATTGAAGCAAGTCTTTGTTAATCTTGTTAAAAATGCGCTGGAAGCGACAGCAGCAGACGGAAAAATTACCATTGATCTTTCATCATCAGCTCATCATGAACATATTTCAATAAGGGATACTGGCGAAGGAATGCCAAAACAAGTTTTCGAGAATCTTGGAAAATCATTTTTCACAACAAAACAAACCGGGACCGGTCTTGGACTAATGGTTACCTATTCAATCATCAAAAACCACAAGGGGAAAGTCATCGTAACGAGTGAAGAACATCAAGGCACAACCTTCCATGTTATTTTTCCATCAATCAACCGTTAAAGAAAAAGTTTCGCTGACAAATACTCAGCGAATAATCCTTTACTCTCGCTTAAAAGAGAAATTAACGCGTAATTAATGGAGAACAAAGCGTGATTCACGAGTTGTGAACGCTACGTTTTGCTTGCCTTGTACTTCCTATTTCCATTTAGAATTTAACTTGATAATAAAAAAAAATCTCCCATTGGCTCATAGTA
>NZ_JAMXWN010000014.1 GCF_024125425.1 Sporolactobacillus kofuensis
TACTACTATTCGTTTCGACTTCCAAGAGTGGAACTTCTGCTAAGATCGTGCACGTCCTGTGCACAACGCAGAAGTCACCACATCCTGTGGAAGATCGTTCATAAGATCCATAGCAAATTGAATTGATTAGGGGTTTATAACCCTTATATCACGCTTGGCTTTTGTTCAGTTTTCAAGGAACATTCATTACGTCGTTCTCAACAGCAACTTAATTATCATACCATGCTGTTTCGAAACTGTCAACACTTTTTTATTAAACTATCAAGTCGCTTTTCAGCGACAAAAAATATTATATCTCAACTAAACTATCAAGTCAAGATGTTTTTTTACTATGCCGGATAATCATTTTCTTAAAATCGCGGCGGAATGCTATATTAACATCTCATTTGCAATCCGTCAATCCTTTTCACTATATTGCAGTCTATTAGGCAACGTTCGTACACTAGTGGTAACTAATCTATGTAAGAAACTTTATAAACTGATTTACGCTATTCACTATTGAAAGAAGATGTTTCAACAGTATTTAAAATTCAAACACTATTATTAATTTCCTCATAAAAAGTTTCTATAATCAATGAAATTTCCAAAGATTTTTAGCTGTCACAAAAAAATATTCTTTTCGCTATTCCCCCGAAAAGCAAAAAGGTATATGTTTAAGCAAATAATGTTATTTTTTATTACATCATAATTTTAGGAGGGTTATTTGTGTCAAAAAATCTATCACAAATGAATGGTTCAATCCCTACCAATGCTGCTCAGGCAAAGGTAAAAGAGTATGGTGCAACAGAAACAGTGCCTCATTCCACAGCGCGTAACATGTCCTTTTGGGACATGATTGCGACATGGATCGGCGCCAATGCCAACAATGGTACTTGGTACATTGGCGGTGTTGTTGCAGGTTGTGCGTTTGGTGGCGCACTTGCTGTTACGCTTATTGCAAATCCGATTGCGTATATCTTCATGGCTCTTGTTGGTTACATGGGCTACAAAGTCGGCACTTCAACAATGGCACTCACCCGTCCATCCTTTGGTGTACGCGGAAGTTCATTGCCCACTATAGTAAACCTAACGTCATTTATTGGCTGGACTGCAGTGAACACCTTTATTGCAGCGATATCGATCAGCTTCCTGCTCAAATCAAGCCTTGGGTGGCCTGCTTTCGGTGAAAAAGGCAGCGCGAAAGCGATGATCGTTGGCATTATCATTATGAGCATTCTTCACTTAGTATCAATCTCTCTTGGCCACCGTTCGGTAAAACTGATCGAACGTGTTGGCATGATCTTAGTCTGCATCCTTGGCATTTGGGAAACGATTGTCGTCCTGCAACATGTTTCCTTGAGTCAGATCATTCATTGGCGCCCTTCAAATGCATTATCCCTTCCTTTCGGTACCGCGATGGATACTATGGCAGCATTTAGTCTAGCTTGGATACCGGCAATCGCAGAATTCACACGTTATACAAGGAAAAAATCGAGTGCAACCATTGCCCCGATGATCGGAGCTAATATCGGTTTGTTCTGGTTTGCATTCGTTGGTATTATCGCAACCATTGCTGCGGCAATCTCTACTGGAACGTATAATCCTAACAATTCAGACCCGAGTACCATCGCGAGTCAGCTCGGCCTTGGTTGGCTTGCAATGATTGTCATCGTCATCACAAGTACAACTGCTAATGCAGTAAATCTGATGGCAGCCGGGATTTCTCTGACGAACTTGTCAAAGAAAGTAAAACCTATGCCTGCGCTTTGGGCAGCGACCATTTGTGCCGTCCTACTTACGTTTGTTCCTCTCTTATTCGGTAGCTTTCTCGATTCATTTATTGCATTCCTTGATTACCTTGGCATGGTACTTGGGCCGCTGATCGGCATTATGGTTACAGACTTTTTCTTCGTTAAAAAGAGACACTATGATCCATCTGCTTTTGAAGACACAAAAGGTAAATATTGGTTTACCGCTGGCTTCCATCTCCCTGCTTTAATTTCGTGGGCGATCGGAGTTGTTGCGTTCATCCTTTTACACAACCTTTCCTTCTTCAAAGAAAGCATTGGCGCAACTTATCCAGTTTTAGTTCTATCAGGATTAATTTATTGGTTGCTTACAAGAAATCGCAAATAATTGTTGGGTGGTCTGAAAAATGTTAGTACGTAACGCTCGTTTAACAAACCGTGATGGGCTCTGGCAAATCCTTTTGAATAAAGAGCGTATTGCAAAAATTGAACCAATGGATAATGTACGCAATGACTATTCCGGAGAAACATTGGATGCCGAAGGTGGTTTGGTTATTCCTCCGTTTATAGAACCTCATGTGCATCTTGATACGGTATTAACCGCCGGAGAACCAAAGTGGAACATCAGCGGAACATTATTTGAAGGTATTGAAACATGGTCTCTAAGAAAAAATCAGTTATCTCGAGAGGACGTTCTTTCTCGTGCACAGAAAGCGCTAATGTGGCAAGCCGCTCAAGGCATACAATTTGTCCGAACACATGTCGATGTTGATGATCACGAATTGACTGCATTAAAAGCTTTGCTAGAATTGAAAGAACGCGTATCAGACTGGATGGATATCCAAATTGTAGCCTTCCCTCAGGAAAGTATTCTTGGGTATCCTAAAGGAAAAGAGCTCATAGAAGAAGCAATGGTTCTCGGTGCCGACGCAGTCGGTGGAATTCCCCATTATGAACTCACACGGGAAGATGGGGTCGATTCAATGAAATTTGTTTTTGACCTTGCCGAAAAATATGATCGTCTGATCGACGTGCATTGTGACGAAATTGATGATGAACAATCCCGGTTTGTTGAAGTGATTGCTGCCGAAGCCTATAAACGAGAAATGGGGCACCGTGTGACGGCAAGCCATACAACCGCCATGCATTCTTATAATGGAGCCTATGCTGCGAAACTGTTCCGCGTTCTAAAAATGTCAGGAATCAACTTTGTTGCGAATCCGCTCGTGAATACCCATCTTCAAGGTCGCTTTGATACATATCCGAAACGACGAGGGGTCACACGTGTTAAAGAAATGCTTCAAGCCGGGATCAATGTTTGCTTCGGTCATGATGACATCTTTGACCCGTGGTATCCTCTCGGCACCGGCAATATGCTTCAAGTCCTGTTCATGGGTCTGCATGTCTGCCAGTTAATGGGCTATCAACAGATCACCCGTGCCCTGGATCTAATCACCGTCAATAGTGCCAAAACGCTTCACGTTTCCGAACAGTACGGAATTGAAGAAGGAAAGCCGGCGAATTTTCTAGTTATGTCAGAGTCAGAGAGCTATAATGTGATTCGAAAACTAGCGCCCGTGCGCTACTCCGTTCATAAAGGAAAAGTTCTGGCTGAAACCAAACCAAGTGTAACAAAGATCCTACTTGATAGCGTAGAAACCCCTGTTGACTTTAATTGATTCTTTTAACCGTAGAGGAACTGCTGATTTTCGGCGGTTCCTTTTTTATTGAGGTTTAAGCATATAAATACAAAATCATGTTAATAAGTTACAGGTCTTGAAAAGCTCTGATCGGATTCATTATTTTTGCAGTTTCTGCGCTTTACCCCTACACTAACTATTAGAAAATACAGTTCAGAAAGAAGGATGCACAATGACGATCTATGATTTTACTTTTCCGAAATTAACGGGTAGCGACACCCTTTCTCTCGCAGATTATAAAAATCAAGTACTGTTGGTCGTGAACACAGCCAGCAAGTGCGGCTTCACGCCACAGTATGAAGGACTTGAAAATCTCTATAAGACCTACCATAACCAAGGATTTTCTGTACTCGGCTTTCCCAGTGATAGTTTTCTAAAGCAAGAGTTTGCTGAAGGAGAAAAAACAGCCGAATTCTGCAAACTAAATTACGGCGTTACCTTCCCCCTATTGAAAAAATCAAAAATGAAAGGTAGCGAAATCAATCCGCTGTTCAAATACTTGCTTAATGAAGCAGGCGAAAAAAAGATTACTTGGAACTTCAATAAGTTCTTGATTAACCGTGAAGGAAAAGTCGTGCATTATTATGGATCACGCACGAAACCAGAAAAAATCGAACGTGCTATTCAAACGCTGTTGCAAGATTCAGTGAATGCATAATTTACTTAGATATGAAATTTACGGTTATACGATTTGTTTACACATCATTTTCTAAGCATCTAAATAGTAAAGAAAGGCTTATTTCCGACTCGGAGATAAGCCTTTTTATTATTAATTTTCTTTAAATACTTGATCAATTGGGTGCTGTCCAATCGGTTTATTCATAGGCACGAACTAATTTTTAATTAGCGTCCAATTATTTGTGGTGTAACGATGTTGTAATGCCCTGTTCATTAGAATAAAAGCAATTAAATTCTAGGGACATCTCATAATTAGGGAGGACAATGATGTATAATTGTGCACTGCTAAAATTTAAAGATATTGTGAGTAACGATGGGCATTTAACATCAATTGAGGAGCGCATTGATGTCCCTTTTATCATAAAACGTATTTATTACATTACAGGAGTTGCACAAGATGCTGAAAGAGGTTTTCATGCGCACAAAACACTCCATCAGGTGCTTATCTGCTTGAATGGTTCAATAAAAATACGTCTAAAAACTCCAATCAAGGAAGAACAAATAAAGTTAAATGACCCATCAGTCGGTTTATATATCGGTCCCCTTATTTGGCGTGAAATGTTTGATTTTACAAAAGGTAGTGTATTATTGGTTGCTGCCTCAGACCATTACTCTGAAGATGACTATATCAGAGACTATAATCTCTATTTAGATGAAGCGAAAGATACCTTTTTGAGTCATTCAATTCATGAGTAATCCGTTGTATTCGGCAGTTTCACTTAGGGGTATTTATCAATGATTATTAGTAGGCTACCCAAATAACCCAGAGATATAGATTGGTGGAGAAAAAATGGGGGGATTTTTTTTGAAGGGAATTATCATGGCTGGCGGCAGTGGTACTCGGCTATATCCGATTACGCGTTCAATATCGAAACAATTGCTCCCCGTTTATGACAAACCGATGATTTATTATCCATTGTCCGTTCTCATGTTGGCTGGCATTAGAGAAATCCTGATCATCTCAACACCTCAGGATACCCCGCGCTTTCAAGAATTACTTGGTGACGGTAGAAACTACGGAATACAGCTGAAGTATATGATACAACCAAAGGCTGACGGATTGGCTCGGGCTTTTCAATTAGGTAAAGATTTTATTGGTCACGATCACGTAGCCCTTATTCTCGGTGACAATATTTTCTACGGTGATGATTTCAAAAACATTCTCCAAAAAGCTGCAACTCAAAAGCAAGGAGCTACTGTATTTTGTTATAACGTCAAGGATCCTGAGCAATTTGGCATTATTGGATTTGACACTACGGGAAATGTTACATCAATAGAAGAAAAGCCCAAGCATCCTAAATCAAACTTTGCGGTTACCGGACTTTACTTTTATGATAACCAGGTTGTCGATATTGTAAATGACTTAGAGCCTTCTTCTCGAGGTGAATTGGAAATTACTTCGGTTAATGAGGCGTATTTAAATCAAGGAATGTTGAAAGTTGAATTGCTTGGACGTGGATTTGCTTGGCTGGATACGGGTACACATGAATCGTTGTTAAGTGCTTCCCTCTTTATTCAAACGATTGAAAATCGACAAGGGTTGCAAATTGCATGTATCGAAGAAATTGCTTATCGTATGGGCTATATTGATGAAGACAAATTATTGCAATTAGCTCAACCTTTAAGTAAAAATGGATATGGCCAATATTTGCTGAATTTGTTGAAAGAACAAGCTACATAGTTATGATATGGAGGTTGGGCATTGATGAAGCTGCTAGTAACTGGCGGAGCAGGATTTATCGGTAGCAATTTTATTCATTATATGATGAAGAACTACCCAAGTGATACAATCATTAACTTCGATTTACTCACGTATGCAGGTAACTTAGAAAATCTTGAAGATATCCGAAAAAATCCGAATTATCATTTTGTTCATGGGAATATCTGCAATGATGAACTACTTGATTATGTCATCGATCAATTTGCTGTGGATGCCATTGTTAATTTTGCTGCGGAATCACACGTGGATCGCAGTATTACCGAACCAGGCGTGTTTATCAAAACAAACGTGCTTGGCACGCAAACGTTGCTTGAAGTTGCCAAGAACAAGCATATTCATAAATATCTTCAAGTTTCAACAGATGAAGTCTATGGAACCTTAGGATCAACCGGTTATTTTAAAGAGACAACACCACTCGCACCAAACAGTCCCTATGCATCAAGCAAGGCTTCAGCAGATTTGGTGGTTCGTGCCTATTATGAAACATACGGAATCAATACGAATATCACGCGCTGTTCGAACAACTACGGCCCCTACCATTTTCCAGAGAAATTGATTCCATTAATCATCACAAATGCTCTAGAAAATAAAAAACTGCCCGTCTACGGTGACGGAAAAAATGTTCGCGACTGGCTGTATGTTGAAGACCACTGCCGTGCAATCGATCTCGTCCTCCATCGTGGAAAGCCGGGCGAAGTCTATAATGTTGGCGGACATCATGAAATGCGCAATATTGATCTTATTGAACTCATTCTCGACAAATTGCACAAACCGAACAGCCTAATCAAACATGTTTCAGATCGGCCTGGCCATGACCGGCGCTATGCGATTGACCCGACAAAGATAACAACTGAACTGGGCTGGCATCCGCAGTTTACCTTGGAACAAGGACTGAACAAGACCATTCAATGGTATCAGACGCATATGGAATGGTGGCACAAAATCAAGTCCGGATCATACATGGATTACTACAAGAAACATTATGGGTCATCTAGTTGAACGGAAAGGATACTGACAGTGTGATCCATGATTCTGTGAATCAAACTCATACTCATTTCTACAGCATGATCTAGCGTCTTGACAATCTTGAAAGAAGATGATTGCTTACACTCGGAAAAAGAGGAGCGTTCTCTGTGAATCATCCATTAGTGTCCGTCATTATCTTGACCTACAATAATTTTCACTATCTAGAACAATCCATCGATTCTGTACTCAGTCAAAACTACTCAAATATAGAGCTCATTATTAGTGATGATGGTTCTAAAAATTTTAATAAAACCTTTGTCGAAAATTATTTAAGCGAGAATTTGAATGAAAATATTAAAGATTACAGTGTGATCCAAAACAAGAAGAATTTAGGCATTGTTAAAAACTTCAACAACTCAATAAAAATAAGTAATGGAGAATATATCGTACCGCTAGATTGTGATGATTGTTTTTATGATGAAAACGTAATCCGTTCATTAGTTAAGGAATTCTTAAACACTGGTGCAAATATCATTACCGGCTATATGGACGAATACGACCAAAGCTTGAAAACATTTATACAAAGATCCCCAAATAAGAGTAAATTAATCTTATTCAATAATATGGATCAGCTTTTCGAGGAATTATGTAGAAGAAATTTCATTGCCGGTGCATGCACCTCATATAGCAGAAAGTTATTTGATAAATATGGATTTTTAGATGAAAGTTACACATTTTTAAATGATTATCCTGAATTTTTAAGATTAGCTCGTCTCGGTGAACAGATCTATTTTATTCACACCACCATTATTAAATATCGGTTAGGCGGAATAAGTACCGGGAAAGTCATTAATCCAGCATTTGAAAAAGATGTTAATTTAGTTTTGCGTAAAGAGATACTCCCCTATCGAGAAAAAATAAGTCCCCGTTTATACAGGGTAAAAATGTATGACTACCTCAGAAGGACAGAAAAAAAAGTGAATCTTCTCCTTCTCAGTATTAAGTATTTTGATGTCGTTGTGATCAAAGTTATGGATCGATTAAAAAGTTTCGTTGGAAAATACTTTGTTCATAAATATTAATCTAGGAGATGTATGGTTTTTATGAATATACCCTTCAATAGTTTCAAACCTATGCATCATGAAATAAAACGTGAAGTCCTAGATAAAATTAATGAAATTTATCAAAAGAACTGGTTTATTAATGGATCAGAAGTTGAACAATTTGAGAAAGAATTTGCAAACTACTGCGGAGTTCAGTACTGTATTGGCTGTGGAAATGGCCTTGATGCATTATACCTTATCTTACGAGGATATGGTATTAAAGATGGCGATGAAGTTATTGTCCCCTCGAACACCTTCATCGCTACAGCTCTTGCTGTTTCCTATACCGGAGCAAAACCAGTATTCGTTGAACCTGAACTTAGAACATATAATATTAATCCCGACCTCATAGAAAAAAAAATAAATAATAAAACGAAAGCCATTATTGCCGTGCATTTGTACGGTCAGCCCGCTAGCATGGACAAAATTATTCAGATTGCAAAAAAATATGCTCTCAAAGTTATTGAAGATTCAGCACAAGGACACGGTGCGAAATACAAAGGAAAGAGAACCGGAAACCTTGGAAATGCAGCTGGTTTCAGCTTTTATCCAGGTAAAAATTTAGGTGCACTTGGGGATGCAGGTGCTGTTGTAACCAATGATCCAGCATTGGCGATAAAAATCAAGGCATTAGCAAATTATGGTTCTGACCGAAAATATCATCATATTTATAAAGGCGTAAATTCACGTCTAGATGAAATACAGGCTGCGCTCTTAAGAATAAAGCTCAGAAATTTAGAAAGATGGAACAATCATAGAAATGCGATTGCTAAGAAGTATTTAATAAAAATTGATCATGATAAAATCATTAAACCACATGTAAGTATGGAAGTAGAACCAGTCTGGCATATTTTTGCGGTCAGAACGCGAAACAGAGATGTTTTTCAAAAGTACCTAGCAGAAAATGGAATACAATCCACGATTCATTATCCTATACCTATTCACTTGCAAGATGCCTATCTTGATTTAAATATAAAAAAAGGACAATTGCCCATTGCAGAACAAATCGCAGATGAAATTATCAGTTTACCAATGTGGTATGGAATGACTGATCAGGAAGTCGACTATGTAATTGAGAAAATTAATACCTGGAAGTAGAACGAAATGTAAAGATTCCTCAGTCATGAGTCAATTCGATTTATCGCTTATTCGATTTGTGAACTTTTTGCTGACTATGAAATTATGGATCGCAGGCTTTCAACTGCTTACTAAATTTATCATAAAGGCAGAGTGTTTAAAAATGAAGATAGCCTATTTAATTATTGCCCACAATAATTTTGAACACTTAAAGAGATTGATCAGATCCATTCAAAATGAGAATGTATTCTTTTTTATTCATATTGATCAGAAGGCTCCTCAAATCTCCTTTGATGAATTCTATCATGTTCAATTGATTCCAGAACAGTATTCTATAAAATGGGGCGGTTTTAGCATGGTAAAAGTGACCATTGAATTATTAAAATACGCCTATCATTTTGATGATTTTAACCGTTTTGTCTTATTAAGCGGCGTTGACTATCCTATAAGAAGTAATGAATATATTGAAAATCTCTTTCAAAAGAATCCAACAATTAACTACATAGATACGCAACTGATGCCTTCTATCGATAAGCCATTTGATCGACTTTTCCGGTATTATATAGAATGTGACCGAACGGTTAATCTGCAATCTTTTCCAATTAAAGTCGTCAACAAATTGATCAAACAATCTAGGATTTGGAGAGCTTATCCTGAACAATACCAACACTATAAGCCATTTGCCGGTAGCCAATGGTGGTCGTTTAGCGATGCATTTGTTGACTATCTATTAAATTTTATTTCCACAAACGATGCATTCATTAGGTTCTATTTGCATACCTTCGTGCCAGATGAGATGTTTTTTCAAACAATTATTATGAACTCCCCATTTGCACAAACCGTTAGAAACACACTCACTTTTGCTGACTGGGAACTTGGAGGACCTCCCTATCCTTCACTTATTCGAAAAATACATATGGACCTTCTAAAGAATGAATTAATTTATTCAAATCAAAAAGTAACGATTTACTGTTTTGCAAGAAAATTTACTGATGATTCATCAAAAATTGTTTCTGAACTTGATAAAATCAGATCTAATTTTTGAGTTCACATAGGCATCTCTTGGTCGGCAAATCAATCTATGGAACTCCAAAAAAATACCCACATGTACTCAACTATGTAAAAGTGGGCATCAATGATTATCTACTTTTGTATTTTTGCAAAGTCTTTCTCATTTCACGATATATCATTCCATCGCGTTTGAAATATTCTTGAACGAAGACGATTGAAAGATAAACGCCCATGCCAAGCACGATTTGGACAATCGTTGTTACTGCGGAAACCCCCATACTTCTTCCCACCAGTCGCACGAGGATCCACATCAGGAACCCTGCAATCAAATAGTCAATTGTATTTCGTGCCATATTTTTGAACGGAACGATTTCTCTAACGAGATAAAGTTGCACAAAAGTTACAGTTAATTCCGCTGCAACAGTACCTACGCTTGCACCAATAGATCCGAACGGAGCAATGAGCATTAGGTTAACAATAAAATTGACTATTGCTCCTGCATACACAGAGATGGTATATTCTTTCATTTTGCCCAATGGCAACATATATTGGGTACCGAATACACCACTCCAGGCCATGAGTACAATCGTTGGCGCAAGAATCACAAGGACCTGAATACATTTTATAAAACTATTTCCCATATACCAAGGAATGAACTCTTCTGCGACTCCTGCTACACCAAACATCAGTGGTATAGCCAGAAACGTGGAAAATTCCAGTGATTTAAATAGATACTCTTTCGCTTTTTCAATCTGGCCGATAGCGAATGTATGAGCCATTCTTGGGAGCATCACTGTCCCAAGTGAAGTAACAACAGATAATGCCATCATCCGAATCTTATCAGCATAATCAAAAATACCAACTTCACTGTTACTTGACACGATGCCAATCATCGTCTTATTCAAAACAAAGTAAATTTGAAGAGCAATTCCTGGAATAAAATAAACAATGGCTGGTTTTAAATGACTTATCATTTGTTTGAATGTAACTCTCACAATCATAATTTGACCTTTAAGATAAAACCACATAATTAGAGAACTGACTAGAACGGATAGACACATAATATAGGTATAGATAGGTAAGTCTGATGGGTTTTTCACCAAAGTAAATACGGCTAATAAAGAAAGGAGTTTAATCACGATATTCCGGGTGACTATTTTTTTAAACATCTCAACACCAAAGAAAAACCAGGAGCAATCGAAGACAATTCCTAATAAACTAATCGTCTGAATCAACGCAATTGTCTTATCTTGCTGAATGAAAAAAACAGCCAAGATTAAATAGCCAATAACCGAACTAAGCGTGAGTATCAATTGAAGAAAATAGAGGCTGAAAAAGTTCTCACTCATCTTTCTTTTATTATCTCTCGTCATGGCAATGATCTTATTTCCATAGGTATCAATACCAAGCATGCCGATAAAAGAGAAGTAGGAAATAATGGAAGCTGTATAAGCATAGGTACCGACACCATGAGGAAGCAAAACACGCGAAACATAAGGAACCGTAATCAGAGGTAAGATCATTACCAATATTTGATAGAGAAGATTATAGAGATAATTTTTCTTAACACTCATATTATCGTTACCCCTCTAATGATCATTTGTCAAAACAGAGTATTAACTAGAGGCTTTCCGGTATTGAATTGGCGCAGAGTCTCAAACGATGCTGTTTACGTGAATAAACTGATGTGTCTAACCCATAAACCAGAACCCTTTTCAAATTAACACCTCCTCCGTGGTCTAATCTCTTATTCTATTTCAGGAATTAGTGCAATAGATTGTGAGGAATTAGCTTACACCTCGATGCTTCCACTTGTAAAAGAGCTTGAATATTGGCGTATAAATGAGTGAAAACCATCCGACAAGCAACAATTGCAAACGACGTGCAAAGGATAACTCAATAGTTGCTATCAGCTCTGAATAATATTTACGGACAATCTTTTTCGTCTTTTGTTTGTAGGCAATCCATTTGGGATCATTTACACCGGTTCGAAGAATCAAATCGTAAATGCCCAACAAGGCGAACACATAGCCCGAAATGGCATAGATTTCGATTGACGGATATTTCTTTCTCACAAGCGCTAACATTTTTTCTGCAGATTGTATTGAGCAAAGATCAATATCCGAACGATGCGTAATACTTCCAGAGCGCTGCCGATAATAGTATTTTGGTGTAGAGTCATAGACTATCGTGCCTGCTCGATCAAGCAAAGTATAGGTTACACTATAGTCTTCACCAGTGTGTCCTAGGGGAAATCGTACATGATCAAACAACTGTTTTGCATAAAGTTTGTCCCAAACACCAACACCGAAGTAGCCGATACTGTTTATGAATCGAAAGGCCTGCTCACTATTCATCACTAAATAGACATTTTCTTTTTTTTCAGGACGCCGAATAGATTTTCCAAAGACCTGAAATTCACTACATATGGACATATCAGCCCTTTCTTTTCTAAGATTGGTCATAAGGAACTCATAGGTATCGTTTTGTATCCAATCATCACAATCAACAAAAGCAATATAATCACCTGTTGCACGATCCAAAGCAACGTTCAGTGCTGAAGAAGGACCACCATTCTTTTTGTGGATCACGAGAATACGAGAATCTTTTTCTGCCCATAAGTCACAAATTTCCGGACTGCGATCTGGAGATCCATCATCTACGAGAATAATTTCGAGATTCCGATACGTTTGATTAACAATGCTTTCGATACATTGTTCAAGATATTGTTCCGTTTGATACACAGCAACAATTACGCTAATTAGCGGATCCACGGCAAGCCTGCCTCCTTTAATAACAACCATTACTTATTTCAATTACCTATGTTTTATTATTTATCATAGAAAACGCTTCTTTTGGTTTTCAGCACAGTTTGCAAAAGGTATATTCTCGCACTAACTGAAGCTATGATTGGCCAACAAAGATCTCCTCTAATTTCTTTGCTTCCGTCTCAATATCGTATCCTGATGCTTTGATCATCGTTGATGTATCTGAGCGCACGTACTCTTTATGATTCAAAATCAAGCTTGCCCAGCATGAAGCTGATTGTTTTAAAGAGTAATAGTTCATTAATTTAGTAATAGCAGCTTCTTTTGTAACCGCAGTCGATGCAATGACCTGCAATCCCGCTGCCTGTGCTTCTATGCTAACCACTGGCAATCCCTCATATCTTGAAGGGAGTAGAAACAGGTCCATTGCCTGCATCCATTCATTGACATTATTTCTCATGCCCATAAAAATAACAGCGTCTGTTATGCCTAACAAATCTACTTTTTCCCTCATGTTAGCCTCGAGTTTGCCGCTCCCTATTAATACCAATACTGTCTGAGGGCATCGCTTATGCATCTCATAAAAGACATCAATAATAAATTTATGGTTTTTTTGATTATGAAATCTGCCGACATGACCAATGACGAAAATTTGATCCGTGATTCCCAGTATTTTCCTATAGTTCTTTCGTACTGGACGAGAAAAAGAGTAAAGGGTTGTTTCTATTGCATTATGAATGAGTTTATAGCGGCTTCCTGACATTATTTTTTTCGAATAGAACCATGAACCCGCAGCATTGGAACAAGCCCAATAATCTGTAGCATATCTTCGCAAAAACAGTTTATTCCAGTAATGAAAAATTTTTTTCACGAATCCATCAGTCTCTTGAGTATTATGACTATGAATGATCCTCGTTGTAACGCCGTATCTTTTAGCGAATTTTAAATAATCGATATTTGCTAAGCTGCAACTATTCACCCATATCGACTTATAATTTTGCCCGTTTTGAGCGAAGAAGCATTTTAAGTCTTTAATATATTGAAAGAGATGGTGCACCTTGCCGTGAATATGCCACACTCTACCTCCAAGCGTTTGAATTTCATCTTCGTAAGCGATTTTTGGAAAGATGGTCAAGAAGTCAAATTGAACCCGCTTTTTGTTCATCTGTCGATAATAGTTCATGAGAAAGCTCTCAACGCCGCCTTTATTGGCAGTCATGCCAACGACAAGAATCCTGTTCATTTTTTTCACCCACAAATTCTTTAATGAATTTAATTGCTGAACGCTAGGAATAATCTTTAATTTAAAAGTTCATGAGCAAATGTGTGGTAATAATGATCAAGATTCAACCCTTCTGCATTTTTACGACTTGCCTCAGCCATACGTTCACGTAATGCTTTTTTCGAAAGTAAGGTATTCATTGACTCTGCCAAATGGGTTACGAGTTCTTTATCTCTAGCCAATAAAACAGCACAATCCTTATTCACGTACTCTGGGATACCACCTGATACGGTTGTGATCAGCGGCAATCCGGATGCCATGGATTCGATAACGGTTAATGGAGCCGGATCATCCCACATCGATGGCACAACAGCCAAGTCTGCCATTGCATAAATCGAAGGCATCTGTTGGTAAGCAACAAAACCTGTAAATATGATCTTGTCGTTCATCGATTCTGCAAGCTTTTTCAATCCAGTTTCATAGTCGCTCTCCATCTTACTGCCATAGAAATAACCACCGACGATAACTAGCTTTGCATCCGGAATATTCGCCTGCCTGAATGCGAGCAGCAATTCCTTAATCCCTTTTTCCTTAGAGAGCCGCCCCGAAAATAAGATAATCTTTTCATTCTCTGCAATTCCATATTTTCTGCGAACATTCATTGCTTCTTTTCTGCTTTTAATACTTCCAAACAGAGCTGTATCTACACAATTCTTAAGCACAATCAAATGTTTTGGTGGGGATCCTTCAAAGAAAATTTCTAGTGTATTATTGATGTAGCGGCTCACACCGAGCACTTTCTTACAGTTGCGAATAAGTTCCCGACAATTGTAGTCCTTGGTGACCTCATTATGAAGATGATAATAATATCTACCAAGGTACTTGCGAGAATTCCCATATTTTTTCAATGCCATAAATAGTGTTGCATGATTTTCAAGCACAACTTTATCGTAATTGTTCTTTTTTAAATACTTTCCGACTTTATAAATGTAATGAAGTCTCTGAACGATATATCGATAGGACATATGCTTCTCTATTTTTATTTTTTTTGCGATGAAATAAATAATCCGATCACAAATTCGAAGTAGATAAGGAGGTTTTATGAACACATACGCCGAGTTTCTCTTGCTGGCAGCAATTCTAACCGCTTTTTCATGATAGGTACTAAAAATGATTAGTTTAAACAGTTGATAGCGCTCATTCTCATTCACAAGATTATCCACTAACGCTTCTACTGCTCCTCCCATCGCAGCTGGAACAGGTAAATATCCAGATGTAACGATCGCAATATTCATTGACGATCCTCCCTTAAAAGCGGATGATAAAATTTTTTGCATGCTTCTTGCGCACAGGAACTTTCGGAGCTAAAGCCAAACCGACTAAGAAAAAATAGTTCATAACAGCGGGGGGATACAAAAATGATCCGTCAATCATAAATGCAATTAGTACACAAATCATCCCAATGGCTGCAAGGTCATTCTGTTTATAAACGCTGATGATCGCTGAAATAAAGATGCCAAGAAATCCAATAAATCCGAAAATACCGTACATTTGAAATGAGTAAAACAGTCCCTCAACATAATTGATTTCATCCCAGGGCAAACCAACGATCAGAAATCTGAGAAACTCAGCTTCAGTTAAATGATTAATTTGTGAAAACGCACTTGCATATTGCAAGGTACGCCCGGCACCGGTCGGATCTGATATCGTTTGCTGCATATAACGTGCATAGGCTTGTTGAAGAAATGAACTATCCGCATGAATGAGGTATAAAATTCCAAAACCGGAAATGAACAAAACCGCCGCCAGGAACAGGAGCTGATGATGATCATTTAATTTGTTTTTCACAAGCATCAGAATAAATATAAGAAAGATAACAAAGGGAATCATGATCGATCGCGAGCCACTCAGAAATAAACCGACAAGCCCGAAAACAATGGCTGCGTATTTAAGCACTTTTTGTTTCATCGTTAATGGAAACCATGAGAGCAGGAACGGAATGCCCATCGCATAAAATAAACCGACTCCGTTTCCATTTTGATAAGTTGATGGCATTTTCTGTGCTTCTCCAGAGATCGCCATACCGAAGCCAATCGGTTTGTCTGCTAAATCCTGACCAAATGTATACGTGAGTCCTGGAATTGCCGTCGCGACAATACCGGCAATCCTTTGTATCAGTGCATAACTTCCCACAATAATAAGAGAAAACGCCAGAATTTTTATTGCCTTTTGAGCATCCATTGACCTTCCAATGCCGATTGCCAGCGGTGAAGCAAAAACAACCATAGCCGCTGTGATTTGAAATGACGAAAGACTGCCCAAATTAATGACAAAGGCTAGCAACACAGAACATGCAAAAAGAACATAAGATACGGACAAACCTTTTATTTGGTTAATTGCTGAAATCACATGTAACTGGCATTTTATTAGCGCAAACAAAAATAAGAACATAGCAATCGTTATTGGAACACCAATCTGCACTCCTGCCTTTGGAAAAGTAAATGTTATGAATTCAAAAAAATAATTCAGCATTAACCTAATCCCCTTACTATCGATCTGTCCCAATTAAATGATGCATATTCTCATTTTTTCTTTTCATGACTGCTATTTTTTCAAAACATCGAGCTTACTGATCGGTTGCCGAATGCGAACGGTTAGTTTGATCATTCCTATTAATCAGTTGCTCATAAACCTCTACTATTCTGCGATTTAGTTTGTCGCTTGTATATTTTTCTTTATAGATTGCATAGCCTTGTTCCCCCAAGGTTTCTAGATCACGTTTACTGACCGTTGTTAGAATCTTCGTTAATTGTTCTAAATGGTTTAGGTCAAATAAATAACCGTTCACTCCATCCGTCACTAATTCAGGAAGATCTCCTCGATTACTGGCAATGATCGGTTTTTTGTTCTTCATCGCTTCTATTGCGACCAATCCAAAACCCTCCCATCTGGATGGAATGATGATCGCATCAAATTTTTCATAATAACTGTCAATGATTTGATGATCAACCCAACCTAGTGTCGTGACATTATTTGGAATTTCCATAAGCGCCGGATCCAGAACATTCTGCCCTATTGCATATAAATTGACATTTTCCAGAGGGGAATTCTTAAAGTAATCAAATAAAAGATCAATGCCCTTTTGCCTATCAAACCGTCCAACAAAAAGTAGATTAATTTTCGTTTGATCAAGATTTAGCGAGAGATCCTCACCTTTAAATAGTCGGTCTTCAATCCCATTTGGAATCACTATTGATTTCTGCTTGGGTATCTTATAGAGTTGTGAACCAATAAACTCTTTATTCGATATATTGACAATAATGTCTGTTTTTCTCGCGAGCAAGCGCTCTAACCATCCGTAAATATATTTTTTTATCTGAGAGATCTCCATCATGAATGACCATCCATGGGCACAATACACAATTTTGGGGCGTTTCATTTTGAAAAAAAACCACACGCGAACAAATAAACCAGCAAAGGAACTATGAATGTGAACAATATCAGGTTTTAACTTAGTTATCGCTTGATGAACTTCGATGATCGCAGGAAGTACTTTGGATAATTTCCTTTTATAGTGGTAATAGTGAAAATGGACGCCATCGATCGGTAGATTGTCAGAATTATAGTCACTCATTAACACATGAACACTACTTACCTGATCTGCGGACACTTGAAATTTTAAAACCTCGTTTATATAAGTTGATATCCCGCCTCGAACATACTCACAAACATGTAAAATTCTCATTGCTATCCGCCCTCACCCTCTAAGAAGCTTCTATAAATTTTTTTTACCAGCCGGGCTTCATAAGATTGGTGCAGCGATATCTGGTTCAATAAATGGTGATTATCTAATAGGAATTTTTAGAATGAAAAATAATGAAAAGTGTTTTAATCATAATTTTGATATCGAATAGAGTGCTTCTCTTCTTAATGTACTCAATATCTAATTCAACCATCGTTTCAAATCCTACACTGCTTCTCGCCTCAACTTGCCAGAGACCCGTACAACCTGGCTTAACGAGTAACCGTTGCTTATCATATTGGGAATATTGTTGTACTTCCCGGAGCAGCGGTGGGCGGGGCCCGACTAAACTCATTTCTCCTTTTAATACATTTAATAATTGAGGAAACTCATCTAAGCTTGTTTTCCGCAAAAATCGGCCAACCTGAGTAACTCTTGGGTCATTTTTTATTTTGAACATAGCTCCTGACGATTCATTTTTATCAAGCAGATCATCCAACAGGTCTTCAGCGTGATGCACCATTGATCGGAATTTATAGATGCGAAATTGTTCACCGTTCTTTCCAACTCGATTTTGCTTGAAAAATATTGGGCCCTCAGGATCATTTAGTTTAATAATGATCGAGATCAATAGGAACAGTGGTGACAAAAAGATTAGCCCTACTAAAGCACCACATAGATCCATTACTCTTTTTATGAATAAATAGCCGGGTGTCTCCCTTAAATGTAGTTGAAGATTTTGCATGTTTTCTCTAATGTTCATTGTCGTATCGTAAGTTTTCTCAGCCGGCGGCTTTGAGAAAGCCATAATGTCTGCCTCCTGTAGACAATAGATAGTAGTCATCTTGAATGAAGAGGAATGCAGATCGACGAGAAAAGAAGCTTATTATTCTATCAATGTTCGCTATAGTTGTAGTGATACCGGTCTTTTCTACGTACTTTCTTATCATTCAACACCATACCAAGAAGTTTGCCATTAACTTCTGAAAACACATGAGCTGCTTTCCGAACGTTCTCGAATTCTGAGGTTCCGCTTTTTACCACCATTAAGATTCCGTCACATAGGTTTGCCAGTAGCCGAGCATCTGTAACAGCCAAGATCGGTGGAGAATCAATAATCACTTGATCAAAATGTTCCTCTGCCTGCCTGATCACGTCTTCCATTTCCGCAGAACTCAGTAAATCAGCGGGATTAGGTGGGACAGGTCCACTAGTCATGAGATAGAGCTGATCCAAAATAGTCGATCGAAGTACACTTGAGGCCTTCGCTTGCCCTGTTAGCACATTCGTCAGCCCTTTTCGGTTATTCCGATCAAAAAATCGATGCTGTGTCGGCTTTCGAGTGTCCGCATCGATCAGTAGCACTTGTTTCCCCTGTTGCGCCATGACGACGGCCAAATTCGCAGCTGTTGTTGATTTTCCCTCACCAGATTCAGCCGAAGTCACGACCAATGATTTTAAACCTCCTCCTGCTTTAGCAAAGGAAATATTTGTTCGTAATGTGCGATATTGTTCAGAAATCGAAGAGTTTTCCTGAAAAAAGGTGACAAGAGCATACGGTTCCCCTTTCTCTTTCATCACACGTCTAAAAAGGCGTCTTCTCTTTCTAAACATTTCTAACCTTGTTGTGTTAGGTACCTTTTTATCAACTATTTTTCTGTGCCTGTCTTGATTACCAAAATGCTCAATAACGCCAACCACGGGGAAACCTAATTTCTGTTCAATGTCTTCTTCTGTCTTAATCGTGTTATCCAGATATTCAATCAGAAAAACAAGACCAGTCGAGAACAATAAACCAAGGATTACTGCGACAGTGAGATTTTTGGTGAGATTTGGCGAAACCTGTCCACTACTCGCAGACACAGTTGCTGGTGAAATCAAACTGACGTTATCCACTTTCAAAAACTCTTGCACTTGCGCTTTGAACTCCCTAGCAACACTGTTCACGATGCGTACGGAAAGTTCCGCACGATTCGTCTCTGCTGTTATCGAAAAGATCTGGGATTGTTCACTCGTTTCGACAGTTAAGGTGCCTTGTAATTCTTCTGTCGTCCAGTTCAGATTTAAATCTCGAATGACCTTTTTTAATACTGACGGATCATCGATCAATTCACTGTACGTGTTTACAAGCTGGACATTTGTTTGAACGGCATTCGAATTATAGAGCATTTTTCCATTGCCTAAATTTACAAGAATTCGAGTCGTCGCATCGTACTTTGGTGTCATGAAAAAGTTGGTGGCAATCGCTCCGATTAGGACGGCGACAAAAGTTATGGAAGCGATCAACCATATCCGCTTCCTAACAATCAGATAGATTTCCTTTAATCCCACTGTCTTTTTCATCAAAGTTCCTCCAAATGTCGTTCAAGTTCACCCAATCTGACTATCAGGTAGGGAACAAATAGTTCTTCATTTTTATTACACGTATCATACAGAACAGGACGTAACACAATCATTACACGGACATGCCACATCTGAGTGAAGTGAAGCATCAGATTATTGGAATACAAACTTTTTCTTTGCCACCATCTCATGTTGAGTTCTCAATAATGTATGTACTTGAACTGTTTTAGAGATTGTAAGATACAGGATTATCCATAAGCCCATCCATTTTTATAAAAAATAATGAATACTCTTCTCGAAAAGAGCATTCATTTTATACATAGGGATCTGATTTTTTGGATTTAATCAGTTTGTATCGTGTGGGGGAACAACCAATGCAAAAAATACACACTGAAATTGGAGACTGTCTTTTCGAGGTTCAAGCAGATTCGGCGACTCTAATGACTATGTTTACAAGAAATTTTATTTGTGTAAGTAATGTTCAAGATCAATCAGCAAACATGATCATATATATCCATGGTGGCTATGATACGCCTATCGTAAAAAAAGGCTCCAAACACACGCATGAACAGTGTTCATTGATGATCCAACAGAATGACTATGTCATTATCGTTGAAAAGCACTTCAGCTCCGCTCATCTCTATGTTTATCATCTTCAAGCGCTAATTACAGCTTTTTACAACTTATACAGTCTGCTCATTGTTCATAACGAATGGGGTATCATGGTGAACTGCAGATACATGATCAAACAGGGTGAAGCGCACCTCGAGTTAACTAGGTTAGCGAACAACGCACATGAAATAAGCACTTGTGCAGAAGACAAGGTGGGAACGGTCCTGATCAAAATTTCTCCAAATGGTGCGACCCTATTCGAATGTACAGCTCAGAATATTGAATCAGCTGAATTCTATCCAATAGGCAGCATTAGGTTTTCTAATCAATTTTCCCCCAAAAAAATAAGAAAAACGCAAGTAATGTTACAGCTTCTCGACTCTGTACCCTATTTGCCAAATGAAAACGAGTCGATGCTGCACATGATTTCAATGCTCAAGCAATTCGTTGCTGTCACTCCGATTCTGGGATGTTCTACTGATCGAAAATTCATCTCGTGACTTGACTTGATCAAATGAAACTCTATTTATTGAGGAACACTCAAGCAACATTGGGTTCGAGGAATGCTATTCTTCCAAACATGGTTTGGCTTATGATGATGCTTAATATGGTTTATCGAGTGAACCTTTTTTCAAAACTTAGCCTATCAATTCATCCATTACACAATCATTTCAGTACAAATTTTAATTAATTAATGTGTACTAAAGAGGTTAAACCTTATGGATACACTTGCCATGACTCATTATTCTTTGCATTATTCAGCTAATTTTCCAACCCCAAATGCCCCGACAGTACTCTTTATTCATGACATGATGGTCAATGCAGCTGAGTGGATACCGATGACGGGATATCTTGGAAACCAATTGAATTTTGTAGTCTATGATTTATATGACCATGAAAGAACAGGTGGTAATCATCGGCCGAGCTTCAAAAAATTTATCTCAGACATTTGTTTATTAATCAATCACCTTAAACTCAATAACATTCATATCGTTGGGGATGGTTTGGGTGGAAATATCGGTTTTGAGTTCGCGAGAAGGTACCCTCAACGAGTTGCTTCACTCACTATGATGGCTACTAATTTTTTCTTTAAAAACGATGTAGTGAGTAGAGAACTCACATTACTCGCTCAACTGATTGACTGCGATCGATCGTTGTTCTTTCAAAAATTACTTGAGGTCAATTTTCAAACACTTACCGAGGATAAAATTTTGCTCTTTGAAAATTCTTCCGCGCATGTTTCATCTCGTTTCATCAAAGAGTGTTTGAGCATGCTCCTTAACTTTTATGATCCTGAACGATTTTGCTTTGAAATAGAGCTTAGCAAGTTGAACGTTCCAACACTTGTCCTACATGGCACCAATGATCTGTTTTTCCCAGGGTATCTATCCGCCATATTTTCAGCATGCCTTCCAAACAGTCATTTTCTTACCGTGCCTGGAGCGGCGCATAACCTGCCACTCGATCAGCCGGAAATCACCGCTACCTTTGTAAGTCACTTTATTTTAACAAATAGGAAGTCACCATTTGTTTCTTCACTTCACAACAAACTGGTGAATGAATTTCGAGAGGTATTGAGAAAAAGCCTTGATTTGTCAAAAAATGATCGACATATTCTCAGGATAACAATGATGGGTGAAATCCAAATTCTGTGGAATGATGAATTGATTGAAGGTAAGTGGAATCAGCGTCGTGCGAAAGAGCTGCTCTTGTTTATAATCCTTAAAGGTGGAATGACCACTCGGGATGAGCTGATTCAAACCTTTCTTCCAAGTCTTACGCACGAATCTTCAAGGAATCATTTGCGCGTGCAAATCAATCATTTAAATCAACTTTTTCATGATTCTCCTAATCCTGATGTTCATAACCTTTTGTTGATAAATGAGCAAATGATTGCGTTAAATGCGCAATGTGAAAGCGACATTGGAGATTATCAAAAGTCGTTAGATCAACTTGCTCAGGACACACGCCCCATAAACGATCAATTGTTGACGTTGATTTTATTATTGAAACAGTATGATCCTGACTCCTTCACTTCATTCCACGGGGAATGGATCAATACATTAACTAATCAAATTGAATCTAAATTATCAGACGTTATGGTACATCTGCTCTCAAAATTGAATGTAGAAAAAATGTATTCAGAGATGCGCGGGCTACTCCACTATGGAAAATCTGTTGAGCCTTATGATGGATACTGCGAGGAGCAACTGATGAAAATACAACATCATCTACGGCTTGAATGAATCAATGATAAGTACTGGGAAAGGGGAGCGTTCTAGGTTGTCAACCGTAACTATTGAAAATCATACGCTGAACTATCATTACCATCTATCCGATAAAAATAGTCCAACTCTGCTCTTCATCCACGATCTGTGTATGGATTCGGAAATGTGGAAGTACACGCTGCCACACATGGGACAGCACTTCAATTTACTCACTTATGACTTTTATGGCCATGGCAAAACAACAGACACTCTTGAGCCAAGTTCACTGCATCTCCTCACTCATGAGCTACTCGCACTTTTACACTACTTAGAACTTGATTGTGTTCACATAGTAGGTTGTAAATATGGTGCATTCCTTGCTCTTGAACTGGCTATTAACTACCCAAACCTTGTAAGTTCGCTCGCACTAATCTCATTGCCATTCTATATACAGAAAGACATTTATGATCGTGACGGTTCCATAAACTTACAACTGATCCAGCTCGATCAAGCATTGTTTGTGAAAAAGTATATCATAGAAAACACTTGTCCCGTTGCCTTGTCAAAAGCTCGATTAATCACACGTGCCCTTCATCGAATACCTAACCGTCACCTCTATTCATCATTCAAGGACCTGATCATAAGAAGTGGTCTACCAAATGGCAATACCATGAGTAAACTCAAACAACTTCAGAAACCGATCTTATTCATGCATGGCGAAAATGATCCAATATTTCCCCCAACTCTAGCAATGATCTACAGTCAATTTGCAGCAAACAGCCGGTTCATGGTGATTCAAGCATCTTCTTCCCTCATCCCTCTCGACCAGCCTGAATATGCGGCAGATACACTCTGCCAATTCTTGAACAAATATGATTCAATGTCATCTGTTCATTTGAGAAAAGATGGATTTATTCGTTCATTGCATCAAGTTCTTGAACAAACATATCAATCTCGGTTCGATCACCCATGTGAACTGAGACTGTCCATCATGAGCGGGGTTACGCATGTCTTCTGGAATAACGAGGAACTCAATGCGACATGGACAAGGCGAAATGCTCGGGAACTCCTTCTCTTCATCATTCTGAAAAAAGGTGTTGTTCATCGAGACACAATCATCAATGCCTTCTTAACCGACATGGCTATCGATCACGCCCGTAACCATCTGCGCGTTCAACTAAATTATCTAAACACGCTGTTTCGCAATCAGGCAGATCCGGCTCTTCGACATGTCCTCATCGTCACCCGAGAATCAGTAGCCTTAAATGCTGATGTAAAAAGTGATCTAGGTGAATTTATGGAATCCATTGAAGACATGATCTGGTCTAATGCACCTATTGAAGAACGCGTTCGTAATTTTTTGATCCTTATTGAAGATTTTAAGCCGACTATTTTTCATACATGGAAAGGTGGGTGGATCAAAAAAATAGAACAGCAAATAACAAATCAACTGATACAAATCCTCGAACAGATTCTATTCGTGCTTACTAAAGAAGGAAACGATGCTGAAATTCAGCGAATCCTTAGCAAATGCATGAGTAATGAACTCTATAAAGACCGCTGTGAACACTACACGAACCTTCTGGATCAAAGAAACGGAACTTCTCGTAAAGGGACTCCCCCAATCCCTTCTCAATAATTCTAAGTGCATTAATGATAGAGTTTAGAACAGCTTAATCCTATAAAAAATAGTGTAGTGAGTTCATGTATTTTTACTAAAATCATACTCGTTAATTTCCAAAAAAAGAAAGGCTTACCTCCAATTTTCCGGAGCTAAGCCTTTCTTTAAAAATGAAATCAACCCATCAATTCGCAAATATTGTTTGAGAACGCTACAGGATCCTGTACCGGCAGTCCTTCAATGAGCAGTGCTTGGTTATACAGTAGATTGGTGTACAACTCAACTTTAGACTGATCGTTCAGATCAAAGGCAGCTTTAAGGGCTTTAAACACATTGTGATTTGTATTAATTTCTAGAATTTTGTCCGCTTTGACATTTTCGTTGTTTGGCATCTGGTTCAATACTTTTTCCATCTCAATGGAGACTTCTCCTTCTGTTGCAAAGCATACCGGATACGATTTCAAACGTTTAGACGCGCGGACCCCTTTAACTTTATCAGTAAGGACATCCATCATCTTGTCAAACAAGCCTTTGTTTGCTTTTTCTTCAGCTTCATCTTGTTTCTTGTCCTTCTCATCTTCGAGACCAAGGTCACTGCTTGATACAGACTTGAATTCTTTTTCTTTATATTTCAACAGCATCTTGATCGCAAATTCGTCGATGTCTTCGGTGAAGTACAGCATCTCAAAGCCTTTGTCAGCAACGAGCTCAGTTTGTGGCAATTTATCAATTTTATCAGTTGATTCGCCAACCGCGTAATAAATATATTTCTGATCTTCGGGCATGCGCGATACATATTCATCGAGTGTGACCATTTTCTTCTCTTTTGAGGAGTAGAACATCAACAGGTCTTGCAGATCTTCTTTATGTTGACCATAATCCATATATGCACCGTATTTTAACTGGCGGCCAAATGCTTTATAGAAGGTCTCATACTTCTCACGGTCTTCCTTGAGCAGTTTCTCAAGCTCTTTCTTGATCTTGTGGTTGATATTCTTGGCGATCAGTTTGAGTTGCTTGTCTTGTTGAAGAATTTCACGTGAAATGTTCAGTGACAAATCTTCAGAGTCAACCATACCTTTTACGAAACTAAAGTAGTCCGGAAGCAGGTCCGAACATTTTTCCATGATCATGACGCCATTGGAATAAAGTTCTAGACCTTTTTCATATTCCTTAGAATAGTAATCGAACGGTATACTTTCCGGAATGTACAGAATCGCGTGATAGCGAACCATACCGTCTGCCTGAATATTGATGTAACGCAGCGGTTTATCGAAGCCGTAGTGCTTCTCCATATAGAAGTTCTCGTAATCTTCAGGCTTAAGTTCCGACTTATTCTTACGCCAAATCGGTACCATGCTGTTAATTGTCTGAACTTCTTTTACTTCTTCAAATTCCTTATCGTTATCTTTTTTCGGACGACTTTCCGTTACTTCCATTTTGATTGGGTAGCGGATGAAGTCGGAATACTTCTTGATGATTTGGCGCAGTCGATATTCTTCGAGGTAGTCACTATACTTCTCGTCCTCGGTATCTTCCTTCAAGGTTAAAATGATATCCGTACCTACTGAACTCTTATCTGCCGGCGTTAATGTGTAACCATCGGCGCCTTCCGATTCCCACTTGTAAGCCTGATCGCTGTCCAATGCTTTACTAATTACCGTAACTTTATCAGCAACCATAAAAGAGGAATAAAAACCAACACCAAATTGGCCGATGATATCGTGGTTATCTTTGGATTCATTTTCCGTCTTGAATTTTAACGAACCACTTTGCGCGATCGTACCGAGGTTTTCTTCAAGCTCTTCCTCGGTCATACCGATCCCAGTATCGGAGATCGTCAATGTGTGGTTGTCCTTATCCGGTTTAATTTCAATATAATAGTTATCTTTGTCAAAATTGAGGCTTTGATCGGTCAGCGCACGATAGTAGATCTTATCCATTGCGTCACTGGCATTAGAGATGATTTCTCGTAGGAAAATTTCCTTCTGAGAATAGATCGAGTGAATCATCATATCCAACAATTTTTTGGATTCTGCTTTAAATTCTTTCGTAGCCATCAGTAATCCCCTTTCGTTCGCTTCTTTATATTTATTTCGCTATTGTCGTGAAGATTAGCACTCTTTGCTTAAGAGTGCTAATACTATTTTTATAGCGCATACACTACTTTTTGTCAAATTTTTTCGGGTAGTAACCTTTCTTTTTCACCTTTCTTTAACCGTTTACATGAAGTTTCTCTTCATGATACGATAGAAGTAATAAATCTATAGTAAATAATGGGAGAAAATATGAAAACAGTTTATATCGTGCGACATGGAGAAACACTGCTTAATTTATTAAATCGTTCACAAGGATGGGCAGATTCCCCATTGACATCGAAAGGGACACGACAAGCAGAAGAATTAGGTGAGAAACTACAAGAGCAAGCGATAACCTTTGATGCTGCATTTTCTAGTGACACGGGTCGAGCGAGACAAACAGCTCGGTTAATTCTTGATCATTCTGGAAATGAGTCTTTACCAATAAAAGAACTCTTTAATTTACGTGAAGCATCCTTTGGCCTCTTCGAAGGTGCAGACAACGACGTGATGTGGGAAGAAGGTGGAAAAGCAGCTGGGGAGCTTGGTATGAGTCGGAAATCTTCGATCGATCTGAAAATAAAAGCACTGACCGGCATTAAGAATCTCGATTCGATCGATTATGCGGAAGACTTTCAAGATTTAAAAAAGCGCATTCTTGCACTTAAAGAAACACTGCTCAATACCAACGCGTCAAACATATTGATCGTTACCCACTCACTCTATATCTGCTGTATGCTCTATGTACTTATTTCGGAGGATTTAACCATTGGTAAGGTGCCGAATTGTAGCGTTACCAAGCTTAATGTGAATGAGGGGCACTTCGAATTAGATTATATTGGTCGCACTGAAGAATTGTAATTCGATCGCATAGAACGTGAAAAAGACAAAAGCGAAGCAGATCTTTGTTCCGATCTGCTTCGCTTTTGTCCTATTGATAGACTTTTAATCAAGAGTTGTAAAAAGTCAGTTTATTTCTTCCATAAAATGCCTAATACGCTTCATTGCCTCTTGGAGTTGAGCCATGGATGTTGCATAGGAACAACGAACATGACCTTCACCGCTTTTTCCAAATGCGTTCCCTGGAACGACTACGACACGCTCAGTATGAAGGAGCCTGGTTGCAAAAGTTTCTGAATCCATACCGGTAGATTCAATGCTTGGAAAGGTGTAGAATGCCCCTTCAGGCTTATAACAAGTCAGTCCCATCTCATTTAGCGACTGAACAATATAGTTTCGGCGTTGGCGATAGCTCTTTCGCATCTCCGTAACATCCCGTCGCCCATTTTTTAACCCTTCAATTGCAGCATGCTGTGCCATTGTTGATGCACACATGATCGCATACTGATGAATTTTCAGCATACCTTCCGTGATTTCCTTGGGTGCGCAAACAAAACCTAATCGCCAACCGGTCATTGCCAAATCCTTAGAAAAGCCGCTCACAAGAATCGTTCGTTCCTGCATGCCTTCAATGGCAGCAAAGCTGGTGTATAGCTCATCATATACGAGTTCTGCATAAATTTCGTCAGACAGAATAAGAAGATCATGTTTCTTCGCTACTTTGCAAACCTGTTCCATTTCGTCTCTGCTGAGCATCGATCCTGTTGGATTATTTGGCGAGCAAATCATGATGGCCTTAGTGCGATCAGTTACTGCATCCTCAAGTTGTTCCGGACGCACTTTAAAATCGTGATCGCGTGACGACTCGACAATAACCGGAACACCACCGGCAAGTGTGACAAGTGGTGCATACGAGACAAAACACGGTTCTACAACCAACACCTCATCGCCGGGATCAAGAATCGCGCGCAAGGCAATATCAATTGCTTCACTAGCGCCGACAGTTACGGTAATCTCAGATTCCGGATCATAAGATACGCAATAGTTTTCATCTATATAGTTCGCAATTTCTTCACGTAGTTCGATCAATCCCGCATTTGCAGTGTAAGAAGTAAACCCATCTTTAAGTGAAAGAATGGCTGCCTCACGAACATTCCAGGGCGTAACGAAATCAGGCTCCCCCACCCCAAGGGAAATCACATCAGTCATGCCGGCAGTTGCATCGAAAAACTTACGAATTCCGGATGGTTGCAGCTGGCGTACATGTTTTGCAAGATAAGATGTTTTCAGTTCCATTATGGTGACACCACAATTCGTTTATCGTGATCATCCGAATCATAGATCGTGCCATCATGTTTGAACTTTTTAAGAACAAAATGAGTCGTTGTTGAAATGACTCCTTCAATCGTTGACAATTTCTGACTAACAAAATGAGCTACTTCATTAACCGAGTGTCCTTCCACTTGTACGGATAGATCATAAGTACCTGACATCAGGTAAACTGATTTTACTTCTCTATGGCGATAAATACGTTCAGCGACGTCGTTAAAGCCCACATCCCGCTTAGGTGTTACTTTAACATCGATCATTGCCGTAACCCCTTGATGACCATCAATCTTCGTCCAATCGACTAAGGACACGTAGCGGACAATCACCTTGGTTTCTTCCAACTTTTTAACAATTTGAGTGATCTGATCAATGCTAAGATCAGTCATTTTTGCCAGATCCTCATTTGTTAAGCGGGCATCTTTCTCTAATATTTCCGCAATCTCAATCTCAGTTGCTGTTAGCTTCACGTATATCATTCCTCTCTGAACCTTCTTGCGCCAACTACATTACAGACATTATATAACGGTATGCGGTTGTGAACCACAGAATATGTAAAAATTGTTATAAATCTCGACACATTTATTCACGTTCTTATCTCCATTATTGGTTACATCGGATTGGAAAAATAATTTCAATAACGTATACTTACAATGAATAGAATTGATCAATTGTGCGGAATCATGAAATGAATCGTTACCCGCAAATGGGGGCCTTAAAATGAAACTGGTTGTTGTTCGTCACGGCGAAAGTGCATATAATAAATCCAATCTTTTTTCCGGATGGGAAGATGTAGCGCTTACCACGAATGGAATTGAAGAAGCAAAACAGGCAGGGAGACGGCTGGGAAAAAAACAGATTGAATTTGATTATGCATTTACTTCTGTACTCAAACGTTCGATTAAATCCCTCCAATACATTTTAGATGAAATGCATCAGGAATGGCTTCCGGTTAAGAAGACGTGGCGACTTAATGAACGGAGTTATGGCGCGCTGCAACGTCTGAATAAAGCAGAAACTGCTAACAAAGAAGGAAAAGCATTGGTGAATCGCTGGCGCAAAAGCTATGATGCACTTCCTCCTTTGCTCAATTTAGCTGATCCGAGGCATCCGATTCATGACCGCCGTTACAGTAATGTCGATCCAAAATTGTTACCGAGCGGTGAAAGCTTGAAAACCACGCTCGATCGCGTCCTCCCTTGTTGGGCCGATGAGATTGCACCTTTACTTCTCGGTGGAAAAAATGTGCTCGTCGTCAGCCACAGAAATACGTTGCGCGCATTAGTTAAATACCTTGAAAATATTTCGGATGAAGACATTGTAAATGTAGATGTACCGACTGGTGCACCTGTTGTCTATGAATTTGATAAATCTTTGAACATTCTTTCTAAAGAAGAATTAATTGATGAAGTTAAGATGTAATCCATATATTCTTATTTACATATGTTAAGGTTGTGTTTGTTTGTGAATGCATCACTGCACGCGAAGAGCCGTGAAGTCCTATCACTAGCGATCCCAGCGATGGTGGAGAACTTTTTGCAAACGGTCGTTGGCTTTGTTGATACATTGTTTGTTGCTCATCTTGGACTCGTTGAAGTCACTGCCGTTGGTGTCGCAAATACCTTACTCGCTGTATATATAGCAGTATTTATGGCGATTGGTATCGGTACCTCATCGATTATCGCTAAGCAAATTGGTGCCGGTAATACGGCATACGCGCAACATGCAGCGCGGCAGGCCACTTGGATTTCGTTAATTGCCGGGCTGTTTTTTGGTGTGATTACCTTATGCTTCGCGGAATCCTTGCTCAAATTGATGGGCGCAAGTGGTGATGTTCTGCGTGAAGGCACAACATATTTTCGTATCGTTGGTATTCCTTCACTTGTGATCTCATTAATGATTAATTTTGGTAATGTACTTCGTGCATCAGGTAATACGGTCTCACCGATGATGGTTAGTTTCTGGATGAATCTTATTCACATCGGCTTGGATTATCTGCTCATCTTCGGTATTTTTCAGTTTAGCGGATTTGGCGTTGCCGGAGCAGCCACTGCTACCGTACTTACAAGAACAATTGGAGCAGCAATGCTTTTTCTTGCCATTCGTCGATCATTAATTCGGTTTTCAATTTGGCGAAAAAAAAGTTCTCTTGATACACCAATTACCAAGAAAATCATTCGATTATCAATTCCGGCCACCGCTGAACGGCTGATCATGCGGTTAGGACAAGTCGTTTATTTAGGTTTAATTGTCACTATGGGAACTGAAATCTATGCTGCGAATGCGATTGCTGAGAATATCGAAACCTTTGCCTATCTTCCAGGACTCGGTCTTGGGGTTGCTGCAACGATTTTAGTAGGCAAACAGCTCGGAGCAGAAAAAATCGATGAAGCCTATCAATATGGCCTACTTTCTGCCATCATTTCTGTTGTAATTATGAGCATTGCTGGAGTATTGCTCTTTTTCTGTACCCCATTCTTAGCCGATTGGTTCACCAATCAGCAAAGTACTGCAAATATGATCACCCTAGCGATGCGCATCGATGCCTTTTTTATGCCGCCGCTTGCAGTTGGTTTGGTACTCGCTGGTGCTTTACAAGGTGCAGGTGAAACAAAAATACCGATGTACAGTACAGCTATTGGCATGTGGGGTATCCGGGTAGTGTTTATCTATCTTCTCGGTATTCAGTTTAAAATCGGGATTGCAGGTATTTGGATTGCTCAAGGAATTGATCTCACGGTGAAAGCTGTATTTCTCTATTACTTTTATAAGAAACTATTTATTCGGTCTCGATCGCATAGAATTTCGACGAAATAAATCTCCCACTATATCCTTTTTTTATGAAATTGTACATTTTGAAATAAGGCCAAAGTCCCCATTTACAACAAACTCCTGTTATTAGAGACCATCGGTCACTTTACCGAGATTTGGAAAAGTTTATAATGGAGGCAAATCAACAATCGGGGGTGGGTAAATGCAAATTTCTCCATTTCGGACGATCATAACTACCGGACAGGCAATGAAAAATACTTATAATCAATTGGCTGCCTTACAACAAGAAAAGAAAGCTCAGGAATTTCAAGCGGATCAAGTTCAACTTCGCTCGAGTTCACAGGAAAATCGAGCATCTCTTGTCCATATTGAAGACAAGATATCCGGGCTAAATCGTCAAATTCAGCAAATTCAATCGTCTGGATCTGCTGGTATTTCTGATTCTCTGACAATCAGTAAAACCGCCTATTCCTTACAAAGAAAGAACTAAAGAAAATCCGAGCGATAATTTCTCTCGGATTTTCTTTAGTTCTGAGGTAAATAATTGATCATTTCATCGATGAATGTGTCTAACCAGTGTTTATCCTCGTCCGTACCATGAAAATTAGTACTGAACGTCATCTTTTTACGAAATGTTGTTACTGCTACCTGGAAATAAGGCGCATATTTAATCGATCCTGATATAAATACATCTGTAACCTGAAGATCAGTAAATTTCAGTTTTTGATCATCTACAATTCCAATATTTGTCATCCCATTAACAGGAATACTATAAATTTCCGGAAAAAGCTTCTTAGCTTCGGATAGTGAATGTTTCTCTGTCGCTTCTTCAAGATCCCAGTAGACCCGTAACGGCTCAAGACTTTCTTTCTCTGCATCCATGACGGATTTAACACACGAGAGTGCTTCATCAAAGGTTTCTCCAACATGGCTTGGAACAACACAAGTGATGTTTGACGTAAGATTGCAAAGTCCTGCTTGCGACTCTACTGGCAAATAGGTCCGTAAGTTCACAGGACAGTCAAGAACAATTGGATTTGCATGGAGTACATCGCTTAATGCACAAACATAAGCTGCAAATAATGCGTCGTTAATGGTTGCACCCTTTTTCTTTGCATAGTTTTTAACCGTTTCAAAACGATCAGCATCAATTTGATGTGTTATAATGAACGGATTCTGCGTGTCTCCTGTAAGTGGCAAATAGTCCTTTTCAGTTTGCACATACTTTGTTCGTTGTGCACTCTTGATCTCTCGCATTTGCTCATCATTCATCACATCGAAAACTTGACGAATACTTCGCGATCCGGGATTTGTTATCAATGGATTATTGATTGGTTGGGTCAAGACTAATCTTGAATAACAATCACTCAGCAGATATAAATAATCTTTGAATCCACCGCCATCGCAAAGCATATGATTCAGCACGATCGCTAGTGTATCTTGATTTTCAGTTCTTACAACGGTAATCCGAAGTTGGGGGCCTTTTTTTTCATTTAATTTCACCGTTAATGCTTTTTGGATAGCTGTATCTTTATCTTTATCTTCTTCCCTAACCACTTCAATCATATCTTTACTGGTCCATCCGGCCTCTTCCCAATATGCCTTGTCAGCTTGCTCCAAATAACGGCATGTAAGAAGCGGGAGTGCAGTTACGGTTTTCTGAACCGCCTCTTCTAACAAATGCTCATTTATTGTGGCATCAAATTGGATGACGGCATGCAAATAATGATCATTCTTCATTTTTTCGCCTGAGACAAAATGTTTGATATCCGCACTTTCTGCCGGATATACCTTTTGTTGTATCGTCATTCTTTTTTAGCCTCCCTTAACCTCACATTAAACTTGATTTATTTCCATTTTCTAAATGCTCTCCGTTCTGCATAGATCCTACATGAAGAACAAATAAAAATCACTTTGCCCTGATCATTTACATAGTTAGTCATTCCAAATGCATGTCGATGACAAAGGGCGCACTGTTTTCCGAAAAACAAAGAATGCAAAGTCTCACGAAACGTTCGGTGGTATTTACTCATTGGTTGATCATTCTCCTTCATGAGCACTTTCATTTGTTCCTATTATAATGGTAGTGCGAATCGTCAATCAAATAAAACACATTAATGAAAATCCAATGAATTGCGAAAAGCACCAGAATACCCGAAGATATATCTGGTGCTGTTCATTAGTCAACCTTGATTTGGTAATAGACTCAGGCGAGATAAGCTTCGCGCACCTGTTCATTCTTCATCAGTTCATCGCCCTTGCCCTCAAGAACGATTTGACCGGTCTGAATAACATAACCTCGATCAGCAATTTGAAGTGCTTGGAACGCGTTCTGTTCAACAAGCAAAATCGTCATTCCTTCTTTGTTCATTTCCTTAATAATATCAAAAATTTGTTCGACAATGATGGGTGCAAGACCCATCGATGGTTCATCGAGCATCAAGAGCTTCGGTTTCATCATTAGTGCGCGCCCAATAGCCAACATCTGCTGTTCGCCACCACTCATTGTTCCACCTTTTTGATTGAGTCGTTCCTTAAGTCGTGGAAAGTATGTGAATACGCGTTCTAATCGATGTGCAATGACACTCTTATCTTTTACAGAGAAGGCACCGATTTGCAGATTTTCACGAACAGTAAGTCTTGGAAAAATACGTCTTCCTTCTGGTACTTGAGCGATTCCCAATCCTGCCGTCTGATGTGCAGGGAATTTAGTAATATCCCGTCCATCAAAAATAATTGAACCTTTCTTAGGGCGTACTTGACCGCTGATTGATTTCAAGGTTGTTGATTTTCCGGCACCGTTACTTCCAATCAAAGTAACGATTTCTCCTTGATCAATATACAATTCGATCCCGTTTAAAGCCTGAATTTGACTGTAATAACTGTCAATCTTATTCACTTCAAGAAAATGTTTTGCTATTGGTTCAGTCATTAGCAACAGCCCCCTTACCGAGATATGCTTCAATTACTCTGTTGTTTGTTCTAATCTCGTCAGGTTTACCCGAAGCGATCAATTCACCATGATCAAGTACATAGATAAAGTCGGATATTTTCATAACCAGCTTCATATCATGTTCAATCAAAATTATCGTCACATCAAGTTTAGAGCGAAGATCATAAATAAGATTCGTTAGTTTTTCCGTTTCTTTTGGATTCATACCTGCTGCCGGTTCGTCTAAAAGCAGGATCTTCGGCTTTGCTGCCATTGCACGGCCAATTTCTAATCGGCGTTGTGCACCGTAAGCAAGATTTCCTGCATTCTCGTTGACATAATCCTCGAGTCCAACATATTTTAGAATGTCATAAGCTTCAACCCTTGCGGTCTCTTCGATTTTTCGAATGTGCGGCAATTGGAGCAACGTACCGACCCAATGACTTTTTAAATTTTGATGCATACCCACAAGTACATTTTCGAGAACAGTCATATCGTTAAAGAGACGGATATTCTGAAACGTACGTGTGATTCCAAATTGAGAGACCTGGTGCGGCTTTAATCCGACAAGCGATTTTCCATTAAGAAGAATATCCCCTGAAGTTGGTTTATACACTGCCGTAATCATATTGAAAAAGGTCGTTTTACCAGCACCGTTAGGTCCGATAACTGCAGTAATCGAATTCTTTTCTATATTCATCGTGATGTCTGAGGTCGCCGTTAAACCTCCGAATTGTTTTGTAAGATTTTTCACTTCCAAAATGTTCACGAATCGGCACCTCCTGACGTCACTTTCTCACGATCTAGAGCAGCCGCAGCGGATTCTTTCTTCAAAAGCTCGACATCCACTTTCCGATTTTTGTGCGGAATCAACCCTTGTGTGCGATAGAGTGCAAAGATAATTAGCAACAAACCAAAAATCAACAACTGCATTTTTTCCGGAGACAAAGCTGCCGGAATCTCAATACCATAATCGGTACTCATCTGAGAGAGCCAGTCTGAAATATTAGTCAATACCTGAGTTCGTAAGATAATCACAACAGCAGCACCAAGAATTACTCCTGGAACACTTCCCATACCACCTAAAATAACCATAACAAGGACCATTGTCGATTCAAGGTATGTGAAGCTTGTGGCGTCGACGAACATTTGTTTTGCAGCAAACACGACACCCATCATTCCTGAGAATGAAGCACCAATCGCGAATGCTGCAAGTTTCGTCTTAACTAACGGGATACCCATTGCCTGGGCAGCAATTTCATTATCTCGAACGGCTTTCCAAGATCTGCCTAACTTTGAATCTTCCAGTTTCCGAACAACATAGATCACCACTAGGAAGATTCCCAGTGCAATATAGTAGAATTGGCTTGAGTTTCCAATCGTGATGCCAAAGAAATTTGGTGGTTTAATGGAAGCAATTCCCATGGAACCGTTGGTAATATTCAATGGATGATCCATGTTGTTCAATAAAATCCGGATAATTTCCCCAAATCCAAGAGTTACGATTGCTAAATAATCTCCACGAACACGCAACACTGGAATACCAAGTAAAATACCAAACAAAGATGCAACCAGTGCTCCAATAATAATGAAGATCCAGAAAGTCCCACCTGGTAATGGGTAATGACCAAAAGGCATAAATTTAGCGGCTTGCCCACTCGCAAAGATTGCGTATGAATAGGCGCCTACTGCAAAGAATGCAATAAAACCAAGGTCTAGAAGTCCGGCAAAGCCGACAACGATATTTAACCCTAATGCCATTGCACAATAAATGCCAACAAGTGTACCTACTTCCATATATGTCTGGTACGAATCACTATGACTCGCGATGAATGGAACAATGATCGCGAGAATCACAATCCCTGTGACCCATTTTACTCTTAAGTTAAACTTTAAATAGTACAGAATAAGAATAGAAAAAAGTAACAACAGGAACGCAATCGTTGAATCCGGCAACAGGAAAAGACCTAGTCCTGTTAGTACGACATACGCTATAAATAGGATTACTTGATTTTTTTTACTCTGCGCAAATTTATCAAACAATGCACTCAATATTGTCACCTACACTTTCTCTACGACGGCTTTGCCAAACAAACCTTCTGGCTTAAAGATCAGTACCAGAATCAAAATAATGAAAGCAAATACGTCTTTGTATTCAGCACCCATCGCACCATGGGTGATAAGCGAGAGGTTAGCAGCAGCAAACATTTCAAGAAGTCCTAACATAATACCACCGAACATTGCACCACGGATATTCCCAATACCTCCTAGAACAGCAGCAGTGAACGCTTTGATGCCGAGAATGAATCCAATATATGGATCAATTGTTCCATATTGAATCATAAACAGTACACCGGTAGCTCCACCAAGTGCCGATCCAATAAAGAAAGTAACGGAGATCACGCGATTCACATTGATCGTCATCAAAGAAGCTGTGTCACGATCTTGTGCGACAGCACGCATCGCCATGCCCCATTTGGTTTTGTTTACAAAAAGATCTAATGAAACAAGCATAACGATCGTTACTGCAAGAACGAGTAGAAACGAGCTCTGAAACGTTGCATTATCAAAAAACGGCATTATGTGATGAATATCAAGAGTAAACTTATGGTTGAACATGGAAGGCGCAGTAACAATATAGTTACCAGTCTTTAATTCTGCAATAAATCGAACTGCATCTTCGAGTACAAAAGAGATACCAATGGAAGTAATCAATGCAATCAGTTTCGGCGCATTCTTCCGTCTTAATGGGCGATAAGCGACACGCTCAATACCGACACCGAGCAAGCCGGTCGCAATCCCGGCAACCACAATAACGATAAGAAAGACGATTAGTGCCGGCATTGCTGCTAAGAAACCCATACCTAACATGAGAAAAAGAACGGTTGCTCCAATAAAAGCACCTGTCATGAACACATCGCCGTGAGCGAAGTTAATCAGTTCAAGAATGCCATAAACCATTGTATAGCCAATCGCGACAACCGCGTATACGACGCCTAGCGTCAGACCATCAATGAGTACCTGCGGCAAGTTCTGAATGATCTGTGCGAGCATTATCTCACCACTTTCCTACAAGTTATAAAATTGGGATGTATTGCAATGAAGGATTCACCCTTCATTGCCCAGAGTTATGTGATCGTACCTAAAAATTTCTAAAAGGGTATAGCTTTTTCTCCATACCCTTTTTGGACACTTCAGTTATTAATTTTCAAGCAAACGTTCATCAATTGATCATTGGCTAATTTCAGCTTCTTGAGCCGGTGGATATTTAGCTTGATCAAATTTGTAAATGTAAACCTTAGCGTAAGTATTGTCGCCTTTATCGTTAAAGCTTACTTTCGTAGTTACTCCGTCATAGTTCTTGATCCCACGGATCGCTTTTTCGACTTGTTCACGCGTTGGCTTTTTCCCATCATTTGCATTGATAGCATTCATAATTCCTTTAAGGATTACACCAGCACTGTCATAGCCATATGCTGAGTAAGATTCCACATTCTTACCAAATTTTTCTTTATATTTCTTAGCAAAAGCTTGGCCTTTTTCAGTTTTTGATACGTCTCCCGCAACAGAAGTCAGGTATACGCCTTTTACTGCATCGCCAGCAATTTGTACAGTTGATGAAGAGTCAAGGCCGTCGCCGCCCATGATTGGCATGTTCAAACCTTTTTGACGTGCTTGTTTAATAATCAGACCGCCTTCAGCATATACACCACCAAAGTAGATGAGATCCGGTTTCTTCGTTACTGCTTGACTAAGCACACCACTGAAATCTTTTTCACCAACAGTGATTCCTTCATAGCCAACAATGTCGGCACCAAGTTTTTTTGCTTGATCTCTGAATTGTTCAGCAAGACCTGAACCATAAGCTGTCTTGTCTTGGATGATGAAAATCTTCTTTGCTTTCAGAGTTTTAACTGCGAAGTTTGCACCTGCAGGGCCTTGGAAATCATCTCGCGCACAGATACGGTTAACCGACTTGAGTCCGCGATCAGTTACAACAGTTGCTGTAGTAGCTGGAGATACCATTGCCAGGTTGTTCTTTTCGTATACTTCAGAGGAAGGAATAGCAACACCGGAGTTCAGGTGACCAACAAGTGCTAAGACATTTTTATCCGCTGCAAGAATCTGAGCGTTTGCCACACCTTTCTTCGGATCTCCTTGATCATCCATATCTTTCAGTTTAATTTCAAAGCCTTTTTTAGCAAATGCTGCTTTTTGATCATCAATTGCTAATTCTGCACCGAGACGAATAGCATCGCCAAGCGTTGCGCTACCGCCAGAAAGTGGAGATTGACTTCCAATTTCGATAACCTGCTTACCTTTAGAACCACCTGATTTTGAAGCACAACCGCTGATAACACCAAGTAGTAATACAACAACAGCCACTAACGGGATGATTTTCTTTAGATTCATTTTAACCCTCCTTTTTATAAAAACGGCACAACTCTAAATACTCTGAAATTTCTATGTAGGACTCACCCCCGCAATACTTCTCTATTGTTTCTCTTTTTTTATGCGGCTCTTTAAAGAACATAATAATTAATTATGAGACTATAGTCATTATCTATGTCAGATATTATAACACAGTTTTTTATTTTACAGATTAGTCAAAATAGCTAATAATAACTATAATAACAGCGATTACAGCGCTTACATATAGTGATTTTTTCTCTTTTAAATTATATAAATTTTCATGTTTTTAATTAGATTTTTTCATGGAAACAATGGACGATCCTCTTTTTGAGGAATCTCCTTCATAAAGGATTCGTAAAACTTCATGTAATGTTATAGTTGATTAATATAAAAAAGACTATAATAATATAGCCAAGTAAACCATGAGGAGAACTGATGTTATGCCAATAAAAATACCGAAGCTGCTCCCAGCACGCGAGATTTTAGAAAATGAAAATATCTTCGTAATGGATGAAGATCGTGCAATAACTCAGGACATACGACCGCTCAATATACTGATCTTGAATTTGATGCCTGAGAAGGAAATGGAAGAAACACAATTACTCCGTCATCTGAGTAATACACCTCTACAAGTCAATGTGTCCTTTATGAAAACTGCTACACATAATTCTAAAAATACGAGTCACTTTCATCTGGATCAGTTCTACACTGTCTTTAATGAAGTGAAGAATAAGAAATTTGATGGATTGATCATTACAGGTGCTCCAGTTGAACGTCTGCCGTTCACGGAAGTCGATTATTGGGATGAGTTAGTAGAAATTATGGATTGGGCGGATACACATGTTACATCGACTTTGCACATTTGCTGGGGTGCACAAGCGGCGTTGTACTATCATTTCGGTATAAATAAACAACTTTTTCCCGAGAAACTTTCAGGAGTCTACAGCCACACACTCAGTAAACCAAAAGAAAAACTACTTCGCGGATTTGACGATGTCTTCTTTGCGCCTCATTCAAGGTATACGGATATTGACCGAAAGTCTTTGATCAATCATAAAGAGGTCACTGTACTTTCTGAATCGGATGAAGCTGGCCCATTCATTTTAATGGCCAATAATGGAAAGCAGATTATGGTTACAGGACATCTAGAATATGATACTGGTACACTTGCGAATGAATATAAACGCGATCTAAATAGAGGGATTCATCCACATCTCCCTCAACACTATTTTCCAAACGATGATCCCAATAAAAAGCCCTTGAATCTTTGGCGCTCTCATGCTCATTTACTTTTTTCAAACTGGTTAAATTATTACGTTTATCAAGAAACCCCCTTTCAATGGGACTAATCGTTACCTGATACAATTTATTATTTATTTTTTTTTACAAAAAAACTCGGGTTTAATCACCCGAGTTTTTCTCATTCATATCCTCATGCTTTTTTGTTTGCCCAATCATATTGCTTATCATGGAAGGTTTTCTCAATAGTTCCCACAACATCTTCTTGAATAAGCAATTGTGCTTGCTTAATCGCGGTATATACAGCTTCACTTTTTGCTGCACCGTGCACTTTAATAATTGGTGCTGCCAAACCAAAGAGCAAGGCGCCACCATATGCCGATGTATCCATATGCTGCTTTACCGATTTCAGTTTACTATACATCAATCCGGTAAGCACCTTCGTATAGAGTGAACTCCCTAAAGTTTCTTTAAGTAATTTCATTAAGGACATCGCTGTTCCTTCAATACTCTTCAGTACCATATTTCCTGAAAAGCCATCAGCAACAATCACATCAGCCGGTCCTTCAAGCAGTTCACGTGATTCAATATTACCAACAAAGTTAATCGGTGCGTTACTCAATAATTTATAGGCTTCCTTAACGAGTTCATTGCCCTTACCCGGTTCTTCCCCAATATTCAACAATCCGATTCGTGGGTTTGGGCGATGCATTACTTTTTCCGCATAGATTGCACCCATGATCGCATATTGAAGCATATTTTCCGGTTTCGTTTCTGCATTAGCACCAACATCAAGAAATAGAAAACCTTTATTCTGATGAATAGTCGGAAGCGTTGGTGCAAGTGCTGGACGATCAATACCTTTAATACGTCCGACACCGAATAACCCAGAAGCCATCAAAGCTCCTGTGTTTCCTGCTGAAATGGCAGCTGCACAACGTTGTTCTCTTACTTCCTGCACAGCTAATACCATTGAAGCTTGTTTTTTTCGTCGAACGGCTTGAACAGGAGCATCCGTACCTTCAATTTTTTCTGTCGTATGCAGAATGTCGACACGGCTCTGGTCACCAACCAATTTCACGAGTTTCTCTCGATCGCCGACAAGCGTGACCTGCAGATCTGGGAACTCATTTAGTGCTTTAAGTGTTCCTTCCACCATTGATTCCGGTGCATGGTCCCCGCCCATTGCATCAATCGCTAACCTCATATTATTCTCTCCTTTATATAAAACAGGTGTTAGCCGTCAAAAGCCAAATAACACGTTACAATACTTATTAAATGATTACCGATTCACTTTATCACTTAATACGCATTCTGTCCAAACTATGTTTCAAAAAAATACGATGAAATAATAAATAAATGTAAATGTCACAATTTGTTAAACCTAAATTCACGATCAATACATCGTCACGTTTTGTACGGTACTACTTTTATGTTTACATAATATAATTTCTGTATATTAACCATTATATATTATCAACGCTATTAATCCCCTTGCTTCTCGGAACAGAACTAATTATCGATAAATTAATGGTTGGAACATCTCGCTCAACCGTTAAATCCTCAATGTAATCATGTATACGGATTTCATTCATTGATCTATTTTTGTTCTGTCCATCACTAAACGCTTTTCTCAAATCTCTATCCTTTTATCCTGAGAACGGTATAATAAAGAAGACTTTATAACTTAATGGAGGCTATATTGATGAGAAAGCTCTATTATGCGGCATTAGCTTATATGATAGCAGGCTTGCTTTCGGGTATTTATTTTCGTGAACTAACAAAGGCAACCGGCTTTCATGGGGAAACCATGTTATCCATTCTTCATACTCATTTACTTATTTTGGGCATGTTTTTCTTCCTTATTGTGATTGCTTTGGAGAAGCTTTATTCGCTTACTAATAATCGACTTTTTACGCTATTTTTTTGGACGTACAATGTAGGCGTTATTTGGACCATTACTTTAATGGCTGTGCACGGAACACGTGATGTACTTCACTTGCCATCTGGACCAGCAATTTCAGGTATGGCCGGAATGGGCCATATCATTCTGTCGATTGCCCTCGTACTCTTTTTTATTATTTTGAAAGATGCTTTGTTTCCTAAAACCATAAATCATTGATCATGATCACAATCGATAAAAATAATCGCTAAAACAAAAAGGAGAGGATATCCTCTCCTTTTTGTTTTCGTTTAGTAAATGCTGTCCTAAAATAATTATTTATCATAAACCGGCGTGCAATCTTCAACATATTTTGGATTTTTTCCAAGTGTCAAATCAAAGAATAGATCTTTGATCTTCCTGCACACTTCACCTTCATGGCCAGTGCCAACGATTCGATGATCAACTGCAACAACAGGGGTAACTTCCATTGCGGTACCGCTGAAGAATACTTCATCTGCAGCATAGAGTTCTGTTCTGGATACACTGCGTTCAACAACCTCAAGTCCAAGTTCTTCTTGAGCAAGTTTAATGACCAATTCACGAGTGATACCCTCAAGGATGTTGTCTGAAGTTGAAGGAGTGATCAGTTTACCCTTTTTAAATAAGAAAATATTTTCTCCCGAACCTTCACAAACATGATTGCCTTCAGTCAGAAAGATCGCTTCATCGAATCCGGCACGTTTTGTTTCAAGTGCGGCTAATGCAGAATTAAGGTAAGCAGCAGTTGCTTTCGTACGCGGTGGAAGTTGGTTGTCTGAGAGTCGACGCCAAGAAGAGACACCGACACTTAGTTCAGACTTTCCAGCATACTTATTCAATGGCTGAGTATACATGACAACCTTAACATCTGCATGATCAAGAGTTGGTCCAATATCCAGCGAATCGTTATAGACAATTGGACGAATATATGTAGTCTGACGACAATTGTTCTTCTTCAAAAGCTCAACGGTTCCTTTGCATAGATCTTCAACCGAAAGATCAAAATCAAGATTAACCGTCTTTGCAGATTGCTTCAGTCTCTCATAATGATCTTTGAGTTTAAATGCATAGAGTTGTTCATTTTCATCATCCCAATATGCGCGGATGCCTTCGAATACACCGAGTCCATAGTTAAATGCTTTACTACGGATACTGATCTTAACATCGTCCTCTTTTACAAGTTCTCCCTGATAATACACATAATTCTCTGACAATATAAACTCCTCCTATATCTGTAATATCAACAGAAGATTCAGTCGATTTATGTTTATAGCTATCATTGGCTATTCATAACATACCCAAATCTTCTGCCTTTTTTTGTGTAGATCTATAATAACATAAATTAACAAAGATATTTTCTAAAAATATGATATTTTGTAGAAAACTTTCCGATTGACAAGCAAAATGCTTTCAAAGGCCTCGTTGCACTTTTACTCTATCCCTCTATTCTTTTAGCTTTTTCTACTTAAAGAATCGTATTTAGAAAACTGGGACTGGCCGATGACTATGCGATGCCTGTATTCCTGCTAGTTGCCACAATGTACAAGAAGAAAATCCCAGGGTGCAATGGTTTGTTGATCGATCGATAGTTGCTCTAAACAGGTGTTGATCATCTGATCATGCATCTCATCTATGCACTTTGAGCAATCAATTGTCGTCATTTCTGAAGTCGGGTTAAAGATAATCGCTGTGTAATCATCATTCGCCAAATAGCGCAAGTATCCAAAAAGTTTGCCCATTGAAAAGGGTAAAAAGAGTCCTTTTTGGAGATTGGGATGAACTCTCCGTGTTTGAATGGAAACTTGGAATTCCGAATAAATTTTTTTGTTTTCTCTACCCCACGGGTAATATCGGCGATTATCAGGATCCTTCCCGCCCTCCACGCCAGCCTCATCACCATAATAAACACATGGAACCCCGGGCAAAGTCATCAACATCCAGATTGCCAATCTCATTTTTTTCTGATCACCACCGAGCATCGTAAATATACGCTCAGTATCATGTGTGCCCATATTATTCATATTTGCCAAAAAGGCATCATGTGGATAATTTGCTCTTAAAGTAAAACTCGCCCGTGCTGCTTCTCGGGCACTTTGTTTTTCGGTAAGTAGATTAATGATCAGGCTGCGAAATGGATAATTCATCACACCATGAAGCATCCCTCCTTCAAGATAGTGGCGTCTTTTGTCATAAGCAATCTTATGGGATGCATCTTCCCAAACCTCTCCAATCAACACTTTCTGTTCCCCTTTTTTATTGTGTTGATCGAGTACCTGTCGAATCCCCTCGATAAATTCATCACTTAATTCATCAGCTACATCTAATCGCCAGCCGCCAACACCTAGTTTTGTCCAAGTATTAATTACACTCTCTTCCGAACCATAGATAAAATCGCGATAACTTTTTTGCTCTTTATTAACGGTCGGTAAATCAGCAATATTCCACCAACAATCATAATGATCATGATCATTATGGAAAGTGAACCACTGATAATAGGGTGAGCTGGGATCCTGGTAGGCACCACCTCCGCCGTAATTTCCAAAACGATTAAAATAAATGCTGTCCGCACCAACATGATTAAATACACCGTCTAAAAGGATATGCATTCCTAATCGACGAGCTTTCAAAATAAGAGTCTCAAATAGTTTTCGATCACCAAACATCGGATCAATTTCCAAATAATTTGCTGTGTCGTATTTATGATTGCTTCTTGCTTCGAAGATCGGGCTTAGATAAAGAATCGTAACTCCTAATTTTTTTAACTCATGGAGTTTAGCAATAATCCCCTCCAAATTCCCGCCATAGAAATCCCATCTGACGATATCACCATCCTGGCCGCGAATATAGTAAGGGCGATCTTCTTTAGTCGCATAGATAAACGAATTTTTTTTGGGATTCCTAATCATCTGGTGACGATTGCCATTATAGAAACGATCGACAAAAATATGATAAATAACCCCTTCAATATACCAATCTGGAGCGGGGTCGCTGTGGTCATAGCACGTCAATTGGTATTGCTGCACACTTGAAAGATCAGCAAGTAGACGTCCTTCACCACCATAATTGTCTTCAGCTTTTGCATAATAGATAGATTTCTCCTGCCCTACCTCCAGATAAACCACATGAAAATGATAGAAATACAGCCCACTTTTACCTGTTGTTTGGAATCTAAGTGAGTATGTGGACGAGTTGTCGAGTGACTTTATCATTGGTACCGCATAGCTCGGTTCGCCATCCTTCTGAACCACCAAATGCACCGAACGGATGTTAACACCATCAACTTTTATTGTAAAGTAAACACTTCTGCCTATTTGAATTGCTCCAAACGGGCGTAAGAAGTGCTCAGACCATGAATTAAAATAAATGTCGGGTAATCCCATTAAATCACTTCTCTTCTCCAGTAAAGGCAACCATTAAATGTCTCGAATCCGCGAAAAAACATCCCATATTTGGCTGGCATATTGTTGTACCGTGTAATCCGAAGAAAATGTACCGGCTCCCGCTATATTGATCAGAGCCATTCGTTGCCACTTCAATGTGTCTCTGTACAGTTGGTCAATTTGTTTCTGCGCAGCTGAATAAGCATCAAAATCACGTAAAACAAAGTATTCATCACCATAGTAAACGAGAGAGTCAAAGACTGAACGTCCTTCTGCCTCTGCATCGGGGATAGTCCCGTCAATTAGGGCATTCAAAACCCGACGCAGGACAGGGTTCCTATCGTAATAGCTTTTCGAGTGATAACTTCCATCATGATAATATTGATAGACTTCCTCTTCACGCAAACCAAAAATGATAATATTATTCGAACCAACTCGATCACGAATTTCGACATTTGCTCCATCTAATGTCGCCAAAGTAATGGCTCCATTTAACATCAGTTTCATATTACTTGTCCCTGATGCTTCCTTTGAGGCAAGTGAAATTTGTTCACTGATATCCGCGGCAGGGATTATTTTTTCTGCCAAAGAAACGCCATAATTTTCAACAAAGACAATCTTCAGTTTTTCCTTAATGGTTGTATCTTGATTAATAAGATCGGCAACGGAATTAATTAGTTTGATAATTTGTTTTGCATAAGTATAACTTGGCGCTGCCTTCGCACCAAAAATGAATACACGAGGATGGAGATCCGCTTCAGGATGATCCTTCAATTGAAAATATAAACTGAGGATGTGAAGAAGATTCAATAATTGCCTTTTGTACGCATGCAATCGTTTAATTTGTACGTCAAAGATTGCATCAGGATTTAAAACAAGGCCCATCGTCTTTTGAATATGTTTTGCAAAGCGTTCTTTATTCTGATGTTTAATTTTCGCAAGCTCAATCAAGGTTTTCTCATCATCCCGAAAAGCCTTTAACATCTTCAATTCGGTCGGTGTTGTTTCCCAATCATTACCAATTTTTCGGTTAATTAGATTGCAAAGCGGTTCATTCGCCAGCATCAGCCAACGGCGTTGCGTAATTCCGTTGGTTTTATTATTAAATTTTGACGGATAGATCAGATAAAAATCATGAAGTACTTTTTCCTTTAGTATCGTTGTATGCAACTGAGCAACACCATTAATACTATGGCTACCGATAATGGCTAAATGGGCCATTTTGACATGACCACACTCAATAATTCTTGTTCGTTCAACAATTGATGGATCAAAAAGGGTACTCATTTTCATTGTGAATCGACGATCGATTTCACAAATGATTTGGTAGATACGTGGGAGTAGTGTGCTGATCATGTCAATCGGCCATTTTTCAAGAGCCTCGGACATAATCGTATGATTTGTATAGCTCATCACATTTACGGTTACATTCCAGGCATGTTCCCAATCCATTTTCTCTTCGTCGAGTAGGATCCGCATCAATTCCGGGACGGATAATGCGGGATGCGTATCGTTAATATGGATGGCGACCTTCTCTGCCAGATGAAGCATAGGAACGCGCATTTTCTTATAGTGTCTAATGATGCTCTGAACTCCGGCTGATACGAAGAAATACTCTTGCTTTAAGCGTAACAGACGACCTTCATAGTTCGAATCATCAGGATAGAGCACCTCAGATATACTTTCAATTTGATTACGTTGATGGATAAATGACCAATAGTCCGTACTCTCATCTTGTGCAGGTACTTCTGCCGACCAGAGCCGAAGTGTATTCACCACATCATTTTTATAGCCAATCACTGCAGTATCATACGGGACAGCGAGCACTTTTTGAGCCCCTTCATAATGAGGTTCGAGGACTCCGGAAGCTGTTTTCTCAAGCCATACTTTTCCATACAATCGAACAGTTACAGCAGCATGCATCTTTCTTGTTTCCCAGACGTTGCCGTTCTGTAACCAGTTTTCCGGTAGTTCAACTTGATAACCATTCACAAATTTTTGCTTGAACAATCCATATTTAAAGCGAATACCATTGCCGTGACCCGGAATCTCACTCGTAGCCATCGAATCGATAAAACATGCGGCAAGGCGACCAAGCCCTCCGTTACCTAAACCTGGATCGGGTTCCATTTGTACAATAGTCTCAAGATCAATCCCTAAGTCATACAGTCCATCTCGCACCGTATTGAGAATTCCTAAATTTAAAAGATTACTTTTCAGCATTCTTCCCAGTAAAAATTCCATTGAAAAATAATACGTTTGTTTTTGCTTATTCTCGACATACACTTGATTCGTGTGGCTCCAATTTTTTGATGAATAGGTTCGAACGAGATTACCCAACACAAAAAATTGTTCGGTTGGCTCTGCCTCAGAGATATCCATCGAGTAGACTTCCGTCATCATTTTCTTATAATCATCTTTAAATTTTCGTTTTGACAGATCCATAAAGCTACCTTCCTTATTCCATAGATATTCATGCATCTTAGCGCTAATAAAAACAGATGATACGGAGATCTTTTGTGGATAAAAGATTCAGAACCCCCAGTACAAGAAAAACAGTTAATCGTCACATTAGTGGAAGGACACCTAAATCAGCACAACCAGTTATAAAGGTATCATTACACAAAAGAAAGCGATAAAGGTGAGCGGCTATGAATCAATCATTGACGAAAATAAATAGTTTTATAAGTACTGCCATGGGCTACTAATCGATTTTATGAAAAAAATGTATTGGCATTTTCGATGCTGGGATCGAATTTTATTGTCTCTGATGAAAGATTGCTTTCAGAGATCCTGCTGATCACCGAATTTTTCTCAATTACAATCGGCTTGTCCTTAGTTCCAAATAGTTTTGTATTTGGTTCAATTCGGACTTGTTTATCCAGAACTACATAATGCAACTCAGCGCCACTACCAATCGAACTTCCTTGCATAATGACCGAACTATTGATTGTTGTGTTTTTTTCCACTGTAACATTTCTAAATAGAACCGAATGAGACACATCGCCATAGATCATGCATCCGTTAGCAATAAGAGAATTTTCAACTTTTGAGGAACGTGCATAATATGTTGGCGCTTCATTCTTAACCTTGGTATGAATACTCTGACTCCCTTTTAAGAGAGCGGTAAGATTCGTATCGTGGAGCATATCCATATTCGCTTCATAATATGCACCCACCGAATGAATGGCTTTCAAATACCCTGTGTATTCAAACCCATTGGAGGGAAGATTCACGATCGCTTGATGAAGTACATCCGTCAAATTGCAATGTTCATTCTCAGCAACAACATTGCGGATCAATTTCGTAAGCAAATGCGTTTTCATCACATAAATTTCCATATTAATAAATAATTTCCCGGCATTGTTGAACAGATTGCATGACTTTATGCCGCGTACACGGCCATCCTCGTCAATAGTGAGACAAGACCCTTGTAGATGCTCTTTATTGACTTGTTCGAAGGATTTATAGACAACTGTAATATCGGCACCTTGTTCAATGTGATGACGTAAAATGGCCTGCACATCAACATTGCACAACATCTGTGATCCCATAATTACTGTATATTCTGACTCGGATTTCTCAAAGAACTCGATATTATTGTAGTAATTGTAGACATCTCCTTCTCTGCTTCCCCCAATTGCTTTATCATGAGGATGTGAACTGTAATCAGTGAAGAAGAACAATCCACCATACAGACTGTCTAATCCCCACTCTTTACCGCTTCGAACATGATCATATATCGAGCGTAGGTTGTCATTTGTAAAGATGCCAATCGTTTCAACGCCTGCTGTGGTTAGGTTTGTCAATGGAAAATCAATTAAACGATATCTGCTACAAAAAGGTAAGCTTGCAATTGGCCGATTCATGGTTAAAGGATTTGCAGCAACCCTGGGTTCTGTAATATTAAGTATCCCGCAGATTTTATTTCTCTTCATCATTCAACCCCCCCACAATTTCGTTATAGCCGACAACCTCAATCGTATCGTCACCGACAATCTGAGCATTATCTGCAAATACTGCATGTTCACCCACAATCGCTCGATCAATTGTCACGTTCTTACCGATGACCGTATTTGCCATCACGATTGAATCTCGAACTACACTGTTCGCACCGATTTTTACATTTTGTGAGATTATCGAATGATTAATCTCACCTGAAATATAACAACCATCCACAATCAACGATTCTTTTACCTTTGCACCTTTCGCTAAGAAGTGTGGGGGAGCAACGGGATTCTTTGAATAAATGCGCCAACTTTTATCGCGAATGTTCAGTTCATGATCCGGATTAATGAAAGCCATATTTGCTTCCCACAAACTTTCAATCGTCCCTACATCCTTCCAATACCCATTAAATGAATAGGCAAATACATTTTCTCCATTCGCAAGAAACGTAGGAATGACATTTTTGCCGAAATCATCCATATTCTGACCTGTCGCATGACTTTCTGTCAGATAACGACGGAGAACATCCCATGTAAAAATATAAATTCCCATCGAAGCAAGATTGCTCTTCGGCTTTGCCGGCTTCTCCTCAAAATCAATAATTCGATCCGTGTTATCGGTATTCATAATGCCAAATCGTGATGCTTCTTCAAGCGGCACGTGGATGACTGCAACAGTTGCCGTCGCTTTTTTTCGTTTGTGGAAGTGGAGCATATGTTCATAGTCCATTTTATAAATATGATCCCCAGATAAAATGAGCAAATAAGTGGGATTATGACTGTCAATATAACTGATATTTTGATAAATCGCATGTGCCGTACCCTCAAACCACTTTTCACCATCAAGGCTAGAATGGGGTTGTAATATGGTGACACCACCGTCTTTATGATCTAAACCCCAATGTGAGCCATTGCCGATGTGACTATTAAGTTCAAGAGGCTGATATTGCGTCACTACACCAATGGTCCTTATGCCTGAGTTCGAGCAATTACTTAAAGAAAAGTCAATTATCCTGTATTTCCCACCAAAAGGTACAGCAGGTTTCGCGATCGTTCTCGTTAATTTTCCCAACCTCGAACCTTGGCCACCTGCCAAAATCATTGCGATCATTTCATCCTTCATGTCATATGGAAAAAGAATGGGGGACCACCTTCTTCCGTACACCTCCTTTGCCCATTAAATGAATCTTATAGTCTATCGTATGAACAAAATTAAAAAAACATATTCAGAATCTCATTATTAAACGGAAAAACTTGCCGATTATCATTGTTATTTTTCCATATCGTCATTATGCTCTGTATAAATTATTTTTGAATTTTCAAATTTATTTTTACCACTCTTTTTTAACTGTACAAAAATTAATATTTTTTTTCGATATTATAAAATTAATTTCCTAATTTCAAAGATAATTATTTGTCAATTATCGAATCATAGAGCACCTTATACTCTTTAGCTGATTTTTCCCAACCAAAATCCAACCCCATAGATCGATCTACTAATTTATCCCATTTAGATCGATGTTCACGATAAAAATAAAGGGCACGTTCAATCGTATAAAGCATGTCATGGGCGTTATAATTCGTAAAACTAAACCCGTTACCTTCATCCGTAAATTCGTTATAACTTTGAACCGTGTCACTGAGCCCTCCTGTCTCTCGAACAACAGGTAAACTACCATAGCGCATCGCAAGGAGCTGTCCAATGCCACAAGGTTCGAAGCTTGATGGCATAAGAAAGAGATCTGAGCCAGCATAAATCTTACGTGCCAATCCGTCATCAAAAAATATATTTGCTGATACAGAATTTGGATAGTGAGCTGCGAACTGACGAAATGCTTCTTCATCATTGTGGTCTCCTGTCCCGAGAACAACAAATTGAACCCCTAGATTCAGGATTTCGTGGAAGACGCGTAGAACAAGATCAATGCCTTTTTGTCCGGTCAATCGCGTAATCATAGCAATCAAAGGTACATCAGGATTGACGGGTAAGTGTAAATATTCTTGAAGCCCTGCTTTATTTAACGGCTTACCTAGTACATTGTGAAACGTTGAGAATAGATGCTGATCGGTCGCGGGATTATAGAGTTCTCGATCAATGCCATTAATGATCCCATGAAGTTTTTCACTGTTCCAACGCAGAAAACCGTCTAAATTTTCTCCATAATAGGGCATCTGAATTTCATAGGCATAAGTCTTACTGACTGTCGTGATCTTGTTTGAATAAGCAAGACCTGCTTTCAAATAACTCACGTTGTCATAGAATTCCAATCCATCTTTATAAAAATAGGAATAATCAAGACTAAGCAAATCGCCAAGCACCGATTTTGGAAACACACCTTGATAGCGTAAATTATGAATAGTGAACACAGTGCGAATGTTCTGATAAAAAGATTGCCAGCGATAGTGTGCCTGAAGCAGAACACTGATTGGACCTGTTTGCCAATCATGACAATGAATCACATCTGGCTTATCCTTTAGATGAGGCAGAACTTCTAGGACAGCTCGGGAGAAGAACGCAAACCGTTCACCGTCATCGCCGTACCCATAACAGCCTGGCCGTTTAAAATAATACTCATTGTCCAAGAAATAATACTGAATACCCTCAACTTCCATCGTAAACAGACCACAATATTGATTGCGCCATCCCACAGGAACATATATATAGTTTACGTAAGTCATCTTATTAACATCGTCCGGATTCATGTCTTGATATTTTGGGAGCACCACACTTACCTTTACATTTTCTTTCTGCAGCGCCTTTGGTAATGCGCCAACTACATCTCCTAGTCCTCCGGTTTTAATAAATGGAACACATTCAGATGCGGCAAACAGTACGTTCATCTCTCTCTCTCCTTTTTCACTAAGCCTACGGTAACCGATTAGTCTAGATGATCATTAGCGATCAATAATTTTCTCTTCTTTGTCTCTTTCATGAGAATACTCATACCGAGAGGCGGAACGGTCATTTCTAATGAATTCGGCTGATTATGATAGGGGGTGTCAATAGAAAGTATTGGCTCAAAATTACATTGTCCTGACCCACCAAATGGTGCCGCATCACTATTGAACATTTCAAGATAATAACCACTTGATGGAACGCCGAATTTGAAATGATGGTACACAGTCGGTGTAAAGTTCAGAATGATGATACAGTAATCGCCTTTTCTTTTTCCTTTTCTAATAAAACTAAGAATACTTTGATCAGAATTGTCGGCATCGATCCATTCAAAACCTTCCCCCTCATGATCGAGACGCCATAGACAAGATTGCTGTTGATAAAAATGATTTAACGCAATGGTATAGCGATGAAAATTCTGGTGAACAGGGAAATCAAATAAAAGCCAATCCAGCTGCTCAAGATCTTTCCATTCGTCAAATTGAGCAAACTCACTACCCATGAATAATAGTTTTTTGCCTGGATGAGTGATAAAAAAACCATAGAGAACACGAAGATTCGCGAATCGCTGCCACTCATCCCCAGGCATTTTATTTAGCAAAGAACGTTTGCCGTACACAAGTTCATCATGGGAGAATGATAAAATAAAGTTTTCAGAGTATGCATAAAGCATCGAAAACGTAATCAAATTTTGATGATGGCGGCGCTCTTGTGGTTCATAAGACATATAGCGCAGTACGTCATGCACCCAGCCCATGTTCCATTTATAATTGAAGCCCAATCCTCCATTGTTCGTTGGAGCCGTAACCATCGGAAAATCCGTAGCTTCTTCAGCAATCATCAACGCCGAAGGAAATTGACTATAAACCGCTTCATTCATCTTTTTAATAAACTTGATGGCTTCCAAATTTTCATAGCCACCGTACTTATTTCTCAAATCGAATGGCAGATCGCCGTTATGATTCAGATAAATCATTGAGGAAACCGCATCGATCCGAAATCCTTCAACGTGATAGACATCCATCCAAAAACGCGCATTAGAGATAAGAAAACTCACAACTTCATGCTTACTAAAATCAAAATTATACGTTCCCCATTGTGGCCGATCAGCAAGTTTCGGATCGCATGGTTCATAAAGTGCCGTACCATCAAACTTTCCAAGGCCATGCGTATCACGGCAAAAATGAGCCGGCGTCCAATCTAAGATCACACCAATATCATGCTGATGGCATGTATCAACAAAATACATAAAGTCTTCTGGCGTTCCGAAACGACTCGTTGGCGCAAAATAACCTGTGATCTGATAGCCCCATGATCGATCATAAGGATGCTCCATGATCGGCATTAATTCGATATGAGTAAACCCATTGGCAATAAGATAATCAACAAGTTCGTCTGCTAATTCACGATAATTAAGCAGCTCTTCATTTTCCTTTTTCTTCCATGACCCGAGATGGCATTCATAGACCAACATTGGCTGATGATACTCATCCCTCTTCTCACGCTTACTCATCCATTTCTTGTCGTGCCAATGATAGCGATCTAATCGGTAAGTAAGTGATGCTGTATTGGGACGCGTCTCTGCATAAAACGCATAGGGATCCGCTTTTAAAACGAGCTCACCACTAGGTGTTCGAATCGCAAATTTGTAACGTTCATTGGTTTCAATGTCCGGGATAAAGATTGTCCATACTCCTGAATCTTTGACAGGCTTCAGCGGGTAAATCCCCTCTTCCCAATCATTAAAATCTCCGACTATCGAAACAGATTGTGCGTTCGGAGCCCAAACAGTAAAGTGAAATCCTGCTTTACTGTTGACATGATCAAAGTGTGCACCAAAAACCTTATACCCTTCATATAAGGTACCTTCATGAAACAAGTACAAATCGAAATCACTTGGATACATTTGCGGCTCATTCTCTGCTGTCAACATGGCGCCACTTCCTTTTTACTTTTAATAGGACCACTCGTCTTAACTGGATAATATTCCTTCAATTCATCTACTAACTTCATTTGACGCACACTAATTATAGCTATAACATTCAACGAGAATGGCAAATTTCCTTCATCGAATTTAGTCTAATAATGTCAAAATAAAGAATATATAGAATTTATTTTATATTAATAAAGAAAAAAGTTGAACAAACCGCTGTTTCCAAATTGTGGAATACAAAAACAGGCATCCTCTGAGAAGAGTTTGCCTGTTTTCTAATGTTTAATAATTATGTCGTTCTATCTACTGATATCTCCTGCTATTTGACGCGTTTGATCCATTTTATTCCACCGCAATTGAACCAAATCATACTTTACAAGTTTCATACCCATATCATTAACTTTTTCCACAAACGTATCGGGAATTCCCACATATTCTGCCTCGTCAAGGTTTAATGCTATCGGTGCATGGCAATTGATTTCCGCTAATTCTCGAGATAATCGCAGCATATCAAGATCAGTGCTGATCTTCTTTTTTTGACCAGCAGGAAGCAGATCCAACTGATCGAGCAAATGCTCGATACTTCCAAATCGTTGAATAAGTTTCACAGCGGTTTTTTCACCAATTCCTCGAACTCCAGGGTAACCATCGCTTGAATCGCCCATCAATGCTTTCACATCGATGTACTGTAACGGTGTAACCCCATAATCTTCAGAAAACATTTGTTGGTTATAACTACGATAATTGCCATAACCCTTCTGTAATAAATCGACACGAATGCCTTGATCAAGGAGCTGTAACAAGTCTCGATCACCGGTCACGATCGAAACATCTGTCGTTTTGTGCATCGTTTTCGCAAGCGTTCCGATACAATCATCGGCTTCATATCCAGTTAAACCGACGTTTGGGATACCGAAAGCTTCGATCATATCTTTTGCAAGATCAAATTGTGGAACCATCTCAACCGGCGGTGCCGCACGATTCGCTTTATAGCCATCAAAGAGTTGATGCCGAAATGTTTTCGCGCCCATGTCCCAACATACTGCAACATGAGTTGGTTTTCTGTTGTTAAGAGCAAGGAGAAGATGACGCAAAAAGCCTTGCACACCATTGGTTGGAATACCTTGATCATTAAACATAAACTGTCCGGATGGCGCTGTTGCGTAAAAGGCACGGAACAACAAGGCCATGCCATCTACCAATAATAATTGCGATTGATTTGCCAAAAAAACGCCTCTCTTCAATAATTCTTTTTTTCATTATACCATGAACCTATATCTCCATTTATACCCGCCTGACTGTTTAAAAATAAACAGAATTGCGCTATGCTAGAAACATTCACTGAAATTGGAACCGATTAATTGGAGTGTTTATGAAAATGAAACGAATGTTCATCCTGGTTGCCGCTGTAGTTCTCGTTGCTCTAGCTGCCTATTTTGTTAGAGACAGGGATCAAGAGCATAAAGTGCGTACATCTGGAAGTCAACCGATTACTTCTGCCTTGCACAAAGACAATGTTGGTAAGCCGATGAAGCAGCAGATCCCGACCGTCTTTATTCATGGATGGAAAGGCTCAGAACGTTCGTTTAATACGATGTTTCAACGATTCAATCATCATTACATCGGACCACAAAGAGCTATGATTATACGCGTTGCCCCTAATGGTCACATCATCGTCATTGGCAAAATCACAAATCAGACCATGCCATTAATTCAAGTCATCTTTGTCGCCAACCACGAATCATTTGAAAAACAAGCATTTTGGTTGAAGCGTGTCTTTCGTATTCTCAAATCGGATGAAGGTATTTCACGTGTGAATGTTGTTACTCACTCCATGGGCGGTAAAGCTTTTACAGGATACCTAGAACATATTGATCATCCGAACTATTATCCAAGCGTTGATAAGTTTGTGGCGATTGCTGCTCCATTTGATTGGATCAACGGACCGCAAAATGAAGCAGACTATACTGTGCAGCAGCTAAAAAGGCACAGTTACCTTTATCAACATCGCCACCGTTTACCACAGGACTTGAAAGTTCTTGCTATTGCAGGAATTATGCATAACGCTCAAGAAGGTGATGGTGTTGTTGCCTTGCGTAGTGCTTTTTTTGGACGCTACTTCTTCAACCATGCTCATTATACTGAAAAAATTGTATACGGAGCAAAAGCCCAGCACAGTGAATTACATGAAAATCCGCAGGTTGATCAATTGGTTGCCCATTATTTGTGGCATATCAATCCTAAATGAAAAAGCAAGCATCGAAATCGATGCTTGCTTTTTCATTTCAAATCAATTTGTCAAAGGGAATACGACGGTTGATCGCATACATAATCGGGGCCCCAACAAGCATTACTGCGCACTCACCAGCGGCTACACTCAGCCAAGTCAGTATGAATGGCATATGGAATACAATTGATAATTCCCAGGCGATGATGCACATCGTTAATGTGAAAATTGCTGTATTGATTATCATGCGTCCCCATATATTTTTGACATACTTTGATACGAGTATTGTGATCAGAAGTGCCAGCACCGATTGACCAGTGCCAAAGATCAAGTCGTATGGAAGCAGGGGTGAGAAGAACAAGTTACCAATAAATACACCGCAAATGATGCCCCAAAAATAGTTCTTGTTGAACACAACAAGATGGTTAAGCATCTCCGCAATCCGAAATTGTACGGCAGAAAAACTAATTGGCTGTAGGAAAAAAGTAAGCACAATATATAACGCCGCAATAATTGCGTTGACCGCAAGCGTTCTCAATCTCATTTGATCATTTCCTTCCTAGTTTTTTGATAGACGTGGGAGGGTTTCGAACCACGTGAGCATGATGCCCAAACTATTCCATTTTAATCAATCTCTACTTTTTGTCAAATAATCCATGGAAGAAGAATGTGTTAAATTTTTCTCGGCTGAGGCTTCTGTTGCTTGCTTGCCGCGTGCATCTTGCACCAAGTCACTTTTCAAACCGTTCAAATCTTTCAGCACATTATCCCTCCGAAAAACTTTTTACACAAACCAATTTGAAAGCATTTAAATCTTAATCGAAATAAAAAGTCACTCTCTATACAGAGAGTGACTTTGGATTCACTTAGAGTTGATTTACAATTATTCTTCGCGGTTAGACATCGTAATCATCAAAATAAATCGAATCAATTCCATAACCGACACAAGCGCTGCGGCAACATAAGTCATTGCAGCGGCAGAAAGCACTTTCTTCGCTTGTTTTTGTTCGTCTTGTTGGACAATACCTAATGAAACGATTTGCTTCAGAGCACGTCCGGAAGCATCAAATTCTACAGGCAATGTTACTAATTGAAAAAGAACGGCAGCCGCAAAGAAAATCACACCAAGCGTTGCGAGTTGAAAGGCTCCAAGTATGACACCAGCAATGATTAGGATATATGAGAGATTAGAGCCAATATTTGCGACAGGCACAAGTGCGCTCCGAACACGCATAAAAGTATAATCGTTTGCGTCCTGAATAGCGTGGCCAACTTCATGCGCCGCTACTGCTGTTCCAGCAATTGAAGCCCCATGGTAAATATCTGTTGATAGATTAACTGATTTATCCCGTGGATCATAATGATCCGTTAGAGAACCGGCTACTTCACGCACTGTAACATCATACAGCCCATTTTCATCCAGTATCTTCCTTGCTGTCTGAGCTCCACTCATCCCGGTCGAATTATTTACTTCTGAATAACGAGAATACGTGGATTTCACGCGCATTTGCGCCCAAAGAGGGATCAGCATTAATGCGGCCAAATAAATCAGGTATTGGATCATGCACATTCCTCCAGAACTGCTCATTTAAAGAATGCTCAAGGGGCATCTGAACTCAGGCACACGTATCATAGCAGCATTTACCTTTGCTCATAACCCGATTGAACATACTCCTTATAGTCAATTTTAGTCAAACTGTGCTTTCTTGTCAAAAAATTAATAAATTTTTCCGATATTCATCGTGTGCTTCTGCGCACGTGCTCAGCCATGTATCTCCTCCAAGATGTGTAACACAGCACGGAAATCACCAAAGCGCCCATTGCGCCTACAGGTATGATGATGTCTTCCTTTAGATCAGGCGATTGCTCGAAAGCCAGACTAAGTTCATGGTCAATAACATTAAGCTGTTGTATTCTCGTGTTTGTTTTTATATCAAGCAGTCGTTTCCCCGAGAAAGTAGTAATTCTCTTGTCAACAAGATTAACTGCATCTCGTTGTCCATCGATCACCATGGCCGGATAAATCAGCGCGTACTTGTCAAGAAATTGGTTCAATGCATGTTGAAATCGGTCGGTATCTCGATCTTTAAGAGCGCTTTTCATTGACGTCAAAGGTGCAGTCACCTCTGTGTGCAGACTCTTCCATAATGGCTGCCCATTTGTTGTGAGTGCATCAAAACACAAACGGAGTGAAGCAGCAGCGTTCACACGCTCACTTTGTTCAGCATCATCAGTCAAAAATAATTTAAGCTTCACTAGTGCGGTTTTGATCGTTCGACTGTCTTGCTCCGAATAGTGAACATCAATTTTGTCCCATTGCTTGCTCAATTCATCTAATAAACTGGTCGCTGCGCCAATTTGATTTGCGTCAGTATATTCGAATATACGATCGGATAACGTAACCAAATGCTCAGTTTGGTTTCTTAGAACATCCTGTTCGCTCTCTGCATGAATCTGTGCGGGGAATGCAAAGAAAAGAATCAAGAAGCATAGCAAAGCAAATCGATTGGCTTTCATCGCTTGTCCTCCCTTGAACTCCTTGGTAGCACTATATGATTTCAAGGACAAGAGTAGACCAATCTCATTAAAACCTTTGTTCGGGATGAATCAACGAGATATTGAACATCGAGATCAACTTGGCTGTTTGTTTTTTTCTTGATTTAATGAAATGAGTTGTTCTGATAAAACGTAAAAGCGTTCTTTATCACCATTATCGAGCGCCTGATTAATGGCTTCAGTTAGGCGAGAAGTCGTAAAAGTCTGCTCAGCCTTACCTGCCGTATACTCTGCTAACTGACCGTATTTTTCATGAACATCAACGGTATTATTTGGATTTTCCTCTAACACAGAAAAATAAATCGGTGACTGTCGCACGTCTTCGATGTCCAATTCTATATAAATCTCTTCCTGCTGATTCATTCTTAAATCATGAAATGCCTTTTCCGGATCCCCTGTGCTGACTGAAGCTTTAAAGTAGCGAAAGTTTGGTTTGTTTTTCGACGGATGTGTAAGAATCATCGAACGGGTACACCCTTCAACATCATCGACAATATGAATCATGCCCAATAACTGGTCATTACTCATGAGATAGTGAATGAGCCAAATAATTTCACGGTTAACCAGTAGATGACGATCTAATACCCATCGAAGAAAGCTTTTCTTCTGTACATTGGATACCACTTGTTCCATTCTAACGTCCCTCCCTGATCACTAAGATTCAGTAGTTAGGATATTCGCTATTCATGTTCAATCATCCTGCTTCAATCGTTCAACAAATGCAGCCAAATCTTGATTCTCAGGGCTTAACTGAGCCGCCTTTGCAAGATGCTTGAGTCCCTCATCTCTTTTGCCTGTTTCTCTTAAAAATCCACCATATTCCTGCAGAAAGTCAGGATTCTCTGAGAAATGTTGTGCACATGACGCATAAAGTGTTCCTGCTTTCTTCACTTCATCCGTCTGATTATAGGCAGTTGCAAGAAACCACTGCAGCATCGGATCATCAATTTCTAATGGTTCAAGAAGCTGAATTACGGTTTCATAATCTTCATCTTGCACTTTTATCTCAATAAGATGTGTTAATGCCTCACTATTTTCAGGATTAAGGTCAAGGCATTGTTGAAAAAAGTGACTAGCTTTTTCATTCTGGTGTGTTTTTGCGGCTAATCTACCCGCTGTCTCAAAAAGTCGATCATTATATTCATCATGTTCAAGTCCAGCTTCAGCACTTTCTAATGCTTTACCCAACTGTCCCTCATGTTCATATGCCTCAGCAAGAACAGGATATAAAGTACTGTACCCAGGATCCATGTCCTTTAATGTACTTAATGCTTTAATCGCTTTCTTGTGATCCTGAATACGCATTGCAGTAACAGCATATCCGAATAATCCGTCAAGCGTTTTTTCTTTTTTCAAACCCTTCTCATATGCTTGCAACGCGGTCTCAAAATTACCACTTAAACTTAATGCTTCAGCAAGCTTGAGCTGTATATTCTGATCAATGAGTTCAGGATCATCTTTGACCTCTATAAAGCAGTCGACTGCTTTACTTGCCTGGCCGGTTGAAAGATACAGTTCACCAAGTGCAAGAATCAATACCGGTTGATGGGGTGCTTGTTTCAGTGCACCAAGTAGTTTATGCTCAGCAACCTCATCAAGCCCCTCCATTTGATAGAGGTCTGCAAGCATGACTTGTGCACTTAAGAAATTTTCATCCAGTGGATGGATACGTTGCAAATCGTTAATGGCTTTTGATTCTTCATTTTTATCAATCAGTAGTTCAGAATGTTGTAAAATGAGTTCACTATCATTCGGATAGCGTTTCAACAGTAAATCATAGACCTTCTCAGCATCTTCTAAAAAACCAAATTGCTGATAAAGCGAAGCTACGCCGAATAACTCATTGTCATCTCCTTCATGAAGCAATTCATGAAGCATTTGCAGCCCTTCATCAGTCTGACCACTTTCAAGCAAAGCATGAGCAGTTTCTAAATTAGTCATCGAACCATTCCTCCGTTATTCATGAGCCGAACATTTCTCTTCTTAAGCCATCATAATCAACTTAACAGTTAACTTCAAGAAATCCGGCACTCGGTACAAAAAGTGATCTTCATAATCAATTGCATCTTCTCTATTCAATGAAACCCTTGCCTGATATAAAACAAGCAAGGGTTTCATTGAACTTTTAAATTTTTGCTGATCGTTAAATGCATTACTCGTCTAATGCTCATCCTAATCGCTATGAGCTTGTCACTTTGTTTCCGATCAAACAAATTTTTCATAAAAAAAAGTATCTGTTGATCGTAATTGATAAGATGATGCATTAAATATTTGCTCTGTACTGCCAACAAAAAGAATACCTTGTGGCTTAAGTGCATCACTCAACTTATGATATAGTGTCTTCTTACCATCTTCAGTAAAATAGATAAGCACATTTCGACAAACAATCAAGTCAAAGCGGCCAGGACTCGGATCCCTCAGTAAATCATGATGAAGGAATTGAATCGTTTGTTTCAAACGGCTATCAACATAATAAAGCATATCTTTTTCTGTAAAATATTGCCGTTCTTCCTGAGTAAGCGGTTCTAAAGCTTTTCCTAAATAGGCACCTTCCATTGCTCGATCAAGTACGATCTGATCAAGATCGGTGGCTACGATCGAGAAATTAAGTTTAGGATAATATTTACTGAGCAAAATCGCCAATGAGTAGGGTTCTTCACCTGTTGAACATGCTGCACTCCATACACTGATCGGTTTACCGGTTAATGCTCTTGAGCGAATTTTATTTTCAAGTACAGTCCACCTGGGACGATTTCGAAAAAATTCGGTTACATTAATCGTCATTCTACTTAGAAATTCTTTTAGTAATGGTTTCTCTTCTTTGAGCCTGTTAAAGTAAGCCTGAAAAGTTGGAATCTCTTTTCGCAATCTGAGCGATGTTAACCGTCGTCTCATTTGTTCCTCTTTGTATAGAGAAAGATCAATACCTGTTAGCTGAAAGATTTCTTGTTTAAATCGCTTATAATCCTGATCAGTAGAGCTGTCCATCGACTGTACACCTACCTGCGCAACTTGATCTAATTCTACTTCCTCATGCGTTAATTACGAACTCCTCATCCTGAAAAAATAGATGAATTTCACGTTCTGCATTTTCAGGAGAATCCGAGCCATGAATAACATTACGGTTCATTCGGGTTGCATAATCACCGCGAATTGTTCCAGGTGTAGCTTTTTCAGGATCCGTAGAACCCATCATAAATCTCGAAAGTTTAATGATATCTTCACCTTCCCAAACCATTGCGAATACAGGTCCGGAGGTCATAAATGTTGTTAGGTCTTGATAATAAGGACGTCCTTCATGCTCATAATAATGCTTTTTAACCAATTCATCAGAAATAACCATCAATTTTCCTGCTATCATTTTAAATCCTTTGGCTTCAAAACGTGCAATGATGCTACCAATCAAACCTCTTCTTACACCATCTGGTTTGATCATCAAAAATGTTCTCTCCATCTTCATCATACTCCTCTTGGACCCACAACCCTCTCAATAATTAGTTCTTAGAGAGATTTGGAGCCTTGATTAATAGTTTCGTGTACCAATATAATCGGCAATTTCTTTTAATGACTGTGTCACTTTTATCTGTGGTAACTGATCTAATATATCCCGACTTTTTTGCAAATAAGCATCACTCATTCGTTCAGAAGCTTGAATGGCACCAGATGTCCGGATTGCTTGAATGATCTGATTCCATTTAAGATCAGTGGCAGAATCGTCTTCGAGGGCGGAAATAATCGTGTCCTTTAAACCGAACACGTTCATAGCAAAGTACGTTGGAAGCGATATATTCCCGTTTTTCAAGTCGCCCCCAGCTGGCTTTCCCAATTGCTTTTCTGAGCCAACAAAGTCAAGAATATCATCTGTAATCTGATAGCTCATACCCATATAATAACCAAAATAATAGAGTTTCTTACTCACTGATGATGAACAACCTGATGCGAGTGCACCTAACTGGCAACTAAGCGCCATTAACAGTGCTGTCTTTCGTTTGATTCGTCTCAGATAAACACGGAGATTCTGATGATAATTATAGAGATCCTTTATCTGATCAATTTCACCGAGGCTCAAATCACGGATGACTTTAGAAATGCTGAGATGGACTTCCTCATTATTAAAATCTGAGATGAGTTCAATTGCTTTTGCAAAGATGTAATCACCGGTGAACATCGCAACACGATTATCCCATTTTGCCTTAACAGTAGGTTTGCCCCGTCGCAGATCTGAGTCATCGACAACATCATCATGGACAAGGGAAGCCATGTGTATGAGCTCAAGCATGACTGCAGCTTCCCTTACCTGATCGTGTTCCGGATCCCCGTATTGAGCACAAAGTAAAGTTAGAAGCGGGCGAATGCGTTTTCCTCCAGCCTTGAGCAATTCTAGAGACGCTTCTTTCAGTATTGGATCTGGGGCTTGGAGGACAACCTCCAGGCGCTTTTCAACACTTTTTAAATTTCTCTTTTGTTCGATATAAATACTGGATAGAGTCATCTCTTTCACCTTTCGTTACTCAGTGCTAGTTCCTCTATTGGAGATTCTGTTTCATATCAATTGTTTAATTCGCTCGTACTCGGTTTTGTGGCCGAGTGTATAGCGGCTATCCCGCCCATTAATGAAACAACGGATACGTTCTTGAATCCAGCATTCAAGAATAACTTTGTGAGTGTTTCTTGATCTGGAAATTTCGATGCTGATTCATTTAGCCAAGCATATTCTTTATAACTTCCGGCAAAGATTTTGCCAAGAATTGGCATGATGAATCGAAAATACAAAAAATAAAGTTGTCTATAAACCGGAATCTTTGTCTGTGAAGTTTCCAGGCAGACAATTGTTCCTCCAGGACGAAGTACTCTGTTCATTTCTTTCAATACGGTTAAATAATCTGGAACATTTCTTAATCCGAAGCCTATTGTTGCACGATCAAACGAATCATTTTCATATGGGATGTTCATCGCATCTCCATTCACAAGATTGACATTTTCAACTTGTGCTGCTTCTTTCTTAGATTGTGCAATTTTCAACATGTTATCGCTGAAGTCCAATCCAATGACTTTTCCTTTAGGACCGACTGTCTCAGCGAGCGAAAGTGTCCAATCCCCGGTGCCGCAGCAAACGTCTAGGACTCGCTCACCTTTCCGAGCGTCAACAATTTGGTCAGCTCGGTGACGCCATGCTTTATGTCGGTTAAAACTAATCAGCGAATTCATTGCATCGTACTTTTTATATATTTTTTGAAATACACGATGTACTTTCTCATGCTTTTCTGCTTGGTTCATTATTTTCAAAGTTCCTTTCTTTAACACCCTTCAATGATCTTACGCTCTCTTCGATGCAGGAATTCAGTGATCTGAGACAGGAGCACTGTCGGATTTTCCAAAGTGTTCACCGTGTCGACAAACTGATCTCCTTTTGTCTTAATTTCAGTTTCAAGTTTCTTGATGAGTGTAGCTTTTTCCTCGCCAGACTCAGTTAATAAGTAACCACTCGTACGATCAGCATTTTCCTGTTTTCTCTTTTCTACAAGCAAACGCTTGATTAGGAAGAAGTTGCTTAGTATCGGTATAAAATGTGCATAGCCTAATTGAGTTGCAATTTTGGACACCAATGCACTTTCAATAATTCTTATTGAATCGATTTTCTGCGCCCAATTCAGACTTGCTTTTCCATAAAAAAAGCGACTTTTTTGCACATTGAAATTCTGGATCGCTTCAGCGACCCATTTTACAACTTCACGTTTAGAATGACGGACAAGTGTATAGTAATAAAGTGCACTGTAAAAATCGCCTGATAATACGGTTAGCTGTCTTTTCTTTACTACATCTTTATCCCTAATTGGCGATACAGTCATGGTTTCATGTGTATTTAAGCCGATTTCAGCAAGCATGACACTTATCGCGCAAGTACGAGCCATTGCAGTTGTCTCTGAGTGCCGAAACATGAGATAGTAGATCATAAGTTTATCACGATCAATGGTTGGTTTCGGCATATTTTTCTGAACATATGGGTGATTCATTTCATGCAGAAGCTGATGATAAACCAACTCCGCTTCTTCATAAATCGACAATACAGTGCCCCCCAAACAATAAGTCAAGTCTTCGAGGTTCATGAGTTCATCCAATTAAAACAGCAGCTATCTAATTATTCTGAAGAAATTGTACCATGTTTTGTCTGGATGGTGGCTTTTCCATGTACTTTAATGGCTGAAGTATGTTCGGTGAATTGTGCAATCATTACTTCACCTTTATCTAATTTCTCCGTATGAAAGAAACGTGTCTCAGATCCCCGAGTCAACCCGATAACATTAACTCCATCAGCTTCAGCTTTTATAACAAAGTAATCACCTAATACTTCTTCATTTCTTAATTCCATCGACCGTCCCTCGCCTTCAGGTATCAATTAATGATTGATTAACGACATTGCTTCTGCTCTAGCGGTTGCATCATTCTGAAAAACACCTCGAACAGCCGAGGTGATCGTTTTCGCCCCTGGCTTCTTGACACCGCGCATGGTCATGCACATGTGTTCCGCCTCGACGACAACAATCACGCCGTATGGGCGCAAAGTTTCAACGATACTGTTTGCAACTTCAGTTGTTAACCGTTCTTGAAGTTGCGGACGTTTCGCAACCGCCTCAACTGCACGTGCCAATTTACTGAGCCCGGTTACACGACCACCTCTTGGTATGTACCCCACATGTGCCTTTCCGAAGAAGGGAACAAGATGATGCTCACACATTGAGTAAAAGGGAATATCCTTCACGAGCACAAGTTCTTCATGTGCTTCGTCAAATGTCTTCGACAAATACTCTTTTGGATCTTGCTGCATACCTTGGAATATTTCCTCATACATGCGTGCTACGCGTTGAGGTGTCTCAAGCAGTCCGTTTCGATCAGGATCTTCACCAATAGCTTCCAAAATCATTCTGACTGCTTTCTCTATCTTTTCATGATCCACATTCACAAATGGTTGCCTCCCAGTTTATCCTGCCCACAAGCAGAAACAAAAACAAATCATTCATCCCGCACTATTCATGGGTAAATACATCGTCCACTGATCATATATATGTAATCGCTATACTACTAGCCTAATAAAAAAGTTTAGCATAGGCAAACTTAAAAATAAAGGAAAGTTAATCTTGTCTCATTATTTCATTCAAATCGTGCAGTTATTTTCTTTTTGATCATTCAAAAAGAGCCATCCGAAAAGGATGGCCCCTGCTTACTTACGTCCTATGTACTTTGCAGATCATTGGACGGCTTCTTTCAGTGCTTTACCAGGCTTAAATGCTGGAACTTTGCTTGCGCTGATTTCGATTTCTTCGCCCGTTTGAGGATTGCGTCCTTTGCGAGCAGAACGTTCGCGAACTTCAAAGTTGCCAAATCCGATTAATTGAACTTTGCTTCCACTCTTTAAAGCATCAGCAATCGTTGAGAGGACAGAATCAACAGCTTTTGTAGCATCCTTTTTTGACAGATCAGCAGATTCTGCAACTGCAGTAATCAATTCAGTCTTATTCAACACTTTCACCTCCTTAAAAAGGAATGACTCCCTTTTTGCGCTGGATGAAACATCAACAACGCTTATCATATACGATGTGATGGAAGAATTCAACAGCTTTTATAAAAATATTGCCATATCCATGCCTTTTTAATCTCTTTTTGACCAAACAAGTGAATTAGTCTCCCGTATTCACTTCCAATTTAATCCATATGCATCATTTTCATTATATCCGCAATCTCTACTCACCCATTGACTTTCTATAAAAGAAAAAGACCCCCTTATGGGATCTTCATTCGTTTAGATCTATTGATTATAAAATGATGGCGATTAAACCGCCGGAGCCCTCGTTAATAATCCTTTCCAGTGTCTCTTTAAGCTTATAGCGTGCATTTTCAGGCATCTGTGCAAGCTTTGCAGAAATACCTTCACGAACAATGGAATTCAATGAGCGTCCAAAGATGTCTGAATTCCAGATTGATAACGGATCATCTTCGAAATCCTGCATCAGGTATCGAACAAGTTCCTCACTCTGTTTCTCAGTACCAATGATCGGTGCGAATTCCGATTCAACATCAACTTTAATCATATGAATCGATGGTGCCACTGCTTTCAGACGAACACCGAACCTTGAGCCCTGTTTAATAATCTCAGGTTCATCAAGACTCATATCGCTAATCGAAGGGGCTGCGATCCCGTATCCGGTCTGTTTCACCATTTTAAGCGCATCAGAAACTTGATCATATTCTCTTTTTGCATAGGCGAAATCTTGCATCAGCTGCAAGAGGTGATCCTTCCCGCGAATTTCCACTCCGACAACCTCTTTCAAAACCTGGTCATAGAGATTATCCGGTGCAAACAAATCAATCTCCGCAGTCCCTTTCCCCATTTCAATTCCTGAGAGCTGTGCATTTTCAATGAAATCATATTGTCCGAACGTACCGACCACACGATCGACATCGCGTAAACGTTTAATATCTTTAACTGTTTCCTTCACAGCATCTTCATAGCTCTTCCGCAGCCAATGCTCATCCTTTAGGACCATTACCCAGCTCGGAAGGTTCACGTTTACCTCAAGGACAGGAAATTCAAAGAGTGCTTCTCGTAAGATATTATTGATATCATGCTCGGTTATGTTTTCCACGCTCTGAGCAAGGACTGGAATGTCATACTTCTCTGTCAGTTCTTTTCGCAGAGCCTCTGTTTCGGGATGATACGGATGTGTCGAGTTGATAATTAGAATAAATGGCTTTCCGACCTCTTTGAGTTCATCAACAATTCGTTCTTCGGCTTCAACATAATCATCTCTGCCAATTTCCCCAATGGATCCATCCGTAGTGATGACTACGCCCAGCGTTGAATGTTCTTGGATCACTTTTCTTGTCCCTATTTCAGCGGCTTCCTGAAATGGAATCGGTTCATCATACCAAGGTGTGTGCACCATGCGCGGACCATTTTCATCCTCAAATCCTTTTGCACCTTTTACTGCATAGCCAACGCAATCCACTACTCGAATGTTGACATCAAGCCCTTCCTCAACCGTCACTTTCACCGCATGATTGGGAATAAATTTAGGCTCTGTTGTCATAATTTGCTTACCTGCTGCACTTTGAGGCAGTTCATCTTTTGCACGCACACGGTCGGCCTCATCTTCAATGTTCGGCAAGACAACAAGTTCCATGAATTTCTTGATAAACGTTGATTTTCCTGTCCGAACTGCGCCGACAACGCCTAAATAGATATCCCCACCGGTTCGTTCAGCAATGTCCTTGAAAATGTCCACTCGTTCAAGTTTTTCCAAAGTTGGCACCCTCCCGCTCCTCCTTCTGCAATAAATGACCTCGGTGATCGTTCTAACATATGACTTTGTCCATTGAATAGACCATTAAAAATTGGACTCTCCGAAGCGATGTATTCCAAAATGGGCCAGCAGCATTTTCCAGCCGCCTATCCCTATTAAAATATTGTCCAATCGTTTTTTTATGCCTGTTATGTATAAAAAAAGTAGGAGAAAACTGAAAAAGTTTTCCCCTACATGACTAAGTCCTTCCACACCTTTTGCGCTCTTGCAGAATGATTGATGCACCTATACTTTATGCTATTCCTACTTCTTTTGCTGCTGACGACGGCCCATTGCTATTGTTTTGGGCCGAAAAATTTTGACAGAGATGAGAAGCTGCTTGGTAAATTACCAGAAGTAATGGCTTTCACAATAGCCTCTTCCTTTTCCTTCGTCACCGGGACACCGGCAGTGCTCCCAATTCTGGCAATCAATTCTTTGACCACCTTGGGATCGCTGAAATCAGCATTTGATACAGAATTGGCGATCTCTAAGATATCCTCTTTCTTCACGTTCGTCTTCTTTTCAATGTTATCAAAAAAAGGATTATTGGAATTCAATGAACGTCCTCCTTTTCCCTGCATTCCTTACATGGTATGCGGAAAAAGGAATGCTGTGCTCACGCTTCGTGTTCACGCACAATTTTTTCTTCGAGACTATGTGTTAGTGGTGCAATTTCATCCTTTTTATCACGGCACATTAATTCTTCAACCGCTTCCTTGGGATGTTTTCCATCAAACAGTACTTGATAGATTTCTGAAGTAATCGGCATTTCAACGTTCAATTTCTTCGCCAAGGCATACGCGGCTTCAGCTGTACGCACACCTTCAACGACCATACCCATTTGATTGAGTACAGCATCTAATTTTTCACCTTTACCCAGCATGTTTCCGGCTCGCCAGTTTCTGCTGTGTACGCTTGTACAGGTGACAATTAAATCACCCATTCCGGTTAGTCCTATAAAGGTCAACGGATGTGCGCCCATTTTCGTGCCGAGTCTGGAAATCTCTGCAAGTCCACGTGTAATCAACGCTGCTTTCGCATTGTCCCCAAATCCGAGTCCATCAAGCATTCCGGCACCTAGTGCGATAATATTCTTCAGAGCACCGCCAATCTCAACACCGACTATATCTTCATTGGTATACACACGGAAGTAGTGGTTGAAGAACAAGTCTTGTGCTTTTTTTGCTGCAACGAGATCAGTAGATGCAACGGCGACCGTTGTCGGATGACACAGGGAAACCTCCTCCGCATGGCTCGGGCCGGAAAGGACAACAACAGCTGTTCTGAGTTCTTCTGGAATCTCCTCTTCAATGACTTCGGACATTCTTTTAAAGGACCCTGGCTCTATGCCCTTAACCCCATGAATAAAAAGGAGCGGCTGTTTCAAACAATGATTAATTTGTTTTAAAACATCCCGCATTGCTTTCGCTGGAACAACGAGTACTACTGCTGCTGCCCGATCCAAAGCCGCCTGTAAATTATCCGTGCCTACTATATGCTCAGACAATGTAACACCGGGTAGATATTTTTCATTCGTATGCTTTTCAGATATCTCGTCTGCCTGCATTTTCCGATGACTCCACAAAGCGACTTGATGCCCATTATCTGCAAGTACCATAGAAAGTGCTGTTCCCCAGCTACCTGCTCCAAGTACCGCAATCTTTTTCATTGTAATTCCTCCTTGTTCTATTCACTGGATCTTATTGAAAAAGTTTCAAGCCTGGGCTTTCTTATGGCCGAGTTTGTTTTCTTCACCATGAATAAGGCGATTTATGTTTGCCCTATGTTGATAGAAAGCAAGAATGGTGATACAAAATGCAACAATGAGAACACCTGCAGAGTAATGATTTAACACCCATCCGAGTATAGGAGTCATCAGGAGAAAAAAGAGTGATCCTAATGAGACAAATCGAGTTAGAGCAATGATTAGAATGGTGATAACTCCGGCAATAAGTGCATAGAGAGGCATAATCATGAAAAAGACTCCAATAGTCGTAGCAACACCTTTGCCTCCTTTAAAGCCGAAGTACACCGGAAAATCGTGGCCGATAATCGCTGCTAGTCCAGAACATGCGACCGCCCAATCATCAATACCTAACCCTCGTGCAATCAGCACACAGACAATACCTTTTAGAACATCCAGAATAAGTACACCAAGAGCTGGTCCGGTCCCAAGTACACGCATGGTATTGGTTGCACCTGCGTTACCGCTTCCGGTTTTGCGAATATCGATCTTTTTTATTTTCTTCGTAATAATATAGCTGAAACTAATTGACCCGATTAAATATGAAATAATGATCGATAACGCGATCAACATCATTTAGCATCTCCTCTTACTTTTCATTCTTTTTTCGTGATAAAATTTTGATTGGTGTACCGATAAATCCGAAAGTTTCCCGGATCCGATTTTCAATATGTCTTACGTAAGAAAAATGTAAAAGTTCCGGATCATTGACAAAGAGTACAAACACCGGCGGGCGAACGGCAACTTGTGTCGTATAGTAAATTTTCAGACGTCTACCTTTATCGGATGGCGGCGGTGTCATGGCAACAGTGTCCATGATGCAATCATTAAGCAAGCTTGTCTGAACGCGCAAACTATGATTTTCTGCAACTTGCTGGATGACCGGCAAGATCTGATCCACACGACTTCCGGTCAGCGCGGATAAGAATACAATCGGTGCATAATCAATAAATTGAAATTGCTCACGGATTTTCTTTTTAAACTTGTCCATTGTCTTGCCATCTTTTTCTACGGCATCCCACTTATTGACAACGATAACCATTGCTCGTCCTGCATCATGAGCATAGCCGGCAATTTTCTTATCTTGTTCAATGATGCCTTCTTCCCCATTAATTAGCAAAAGAACAACATCAGATTCTTCAATTGAACGCTGAGCTCGCAACACACTATATTTCTCGGTCTTCTCGTAGACTCTTCCGCGTCTGCGAATCCCGGCCGTATCAACAATGACAAAGTTTTGACCATCACGTGTAAATGGTGTATCAATCGCGTCACGAGTCGTTCCTGCAATATCACTAACGATGACACGTTCTTTTCCTAGTATTGTGTTCACTAATGATGACTTACCAACATTAGGACGCCCAATTAATGCAAAACGAATCGCTCCGTCTTCATCATCATTTATTCCTACTGAAGGAAATTTTTCAACGACAGCATCGAGCAAGTCACCAATTCCTAATCCATGTGCACAAGAGATCCCATAAGGATCACCGAGTCCCAGTGAATAGAATTCGTACACTTGTTCCCGCTGCTTGAAGTTATCCAGTTTATTCACACCGATAACAACCGGTTTCTTTGAACGTCTCAAGAGTTGAGCGACAGCTTCATCTGCATCTGTGATTCCTGTCTTTCCATCAACAATAAAGAGAATTACATCGGATTCGTCAACAGCGATTTCAGCCTGAGCACGCATTTGAGCGAGCAGAGGCTCATCACCAATTTCAATACCACCGGTATCAATGACATGGAACTCATAATTGAGCCATGAACCGTTTCCATATAAACGATCTCGTGTGACGCCGGGCTTATCCTCGACTATGGCCATACGGCCACCAACCAGTCGATTGAATAACGTTGATTTTCCTACATTCGGTCTGCCGACAATCGCAATTGTGGGTTTAGACATAATGTTCCTCCTTAAAACAAACCTGATCAAGCATGTTTTATTTTTATTAATTGTTTGGGCTTTGTTAAAAACTGTTGTTGTATTTTTACTGTATTTGCCATATGTTCACACGCTCATCAGAAACGATCCGGCAGGCGCCGCACACATTGCCTTTTAATCAGAAAAACAACATTAAATCTTATCATAAAAATTGTTTTAAACTTTTAAAGTGCACGCACCGAATTCTTCGCATAAAATAAACCTTTCCTTTAAGAGGAGAGGTTCAATGAACGTGCTCGTGTTTCGGCGAGGCACCTCTATCTGTTATACCCGACATGATCAGTTTGCATACAGTCGGATTAGAGAGCAACTAGAGTTGAAGCCTTGAAGAAGCGGAAAAAGAAGAAAGCAGTACAGTGCCTTCATCTTTTTCCGCTTCATGAATCACCAATCATTAATCTTATTTATATTTTTTCAATTGCTCACCAATCATATCACCAAGTGAAAAACCAGTTGCTGCTTCTTCAATCTCAGGAGTTTCTTGAGGAAGTTCTGCTTGTTTTTCCAATTTCGGTTCTTCAAGTGCTTTAATGCTTAGTGATACGCGTTGTTCATCAAAGTTTACATCCAATACTTTAACTTTGATCGATTGACCTTCTGACAGCACTTCTTCAGGTGTACCAATGTGGTCATGGGAAATTTCAGAAATATGAACCAAGCCTTCTACTCCTGGAATTAATTCAACGAATGCACCAAAAGGAACGAGGCGTTTCACTGTGCCTTCAATGACATCACCAGCATGGATCTTTGTTGCTGCTGTTTCCCAAGGACCAGGTTGCGCTGCTTTGATTGAAAGGGAAATTCGTTCATTTTCCGGATCAACCCCGAGAACTTTCACTTTAACTTTATCACCTTCTGAAACAACTTCAGATGGTGTCCCAACATGATAATGAGCGAGCTGAGAAATGTGAACGAGTCCGTCAACACCGCCGATATCAATAAACGCACCAAAATCAGTTAAGCGCTGAACTGTCCCCTCAAGAATTGCGCCTTCTTTGATTGATTGAAGCGTTTCGATCTTTCTTTTATCAGCAGCTTCATCGAGAACTGCACGGTGTGATAAAATAACTTTACGTTTTTCACGATCGAGTTCAACGATTTTCACATCAAGAGGCTTGCCTTTATAGTCGCTGAAATCTTCAACAAAGTGGCGTTCAACCAATGAAGCAGGAATAAATCCACGAACACCAAGATCAACAACAAGACCGCCTTTAACAACATCTGCAATTTCTACAGAAAAGGTTGTCTTCTCATTGAATTTCTTTTCTAAGTCGTCCCAGGATCTGTCTGCGTCAACTTCCCGCTTTGACAAAACCAATTCATCATCTTCCAATTTAGTAACTTTAACGCTTACTTCATCACCTTCGTGAAGAAGATCAGCAACTTTTTCAACATGCAGGCTTGAGAGTTCGCTTATTGGCAATATGCCGTCAACTTTATATCCAACATCAACTAACGCATGTTTTTCTTCAACTTTTGTAACTTTTCCGCTGACTACATCTCCAACATTCAATGCATCAAAAGACGCCATTTCATGATTTACTTCTTCAACCATTCTCCGGGACCTCCTTTAATTAACCAGACGAGAAAATATCCTAACCCTAACTTCTTACAATTAGACGTATTTGTCAAGCAGTTGGACCTGTGTGCTCATCAAGTAATGCTTGAATATGCTCCATAACCACCGTAGTCGCCTCAGAAGATTTCAGCCTTTGATCTTTCATTATTGTAGTATCGATCGGTGTTCCAAAAATAATCTTCATTTTACTACGGAATTTATACGTTCCAATAATCGCACATGGAACAACAACAGCGTCCGTTTTCAAAGCAAAAAAACCGGCACCTGACAACCCTTTCTTCATTCGTGAATGTTCTAGATTTCGATGACCTTCCGGAAACATCAAAAGTACATGTCCGTCTCGAAGTAGCTCAAGTGCAGTCCGAATTGCTCCACGATCACCTGCACCGCGTCGTACCGGAAACGCGCGTAAATGCCAAAAAATCCATCCAATCAAGGGTATTTTAAAAAGTTCTGCCTTAGCGAGGAAACTAAGTTTTCGTTTCATGCTCACACCGACAAATGGTGGGTCAAAGTTTGACATATGATTACTGCAGATCAGCACGCCGCCCTGCTCAGGAATATTTTCACTCCCGATTACAGTGATTTTAAAAAGCACGTGATAAATAACGTTTACAATTGGTTTTCCGATCGAATAGAGATTCAAGATAGCTGTTTCTCCTTTACCAATTGAAGAATTTTCTCAACAACCTCATCAATACTTAGCGAAGTCGTATCAAGGGCAATGGCATCTTCAGCTTTAACAAGTGGAGAAACCTCGCGCTCCATATCTTTTTTATCTCTTAAAGCGATCGCTTCTTTTAATGATTCAAGAGAAGGTTGCAATCCTTTTCGCTCTTCCTCACGAAATCTTCTGATCGCGCGCTCGTCAACTGAAGCGATTAAAAAGATTTTCACTTGGGCGTTCGGCAACACATGGGTACCGATATCGCGACCATCCATTACTACGCTACAGGATTCTGCCATTTTGCGCTGACGGCTTACCATCTCCACTCTGACTTCCTCAAAAGAAGAAACAAGCGATACATGCGCCGATACCTCGGGATAACGGATACGCTCCGTAACATCCTCATGATCAACGAAAACCTTCTGACCGTCTCCCTCCTGAACAAGATCAATCTCAGTATGATCAAGCAACTGTTTCAAAAGATGCCCATCATTTAAGTCTGTTTCCGTTTTAAGTGCTTTATATGTGAGCGAACGGTACATCGCCCCAGTGTCAATGTAAATATAACCTAATGTCTTCGCAGCAATCTTTGCAACCGTGCTTTTCCCCGCAGCAGCCGGACCATCAATGGCCACTTGAAATAACCTCTCCATGTCTCTTCTTACTCCCATCTTTCTTAACTCATTCATTAACTGCAAACTTTCGAACGTGTGTCACCTTTTTATTTTCCAGAACGGAAATGTTTATGTGACTCTAATTCTAGAAGTTTTTTTCTTGATTCGAGTTGTTTTTCAAAACAAAATCGGATAATCGGCTGACGTTCTCTATCGGAATCAGTTACGAATTGAATGGACGCACGCTTTCCTGAGGTAAGCTTGTCTGTAAAAATGCGAACGATAACGCCTCGCATCTTAATATACTGATAAGCGCCTATATTATTTGGCAGGCTGATCCAAACGTCTACCGTATCATTTTCCTCAATCTCTGCCTGTTCAGGTAAAAGAATTAATACGCCACCACCACCAATATCACTGGTTAATGCTGTGAACGGCTGAAAAGCTGATTGGGATGAATGAATAGCGATATCTACACTAGCTTCCACCCGAACAAAATTACGGCGCTGAATGCCAATCATTTTATCTTCACCGTCAAAGCTCATAAGCATGAGGGGAACCTGACTGGCAATGCGGTGCACAAATGTCGTTTGAAATCGGTACACTTGTTTGTCGATCACGTATTCGGCTGTGAATACGGCACCATTAATAAAAAGCGGCGTTTTTCCTGTCTCTTCATCAATGGGGTAATCGATCATCAATGCATTTTCCTTTACTTCAGCAATCTTACAGCGATACCGCTTCGTTTGATTCTGATTATCTTTTTGATCGAGAATCAGTGTTTCTCCGATTTTTAATTTCATAGCCGTATCCCCAAACCAATTGAAAATACTCTTTAAGCATAACCAAAATCCAATTATTACCAAGAGCCTAATATACAGTTCCCATTATACATTAGAAGACTTGGTTCAGCCAAG
>NZ_JAMXWN010000015.1 GCF_024125425.1 Sporolactobacillus kofuensis
TCAGTCATCTCTATCAGACGACTTAAACAATTATACATTCCTGTGTTTCTTTTGTCAACCCTTTTTTTTAATTTAATTTCAATCAATCGATCTCATTAAATCAATTCCGGAAAGACAACAAAATTTATTTTACCAGCTATCAGCAAAATGTCAACTGTTATTTTTCATTTTCTAAAAATGAAGTCTGTCCAAGGTTTTACTGACGACTACCGCCAATGCTCCGCATATTCGTTAGAGCTTGCCCATACAATGGTACAAACATCTGGAACGAGGTGGGCCATCAATGATTTGGATTATTAATAGCAAGAAAGTTAAAAACATACTGCTGCTTGTTATTGCCGCTTTTTTTGCAGCACTGATCTTATTTGTACAGAAACAAGATACGGATGTCTTTACACCCATCAAACAATCCGGTGCACTCTCAAAAGTCATGACAAACCAAAAGCAAATTGCTCTAACGTTTGACATTAATTGGGGTGATCAACAATTGCCACTCATTTTAAAAACGCTTCGCGCGGAACATGTCAAAGCCACTTTTTTTATTTCCGGTGAATGGGCTGAACGTCATCCCAATTTTGTCCGTGCGTTGTTGAGAAATGGTCACGAGGTGGAGTCGCATGGCATGAGGCATGATGATTATACCCAGTTGAATGCCCAGAAAGTACGTTCTGACATCATTTTTGGCAATGAAGCAATTTATAAAACCAGCGGAGAGCGTCCGGAAATGATCCGTCCACCTTTTGGCAAACTAAACAAAGATACATTGACTATTGCCTCTGGATTGAACCAGCAACTGGTACTCTGGAGTGTCAATCCACACGATGAAACCAACCCCGGTTACAAAGAAGTTGTGGGCCGCGTTCTTGAGCGTGCAGGAAAAGGCGACATTATTAAATTACATGCCTCTGATGTAGCCAAAAGTACAGACCGAGCCCTGCCCTTGATCATCAGAGAACTGGAGAACCGCGGGTTTACTTTTGTTACCGTAAAGAGTCTTATTTCCAACGCACAGTCAAAAAGCAAGCTGATGGATTAGCAACGAGCAACTATTGCTGTTTTTCCTGTTCTTTTTTGAGCGTGTCGACAATTGCGTCGGATAGTTGCTTTTTAAAAAGGGGACTGGCCATCAACTCTGCAATACTTTTATCAATCTGCTGGCGGAAAGGCTTTGTTCTCAATAAGCCCAAATATTGTTGCTGCAGTTCAGGAGTTTTCAGGATATCGAGCATCATGCCCTGATACCCAGGGTCTTTCATCATTTGTTTTAACAGTTTCTCATTTTCACTTTCCATGGTCTTGGCCAATTGCTCTGAGAAGTCCGGATCTTGGAGCATTTTTTGCCATAGTTTTTGTCCTTGCTCTGTAGTGAGTGTCTGGATCAGTGTCTTGCGTACCGCCTCGTCATCGAGTACAAGCGCTTGCTTAAATTCGCGGTCTTTCAACATGTCCTGAAAGACTTTTTTCCCATCGTCGGTCTTCAGCATATCCAGCACCATTTTTTTATTTTCCTGATAACTCGGCAGTTTCTGCTGACTCCCACATCCCGCCAGACCAATAAGCAGGCAGACACATAAAACCAAAGAACCCACTTTCGCCATCATCTTTCCTCCTTGATCACCCTTTCATTGCTTAATATGTGTGCGTCTGAGATTATTATTCGACAGCACGACAAAAATATTCAGGCACTTGCCTCGATAAAAAAGAGGCAATTCCCGGCGCTTCTTTGAAGGAACGCATAAAGCCTCCGTTGCCTCCTGGCTCACTGTTTTCACAGATCTCGCCTTAATTCAGTCGCGCAAAACCCATTCAAAAATGTGCGAAAAAAGGGTGTCTCACAGTCCATAGACTTTTGAGGCACCCTTTAAGGTTCATTAATTATTTTGTTAATTTGTTGATCACCGTGTTCGCAATCTGATCATAGATCGGTGCAATCGGATCATCTTCGAAATATACACCCGGAGCAAAAATACCTTGCTTCGGTTCAGGTTGCGTGAGCGGGACGCGACCAAGTAAGTCTGTACTTAAAAGATCGCTGAGCTTATCCCCGCCACCTTTTCCAAATACGTACTCAACTTCTCCAGTCTTCTTACTCTTATAGTAGGCCATATTTTCAATAACACCGAGAATCTCATGCTCGGTGTGCTTCGCCATCTCACCTGCTCGTGCTGCGACAAAAGCGGCAGTAGGATGTGGTGTCGTGACGATAATTTCTTTGGAATGGGGCAGTTTGCTATGAATATCCATCGCTACATCACCTGTTCCCGGTGGAAGATCAAGGACAAGCACATCCAGTTCGCCCCAGTCCACATCATTAAAGAAGTTATTAAGCATCTTCCCAAGCATCGGGCCACGCCAAATCACCGGCGAGTTATCCTTTACAAAGAAGCCCATGGAAATGACTTTAATACCCAAACGTTCAACCGGCATAATTTTACCGTCGACAATCTCCGGACGATTCTCAATGCCCATCATGTCAGGTACACTAAATCCATAAATATCCGCATCAAGCAGACCGACCTTCTTTCCCTGCCTTGCCAATGCCAAAGCAAGGTTAACGGACACAGTTGATTTCCCGACACCGCCTTTACCGCTGGCCACTGCGATAAACTCAGTCTTTGAACCCGATGCAAGCAGTGTTTGCTTTTTCACCGGGAATCCACCCAATTTCTGAATGGCCTCTTCACTAAGCACATCAAATCGAATTTTAACTGATGATGCACCCTGCTCCTTTAATTTTGAGGAAATTTCCAATTGGATCTGCATTTGTTTGACCTTATCTTGTTTTGACAAGGCAACGTTAAGAACAATACGCCCTTCTTCAATAGATAGTTCTTTTAATGCTTGCGTTTCATATAAATTTTTATGTAAAAAAGGGTCCTGAACGGTTTTCAGTACGTCCAACACCTGGCTTCGATCCATCATTGTCTCACCATCTTTCCAGTAATTACACCTTCAGTATAGCAAAACTTGATTCGAAAAACCTACTTTTTGATACCACAAAAATTAATCGGATGGGATTTTTTCATTCGTGAAGTAACGCATGATGCCTTGGCTGATTGATGCAGCTGCTTGCTTTTGGTATGTGGACTGCTCCAGCAACGCACGTTCTTGTGCGTTTGATAGGAATCCAACTTCAACTAATGCCGACGGCGCTTCTGCCTTTTTCAGTAAATACACATGACTGATCGGTTTGGCAAAACGAGTAGTATTGCCAAGGTTTCGTTTCAGTGAATCTTGAATAAACAATGCAAGCTTACGGTTTTCATCGAACTTTGGGTGATAAAAGGTTTGCGCACCATGAAGGCTAGGCATCGGAATCGCATTCATATGCACACTGACAAATGCGTCCGGATGTGTTTTGTTGATGAGTTCGGCCCGGCGAATCAGATCCTGTCTCTTATGGCGACCACGATAATTTTCATCTGAAAGATCGGCATCAGTTTCTCGTGTCATCACCACAAGTGCGCCGGACTCCTGAAGATAGTTGCGCAAATCTTTGGCAATTTTTAAGTTAATATCCTTTTCTTCTGTATCCCCGCCTACCGCCCCACCATCCGGACCACCGTGACCGGCGTCAATGACAATAACGCGTCCGGCAAGCGGCATATGCCAACGCTCGCTTGCATGCCAGCTGACCAGCCACTTGACACCTGCCAGCGTTACAAAAGACAGCACCACGATCATACATCCCATAAACAGCCATCTGCGTTTCAATCAAATCCCCCCACAACGGCAAGCCTGTCTCTCTCTCATATATATGGACAAAGCTGCTAATTATGCGGGGAGTTCCGCGTTAATGAAGCTTTAGCCTCCACCGTTTTAAAGACGCCTCATAACCATCCACCCACCAATTGTATAAATAACTCCTGCATGTTTCCTGTAAATCATCAAATGATTCGTGCTCAGTCCCCCAGAATAACCAGAAATCATAAAAATCATCTAAGAGTGCATAAAATTCGGGCTTGCTTCGCGCAAAAGCTTTTTCCATATCTTCCCCATAAAAGCCAAAGCGTCCCATTGAAGATCCGAGCAGAAATCCTTCTAAAGCAAATTCTGCGCACATTTCTTTGCCGGTTGAGCCCGCTGTTGGGATCAGTGCCAAATACCGTTCAAAGTAACGCAAAACGGATGTTTCAATTTTAGAAAATGATAAATCCTGAAGCGCACGTCTTTCTGAAACCAACTGTTTATGCCGCTGCTTTTCTTTAAAATTCATCACAATGCCCATCATTGTTCCTCCTTTCTCTCTTTATCATCAAGCAAGGCACAGACAATCAAACGTAACAGCTTTTTCCAGAGCATCGACACGAAGCCGGAAAGTAGTGGTAGCATTTTTTGTGTGGACGATTTTTTACTTAAAGTGGGGACACGATCCGTGATAAAAAGAAGTGCGGGTTGATCATGCCAAATGTTTAGCGTTGCTGAAGCTGCGTTGAGCCGATGAAGTCCATGACGGATAAAAAAAAGAATCGTTTCATGTCGGCGAAGCCATGTCTCTGCGACCTATGCCTCGCATCTCGATGAAGTGCTCCCTTTCATCCAAGTTGGTCTCAATACATCAAAAAATAAGGAGACTAGTCATTAAATACAGGTGTTGATTGTACTCGAAAGCGCCCGACCACATTTGAGTCGAGCGCTTTGAAGTTCCCCACGTTCCAAATTCACTCTATTCGTTATATTTTCCGATGTGTCCTCATAGTTTATAGTAAAAACTTTATCGAGGTTGTGATCATGATGCCCTCTCGTCAAATCAACATGGCAGAAGCTGAATTAAGAAATCATCTGAGGATGTTATGGGAACAACATGTCTTCTGGACACGACTGGTCATCAGTGGAATTGTCTTCGATCTACCTGACCTTAAGTCCACAACAAACCGGTTACTTAGAAATCCCAAAGATTTTGAACAGGCGTTAGCTCCTTTATATGGTCCTGCAATCGCTTCACGGTTTGCCTCATTATTTACGGAACATCTGGTCGTGGCCGCCCAACTTGTTCAAGCAGCAAAGGCGGGGAATAATACGGCCGCAGCAGAAGCCGAGAAAAAGTGGTATGCGAATGCCGATCAAATTGCCGCATTTCTCGGCAGCATCAATCCCTACTGGTCGGCAAAAGACTGGCAAACGATGCTTTATAACCATTTAGAGATGACAAAGACCGAAGCCGTTAACTTCTTAACCAAAAAATATGAGGATAGCGTTACGGTCCTTGATCAAATCGAACAACAAGTCCTGCAAATGGCCGATGTGATGGCCTATGGAATTGCCCGACAGTTTCCCGCACAGTTTTCTTAACACACGGAAACAATGCATTGACCCCACACCAAAAACGGGCACATTGACCATTCATCTGTCTGATGCACTTATCCCTTGCGATGCATATGATGGAATATCATGTGATAAGGAGGGAAATCAAGATGAGTGAATACTCTGGCTCCTCAAAGAACAATAGCTTTGCGTTAATCGTTGTATTGTTCATCCTTTTGATTATTGTTGGTACTGCATTCTGCTACTAATTATTAATTGGAGCACTCCACTATCGGCACCCATGCAGTACTCCGCAACTCACTATCGGTTGGGGCACCAAGCTTGGTGCCCTTTTTGCATACAAAAATTAATGACGTACAATCTCATACAAAAAAACACCTTAAGAGGTGCTATGGTGATCATTTAAATGATTTATTTTCTAAAACTTGAATGTTTTTCGCCGTGGTTCTTCCGGCTTTTTTGGTGTAATCAACGAGATGAATAATATCCTTGTAACATTGCTTAGCCCCAATGACAAGCAACGGTACCCCTAGAAAATCTATTTTAAGCCATCTGGATAATAGGCCACCTAGAGTCATTACAAACGGAACAGTTGGGGATGTATTAGAAAAAATGATTTTTTCATTTCCATTATACTTTTCCTGTAACATTATACTCATATTATTCACAGCGGGCAGTAAATGCTTGGAAGCTCCGCGTCCTAATGTATAAACAGAATTTCCATCGTCATCTGTTCCATGATAAATAATTTTCCCCATATCGGAAGAGTTCAGTTCATTGAAATAGGGTACAGATAAAATTTCCTGTTTTGTTAGCTTACGATCTTTGGGTATTAACTTTAAATGGTAAGCCGCAGCAAGTGCTGTAGTATGCGTACCGCCAAAATCATTATATATGTAAATCATCGTATCATCCTTCATTGTTATGATCTTCAGATACCATTATCTCCGCTTAGTCATTGAATTAACCCATTTGTGTACGATCTATGCAAAAGATAAATACGATGCAATGGGCATTACCACAACTGCGACGCCTACAGTGAGGTTCTGAACGATAATTACTTGTTAGGATCGATCTTCATGCTTCTATTTATAACTACATATACAAAAGTGGCCGATATCCATCCTATGATTTGGGACCACTATAACAAAACGATTTTCAATTAGCGGCCAAGGCACTGCGATGATAATGCTACACAAAAAGAGGGTTCGAATTCGAACCCTCTTTTTGTAATTGATTTAGTTACGTTGGTCTCTAGAGTTTTTCTTTTCTAGTTCTTCATCAAATTGCTCATCGAGTTGTTTTGAAAACTCAACACGATTTGCGTCGTTTTTAAGTTTTTTTTGATCATCAAATTTTTTATTGTTGTTGTCTTTAAATCGATCCACTCTGCATCATCCTTTACTTAATTTTTATGACATTTAAAAATGCCATAAAGGTATTTTGGTTAAATTCGCGTGGATTATGTATTTCAAAAAAATTAGCTGTATTTGAAGTTGATTCCATCCCAAATAAAAAAAGAAGACAAAAACAAAACGTATAGACGCTTTAATCAACCGTTCAGGTTCATTCCTTTTCTTTATTTCTCAAAAATTGAATAAAGAGTTCAAGTATGAATCAGATCGTTCAAAATATAACCGGAATGGGATCACTTACTGAACAGGTGATTGCTACTGACTTTCTTATCACAGCAAAATCAGGTGTCAGGAATATTGCCTATGCACTTACAGAAACGTCATCTCCAGAAGTTCGTCAGGTCCTGAAACAATATCTTGATGATGCGATCAATACCCACGAAAAAATTTCCAATTTTATGATTTCTCAAGGCTATTATCACCCGGATAATTTAAGTGAACAGATCAATGTTGATACCAAGGCTACACAAACTGCGTTAAACATCCCACAATCCTAACAAAGTATTTTACTTAACTTACTTAAACAAGCAACACCCATTACTAAGATGGGTGTTGCTTGTTGTATTGCTTCCTATCGCATTTTTTCAAGCGAAGAAATTGAGTACTTAAGGAATTAACACAATTTAACTGTTTACATAACTGCTGAATGAAGCTATAATTTTTCTTCCGCCCCTACTACTCTAACTAGGAGGATGAGAAAATTGGCTAAGACATCTTTAATCGTCAAGCACACTAGAGAACAAAAATATACTGTACGATCCTATACACGTTGTGAATGCTGTGGCCGTCCACATTCAGTTCTTCGGAAATTTAAATTGTGTCGAATCTGCTTCCGAGAACTTGCTTATAAAGGCCAAATACCTGGTATTCGAAAAGCGAGTTGGTAATTGAAATTATTCCTCTGAAAAGAGGGATTTTTTTGTGTACATTTTTCACCGATTTTCTCTTCAGCTATTTCCACCACGTAGATACACGAACAGCTTCTAAACCATTCATTTAGGGTTTTAATACTACCTTAATGCAGTCCTCCTTTTTGTTATGGAAAAGGTCATAAGCTTTCGCAGCATCTTGGAGAGGGAGGCGATGTGTAATGATTGCCGTTGGATCAATTTTATGTTCAGTAATCATTTGATAAAGTTTTGGCATGTAGCCTCTGGCAGGTGCTTGACCTGTTTTTAGTGTAACGTTACGAACAAAAAAGGGCCCAAGCGGAAACATATTATACAGTCCACCGTAAACGCCTGTAATTTGAACCGTACCACATTTACGTACCGCCTTTGTGGCGATTTGGATCGGTCCCAGTGTCCCTCCTTGTAACTTCAACTTTTGTTCAATAAATTCCAAAGGTGATTTCTTACCATCCATCCCCACACAATCAATGACTACGTCCGCTCCGCCGTGAGTGATCTCTTTAAGCGTCTCACCTATGTCGGGATCCTTTGTAAAATCAAAGGTTTCTGTGCGATTTATCTTTTTGGAAAATTCAAGTCGATAATTTATATAATCAACGACAATGACACGCTCCGCACCTTTTTGCCAAGCAAATTTCTGAGTCATTAATCCAACTGGTCCTGATCCCAATACGATCACTGTATCTCCGGCCTTTACGCCTGCATTTTCCACACTCCAATAGGCTGTTGGTAACACATCACTTAGAAATAATAATTCTTCGTCTTCCAGCTCGCAATTTTGTGGAATTTTGAATGGCGTATAGTTTCCAAAGGGAACGCGTAGGTATTCGGCTTGACCACCTGGGTAATCGCCAAATTTTTCAGAGTACCCGAATAAACCTCCAGAATCATAATGAGGATTTGAGTGATCACATTGACTTTCTAAGTGTTGATGACAATACGGACATCGACCACACGCGACTGTAAAAGGGACAACGACCCGATCACCTTTTTGGACGTTTGTTACCTCTGACCCTACCTCTTCAACAATACCCATTGGCTCATGTCCAATAATATATCCTTTCGGTAAGGGAAAGTCGCCTAAATAAAGATGGAGATCCGAACCACAAATTGCAGTGGAAGTAACTTTGATAATTACATCCTCCGGATCCTGAATTTGGGGATCCAAAACAGCTTTCACTTCAATTTTTTGTGCTCCTTGGTAGGTTACTGCTTTCATCAGTTAATCCCTTCAATCCTAATCTTTTGATTATGATCAGTATGGCCTAATTTTTAACGGACAAACCGGAACGTATCAGGAATATATGAACAAAAATTAAAGTTCATCAAAGTGTCGTTACACATCAATTTCAGGTACCAAAAAGGCTCCCAACCAATAAGGTTAAGAGCCCGGAAACATTGATAAATCAGTGTTTTCCCTTCATAAGGAACCATCTCCCCGATTTAAACAAACGAATAAGATCCCTGACGATCCTGCTTCTATAATAAAACCGTGTCAACTGCCCTTTATCTGCACATAGTGCATTATTCAACGAAAGGGAGAGATTTTTTGTGGATCCACAATTAGCTAAACTTCTTCAGCTGACGAGTTTATATGGTACATTAGCCAAGTACTATGAACATATTGACCCTGAAAAACACATTTTCTTTTACAAAAAACACTTCGAAGTCGAATCACAGTTGGTTCACTATTACTGGTCCTTACAACAATCGATGCGGACTCAAACATGGGGTGAACGTGTTCCAGAATAATTTTCATTCATTTTTTAAGAGGAGCCGATTGGTTCCTTTTTTACAAGATAAGAAAGTATTAAAATTTGTGGCCTGCTGATACGGTGCTCCCTCAATAAATTAAGTTCAGGACACGGAAGTGCGTGACGCCTGCGGGAGTGCAGGCCAGGGGAGACCCCGCAGATGACGGTTGATTGAGGAGGCTCCCGGACTGCCCGCGGCAAGCGAGCAGCTGAAGTGTCGTTCAAGCACAAGAGTGATGATTCAAAGCCGCATAGAAGTAACAGGAAAGGACCAGACGTAGTCTTTTTTTTAATTATCCACTCACCAACGTTCACAAATATTTTAGTGATATAAAAAGACATAATCGATACCTACCAATGTTGATGGAAAACTGCTCAAAAATTTCTCGGTCATAGACGTCTGGAGACAACTATGAACATCTATACGCATGTCGCGAAAAAAATAAAAATTGAAGAAGCAGGAAAGTATCAAGAGTACATGAAAAAGAAAAAAGAAAATGAAATGTAGTCAAAATGTAGTCACAAACTGATTATTCAGGTTAAAAAAAGCCCTTTCCGATCTCTCGGAAAGGGCTTTGAAACGTTGATAAATCAGCGTTTTGAGAACTGTGGAGCACGACGTGCACCTTTGAGTCCGTATTTCTTACGTTCTTTCATTCTTGGGTCACGTGTCAGGAATCCGGCTTTCTTCAGAACAGCGCGGTATTCAGGATCAGCTTCCAGCAATGCGCGGGCAACACCGTGACGGATTGCGCCGGCTTGGCCTGTGAAACCGCCGCCTTCTACATTAGCAAGAACATCATATCTGCCTTCAGTTTCTGTGGCAACGAGTGGTTGTTTCAGAATTGTACGCAGTGTTTCAAGATTGAAATATTCGTCAGCATTGCGGCCGTTGATAACAACTTTGCCTTCGCCAGGGACGAGCCTTACGCGAGCGACAGAACTTTTACGACGTCCGGTGCCGTAGTATTGAACTTGTGCCATTATCTATTTTCCCTCCCTGATCAACCACGAAGCGTATAAGCTTCTGGTTCTTGTGCGGCGTGCGGATGTTCCGCGCCTTCGTATACATGAAGTTTCGTAAACATTGTTCTTCCGAGACTGTTGTGCGGAAGCATGCCTTTGATCGTTCTCTCCAGCATTTCACGAGCGCGTGTTGCACGCATATCTTGTGCAGAACGAGCCTTGATACCACCTGGGAAACCGGAGTGGTGAATGTATTTTTTCGTCAGCAATTTCTTGCCGGTTAATTCAATTTTGTTCGCATTGATTATGATTACATGGTCGCCACAATCAACATGTGGTGTAAAAGTCGGTTTTGTTTTACCGCGAAGAATGGCTGCTACTTCACTTGCCAAGCGGCCAAGTGTTTGGCCTTCAGCATCAACAACAAGCCATTTGCGGTCAACTGTAGCCGAGTTGGCCATAAAAGTTGTACGCACGTTCTTTTCCTCCTCTAAGTAAATCCACACATTCAAATTCTGTTCTCTCAGCGACCCACAACCGCTTCGAGATGAAAGCCAAACTTCTTTCAGCTTTCTCACCGTTTCAGTCATCTATTTGAACCAATATCTTTGGGGCTAATAGTGGTCAAATTAGAAATGCCGAAGTATATAATATAATACCCTAGAGCCATTGTCAAGAGTATCAAACCATTTATCGAATGATTATAAAACGTTCATCGATAAGGTTCAGTACGTAACTTTCCACAACGTCAATCCTTGAGGTGGCGCCGTTGCTGAAGCTGCTTGCCGATCCTGTCCTGCAATGATCTCCGAAACATGTTCCGCCGCCATTTTGTGTGTGCCGACATCAAGCAATGTGCCCGTGATAATGCGCACCATCTGATATAAGAAACCACTACCGACAATACGAATAACCGTTTCATCATTATTCTCCGGTTGTATGGACAAATGGTAGACGGTACGGACTTTGTCTTTCACATCGGTATTTGCTGCACAAAAACAGGAAAAATTATGAGTACCGACAATCGCCTCAGCCGCCCGATTCATCAGTGCTAGATCAAGCGGTTGTTTTATATGTGTCGTGTACGTACGGCGAAACAGATCCGGTTCTGTCCGTGTCAGCAGACGATAACGATATTCTTTCATTTTCACAGCGTAACGCGCATGAAATGCATCGGGCACTTCTTCTGCTTCACGAATGTATATATCTTCCGGTAATAGACTGTTCAAGGCCATTGGCCAACGTTCCTCAGGTAGATGCAAAGGCGTATCGAAATGAAAGACTTGTCCAAATGCATGAACGCCTGCATCTGTTCTTCCGGAAGCAGCAATCTTGACCGTTTGTCCATGATGCATCCGTGCCAGAGCTGCTTGTATTTCACGCTGCACGGTACGCTTCCCTGGTTGAACTTGATAGCCATGGAATCCGGAGCCATCGTAAGCTACTGTGCATTTAATCTTTGTCATGCTTCCACCTGCAACTTAATTTCTCATAAAAATCAACACGCATGCGAGCAGTACTATCGATACAAGAAGCAATGTATCGCGCCAACCCCAGTTGAGTTGATGCAACTTAGTACGTCCCGCATCGCCGTGGTAACCTCTTGCTTCCATCGCCATCGCCAAGTCCTCTGCCCGCTTAAATGCGCCGACAAACAAAGGTACAAGCAACGGAACAATAGCTTTGATACGGCTTTTTAATGAGCCACTTGTAAAATCAGAGCCTCGCGCAGCCTGTGCTTTAATGATCTTCTCAGTCTCCTCCAGCAAAGTCGGAATAAAACGCAACGAGATCGACATCATTAATGCGAATTCATGAACAGGCACCTTGATGCGCTTTAATGGGTTGAGCATGCTTTCCATACCATCTGTAATTTCGATAGGTGAAGTAGTCAGCGTCAGCAAAGTGGTCACAACGATGATCACTACAATTCGAATCGCTATAAAAATCGACTGAGTGAGTCCGTTGGTGGTCACATGCAACCACCCCCAACTGAAGAGCACCGTTCCGCCAGTCGCCAGAAAAAGATTAAGTAGAAAAGTAATCAATACTATGATAAATACTGAACGCAAGCCTTTGTAGATAAAAGAAAAATGCATTTTTGACAAGAATATACCAATCAAGCAGAACAAAACCATCAGCATATTTGTTACCCAATTATTCGCTAGGAAAACGATAAGGACAAACAGAAACACACTGATCAATTTAGAGCGAGGATCTAGCTTATGTACATAAGAATCCATGGGTACATACTGACCGATCACAAGATTAAACATGGTCCTTCACCTCATTCAGCAAATCGATCACAGCGTCTGCCGTATCATCAAGTGTAAATGCGGTCACGACTTGTTGTTTCCCCGCCTTTTTCAAAAGCTTACTTAGAAATTCCATGGTTTCCGGAACATCTAAGCCTACTTTTCGTAATAGTTCTACATGAGAGAATACCTCTTCTGGTGTGTCTGCCAAGAGTGGCTTGCCGCCATCCATGGCAATGACCTGATCCGAATAAATGGCCGCATCGCTCATATTGTGCGTCACCATGATGATCGTTAAGTTGAGTCGTTTATGAAGATCGCTGAATAAACTCAAAATCTCTTCGCGACCTCTGGGATCGAGACCTGCCGTCGGTTCATCTAGAATAATGACTTGTGGACGCACAGCAAGAACACCGGCGATAGCTACTCGACGCATCTGACCACCACTTAGATCGAATGGAGACCGATGCCAGTATGCTGCAGGAAGCCCAACCAGTTGAAGACTCTCCTCTGCACGTTTCGTTGCCTCCGAATCAGAGACGCCAAAATTCATCGGACCAAAGCAAACATCTTTGATGATTGTCTCTTCAAACAGTTGGTGCTCCGGATATTGGAACACATAACCGACCTTTTCTCGAAGAGGCTTCAGATCTTGCTTCTTTTGATTTGCATCGATGACAAAATCCCCGACGGAAATTCTTCCCGCGCTGGGTTTTAATAATCCGTTGATATGCTGGACGAGCGTCGACTTTCCTGATCCTGTATGTCCGATTATTGACGTGAATGAGCCGGACGGGATATGAAGGCTGACATCGTTAAGCGCCTTTTTCTCAAATGGGGTCTTTTGACCGTACACATGAGTCACATGCTCGAATGTAATGTCCATAGCTCATCCACCAACTCTTCCTGAAATAATGCACTATCTGTTAAGGGTACTTCTTTGGCGCGCAGCGCGTTACGCATTTTTATTGCAAAAGGCAGATCGAGGCCGACTTTCTTGAGCAGATCCGTTGATTTAAATATGTCGCGCGGCTTGCCTTCACGAACGATCTGTCCATCATTCATGACGAGCAAACGATCCGAATGAATCGCTTCTTCGAGGTCATGGGTAATCGATATGACTGTAAGCTGGTGCTTTTTGTTCAAGTCGCGCACCGTTTGGATAATTTCTCTTCTGCCTTCGGGATCGAGCATTGATGTTGCTTCATCCATAATAATGATTAACGGTTGCAAAGCAACAATGCCTGCAATGGCGACACGTTGCTTCTGCCCACCTGACAGGCGATGTGGTTCTGTCTGTGCGAAAGCCTCCATCTTCACAAGCCGCAACGCTTCGGATAAACGTTCAACCATCACCGCTCGTGGCAATCCATGGTTTTCCATACCGAAGGCAACATCGTCCTGAACTGTTGCACCAACAAATTGGTTGTCCGGATTTTGAAAAACCATGCCTACCAAACGGCGGATCTCCCAGATGGTTTGTTCATCCGCAGTATCGTAACCATTGACCTCTACCGTTCCTTTTTGTGGAATAATCAACCCATTGAGACATTTTGCTAACGTTGATTTTCCTGAACCGTTATGGCCAACAATGGATAACCATTCACCCTTATTGACTGTAAAGTTGATCTCTTTAAGCACCAACGGATGCTCTTCTGAATAACGATATGATAAATCACGAACTTCAATGATCTTCTCCATGTACGCTCTCCACTCCCCTCATGCGCGCCACACCTATTCTTATCTATGTACACGAATAGGTAGGCTATTCGCTCTCAACTCAGCTCAAGTTATGTCATTAAATGAATTATAAACGATTTTGCTAAACGATGCGTGCATATCGATTCACATTTCCTGTTATAAAAAATGAATCATGAAAAGTTACTCGAAATCTCAGCAATCGCTATTAAAAAAGGCAGAAATCCAAGCTCATACGAACCCGGCTTCTGCCTCTCGTTATTTACACTGATTATTTAACAAGCTCAATGATTGCCATTTCGGCGCCGTCGCCTTTACGAGGGCCCGCTTTCAGAATACGAGTGTATCCACCCTGACGTTCTGTATAGCGTTTTGCAACATCATCGAACAACTTCTGAACCGCATTCTGACCTGCTTCCTGATCAGCAACTTCATTACGGATAAAAGCAGCCGCCTGACGACGTGCATGCAAATCACCGCGTTTTGCCAACGTAATCATTTTTTCAACGATCGGCCGAAGCGCTTTTGCTTTGGAATGCGTTGTTTGAATACGCTCATTAATAATCAAGTCGGTCGCTAGATCGCGGAACAGCGCCTTCCTCGCAGCTGAATCCCGGCCTAATTTTGCATATGCCATTTACTTGTACCTCCTTTATTCCTGCCCTGAATCTTTCTTTTTTGCGCAAAAAAGAAAAATAATCCCTTGTCTACCAACTGGTTACTCTTCCACTCTCAGCCCAAGGCCAAGGTCATGCAGCTTTTCTTCAACTTCTTCAAGAGATTTGCGTCCAAGATTTCTGACCTTCATCATATCTTCTTCACTCTTCTGAGTCAGTTCTTGAACTGTGTTGATGCCGGCGCGTTTCAGACAATTGTATGACCGTACAGAAAGATCAAGTTCTTCAATGGTCATTTCAAGAACTTTTTCTTTCTTATCTTCTTCTTTTTCAATCATGATCTCAGCTTTTTGTGCCTGATCAGTTAATCCAACGAAGATATTTAAATGTTCGGTCAGAATCTTGGCACCCAAAGCAATTGCTTCTTCCGGACGAATGCTGCCATCTGTCCAGACATCGAGTGTCAACTTGTCATAATTAGCTACCTGGCCAACTCTGGTTTTCTCCACTTGATAGTTCACACGGGTGATTGGTGTGTAAATTGAATCAATCGGAATTACGGCAATCGGAAGATCATCGGATTTGTTACCTTCAGCAGGAACATAACCGCGACCTTTCTTGGCAAGCATTCTCAAATGAAAATGCGCACCTTCATCGAGTGTCGCAATTTCCAGTTCAGGATTCAGTATTTCAACATCACTGTCGTGGACAATATCGGCAGCTGTTACTTTCCCAGCTCTCTGAACGTCAATTTCCAATGTCTTTTCCTCATCTGAATACAGCTTCAAGCAAAGCTTTTTGATATTCAGAATGATCGCCGTTACATCTTCAACAACGCCCTCAATCGTGGAAAATTCATGAAGCACAGTATCAAACTGTACCGTCGTTACAGCCGCGCCTGGGAGGGATGAAAGTAAAATTCGACGCAAAGAATTACCCAGAGTCGTGCCGTATCCGCGTTCGAGCGGTTCAACAACAAACTTCCCATAACTACCATCGTCTGCTATTTCAACCGTGTCGATCTTTGGCTTTTCGATCTCAATCATCAAATGTGAACCCTCCTTCAAAACGTCGATACTTTTTCAGCGCGCGTTGGCCAATATTTTCCAAAGTTGTTCCTTAGAACTTAGCTACGGCGTGCTTCTCTGATCGGTGTACACGTTTAGTCATAGTTGCATTATTAACAGATTAATAGCGAGCTATACAATCAAACGCGGCGACGTTTCGGAGGACGGCAACCGTTGTGTGGAACCGGCGTAACGTCACGAATTGCTGTTACTTCAAGGCCAACTGCCTGAAGTGCACGAATCGCTGCTTCACGTCCTGCACCTGGTCCTTTGACAGATACTTCAACAGTTTTCATTCCACTATCCAATGCGCTCTTACCAGCTGCTTCTGCTGCTGTTTGTGCTGCAAATGGAGTGGATTTTCTAGAACCCTTGAACCCAAGACCGCCGGAACTAGCCCAAGCAATCGCGTTACCATGTGGATCCGTGATCGTTACGATTGTGTTGTTAAATGTTGAACGGATGTGTGCCACCCCGTTTTCAACATTTCTCTTGATACGGCGCTTACGCGTACGTTGTTGTGCTTTTGCCATAAATGTTTAACCCTCCTTTACTTATTTCTTTTTACCAGCCATTGTGCGCTTAGGACCTTTACGCGTACGTGAGTTGTTTTTTGTGTTTTGTCCACGAACCGGCAGACCTCTGCGGTGGCGGATACCTCTATAGGAACCAATTTCAATCAATCTCTTGATATTAAGAGAAACTTCGCGGCGAAGGTCACCTTCAACGCGGTAGTGGTCAACCACTTCACGGATACGTGTCTGTTCTTCTTCAGTTAGATCACGTACACGTGTGTCTTCGGAAACATTAGCTTCTGCCAAGATCTTCTTAGCTGTTGCTGGGCCAATGCCGAAGATGTAAGTCAAGGAAATAACCACGCGTTTTTCTCTTGGAATGTCGACACCTGCAATACGAGCCATACGTCAGAACACCTCCTTATTAACCTTGTCTTTGTTTATGTTTTGGATTTTCACAAATCACCATGACAACACCTTTACGGCGGACAATCTTGCATTTTTCACAAATCTTCTTAACTGATGGTCTTACCTTCATTATTGAACCCTCCTTATACACCGCAGAGCAATTATTTATGCCTGAACGTAATGCGGCCGCGCGACACATCATATGGCGACAACTCGACCGTTACTTTATCTCCTGGCAAAATGCGGATGAAATGCATACGGATTTTGCCGGATACATGAGCTAAAATCTTATGGCCATTCTCCAATTCCACACGAAACATTGCATTTGGCAGTGGTTCGATAACGGTGCCTTCAACTTCAATGACATCTTCCTTAGCCATCGGCTGACTCACCCTTCCTCTTGTTACTGATTTCTCCATCCAAAAAATGAGCGATGGCAAAACGCAGTTTTCCGTTTGTCACGCGTCCGATCTCGCGTAGACTTTTCTGTACTTCGACAGATATATATGATTGAAGTTCAAGATGGCTGATGTTTTTCTTTTTTGCATTGTCGAACTTCCTCTTGTCACCATCTGCAATTTCGACAAATCGATGATCAATAAGACGCACAATGACAAAATAAGAACCCGCTTCTTTCCCTTTCAGAACACATGCGAGCTGTCCGGGAACAGGTAAAGGGGCTTGATCACTACCCATCAATCATCACCTTCACTTATTGCTTTGTCAAGATTTCATTTCCATTTTCCGTTATTACAATTGTGTGCTCAAAATGCGCACAATTCTTACCATCCTGAGTCATCAATGTCCAGTCATCATCTTCAACCATCCAGATGTCCCGGCTGCCTTCATTCACTAAAGGCTCAATTGCCAGAACCATTCCGGGCTTCAACACCGGTCCCCGGCCTGATCGACCGTAATTCGGTACATCCGGTGCTTCATGAAGATCACGGCCAACGCCGTGGCCAGTCAGTTCATGTACAACGGAAAATCCATTTGACTCGGCACACATCTGAATCGCATGGGAAATGTTCGTCAGCCGCATTCCCGGCTTTGCTTCAGCAATTCCTTTGTAGAGCGATTCTTCCGTCTTTTCCAGAAGCCTTCGGGTCGTCTCAGAAACCGTGCCCACGGGGAAAGTCCAGGCGGAGTCTGCATGAAATCCTTCATACTTGGCACCAATATCGATACTGATAATGTCTCCGTCCTGCAGAACATAGGAACCAGGAATACCGTGGGCCAACTGATCGTTGACGGATGTGCAGATACTTTTTGAAAACCCATCATATCCTTTGAATGAGGGTTTAGCTCCCGCATCCCTTATCAAGCGCTCTGCCAGCGTATCGAGTTCAATCGTCGATATGCCGGGACGAATAGCCTGACGCAAACGTTCCAGCGTCTCAGCCACTATTTTTCCCGCAATGCGGATCCTGTTGATTTCCTCTATCGTTTTCCGCGTGATCACTTGGCAAGAACGCCCAAGATCTCTGAAACTTCCCGGAAAACAGAATCAATGTCCTGATCCCCATTGATCGTCTTCAAAGATCCCTTTGCTTCATAGAAGTCGAGCAGCGGTTGCTGCTGACGCATATTGACTTGCAACCGTTCATGAACCGTTGCTTCATTGTCATCTGCTCGCTGTTTCAAATCGCTTCCGCACTTATCGCAAATTCCTTCTTTTGCAGGAGGATTAAACGTCAAGTGATAGGTTGCTCCGCAGTTAGAACAGATTCTACGTCCCGTTAATCGAGCGAGTAATTTTTCAGGATCGACGCTGATATAAAGTACAGCATCAATTTTCTTTCCGTGCTCATTCATCATCTTGTCGAGTGCTTCTGCTTGCTCAACCGTCCGAGGAAAACCATCGAGAAGAAAACCTTCATCAGTATCGCTCTCTGACAGACGTTCGTTGACAATTCCAATCGTCACTTCATCGGGAACAAGCGCACCTTTATCAATAAAGGATTTTGCTTGTTTTCCTAGTGGCGTGCCACCTTTAATCGCCGCACGAAACATATCGCCGGTAGAGATGTGAGGGTAACCGAATTTATCAACAATTCGCTCCGCCTGAGTACCTTTACCAGCACCAGGCAAGCCCATTAATATGAGATTCATTGTACTCCTCCTGACTCATTCATAGTCAGTGCCTTACCTTTTTCTGATAAAGCCTTGATAGTTCTTCTTGATCAACTGGCTTTCAATACGTTTCATGGTATCCAACGCAACCCCGACAACGATGAGTAAGCTGGTTCCGCCGATTCTTGCACTCGCAGGAAGGCTTCCCATTTCACCAAAGACAATCGGGAGCAGTGAGATCACTGCAAGGAAAATGGCACCAAGGAAAGTCAAGCGATAAAGAATCTTGGTAATGTATTGCTCCGTGCTCTTACCTGGACGTATTCCCGGAATATAGCCGCCTTGTTCACCAAGATTTTTCGCCATCTTTTCAGGGTTAACCTGAACAAACGTGTAGAAATAGGTAAAGGCAATGATCAGTACCGCATAGATGATCATCCCGTAAACCGTAGAGTAATCGAATACGCGGATAATCCACGCAGTCACATTATTTTGCGGAAAGAAACGGGCAATCGTTGGCGGCGTGATCATCAATGAGATCGCGAAGATCACAGGGATAACTCCGGCAGCATTAACCTTGATTGGTAAGTGCGTCGGTTCCACACTGTATGTCTTCGTACCGATTGTCCGTTTTGCATATTGAATCGGAATTTTTCGAGACCCTTGTTGAACGAAAATAGTTCCGACAATAATAAGCAGGACAACAACGACAATGGCGAGCAATCCAAGTACTTCCATAAATGTGTTGGTTGACGACGCAAACCGCTGAGCATAAATTTGGCCAACAGCAGTAGGGATTCGGGCAATAATTCCTGCAAAGATAATAATGGAAATGCCGTTTCCTACGCCGTAAGCGGTAATCTGATCACCCAGCCATACGAGAAAAGCCGTACCAGTTGTCAGTACCAATGCAATGATCAGAAAGGTCCAGATGGTTGGGTTACTTACCAACCCTTGATAATTGTTACTGAACGCGTATGAAAGACCCACTGCTTCGATAAATCCGAGAATGATCGTCCCATACCTAGTCAGCTGATTCAGTTTGCGCCTTCCCATTTCTCCTTGTTTAGACCATTCAGTAAGCTTAGGAACTACATCCATCTGTAACAACTGAACAATAATTGATGCGGTAATGTAAGGCATAATACCCATAGAGAAAATTGAAAAGTTCTCTAGTGCACCGCCACCAAAAGTGTTAAACAAGCCAAAGGCACTTGAATCACTGAATTTGATCAGCTCTGTATTAATATCCGGAACGGGAATGAATGTCCCGATCCGAAATATAATGAGCATAAGCAATGTGAATACTATTTTTCGGCGAATTTCGGCCTCTCGCCACATACTGGAAAGCACTTGAAACATCAAATCACCTCAATGTTTCCGCCGGCAGCTTCAATCGCTTCTTTGGCAGAAGCAGAAAATTTATGTGCCTTAACTGTCAGTTTTGCTTCAAGCTTGCCTTCACCAAGAACTTTAACACCGTCATTCAATTTCCGGATCACACGTGTTTCAAGCAGCAATTCCGGAGTAATTTCTGTTCCATTTTCAAAACGGTTCAGCTTTTCAACATTAATAACAGCGTAAATTTTGCGCGTCGGGTTCTTGAAGCCCTTCTTAGGCAGTTTCTGCAGCAATGGCATCTGTCCGCCTTCAAATCCGAGACGTACCTTACCGCCCGAACGAGCTTTTTGTCCTTTTTGTCCTCGACCAGATGTTTTGCCAAGTCCTGAACCATAGCCGCGTCCTACTCTTTTACGAGCAAAACGGGAACCTTCAGCTGGTTTCAATTCATGGAGTTTCATCTTGGCACCTCCTTATTCTCAGTTTGATTCGAAATCAATCATTCAATTCGCGTACAGCCAAAAGGTGGGAGACCTTGTTGATCATACCGCGAATGGCCGGATTATCATCCTGCACAACAGTTTGGTAAGTCTTTCTCAAGCCAAGCGTTCTTACCGTCACGCGTTGTGATTCAGGACGTCCGATCACACTATGTTTGAGGGTAATTTCCAATTTTTTAGCCAATCCTGTTCCCTCCTTATCCGAGCAGTTCTTCCACTGATTTGCCACGCAGCTTAGCTACATGTTCAACACGTTTCAGGCTTTGCAGTCCTTCAACTGTTGCACGAACCATGTTAATCGGATTGTTCGATCCCAATGACTTCGAAAGAATGTCACCGAGTCCAGACAATTCGAGTACGGCGCGGACAGGACCGCCAGCAATAATTCCAGTACCTTCGGATGCCGGTTTCAGCAATACGCTACCTGATCCTGCATGGCCTGTTACTTGGTGAGGAATGGTTGTGTTAACGATCGGAACATTAAATACGTTCTTCTTCGCATCCTCAATCGCCTTACGAATGGCTTCAGGTACTTCGTGAGCCTTACCCTGTCCATAACCTACATTACCTTTTTTGTCGCCGACAACAACCAGCGCTGAAAAACGGAATCTGCGTCCGCCTTTAACTACTTTCGCCACGCGGTTGATTGTTACGACGCGTTCTTCAAATTCTGATTTATTGCGATCATTATTAGCCATGGATTCCCCTCCTTAACCTTAAAATTTAAGTCCTGCTTCTCGGGCGCCTTCAGCTACAGCCTTTACACGTCCGTGATAAATATAACCACTACGGTCAAAAACAACCGTGTCAATTCCTTTTTCCAAAGCACGTTCACCGATCATTGCGCCAACTTTTTTAGCTGCGGCAACGTCGCTACCTTTTTCAAGATCAAATGCTTTGTCAATCGATGAAGAGGCAACGAGCGTTACACCCTTTGCATCATCAATCAACTGCGCATAAATATTCTTGGAAGAGCGGAATACGTTCAAACGTGGACGTTCTGCTGTACCCACGATGCGGTGGCGTACATGAAGATGTCTTTTTTGACGAAGCGCGTTCTTGTCTTTTTTGGAAATCATACAGTTTGTCGCTCCTTTCTAGTAGAAATTGAAATCTATTACTTACCTGTTTTACCTTCCTTGCGACGTACCTTTTCGCCTTCATAGCGAATACCCTTGCCTTTGTAAGGCTCTGGTGCACGTACGGAACGAATATTTGCGGCAACTTCGCCGACACGCTGTTTGTCAATTCCAGAAACAGACACCTTGTTGTTTCCTTCAACAGCTAATTCAATTCCTTCTTCAGGAACGATTTCTACCGGGTGAGAGTAGCCGACATTCAATACAAGGTTCTTACCCTGTTTGTTAGCACGGTAACCTACGCCGACAAGTTCAAGATTCTTAACGAATCCCTTAGTCACACCTTCAACCATATTGCTAATCAAACTACTTGTCGTACCGTGAAGGGCACGATGTTGGTTTGAATCATCTGGTCTTTCAACTTTAACTTCATTGTTTTCTTGCTTTATGATCATATCCGGATGGAACTTCCGGGATAATTCACCTTTAGGTCCTTTGACTGTTACAGTCTGGCCGTCAATCGTAACCGTTACACCATCAGGAATGGCTGTCGGTCTTAAACCTATACGAGACATTAGGACACCTCCATTCTTGTTTGCTTATTACCAAATGTATGCGAGTACTTCTCCGCCAACTTTTTGTTGACGTGCTTCTTTATCCGTAATAACACCTTTTGACGTTGAAACTAGTGCGATACCAAGACCACCGAGAACCTTAGGTACCTCATCGGCTTTCGCATAAACGCGAAGACCTGGTTTACTGATTCTCTTCAATCCGGAAATTACCCGTTCCTTATTGCCGCCGTATTTGAGGATCAGACGAAGCACACCTTGTTTGTTGTCTTCAATGTATTCTACATCTTTGATAAATCCTTCGCGTTTCAGAATTTCAGCGATTTCCTTCTTAATTCTGGAACCTGGCAGTTCAATTTGTTCGTGGCGAACAATATTGGCATTACGAATGCGGGTCAACATATCTGCAATCGGATCTGTCATGACCATGCAAAACGACCTCCTTCCCTATCACATAAAATTTTACCAGCTAGCTTTTTTAACACCTGGGATTTGTCCTTTATAGGCAAGTTCGCGAAAACAAATTCTGCATAATTTGAATTTCCTAAGAACCGAATGAGGACGTCCGCAGCGTTCACAGCGTGTGTATTCCTGCACTTTGAATTTTTTTGGGCGATGTGACGAAACAAGCATTGATTTTTTTGCCAAAATTCATATCCTCCTTGCGATTATTTTTTAACGAACGGCATGCCTAGCAATGTCAGTAATTCAGCTGCTTCTTCATCAGTGTTTGCTGACGTTACAATAACGATATCCATACCGCGTACTTTATCGACTTTATCATAATCAATTTCAGGGAAAATCAATTGTTCGCGGATACCCAGCGTATAGTTACCTCGGCCGTCAAATGCTTTCTTTGAGACACCGCGGAAGTCACGCACGCGAGGGAGAGCAACTGTAACCAGCTTGTCAAGGAAATCATACATACGTTCTTTCCTTAGTGTAACTTTTGCACCAATCGCAACACCTTCACGAAGTTTAAATGCAGCGATGGATTTCTTTGCGCGAGTAATCACTGGTTTCTGACCGGATAATGCAGTCAGATCTTCAACAGCGCTATCCAGAACCTTAGAGTTCTGAACTGCTTCGCCAACACCCATATTGATGACTACCTTTTGGATGGCTGGGACCTGCATTACAGATGTATAGTTAAACTTTTCAATTAAAGCCGGAACAACTTCCTTTTCATACTTTTCTTTGAATCGGCTCATGTGTTTACCTCCTTTCACAGACAATCAGATCATTCGATGACTTCGCCTGATTTTTTAGAAACACGTACTTTTTTTCCGTCTACTATTTTGTGACCTACGCGTGTAGGTTCGTTTGTTTTTGGGTCAAGCAGCATAACATTTGATACGTGAATTGGCGCCTCGTGTTCGAGGATGCCGCCTTGCGGAGCTGCCTGGCTTGGTTTTGAATGCTTTTTGACGATGTTTACACCTTCAACGAGCACACGTTCCTTTGCCGGAAACGCTGCAAGGATCACACCTTGTTTGCCTTTATCCTTACCGGAAATGACTTGAACCTTGTCGCCTTTTTTCACATGCAGTTTTGCCATGTTAAATGCCACCTCCTTTTCCTAACCATTCAGAATCACAATACTTCCGGTGCAAGAGAAACGATTTTCATAAATTGTCCGTCACGCAATTCACGGGCAACTGGCCCAAAGATACGCGTGCCGCGAGGGCTTTTGTCTTCTTTGATTAAGACAACAGCGTTCTCGTCAAAACGAATATAAGAACCATCAACACGTCTTACACCATGTTTTGTACGAACAACAACAGCTTTTACAACTTCGCCTTTCTTAACAACGCCACCTGGTGTTGCTTGTTTGACCGAAGCAACAATAACATCACCGATATTAGCAGTCTTGCGACCGGATCCACCCAAAACCTTAATAGTCAGGACTTCACGAGCACCTGAGTTATCGGCTACTTTCAAACGGCTTTCCTGTTGAATCATAAAGTGCAACCTCCCTTCGATCTACGGACATGTCCGACGATCAGATAATAACGGATTCCTCAACGATTTTTACAAGACGAAAACGTTTATCTTTAGAAAGTGGGCGAGTTTCAATGATTTCTACGATATCGCCGACTTTTGCTTGATTATTTTCATCATGCGCTTTGAATCTCTTGGAATACTTAACGTGCTTTCCATAGAGACGGTGGTTCTTATAAGTCTCAACGAGTACAGTAATGGTCTTATCCATTTTGTCTGAGACAACACGGCCAACCAGAACTTTGCGCGCGTTCTTGCGTGTTTCTTCTGCCATTCAGATAACCTCCTTCTCAGCCGTTTTGAACATTCAATTCACGTTCACGCAAAATCGTTTTTGCGCGAGCAATGGATTTGCGGACTTCACGAATGCGGGCCGGATTTTCCAATTGTCCGGTAGCGAGCTGGAAACGCAGATTAAATAATTCTTCCTTCAAAGACTTGACGTTTTCTTCAACTTCAGCAGTGGTCAAATTACGAATTTCCTCAGCCTTCATTTGCGTCACCACCCACTTCTTCGCGTTTCACGATTTTCGTTTTAATAGGCAATTTGTGGCTAGCTAGTCTTAATGCTTCGTTTGCCACTTCTTCACTAATGCCACCGACTTCAAAAAGCACACGGCCGGGTTTCACAACAGCCACCCATCCTTCTGGAGCACCTTTACCGGAACCCATTCGGACATCAAGAGGTTTCTTTGTGTATGATTTTTGCGGGAAAATTTTAATCCAAACCTTACCGCCACGCTTCATAAAACGTGTCATTGCAATACGTGCTGCTTCAATCTGACGGCTCGTGATCCATGCGGATTCAAGAGCCTGCAGTCCGTATTCACCGAAAGTTACCGAAGCGCCGCCCTTAGTTTGGCCACGCATTCTACCACGGTGTTGTCTACGATACTTTGTACGTTTAGGCATTAACATAATTATTTGCCTCCTTCCTTATTTGTCGTTCCTTTCGTCGGAAGGACTTCTCCGCGATAAATCCATACTTTAACACCAATCTTGCCATATGTGGTATCAGCTTCTGCTGTACCGTAGTCAATGTCGGCACGCAAAGTATGAAGCGGAACAGTTCCTTCACTGTAATCCTCTGTACGCGCCATGTCTGCGCCACCAAGGCGTCCGGCACATTGTGTTTTGATACCTTTGGCACCTGCACGCATTGCTCTTTGCAACGTTTGCTTCTGAGCACGTCTCCAAGAGACACGGCCTTCAAGCTGGCGAGCAATATTTTCAGCAACGAGTTTCGCATCAAGATCAGCTTGCTTAATTTCAAAAATATTAACGTGGACACGTTTACCAGTAAGATCGTTCAGAGCTTTTCGAAGGTTTTCAACTTCAGAGCCGCCTTTACCAATGACCATACCCGGTTTCGCCGTCCGAATGGTTACGTTAATCCGGTTCGCAGCACGTTCCAGTTCAATACCAGAAACAGCAGCGTCTTTCAGCTTCTTTTCGATATATTGACGGATTTTGATATCTTCGTGAAGATATTCCGCATATTCTTTATCAGCATACCATTTGGATTCCCAATCGCGAATGACACCGATTCTAAATCCAATAGGATTAATTTTTTGACCCACGCGTTATCCCTCCTTCTTTTCTGATACAACGATTGTAATGTGGCTGGTCCGTTTGTTGATCTTGCTTGCGCGACCTTGTGCGCGAGGACGGAAGCGTTTCAAAGTAGCTCCTTCATCAACAAACGCCTTTTCAACATACAATGTTTCTGCATCCATATCGTAATTATGTTCCGCATTAGCGATAGCGGATTTCAAAACCTTTTCAATGATCGGTGATGCTGATCTCTGTGTATTCTTTAACACAGCCATAGCATAACCGACGTCCTTGCCCCTGATAAGATCAATAACAAGACGCGCCTTACGAGGAGCAATACGAATTTGTTTAGCGACAGCTTTTGCTTGCATCATAGTTCCTCCTTTCGTTAGCGTGCACTCGTTTTCTTATCGGATGAAATGTGTCCACGATAAGTTCTTGTCGGGGCGAATTCTCCAAGTTTATGTCCTACCATGTCTTCCGTAACGTATACCGGCACATGCTTGCGTCCGTCATACACGGCAATGGTATGGCCGATAAATTCAGGGAAAATGGTCGATCTGCGGGACCAAGTCTTTACGACTCTTTTTTCGTCCTTTTCATTCATGGCAACGACTTTTGTCATCAGGTGTCCATCGACAAAAGGGCCTTTCTTCAGGCTTCGGCTCATGTGTAGGCCTCCTTCCAAATAAACTATTTATTCGCGATTATTTCTTGCGGTGTCTAATGATAAATTGTTCAGAAGCATTCTTCTTGCTACGTGTCTTGTAACCCATCGTTGGCTTGCCCCATGGAGACATTGGCGACTTACGTCCAACTGGAGCCTTACCTTCACCACCACCATGTGGGTGATCATTCGGGTTCATTACAGAACCACGGACGGTCGGGCGAACGCCTTTCCAACGTGAACGGCCGGCTTTACCAACAGAAACAAGTTCGTGTTCCAAGTTGCCGACCTGACCGATTGTCGCACGGCAAGTTTCGAGAATCATACGTACTTCACCAGATACAAGACGAATCAGTACGTACTTTCCTTCTTTACCAAGGATCTGTGCAGACGTTCCTGCAGAACGCACGAGTTGTCCGCCTTTTCCTGGTTTCAGTTCGATGTTATGAATCGTGGTACCTACCGGAATGTTCTTCAGAGGAAGTGCATTTCCGACTTTGATGTCGGCGTCGACGCCTGACATGATTTCTGTACCCACTTTAAGACCTTTTGGTGCAAGAATATAACGTTTTTCTCCATCCACATAGTGAACAAGTGCGATGTTTGCCGTACGGTTTGGATCGTATTCGATCGTTGCGATGCGACCAGGTACGCCATCCTTATTCCGTTTGAAGTCAATAACACGATATTGACGTTTGTGGCCGCCGCCTTGGTGGCGAACCGTTAACTTACCTTGATTGTTTCGGCCGGCCTTTTTCGGGAGCGACGTCAACAACGATTTTTCCGGCGTATCTGTAGTGATTTCCGCGAAATCCAATGATGTCATATTTCTACGACCGTTGGATGTCGGTTTGTACTTTTTAAGTGGCACGATCAGTAACCTCCTTCTTTAATATTCCTTATTCGCCTTCGTAAAAGTTAAGTTCTTTACTTTCCGGCGTCAAAGTAACAATGGCTTTCTTGCGGTTATTTGTATAGCCTGAATAGCGGCCGTAACGTTTCGGTTTACCTTTTACGTTCAACGTATTGACTTTAACGACTTTAACATCAAAGATGGCTTCTACCGCACGTTTGATCTCAGACTTATTTGCCTTCGTATCAACGTCAAAAGTGTATTTCTTGTCTGCCATCTGATCAGTTGTACGTTCAGTCAGCACGGGGCGCTTTATAATATCGCGAGGATCTTTCATTATCCAAGCACCTCCTCAAGCTTTGCCGCAGCTTCTTTGGTGACGATCAGTTTGTTATGTGCAACAACGTCAAGTACATTGACTTCGTTCGCAGCAAGCACCTTCACGCCAGGGATGTTGCGGGATGACAATACAGCTGTTTGGTCAACATTATTTGTGACAATCAGTGCCTTGTCTGACACAGACAGGTTATTCAGTAAAGCGACAATTTCTTTTGTTTTCGGAGCTTCGATCTTCAATGTGTCCAATACAATCAGATCATTATCTCCGGCTTTGCCTGAAAGTACAGATTTAATTGCAAGTCTACGTACTTTCTTAGGCAGTTTATAAGCATAGCTGCGTGGAGTAGGTCCGAATACGGTACCACCGCCAACCCACTGTGGTGAACGGATAGAACCTTGACGTGCACGGCCTGTTCCTTTTTGTTTCCACGGTTTGCGGCCACCGCCACGTACAGCAGAACGATTTTTTACAGCATGTGTTCCTTGGCGAAGAGAAGCCTGTTGCATAACAACCGCTTGGTAGACAACATGTTCGTTAGGTTCAATGCCGAATACAGCGTCAGCCAGTTCAACAGCTCCAACTTCAGCGCCTTTTTGATCAAATACAGTTAATTTTGGCATGGAAGCATCCTCCCTTCTTATTTAGCTTCTTTTGCTTTGAGTGCAGATTTGATAACAATATAGCTCTTCTTAGCGCCCGGGACATTGCCTCTAACGAGAATCAATTTACGTTCCGGATCAACTTTAGCAATGACGAGATTTTCAACCGTAACCGTTTCTCCGCCCATGCGTCCTGCCAGCTTTTTACCTTTAAAAGTATGTGCTGGATCAATAACACCCATGGAACCAGGACGACGGTGGTAACGAGAACCGTGCGTCATCGGTCCGCGAGATTGATTGTTTCTCTTAATTGGGCCTTGGTATCCTTTACCTTTTGAAGTACCGGTAACGTCAACAACGTCTCCAGCTTTAAAAGTATCAGCAGTTACTTCTTTACCCAATTCATAGTCATCTAAATTTACATTACGGAGTTCTTTAATGAAGCGCTTAGGTTCGGCTTTTGCTTTTTCAGCGTGTCCCTTTGCCGGTTTGGTAATTCGAGAAGCTTTTGCATTATCAAAACCGATCTGTACAGCTTCGTATCCATCCGTCTCAACCGTCTTCTTTTGAAGAACGACATTGTCGGATACATCGACAACCGTAACAGGAATCACATCACCGTTTTCAGCAAAAATCTGAGTCATGCCGATCTTCTTGCCTAAGATTCCTTTACTCATCCGTAACACCTCCTATTTGCTCTAAATAAATTATAATTTGATTTCAATGTCGACACCTGAAGGAAGATCCAATCTCATGAGTGAATCGACCGTTTGAGGTGTAGGCTCAACAATATCAACTAAGCGTTTGTGCGTACGCATTTCGAATTGTTCACGTGAATCTTTGTATTTGTGTACCGCACGCAAAATCGTATAAATCGATTTTTCTGTAGGAAGTGGAATCGGCCCTGAAACCTTTGCACCTGAGCGCTTTGCCGTTTCCACAATCTTTTCAGCGGATTGATCCAAAATACGGTGATCATATGCCTTTAAACGAATGCGAATCTTTTGCTTTGCCATGTTGTATTCCCTCCTTTTTTCGTCCATTTTTCAAAAATAGACTTGCTCCACGAAAATTTCCAGATAGCCCGCCTTGGCAAAGGAGCCGGGTGTATCTGCAACCTTCCGCATCATTGCCAAAAAACCAACTACACCATTATACCTAAAATCTAGGTACAAAGCAAGGCGAACCACCACTTTTTTCAGTGACTGTTACATTATAAAGAGTTTTTCATAAAAGATCAAATGAAAAATAGAATTTATAATAGCCATAAAAAAAGAGCTCTCCGAAGAGAGCTCTTTTCATTGACTAATTATTCAACGATTTCAGATACGGAACCAGCGCCTACTGTACGTCCACCTTCACGAATAGAGAATTTTGTTCCCTGTTCGATAGCGATCGGTGCAAGCAGATCAACGTCCATTTCAACGTTGTCACCAGGCATTACCATTTCAGTTCCTTCTGGAAGAGTAATGGTGCCAGTAACGTCAGTTGTTCTGAAGTAGAACTGTGGGCGGTAGTTAGTGAAGAATGGAGTATGACGTCCACCTTCTTCTTTTTTCAAAACGTAAACTTGAGCTTTGAATTTCTTGTGGGCAGTTACGGTACCTGGTTTAATCAAAACCTGGCCACGTTCAACGCCTTCACGGTCAACACCACGGAGCAATGCGCCGATGTTGTCGCCGGCTTCTGCAAAGTCCAAAGTTTTACGGAACATTTCAACGCCCGTTACAGTGGATTTCTTAGGAGCATCTGTCAAACCAAGAATTTCAACTTCGTCGCCGATCTTAACTTGGCCACGTTCAACACGGCCAGTAGCAACAGTACCACGACCTGTGATCGAGAATACGTCTTCGACAGGCATCATGAATGGCTTGTCGTTTTCACGAACTGGAGTTGGGATGTATTCGTCAACTGCATCCATCAATTCGAGAATGTGTTTTTCTTCTTCAGGATCGCCTTGCAATGCTTTCAAAGCAGAACCCTTGATTACAGGAACATCGTCGCCTGGGTAGTCGTATTCGCTAAGAAGGTCACGAACTTCCATTTCAACGAGTTCAAGAAGTTCTGGATCGTCAACTTGGTCTGTTTTGTTCAAGAAGACAACGATCGCAGGCACACCTACTTGGTTAGCAAGAAGGATATGTTCACGAGTTTGTGGCATTGGGCCGTCAACAGCAGATACAACGAGGATAGCGCCGTCCATCTGAGCAGCACCTGTGATCATGTTCTTTACATAGTCAGCGTGTCCTGGGCAGTCAACGTGTGCATAGTGACGTTTGTCAGTTTCATATTCAACGTGTGCAGTTGAAATCGTGATACCACGTTCACGTTCTTCTGGTGCACCATCGATAGAATCATAAGCGCGCGCTTGTGCTTTACCTGATTTTGCCAATACGGTTGTAATAGCAGCCGTCAGTGTTGTTTTACCGTGGTCGACGTGACCAATTGTACCGATGTTAACATGCGGTTTTGTACGTTCATAATGTTCTTTAGCCATGGATTGTATTATCCTCCTTTAATTCAATAGAAAGTTTAATTTATATGCAGTAAGAAAGTTGGCAAGCTTATGCCATCTCCCCTAGCTTACAATAAAATATATAGTGTGACAATGAATTTGTCAGGCAGACAAACCATTCGAATAATTATTCGCCGGTTGCCTTTTTGATAATTTCTTCACTGACACTCTTCGGTACTTCTTCATAGTGATCAAATTGCATCGTGAAGGTTCCGCGACCCTGAGTAGCTGAACGAAGATTCGTTGCATAGCCAAACATTTCAGCCAGTGGAACATGAGCGCTAACTACTTGAACGCCTTGACGTGCTTCCATACCATCTACACGTCCACGACGGCTTGTAATATCACCCATAATATCTCCCAAATATTCTTCAGGCATGCTGACTTCTACTTTCATGATCGGTTCAAGAATAACTGGAGCACAGACATTCTTCGCTGATTTCAGCGCCATTGAAGCAGCGATCTTGAACGCCATTTCACTGGAATCGACATCATGATAGGATCCATCAACAAGGCTAGCTTTCACATCGATTAACGGATAGCCGGCAAGTAGACCGTTTTGCAATGCATCTTTCAAGCCTGCTTCAACCGCTGGGATGTATTCACGAGGAACAACACCACCGACGATCTTGTTTTCGAATGTGAATCCTTCGCCTTCTTTTTGAGGTTCAAATTCAATCCAAACGTGACCGTATTGTCCACGACCACCGGACTGACGAATAAATTTACCTTCAGCTCTGCCAGCCTTAGTTAGCGTTTCACGGTAAGCAACCTGTGGGTTACCTACATTGGCTTCAACTTTGAACTCGCGGCGCATACGGTCAACGATAATGTCAAGGTGAAGTTCACCCATACCACCGATAATGGTTTGGCCTGTTTCTTCATCTGTATGCGTTTTGAAGGTTGGATCTTCTTCAGCCAGTTTTGCAAGCGCAATACCCATCTTATCCTGATCAGCTTTCGATTTTGGTTCAATGGCAACGTGGATAACCGGATCAGGGAATTCCATTGATTCAAGAACAATGAGGTGATCCTCATCGCAAAGTGTATCTCCGGTTGTTGTATTCTTCAAACCAACAGCTGCCGCAATGTCACCGGAGTAAACCTTTTTGATTTCGCTACGGTGGTTGGCGTGCATCTGAAGAATACGTCCCATACGTTCACGTGTATCCTTTGTTGAGTTCTGTACATAAGAACCTGCTTCGATTGTTCCTGAGTATACCCGGAAGAATGTCAGCTTACCAACAAATGGGTCTGTCATAACTTTAAATGCTAATGCTGCAAATGGTGCACTGTCGTCAGCTGGGCGCAATGCTTCTTCGCCTGTATCCGGCAGCGTACCTTTAATTGCAGGGACATCAAGTGGTGAAGGAAGATAATCAATGCAGGCATCCAATACGTGTTGTACACCTTTATTCTTAAAGGCCGTACCGCAAAGTACCGGATAGAATTTAACAGCACAAGTCGCTTTACGAATTGCTGCTTTCAATTCTTCTACAGAAATTTCTTCACCATTGAGGTATTTTTCCATGAGTTCATCATCAACGTCCGCAACGGCTTCAATGAGTTTTTCATGGTATTCTTCGGCTTGTTCCTTGTATTCAGCAGGAATCTCTTCCGCATCTACAATGGAACCCTGATCATCTTCATAGACATAAGCTTGCATGTTGACCAAGTCAATTTCACCCTGGTAATTATCTTCAGCACCCATTGGCAACTGAATCGGGTGAGCATTGGCTTGAAGGCGTTCATGCAGAGTCTTGCAAGAATAAAGGAAATTCGCGCCGATCTTATCCATCTTGTTAACAAACACGATTCTTGGTACGCCATAAGTCGTCGCTTGGCGCCAAACGGTTTCCGTCTGAGGCTCAACGCCGGATTGTGCGTCAAGAACTGTTACCGCACCATCAAGTACACGAAGTGAACGTTCTACTTCAACCGTGAAGTCCACGTGACCTGGGGTATCGATAATGTTAATTCGATGGTTCTTCCATTGCGCAGTCGTTGCCGCGGATGTAATGGTGATACCGCGTTCCTTTTCCTGGTCCATCCAGTCCATTTGTGAAGCCCCTTCATGGGTTTCACCAATCTTATGGATACGGCCTGAATAGAAGAGAATACGCTCAGTTGTTGTCGTCTTGCCGGCATCAATGTGCGCCATGATACCGATATTGCGCGTCTTTTCCAAGGAGAATTCCCTAGCCATGGTTTTCTCTCCTTCCTATTAGTAATCTTACCAGCGATAGTGAGCAAAAGCCTTGTTGGCTTCAGCCATCTTATGCATATCTTCGCGTTTCTTAACCGATGCTCCGGTATTGTTGGATGCGTCGATAATTTCATTAGCCAATCGTTCAACCATCGTCTTTTCTCCACGAAGTCTTGAATAATTAACTAAGTAGCGAAGTCCTAGCGTTGTCCGACGTTCCGGACGAACTTCAACCGGCACTTGGTAGTTAGATCCACCAACACGGCGTGCCTTTACTTCGAGTACAGGCATAACGTTCTTAAGTGCCTGTTCAAAAACTTCCATCGGTTCCTGATTTGTACGTTCTTTGATCAGATCAAATGCCTGATAGAGAATGGTTTGTGCCTTTCCCTTTTTTCCATCTTCCATAATCCGGTTGATCAGTCGAGTGACCAGTTTGGAATTATAAAGCGGATCAGGCAGTACATCGCGTCTTTCGACAGGGCCTTTTCTAGGCATGTTAATTCCTCCTCCCAGTTAGTAGTGATTAAGCCTTAGGTTTCTTTGCGCCGTATTTCGAGCGGCCTTGCTTACGGTCAACAACACTAGCCGTATCCAAAGCACCGCGGATAATATGATAACGCACACCAGGGAGGTCCTTCACACGTCCGCCGCGAATCAGAACAACACTGTGTTCCTGAAGATTGTGGCCGATTCCCGGGATATAAGCATTGACTTCAATGTTATTTGACAGACGAACACGAGCATATTTACGAAGCGCAGAGTTTGGCTTCTTAGGTGTCATCGTGCCGACACGGGTGCACACGCCCCTCTTTTGTGGAGCAAAATCATCAGTCAACGATTTCTTAAAACTGTTGTAACCTCTGTTCAATGCAGGCGCCGTAGACTTTCTGATTTTAGACTTGCGTCCTTGACGAATTAATTGATTAATTGTAGGCATTTACCTGTTCCTCCTTTCAAATTTCTAAACCCACTGATCCAGGCGGTTCTTTTCTCGCGCAAAAAATTGTTTTTGCAAGATTGCTCTTGCAAAAACATTATTTTTTTATCGCAACAGCCGATGCTCCGACTTCAATGCCGCAAGCCTGGCCTAACTTTTTCATTGAGGCCACCGTGCTCACAGGCACTTTTAATTCTTCCGCAAGTGTCAGTACTTTATTGGTGACTCGAACATCAGCATCTTCAGCTATGATAACCTCTTTAACTCGGTTTTCTTTCAGAGCTTTAATTGCCTGTTTCGTGCCAATAATGACTTCGTTCTTTGATTGTGTCACTTTATCATAAGACATCACCGTACATCCTCCAAAGTAACAAGTGTAAAAGAACACTCAGATATAATAGCACCGGCCGTTAACTATTGTCAATGGCAGAATCAACTTTCTTGATTCATCAATGCTTCTTCTGGTTGAGCCTTTGTTTCTGTTGTAACTGAACCATCTTCTGCTTCAACCACAACATTACGGTACTTCGGCATACCGGTTCCTGCAGGAATCAACTTACCAATGATAACATTTTCTTTCAAGCCGAGCAATTCATCAACCTTGCCTTTAATCGCTGCATCCGTCAATACACGTGTTGTTTCCTGGAATGAAGCGGCAGACAAGAAGGAATCTGTCTCGAGCGCAGCTTTCGTAATACCAAGAAGTACCGGGTGACCGGTTGCAGGCATTTTACGTTTAAGCAAGACATCACGGTTGTCATCCTTAAAGCGATGAATATCAACAAGAGCACCTGGCAACACGGAAGTATCACCGCTGTCAATGACACGAATCTTGCCCATCATCTGACGAACCATAACTTCAACGTGCTTATCGCCGATTTCCACACCTTGCATCCGGTAAACTTTTTGTACTTCACGGAGCAAGTAGTTTTGTACACCTTGTAGGCCAACTACATGAAGCAGTTCCTTTGGATCGATAGAACCTTCGTTAAATGCTTCGCCGGCTTTGATTTCATTGCCTTCGCCAACCTTCATGCGTGCACTGAGCGGAACAGTATAGTTTCTGGTTTCCATTTCGCCTTTGACTACTATTTCACGTTTATCCTTCAATTCAGTTAATGAAGTTATCGTACCATCAATTTCCGAAATAACCGCTTGCCCTTTCGGGTTTCGAGCTTCGAACAATTCTTGGATACGTGGGAGACCTTGTGTGATATCATCTCCGGCCACACCACCCGTGTGGAAGGTACGCATGGTCAACTGAGTACCTGGTTCACCAATTGATTGGGCGGCGATGATACCCACTGATTCGCCAACTTCAACTTCAGAACCTGTTGCCAGGTTACGTCCGTAGCACTTCTTGCAGACACCGTGTCGCGTTTCACAAGTAAATACGGTACGGATTTCTACTTCGGTGATCCCAGCTTCAACAATTCTTGAAGCAATATCTTCTGTGATTAACTGATTCTTCTCAACAAGCACTTCATCTGTATCCGGATGGTATACGATCTGATTGGCTGTACGTCCAACAAGCCGATCGTACAGACTTTCAATCTCTTCATTACCTTCACGGATCGCATGAACAACAATGCCACGTTCCGTACCACAATCATCTTCGCGGACAATAACATCCTGAGCAACGTCTACAAGACGTCTCGTCAAGTAACCAGAGTTTGCCGTCTTCAGCGCCGTATCGGCAAGTCCTTTACGTGCACCGTGCGTTGAAATAAAGTATTCCAACACGGTCAACCCTTCACGGAAACTCGAGATAATTGGAAGTTCGATGATACGACCAGAAGGATCGGCCATCAATCCACGCATACCGGCAAGCTGTGTAAAGTTCGATGCGTTACCACGGGCACCGGAATCACTCATCATAAAGATTGGGTTGGTCTTTACCAGGGAATCCATCAGTTTTGATTGGATTGTATCCTTGGCATCGCTCCAAATACCTACAACGCGTTCATAACGCTCATCTTCAGTAATCAAGCCTCGACGGAACTGCTTTGTTACCTTCTGGACATTTTCTTCAGCTTCATCAAGGATTTCTTTCTTCTCAGGAAGCACGATAACGTCAGATACACCAACTGTAATACCGGCTTTCGTTGAATATTGGAATCCAAGTGCCTTCAGACGGTCCAAGAACTTAGATGTTTCGGTAACTTTATAGCGCTTGAAGACTTCAGCAATAATATGTCCCAGATAGCCCTTCTTGAATGGCGGAATCTCTTCACGAGCCGCAATTTCTTTAGGAATATCAGAACCCATTGCGACAAAGAACTTATCAGGAGTTGCTTCCTGAAGGTTTTTATCCGTCGGTTCATTAATATATGGGAATGCTGGTGGCAGAATACGGTTAAAAATCAGCTTACCTGCCGTTGTTAGCAAATATTGCTTGTTCTGTTCTTCAGTAAACGTCGGGTTATGCGTTGCAGCTGCAGGGATGGCAATGCGTGAATGTAAGTGAACGTAGCCATTGTAATAAGCGAGCAGCACTTCATTAATGTCTTTGAAAATCTTTCCTTCGCCAACAGCACCCTTACGTTCGAGTGTCAAATAGTAGTTACCGAGCACCATATCCTGAGAAGGCGTAACAATTGGCTTACCATCCTTCGGGTTCAGGATATTTTGTGCACCAAGCATCAGCAAACGTGCTTCTGCCTGGGCTTCAGCAGAAAGTGGTACGTGAACAGCCATTTGGTCACCGTCAAAGTCGGCGTTATATGCCGTACAAACGAGTGGGTGAAGACGGATCGCACGACCTTCTACAATTCTCGGCTCGAACGCTTGGATTCCTAACCGGTGAAGCGTTGGCGCACGGTTCAGCAGTACCGGATGCTCTTTAATGACATCTTCAAGTACGCCCCATACGTCTGCATGGATTTTCTCCACTTTGCGCTTTGCACTTTTAATGTTATTTGCGATGCCTCGACTAACCAGTTCCTTCATCACAAATGGTTTAAATAATTCCAGAGCCATTTCTTTTGGCAGACCGCATTGATACATTTGCATCGTCGGTCCAACTGCGATAACGGAACGGCCTGAATAGTCGACACGTTTTCCCAATAGGTTCTGGCGGAAGCGGCCTTGTTTACCCTTGAGCATATGCGAAAGGGATTTCAATGGTCTGTTACCGGGTCCGGTAACCGGACGGCCACGACGGCCGTTGTCGATAAGTGAATCGACCGCTTCTTGCAACATACGTTTTTCGTTTTGAACAATAATGCTTGGCGCACCAAGTTCAAGAAGTCTTTTCAGACGATTATTCCGGTTGATGACTCTTCGATAAAGGTCATTAAGGTCAGATGTTGCGAATCGACCACCGTCAAGCTGAACCATTGGACGCAGTTCAGGTGGAATAACAGGAAGTACATCAAGGATCATCCAAGACGGTTCATTGCCGGATTCACGGAAGGCTTCAATGACTTCCAGCCTTTTTACTGCGCGTGTCCTTCTTTGACCTTGAACACTCTTTAGTTCTTCTTGGAGTGCTTCGGATTCTTTGTCCAAATCAACATCCTGAAGAAGTTTTTTAATCGATTCTGCACCCATGCCTGCTTTGAACGCATTGCCGTATTTTTCACGGTAGCTGCGGTATTCCTTTTCAGACAGCAGCTGCTTTTTCTCAAGCGGAGTATCTCCAGGTTCAGTCACGACATATGATGCAAAATAAATGACTTCTTCCAATGCTCTTGGGGACATATCCAGCAGCAGTCCCATACGGCTTGGAATACCTTTGAAATACCAGATGTGCGAAACCGGTGCTGCAAGTTCAATATGACCCATGCGCTCTCTACGGACTTTCGCACGTGTTACTTCAACACCGCAACGGTCGCAAACGACGCCCTTATATCTGACGCGCTTGTACTTTCCGCAGTGGCATTCCCAGTCTTTGGTCGGCCCAAAAATCCGCTCACAGAATAGGCCGTCCTTTTCTGGCTTCAATGTTCGATAATTGATTGTCTCCGGCTTCTTAACTTCGCCATGAGACCAGGACCTGATTTTATCAGGTGACGCTAAACCAATCTTCATAAACTCAAATTTATTGACATCCAGCAAGGGGGCAACCTCCCTTATATTTTCAGTGTCTGGCATAAGTGCCATCGCTTTAGTTCACCGAGTTGTTGTATGTTAGGCGGTGAGTACAGGATTATGAGAACCATCGTTTGTCCTTCAATCCTTCTCATTGCGCCCTATAAGAGGTTGATTCAAAGAGACTCAGACTTGCACGTTCAGGCTGTCATCCAATGTCTCTTCTTCGTCTTCAAGTTCTTTGATGACAATTTCAGAGTGATCGGCATCGAGAACCTTAACATCCATACCAAGGCTTTGAAGTTCCTTAATCAGTACCTTGAACGATTCAGGTACACCTGGTTCAGGTACGTTTTCGCCTTTAACAATAGATTCATAAGTCTTCACACGACCGACAACATCATCGGATTTAACAGTCAGGATTTCTTGAAGCGTGTGCGCTGCACCGTAGGCTTCAAGCGCCCAAACTTCCATTTCACCAAAACGCTGACCACCGAACTGTGCTTTACCACCAAGTGGTTGTTGAGTAACCAATGAGTATGGGCCTGTTGATCGTGCATGCAACTTGTCGTCAACCATGTGTGCCAGTTTGATCATATACATGACACCGACGGATACACGGTTATCAAACGCTTCACCAGTACGTCCATCGTAAAGCACGGTCTTGCCGTCTCGTGACAATCCGGCTTCTTCAAGTGTGCTCCAGACATCTTCTTCTCGCGCACCGTCAAATACCGGTGTTGCAATATGAATACCCATTTCACGAGCAGCCATACCAAGGTGAAGTTCTAGAACCTGACCAATGTTCATACGTGAAGGCACCCCAAGTGGGTTAAGCATGATATCCAGTGGACGTCCACTTGGCAAGAATGGCATATCTTCTTCAGGAAGGATCTTGGAAATGACACCTTTATTTCCGTGGCGTCCGGCCATTTTATCTCCTTCATGAATCTTACGTTTCTGAACAATATACACGCGGACGAGTTCATTGACACCTGGTGGCAATTCATCGCCGGCCTCGCGTGTGAATATCTTAACATCATGAACAATACCGCCACCACCATGTGGCACCTTCAGCGAGGTATCACGCACTTCGCGCGCCTTTTCGCCGAATATCGCATGGAGCAAACGTTCTTCTGCAGTGAGCTCCGTTACACCCTTAGGTGTTACCTTACCAACGAGGATATCACCGTCGCGCACTTCAGCACCGACGCGAATAATACCACGATCATCCAAATTCTTCAGCGCATCTTCGCCGACATTCGGAATGTCACGCGTAATATCTTCCGGTCCGAGTTTTGTATCGCGGGCATCAGATTCATATTCTTCAATATGAATAGAAGTATATACGTCATCTTTTACAAGTCTTTCGTTCATGATCACGGCATCTTCATAGTTATATCCGTTCCAAGTCATGAATCCAACTAGAACGTTGCGTCCTAATGCGAGTTCACCTTGATCCATCGAAGGACCATCTGCGATAATTTCACCTTTATCAACGATCATGCCTTTTGCAACAATCGGTTTTTGATTGTAGCACATGCCTTGGTTTGAACGTTCAAACTTCGAGAGCTTATAAGAAATAAGATCGCCTTCGGTTTCACGTCCATCAATCGTTTCTAATGTGCGGATTCTAATTTGCCGTGCAGATACGTAGTCAACGCGTCCACGGAACTTCGAACGAATAGCAGCACCAGAGTCACGAGCAGATACATATTCCATACCTGTTCCAACAAGCGGTGCTTCCGGACGTAGGAGCGGAACAGCCTGACGCTGCATGTTTGCACCCATCAACGCACGGTTGGAGTCGTCATTTGCCAAAAATGGAATACAAGCAGAAGCGACAGAAACAACTTGCTTAGGCGACACATCCATATAGTCAACGCGGTCTTTATGAACAACTAAGTTCTCACTACGGAAACGTGCAAGGATGTGATCATCCAAGAATTCACCGTCATCACTAAGTTCCGCGTTTGCCTGAGCAACAACGTAGTTATCTTCTTCATCAGCTGTCAGGTAATCGATATGTTCAGTTACCTTGCCCGTATCCGGATCAACACGACGATAAGGTGTTTCAATAAAGCCGTATTTATTCACACGTGCATAACTCGACAGTGAGTTGATCAAGCCGATGTTCGGACCTTCTGGCGTTTCAATTGGGCACATACGTCCATAGTGCGAGTAGTGAACGTCACGCACTTCCATACCGGCACGTTCCCTTGTCAAACCACCAGGTCCAAGGGCAGACAGTCTTCTCTTATGCGTCAATTCGGCCAGAGGGTTCGTCTGATCCATGAACTGTGAAAGCTGTGAACTACCAAAGAATTCTTTAATCGATGCAATGACCGGACGAATGTTGATCAATGCCTGTGGTGTAATGCTGTTCGTATCCTGAATAGACATACGTTCGCGAATCACACGTTCCATTCGGGACAAACCAATGCGGAATTGATTTTGAAGCAATTCACCAACGGAACGCAGACGACGGTTACCCAAATGATCGATGTCATCTGTGTCGCCGATTCCATGAAGCAGATCAAAGAAATAGTTAATTGAAGCCAAAATGTCAGCAGGCGTAATATGTTTGATTGATCGGTCAATCACACAGTTGCCCATGACGCTAACAACTTTCCCCTTATCTTCATCAAGAGGTGAGTAGACATCAATTTTCTGAACTTTAATCGTTTGACCAGCAATAACACCATCGGCAGGTGTATAGTCAACAAATCCTAATTTTTTCTCGATCGTTGGCAATAGGCGATCAAGTGTCCGACGGTCGAGCAATGTGCCTTCGTCAGCAATAATTTCTCCCGTTTCCGGATCAATGAGTTTTTGTGCAAGTCTTTGATTAAACAGTCTGTTTTTAATATGAAGCTTTTTATTCATTTTATAGCGACCGACGTTTGCCAGATCATAACGTTTCGGATCGAAGAAACGTGCTTCAAGCAAACTCTTCGCATTTTCAACGGTCGGCGGTTCACCCGGACGCAGACGTTCGTAAATTTCCACGAGTGCTTTGTCCGTGCTATCGGTGTTATCTTTCTCCAAAGTGTTTCTTAGATACTCATCGTCACCGAGCAGATCAATAATCTCCTGATCCGTGCTGAATCCAAGAGAACGCAAAAGAACCGTTACGGGTACTTTCCTTGTACGGTCAATTCTCACATAGACGACATCTTTTGCATCCGTCTCATATTCAAGCCATGCACCACGGTTAGGAATAACCGTCGCACCAAAACCTTTTTTTCCATTCTTATCGACTTTATCGTTAAAGTAGACACTCGGAGAGCGTACGAGCTGAGATACAATGACACGTTCTGCACCATTGATGATGAACGTTCCGGCCTCTGTCATCAGAGGGAAATCGCCCATAAAGACTTCCTGCTCTTTCACTTCACCAGTCTCTTTATTGATTAGCCGAACTTTAACGCGGAGCGGTGCAGCGTAGGTCACGTCACGCGATTTCGATTCGTCAACTGAATACTTTGGTTCTCCCAAACTATAGTCAACAAATTCCAAAATAAGATTTCCCGTAAAATCTTCCACCGGAGAAATATCCTGAAACATTTCTCGGATTCCTTCGTCAAGGAACCACTGATAGGAGGCGGTCTGAATTTCAATAAGATTAGGGAGTTCCAGCACTTCTTTAATCCGAGCGTAGCTCCTGCGTTGGCGGTGGCGTCCGTATTGTACGAGTTGACCTGTCAACTATTTCACCCCTCAAATCAAGCATATTGAAAAAATCGGCAAACCAAACATCTGAGCTTACCGCAGTCCAAAAATTATTTGATTAGTTTTCCCAAAATTAGGGATCCCTATACCTACAAATAGACCAATGTTAGCATTAAGACATAATATCATAGACAATATTCATTGTCAATCTTTTCTTGCACAAAAAATAAAATATCCTTTTTTCTTTGCAGCGATATCCACGTGGCCATATAATGTCTGCAACATTTTCAGAGCTGAAGGTGCGCCTTGTTTCTTTTGAATGACTACCCAAAGTTCCCCTTGTGCTTTCAAAAAGCGATATGCATCCGTAAAAATTTGATGAACGACGTGTTTCCCTGCACGAATTGGCGGATTCGTGATTATGGCAGCGTAATCACCAGACACTTGATCAAACAAAGAACTCTGCAGCACAGTCGGCTTCACTTGATTTTCAACGGCGTTCTTCTTTGCCAAAGCTACCGCACGTTCGTTGATATCAACCATTGTGACCTTTCGCTCCGGAAAAGCTTTCGCCAGTGTAATTCCGATCGGTCCATAGCCGCAACCCATATCCAGCAAGTCGCCTGATATTGACGGTTCACGAACTGTTTCAATAAGTAATTTGGATCCAAAGTCAATGGCACGTTTTGAAAAAACACCCGCATCTGTTGTAAATGTCAAATCAAAGTTACGCAATGTCGCTTTCAAAAGTTGAGGATCACTCTCAACATGGGGGTGTTCTGAATAATAATGCTCATTCATGGCTTTCACTCCCTCTGAAATTCTATTTTCTTACATGTTTCATGGCAGCCTAGAACACGTTAAGAAAAAGAAAAGGCCCGCGCAAGCGCGGGCCTTTTCAAGAACTTATTTCAGTTCTATTTTTGCGCCAACTTCTTCAAGTTTGCCTTTAATTTCTTCGGCTTCTTCTTTAGCAGCGCCTTCTTTTACAGGGCTTGGAGCTCCGTCAACTAATGCCTTTGCATCTTTCAGGCCAAGACCTGTGATTTCACGGACAACTTTGATAACCTTGATCTTTTGAGCACCTGCATCGGCAAGGATAACATCAAATTCGGATTGTTCTTCAGCTGCAGCGGCACCTGCACCTGCTTGAACAGCAACCTGAGCTGCTGCCGTTACACCAAATTCATCTTCGATTGCTTTAACGAGATCGTTCAATTCAAGAACGGACATTTCTTTAATAGCGCCAATGATTTCTTCTTTAGTCATTGTCAATAATCCTCCTCAGTATTCATTTAGTTTTTAACAAACCTTTTTAAATGATTTGCTTAAAATTATGCTTCTTGTTCTTTCTTTTCGGCAACGGCTTTGACACCCAAAGCGAAGTTGCGGATTGGTGCCTGCAGAACATTGGCCAGCATCGAAAGAAGTCCTTCTCTGGATGGCAGTTCGGCAAGAGCCTTAATTTCGTCAACGGAAGTCAACTTACCTTCGATGACACCGGCTTTAATTTCAAGAGCTTCATGTTCCTTAGCAAAGTTATACAGTACTTTTGCCGGTGCAATGACGTCGTCATTACTGAAGGAAACGGCTGTCGGTCCCTTCAGAGCATCATCAAGTTCAGAAAGTCCAGCAATTGCTGTCGCGCGGCGGGCAAAGGTGTTCTTATATACCTTATAGTCCACGTTTGCTTCTCTCAATTGTTTGCGGAGTTCTGTGACTTCTGCAACGGAAAGACCACGATAGTTAACAACGATTGTTGCCACACTATCCTTTAGTTTTCCGGCAATTTCATCAACAATTTTCTTTTTTTCTTCGAGAACTTTTTCATTACTCATGGTTCTTCGCACCTCCTCATACAAAATTAATCCGTATCAGTATTGCCCCCACTTTTCGGTCCATCAAAAAAGCCCTCTGTCCGGAAGACACGAGGGCGCTATCTATCAAACAAAAAAGTTATCAAGAACTTGCTAAACCTCGGCTGGGATGAATTAAGCATGTACCATGCCCCTGCTGTCTACGGCTAATCATTTAATTCACAACATAAAACATTATATTGAGTTTGCTGTAGTCTGTCAACCCAGCAACTCGAATTGTTTTATTTTACGGAAGCAGTTGAGATCTTCACGCCAGGGCCCATCGTTGAAGAAATGGCAATATTCTTCATGTACGTACCCTTAGCAGCTGCCGGCTTAACTTTCACAAGTGTTTCAATTAACACTTTGAAGTTTTCAACCAGTTTTTCATCTTCAAAAGAAACCTTACCGATCGGCACATGAACATTGCCGTCTTTTTGAGCACGGTATTCAACTTTACCAGCTTTGATTTCTTTAACTGCTTTTTCAACGTCAAAGGTTACCGTACCTGTTTTTGGGTTTGGCATTAAGCCTTTTGGTCCGAGTACACGGCCAAGACGACCAACCTGTGCCATCATATCCGGTGTTGCGACAACGACGTCAAAGTCAAACCAACCGCCGTTAATTTTTTCTACAAGTTCAGCTTCGCCAACGTAATCTGCTCCAGCAGCTTCCGCTTCCTTCGCTTTTTCACCTTTGGCGAATACAAGAACACGTTGCGTTTTACCTGTACCGTTTGGCAGTACAACAGCACCGCGGACCTGTTGATCGTTTTTACGTGTATCCACGCCTAAACGAACAGCAACATCGACGGATTCATCGAAACCAGCAGAAGCGATTTTCTTCACTAAGCTAACAGCTTCTTCAATGCCGTATGCTTTTGAACGGTCAACCACTTTCGCTTGTTCTTGATACTTTTTACCTCTTTTAGCCATTTGAAATCCTCCTTCGTGGTATTAACGGTTTGTATATGACCTCCCACCAACCATAAACAAAAGGCACGAATAAGTCTCACCCTATTCGCACTGTACCCGATCAGTCTTCGACAACGATACCCATGCTGCGCGCAGTTCCTTCAACCATGCGCATTGCGGATTCAACGTTTGCCGCATTAAGATCTGGCATTTTCAGTTCAGCAATCGCACGTACTTTGTCACGTTTGATTGTCGCTACTTTCTTTGTGTTCGGCGTACCTGAACCGGATTGGATTCCGGCTTCTTTCTTAAGCAGAACAGCAGCCGGTGGTGTCTTAGTGATGAACGTAAACGAACGGTCTTCATAAACAGTAATAACAACCGGAATGATCAGACCTGCCTGGTCGGATGTCCGAGCGTTGAATTCTTTACAAAAGCCCATAATGTTAACGCCCGCCTGGCCCAATGCCGGACCAACTGGCGGAGCCGGATTTGCTTTCCCTGCTGGAATCTGCAGCTTAACTAGCTTGATTACTTTCTTTGCCATGAGAGCACCTCCCTACAACAATTTGTGGTACGGGTCTTCCCCTCCCACTCCTACATTACCTCTATGGCTTGTTTCCTTCTTGTGTCTTGCGATGGTGAGATCAGAATAAAATCATACAAACATCAAGATTATACAATCGGCAGACACAAATTGCAAGGTTTAGTCAAGCAACTTTCTTGACCTATTTGCTAATGTTCACTCAATCTAACTTTTTGACTTGATTAAAATCAAGTTCAATCGGCGTTTCACGGCCAAACATATTGACATGAACCTTCAACTTACTTTTTTCTTCGTCAATACTTTCCACACTTCCGATGAAGTCAGCAAATGGTCCTTCATTCACTTTAACTTGTTCCTTTAATTCAAAGTTAAGATCGCTGATTCGGTCTTTCAAGCCCATTTGTTTCAAAATGGCATCAACTTCTTCAGGAAGAAGTGGTGTTGGTTTTGATCCCGCACCTGTAGAACCAACAAACCCGGTTACACCCGGGGTATTGCGTACCACATACCAAGAATCATCAGTCATAATCATTTCAGTGAGTACATAGCCTGGGAAAACCTTACGCATTGCCGTTTTCTTCTGACCGTTCTTAATTTCAGTTTCTTCTTCCATAGGCACCAAAATGCGGAAAATTTTATCCGCCATACCCATCGATTCAACTCTTTTTTCTAGGTTCGTCTTTACTTTGTTTTCATAACCCGAGTATGTGTGAACAACATACCAGTTCTTTTCCATATCTTTCTTCCTCCAAATGATTGATTCGCGCGTTCACGAGAAGTTCAATCATTGATTTGTGATCACGTGCAGAAGCTGAGAGATTCCCAGATCAATAACAACAAAAAAGAGCGCCAGGAATACAACCGTAACAATGACCGTAACGGTATACTTCAACAATTCCTTGCGTGTCGGCCATGTGATTTTTTTTGATTCAGTAACAATGTCTTGGAAAAATTTTCCGGTCCCTTTGATTAGGCCAGCCATAGGTATTCCCTCCGCTAGTGAGTTTATTTCGGTTTCTATTGCGTCGTATATGCCTTGCCATTTATAAAAATAGGCCTGGCATGACTCGTCCTAATTCTTACTCTCGGATGCCCACTTGCATTTTCTGTCGCCCAGGAGAAACAATCACGCCAGTTCATCTCTGCCTATAACAAATGCATGCTGAAACTGCTCTCATTTTTTGCAAGTAAAGAAAAGAAAGGCGAAAATACGCCTCTCTTATTGTTCGTCATATACTGCTTACACTCTAACACAAGCCGAATATCGTGTCAATAACAGGCCTAGTGACAGGGGGTCCGCAGATTATATACTAAATTCTCTTAGATGCATGCAATGTTCAAGCTTTCTTTTCACACGCTGAAGCGCATTATCAATTGATTTTACATGACGTTTCAAATCAACAGAAATTTCCTGATACGTCCGTCCATCAAGGTATTGCCTCAGTACTTTACGTTCTAAATCACTAAGCACACGGGAAAGCTTTTCCTCAATATCGTCGTACTCTTCTCGATTAATTAGCATCTGTTCTGGGTCTGTTGACTGTGTTTCACAAACAACGTCCATCAATGTACGTTCGGATTCTTCGTCATAAATCGGTTTATCTAGAGATACATAGGAATTTAACGGAATATGCTTCTGTCGGGTTGCAGTCTTAACGGCAGTAATCATTTGTCGTGTGATGCACAATTCTGCGAACGCTTTAAACGAGGCAAGCTTGTCCCCTCTATAATCGCGAATCGCTTTAAAAAGTCCGATCATGCCTTCCTGGATAATATCTTCCCGATCCGCCCCAACCAAAAAATACGCTTTGGCTTTGGCACGAACAAAGTTCTTGTATTTAAAAATGAGAAACTCTAAGGCTTGGTTATCCCCTTCATGAACCGCTTTCAATATTTCTGCGTCATCTAATGCAACAAATGCTACATTTGCCTTAACTGGATCATCACTCATCTTTAATCCCCCCGAGAACAATGATGCTTTTTGTTAACACATTATACATTACCGTTTTTTAAATCGTCAAGAAAATTCAAAATCCTCTTCTCATTTGTTCCAATTTCTTGCGCGTCGCTTCGTCGAGTTCGATTTTTACTTTTTGAGTCATTTGACCGTTTGTTGTACTTTTCTTTATTTCTCGCTCAATTTCGCCAATTTCCTCTATGAGTTCTCGAGATGGTTTTCGTAACGCTCCTTGGGAAAAAACGGCCCATTGTTCCGCCATGTCAGAGGTTGCAACATGAATACGTGTCTTCACATTCTGCAACTTTCTAATTAATCCTTCGATTTTCTGATCTGCTTTCTCACTCTTTTTCGTGTAAATGACTTCAATCTTTGATTTTTTGGTTTTCGTTTCCTTTCCAGGAATCAAATAAGCATCAAAGATCAGAATGACCTGCCAGCCGGTCACCGCTTGATACTCTGAGAGTTTATCAACCAGCAAATCGCGTGCACGTTCAAAATCACTATTCTGGAGTGCTTTTAGTTCTGTCCAAGCACCAATCACGTTGTAGCCATCAACAATCAGAATATCGTTCATGAGGCGTCACCCTTGCTTTTCTCGGTGCCTGAGTACCTCGTACATCAGTAGGCTCGCAGCCACCGATGCATTCAGTGATGTTACTTTCCCGCGCATGGGTAGACTGATGAGAAAATCACATTTTTTTCTGACCAATTGCGACATGCCTGCACCTTCATTCCCGATGACAAGACAAAGCGGCATCGAATAATCAGCCACACGATAATCTTCACTTCCATCTGCTGCGGTTCCCGCAAACCAGATTCCTTGTTTTTTAAGACTGTCCATGGTACTCGCCAAATTAGATACACGGGCAACCGGGACGTACTCGATGGCTCCGGTTGACGCCTTTGCGACAACAGATGTTAAGCCAACAGAACGTCTCTTTGGAATGATGACACCGTGACAGCCAGACGCATCGGCTGTTCTTAAAATAGACCCCAAATTATGAGGATCTTCGACATTATCCAGCATCATAAAAAAAGGTGTTTCGCCCCGCTGTTTGGCGAGCGCAAAAAGGTCATCCAGTTCTGCATAACGGTAAGCTGCAATAGAGGCAACCACTCCCTGATGCTGTGCAGATTTGGACAATTGATCCAGCTTTTGTTTTGGCACAAATTGAACGGCAATCCCGTTGGATTTAATCAGATCCAGTAAATCACCTAATCCGCGCCCTTCTTTATTCAGCCATACCTTATTGATCTCTCTGCCCGAGCGAATGGCTTCTGCAACGGGATGTCTTCCAACGATCCATTCATCACTCATTAACGTCCACTCCTTTCGATCGGATGATTGAGAAACATTTTCTCCATAATCTCATCAATCCTCTGCTGTTTTCCCATTAAAAATAAGGTGCCAATCAAAGCTTCAAAACCAGTACTAAAATTATAGGTCTGCACGTCGGTGTTTCGTGGAACGGAATGTGATTTTGCATTGCGTCCTCTTCGAACAACACTAAGTTCCTCTTCAGTTAGGAAATCTTCATCCATAAGCTCATGCAAGAACCGGGACTGTGCTTTTGCAGATACATAGTCTACAGCTTGGACATGCAGTGCATGAGGCTTTGTGATCCCTGAAGAAGAGACAATCGCTTGGCGAACATACACTTCAATCACCGCATCACCCATATAAGCGAGTGCAAGGCTATTGAGTAGATTCGGGTCTGTATCTATTCCGTTCATTTTCATTCCTGCCCTCTTTTCCAGCGAACACCCTGAGCGGTATCCTCAAGGATAATTCCCGCCGCTTTTAATTGATCGCGAATGCTGTCTGCAACAGCAAAATCTCTGCTTTTCCGAGCCTTTTCACGCTTCTGAATCAACGCCTCTACTTCATTATCTAATATACTTTCTGAATCATCTTCAAGTTTCAAGCCAAGTACATCAGCAAGCTCCGTCAAGATATGCAAATAAGCAGCGAGGTCAGCTTCTGAAGTTTGTTCCTCCTGGAGTGCAATGTTCGCATCCCGAGCACTATCAAACAGAACGGCGATCGCATTTGCGGTGTTAAAGTCATCATCCATAGCTTCAATAAATGATTTTCGATAATTTTCGACACGTTGCGCATTGATTGTTAACGATTGATCTGCGTCCTTCAAGCGGTGACTAAGATTATAATGCGTTGTCTTTAAACGTCCGAATGCCTGCACCGCATCATTAAGCAGCTCATCGCTAAAATTAATCGGATGACGATACTGAACAGATAAGATAAAAAAGCGAACCACTTGAGGATCAAACTTTTTAACGAGGTCATGAACCAGAATGACATTGCCAATTGATTTCGACATTTTTTCATGATTGATCTGGATATGACCATTATGCAGCCAATAATGTGCCATCGTCTGGTGATGCAAAGCTTCAGACTGCGCGATTTCGTTTTCATGGTGTGGAAATGTTAAATCGGTGCCACCCGCATGAATATCGATCGTATCACCTAAATATTTCTCAACCATTGCCGAGCATTCAATGTGCCAACCAGGTCTACCCTCACCCCATGGGCTTTCCCATTTAATCTCGCCTGGTTTTGCGGCTTTCCACAAAGCAAAGTCGAGAGGATCTTCCTTACTCTCTCCAATTTCAATTCGAGCCCCGGCTTTCAGATCATCAATAGACTGATGAGACAATTTCCCATAGTCCTTAAATTTACGGGTTCTGAAATAGACATCACCATCTGATTCGTAAGCAAAGCCGGCGTCAACGAGTTTGCGGATAAATGTAATAATCTCAGGCATGGTTTCCGTTGCTCTCGGATGCACCGTGGCTGTTTTCACATTAAGCGCACTTGTATCTTCCTGATAGGCTTTAATAAATTGATCGGCAATTTCCGGCACCGAAAGATGACGTTCTTTTGACGCATTAATGAGTCGATCATCAACATCTGTAAAATTAGACACATAGTTCACCGTGTACCCACGATACTCAAAGTATCTGCGAACCGTGTCGAATACGACAGCCGGACGTGCGTTTCCAATATGGATATAGTTATAGACGGTTGGCCCGCACACGTACATCCGTACTTTTCCGTCTTCAATTGGTGTAAAAGGTTCTTTTTTCCGTGTTAGGGTGTTATACACCTTTAATCCCATCATGTTCACTCCTTATCTTTTATCGTATTTTTCAATTCCTGAATTTCTGATTGTAACGTCTTGATTTGCCGCGTTAATTCATTCATTTTTTCTGCAACTGGATCCGGTAGATCCGCATGATTCAAGTCATGATGATGCACTTTAATACCATTTTGGCGAACGACGCGTCCGGGAATACCGACTACTGTCGAGTCGGAAGGGACATCATGAAGGACAACGGAGCCGGCACCAATCTTAGAATGATCACCAATCATAATCGATCCCAGTACTTTTGCACCGGCGGATATTAACACATCATTTCCTACTGTGGGATGCCGTTTTCCCTTCTCTTTACCGGTACCGCCAAGTGTTACACCCTGAAACAAAGTCACATCATCACCAATTTCACAAGTTTCCCCAATCACGATGCCCATCCCATGATCCATAAAAAAGCGTCTGCCAATCTGGGCACCCGGATGAATTTCGATGCCTGTAAAATGGCGTGAAAGCTGTGACAAACAGCGGGCAAGGAAATATCTTTTTCTCTCCCATAGCCAATGGGCAAGTCGATGCGACCAAATGGCGTGCAGACCTGAGTAAGTCATAATGACTTCCCACTTACTTCTTGCCGCAGGGTCTTGATCAAACACATTATTTAGATCTTCTGCGATAATGCTTGGCACAGAAGTTGGCCTCCTTCTTTCATCATGCCGCCTTGACTTTCCCATTTCTGCGGCATCATTCACCTAATTTCTTATATTAAAAAGACGTCTTTATGTCGTCAGACACAAAGACGCCTCATCGACGCGGTTCCACTTTGCTTGAGAAAAATCTCCACTCATTGCCGATAACGGTGGCTACCGTTTTCGCCTACTGGTCTTCGTTCAGCGATAAACTCAGAGGGGCAATTCAGCCATTCAATTTCCCAGGTGGCTCTCAACCAAACGACCACCCTCTCTGTCTGAGAAACACGAACGCCTACTTCAACCTCTTCATCGTTTTCCATTACACATTATGCTCAGCTACTTAAAGAGCTACTACATAACGGTCATTCAGCTCCAAGAAATCAAACTGTTGGCTGTGTGGACAGATAGTGATCAAGTCTTTTCAGTACCAGATCTCTGCCGAGCAGTTCCAAAGCTTCCGGAAGTTCAGGTCCATGCTGCGATCCTGTAGCAATGACACGAATCGGCATGTACAACTTCCATCCGCGTTGTTTCGTTTCTTTCTGAGTTACCTTTATTTTAGGTGCAATGGCTTCGGCTGTCCACTCAGGCAAACTTTTCAGTTCACGATCGAACACAGCAAGTACATCATGTACGCCTTCACCATCAAGAATTTTTTGTTCGTCTGTCGTTAATTCTTTCTTCTCAATGTCCTTATTAAAGAACATGTCGCATAAATTGACAATATCCGCACCAAAATGCAATTGCTCTTGATACAGAAGGACAACTCGAGTCGCCCAGTCGCGTTCCTTATCGGTCATTTCGGCCGGAATGAGTCCAGCATCAATCATATAAGGCAAGGTCAGTTCGGCATAGTCTTCTTTAGACAGCTTCTTGATATACTGGCCATTCATCCATTCCAGCTTGGATTTATCGAACATCGCCGGAGATTTGCTTAATCGATTTGCATCGAAAAGTTTGATGAATTCATCACGCGAAAAGATCTCTTCCTCACCTTTTGGTGACCAACCAAGCAATGTAATAAAGTTAAAAAGCGCTTCAGGCAGAAAGCCCATGTTCTTGTATTGTTCAATAAACTGAACAATGCTGTTGTCGCGTTTACTTAACTTTTTATGTTGTTCATTGACAATCAGTGTCATATGACCGAATACAGGAGGCTCCCAGCCGAAAGCACGGAATAATAAAATTTGTTTCGGAGTATTTGAAATATGCTCCTCACCGCGAAGAACATGGGTCATTTTCATCAGATGGTCGTCGACAACAACCGCAAAATTGTAGGTCGGCACACCATTCTGCTTGACGATCACAAAATCACTGACGTCGTTCGAGTCAAAGGCTACATGGCCTTTAACAATATCGTCAAATTCAATTTTCTGATCGCCAGGAATACGAAAACGTATCGTTGGCTTTCTTCCTTCAGCTTCGAACTGTGCTTTTTGTTCGTTCGTCAGGTGCCGGCATTTACCTGAATAGCCAGGTGTTTGGCCATTTGCCATCTGTTCTTCACGTTCTGCCTTAAGTTCTTCCGGAGTGCAGTAGCACTTATAAGCAAGCCCTTTGTCCAGCAATTCTTGCCAATATTTTTTGTAAATGTCCAGACGCTCCATCTGGCGATATGGGCCATATTCGCCGCCAACATCCACACTTTCATCCCATTCAAGCCCAAGCCATTTTAGAAATTTCAGCTGGCTTTCTTCGCCGCCTTCGACATTACGTTTCTGGTCGGTATCCTCAATACGAATAATAAACTTGCCGCCTGCATGACGAGCAAATAAATAATTAAAGATTGCAGTACGCGCATTCCCGATGTGCAGAAAACCTGTTGGACTCGGCGCATAACGTACCCTGACTTCTTCTGTCAACGCATTCACCACTTTCTGTTATTCCTTCTTATTTTAGCACGTTCTTCATAAAGGATGTTCAACAAAATACGGGAAAAGCAATGAGAAATTGTCCGATTTTAACGAAACATGGCCTTTTCTACATATTAGAGCGTCCGCAAAGAATGTCACCGTTCGTACGCAACACCAAATCCACCATGTTCGAAAGTGTACTCGTTCAAAACTCAACCTTCTTCTACTTTTTCCAACAAACAGATCGCTTCTGCAGCAACACCTTCTCCTCGGCCTGTAAAGCCCAGTTTTTCAGTGGTTGTTGCTTTTACGTTCACCTGTCCTGTGTCAATTTGCAGAATAGCGGCAATGGTTTGACACATATCCGAAATATAAGGTGCAAGTTTTGGTTTCTGTGCAATCACTACACTGTCAACATTACTGATTTCGTATCCTTTAGATCGGACAATGGCCACAACTTCTTCAAGAAGTTTCTTAGAATCTGCATCTTTATAAGTCTGGTCCGTATCCGGAAAGTGCTTTCCGATATCTCCTTCAGCCACAGCACCTAATAATGCATCACTAATCGCATGAAGCAGTACATCCGCATCGGAGTGGCCAACCAAACCCAGATCATAAGGAATGGTGACGCCGCCAATAATTAATTTACGATTCTCCGCGAATTGATGCACATCAAAACCATGACCTATTCTCATCAATTTATTCCTCCTCTCTCTCCAAAAATATTTGCGCAATGACTAAATCCTCAGGGGTTGTCAACTTGATGTTGCGGTAGCTTCCTTCAACAATTTTCACCGGTACCCCCATCTGTTCGACCAGTGACGCATCGTCAGTGCCCACGAAATGCGTTTCGACACTTTCTTGATGTGCGCGGCGGATCACCGACAATCGAAAAGCCTGTGGGGTTTGTGCAGCCCACAAGCTTTTTCGCTCTAATGTTCGTTTAACTGAAAAATGAGTGGCTTCTTTAATGGTGTCTTTGACAGGAACGGCTAGGAGCGCTGCCCCATACTCTGCTGCAGCCTCTGCTACTCGCGTAATACCTTGACGAGTAACAAAGGGACGCGCACCGTCGTGGATCAGAACAGTACTCTTTTGATCTGTTTCAATAGCCGCAAGTCCGTACCGAACGCTCTCCTGACGTTCTTTTCCACCTTCAACGAATTTCCGCACTTTTTTCAGATGGTAACCTTCAATCAAGTTAAGGAACTGCTCCCGCTCATCTTTACGAATAACAAGAACAATGCCGGTGCAAGACGGGTCTGTTTCAAAAACTCTTAACGTATGAATAATAACCGGATCGCCCGCTAAATCCAGCAATACTTTATTTCCTCCGGTGCCCATCCGCCGTCCTTGACCCGCGGCGAGGACGACCACTTGATAGTCCATCTTAATATGGCCTCCGAACTCAAAGGCGGTATGTTTCTAACATTACAGCGCCTTCTCAAGCAATTTAGGCTTGGCAAAAATCATTCGGCCCGCAGATGTCTGCAAAACACTGGTAATGATCACATCAATCGTTTTGCCTATATACCTATGTCCTTCTTCTACCACAATCATTGTCCCATCGTCAAGATACCCGACCCCTTGATTTTGTTCTTTTCCATCTTTAATCACTTGAACACGCAGTTCTTCACCTGGAAGAACAACTGGTTTCACTGCATTTGCGAGATCATTAATATTCAGGACCGGAACCTTCTGAAATTCACACACTTTGTTTAAATTAAAATCATTGGTGACGACAATACCACCAATTTCTTTGGCGAGTCGCACGAGTTTGCTGTCCACCTCAGTGATATCATCATAGTCACCTTCATAAAGATCAACATGGATCGAGTGGTCCTTCTGAATTTTATTTAAGATGTCCAAACCTCGTCGTCCACGGTTTCTCTTCAATACATCTGAAGAATCGGCAATGTGCTGCAGCTCTTCAAGGACAAAGTGCGGAATGACCATAGTGCCTTCAAGAAATTTTGTTTGACAAATATCCGCAATCCGGCCATCAATAATCACACTCGTATCAAAGATCTTATATGGAATATAGTCGCCCACTTGAGCGATCTCAGGTCGTAAATCCTTTTTTCGCTCTCTCGATCTTGACGGTAGACGAAACAGACCGATCAGTTCATCTCGCTTTTTAAAACCAACTTGGAAAAAGAAATAGCCTAAGAAGATGTAAATAAAAATCGGTAGTACTGTGCTTATTCCAGCTATAGGCAGGCTCGCAAGCGGAATCTGGATTAGGAACGAGACTAGTAAGCCAAAGACTAATCCTATCGAACCGAACACGACATCTGTAATCGGTGCCTTTATTATTTTGTCTTCAAAAGTTTTGATTACATTTACTAATGAGTCCACAAACCAAAAAGATAAAAATGCCATGATGACCGCACCAACCACCATGCCGACAAACGGAGAATCGATCCAATCCGGAATTCCACTTCCTAGATTTAAAAGCAAAATTATTTTTGGTATATAGACAAAACCTAGCGTACCGCCAATTATTATGAAGAATAGCTGGAGAACTCGTTTTATCATTTCCAATCACCTCCTCAAAACATTATAGACAAAATGACAAAATCAAAACTTATTTTCTGCCATTATGTTCCTTTTTTCATAATTTTTACTCAATCTCGTCTTTTTTTCACCTGATTTACAAATCGGAAGGGTAGAATTCAGGTTTGGGCACTTCTTCTTTTTCAGCGCCAAGAGCAAGCTGTATCGCCTGCGCTAATGATTCAATCCCAATTAATGCAACACCTTCTGGTGGTGTCCATCCACCTAAGTTCTTTTCGGGTACAAAAATCCGTGTAAAACCAAGTTTGTAGGCTTCATTCACGCGCTGTTCGATTCGAGAAACCCTTCGTACCTCTCCAGTCAAGCCAATTTCACCAATAAACACATCTGTAATTCTTGTCGGGCGATTATTAAAACTCGAGGCAATACTGATCGCACTCGCTAAGTCAACAGCCGGTTCATCCAATTTCACTCCTCCAGCAACATTTACGTATGCATCCTGGTTTTGGAGTAATAGGCCTACCCGTTTTTCTAACACTGCCATAAGAAGAGACACTCGATGGTTATCTAAGCCAGCTGCCATACGGCGGGGATTTCCGAAACTTGTCGGCGTCACTAGTGCCTGAACTTCAACCAAGAGGGGTCTTGTGCCCTCAATAGAGGCTGCAATTGCAGAACCGGCTGCCCCTTTTGCTCTTTCTTGGAGGAAGATTTCCGATGGATTGGCTACCTCCGAGAGCCCTTCCTCCTTCATTTCAAACACACCCATTTCATTCGTAGAACCAAAGCGGTTTTTAACCGCCCTAAGGATACGAAAAGTATGATGGCGCTCGCCTTCAAAATATAATACAGTATCAACCATATGCTCAAGCGTTCTTGGACCAGCAAGAGCACCATTTTTGGTTACATGCCCTACGATAAAAATTGCGATCCCTTGTTGCTTGGCGAGCCGCAATAGAGATGCCGTACATTCTTTAACTTGAGAAATGCTTCCGGGTGCAGAGGAGAGATCTGAATTGTAGATGGTCTGAATCGAATCGATAATCATGATTTCGGGGTTCACATCTTCTATATGGCTTTCGATCTGTCGAATATCCGTTTCTGCCAGTACATACAGTGCATCGGAAGAGACTCCTAGCCGCGTTGCTCTCATCTTTGTTTGGCGTACAGACTCTTCGCCTGAGATATATAGCACTCTATGCCCGCCTCGAGCAAGCTGATCAGAGGTTTGAAGCAGCAATGTCGATTTTCCAATCCCTGGGTCACCGCCTACAAGTGTCAAGGAGGCAGGTACAACACCTCCACCAAGAACTCGGTTCAGTTCCGCCATCTCTGTCTTTATTCTTGGCTCTTCCTCAATTAAAACTTCTGAGAGACGGGACGGCTTACTTACTGGTGCAGCACTTAATCCCGACGATGGCACCGGCGGGCGAATGGTTTCTTCTACTAATGTGTTCCAATTCTGACAGCCGGGACAACGTCCCATCCATTTTGGGCTTTCATAGCCACATTCCTGACATACAAATACAGTCTTTTTTTTTGCCATCTGATCACCGACCCATTACCTTTTCTTTGGTAAATATGCAAGTAAATAAGCAAAGAAGCCAAGGCTTAAGAAAACTTTGGCTTCTAAACAGTCATTCAAATCCGGAAACTGTTCACGAATTATGGCTTTGCAACTGCCTCTTCCGTCTGCTGATTGACTGTGTATTCTCCATTACTGTAGTCGATCACAACATTCGTACCCTTTTTAATATTGCCTTTTAACAGTTCTTCCGACAATTTGTCTTCAACACGACGTTGTAATGCACGGCGGAGCGGTCTCGCTCCGTACTCAGGATCATAACCTTCTTCAACGATTTGCAATTTCGCCGCATCGGTCAATTCGATAACGATCCCCTGATTTGACAAACGATTTTTAAGTTGATCAGCAAGTAAGGAAACAATCTCTTTCAACTGTTCTTTTTTCAATTCGTGGAAGACGATGATTTCATCAATTCGGTTCAGAAATTCAGGACGGAACGCGCGTTTTAATTCACCCATCACCTTTTCCTTCATTTCCTTGTACTCATGACCTTCTTCTCCAACAGAAAAACCGACGTACTTATTCTTTTTGAGCTGACTGGCACCAACATTGGAAGTCATAATAATTGCGGTGTTACGGAAATCTACTGTTCTTCCTTTCGAGTCCGTCAATCGGCCATCATCAAGGACTTGAAGCAGAATGTTAAATACATCCGGATGTGCTTTTTCAATTTCATCAAACAGAATCACCGAATAGGGTTTCTGCCGTACTTTTTCCGTCAGCTGTCCGCCTTCTTCATGACCAACATATCCAGGAGGTGAGCCAACCAATCGTGATGTCGTATGTTTCTCCATGTACTCCGACATGTCGATACGGATAATCGCTTCTTCGTCACCAAATAAGGTTTCTGCAACTGCTCTTGCAAGTTCTGTTTTACCAACTCCCGTCGGTCCAAGAAAAATAAAGGACCCAATCGGACGTTTCGGATCTTTCAAACCAGCGCGAGCTCTGCGAATAGCATGTGAAATCGCATCAATGGCTTCGTTCTGGCCGACAACGCGTTCATGAAGAACATTTTCCATGTTCAGCAGCCGTTCACTTTCTTTTTGTTCAAGCTTTACAACTGGTACTCCGGTCCAGTTTGCAACAACGAGCGCGACATCATCAGGCAATACTTGCGTGTTTTCCTTGCCTTGCTTTTCTTTCCATTCTTTCTTGCAAACATCAACTTGTTCTTTTAGCTTCTGTTCATGATCACGGAGTGAAGCCGCTTTTTCGAATTCTTGGCTTTGAACAGCTGCATCCTTCTCCTTCTTTACCGTTTCCAATCTCTGTTCTAGTTCTTTCAGATTTGGCGGAGCGGTATACGAACGCAGGCGTACTTTAGACGCTGCTTCGTCGATCAAATCAATCGCTTTATCTGGAAGAAAGCGATCTGAAATATAACGATCAGACAGTCTTACTGCCTCTTCAATCGCTTCATCTGTAATTTTTACGCGGTGATGCGCCTCATAGCGATCACGCAAACCCTTCAGGATCTGCACGGATTGTTCTTTCGTCGGCTCTTTCACCTTAATTGGCTGAAAACGTCTTTCTAGCGCAGCATCCTTCTCAATGTACTTTCGGTATTCATCAAGAGTGGTTGCACCAATGCATTGAAGCTCACCACGGGACAGGGAAGGCTTTAGGATATTCGATGCATCAATTGCGCCTTCAGCGCCACCTGCTCCAATTAAAGTGTGCAATTCATCAATGAATAAGATGACATTGCCTGCCTGGCGTATTTCATCCATCACTTTCTTCAGACGATCTTCAAATTCACCACGATATTTCGTACCGGCTACCACAGTACCCATATCTAGGGTCATGACCCGCTTGTCTCGAAGAATTTCCGGAACCTCGTTATTAACAATTTCTTGTGCTAATCCCTCAGCTACTGCTGTCTTACCAACACCAGGCTCACCGATCAGAACCGGATTATTCTTTGTTCTCCGGCTAAGCACTTCGATCACTCGCTCTATTTCTTTGCTTCGTCCGATTACCGGATCAAGCGCACCTTCGCTTGCCATAGCCGTAAGATCTCTTGCAAGACTATCCAGTGTTGGTGTACTTGCATGAGAGGTACTTCTTCCTTGAGTATTGCTTGAAGTCGCTTCATGGCTACCTAATAGTTGCAATACTTGCTGGCGTGCTTTATTAAGACTGACTCCTAAATTGTTTAACACACGGGCAGCTACACCTTCACCTTCACGGATCAAGCCCAGCAAAATATGTTCTGTCCCTACGTATGAGTGACCAATTTTTCTTGCTTCGTCCATTGAAAGCTCGATGACCCGTTTGGCGCGTGGTGTATAATGCGGCGTTTGCACTTCTTCACTACCGCGACCAATTAACGCCTCAACTTCCTTCTGAATTTTTTCAGGATCCAGATTTAAAGCGAGCAACGCCTTCGCAGCGATACCATCGCCTTCACGTACGAGGCCGAGCAGAATATGTTCTGTTCCAATATTGTTATGCCCGAGACGCATTGCTTCTTCTTGAGATAGCGCGAGCACTTTTTGAGCACGTTCTGTAAATCGTCCAAACATCATAATGGTGGCCTCCTTTAGTTGCTGTCTCTGTTCACTGGCCTTCGTCAATCTATACTTCTTCAAAAAAACCTTTACCTGTAAACTATTCAGTGCATGGTTTCTTTGATCTTTCTTAATTCATGCGCGTAATGCCTAAACCCGTGCTTCTGTCATCAAAAAATCACTGACCGATATACATATTATTCGGCAAAAGGTTGTTCAAATCCTCTTTCTCCATCGAGTAATCTCTGGTTGGAGAATTCTCAAACAGTTTACCTTCAATGCATTGCCAACTTAATGGGATATCTTATTATAGCCAATCAAGTCTGCATTTACCAAGAGGAAGCCTCTGCAGATGTGCACCCACAAGTGAAAGTTCATCGGTTATCTGCTATAGGTAAGTGATTTGAGCATTGTCTTCAAAATATTCGCACGCATTTCATCCCTTAGTGGGCTATCCACATTAAGAATAGGATGATCAATTGCGCTAATCATCAAACGTGCTTCTCGTTCACTGATGACTTCTTCCTCTAGTAAATGCACAATAATTGATTGTGCCATGTTCTCGGTAACTTTGTACCCAATCAGCCCAATCATCTCATCAATAAGATCGGCATCGGTCACCGGACGAACCTTAATTACTTGAATGTAGCCACCGCCGCCGCGTTTACTTTCAACAACATAGCCACGTTCAATTGAAAATCGTGTCTTTAGCACATAATTGATCTGCGATGGAACACACTGAAATTTTTCAGCCAATTCGCTTCTCTTTAATTTGATGATATCGCTCGAGTCCAGAATTTCTTTTATATATTTTTCAATAATATCGGATATATTCCTCATCGGGGCACCCTCTCCCTGACTTTGACTAACTTTGACTATAGAATTATTATGAACGATTTTGTTTAAATAATCAACCTAGCTTTCAATTTCCCTCTCTCAAAGCTACTTCGAACACCATAGATTACAACATCAAAAGTGCTTCGATTGCGTGCTTGCCGTAGGCACACTGAGAATCTCCTCGAACAACCAATATCCGCAAATCTCGCCAGGACGCCATCAACAAGAGCAATCTCGCAAGCATCGACTATTGCTGCATTTTACATAAAAAACTTTATACTTCTTTTTCTTTTCAAAAAAAAGCGGTACTTTTGATTGTTAATCAAAAGTACCGCTCTTACAGCCAGTCCCACCGGCTAATTCTGAAAATAGTGATTAAGTGGAGCCTAGGGGGATCGAACCCCTGACCTCCTGCGTGCAAAGCAGGCGCTCTCCCAGCTGAGCTAAGGCCCCATTTAAATGCGTACCGCGATTGATACAATCGCCGTCGGACGTTAAATTGAAACGCATAAACCGTCCGTTCTTTCATAACAATCGGGAAGACAGGATTTGAACCTGCGACCCCCACGTCCCGAACGTGGTGCTCTACCAAGCTGAGCCACTTCCCGATAATGGTGCGCCCTAGAGAAGTCGAATCCCCAACCTTCTGATCCGTAGTCAGACGCTCTATCCAATTGAGCTAAGGGCGCAAAAAATATAAAATGGTGCCGAGAGCCGGACTTGAACCGGCACGGTAGTCACCTACCGCAGGATTTTAAGTCCTGTGCGTCTGCCAATTTCGCCATCCCGGCATATAAATTTGGAGCGGAAGACGGGATTCAAACCCGCGACCCCCACCATGGCAAGGTGATGTTCTATCACTGAACTACTTCCGCATATTAATAAACAAATGGTGAGCCACGAAGGATTTGAACCTTCGACCCTCTGATTAAAAGTCAGATGCTCTACCCCTGAGCTAGTGGCTCACAGTGAAGAAGTGCCGGTCAGAGGACTTGAACCCCCAACCTACTGATTACGATTCAGTTGCTCTACCAATTGAGCTAGACCGGCATAAAAATGGAGGATATAGGGCTCGAACCTATGACCCTCTGCTTGTAAGGCAGACGCTCTCCCAGCTGAGCTAATCCTCCATAAGGCCTGGCAGTGACCTACTCTCACAGGGGGACAGCCCCCAATTACCATCGGCACA
>NZ_JAMXWN010000016.1 GCF_024125425.1 Sporolactobacillus kofuensis
ATGGTCAAAGTCCGATTGAATATCGGATTTCAACCACCGAGCAAGTCGCTTAAAACTATGTCCAACTTTTGGGGTTCATATCAAAACGAGGGTTTTTTCATGGTTACCATTCAATTAAGTGATAAGCATCGGGCTCTAGGGTATAATAGAGTTAAGAAAAGAAGGCAAAATTAGCGAGGGGTGAACAATTTGGGTAAATTTTTCTCGTACACAATCGGCGCTGTTGTTGGTGGACTTGTTGGCGGCACCATTGTCTTGCTGACCACACCAAAGAAAGGTGAGGAATTCAGAAATGACATAAAGGATGCGGCAAGCACCATTCAACAGCCACTTAAAGATGCGGCCAACAGTATCTCAATGGTCAAAGATCGTGTTATTGCTTTGAAAGATGAGAGTATGCCAATATTGAAATCAACAGTCAGCGACCTTGGTAATCTTTTGCAGGAATGGAAAGAAGATGTGCAGCCCTATCTGACCAAAATTAAAAATAATGTGGTTCAATTAGAGGCTGCGAAAGATAAATTAGCAAACAAAATGACAGAACATTCTCCTGAGAAGAAACCCGGAGAAGAAGAAACACCGCCTTCACTTTAATTCATTAAAAGAGCGCCCGACCAGATGAGGATGTGACCTCTAAGGTTCGGACGCTCTTTTTGATCGATTAACAAAAATTGGGCCAAAATCCAGTCCGGATTTTGCATCAATTGTGCTCCAATCGCTCCTTTATTACGTTAAAAGTACAGTACTTTTTTTTCTTTTTAAAATGCCCACATGCCATTGCGGAATACAGGTTCCCAATCACCTTCAGCATTTTCTCCATCAATATCCAATTGATCGGAACCGATCATAAAATCAACATGGATCAAGCTTTCATTGACTCCATGTTTCTTTAGTTCATCCGTAGACATTTTCGTTCCGCCATCCAAACATGTCGGATAAGCTTTGCCAATGGCCAAATGACAAGAAGCGTTCTCATCAAATAGAGTAGTAAAGAAGACGAGACCGGATTTGGATATAGGAGAATTGTTCGGAACAAGCGCTACTTCGCCTAGATAATGTGAGCCGTCATCCGTCTCGATCATATGACTGATCAGTTCCTCGCCTTCCCGTGCATTGACGCTGGTGATGCGTCCATTCTCGAAACTGATGGACAATTTTTCAATCAGTTTCCCGCCATAGACCAGTGGGCGTGTTGCCATAACCGTGCCATTTACTCCTGTTTTCAGTGGTAATGTGAATACTTCTTCTGTAGGGATATTAGGAACAAATGTCGTACCTGCACTGTTCACAGCTGCCCCACCACTCCAAAGATAAGCAGGATCAAAAGCAATTTCCAAATCCGTCCCTGGTGCCTTATAATGCAATTTTCTATATTTTTTCTTATTTAAAATGGCTACTTTCTCAGCAAGCGTCTTCTTATGTTGTTCCCATTCTTGAACCGGATCTGCGCAATCAACGCGGGTCATCTTGAAAATAACATCCCAAAGATCGGCAAGTGCTAGTTCGCGGATCTTTCCCGGGAATAATTTCTTTGCCCATTCTACCGTAGGATAGATCAAGATGGTCCAGCTGACCCGATCAGACATACGATAATCATAGTAAGTATTTAAAGCACGCCACATTGTTTCTTGGTCAAGGGCTGCCTTTTTTGGATCAATGCCATCCATCATACCGATTCCCGTCGTTCGAATATCGATGCATGCAGCGCCACGTTTTACAAGATCCTCCAGTTTATTTGCCTTCCAGATCGGATACTCACCAATGACATCTTCGGATGCATAATTCAAGCGTAATTGAGTCAGGTGATCATCAGTCCAATTAAAATACACACGTTTCGCACCGGCTTGATAGGCTTTCTCTGTGACGATCCGAACAAGCTCTCCAGCATCAATCGGTGCCTTGATCAGCACTTCTTGTCCGCTTTGTACATTCGCACCGACTTTTACTGCTAATTCTGCGTATTTTTCCAGTTTCTGAGCAAAGGTTTTCAACGCAATCCCCCCTAATATGGTTCGTGCAAAGCATCAACTTTCTCTGTCTATTCTAACACTTGTATAGGCTATTAATGCAAGCGGTATCAAGGTTAGATCCTACCTCAATTTGTCTGATGTACGCTGAACGTCACGTCATTCTTCGGCAAATTCATCGTCTCCGCTCGTAAATAAAGGCCTTTTTGAACCTGAACACGAGTCAGATTAATATAGATTTGGCGCTTATTCGGTTGAATAACGACCCATTTAGGGAATTTTGAACCGCTCTTTAGGAAGCTCAGCACTTGTTTGTCAGGCAAGGGCAAACTGCCTAATTTGACATTTGTCTCTTTCAATACCACGTCACCATTGGAGACGGTTGGCGTAAACGTTAATGAAAAAGGGATTGCTGTAAACAAGAGTTTATATTTTCCGTTCAGTACCAGCTGGTCATTAATGTCGACATGATAGGATAGCCGTTTATTGCGATTTGAATCGATCTGATCATTGATCATGTTTTCGAGTTGCTGCTTATTTGCCTGTACAGAAAAAATAGCATGTCCTTGCGTCCGGTCTGTACGCGGCAGTGGTGCATCTTTCGTTGAGAAGCCATTTGTAATCATCCCTACAATAACCAATAAGGCAACCACTTCAAGAATGAGAAAAGTTAGAAATGCAAATTTCCACATATTAAGTTTTCCGACATGTCTCGCTGAATTCAATCGAATACTTCCTTTCTATTTCTTCCTTATAAGAAAACTGAGGCACGCATAACTTTTGCCCACAATTACGTTTTCTATAATTTTCTTATTATAGCGCATTTCTAATGCTGTGCGAACCAAATCACGCGCATCGATGAGGAGACTCGCGGATTGCCCGCGGCAAGCGAGCAATCGAAGCGCAATGGATACAAATAAAAACGAGCGGTTTTTGCCTAGTGTTTACTATTCAGATGACATTCCGAGAATCGCTTGGCACATACAATTTCTAACCCGACCTCGACAATCAATACTCTAATACGTTAAAATGGACAGTGTTTACAAGCTGTATTTCATAGAACACAGTAGAAAATATTACTGCGTCATGCGACGGATAACCGCAAGTTGATGCGAAATACTGTTGTAATGTGGAACATTATAAAATAGGAGTGGACGTCTTGAAGAAGCTAATGATGGTTCTAGCTGCCGTTATTGTACTCGCAAGCCTTGCAGCCTGCGGTAACGGTGGAGATAACGCCGTTGTTGTAAAAACGAAAAGCGGCAATATTACAAAAGAAGATTTTTATAATGAATTGAAGAAAACGAATGGTGAAGCGGTACTTCAGAATCTCGTCTATGAAAAATTGCTTGAAAAAAAATATAATGTCTCGAAAAAAGCAGTCGACGCGAAATTCAATCAAGTACGCAAAACATTCTCTACTGAAGCTCAATTCAAACAAGCACTTGCTCAAAATAATCTGACTGAAGCTCAATTTAGACGTCAGATCAAAGATTCTTTAATGATGACTAAAGCACAGCAAGACGGCGTCAAGGTTAATGATAAAGTTCTTAAAGATTACTACAATAAGAACAAGATTCAATTAACTGAACTTAAAGCAAGCCACATTTTAATCAAGAGCAAAAAGACTGCCCAGTCTGTTTTGAAAAAAGTTAAAAGTGGAGCTGACTTCGCAAAACTGGCAAAACAATACTCCATTGATACCGGATCCAAGGATAAAGGCGGCGAGCTTGGCTGGTTTAAACAATCAACAATGGTACCGGAATTCAGTAATGCAGCGATGAAACTTAAGGTTGGACAGATTAGCCCGCTTGTTTATTCCAGTACTGATGGCGGTTATCATATCATTAAACTTGAAGGAAAAAAAGATGCTTATAAAGATCTAAAATCTTCAGTTAAAGAAGCTTATCTTGCAAGCAAGGAAAAATCACAAGATGAAGTGATTAAAAGCCTGATCAAGAAAGCGGATGTTCAAGTTAAAGATAAAGAATTCAAGGACATCTTTGATAGCTCTGCAACAACATCAACTCCAACAACTACACAGCAATAAAACAAAGAGCCTCAGCAAGAATCAAGTGATTCTGTTGAGGCTCTTTTTGACAGAAAAGATAGCATAAACCTTCTTGCTCAAAATGTAGCGAAGATGCGAGACGCCTACGGAATCAGGTGCCAGCGAGATCCCGCAGATCTCAGCCTGTACAAGGAAGACTCACGGTTCCATCGTGGCAAGCGAGTAATCGAATGTAATGAAGACAACATAAGGACTGGACGGCTTTTTGCCCGGTCTTTCTTTAACCACTGGGTAACCGAAACATAATCGAAACGAAAAAAGATCCGAAAGCCTGTCAATTAAGACATGGCTCTCGGATCTTTGCGGTTTCTACGACGTTCTTTTTCAGCGTCTATTCTTTTCATATACACATTACCTTGCTGTTCAACCCATTCCTCATCAAGATCCTTATCTTGCTTTGATAAGTGAAAGGCTTGATAACCGCTGAAGATAATTCCGGCTACGACCAAATACACCCACCAAGCAACACTTTCAATTTTATCAAGTATCGGACCGATCAAACCGAATTGTTGCATCATGAACAGTAAGAAAAGCAAAGCAACTGCAACCAGTGAACGTTTGGCTTGTTTCATTGTCTCGCCTCCATCAAGCTCGATGACGTTTGTCCATCATTTGTTTTCACATAGATACTCTATGCGGGAGACAAGGCGTTTATGCTCTATTCCGTCCTTAATCTTCGTTCTGGTTTATGCCACTTTCCGCTTCGCTTGAATCAAAAGATGGTCGATATAAGGAACGATTATTCATAGCAAAAATTCGTTCTGAGAATTCACCAGGACGCGTCTTACGAACTGCACGCGTCATCACATTGATCTTCGCATCCATATCATCAAGGATATGCAGGATCTCAGCTTCCTTAAAGAGCGGCGGTTTTGGACTTCCCCATTCTGGATTTTCATGATGACTAAGTACCATATGTTGTAGCAACAAAACTTCCTCTCGATCGCTAATCCCCAATTCATCGGCCGTCTTGCCAATATTATCAATCATAATGGATATATGGCCGAGAAGATTACCAGTTAGCGTATAGCTCGTCGCTGTAACTCCGGATAACTCGACAAGCTTGCCCATATCATGAATAATGATTCCGGCATAAAGTAAATCTTTATTGATTTCCGGATACATGTTGACGACCGCTTTAGCCATATCGAGCATGCAGCAGACATGATAGGCTAACCCTGAAAGAAAATTATGATGAATGCTCACAGCAGCAGGATATTCAAAAAAGTCTTTATGATGCTTTTTTAATAGAGCACGTGTCAAACGTTGTATAACTGGATTTTTAATCTCAAAAAGATATTGAGTAATCTTCTCATTTAGCTCATCAATAGATAATGGGGCTGCCATAACCAGGTCAGCTTTATTAATGGCATCCTCTTCCGAAGCCGGACGAATGGTGCGGATCTTAAATTGATTTCTGCCCCTAAAGGTCGTTATGTCACCTTCAACCAAAACAACAACCCCAGGTACATAATTATTCTCATCCTCATTCGTGCTTCCCCAAAGCTTCGATTCAATGTCGCCTGTCTTATCCTGAAGCATAATCGTAAGAAAAGGTTTTCCATTACTTGCCAATCCTTTAGACACGCTTTTTATCAACAGGTATTCATGAACGTGCTCGCCTTCTTTATAAAATGCGATTCCTTTCACCATGAACCCTTCCTTTCAAAATGGCGCTCTGTGCAGCCATTCTTTTCTCCATGAAAATGCACTGATTGACGGTTAGAAACACGCGTCAGTCAGGTCTTCTCTATTCTATCTTATCAGATACTCCGTTTTGTTTCTCATGAGGTGGTGCAGGCAGATTCATTTCAAACGCAACACCATCAGCAATGTTCCTAACATTGATCGTACCATGATGATTATTGGCAATTTTCTTGACAATTGCCAAACCTAAACCAAATTGACCTTTCTCGCCTTTTTGAAATGGCTCAAACATCACTTTTCGTTCATGATCCGGAATAGGTTGCCCATCATTCCTTACGGTAATCACTGTTCTTAATGAGCCATTTCCATCAGCTTCCATCCATATATTATGAACAGCATAGCGCAAGGCATTTTCTACTAGGTTTTCAAGTACAGTCTGGAGCTGTTCCCGATCTGCATAGACGATGGTCTCGCCACCAGTGACGTGAATTTCTATTGTCGATCGCTGAACCATTAATCGTTTTCGTACGAGGCTTGCAAGTTCCCCGAAACGAATCCTAGAGTAACGCATCGCTTTGTTCCCTAATGAATCAAAACGAGTAAAATACAGTAATTTTCGAACACGTTTCTCCATTTGTTGCGATTCTCGAATGATAATGTCCATTGAATCATCCAATCCGCCTTTAGGAAAAATGCCATCCTTCACCGATTGCGCATAGCTCTGCACGATCATAATCGGTGTTTTTAATTCGTGAGAAGCTTGTTGGAGAAACACCTTTTGTGATTGATCATAGTTTATTAAGTTGAGACGCATTTCTTCAAATTGTGCAGAAAGACGTTCAAATTCTACGTCACCTTTCCACTCAAACGGCTTCTCCCAATTCAGTTTCGAGATTTCTTTAAATCGCCTACCCAGTATATCCAGCGGACGTTTCAAATAACGTGCTAACAAGAAAGCCAAGAATAAGCTGAGAATACTCGCGAGAACAAATGTGAAAATAAGACGACTCCACAAGCTTTCTGCTAACTCATTATTATAAGTATCCCACATATATGAAATCAGATAACCATTCATTCCATCTATTCGAATGCGTCTCACAACGAAATACATTGTTGAATTATTGGTCTTAAGCGTATAGCGAGCAAGTAGACTCTTCTGATGCCCGATCTTTCGTTTCATCTTCATCAATGTGGAATGATTCAATTGTGTACGACCGATAATCGTTTCAAATTGATTATTTACCATTAGCGTCCAAATAGAGCTGGTTGATTCATGATCATGAACTTTTGCTCCTGGATTATCAACACCATAGCCCCCGGTTAACTCTTGAAACCCCAACATCTGCTGCACTTCAATGGTTCGATAAGTATTTTCTTTTAATGTGCTTTGTATCGAGTAAGGATAGACAATGATCAGAATTATTCCGATGAGTAACTCAAGCGACGCAAAGCATATCCAGATTCGCTTCGTCAGAGTCATTTTAAAAGGTAATTTCATGAGACAATCCTATATCCTGAGCCATAGACGGTTTCAAGTGATAAACGCCCCATTTTTCTACGAATTCGCCGAACCACGTCATCCACAGCTCGATCCGAACCTACATAATCCTCACCCCATACCTCGGTAAGAATATCTTGTCTTGATTTCGCAACATTTACATTTTCCATCAAGTAGAGTAATACATCAAATTCTTTGGTGGTCAGTTCGATGGATTGGTTTTCTTCATCAAAAACCTTTCGGCGAACGACATCAAGTTGATATTTGGAAACCACCATACGGTTTTCATGGATACCTGCCCCATAGACACGATGAAGTAGATTTTTCACTCGAATTACAAGTTCTTTTGGTAGAAAAGGCTTGGCCAGATAATCATCACTGCCCAATTCCAGTCCAAGAATTTTATCCAAATCCTGATCTCTTGCTGAAATGAAGATTACAGGTTGTTCCGAATGATTCTCCTTAATCTTTCGAATCAAGTCATACCCCGACATACCGGGTAACATAATATCCAATATCCATAAATGGACGCCGTTATGCATATAGTCCAACGCTTCTTCAGCTGTATGAAAAACAGAGACTTCCCATCCTTCATTCTCCAAGTACGCTTTTAGAATGGAAGACAAACTCTCCTCATCTTCGACTAGATTAATTTTATAGTGTGTCTCAGTCATAGTGAAATCATCCTTATTTGCAACATATTCTAAACAAATTATAGCATGCAGGCGAACTCAATAAGATAAATGAAATAAATTTCACAAAGAATACGTTCAAAATTAGCCTATTATTGAACTATTCGTCTGTACATTCGTTTGTTCATTAAGCACGAGTACTTGTTCGGGATGTTCGTGCATGAAGGTGTGCTCATGGCAAGTCAATAAAATGACTTGGCGTTTTTTCGCAACCTCTTTCAGTATGCGATACACCTTTTGTGACCTGTCCTGATCAAAATTCACAAAACCATCGTCGATAATTAGCGGAAATGTCTCATAATCACCAAACATCCCCATCAGTGCGAGGCGAAGTGAAAGATACAATTGTTCTGCAGTTCCTCGGCTCAATTCAACAGCTGAAATGTTCTGCCCATCGCTTCGGCGGACACTAAAGCCATTTTCATCGAGCTGAAGACTTTCATAACGTTTATCCGTAATCATTTGGAAATACTGTGATGCTTCATTCATGACCCTTGGCAGCCGATGTTGCCTGTATTGCTCTTTTGCTTTTTGAATGGCCCAAAATGCTGTCTGATAGACCGCCCAATCTTTTGCAGTTAAATTTGCTTCTGTGCGTAATGCTTGATAACGATCAAGTGTCTGACGATATGAGTCATTCTCTTCCATGTTGTCACAGCTGGCTTGATCATTAGCCAGTTGTGCACGTATCGTCCTCATTTTTTCCTTAAGCTCTGCGCTACGCATTTTAAACGCTTGTTCCGTATTGCCTTCCCATTTGTGATCATCTAAGTAGGAAAAAAGCGCTTTAAGGCGTGTTTCTGAACCGGCCAAAGTAATAAGCTGACTTCTGCATTCTCGGATTTGTTTTTTTAGTTCATGAGCACGTGCAGCATACTCAGCCGCTTGATAAAATTGCTGCTCATTTTCCACATTGGCAAGATGAAGTAAATGCGTTTTATCTTCGGCAAGCTTAATCATTCGTTTGGTGTAGCGTTCCTTTTGATTTATAAGCATCACACGTTTAGTCAGCAGATCGTCTCTTTGATTCCTTTTTTCACGGGCCTGATGGTAACACTTCTCTATATAAGGGACATCGCCTTCTGTTAGCCCGAACTTCTGAGCGATTCTGATGCTCTCCTGTTCAAAGGCTTCATGAGCTTGCAGCAATGGCTGGATCTGTTTCATTAACAGTGCGATTCTATGATCTTTTTCTTTTGCACGCTCAACCAAGTGCACGATATCTTCTGCCCATTCTAGATGATCCACTGCATACCCATTTTCTCCAAGCCACACGTGCAATTTTTCTTCTCGTTCCTTGCATAACTGAGCGCAGGCCTTAAGCTGTTCAGATTTTGCTTCGATGCTCATTTTCTCAGTCGTCAATTGATCTGCAATCAATGAGAATTCCGCTAAGTGTCGTTGCTCTTGTTGATCCGCCGAAGAGCTGTTCCCACTGCCTTGTCTGGAAAAAATAAGGAAACCGCCTGCCATCACTCCACCAAATAGGAAAACAGGAATAGCTGTGAGTGGGGTGATCAACCATGCAGAACTAATACTTAGGGCAATGGCTATGACAAGAATTGTCCAAAATACAAAAGATCTCTGTGAAGAATGATTTGCTGGACTCTGTGCCCTAGAAGTCGTGCGGCTCCCGACAGTCAATGAATCCGCACGCATTTCTTGCATTCGTTTTTCTAGAAAGTGCACCTTTTCCTTAGCACGCTTAATATCTCTTTCACTATCTTGACAATCCTTCAATTTCTCCTTCCAGACAGCCAATTTCTCTTTTAACTCCGCACTAAGAGAAAATGAGCTTGAAGCATTTCGGATGGACTCAATCGACCATTTCGGACCAAGCTGGCGAACAAGCGTTTCAAATTGTGCACGTTGTTCGAGCAGTTCAGCTTTTAATCGATAACGTTCACGTTCATTCTGTTCATGAACCGTTGCCTGATGGAAAAGTTGATTTAATGCCGGTTCTTCCTCTAACCATTGCGCATCAACATGAATCACTCGAATCGACTCATCAAGGGTCTCAATCTGATCATTCAAAGTAGTGCACTCATCGTGCAAGGTCCGTTCCGTTTTGCATAAATCAACATAGTTTTCTTTCCCGTTTAACGGAAATTCAGGTAAATTCTCTAGATCCTTCATTTCGGATTCCATGGCTCGAAGGTTTAAAAGGAGCGGTTTCGTTGCGGAGAAAGATGTCCATTGGTGATACTGTTGCTGCAAATTTTTCTCCTGATTCTCAAGCTCTGCTAAATGTATTTTATTGGTGTTAATATTTTCCTGTAAGGTCTGAAAAGTATCAAGTTTCTGCTCCCACAACTTAAGATCTGCCGAACAGTTATTAAGATCCGCAAAGAGTTGATTGATCTGCGGCTTTTTCCCACTTTTTTTAAATAATTGGCCACAGTTTTTCTCAAGCATCTGTTCTAATTTTCCAAGTGCTCCACTGCCGATCATTCCTGCACCGAGTAGAAGATCATTCAGATCTGTTGGTGTTTTTTGCTCAATATTCCGCAAACCGTCGAGATCAAAACAAAACACATTCTTGTACAGTATTTGATCCATGCCGCGCATGAATGCGTGAAAATCTCCAGGTGTACCGTTTGCCGAAACTAGGTGTGGATTTTCCCCAAGTGATCGATCTAATCGATAGGTAACTCCATCATCGGCAATAAAGGATAATGAACCGCCGAATGGTCCGGATTGGTGCTTCCCTTTCCATTTTTCCAGCACTTTTTTTTGCGGAAAACCAAAGAGAAGACTAAGAATAAATTGCATCACTGTCGATTTTCCAGCTTCATTCTTACCATAGATGATTGCAAAAGAGGAAGACGGCAAAATTATTTTATTCTGCGTAAAACGGCCGAATTGTGCTATTTCCAATGAGGTTATCTTCATAGGTAAATGACGGCTTTATGCGAATAGCCGTTCCGTTCACCTCCTGACATTCTTATTTATCATTGCTTCTCGATGTCTAGAGAAAGGAGTGCATCTGCAAGCAGTTGCTCACTTTCTGCTCTGATCTGTTGTTGTTCAGAGGGCGTGAGCGCGGTCAAATACTTTTTTGCGGAGTGGTGATGATAAAGGAGTTCCGTAGCACGATCCACGCTGTCTTGTTCTTCAATAAATCGAAAAAGATCTCCAACAAAATGTGAACTAGTCATCACTTCCTGTTTGTCCCATACACTCTTGTACGAACATTCCCCCTGAATCAGCCAAATAAAATCAGACTGATCTGATTCATCTTCATTTACAGCATCAATTAATTCTTTAACCATATCTTCAACGTCATTGCGTTCTCGCCCTGGATCGGCAAATGAGAACGCGACGCGTATGAAGCAAGCATGATGCTTTTCTCTAAATTTTTCTTTAAGTTTAGTTAACGCTTCTTCCAGATTTTCTGCAGTTAATGGACCGGTGAAGGGCAGCTTTTCACGGTCCCAGTAAATAACCGACGTTTGAAAAAAATGTACGTGAGCACCATGAGCATCCAGTTCAACAAGTGATGCGCCCTTTTCTCCCAACTCCGATTCTTTAAAAGAAAGACCTTGGATATCGCCGGGATACCAAATTGGTGCCGGGACTGCAAGCTGTTGCCGCTTATGAATGTGACCCAGAGCCCAATAATCAAATCCCTTCTCGATTAATTCTTGCTGGGTAAAGGGTGCATACTTACCCGAATCATTAGGATTGCGTTGTTCTCCGTGCAAGAGAGCAATGTGGTAATCTGCTTGCCCTGTACGGCTATATTGAGCAGCCATATCCGTATGGATCCATCTTTGTTGATAACTAAAACCATACAAATGGACGTGCAATCCATGTGTGGTCTGAAGTGAAAACATCGAAGGCGTCTCAGGAAAGACATGCACGTTATCTGGAAGTGTAAGATGATTCCATGACTGGTTGATAAAATCATGATTGCCATAGGATATATAGACTGGAATTCCAGCTTGCTCTAGCCGTCCCATTTCGCTAATAAACGCTCGTTGTGCCTTAATACTGCGATGACTGTTATCAAAGATGTCTCCAGCTATGATAAGAAAATCCGCTTTCGAATGAATTGTTTTATCGACCAAATGCCGGAGCGCTTGAAACGTGCTCTCAGCCGCACGTTTGTGAATTTCTTCAGGTAACGTTGTCAATCCTTCAAATGGGCGATCCAAATGTAAATCAGCAGCGTGAACAAACCGAATCATCGAATCCCTACTTCCGTATGTTCGTTTGCTTTCATTCTATCATAGCCGATCACATGTTCTCAATTATTTCACAAGAATACAAAAAAACAGCCGTAACCAACGGCTGCCTCAATAACAGTATCGTGATTAATGTACACGAATCTGTTTTCTGAACACTTCACGAACAACATAGGCAACACCCTCCATATCATTGGAGCGTGTAACCCAATCTGCCTTCGCTTTGACTTCCGCAGGCGCATTACGCACCGCAACACCAAGCCCAACTTTTTCAATCATTTCCGCATCCTGCACACTGTCCCCTACGGCAACAATTTCATGGAGAGGAATTCCGAGCTGACCCGCAAAAAAGAGCAGCCCATTAAATTTAGATGTGCCTTTACGTACTAATGTTAAACTGTCCGAACTTGTTCGCCAGGCATCGAGGGAAGGAAAATAATCATTGATTGACTTTTCTAAGTCATCCATCACTTTCTTGTCTTCCAGTTTCACTTTAACATCTGTAGCGCCTTCATAATTCTCGAGAAGATATTGACTAAGAGAATCGACGTAGGTGACCGGATAAAAAAGGGGTTCATTCATTCCAATAGTCATTTTAGCAATCAAATTTTTTTGAAGCGGCCGATTGCTAATCGACAACCGTTCATGTGACATCTGTATTTGGCATGGATAGGTTTCTAAAAACTCAGCAAGCTGCATCAGCACACTGTGATCAATTTTGCTTGTATATACCGGATGATCCATTGAAGAAGAAACAAAGGCACCGCCGTGCGTGATGATGGGTTGTGTTAATCGCAAGGCGCGTGCAACTTTTGCAGCGGAGTGAAAATGACGTTCAGAGACTAACGTGACAATGACACCTTTTTTCTGCACATACTGAATGGCATCCTTTGTTTGCCGATTAAGCCGATTATTGCTGCTTAACAGGGTTCCATCGATGTCCAGTGCAAGTAAGCGATATACCAAGGTTATCCCCCTCTTCGGAATCCATATCAGTACTTCATTCCTGTCAACAGCTTATGTGCTGGGCGAATGAAATAGAACCAGGCATCTACATGTCCTGCGAAATCTCATCCGATTCGGTCTAGGTCCTTTTTTTAAATAGCAAAAAGGGAACAGTAAGCAACCGTTCCCTTTATTAATTATTTAAATTTATTCGGATTATTTCTGGTACCCACCAAATTGAGATTGAGCTTGAGCTACCAAACGTTTCGTAATTTCTCCACCAACCGAACCATTTGCTCTTGATGTTGTATCCGGTCCCAGGTTTACTCCAAATTCACGAGCAATTTCTTCTTTCATCTGATTAACTGCTTGTTGTACACCTGGCACGACTAATTGATTTGAATTTGCCATGTGTTTCACCTCCCTTACACGCCTATTCTGTGCCGTCTCTGTTTTCCATATGCAGAATAACATTTGGAAAGTTCTAGGAAACAGAAGATTGGCGAGAGGTACACGCAATCAGATCTTTTTGAGCTCACCCGTTTTCGGATCAATGACCAGACCAATTACCGGAGTTCCTTCCGGAAGTAAAGGATGATTTTTAACGATCGTCACGCTTTTTTGGACTTCTTCTTCAACTGATTGAAAACCATTTAACCATTGGTCAAGATCCACACCTTGCTCACGTACCGTAGCAAACTTTTGATCACTGACACCGCGTTGTTTAATATCGTCAACCATTTTATGTCCATGTAATCCATGCATGCCACAATTCGTGTGTCCGATAATGTACACTGCTTCAGAGCCAAGCTCATACAGTGACACAAGAATACTCTTCATCGTATTACTGTACGGAGACTCAACCATCCCGCCGGCGGACTTCAGCATAATCGCATCGCCATTTTTAACATCTAATGCTTTAGGCAAAAGTTCAATTAATCGGCAGTCCATACATGAGACAATTGTCATTTTTTTTACTGGACGACTCGGCGCTTCATACGGTCTATAGGATTCGTTTTTAACAAAGTGTTGATTATAATCCAGTATTTCTTCTAGCTGTGACATAGTTACTTCCTCCAAGTCAAGTATAAAGATCACAGTTAATCATAAAATAAAATGCAACAATATGCCAATACTCAACCTTACTTTTTCTACATTTTTAACTACTTTCTCGTCGTTCGTAAAGAAAAGAAAAAACCGTCCCCTCTATTCGAGGAAACGGTTTTTTCTGTAAAAAATTAATTACAGCTTTGTAACGTTAGCTGCTTGAGGGCCACGGTTGCCTTCAACGATTTCAAATTCTACTGCTTGACCTTCGTCAAGAGTCTTGAATCCGTCAGTTTGGATTGCGCTAAAATGAACGAATACGTCATTTTCGCCCGGAACTTCGATGAAGCCGAAACCTTTGTCACTGTTAAACCATTTTACTGTACCTGTTTTCACGAAGAAAACCTCCTAATAATAAGTGGATGTTCAAATGCTTGAACGCACTTAAGTTTGATATATGCGTATGTTTTATCTGGCGTAACTTTTCCCACCAGCGTCGAATGTATATCCGGCACTTTAAGGTTCTTCCCGCAGAAATAAAAAATTCACATATTATAAAAAGTATCAATAAAAAAGTACCACACATTGATAATCCTTTTATAATACGTGAATTATAAATGTTCCTCTTTATCATACGTTCAATCATAAAATTTAGACCTAATCGAAACAAACCAAAACCAAAAACAATAATCGGCATATTCGGCGCCGAAACAACGAAAGCCCTACCTCTCTTCCATCCTTACGGTTCCTCTGACCGAGCCAGTATGATTCAGCGCAATGTGCAATCAGCTTTTCATACTATTCGTTTCAAAGTATCTCCAAATCAACGACAGTATATTCATGAAAACCATAAAAATCTTGTCTTTCACATTAGGTCTATTTTAGTATAGATGCTCCAATTCAAAAAGTCAAATAAGAAAAAGCCTTTTCTCATCAATTTATAAGCGCGCAAAAGTTGTATAAACACGTATATATGCTTATAATTACTTATGCATTAATGGGAGGTGGTAATGATTTATCAGGAAGAACGTCTCGTCACTATTCTTAACTATTTAAAAGAAAATCGGAGTATGTCCACATCAGACATTTGCGACCTTTATCACGTATCGCGGGATACCGCACGTCGAGATATCGTAAGACTTGTTGAACAAGGGGCAGCTATTCGTACCCATGGCGGCATTGCCTTGCTCAATTTGCATCATGATATTCTTGCATATCGAGATCGACTGCAGACCTATTCCGATGAAAAGATGAGGATCGGTCAACAAGCAACGACGCTACTCCAAGAAAAAGGCTGCTACTTTTTCAATGCATCAACCACCATATCCTGTTTGGCTAAACAATTGGATAAGAACGTTACAGTATTTACCCAATCTTTGGATGTTGCTGAACTTTTATCACGGAACGAACACCACTCAACTGTCCATTTGTTTGGTGGACGTCTGAACACAAGCAATCGATTTTTCTTTAGTCTCACAAGTATGAAAGAACTAGAAAACATTCATTTTGACAGTGCTTTTCTCGGCGTTGCAGCAATCACTGAAGATGGTCTGTATTATCAAGATCAGGAAGATGCGTGGATCACGCAACTCGTCGCAAAACAATCTGCATGCACCGTCATTCTTGCAGATCATAAGAAAATCCGTGCAGAGGGACGATTCAAATCATTAAATTGGGGACAATTTGATGTCCTCATCACGGATCAGCCTTTACCTGATCAGATGAATAAGATCGCTTTAGAAAATGGGACACAAGTTGTGATTGCAAAATAAATCACAGGAACCCATCATCCATGAATTTAATAAAGGAGTGCTTTCTATGTCTGTTAAAATGATTTTCAGTGATATTGATGGAACACTCATAAATTCAAATCATGTCCTCACAACAAAAACAATTCAAGCGATCAAGGCATGCACGAAGCGTAACATTCCATTCATCCTCGTTTCTGCACGCATGCCGAGGGGCATTTTTCCTCTGCAGAAGCAACTGGGTTTAACCGACCCTATTGTTTGCTACAGCGGAGCGCTTATTATTCATTCAAAACAAACAGAGCTGACAGACGCACCATTATTGAACGTGTCCATGGGTACCGATAGTGTTAATACGATTTACGGACAAATTTGTAATCGCTTTCCTAATATTAGCTTTTCTGCGTACAGCTTTGATCAATGGCTCGTTTCAAACACTGATGATCCATGGATCGATCAGGAATACGCAATTGCCGGTACTCCAATGACTTTGTATGATTTTCATGATGAACATTCGGCCGCAGAAATTCCTCCAATCCATAAGGTGCTCTGTATGGGTGATCCGGTGCAAATTGATCACTTCCATCAATCCCTGAGTGCACTTGATTTACAAGTAGTGATGGTCAAGTCAAAACCTACGTATCTCGAAATTATGGCTGATCATGTCAGCAAAGCAAGTGCGATGCAACTACTTTTGAACAACTATAACATTCGTCGTGATGAAACCCTTGCATTTGGCGATAATTACAATGACTTGGATATGCTTCGCTTCGCTGGGATCGGTGTTGCTATGGAGAACGCCCCAGGAATTGTAAAAGGCGCTGCAGATTTCGTGACGCTCTCCAATGATCAAGACGGCATTCAAGCAGCTTTGGATCGATTTGGTCTTCTTCACAATGAGTAATGGTTCTTATCATTAGAAAAGGTCCGATAAAGGGAAGAACCCCTTCATCGGACCTTCTGATCTTTCCTTGTCAATCAAAGAGATCGCCAAGCATATCCATAACCGATTTTTTCTTTTTTCTGTGCGCGTACCCGCCTTTATAATGTTCTTTATCATAATAGTTACCCTTTCGATAATCATCATTGTACATTTTTCGATCGTCATGATCCTCATATTTGTCATCATAGGACGAACGTGCTTCCTTTACCCTACTTGATACTTTATCCAGTTCTCCTCGGTCGAGCCAAACACCTTTGCAACTTGGGCAAATATCGATCAGCACGCCATCCTTTTCAACTTCTTTCATTCGTACAGCTTCACATACTGGGCAAAACATGAAACCACTTCCTCCCATATGATTTACTTATAGATTACCAGAAATTTGATGGTTGCGCTTTCTTTCTAAATCATTTTCACAACTCCATTCACAAAATAGCCAATAATATACAGTTGTATTGTTAACAAAAAAGTCATAATCGAATTGTAAGCGTTATCATCTGATATTATATAATTAAGATGTGCTCAAGGATAATGCGTTCAAATAATCGACCATTTAAATGAGGAGATGAACGACATGGAAGCAGTAATTAAGGGAAGTAAGTACGGATCCGCCTGGGATGGATTCGTGGATGGCATTTGGAAAAATGAAATTGACGTTCGAGACTTTATTATGAAAAACATACACGGGTATACGGAAGACGAGTCATTCCTTGCCGGACCAACAAAGAATACTGAATTACTTTGGAAACAGGTTATGGAACTTTCTGAACGGGAACGAAAAAACGGCGGCGTTCTGGATATGGACACTGAAATTGTATCGACGATTACCTCCCATAAGCCAGGCTATCTAAATCGATCACTCGAGAAAATTGTCGGTGTACAAACCGATGCGCCGTTCAAACGCTCATTGATGCCTTTTGGTGGCATTCGTATGGCAAAACAAGCTTGTGAATCGTATGGATATACAATGAGTGACGAAGTGAATCATATTTTTACAGACTATAGAAAAACACATAACCAAGGTGTTTTTGATGCCTATACTGATGAAATGAAACTTGCTCGTCACGTGGGCATTATCACAGGTCTTCCTGATGCTTATGGGCGTGGACGGATCATTGGCGACTACCGCCGTATCGCGCTTTACGGCATTGATTTTCTGATTGATCAAAAGAAAATCGACAAGCAAACCACGAGCCGCAAAATGAGCGAAGACATCATTCGCCTGAGAGAAGAGCTGACTGAACAGATTCGTGCCTTAGAAGATATTAAAAAAATGGCTGCAAGCTATGGTTTTGATATCTCCAAGCCGGCATCAAATGCACATGAAGCATTCCAATGGTTGTACTTCGGTTATCTTGCTGCCGTCAAAGAACAAAACGGCGCTGCAATGAGCCTTGGTCGAACCTCGTCTTTCCTTGATATTTATATTGAACGTGATTTGGCGAACCATAGTTTAACTGAAGAAGAAGCACAAGAGCTGGTCGACCATTTTGTGATGAAATTACGTTTGGTGAAATTTGCACGTACACCAGATTATAACGAATTATTCAGCGGTGATCCGACATGGGTAACAGAATCCATTGGCGGAATGTCTGTTGACGGACGCACACTCGTTACGAAAAATTCATTCCGATTCTTGCACACACTGGAAAATCTCGGCCCAGCTCCAGAACCTAACCTGACTGTTCTTTGGTCTGAACAACTACCAAAAGCATTCAAGCAATATTGTGCCAAAATCTCGATTAAAACGAGTGCAATTCAGTATGAGAATGATGATCTGATGCGCGTACAATACGGCGATGATTATGGCATTGCTTGCTGTGTATCTGCTATGCGGATTGGGAAACAGATGCAGTTCTTCGGTGCACGCGCAAACTTAGCAAAAACATTGCTCTATGCGATTAATGGCGGCATTGACGAAATCAAGAAGGTTCAAGTTGCTCCAGCACTTGCTCCAATCACAAGTGACGTCCTGAATTATGATGAGGTCATGATGAAATTTGATCGGATGATGGATTGGTTGTCTGATCTTTATATCAATACATTAAATGTCATTCACTATATGCATGATAAGTACTCCTACGAACGCAGCGAGATGGCACTCCATGATACGCATATTCTGCGCACGATGGCAACCGGTATTGCTGGACTGAGTGTTGCCGCAGACTCACTCAGTGCCATAAAATATGCAAAGGTTCATGTACAACGTGATGATGATGGCCTTGCAGTCGGTTTTACCATTGAAGGCGATTTTCCAAAATACGGAAATAATGATGATCGCGTCGATTCCATTGCGGTTGACCTTGTTGAACGGTTCATGAATAAGCTTAAGAAAGTTGATACCTACCGTGACTCTGTTCAGACTTTATCAATATTGACGATCACCTCAAACGTTGTCTACGGCAAGAAAACGGGTAGCACTCCGGATGGACGTTTACGCGGTGAAGCTTTCGCCCCTGGAGCGAACCCAATGCATGGTCGGGATAGCAAAGGTGCACTTGCTTCTCTATCATCGGTTGCAAAACTGCCGTACCGTTATTCGCTCGATGGTATTTCAAATACATTTTCGATTGTTCCACAAGCTCTGGGAAAAGATGACGCAGTACGTGAAGCTAATTTGGATGCAATGCTTGATGGATACGCGGTAAAAGGGGGTCATCATATTAATATCAATGTATTTAACCGCGAGACACTGATTGATGCGATGGATCATCCGGAGAAGTATCCGCAACTAACGATTCGTGTTTCAGGGTATGCCGTAAACTTCATTAAACTTACACGTGAGCAACAATTGGAAGTGCTGCATCGTACGTTCCACCAATCAATATGAGTTCTATTCTTTTGCTAGGCATGCGTTTTGAGAAGGAAGGTGCTGCTTGTGATTCTCGGAAATATTCACTCAATTGAATCGTTCGGCACCGTTGATGGACCTGGCATCCGATATGTTGTCTTTATGCAAGGATGCCCACTCCGATGCAAGTATTGCCACAATGTCGATACTCGAACTATTGGATCGGGAAAACAAATCAGCGTGGACCAGATCATCAGTGAATTGAAAGACTATCTGCCGTTTATTCAGTCCTCAGGCGGTGGTATCACCGTAAGCGGCGGCGAAGCATTGCTGCAAATGCCTTTTCTGCAAGAGCTTTTCAAGGCATGCAAAGCAATTGGTGTTCATACTGCACTTGATACGTCTGGTTGCTGCTATGTGGATGCTCCATTCTTCCACAAGCAATTTGACGAACTTGCCAAATACACGGATCTTGTCCTTTTGGATATTAAGGAAATCAATGCCGAACGTCATAAATGGCTGACCGGGCAGCCAAACAAACATATTCTTGCTTTTGCAAAATTGTTATCTGAGAAACAAATTCCGGTCTGGATCAGACATGTGCTCGTCCCAACCGTTACCGATTCTGAAAAAGATTTAACTGATCTTGGCGCGTTCATCAACACGCTGAATAATGTTGAACGTGTTGAAATACTGCCCTATCATAAAATGGGTGTGTTCAAATGGGAAGCGATGGGACTTGACTATCCACTTGAAGGCATCGAACCTCCAACAGACTCCGATGTGAAGCGTGCGGCACAGTTCATTCAGCAAAATCTGGCAAAGCCGCTCGTTGCAATACCTCAATAACATTAATTAAGAGAGCACTGCGCAGTACATGCGTGGTGCTCTCTTTCTGTGTGGAAAAACACTTATTTTGAATACGTTCTTACATGAGGTGGAACATAGGTCTCGATAAACGTCTTGATTTCATCAAATGAATCAGAAATAAGAACTTTTTTGCGATCTTCTGATGAAAGGAACCCTTCATCCACCATTTGATCAAAAAAGCGACCGATTAAGTCGTAATAACCATTCACATTAAGGAAAATGCATGGGCTGGCATTCTCTCCAAGCCGAGCCCAAGAAATTGCTTCGGATATCTCTTCAAGTGTTCCTGGCCCTCCAGGCAATGCCATACAGCAATCAGATAAATCCATCATTTTCTTTTTCCGTTCATCCATATCATTGACAACGACTAGCCGGCTCAATTGATCATGGGCAATTTCTCGATCAACGAGAAATTGGGGCATCACGCCTATTACTTTCCCGCCATGATCCAGCACCGTATCAGCAACGATTCCCATTAAGCCTACTTTCCCACCGCCATAGACCAATTCACACTGCGCGTCCGTGATCCATTTTGCTAGTTTTACCGCATAGTCTTCATAAATCGGGTTCTTCCCTTTGCTCGCACCACAATACACTGCAATCCTTTTCACGTTTGTTCTCCCTTCTCTTACAAACTCTATGATTAATATAACATGGATAGCGCATCGCATTGGCACATCGAGAACTAGCATTTTACAAGTAGTACCTAACTTCATCAGTTCTAATCGACTATATTTTCCCTACTCTTTTCTTCTTTTCTTGCAACCCTTCTCAATCAATAATATGATTAGGTAAATATGGAGCAATGCGCATGCATTCCTTAATGGAGGACGACCAATTGAGTTCACTGATACAGCAAATAAAAAATCGTCTGAACCACTTATCCGAAGCAGAAAAAAGAGTGGGCGCTTATATTACGAAGTATCCGGAACTTGTGCCAAACATGACATCCAAAGACCTCTCGATTAAGGCCGATGTAAGTGAAGCAAGTGTTGTACGCTTCTGTAAATCGATTGGTGCAGCAAATTTCAAAACCTTTAAACTTGAATTGGCAAAAGAACTCACACTTTCTCATGAAGATCTCACCGATTTTTCAAGCCTTCAGAAAAAGGATTCACCTTACGATCTTTTCTGTAAAGTTACCCAATTAAATAAAAGAGCAATTGAATCAACCCAGCTTTCCCTCGAAAGAAAAAATTTTGAAAAGGCTGTGGAACATCTTCTGTCAGCAGATCGGATTATTTTTTTTGGTGTTGGCGGATCATCCATTGCTGCTATTGACGGAAGTTATAAATTTTCGAGACTGGGTTATCATTCAGTAATGACTCCGGATTTTCATCAACTCGCCGCTACAATCCCCTTTCTAACATCCTCATCCGTATTCGTTGCGGTAAGTATGTCAGGAAAAACAAAAGACATACTCCAACTTGCAAAACTGATGAAGAATAAAAACGCGTGTATCATAGCGATTACCAATGCGCAAAATTCTCCACTTTTTAAGCTATCTGATATTCAACTTTGTACGCCCGTTGTGGAGCAAGACTTTCGGATCGGCAGTATTGCATCAATCATGACACAACTGAACATCATCGATGCACTCTATCTCAGCGTGTTCCATCTCTCCGGTAATCAACTGGTTGACCAATACCGTGAAGCGCGTGAAGCAGTCATTAAATTTCGACGATAAATGGCCAACCATGAGCGTTTATTTGCTCATTTATGAAACTTAATTTCATTATTTTTATCTAATATATTGACTTTTTATTTCAATTTAATAGAATATTAGTAATAAACATAATAAAGAAAACAGAAAAGGTGTGTTTGCAGTGACTGAAAACCTCTCTACCGAAAGCCGAAATCAGAACACGATGAACCTCGACACCATGTCCCTGCATGAATTATTAGCATTAATGAATCATGAAGATCAAACCGTACCTCTAGCCATTCAAAAATCGCTACCAGCGATTAAAAAAGCTGTCGAATGCGTGGTTTCCTCATTCCAAGCAGGAGGCAGGTTAATCTACATAGGTGCGGGTACAAGTGGAAGACTCGGTGTTCTCGACGCATCGGAATGTCTGCCTACATTCAGCGTTTCTACACGGATGGTGAAAGGGATCATTGCTGGTGGAGAAAAGGCATTGACGACGGCTATCGAAGGCGCAGAGGATAACGAGAAACTGGGAGGTGAAGATCTACAGAGACAAGCGATCAGTAAATTGGATACTGTTATCGGTATCGCTGCTAGTGGGCGAACACCCTATGTGATTGGCGGACTTAATTATGCACGAAGCCAAGGAGCAAAAACGATAAGTCTTGCCTGTAATACGCACGCAGAAATTAGTCACGATGCAGATGTCGCTATTGAAATTGAAACAGGTCCAGAAGTGCTGACAGGCTCAACGCGACTAAAAGCCGGTACCGCTCAGAAACTGGTCCTTAATATGATTTCCACTGCAGCCATGGTTCAGATTGGAAAAGTTTACGGAAATTTAATGGTAGACCTGCAGCCATCGAATAAAAAGTTGATCGAGCGATCGAAGCGCATCATTATGCAGGCTACGGGTTGCGCTTTTGAAACGGCGCAGCATCAATTTGAAGATGCGCATCACAATGTTAAAGCTGCTATCGTCATGATCTTACTTAATTGTTCCTATGAAAATGCGATTGATCAATTACACGAAGCAAAGGGCTTTATTCGAAAAACCTTGAAGGAGGAATGAATGAAATGAAAAAGGAACAACAGATGGCAGCATCAATTATGGAGTACATTGGTGGCAAAGATAATATTCAGAAAATTATGTTTTGCCAGACACGATTACGTTTGTCCGTCATTCAAAAAAATTCTGCTGATCTTGAAAAAATCAAAGGGATCAATGGAGTCATGGGTGTTGTTGATGATGACACGATTCAAGTTGTTGTCGGCCCAGGAACAGTTAACAAAGTTGCTGATGAATTAAGTTCCTTAACCGGACTTGCTATTGGCGAAGAAAATAATCCTGATGATTTAACGCTTAGCGAACGCGCAGCGATAAATAAACAAAACATCAAAGACAAAACCAAGAAGACACCAATTAAACAGCTGTTAAGAAAGATTGGCAACATCTTCATTCCACTCATTCCCGGTCTCGTTGCCTCCGGACTCATTAACGGAATTGCTAACTTTGCAATAAACGCTGGGGCAAATCCCAAATCAACCCTACTTTCCATCTTGGTTTTGATCGGGAGCAGTATTTTCACCTTTCTTGCTATTCTTGTCGGTTGGAATACAGCCAAAGAATTTAATGGAACTCCTGTTCTTGGCGCCATCATGGGCATGATCTTATTTAATCCAATGCTCGCAAATATCACCATTTACGGAGCACCATTAACCCCCGGACGTGGTGGCCTGTTTGGCGTTATCTTTGCAGCTTGGCTTGTTACAGTCATCGAAAAACAAGTCCGAAAAGGCGTTCCAACGAGCATCGATATTATCCTAACGCCTCTTATTTCACTCTTAATTGTCGGCCTTCTCTCTCTCTATGCCATTCAGCCGCTATTCGGTATCTTCTCAGATGGAATTACGAGTGGTATTCAAGCCATACTAAATATTGGTGGCGTTGTTTCCGGGGCACTGCTCTCTGGCTTCTTCCTTCCTTTAGTCATGGTCGGCTTGCATCAAGGTTTGACACCTATCCACCTCGACCTGATTCATCGGTTCGGGTATACGAGTTTGCTCCCAGTACTAGCTATGGCCGGAGCAGGACAAGTCGGTGCTGCTATTGCGATCTATGTGAAAACAAAAAGTCAGAAATTAAAGAACAATATCAAAGGCGGGCTTCCCGTCGGATTTCTTGGTATCGGTGAACCTCTGCTTTACGGTGTCACCCTCCCACTCGGCAGACCGTTTATCACTGCCTGCATTGGTGCAGCATTTGGCGGCGCATTCCAAGCAGCCATGCACACTGGCGCAGTAGGCATCGGTGTTTCTGGTCTTTCTTTAATCCCGCTGATTGCACAAAATAAATACATCTATTACTTTATCGGTCTTGTCATTGCGTACGTCGTAGGGTTTATCCTAACCTACTTGTTCGGTTACAATGAAAAAATGGCAGAAAATATTAAATAAAAGATTTGAGTATTAATGAGAGATGGAGTAGGTTAACGACAAGACCTCCTTCATCTCTCATTATTTATCTCTGAAAGGAAGTAGCCAAATGCTTGGTTTCTCAATTTATTTAAATCAATCCATAAACAAGCAGCAGAAAAGAATTGAAAATTATCAGGCACATGGCTTTGACATGATTTTCACTTCTTTGCACATTCCTGAAGAAGATGCTGGAGTGTATCAGCAGCGTCTTTATGATTTGGGTGCGTTGGCAAAAGCGTTTAAATTGGATGTAATCGTTGATATCGATGCCCATTCTTTAAATGATTTCCATCTTTCTCTAAATGAAGTCAATCACATCACACAATTTGGTATTACTGCTCTTCGTTTAGACGATGGATTTGATGAGGAAACCACTGCTGCCTTATCGAATCAAATGCCAATCGTGCTGAATGCCAGCACACTCACTGCCGAGTCATTAAAAAAAATGGCGGACAAGGGATTGAATACCAACAAGGTTACCGCCTGCCATAATTTCTATCCACGTCCTGAGACCGGTCTGTCCCGAGAAGCGTTCCAAAAAAGTAATCAACTGTTTAAAAAGTCAGGTTTGTCGGTTGCCGCTTTTTTCCCAGGGGATCAAGACTTGCGTGGACCGATCTATAAAGGCTTGCCAACACTCGAAGATCACCGCCAATGCTCACCATTTACCGCTTTTTTAGATTTATGCCAAGAAGATGTTGATCTAGTGATACTTGGTGACCCAGGTATAAGTAATCGTGCACTTCACCAAATTTCCGAATGGAAAGAAGAAGGAAGCGTATTGCTTCATGCACACCCCCTAATAAGTGATGCTGCCATACTCCAGGCGGCGTCTGTAGTGCAGTCAAATCGTCCGGACGAAGCACGCGATTGCATTCGCTCTCAGGAGTCCAGACAAAAGCAACTGATTAAGCCACCGGTCTTCTCTCACAATGCGGGACCAAGACCGATCGGCTCTGTAACTGTTGACAATCAGCTTTACGGACGATATCAAGGTGAAATTCAGATTACAAAAAGACAGTTACCTTTGGATCCAAAAGTAACTGTCATTGGCAAAATTATTGATGAAGATCTCCCTCTGCTGTCCTTCATTCATGGGCGCACTAAATTTCAAATTGAGTGGATCAAGTAAGGACGAAATAGAAAACCCTCTCAGGGAATTCGTTCATTATCGGTGCAAGACATAGACATTCTTGGGCACCTGTTCAGACACATGTGTATGATTCTGAACAGGTGCTCTATTTTTTTGTTCCGTATCAAATCATGGATTTTGGTATATCTGTAGCTTGCACCTTTAAGATTAGCTATCTAATCTTTTCCGTTTCATTTCACCACTCTCAAAACTAAACAATGTCGGATGATCCTCGATGATCGTCTGAAGATGGACGGGTCTCCCCCACAACTGAACGAGATAGTTCAGTACACCTTCCAAGTCTCGAGTATCCAGTTCTGTACCTTCGTATCGGTGTTTCAATAACAATTCGCCATTGTTCTGGTAGTCACCATTTTCAACAACAATATAGGGAAATCCACCGTTAATCCGCATTGACACAAGCTGATCACGGACACTGATCCATTCCTTATCGGTAATGGTGTAATTGTCCCCTTTCTTCTCAAACAGAAACAGATCTTCTTGTTGCACCAGTTTCTTAGATAAGTAATTTCGAATAAAAGATTGATCAGACTCAAGTTCTCGAACTTCAAAAATTTTATCGCGTCCCGAATTTTCCTTAACACCAACGTTCATCATCTCTTCACTGGGATGATTGTACGTTTCTTCAATATCCTCAAAAATTTTCAGCCCTAAATAGTAGGGATTAAGGCTTTGCTGGGAAGGCTGCACAACCTGAGCATTCAATTTCGCAAACTCTACAGCCTCCGACGATGTCAGATCTAATTCACGTATAATCCGGGCATGCCAATAAGAAGCCCATCCCTCATTCATGATTTTTGTTTCGAGCTGAGGCCAAAAGTAGAGCATCTCCTCACGAAGCATGGTCAATATATCTCTCTGCCAATCGTCAAGCACTTTACTGTACTCCTCAATAAAAAAGAGCAAATCCTTCTCCGGTCGGTTCGGAAATTTGGTTGACTCCACTGTTTCTTTTGTTGCGTCTTCAGGATCATCCAAGTTGAGAAGATCCTGATATTCAGACAACGGTTTCTTTCGTTTCTTAATTTGTTTTCCCGGCTTGCTATCTAGCCAATCACCTTTGCGAATAATCCGAGGGTCGACATGTTCCTGAATAGCCAGTACCGCATCGATAAAATGTTCAACATTCTTGCTCCCGTATTTTTCCTCGTAGTTATGAATCCGTTCTGCCGTCGCACTCATACTTTCTACCATGTCACGTCTCGTATTGATAAAGCGCACATTATTTTTGAAAAAATCACAATGGGCCAGCACATGGGCGACAATCATCTTATTTTGAATCAGGCTGTTTGTATTGAGTAGAAATGCGTAGCAAGGGTTCGAGTTAATTACTAATTCATAGATTTTACTTAACCCGAGGTCATACTGTAATTTCATCTTATAAAATTGCTTGCCGAAGCTCCAATGTGAGAAGCGTGTCGGCATTCCGTAAGCACCAAATGTATAAATAATCTCTGCAGGACAGATTTCATAGCGCATGGGGTAGAAGTCCAGACCGAATCCTTTAGCAATTTCCGTGATTTCGCTGATTGATCGTTCAAGTTCCTGATGATCATCTTTTTTCATGAATACAGCATCCTTTCTGAACTGTCTCACCTTAGAAAATGACTTTATTCTTCATCTTATGAACCTGACCAATCGGAATATGCCGCGAGAATCGGTAGGAAAATACATTTCACAAAAAAAATAAGGCAAGCCAACATGTGCTGGTTGCCTTATTTCTACGAAAAAAAGCTGGGAAAAAAACGCTCAATCCTTACTTTGAATCCATTATGTTTCGATTACTCTCTTGCCGCAAGCGTCTCGCATCATCGCTGTATTTTTTAAAACTAAGTAGCACATTTTATCGTTTCATTCGAGTGGTGTCCGGCAGCCCATGCAGATCATGAATGCCTCTTACCTATATCAAAGAGCTGGATCGTCTTTTATTGCTACGCGCCTAATCCATAACTTTACTTTTCAAAGTGTGAGCCAAGATCCTGAATTAGTCTATGAAGCGATTGATGATCAATCAATGACCCTTGCGTGTGTTTCTCATAAAGGAGTTGCTCATAGGCATCTGTTAATTTCTGCATTTTAGTGTCCGATAACTTCTCATCCACTCGATTGGCGAATTCCCTTAATGTTTCAGTATCCTTGCGTTTTAAGCCATGTAAAGCCATAAGGCTGAGCAGTCCAAGATAGGCCCGCTGAAAATCCTGCTCGTTGTGTACATTGATGTGCTGGATTTTCTTCAATTTAATTTTGGTCAGCCACCGTTTTCGTGTGCATACCGCAACAAACGTGCATGTAATAATAAGGGCAAATACAATCCATGCCATAGGCAACCCATTCACATGTCCTTTCGATATGTGTTCTTGTGATGCCTTGTTTTTCTGATCACTACGTTGTTGCTGTGATTCATTTGTGTGCTTTTGCGCTTGCTGTTGCCGCCGGTCTGTTGATGCAGATGTACCAGAGGATTGACCCTGCTTGCTTTCCGAACCATGCACAGATTTGCCTGATTGCGATGCTTTTGTCTTATCCGTGGAAGACGAACTGGCAAACTGATTTGGATTGTTGAACGACGGAGTTGGCTCAAAGCTTATCCAACCACTTCCTGGAAAATAGACTTCTCCCCAAGAATGGGCATCTTCATTTGTAATTTGATATTTATTGAGATAGACCTGTTTACCCTTCACTTTATCTTTAACTTGGCCTTGATACTCTCCAGTCGTGAACCCTTTCACCCAACGAGCAGGAATGCCGCTTGCTCGAAGCAGAATAACCATGGACGTAGAAAAATTATCACAGTATCCGACTTTTGAATCAAATAAAAATTGATCAACATAGTCCTGTCCTTTTGCCGGACGCGGTACATGTTCCGTTGAATAGGTGAAGCGTGAGGAACGTAAGTAATCGACGACCGCCTTTACTTGATCATATCGATTAGACTTCCCAGCTGTCAGACTTTGTCCCAAATTGATGACACGGCTCGGTAATGAATCGGGAAGCTGTAAATACCGTTTACGGATTACCTCAGGATCAGTTGTGGCCGTTGATTGACGCAAGCGCTGCATTTGATAAATTGGCTCGTCATAGACCAGTTGTTCCGAAGACACCCATTGCTCATTCGTGGTCAATACCTGACCTGTTGTCTGTTCATAGTTCAAGTGTCTCCCAGGTACACGAACCTGCACTGGTTGGCCGGTGTAGGGCAGGATTGCCGGGCTTTCTTTAGAAAAATGTATTGTAGCTGTCTCGCGATTTGTTCGCGTTTGCTTCCCATATAAGCCAACCAATGATGATAAGGACTGATTTTCGTTAATTGGCAAATAGAAATGATTGCTATCATCCCAACCATGTCCCGTATAGTAATCTTTGTATGCGACACGCCAATATCCGGGGTTGCCGCTGATGTTCGCTGTAAACAACGGTGTTGTATCCATATTGAGCGATCCACCAAGCCGTGAGTCATCTTGATCATAACCAATACGCTGATTATCTGAGAAGAAAGAACCCTTTTGAACGAATGGGAATGAAAGACTGCTCAAGTAATTGGAAGGTGTGTTCCAATGTACGGTAGGCTTCGGTACCAATAGTGCAAACAGCAACAGCACGACTCCAAGAACAAGTCCGGAGGTAAACCATGAAATTGTTTGTTTTATCGTTTGTGGCTTAGACGTACTGTACGTGAATAGAGTCCATTTATTGAGTATCACTAATAGCAGTGATGCGATCGTAACCATGATCATTGATCGATCGGCGTTAAAAGAGGTAAATGTATCGATTAAGGCAAGGCTTAGAATCGCTAGAGTGATCAAAAGACCCACGTGTCCATTAGCCAGCCAATGTCGAATGCCAAACAAAATAAATCCGAAAAGAATGAAAAACAGAAATGCAGTGAACGGGTCACTGAGTAAATAGAATTGTCCTTGCCACACATGACCAAAATTTCTTATGAGCTCTGCATACAATGGACGCATCCAATGAAGCGAAAACAGCTGTTCATTTCGATAGAAATAGAAATGTAACTGAAACAGAATCATAATTCCGCAGGTACTCGCACTGACCCATCTTGGACATTTGAAATAAAACATCAGCACCATTGCAAGAATAAAGAGGAACCACAGCCGAGTAGAATTCAGGATTGTCAATACAAAGACCGGTTGCAGACTTGTCCATAAGATAATGAATGTCAAGAGATAGATCAGAAAGCGTACCAACCGTTGCATTGAAAAGATGTGCATTTCACTCACCTGCCTTTTCCCGAGATTGCTCAACTCTTGGCAGAACATTTAAGGTAAACCAAGCAGTGTTCATGTGTTTCATCTTCGTGTGACCAGTGTTTTCAGTTAGAAAGAACATGGTTTGGTGTTGTCTTGAAATGTTGGCAAACTGTTTCATTGACGCTGCGAGTTTGGAATCCGTACTTACCGCATAACCCATTTTCCTCTTATTTCCAGACATGACCACATCTTCAATGGTCAGCGCTTGTTCCTTCGTTAATTCTGCAAGGGCACGAAAAGCAGAGGTTAATGCCTGCCGTGCAGTCGCATGGAGAAGGAGCGGTTTTCCCTCTATTCGATACGTCAAAAGCACAGTCACACCCTGTCCGATCAATGCTTTAACTAAAGAGGCAGTGCATGACACTGCATCGTCAAAAAGTTGATCTGAATCCTGATCACTGCATACAAGGGCAACAGAGGCAAGAAGCTCACGTTCAGTTTCAAACTGTTTGGTTACAAGCACGTTCGTTCTCGCTGTTGATTTCCAATCAAGCCAGGAAGGACGATCATTCGGACGATAAGTCCGTACCCCGGAAAAACCGGATCGATCCGTTTCTTGTGCGGTTTGATACAATCCTTGCTGTCGAAGACTAAGAGCCGATAGCGAGAGATAGTGAAGTTGTGGATAGACATAGACCGTTGATGTACACGGTAAACGGACGGTCTTCTCAAAGAATCCGAATGGATCACTCACGTTAAGAACAACGCCAGTAAAAACACATTTTCCCCGTTGAACATGAGTGAGCATCAAAGTAAACGTAGCTTCACGTCCGAACCAAACAAGTAGACCATCCGACTTTTCATTTGATAAGACAAAAGGATGCTTAGTGTCCTCATGAACCGTAACAAGAAAGAATGGGAGCAGCCAACGTCTTTTTAACTTAATCTCTGTATGGATCGTATCTCCAGAAAAATAGTGTGATTTCTTAATGGAGCGCTCCACTTGAACGGATTGAAAAGGATAAAGAAGAAGCAGCGCAACATAGAACACAATTGGAAGAAACAAGGAGAAGAGAAACCAGCCCAAAAAGCCTCCTTGACTAAGTGCAAAAAGAAACAGTAGGGCACCAACGCTGAAGAGAAGTACGAAACGTCCAGCAGTGCCCTGCATCCATTTAGTCACTACAGTGCCGATCATTTCACTGTTTCTCTCTTCATAACCGGAACTTTAATGGTTTCTATTAGATCCCCGATTAGCTCTTTACCATTCTGGTGATCATAAAGTGCTTCTTGATTCAAGAGCAAACGGTGACCAAGAACATAAGGAGCTACAGCTTTCACATCATCCGGGATTGCATAATCACGCTGCTCAATAAATGCATACGCTTGTACCGCCTGAAATAAGGCGATTGTCCCGCGCGGACTGACGCCAAGTGTGATTAAAGGATGAGCACGTGTCGCTTCAATAAGATCCATAATGTAGTTTTTCATTTCTTCAGATACATAGACAGAAGAAACCTGATGGCGAAGTTTCAGGATATCGGTAACCGACAAAATTGGTGTTAACCGGCGAAGAGGATCTTGATCTTGAACACGGTTCAGGAGAGACAGTTCATCCTTACGATCCGGATAACCCATTGATAATTTTATTAAAAAACGATCAAGCTGAGCCTCAGGTAATGCATAGGTTCCTTCATAGTCTACAGGGTTCTGCGTCGCCATAACGAAAAAGAGTTCAGGAAGATCCCTAGTCACACCGTCAACCGTAACATGACCCTCGGCCATTCCTTCAAGCAGTGCAGATTGAGTCTTCGGTGATGTTCGGTTGATCTCATCTGCAAGAATAATATTCCCCATGAGTGGTCCAGGTCGAAACTCAAATTGTCCTTTTTTTTGATTGTAAATCGACAATCCGGTAATGTCGGACGGGAGCAAATCAGGCGTGAATTGAATACGTTTAAAGTCCGCACCTACAGACTTTGCAATCGCATGAACCAAGACCGTTTTGCCTACACCAGGGATGTCTTCGATCAATACATGACCGCCTGCCAGAAGTGCAACGGATATTAGTTTCACAACATGTCTTTTTCCAACAACAACAGTTTCCACATGATCAATAAGATCTGAAATCAAATGGTGCATAGCTACACGTGAATTCATAACTTCCCTCGATTCCGATAATTTTCCGATTATTTCAACCATTTAATTCTATTGTACAGAAATCATGCGCGCATTTCCAAAACTATCAGTCATTTACTTACAAAATGCAAACATATTGGAACGAAACGAGTAGTAAGAAAAACCGGGCTAAGCCCGGTCCTCGTCTGTCACGATTAATAGAATTCTTATTGTTTGTCAGATTCAGATTAGTTTCTTCAAAACATTTGCGTCAGCTTGCTCATAAAAAAATTAAGAAGAAACATTACACTGTTCGCGCGTATCTGTTGTTTTTCGAGCATAAGCCCGATCCCATTGTCATAAACATAAATTTTTGTGCAGCATCAACACGTCACGATTAAAATGAAATTCCTAAACAATGAAAAAAGAACACACGGCTTATCCGTCTGTTCTTTTCCGTATTTATTTTGTATCGTTAGGAACACTTATAATTTGTTCTTCAATTGTTCTGCTGACGCAACCAATGTTTCAACACCTTTGCTTAACTCATGAGTAATTTCAGCAAGTTTGTCAATACTCTGATCCGTCACAGAAGAAAGACGGCTATTCTGATCAGCAGAATCGATAATTCCTTCAAAGCGTTCTCCAGTGTGCGTCGACTCCTCCATACTTTTCTGGATGATTGAGGTGGTCTTCTCAAGAGAACCGACGACATTGCCTGTAACTGTTGCCGATCTTTTGATCAGTTCAGAAATTTGGCCCATCGCGTTGTTGGTTGCTTCAGCTAATTTTTGAATTTCCTGAGCCACGACCGTAAATCCCTTGCCGTATTCACCAGCTCTCGCTGCTTCAATCGCTGAATTAATTGCGAGAATATGTGTCTGTTCGGAGATGTCTTTGACGAGTACCGTAACTTCTTCGATCTGTTTCGATGAGGTTTCCAACTCCGCAACCATTTTTCCTGTATCTTGTACGGAAGTATTGGCAGCCATCACTTGAACAAACAGTTGTTCAAGCTGCTCCTGACCCTCCGCAGCATGCTTTTTTGTATTCTCGGAGTACTCACTTCTTTGGTTTGAATTCGCTCTTACCCTCTTGAACTGATTTTGCAAATGATCGACCAGTTGTTTGCTCCGCTCGGATAATGCGATTAAGTCATCACTGACACCAAGAATGGATGTTTTCAAATCAGTACGACCAATTTCATATTCTTTCTTCAGTGATTTCTCATACTCGTTGTCATAGGCTTCGAGGACAAGCTGTTGCTCGAAACTGATCAATTTATTAATGCAGCGAATCGCGCAATCAACATCTTGGGTAGATGGACCATGTTTTAAAACGATTTCAATTAAATTCGATAATAAACTTTGAAATGTCCCCATGTAGTACTGTGGTGTCAGGCCAATACGAAAGTGCATAACCCCAACGCGGTATCTTCGATCCAGAAAAGCCTTGTCAATGACCCCAGAGAACAGTTCCAGCACATGCGTCGCTAACGTCCTGCTTAACTTTTCAACCGAACTATAGTTATCAATGATTTTTCGCAATGAGTCAATCTTAGAAAAACTCTCATAAAATTCTTCCGCTATTCGATTAATCTCTTTTTCAACGAGTGGATGAAGCATCTTCATGACTTGAAGATCTGCATCGGTGATGCGAAGCATCTGGATTTTCTCAAGGACAAGTGAATCCGTGACATCAATGGTCACTTTCTCTGATTTCGCTTTATCAATCCAAGATTGCTTGCTTGCTCTTTTTTTTAATAACGGCATCTTTGCCCTCCCCTATCTTGTCCTTATGGCATGCGACAAAAGCACTGCTCCACGCACAGACAAGATCAGTACATTGATCAAATGTATGATAGTTCCAGTGTACCAGTTTTTTATGAAAACCGACGATTCTTCACAATTTAGCCATAATTTAGCCATAATTCACGCCAAATATTTAATGGAAAATTCATCCTCTGCCAAGGGCTGACTGTAATAGTAGCCTTGAATCACCTGACAGCGACAAGATTCGATCGCTTTTAATTGCTCCTTTGTTTCAATTCCTTCCACAATAACATCGATCCACAAATGTTCAGCCATGGAGACAATCGCAGCAACAATTGCTTGATCTCGACTACTTTCAGCAATATCCATCACAAAGGACCGATCAATTTTCAACTGATTGATCGGCAAGCTTTTCAAATAGCTGAGCGAACTATAACCGGTCCCAAAATCATCGAGACTGACCCCTATACCGATCGATCGAATCTCACTTAATACCCGCATTGAACGGTCGAGATCATCTGCCATGGTCGATTCAGTGATTTCCAGTTCAAGGTACTTAGGGTTAAGTCCACTTGTTTCAAGGATATGCCACAATTTTTTTACAAGCATGTCATCATGAAATTGATTAAATGATAGATTAACCGAAATCGGAACCTTTGGTGCTCCATGATCATGCCAATACTTCATCTGTTTGCATGCTTTTTTCAACACCCACCAGCTAATATCTCGGATCATCCCTGTTTCTTCAGCGACGGAGATAAAACCACTCGGCGGAACAACCCCCTTCTTCGGATGCATCCATCGAATGAGGGCTTCTACGCCAGTAAGTTTGCTGCTTTGCGCATTCACTTGAGGTTGATAATAAAGAACAAATTGATGATTGTATAAGGCTGTCTGCAATTCATTTTCTGTATTCACTTTTTCTAGAAGTTGCTGATGCAAGTGATTGTTGTAAAAGAAATAACTGTCCCGGTTTCTCTTCTTCGCTTCACGTAAAGCAGCGTCGGCGCTCGCCTGAATTTGAACACTCGTTTCTCCGTCAAAGGGATATTCGGAGATACCAATACTAAATGTCCCGTAGATTTCTTTTCCCCCTATATGAAAGGGATTCTCAGATGCCTGAATGAGCGTCTCCGCCAAATAAACCAATCCTCGCTTATTCAGACAATCTTCACAAACAATCATGAATTCATCACTGCTTATCCGGAACAGATCGGCATTGTAGTTTCTGAGAACGCCATTTATTCGCTCTGATAATGAAATCAGCAATTCATTTCCTGATGTTCGCCCGAAGATCTCATTGATAATTTTTAGTCGATTTATATTGATTTTAAGCAATGAAAAAGTCCGCTTTGTCTGTGTGCGCATGTCAATCAATCGAGCAATGGTTTCATCAGCCAACAGATTATTTGGAAGTTCAGTAAGTGCATCATGATAGGCTTTGAATCGCATTTGTTCTTCTTTTTTCGCTTCAATAGCCGCCTTCTTGATTTGATAGCGATCCATCACCACTTGATGTTCCAAATTCAAGATTTTTCCCAATGAATGCTCAATGCTTTCGACATAGTTCCATGGTCCGACTACTTGTTTGATGCTTTCTAAAAGAAATTTATGAAAATGATAGAAACAAGCTACCTGATCCGCAAGACTGAATGCTTGTTCATAAAAAAAGTCCGCTTTTGCTTTGCAGCTAATAATAAAGTTTTGATCAATCCTTCCACTGAAAACCACTTCTACCTGTCCACGATAGACAATTTGTAATTTCTCGAGTACTGTTTGTGGAATGATCGTACTTTGTCCTCTAAACAACTCAGTAACAACTTGACTCATCTGCTCCGCAATAGGCTCACGGTATCTCATCATTAACGGCTTTACCCAATTCAAAATTTGCAGATCTAATTGCTCAAGATGCAAAATTCTAATCTGCTGCCGCGTATGCTCATCATTGATTGAAAGATCAACTTCCTGAGTCTTAATCTCTTTCAACCATTTCTCTTGATCCATAAACTCGCTCATTGTTCTCGTTCACCCTCGTGGTTTCAAAGCTGCAAAGACCTTCTTATGGAGAATTGTCCACAATGTCTTTATCGTCACACCGTATCGAAATGTGAATGAACTGAACCGTACTTTTATGTACTTTTTTGTGACAACCAAGCGTTGACGATAATAATATTTCATGCTAAGCTAACTCTTAATTAAATGAAAACTCTTATAAAGAGTGGCGGAGGGACTGGCCCAATGAAGCCCGGCAACCTTTCATTTCTAATGAAAAGGTGCTAATTCCAGCAAGATCTCATCTCAAGAGGTCTTGAAAGATAAGAGGGTGCGGATGATTGATCAAGCCTCTCTAGAATATAGAGAGGCTTTTGTTTGTTCCCTCAAACAAACCCTACGATGTACAGGAGGACAAAGGATGAGCAAAGTAAAAAGTGCCAATCTTGGTTATCCAAGGATTGGTGAGAAGCGGGAATGGAAAAAGGCACTTGAACACTACTGGGCGGGTAAAATCACAAAGGAAGACTTCTTGGAAACCGTAAAGACATTGCGCCTCAGCTATTTAAAGAAACAAAAGGATCTCGGACTTGACCTCATTCCGGTTGGCGATTTCAGCTTATACGATCACGTGCTTGATACGGCTGTATTATTTGGATTGGTTCCTGAACGATTCCGGACAGATGAAAAAGAAGTGTCACTAGAAACCTACTTTTCTATCGCTCGAGGCAGCAAGAATGCAGAAGCATCTGAAATGACGAAGTGGTTCAATACAAATTACCACTACATTGTTCCGGAAATCAGCAACGATACAAAACCTTATCTGACCAGCAATCGACTTGTTGCGTTATTTAATGAAGCTAAAGAAGCTTTCGGGATTACCACAAAACCTGTGATTGTCGGGCCGATCACATTGCTTAAATTAGCAAAGGGCTATGATCAAGATCATTTCCAGACACTTCTTACTGCTTTAATTCCACTTTATGTTCAAGTTCTTAGTGAATTGAAAGCAGCAGGCGCAGAATGGGTACAGATTGATGAACCTATTCTTGTCAAAGAACAAACCGCAGAAGATCTGGTGCTTTTCCAGGACACCTACCAGACAATCAAGAACGGCGTTCCTAATCTTAATCTACTCCTGCAAACGTATTTCGAAGCGGTGGATGACTATGAGAAGGTGGTTCAACTTCCTGTTGATGGTATCGGACTTGACTTTGTCTATGGAAAGGAAGCAAATTTGGCAGCCATTAAAACTTTTGGATTTCCTAAAGAAAAAGTACTCGCTGCCGGCGTCATAGATGGTCGAAACGTCTGGAAAACAGATTTATCAGCTGCGTTTCAAGAATTGAAAACACTGCTCGGATTTACCGGCGGAAATGACAAACTGTGGGTGACTGCTTCATCGAGTCTGCTCCACGTTCCGGTGACCGTTTCAAATGAAAGCGAGCTTGATCCAGTGCTCGCCAATGCCCTTTCTTTTGCAGATGAAAAAATAACAGAAATCGTCACTTTGGTAAATGGACTAAATAAGGGCGAAAGCGCCATAGAAACAGAGCTCGATAAAAATAGTGATGATCTTCTCGCTCTTCAGCAGTCCGCACACCGCAATAATAATGAGGTTCAAGAAGAACTGAGCCAATTAGGCGAAGAATTGCCTGCACGTCCGGGCTCTTATAGACTGCGCCAGCAAATCCAAACAGATGCATTCAAACTCCCGCCGCTACCGACAACAACCATTGGTAGTTTTCCTCAGACTACTGAAGTTCGTCAAGCACGACGAAATTGGAGAAAAGGAGACTGGACTGAGGAACAGTACGAACAATTTGTTAACGATGAGACAGCAAAATGGATTCAAATTCAGGAGGATCTCGGAATCGATGTGCTCGTTCACGGTGAATTTGAGCGAAATGACATGGTTGAATATTTTGGTGAAAAGTTGGCTGGTTTTGCCTTTACACGCTTTGGCTGGGTTCAATCATACGGGTCGCGATGTGTTAAGCCACCACTGATTTTCGGCGACGTATCATGGATCGCACCGATGACAGTCAGGGAGAGCGCTTATGCGCAATCATTGACTCAGAAACCAGTTAAAGGCATGCTTACCGGCCCAGTGACCATCTACAACTGGTCATTTGTTCGAAATGATATCAGTCAAGCGGATGTCTTCAATCAGATCGCACTTGCTCTGAGGAAAGAAGTACATGCACTGGAGGAAGCAAATATTCGGATGATCCAGGTCGATGAACCAGCGCTGCGTGAAGGATTACCGCTGAAAGACGAAAAGAAAGCAGACTACCTTCATGATGCTGTTTATTCATTCAGGCTTGCAACATCCTTTGTGAATAACGACACGCAAATTCACACACATATGTGTTATTCCGAATTTAATGAAATCATTGATACAATTGACGCTCTAGATACCGATGTGATCTCCATTGAAGCTGCACGCAGTCATGGCGAAATCATTTCTACATTTGAGGATTTCGCTTACAAGAAGGGAATCGGTCTCGGTGTCTATGATATTCACAGCCCGCGCATTCCAAGTGTTGCGGAAATGAAAAGCTATGCGGAACGTGCGCTCAAGGTACTTGATCCGAAGGTGGTATGGATCAATCCAGACTGTGGACTGAAGACTCGCCGGATTGAAGAAACCATTCCTGCATTGAAAAATATGGTTGAAGCCGCCCATGAAGTGCGTAAAGAACTCAGCAACCCTGTTGGCTAATCATTGACTATAGGAACATTTTACGACGATTTGATATTTTTCAGCATTGATAAAGACTGGGCAAAAACTGCCCAGTCTTTCTTTTCTATTAATTGTGCTTCGATCGCTCGCTATGATCAGTCCAATTTATTGTCATCCGGTCATTGCATTTTTACGCAAAAAAGTTTCTTTACTTGTAAAAAAAGAGCCCTGCGGCTCTTTTTTTAATGGTTCGCTTTTACATATTATGACTTGAATCTCGAAGTTCGATTTTCGGATGCTTTTGCTGAAACCAGCGCAGCGAAAAATCATTTTCAAAAATAATGACCGGTCGATCCTTATAATCTGCAACAATTAGGTTGTTTGAATTGCGGCGTAATTCCTCTGCGTCGTCTCGATTTGCGATCCATTTGGCAACCTGATGCGGCATATGTTCAATGTCCAGATCCACCCCATATTCCGCCTGCATACGATAGACGAACACATCGAATTGCAGCGTGCCGACAACACCAAGAATCGTTTCTTCATATTGGGTTTTATAGACTTGAATCGCACCTTCCTGAGCGAGCTGGCTAACTCCTTTCAAGAAGTGCTTCTGTTTCATTGCATTTTTTGCACGTACTTTAGCAAAATGTTCTGGGGAGAACTGCGGCAGTGCTCCGAAATTAAAGGTATCTTTGTTGCCGCATACCGTGTCGCCAATTTGATAGAATCCCGTATCATACAGACCAACAATATCTCCAGGATATGCATCATCAATCAATTCTCGACTATCTGCAAAGAACTGTTGCGGTTGTGCAAGCTTCAGTTGTTTGCCAGTTCGATCGAGATAGACACTCATCCCTTTTTCAAACTTTCCGGAGCATATGCGCAAGAACGCAATTCGGTCACGATGTGCCGGATTCATGTTTGCCTGAATCTTAAATACAAATCCGGAGAAATTTGGATCATCAGGCTGAACAACCCCTTCACTCGACTGACGAGGCTGCGGCTGTGGTGCAAGTTTCAGATAATGTTCCAAAAATGTCGGCACACCAAAGCTCGAAATGGCACTACCAAAGAAAACAGGTGTCTGCTTGCCGGCTTTCACTGCTTCAAGATCAAAGCTGCTCCCTGCTTCATCCAAGAGCATCAAATTTTCCTCGAGTTGGCTGAGCGTATAATCATCAACTGTATCTTTGAGAATGTCACTCAGTTCATCAACCTCACCCAGCGCCTGAACCTGACGTTCTCGCTTCTCGTTGTACCACTCAATCTTGTGTTCTTGACGATCGTAGACACCGCGAAATGCCTGTCCCATACCAATGGGATAATTCACCGGGTAAGATTCAATTCCGAGCACTTCTTCAATCTCTTCAAACAGTTCGAGTGGCTCTTTGCCTTGTCGGTCCAACTTGTTGATAAATGTGAAGATTGGAATGCCGCGATCTCGGCAGACTTTGAACAATTTGATCGTCTGTGGTTCGACCCCTTTAGCGGCATCGATAATCATCACGACACTATCTACAGCCATTAACGTTCGATAGGTGTCTTCACTAAAGTCCTGGTGCCCAGGTGTATCCAGAATGTTTATTTTATATCCATCATATTCAAATTGCATGACACTCGATGTGACTGAGATTCCTCTCTTCTTTTCCAGTTCCATCCAGTCTGATGTCGCAAATTTTTCAGCTTTTCGCGACTTCACCGCACCAGCCGTTCGAATGGCCCCACCGAGTACCAGCAGTTTTTCTGTCAACGTCGTTTTACCGGCATCCGGATGAGAAATAATTGCGAAGGTTCGACGTCTTTTTAATTCCTGCTGTAACTGATTCATGTTTTCCTCCTACTTAAATATCAAATCGTCCGGGACAGAAGTAAGTCCCGCACTCAAGAAAAAGGCACTCGCCGGCTTCCATCGCCAAAGTGCCCGATTTACGTGGCCTTTGATCTCATGTTGCCATTATTGCGAATGCTTTTTCATTCATTCTCTTTTAATTATATACATAAAACACTTGATTCATAAATCCCGAACATGCATGGATCTGGGATCAATTTTCAAAGAGTAGTAAGATGTTGCTCATTTGCTGACCAGACCGTGCACACGCTCCATAACTGCTTTCTTCAATGCATCAAACTTCTGATCACGATCCTTCGCGTCACTGCCCTTTACACCAAAATAAAACTTAATCTTTGGTTCGGTACCTGAAGGACGAAGACAGAACCATGCACCATCAGCCAGCTTGTATTTTAGAACATTGGAAACCGGAAGTGTTATGGCAGATGTTGTTCCTGTCAGAACGTTCACGGATTCTGACTTCTTATAATCTTCAATGACAGCCACCGGTACGCCGGCAACTTCAGCAGGCGGTTGTGTGCGGAAATCGTTCATGATTGAGTCAATTTCTGCCTTACCTTGAATGCCCTTCAAAGTCAATGATTCCAATCCTTCTTCAAAATAGCCATAAGTCTTATAGACATCCTGCAATGCATCATAGAAAGACTTCCCTTGCGCTTTAAAATAAGCTGCAGCTTCGCAAGCGAACAGAGCAGCTTGAACCGCATCTTTGTCACGGACAAAAGCGCCGATCAAATAGCCATAGCTTTCTTCATAGCCAAACAGAAACTGATGTGCCCCGCTCAATTCATATTCATGAATCTTTTCGCCGATAAATTTGAAACCAGTGAGTGTATCGAGCGTTGGAATACCAAACGCTGCAGCGATGGTACGACCGATCTCAGAGGTCACAATCGTCTTCACTACGATACCGTTTTCCGGCAGCAATCCTTTTTCCTTTTTCTGTGTTAAGAGATAGTTTAAAAGGACAGCGCCTGTCTGATTTCCGGTCAATACAACATATTCGCCTTGCTCGTTCTTTACGGCAACACCTAACCGGTCGGAGTCAGGGTCCGTGCCGATTAACAAGTCGGCGTTCAATTTTTTACCATAGTCAATCGCAATTTTGAACGCAGCATGCTCTTCAGGGTTTGGTGATTTCACCGTTGAGAATTCAGGATCAGGGTCGGCTTGTTCTTTCACGACCGTCACATTTGAAAAGCCCCAGTTTTTCAAACCATTCACAATTGGATGATAGCTGGTGCCATGGAGCGGCGTATAGACAATTTTGAGATCTGATCCGACTTTTTTGATCGTTTCCGGATTCAGAGACAACGTCTTTACTTGTTCTTGATAAGCCTGATCAACCGTCTCACCGATGACTTCCAGTAAACCTGAATCTTTCAGTGCCTGCTCGTCTCCAACTTTAACTTTCAATTCATCCTCAACCGAAGCGACATAACGAATCACTTCATCAGCTTCTGCAGGTGGCAGCTGGCCTCCGAATTCGTTATAGACTTTATATCCGTTATACTGAGGCGGATTATGGCTGGCTGTTATCACAATGCCTGAGAAAGCGTTCAGATAACGAACCGCAAAAGATAAAACAGGCGTTGGGCGGAGCGCATCGAAAATGTACGTTTTGATCCCATGCGCACCTAATGTCTTCGCCGCTTCTAACGTAAATTCAGCAGAAAAATGTCTTGGATCATGGGCAATGACAACGCCGCGTTGCATTGCCTTCTCCCCAGCATTCAGAATATACCTGGCAAGACCTTCGGAAGCCTTGCGGATGGTATAGATATTCAGGCGGTTAGTCCCAGGACCGATTTCTCCACGCATACCACCTGTACCAAATTCCAAATTTGTATAAAAACAATCTTCCAATTTTGCCGGATCCTTTGCAATCGCATCCAGTTCTGTTCTAAGATCCGGATCCAGATGATCATCTTTCAGCCATTTCTCATATACTGTTTCCCAACCCATAAGTTCACCCCGTTAATTAGAAAATCTACAGTCTACCCTATTGATGCCAATTCTATTATATACCAAAAATAAATAGAACGCTGTCATGCTTTTTAAAGGAGGTTAAAGCAAATAAATGCTCTGAGCCGAAAATCAGCACAAGAAATTAATAAACCTAGTGAAAAAGCTATGTACATGTCCTAATTAACACTATGTTTATGCTTTCGTTCTGAGCTCAGGAGAGAAGTAACGGACTATTTTCTCCAAAGACATATCTTGCAACGATTTGAAACAACCGTCCACGTGACCAAAAGGCATTTGCTTCGTGACGGCATTCGGTACGACAATGCAATACATACCCGCGCGTTTGGCAGCCAAGGACCCATTAAAAGAATCTTCAATCGCAATGGCTTCTTTCGGCTGTACACCAAGACTCTCTAATGATTTTATATAAAGAGCGGGATCTGGTTTCACTTTTAGAACATCATCCCAAGATTTTATACTCTGAAAGTAATCGGAAATGCCGAGGCGGCTCAGATGTTTGCGTGGCCACTCGCCTTTCGAACTGGTTGCAAGGCCGATTTTCAATCCAAGGCGCTTGGCTTGTTCAAGTACTGATTTCACACCAGGAAGTACCTCTTCCTCATCAACAAGCTGATTAAAAAGTGCATCACGTTCTTTATAAAAAGCCTCATTGTCTATAGTCACATGTGCGTGCTCTTCAAGGTAGTCGATCGAATTAAATCCATGCTGCGTGCCAATGGCTTGGCTCCAAATACTCAACGGCAAATCCAAATTATATTTCCGATACATCTTTTGCATCACGAGGTACATGAGACGCTCACTATCTAAGATCACACCGTCGAAATCAAATACAATTGCTTTAATCATCAAATACAACCCTTCTTAGTTGGTCTCTTTGTTCATTTTAACATGTGTGTTTTCTATTTCTACATAAGTCACAAATTCTTTTTAATTAATTGTTTTCATGATCATCTCACGGAATTAGGCACCTTCTTTATTTTTCTTAGGTTAAAGCGAGCAAAGTTTGATTCGTCGTGCATACACTAAATTAATCAACCCTCAAAGCAGACCGTCACTTGAGACTGGATCATGATTCAAATTAAAGGAGGGATTTCTTATGAGTAGTTTTCTAATTTCCGAAGAACAGTGGGATCTTCATCAAAAAGGCGAACAAGATCAGCGCCGCCATACAGAAAAAGTAAGAGAGGCAATCAAGAATAATCTCCCGGATCTGATCAGCAGTGAGAGCATCATCCTGTCCGATGGAAAGAAAATGACGCGAATCCCCATCCGCTCCTTGGACGAGTATAAACTGCGTTATAACTATGATAAAACCAAGCATGTTGGTCAAGGAGATGGAAAAAGCAAAGTTGGCGATGTCATTGGCAAAGCCCCAGGCAAACAGCAAGCTCCAGGCACTGGTAAAGATAAAGCAGGAGATCGACCCGGTATCGACTATTACGAAGCAAAAGTTTCGATAATGGAAATCGAAAATCTATTTTTCAAAGAACTTGAACTTCCGCATTTGAAAAGAAAGCAGGAGCCGGACATTGTCGTCGAGAGCATTGATTATCGGGATATTCGACGTAAAGGACTTATGGGCAACATTGATAAACGCCGCACCATCCTTTCAGCAATTAAGCGAAACGCAAAATCAGGAAAAACTCAAATTCATCCGATTCGTGAAGAAGATTTGCGCTTCAAAACTTGGGAAACAATTGTCAAACCCGAAAGCCGTGCGGTTGTTCTCGCGCTCATGGATACTAGTGGCTCCATGGGGGTGTGGGAAAAATATATTGCCCGAAGTTTCTTCTTCTGGATGAGCCGTTTCCTTCGAACAAAATACGAAAAGGTTTCTATTCAATTCATTGCCCACCATACCGAAGCAACAGTCGTCAGTGAAGAAGATTTCTTTTCAAAAGGGGAAAGTGGCGGAACAATATGTTCCTCAGCTTATGTCAAAGCGTTGGAATTAATTAATTCTACTTACCCACCATCCAAATATAATATCTATCCTTTTCATTTTTCCGACGGGGATAATCTCTCATCTGATAATCCGAAATGTACCCGGCTTGTTAATGAGATTATGGATATCACTGACTTCTTCGGTTATGGTGAAATCAATCCCTACCATCGATCAAGCACGCTAATGAGCGCTTATCGGACGATCAAAAATGATGCCTTCCACTCATTTATTCTCAAACAGAAAAGCGACGTCTATCATGCGATGAAGTATTTCTTTCAGAAGAATCCTGAAAATCAAGTCATTTAACGAAACCGCCCAGTTCTTGGCTGTCACCCTCATACGCTTCATTCACTTAACTTGTGCTTTACATGACACTTCAGTTGCTCGCGATCAACAGGAATCTTGCACTTTCGTGGTGCGCCTAAATTTTGGTGAAGGGTTGCCGTTCATCCTAGTGACTAAGTCCAAAATTTTATACTTTTAAATATGACAAAAACGCCTGAGAAGGCGTTTTAATTACGATTAATGATTCCAAAATGATTTGACGGCCAGTACCGTAGATCTACTTTACCGACGACTTTCTTTTCGCTGATAAACCCAATCTGAGGGACACGGCTGTCGGTGCTATTTTGGCGGTTATCCCCCATAACCCAGAGCATCCCGTTCGGAACTCTTTCTTTTCCGGTTAACTCTTTTAATGTAAAATCCCAAGTCAATTGACCGGAAAGCATATGGCGCTTCTCTTCATTTAAAAACGGTTCTTTGATCGGTTTCCCATTAACATACAACTGATCATTCTTATAGCGAATCGAGTCGCCCGGAAGACCGATCACGCGTTTTACATAGTCATCCGTCTTGGTCGCATGGAAGATTACGACATCAAATCGTTTCGGCTGAGATAATTTATAATTAATTTTATTCACAATCAACCGGTCGCCATTATTTAGTGTAGGTTCCATCGATGGTCCATCAACAATGTAGTTGCCCAGTATAAACGTCCGAACAACAATAACGATCAGGATCGAAAGTGCAATCGCCCGGAACCAGGCAAATGTTTCGCTTCTCTTTTTCTTTTGACTCATGCGGCAACGACTCCCATAGTACATTCAGTAGATTATTCACGATCTCTAGATCTGATTATGCCTATCCGAGAACTCTTCACAAGGTGATGACGTATGAAACACACCCTGAATTCTTACGGATATTTGATATACGTATGATCCTTTACTCTTGTTACATGTTTCATATATAAGTAGCATTTCTTCATCAGCAGCACCCTTGCCACCCCTTACTTGTGCATTAGATAAGCGCATCATCAGGGGGTTCTTGATAATTAAGAAGTTCTTTCCACGTCATGCCGCGCCTGATACACTCGTTATAAACGGCGATCACTCCGCCCATTTCATGAACTCCCTGTGGGTAGCCGGTTGGTACCATCAGCCCTATTGGTTCCCCGCCTACCTTATCGTTATATTCTAGGTACGCTCTGCCTTCTGCGGTTTGTTCATAATGTTTTCTATCTTCCGGTGTTAGTCTAATCCTCACCATGAAGCATCACCCCTTATGGGTACTCATTATCATGATTAAGCACATAGTCTTGCAATTGACTGTATTGCATGAAAGTTTTCAAAGTTTTTGCGTATCAGTTCAGCTATCGTTTCTAACAGAATTGAACCTTCCGCAAAGAGAAGCAAGCTTAAGCTTAATCATGCCTGCTAGACACCCGTCTTCACTCTTTGGGGACCATACACTCAGCTTTTCCGACACGAATAAATGAAAAAGAGCGTCGACCGAGTACGACGCCCTTGAATTGATTATCTTGGCAAGGAAATGAGATGAAGTACTGTCCACTCATTAAATGGCCAGTAGCGAACCGCAACTTTGCCAACAACTGATTTTTCCTGAATAAAGCCAAAGTATCGGCTATCTTCACTATTTTGGCGGTTGTCACCCATGACCCATAATTCACCCTTAGGCACACGCAGCTGACCTGTTTTCGATTTTAGACTGAAATTTTCAGTGAGCTGCTCTCCCTTGGGCAGAGCGTTCTTGTATTCCTGCAAGTATGGCTCTGGAACAGCCTTTCCATTGACGTAGAGTTGGTCGTCCTTGTAAGAAATCGTGTCACCAGGCAAACCGATGATCCGTTTCACATAATCATCGGTTTTGGTCGCGTGAAAGACGATGATATCAAACCGATGCGGACTGGAAATCCTGTATCCAATCTTATTGACGATCAATCGATTACCGTCTTGTAATGTCGGCATCATTGATTCGCCGCGGACAATGTAGTTACTGAAAATAAAATGGCGGACGAGTAGAGCGATCAATGCAGCAATTGCAATTGCTCTGATCCAACTCCAAAATTCTCTCTTCGTTTTACTCATGGATGGATTAAATGCCCCTTCTTCAAGAGGGTGTGTTCGAAAGACTGGGAATCGAACTGGCCCTTTATTTGCCTGCCAATACCAATCCCCACAACAGTTGACCTCAGCGATCAGCGATTGAGCAAGCTTCCTACATATCTTAATAATTCGTTTGCCGATGTCGTATTATAACCGTATTCATCAACAAGTCTGGCAATAACTTCATTAATTCTTTTGAGCTGATTCTCGTCCGGGGTCTTGCTCGATGTCGTGATTTTAACTACATCTTTCAAATCAGCGAACAATTTCTTCTGAATCGCCTCTTTCAAGCGCTCATGAGATTGATAATTAAATCGTTTTCCTTTCCTTGCATAGGCTGAAATACGAATTAAGATCTCTTCTCTGAATGCTTTTTTGGCATTTTCCGAGATACCGATTTGTTCCTCAATCGAACGCATTAGCTTTTCATCAGGATCAATTTCATCTCCAGTAATCGGATCAAAAATTTTACTGCTGTTGCAATACGCTTCTACGTTATCCAGATAGTTATCCATTAATGTCTTCGCCGATTCCTCAAAAGAATAGACAAACGCCTTCTGGACCTCACTCTTTGCCATTTCATCATACTCACGTCGCGCAAGCGCAATGAACTCTGAGAAATGGGTACGGTCTTCGTCCGTGATCGACGGATGCTGATCAAGTCCTTCTTTTATTGAGCGCAGAATATCCAGGGCATTGATTGACGGAATTCCCTTCTTAATAATTGCCGAAGAAATTCGGTTAATGACGTAGCGCGGGTCAATGCCGCTCATCCCTTCATCGGAGAACTCATACTTCAGTTCTTTAATGTCCGCCTCATTGAACCCTTCAACAATTTCTCCGTCATACAAGCGCATTTTCTTAAGTAGATCAATGCCTCTGCTCTTCGATTCTTTTAAGCGGGTCAGAATTGAAAAGACAGCTGCCGTTCTCAATGCGTGTGGCGCAATATGGACATTAGCAACATCGCTCTCAGAGATCAGTTTTTCATAGATCTTCTCTTCTTCACTCACTCTGAGGTTATAAGGAACAGGCATGACAATCATACGTGAATGAAGGGCTTCATTCTTTTTATTGCTGATAAACGTTCGATACTCGGTTTCATTAGTATGAGCGACAATCAATTCATCCGCAGAAATCAGTGCAAACCGTCCTGCCTTAAAATTGCCTTCCTGTGTGAGCGAGAGCAAATGCCAAAGAAATTTCTCATCGCACTTGAGCATTTCTTGAAATTCCATCAATCCACGGTTTGCCTTATTCAATTCCCCATCGAAACGATACGCGCGTGGATCTGATTCTGAACCATATTCAGCGATGGTTGAAAAATCAATACTCCCTGTCAAATCGGCAATATCTTGCGATTTCGGATCAGAAGGGCTGAACGTGCCGATACCCACGCGTTTATCTTCGGACAGAAAGATCCGTTCGACCGGTACGTCTTCGATTTTTCCACCATACTCTTTTTCAAGGCGCATCGCATTCAGTGGTGAAAGATTCCCTTCGATTCGGATACCCGTCTCCTTGAAGAAGTCTTCGCGAAGATGTGGCGGGATCAGATGCAGCGGGTCTTCATGCATCGGGCAATCTTTAATGGCGTAGATTGCCCCTTCATCCGTCCATGAATATCTTTCAAGTCCCCGCTTAAGCATGGTAACAAGTGTCGATTTTCCACCGCTTACCGGACCCATCAGGAGCAAAATGCGCTTTTTCACATCTAATCTTCTGGCTGCCGGATGAAAATATTCCTCGACCAATCGTTCGATCGCTTCATCTAAGCCAAAGATCTGACCGTCAAAGAAATGATAATGCTTGTGCCCATCCTTCTCGGTGACACCAGCAGAAATGATCATCTGATAGACGCGCGAGTGTGCGGATTGTTCAATCATCGGATTCTTCTTCACGAGTTCCAAGTAGTCTGCAAACGTACCGTCCCACTTCAACTGTTCTTCATAGTCGCGGAATTGTTTGAGTTTATCAAGAAAGTTCATTGTATCCCCCCCAGAAAAGAATCACCTAAGATTCACTCATGTACTTAAGTGTATGCAGGCAGTTGCTAATCTTTCATGGAAACTAGGGACGGATACAGAATGTCCTTAATGATTTGATAGGTAAACCGATCAATTCAACAATAAAACCGGGAAGATGCCTATAAAAAATAATTTGTTTGCGCGTCACGCACAGATCATCATCTAAAATCTATATGAGAAAAGATGCGCCCTCAAGATAAACCTGGGAAACGCTGCTGACGCAACGCTTCATAGATGATAATCGCCGCCGAATTCGATAAGTTGAGTGATCGAATCGCACCGGTCATGGGAAGGCGCACACAACGGTTCTGGTATTGGCTGATAAATTCCTTTGGCAATCCAGTTGTTTCGCGGCCGAAAAAGAAAAAGTATTCTTTACTCGGATCACTATAATCAAAATCATCATAGGGACGGCTACCATCAGTCTCAACAAGATAATAGTCACCCTCCGGATGCTTCGAGAAAAAATCATCAAGCGAGTCATAATAATGAAGGTCTACAGAAGACCAATAATCCAGCCCCGCCCGTTTCAAATGCTTATCATCTGTTGAAAATCCAAGTGGACGAATAAGATGAAGACCACTATGTGTGCCGGCACAAGTCCGAGCAATGTTTCCTGTATTTGGTGGAATAAGGGGTTGATAGAGAACAACGTGATTACCCATATGTGACAAACACTCCTAAGTTCTGTTCAATTTCCGTGGTCTTTATTCAAAATAATAACTAGGTATCGCTATTTGCGTGGTTTGACTATCGTTTCGCGCGCTTTATTTTTTCGCAAATGTGGATTTTCAAGCATAATCCAAGCCATCCGCTAAAATTTTATCGCATAAAAAAAGGCCGGAGTGGCCAACTGCATAAATAATAAACACAGTGAAAACCGAACTAATTATAGCACAACCACACGCACTAAAATCATAGTTCATCTTGGATATGGAAAAATTTGTACTTAATCTGTTTCGTATAAGCCGGCGAATCTGTATATGCCCAGGAACGATGGCGTGCATCATAGGTATGCGCATTAACCAAAGGAAAACCTGCAGGATCCATAGCAGTCACAATCGTGTTATGGTTCCAATGCCCGTCCCCCTCGAAATCGTAACAGATCACATCTCCAGGCACGAGTTGATCGGCACTGCTTTTCTCGAGTGCACCAATAACGCTTTTATCTCGGCTCAAATACCAGCGCAGACTGTTCGCAACTGTCCAGCTGAAGCTCCAATTGGTTTGCTGCTGCCACCAGCCTCTACTGCGTATCGGCTCGCCCCACATCTGAATACCGCCGGCATGAAGGCATTGAGAGATAAAATTAGTGCAATCATCAAGTACCATCGGATACTGTGGATTTCTGCGATTCCACCAGAGATCGGCATAGCGAACCGCTTTAAGACGGTCATACTTACGTGATCGGCTGCTCAGCGGTGGCTCATATGCCGTTTCACGACTGCTAATTATTTCGTGATCAGTACCTAATGGGATAAGCTGGTCAGCGACTAGACGATTTTCTCGAATGACAGCCCGACGTAGTTCATTTCTTTCTTCCAGATAGAAATCATCTTTTAACTTAATTAACCATTGGCTATGCAGCGTGTAATCAAGAATGAGATCTTCACGCTTGGTTTCAAGCGCTGTTTTTTCGGCACGAACAAGAACATGTTCGATCTCTGCCCCCTGCTCCTGCAGTGCTTGTTTCTTATTCCCTACACATCTTTGTTCCTCATCTTTTATTGGAAGCTGATGCATTTCTTTGTCGTCAACCCAGCAATCACCCAACATTTCTAAATGTTTCTGAAAGGCCTCTGTCCAATCCAATTGAATTCCCCGCTTTGTATGGTATCGTTACAGCCTACGCGAGGTCATTCCAGAATATGTTATCCATTTATAATTGTTTGAATTTCCTGTCCGTTCGTTTCAAGTTCCAATAATGCCTTTTTTACACTGATCCCTCCACCATAGCCGATCAATGCTCCATTGGAACCGATCACACGGTGGCAAGGGACAACAATTGGGATCGGATTACGGTTATTTGCCATGCCAATTGCTCGGACACCTTTCGGATTCTGAACGGCTTTGGCTATGTCTTTATAGGATCTTGTTTCGCCATAGGGAATGTCTGCAAGTGCGGTCCAGACCTTCTGCTGAAAATCTGTACCTTTCATCAGAAGTTTGAGTGAAAAAGAGGTACGTGAACCTGAAAAATACTCCCGTAATTGCTTCGCCGTTTCCGCACACTGCACCTCATCCATCTTCAGAAGCACAGGAAAATCATATTTTTCCGCCCAGCGCAATAACTGCTCTTTATTGTCAGCCAATGAACCGAAATCAAGATGGCATAATTGTCCTTCATAGACCGTGAGCGTCAGTTTACCGATCACCGTTTCGATTTCATCAACTGCAAGATAGTCTTGTCTGTTCATCGCTATACTCCTCTACTCACAATTTTTTCATACGATCATCTTAGGAACAACCGAGTAACATCCTCTTACACTCATTTTAACAAAACCATACGTACAAATGATCGACTTTTTCAAGAAATTCCGATCATTTGTGATACACTAGCTGTAGATCGATCTTTTCAATCAGGAGGTTCGCCATGCTTGAAATTTCCATTTCTTCTTCCTTGAAAGATGCAGTGAACGATTTTAAAATTGGTGTCATCCATTATCAAAACATCGTCGTTGACACGCTACCTCCGCTTATTGGTGATCGCTTGCCACTCTATTATGAAACTATTCAGCTGTCTTTGCAGGAGCATCCGGTCAGTGAAGTACCTGGTGTTGCAGAGTGGCGATCTATTTTTAAGAAAGTCGGCACAGATCCATCACGCTATCGTCCATCGCAAGAGGCACTATTGCGTAAGATCAAAAAGGATGGTGTCCCGCATTTCGTCCATTCTGCCGTTGATCTGATTAATTTCTTCAGTGTTCAGCATGGCATTCCAATGGGGATTTACGATTTGGATCATCTCTCCGAACCCATTCAGATTACCATTGGATCAGATCAGGACAGCTATCCGGGATTAAATGGCCGCGTGATGCATCTATCTGGAAAAATCGTTTCTGTGGATCGTACCGGCGCATTCGGCAGCCCGATCGTCGATTCAAAGCGTACGTGCGTAACCGAACAAACAACGAATGCATTGCAAATCGTCTACATCCGTCCTTCCATGGAACTGGAAGAAGCCAAGCAGTTGATTCAAAAAATGGCGGAAATGTTCACGCAAGTCCATGGTGGAAATCATGAATGGAAATTAATGAACTAGAATACATTTATTTGTAGAGAAATTTCGATTAGGGGGAGAAAAATGAATTCTGACCTGTTCAGCATTGATTACTTCAAAGAGGCCTTGCACCTGCAGATCAAAAAAAATAATGGTGTTCAAACGCCTGTGCAGACCATGAATAGTTATTACCATACCGTGATTTCAGCGATCATTCAGGATCGAATCAATAAGAACTTTGAATTGATACGACGAATCCGCAATCTTGATAGTGCGTATAAATCGGTAAAAGAAGAAATTTCCGAACACCAAAACATCCCTCAACAATAACCAAGAGACGCAAACAGCGCAGTGAGTACTCACTGCGCTGTTTCTATAACCGTTCTTTATTGAGCTGCCCGGAATCCGGCTTTCGTTGCTGCACTGCGCGTCTGAAAACAAATCTCCGCTTTCGTCACCTTGTAATAACGATCTGAGGGCATATGATATATTTTTCCGCGTTCAGAAATATTTCCTTTTATCGAACCCTTACAGTTTCCATTTTGATCGGGTGAAAATTGCCCTGGACCCCGAGCAGCAGATGCGCTGCCTGTCGTCTGACTCTGACTACGCCCATGCTTCGTCTCTTCATAGGCCTGAGTCCCTTTCATGACTTCCGGATGGTAACCATTGGCTTGAGCATACCCAGCGACAGACCAGATGCCCCATTTCTTCTCTCGCGCCTGCTGTTCAACCGCCCGATACTGATCCAAGTACTTTGTATTCGGCGGAAATATATAAGCAACCCGTGCAAGCCCACGCGCAAGCTGTAACTCCTCAAACGATTTTCCATCGATAAACACATACGCAAGCAGCCGCCCGTATTTATCATGTCCACCATTCTTCGCAAGTTCAAGTGTCACCGTCTTCCCATCCAACAATTGATGAGCATACGCACTTGCCTCAGGTCCATAGGGCTGCACGCCAAGCCGAGGATGGTGGGTTTCCGGTGTATCAATCAAGAGGACGCGTACCGTTGTCACCTTCTGCTGATACAGCACCTGAAATGTATCACCATCAACAACCTTAACGATCTTTGCGCGTACACCTTGTGCAGGTGTCTGATTCGATTTTACTGATACGGCTGTTCCACTGCTCGCCACCGATGCATCTGCTGAACGAGACTCCACTGAACTGGAGTCTGTTGACTGTGATGCCGTTTGTGTTGTGCTTGTGCTGTCAGTAGTTCCTCCATCTGCTAAGGGCTCGCAGCCCACGAGTAGCAGTACGGAGCATAGGATAAATAGCCCTTGAACAATCTTGTTTTTAATCATTTCTTCCCCCGCTCACTTCTTTTCCTTCCGGACAGTAAAAGCGACCACACCTGTCAATGGGTCGCTTCGTAGAAACCTGGCGTAGCCAAGTCCTGAATTCTATTATACTAAATTCAAACTTTCTTTGTTACCTAGTGATGCGCACAGTATCGAGTAACTTTTTCTCGGTTGGAGCTTTCGATGCTCGCTTCTCGTGGGCGATCCGTGAGCCTCCTCGGTCAACCATGCTATCTGCCGGGTCTCACTTGGCTCGCGCTCCCACAGTCAACTGCATTATAATCGGCAAATGTTCAGTGGACAACGATCCTCGCAATGACAAATTTCTTTAATATACTTCAAGTCTTTGATCACAATCGACCCATGATAATAGTCGATGGCGCCATCATTCTTCCACGATTGCAACATGCGATTCACCGTTTCACGTGTCGAGCCAATTAATTGAGCCAGATCGGAATTTGTTAAACTAATCGTATAGTGAATGCCATCCTCTTCCGTTTTGCTGTATCCATGAAGCATGCGAAGTAGCGTTGATGCGAGTGCTCCATTCTTACCATAGAAAAGCAAATCACGCATTTTGACTTGAGTGAATTGCCCCATCATGCCAATCCATTTCATGAATTCAAAGGATAGACTTGAATTCGTAAGTAGTTGCGGCTCAAGATCCTTCTCTGAAATCAAGCCGATCGTACACTCTGTTACTGCAGTTGCTGTATAAGCACACTCCATGCTCCCCAAACAACTGATCTCACCAAATAAGTCCCCGTCCATGAAATAGTGAAGCACGAGATCTCTTCCATCGTAAGCCGATTTGAATACTTTCACACGACCGCTAATCACAAAGAAAAGCTTGTCGGAATGATCGCCTTCCCAAAAAATATTCGAACCTTTTTTGAAAGTCGTCTCAGTCATCATCGATTTCAGCGTCTGCAAACTCTGTCGTGAAAACATGCATGTATTGTTCAATCCGTCCTGTTTCAAGCAAGCGACTTCTTCCATAGCATTCACGCCCTTATCATTCAATAACCCTTTTCTTTCATTATACAAGAGGAATCCTTAATTTTTTCTCGAAAGTGTGACGAAAATCATACACCTGAGCCAATCGGATTTGCGTTGATGGTAAAATTTCGTTTCTCGTTTGAATCGAGCAAGAAACGGTCATGTTATAATAGGAACAGTACGTTGCATGAACGACGATGAACGTTAGAAAGAAGGAAATCATTTGGCAGAGCTTATCGCCGGAACAGTTGCCGAACTTGAAGTTTCACATAAGGCACCTTTCGGCTATTTTCTTACCGATGGCAATCAAGAAGTGTTGCTGCACGACAATGATGTGACCGGCAAACTTACTGAGAAGGAAAAGGCGACCGTATTTCTTTATCAAGATCATCAGGGCAGACTTGCGGCAACGATGACCATTCCTGAAATTACGATGAGCACTTTTGGCTGGGCAACCGCCGTCACATTAAGGAAGAAATATGGGGTTTTCGTCGACATTGGGATCAGTAAAGATATTTTACTCTCAAAAGATGATCTCCCTGATGAATGGTTCTACTGGCCACAGCCTGGAGACAAGATCTACTGCAGCCTGAAGTTTGACAAAAAGCAGCGGTTATTCGCCAGACTAGCTGACGAGACGGTAATCAATACATTGTCCGTACCGGCACCTGCTGAATTACGGAATAAAAATGTTCAGGCAAAAGTTTATCGCCTGCTCCTAAACGGTGCGCATGTTCTGACCGACGAAGGGTACATTGGATTCATCCATCAATCCGAAACAACCGATCGTCTGCGTGTCGGAGAAGCAGTGGAATGTCGCGTTATTGCTGTTAAGGAAAATGGAACGTTGAATCTTTCCATGCGTCCAAGAAGCTACGAGACAATTGATCAGAATGTGGACAAGATTGTGTCCTACATGGAAAGTCGCGACGGCGCCATGCCTTATTGGGACAAGAGCCTACCCGAAGATATCAAACAGCGCTTTGACATCAGCAAAGGCGACTTTAAGAAAGCACTCGGTCAATTAATGAAAGAAGGAAAACTCGATCAGAAAGACGGATGGAGTTATTTGAAACAAGAGTGAATTGTAGGAGAAAATTGAGGTTGTCTCATCATCGAAACCGATGGATGACACAGCCTCTTTTTCAATAAAAAAACGTGAAGAGAAAAGATCAACCTTTTCTCTCCACGCATTCATGATTCGTTTTCAACTTCTTGTGACCGCTGTGCGCCTGCGCTCCATAAGGCGATGATAGATCATCCCGATAAAGTAGACGATCGATACAAAGCATACGATGAAGAAGCTGACGGGGGCATTCGTATAATACCCGACCGTTAAGCCGAACCAGACACCGAGTACAGCAATCACTACAGAGAGCAGAATCATGATAAAAATCGACTGTGTATAGAAACGAGCAGCAGCAGCCGGTATCGTCATGAGTGCGAATACGAGCAACGCGCCGACAATTTGTACGGTGACACTCACTGCAATGGCCATGAGTAGGAGAAAGCCAATCGAAATCCAGCGAATCGGCAACCCGGCCGCTTGCGCGCCTAACTGGTCAAAGGAATCGAATTTAAGCCATCGATACCCAATCGCCAGTGCGAGAAGAACAACGATAGTGAGTATAATGATCTGTCCGACATCCTGTAAGTCGATGCCGACAACGCTACCAAACAAAATGGTCTTGGTAAAAGTCGCCTGGACATTCGATAGGGACAGAAAAAGAATACCTAGACCGAGGGCAAGGCTGAGAATCACACTCACAGAAGCATCCCGCCGAAACATGCGAACACCGAGTTGCCCAACCCCTAACGCGCCAAGAAGTGTAAAGAGTAATAATCCAAGGAGCGGATCAATGCCGGCAAATACAGCGAAAGAGGCACCTGCGAAACCGATATGTGAAAATGTATGCGCGATAAAAGAAAGATTTCTTCCTATGATAAAAACACCAATCGCACCGCACATAATGGCGATCAACGTTCCAGCGATAAACGCATGCTGCATGAAATCGTATTGAAACATTCGAATGGAAACCTCCAGGCTGCAAAATGACCGGTTGATCGATCATTAGTTCTCGTTTAATTACTTTTTTACTTTACCGTTTCACTGAATTGAGCATGAATCATAGGATCAACCGAGATGGTAGATTCATGATCCATTGACAGTTCGGAATGATAATAATAGTGCAACGTTTCCGGCTGATCCAAAACCTCTGTACTCTCAGCAATCTCGTAGCGTCCGGGTGCAATCAGTAATAACCGATCGGCATACTCTTTAACAAGGTGCAGATCATGGCTAATAAAGATGACCGCAACATGCCATTCTCGTGCAACTTTTTTCACAAGCTTCATCATTTCTTCTTGCGCTGCAGGATCTAGGTTTGCTGTTGATTCGTCTAAAAGCAATAAATCCGGATAACGGACAAGTGCTTGTGCGAGAAAAGCGCGCTGCCTTTCTCCACCGGACAGCTTTCCAATCGATTTCTTTGCAAAACGCAGTGTATCTGTAAATTCCATGATCTCTTTCAAGGATTTTCTTTCCTTCTTCGAAAGCCATGGCAATAATCCTGAAGACTGACCAAGAGAAATAAAGTCTTTTGTTTCGATTGGTGTCTCATCATCAATGACGCGCGATTGTGGCACATAACCAATAACCGCTTTTTTCTGATCACTTTCAATCTGTACCGAACCAGATTGGGGCTTTAATAAGCCCAAAATACATTTCAACAAGGTGGATTTTCCCGCCCCGTTTGGACCAATAACGGCAAAGAGTTCGCCCGCAGACACATCGAGAGACAGATCTTGAAGCACGTCTTGGCCGTTAAAACTGACTTGTAAATGATCCACACGAACGTTCTTCAGCATCAAAAATCCCCCCTTGCTTCTTATCATTACTTGTTTTGCGCTTTATTTATCTGAGCTAATTGATCAAGCATCCACGATTTATAATTCTTACCGGCAGGCAGTGTCTCCGTCACTTTAATGACCGGAACGCTGTGCTTATTTGCAAGACTAACCATTTTTTCAACCGTTGGACTCATCTCTTGAGTATTCGTAACGAAGAAGGCAATCTTTTTCTTCTTAATGTCTTGCTGCATTTGCGCGATATCCTTTGGCGAAGGATCGGATTCTTCTTCGACCGCTTGTTCAAAGTGATTATTCGCAACTTTATAGCCGAGCGCTTCAAGCATGTAATCAAACACAGGCTCGGAAACGTCAACTAATTTATTATCCGATCTTTTTCTTAGTTTTGCAACTTCTTCATTAATAGGTTTCAAGGTTGTGATGAACGTTGCGGCATTTTCTTTATATTGATCTGCATGGGCGGAATCAATTTTGGCAAGTTGATCAGCGAGATGATGAGCAAGTGCAGGCAATGTTTCTGGTTGATACCAAAGATGTTCGTTGTCACCATTCTTCTTGTTCATCACGTCTTCACCAACACGAATCACCTGATTATCTTTCTTGTTGGATACAAGTCTTCCCATCCAATCATCATAACCAATACCATTGTAGATCACTAGATTTGCACGACTTACTACCCGAGCGGTCTGAGGTGTTGCTTCGAAATCATGCGGATCCATGTTCGGTTTATTCAGGATCGATGTCACCGTCACATGGTTTCCTCCGACTGCTTTGGCGACTTCTCCATAGAAATCTTCAGCAGATACAATACTTATTTTCTTTGACTCTGAATTATTGCCGTTCGATGCAGACTTGCTTCCGCAGCCTGAAAGAATACCGGCGAGTAAAATCAATACGCTCATAAAAAGCGTTACCTTCAGTGAACGTCGTTTTATCACGATAGTAGTAACCTCCACAAACTGATATGTATGGTAAAACGCAACAATTACGATTTGATCACAAAACTAAATAGTAACCATTGCGTTTTATTCTGTCAAGCATTGCTTCTCGCATTTTATGTTCTCAATAAGTTCGAACACTCATTACTATTTTTCGATTATCTTCATTATTACCAACTTGCTTTTTTCACACCAGGGATTTGGCCTTTGTAGGCATACTCACGAAAAGCAATTCGCGACATGTTAAACTTTCGCATATAGCCATGAGGGCGACCGGTTAACGGACAACGATGATGCAAGCGCGTTGGCGATGCATCACGTGGCAGTTGGGCAAGCGCGATATAATCCTTTTTTTCTTTAAGCTCGCGTCTGAGTTCCGCATACTTAGCAACAAGCGCTTCACGCTTCAGTTCTTTAACCACTTTAGATTTTTTTGCCATAACTGTATCCTTTCTTTTTTTATTTGCTTTGTTAAAATCTGCTGTTGTTATTCTTTTTTTATTGCCATGCATCTTACACATTGCCTTTGGTCAGAAAAACAATAGTAACTGTTAACAAAGTTATTTTATCAAATCGTAACCATTTCGATTTACAATAACTATTAAAACACTATTCTTCCATCAGTGCAAGCAATCCGTGTAAGAATAGAGTGGATTGGTGACACACATTGATGAAAGAGCGCAGAATATCTATACTATACTAAGTATGAGACACAAGATGGAGGAATGCAGATTGAAGATTGCAATGGCAAGTGATCATGCAGGCTATGAATTAAAAGGTGAAATTAAGGCTTGGCTCGAAAGTGAAGGACATGAAGTCATTGATTTTGGAACAGATAGCAAAGAATCCTGTGATTTATCTGATTATGTATACCCAGCTTCTCTCGCTGTCGCAAAAGGTGAAGCCGATCGAGGCATTTTTGTTGATGGTGTCGGCTATGGGAGTGCATTAATTGCGAACCGTATCTACGGATTGAACGCAGCAGTTTGTCAGGATCCTTTCTGTGCCAAACTGGCGCGGCAACATACGGATAGCAATGTACTGTGCATCGGTGGAAAGATTATCGGTTCAGGCATAGCACTTGAAATCGTTAATGTTTGGATGCATACCGATGTGCTCAGCGGAATCGAAAAATATACGAATCGAATTAAAAAGGTTCAAGCAATTTCAGAGAAACATCTAAAAAAACTTTCTGAGATCTAAACCGCTAAATGAAACGTCATGAACATGCAACAGCCTCTTTTTTTAGAGGCTGTTTTTTTTATATATAGGCTTAGTTAAAAAATCGGCTGTTGTCTTTTTATTGTTTATTGCGATGTGCTGGCTTGCTGCGGGCGTCTCTCGCATTGTATGAAAACTAGTGATTCATACAATTTTAAGAATGCCCTGCCAAAATAGTTTACATAGAAAGGTTTATCCGCCGCATTAAACCTGAAAGTAAAAAAACAACGCGGTCTCAGACTGAACCAATGATTACATTATTACATCCTTTTTTCAAACTTAAGAACTCTGTATGACAATGCTAATCTCTGATTGAAAGGAAACGAAACTCCTATGATAACTAGTGAAAAAGGAGAGGAGAAAATCATGCCCAAGGTCAGAAACAGCTACTTTGACAACGCCAAGTTCTTCTTGATTTTGCTTGTCGTGTTTGGACATAGTCTCACTAATCTTAAGTCTGATTCGCCGGTCATCAATTCACTGTACACGTTTATTTTTATTTTCCATATGCCTGCCTTCATTCTTATTTCCGGTTTTTTCTCAAAACGTTTTAATAAGCAAGGCTACGTGAAAAATGTATTAAAGAATACACTTATTCCTTATCTCATCTTCCAGACAATCTACTCTATTTTTTATTATGCTACTGGTTACGACAAAAGATTGACACTTGATCTTATCGACCCACATTGGACCCTTTGGTTCTTGATTAGCATCCTCTGTTGGAAATTGATGATCATTCCGTTCGCCAAACTTGGCAAATGGGGTTTCCCTATCGCGGTCATGCTTGGGATCTGTGCCGGATATTTCGATATGATTGGCACGGACTACAGTGCATCACGCACGCTCGCTTTCTTCCCTTTCTTCTATCTTGGTTACTTACTCAAGAAGGAGTATTTCATGAATGTGCTCACACGTGTGCCTGTGAAAATCGCCGGATTAGCAGTCCTTGCTGGGGTATATCTTGCTTGCCGCTATCTCTTTCCGAATGACCTGCAGGATTGGGTCCTTCATGACTCCTCATACCATGCGTTCGGTTTATCGAGAACAGAAGGAAGCTTCGTTAGACTCGGAGTCTATTGTGTCACCTTGCTCACCATTTTTGCGTTCATGTCTTTAATTCCAAAAAGAAAATGCATCGTTACCGGACTTGGCAAAAATACGCTCTACATTTACCTTCTCCATGGCTTTTTCATTAAAACCTTGGTACTTTTCCCAATCTATGATCAGATTCAGAATCTTTACCAATACACATTCTTGTTCGCCGGATCCCTTGCACTTTGCTATTTACTTGCGAGTCGTCCGGTGCGATTATGTACCAAACCAATTATTGAAATGAAAATGCCGCATCTGCAACAGCAGTGAAAAACAATGTAAGAAGATGCTAGACCAAAAAGGGATCACTAACTATGCTGCGCTACGGTTGCTCGCTTTTCGCGGACAATCCAGGAGCCTCTTCGGCTGAACCAGTAAGGCTTGTGGGGTCTCCTCCAGCTCGCTCCCTGTGCGCTTAGTTCAAAACTTACCCTATAAAGAGGGTTTCTCAAAG
>NZ_JAMXWN010000017.1 GCF_024125425.1 Sporolactobacillus kofuensis
CGCTTGTTTTATTTAAAAAGATATGAAGAATGAAAAACACGTAGTTCTTGAAATGAGAACTACGTGTTTTTCATGTTTTTACGTGCATGAATCAAGGATGAAATGGAGTCAGTGAGAGAGTAAAATTAAATAATAGTTAATGGATTCATATCTGGTTCATATTGGGTAGGTAAACTGTAACGAGTTCATGCTATGTGATATGTATCCATGGTTGAAAATCTTGAAGTAGAGAATGGTTAAATAAGGATTGAAAGACTATTGAAAGAATGGAGTTGAGGAAATGGTTCGTCTGGCAAACTATATGAAGCCGTATCTATGGCCGGCAATTTTATCTGTACTCTTTGTGTTCTTGCAATCATTAGCGAATTTGTACCTACCAACGCTTATGTCGGATATTGTGGATACGGGTATTGTGAAAGGCGACATGCCGTACATTTATAAAATGGGGTTCTTGATGCTTCTTGTAACGCTCGTGGCCGGTATTCTTACGGTTGTTGCGAATTATTTGGCATCTAAGGTAGCGTCTGGCTTTGGGAGAGACGTTCGAAATACAATGTTTGCCCATATTGAGACATTTTCACTGAAGGAATTTGATCAAGTAGGGACCAGTTCACTGATCACAAGAACTACAAATGATATTGCACAAATTGAACAGGTCTATATGATGATCCTTAAGATGATGACAATGGCGCCACTGATGTGTGTCGGTGGTATTATCATGGCACTGTCAAAGGATGCCAAACTTTCACTGGTGCTTGTTGTTTCTCTTCCTTTGCTCATCGTATCGATTCTCATTCTTGCTAAGAAAGGGTTACCTTTCTTTAAAGTCATCCAAAAAAAAATGGATCGGCTTAATTTGATTTTACGCGAGGAACTGACGGGCATTCGTGTCATTCGTTCGTTTAATCGTACGAATCATGAATTGAAGCGGTTTGATGAAGCCAATAAAGACATTACACAAACATCAATAAGAATAAATCAGATTATGTCAACTGCTATGCCGCTGATGATGTTGATCATGAATTTATCTATGGTGGCAATTGTTTGGTTTGGTGGCCTACGAATTAATAGCGGGGCAATGCAGGTTGGGGATCTGATGGCATTCATTCAATACGCGATGCAAATTATGTTTTCGATACTTATGGGCGTGATGATGTTCATCATGATTCCAAGAGCACAGGTTTCGGCTTCACGTGTCAATGAGGTATTGGACATCCAACCGGATATTAAAGATATGAAATCCTCATCACTAGCAAGCAATGCCAATGAGAAACAAGGTGTGACTTTTAACGACGTGACGTTTCGCTATCCTGGAGCGGAGACACCGGCGCTGTCTCATCTTTCTTTCACCGCACGTCCTGGGGAAACGACGGCAATTATCGGAGGGACTGGTGCTGGGAAATCAACAGTGCTGAATATGATTCTGAGATATTTTGATGCAGTCAACGGCCGTGTTGAGGTGAATGGTGTCAATGTTAAGCAGCTTCCTCTTAACAAACTTCGTCAGATGATCGGGTATGTACCACAGAAGGCAGTATTGTTTACCGGATCGGTTTCAGATAATATTCGTTACGGTAATGAACAAGCGACGGATGAAGAAATTAGAGAGGCTGCGCGTATCGCACAGGCGGACGATTTTATTCGGGAAATGGACGAAGGTTATGATTCTGTCATTGCCCAAGGAGGTAAGAACGTATCTGGCGGCCAAAAGCAGCGGTTGGCCATTGCGCGTGCACTGGTACGCCATGCAGATGTTTACCTACTGGATGATAGTTTTTCAGCACTTGATTATCAGACGGATGCACGTTTGCGTGCTGAACTGAGCCAAGTGACTAAAGAAGCTGCATTAATTATCGTCGCCCAACGGGTAAGTACAGTGCTTCATGCCGACAAGATCATCGTCTTGGACGATGGCAAAAGTGTAGGAATGGGTACACATGATCAACTCATGAAATCATGCGCGGTTTACCAAGAAATTGTGGCTTCGCAGTTGGATAAGGAGGAGTTGGCATGAGCGAAAAAGGAAACCGCGGCTCTCATGGGGGATTTGGCCCGGGGCATATGCGCATGCCGGTCCAAAAGGCGAAAAATTTTAGAAAGACATTCCATCGATTGATGGGGTATTTGCGGCCTCATCTAGTCGTGTTGATAGCAGTATTTGTGACAGCCCTATTAAGTACCATTTTTACAATTATTGCTCCGAAACTGATGGGTAATGCCACGACCAAACTTTTCGAAGGCATGATGATGAAAATAAAGGGCGTCCCGGGTGCCCATATTGATTTTCATTATATTTGGGGCATTGTCGTTACGCTTGTTATTCTGTACGTATTGAGCTCGCTGTTCACATTCATCATGCAATATCTGATGAGTGGTGTAGCTCAGAAAATGGTTTATAACCTACGTAAACAAGTAAATGAAAAATTGTCACGGATGCCGGTTGACTATTACGATGCGCATCCATACGGAGATGTGTTGAGCCGGGCAGTTAATGACACGGAAAATATTAGTAACACTTTGCAGCAAAGTCTGACCGCTTCCATCACGTCTATTGTGACCTTAGTGGGAGTCATTGTGATGATGCTAACAATCAGCCCGCTGCTGACCTTAGTGCTCCTTGTGACCATACCGCTCAGTTTTATAGGAATTGGTCAGATTACGAAACGTTCTCAAGGTTATTTTAAACAGCAACAGGTGCAGATCGGACAAATAAACGGGCATGTGGAAGAAATGTTCACGGGCCATCAAGTGATAAAAGCATTCGGCAAGGAAACAGAATCGATTAACAAATTTAAAGAAATGAATGGGAAGCTGTACGATTCTGCATGGCGGGCACAATTTCTATCAGGAATTATGATGCCGATGATGATGTTTGTCGGCAATATTGGCTATGTATTGATTTCTGTTGTCGGGGGTATTTTGGTTGTTAAGCGTTCGATTGAAATAGGTGACATTCAGGCGTTCATTCAATATGCACGTCAATTTGGACAGCCGCTTAACCAGATCGCAAACATTTCTAATATTATTCAGTCGACAATTGCATCTGCAGAGCGTATTTTCGAGATTCTCGATGCGGAGGAGATCATGGATCCGGCTGATGCGAAGGTACTGGGAACGCCATCCGGACATGTTGTTTTTGATCATGTTTCCTTCCGTTATAAGGAAGACCAACCATTAATCGAAAATATGAATATTGATGTTAAGGCGGGGCAATCAGTTGCGATTGTTGGGCCAACAGGTGCCGGAAAGACGACATTAGTGAACTTGTTGATGCGTTTTTATGATTGTCGTTCAGGAAAAATTACCGTTGACGGCGTGGATACTCGTGAATTAAAACGGGAGCAACTACACAAACTGTTTGGCATGGTACTCCAGGATACATGGCTGTTCAAAGGCACCATACGGGAAAATATTGCCTACGGTCGTGAAGGAGCGACGGATGAAGAAATCATTCAGGCTGCAGAAGCAGCACACGCCAATCACTTTATACGCACGCTTCCGGATGGCTATGATACGGTATTAAATGAAGAAGGCACAAATATTTCACAAGGGCAGAAACAGTTGCTGACGATCGCACGGGCAATCCTTGCTGATCCTGTGCTATTAATTCTTGATGAAGCTACGAGTAGCGTAGATACACGAACAGAGGTACACATTCAGAGAGCGATGGATACCCTTATGAAGAACCGCACTAGTTTTGTCATTGCCCATCGTCTCTCAACAATTAAAGAAGCTGACCTGATTCTAGTCATGGACCATGGTCGCGTGATTGAGCAAGGAACGCATCATTCTTTGCTGGAAGATAAGGGATTTTATGCTGAACTTTACAATAGCCAGTTTGCAGAAGCGGCGGATAGACAGGAAATGAATTAATTAGTGATGATAGGCAATCGGGGATTCAACCGGTTGCTTTTCATTTTTTATCAAATCTCCATCGACTTTTTTTATTTTTTTGTTTTACTTTCCGCATAAGTATATTAAACTCTTTTAAAGTGGAGTAAAGAAAAAAGCGAGGCAGAGCAATGACAAAAAAGATTGTGTTTACCGGCGGTGGATCGGCAGGTCATGTCACACCGAATTTAGCGCTTATTGATGAATTAAAAGGTTGGCAGGTTACTTATATTGGCTCGAAGGATGGCATTGAGAAAAAATTAGTGCAGGCACATGGGGTTGACTATCGAGCAATTTCAAGCGGAAAGCTTCGCAGATATTTTGATATGAAGAATTTCAAGGATCCATTTAAGGTGCTCGCTGGCGTCATGCAAGCGTATCTAATGCTGAAGAAAATTAAGCCGGATGTGATTTTCTCTAAGGGCGGGTTTGTTTCGGTCCCTGTTGTAATTGGTGGTTGGTTGAATCACATTCCGGTTTACATTCATGAATCGGATATTACACCGGGCCTTGCCAATCGCATTGCGATTAAATTTGCAACGAAATTATTTGTTACGTTTGAAGAGGCTGCGGCCCATTTACCGAAAGATAAAGCCGTCTACACAGGTGCACCCATTCGAGACGTCTTATTCAAAGGCGATCGTAACAAAGGCTTGGACTTTCTGGGTTTCCAATCGGACAAACCGGTACTCTTAATTATGGGGGGAAGTCTTGGAGCAAAGAAAATCAACGAAGTGGTTCGGGAATCACTTCCTGACTTACTGAAGAAGTATCAGATTGTGCATCTGTGCGGGAAAGGCAATGTTGAACCAGCGCTTGAGTCAACGGAAGGTTATCGGCAATTCGACTACGTCGACAAGGAATTGCCGGACGTTATGGCTGCTGCTTCGATTATTTTGTCACGTGCGGGATCCAATGCGATTTTTGAATTTTTGGCGTTAAAGAAACCGATGATTTTGATTCCTCTGCCGCTTCGTGCAAGCCGCGGTGATCAGATCCTGAATGCGGAATCCTTTAAGAACAAAGGATTATGCGAAGTGCTGGAAAATGACACGCTAACCCCGGCACTACTACAGCAGACGATCGAAAATGTGTATAAAAATCGATATGACTATGTGGATCGTATGGAAGCAGCGCAAAATGCAACGCATGGCATTAAAAACATACTCAGTGAGCTTAAAAAATAAAAAGATGAGCGATAGGGGCAATAGTCCCGGTCGTTCATCTTTTTTTGACTGATAAGACTGTAGAGGATGATTTTTGGCTTAAAAGTAGTGAAGATACGCGACACCTTCGAGATCGCGAGCCAGGCGAGACCCCGTAGATTGCCTGTTCGAGGAGGTACATGGATCGCCCGCGGCAAACGAGCACGCGAAGCGCATGTGTGTGTCACTGAGGCAGATCTTTCTCACATGGCATTGTAAAAGCGGAAACAAAATGAGGGTGGGAACATCTCGTCCACAGACACAAGAAAAGCCCAAAAATCATACAGTGACAAAGGATAAGAATTTGAGAAATAGTTTGCTAGCTGTGATTGAATAGATTCTTAAGAACGGGAAATAATGAGACGAGAGGTGGTGAGCTGGAAATGTTGAATCACGCATCAAAGGAAGAGACATGCATAATCTGTGGGCACCAGAAAGCAGAAGGCATCCACATTTGTAATCAATTAATCTGTGATGATTGCCAGAAGAAGATTATTGAAACGGATGTGACGGATTGGAAGTACAAATTTTTTATGAATAAGTTGGCGAAACTTCAGGTGAAGCAGGAGAAGGTTATTTTTCATGCAGGATCAGGAGGAGAAGCAAGCAAGCGCTGAGGCTTCTCTTTTTGTTTTTCAAATCTTATTGACTAAGGTTGCTTAATTCTTCTTGAACAAGATTTGTAATTTACGTGAGGATTCTTTTTCTGCTAAACTGAAGGCAAAGGAAGGGCATTGTGACTATCTGGGGACAAGCTGACGTATAATTGTTTTCGAAAGCTGTCTGTTGGACCACATATGTCTTAGTCTAATGTTCGGGAGGCGGGGACAAATGCCTGCCAAATCAATCGTTCTATGGAAACATTGGTTGCTCTTTGTATGCCTGTGTCTTTCTATGCTCTTATCAGTATCTTTTTTAATGATGAGGTATCCAAGTCAAGATCCTGTACTTAATGTCGGCTTACCGTTCTTTTTCTCTTTCTTCTGCTTTGTACTCGGTTTCTACTTGTGGTACCTAAATAAGTCTGAACGTGGAGAACAGACGCTGATTCTCTTTCTTGCGGTATTTAGTCTCATATGGAACGCTTGGGATGTGGGCGGTTCCGGAATCATCTATCAAGTGGGGCAAAGTGTCTATCTACTTGCCAATTTATTTGGATTTATTCTCTGTATGGAGGTACTGACAAGTTATCTTAGATTTTGGACGATTGAATGGCTACCTCGTAGGTGGCTTAGATACATAGAGGGTACGGTTGTTCTGATCTCGATTCCCTTGGTCATTTGTATTAATTATGGACAAGCAGAAGCACGCGCTGCCGCAATGCTGCTCGTTGCAGCACTGATGGCCGTTATTCTTTTTCGAACAATCTATGTCTATCGTCGTCATCGTGAAGCAGTCTATAAATCTATGTTTCAGCTCCTTCTTGCTTGCTTGGTCATTGCTATCGTTCCGCATCTCGTTCGTTCTATACTTCCGGCTATTTTGCAAGATCGTTTTCTTTTTCATCCGGTTTCGGGTACCATTCTCTTGGTCTTGCCCTTAGCCTTATTTTATTTAATGATCTCTGATCGCTTTATAGATACTTCTTTTACAACAATTGGCATTGTGTATTGTGCACTAGTGGCGTTGATCCCGGCAATGATCCTAGGTATGGTCTTTCATGAAATGACAGAATGGGGCATCATTATCTCTAATCGTACAAATGTTGTGCGTTTTAGTGTTGTCGCTTTTGTTTCTATATTTGCGTTCTTATACATAAAGCAGTACTTGGATTTCTATCTGAGGAAAAGGCTGTACCCTAGGCAGCAGGATATACAGACGAGCCTCAATCGTCTCTTACAATGGATGAATGACGATTACGATTTAAATAATATAGGCCGGATCGTAAAAAGAGAGATGGAAGCTTGTCTGCCGGTAAAAGATGTTCGGCTTGCGTTGGTGGATAAAGAAGATACCTCTGATACATTGATGGTCATGAAGCCTGGTGAAAGCGTAGATCGAAGACCGGATCAGTTGCAGGATGAACTTGGAAAAATCATTAACGCAATGAACGGTTTCCGTATTTTATTGGCTGAAAGCAGACGAGGTAAAGTGGTGTTAGAAGGGCAATGGAAGATGCCGAGAAGGCGGCTCAACCCCGATGAACGTACATGGTTGGCTACGCTGGTCAGTTACACCCAGATGGTTATTGAGAATTTATCGAATACAAAGGACATGCTCGAGAAATTGGAAGAAACAGCCGTACAAAGTACATCGGTGCCACTAACCATTAAGAAGATGATGCTGCGTATTTCCGAACGTGAACGTTGGAAACTATCGCGAAGCCTGCATGATCGCAACATGCAAGATCAGCTGGATATTGCAAGACAACTTGACGCATGGGGATCCAGTACGGATCATTCGGAAACGAAGGCCATAATGGTTAGACTCCGCGAACAGATTCTGGATAGTGTGTATGTACTGCGCCAAGTGATCAATGATCTTCACCCGGAATTTATCTACCGCACAGGGCTAAGAAAAGCGCTTATGGAATTAATTGAAAAGGTTAATCTTCGTGCTGATTTTACATTACAGGCAACGATTGACGAAAAGTTGGATGGGTTTCAGCGAGAATGGGAAATGGCGGTATATAGAGTGGTTCAAGAATTGCTCAATAATGCGCAGAAGCATGCCCATGCGCGTTTGGTCACTTTGGCACTGACAACAACAAAGGATACCTTCGTCTTAAAGTATGCGGATGATGGTGTGGGGCTCAATGTCTCAAAAATTAGAAAATCTTTTGGAACGATGGGATTTCCCGGGATGATTGGACGCGTCGAAGGGCTTGGTGGAAACATCAAACTTCAATCAGGTCATCACGAGGGATTGAAAGTAACCATTCAGTGGACAAGAATAACCGCACAGGTCAATGAATCAAGGAAGGTGTGATTCGATGGATAAAGGAAAAAGGAAAAAATGGATGCGTTCATTGGTGCTTTTGATCGCATTGAGCTATTCGCTCGTCCTTGCAATCCATTTTATGATTGCCATCCTTGGCTCACCCTATGTCGGTATCTATACAGTAAATCAGCATAACAAAGTAAAGGTCAGCTTTGTTGCCCCTTACAGCTGGGCCGAATCTGCTGGTGTTAAAGTAGGGGACGTTGTTGTTGGCGTCAATGGCCAGCGGCCTGAAGAAGATCGAAATATTACCCACTTTGATATGGTTGGTCAAGCCAAATCCGTTGATCTAGAACGCGGATTATTAGAATTTCATCTGGATATTGATAATAGTGCCTCGAAACCGGCGTTACTTTTTTATCTGATCATCCCGCTTGCATTTTTCACGACCTGTTTTGTGGCTGTTCTCTTTTTATATGTACGCAAGGAAAGCAAACCTGTAGTACGCACACTCATTGCTTTATTAATCACGTTTAGCCCTGTACTCTTTGAAATGGCGGCGAATGCTCGTCACGACAGCTGGAGCTTGAGACTGACGAGTGTAGCGATTGTATTCACCATGATTTTCCTTACACAGTTCCTTCGAGACTATTTTTTGGACAGCGGCTTTTTGCTTGTATCCAACTGGCTGCTCGGATGCCTTTATTTGTGTGGATCATTAATTGTGATTAACAGCTGCTTCCTTATCAATCGAGAGGTTAGTGCTTACTATCTTCAGGAACTGTTTTTCTCGGTTTTTGTTTTTGGTTTGCTTTGTATTCAGCTCACCCGGCTTTATTATCAGATTCGGTTATCCTCAGAATACGGACGAGTCATCCACTATCTAATCGCAGGCTTTTTCTTTTCACTTGCACCGTTTATTCTTTTTTATGCGCTACCGAACATGTTCATTGGGACATCTCTGGCACCTGTGGAGTGGACCACACCTTGGATGATCTTACTCCCAATTACCCTTTGTTCTCTTGTGTTGTCCTCGGCGCTCATTGACATGACGTTTTATATTGGCCGACTTGGATACTATTGCGCAATGAGCTTTGTCATCACGATCATCATATTGCTTGGATTCCTCGGTTTGGTCCAGCGCCATTTGACAGAGAGCCCATTAGATATAGCGAAACTTGGTGCATTAACTTTTGTCCTCATTGTGCTCGTCTTCTATATTAAAGAATACACAGATTACAAGTTCAGAAACTATATCCATCCAAAGCGAGAAAGACATCAGGAATTATTAAATAGGTTCCTTCAGAAGTCAAAGACAGAGTATACACTGCGTCATGTCGAATTGATGCTACATCAAGCGATTCTTGATGAACTACCCGTTCAAGATGTTGCCCTTTTCCTTGTCAGTCGGGATGGAGAAGTTCATCGAATCAATCATCGGTTGGCAAAGTCGATGGGTGAGACCATTACTTTTGATCATGTGTTCGGTATGAAGAAGAGTGATCAAGGGTTCACGGCTGTATTAAGAGAAGAAGCTGATCAAAAAGTAGTGTTGGCGGGCGCATGGATGAAGCCGGGACGCGGCCTAAATTTAGATGAACGAATGTGGCTTGAGACATTGATCAACTATGCTCGAGTCGTTGTTGATAATTTGTATAAAATGGAGGGCTTAATGGCGGCATTTAATCATCTGGAGGCCGATCGCAAAAAAATTCCACAAGCAATGAATCGGTGGCTTTTTACGATTTCAGAGCGGGAACGCGCACATTTATCAAGAGATATGCATGATACCAATATTCAGGATCAACTGGCGATTGCGCGTGATATTGATCGGGTATTGAAAAAGCCGATGGATTCAGATACTGCAAATAAACTTTACTATATTCGCGAACGTATTCTAGATAATGCCGACGACATGCGTAAATTAATCAGGGGGTGGTATCCTGCTGAAATTTTTAAAGGAAAGCTCAATCAGTCGCTGAACATGTTGTTCCAGCGCGTCAATTTAACCGCTGATTTTCATTTGGAAACCGAGATCGAAAGGGCACCGATCGTGCTGACAAAAGAACGGGCATTATGTCTTTTTCGTTCAGTGCAGGAATTATTGCGTAATGCGATCAATCATGCTCAAGCGAATCAAGTCAGACTGTCTCTTTCATATCGGGATGGAAGTTGTCTGATTAACTATCAGGATGACGGGCAAGGGATGGACACCGATACGATTAATCCTTACTTTAGTACGTCCGGTATTCCGGGGTTAGTAAGCCGAGTAGAAGGTTTGGGCGGACGCATTCTATTCGATTCCATGCAGAAGGAATGGCGTGGCAGCGGTTTGTCCGTACACATTGAGCTGCCTTTCAAAGATAAGGGGTTGAGTATATGACATCAGTGCTCGTAATAGACGATCATGCCGTTGTTGCCAGTGGCACAAAGGCAGTGCTGCAGAATGCAGGTTTTGAGGTGGAGACTCAGTCGTCGGCAAAGAACATTCAATTGATTTTAAAGGAAACACATTATGATCTCTTTCTCATTGACTTAAATATGCCGGATATGGATGGTATGGCTGTATCTGATTTGATTCTTGATCAGGATCCGGATGCAAAAATTATTATCTATACAGGCTATGAGACGGAAATAGAGCCGTTGTTTGCATCAATGCTCAAACGAGGCATTTCCGGAGTTGTCAGCAAATCAGCTTCCATTGATTCCTTAATTGCCGCGCTGCATGCTGTTTTACGTGACGAAGTGCTTTTACCCATGTGGCTATTCCAGCGATTACGGGTGAACGACTCGGTACATACAGACGGGTCAAAAGTACATCTCAACCAAAATGAACGTGACATTCTTGCCGGAGTTGTCCATGGGGATACGAACCGTGAGATTGCGCAGAATCTCTTACTTGGTCAGCGAACAGTTGAAAAGTATCTGACGGGTATCTTTCAAAAGTTAGGTGTGCATTCCCGTGTTGAAGCGGCGGAAAAAGTGAATGAACTAGGTATTCATCTAGAAATAAGTAGAAATTAATGAATAGGAGACTTGGATAAGTGATCCATATGAGCAAGGAACACCAGTCCCTCTGGATACGATTTCCTTCTACTCTTGTTTGCTTACATTTCCCGCACTATTTTTGCGGGATCACGCATGATAAATGCGGGGCGATGCGGCCTGATTTGTACTAAGCTTGTATTAGGAATATCAGGGCGTGAGGAGGGGTAGAAGGATGAGTCATGTGCTGAATCCGACGATCTTCGAATTTTTTCTCACATATAGTGTATTCCTCTCGGTGAGCCTATTGTGGGAAAGGTATGTGAGAAAAACGCTGACGTATCATCGAGGTGTCTTTCTTTCCTTGCTCGTGGGCTATCTGCTCATTACGTTATTGCTGGCCGTACAACCGATGAGTCGTGTTGAACAGTCCCTAATCAGCCCGGGGGGGCCGTTTGTTAACCTTCAGCCATTCAGAGACATTATGCTGCAAACGCAAAGCGATCAAGGACATTGGCTACTGATGTGGAATAGTCTTTTGCCGGTTCCGTTTATTTTCTTTGTCGGATTTGCTTCGCACGGAAATCTTCGGCTCTCCGGTCTGATTGTCATTGGAATGACTGCCATACTGGTGGTCGAATGTGGTCTCTATTTCATGAACAATGTGCCTCACTTCCCAAAACACCTCTTTGATATCGATGCTCTGATTCTCAATTCTATTGGCGTACTCACAGGTTCAATTCTTTTCTTCTGTATGCAGAAAACACAATGGATGCAAGAATGTATATCGGAAACCATGTCTACAAGATAAAATCCTCATAGAGTAAACCTCTGAATCTTGATTCCCATTTTAATCAAATCATTCTCTTAGGAGATGAATCTACTTGAAAAAACCGGCCGGATATATTATAGGCGTTTTGCTTCTTTGTCTGAGTCTCGTTATCTATAATACCCAATCAGTTAATCATCTGTTTGCAATAGGATTGTTGATTGTCTCTTTGACCATTATTGGTATGACAGAACTTACGGTTAAGCTTGAAAAGAAGTAATCTCAGAATCAATATCCTTCCATCAAATCCATTTTTTCCACTCTTCTCATGTAATGAATCGTTCGGATTATTATTAGTGGTATCATCCATGACTATGCTAAAATGAAGGTATTAACGATCAAGGATGCTTAGACATGGATCAGAACAGAACGCCTATTTTTGACGGATTAGTAGACTATAATCGACAGCAGTTGTATTCCTTTCATGTCCCGGGGCATAAGGATGGGCTGATTTTCCCTGAAAAGGCAGCTGAGCTTTTTAAATCGATCTTATCGATAGATGCGACTGAAGTTGCTCATTTGGATGATCTCTATCATCCTGAGGGAATGTTGGGTGAAGCGGAATGCTTGTTGGCGGATTACTACAAGACGATCAAGAGCTATTTCCTTGTCGGCGGCTCAACGCTTGGCAATCTGACGATGGTCATGGCAACTTGTGCTCCCGGTGATGTTGTTTTTGTACAACGCGACAGTCATAAGTCCATTTTCAATGCATTAAAAATGGCGGGTGCACATCCTATTTTTATCGCGCCGGAGATCGATGCTGAGACAGGATTATCGATCGGCATGGACCCCGAGTCGCTTGCTCGGTGTCTCAAGCGGTGGCCGAAAGCTAAGGCACTTATTTTAACCTACCCGAATTACTATGGGATTGCCGCTCACTCCGTACGTCGGTTAATTGAACAAGGACAAGAGCATGGACTATTGATTCTGGTAGACGAAGCCCATGGACCGCATTTTAAAATGGGGACACCGATTCCGCCAAGCACACTGGATATGGGGGCGGACTTTGTTGTCCATTCAGCGCATAAGATGCTTCCTGCAATGACAATGGGTGCCTACCTTCACGTGAACTCATCGCGCGTCTCTTACGATAAAATTGCGTCGATTCGGGAAATGCTGCAAAGTTCGAGCCCATCTTATCCGATCATGGCTTCACTGGACTTAGCACGCTACTTTATGGCGACATTAACTAGGGAGCATTTGAGTCAGATGCTCGAGCAACGTGACCGGTTCGTTGAACAGCTTCAATCGGTACATGGATTGCAAGTTCTGCAAACAGATCCGAAGCGTTTCACGGTTGATCCTTTTAAAATCACCTTGACGCTGAACACTCAGGAAACCGGGTTTGATGTTCAGGAAAAATTGATCGCATCAGGACTTTATCCGGAAATGGCCGATCCAAGGCATGTGCTGCTCGTTCTAGGTTTGACCGATCAAATCCATTATGACAATGCTTATTTTCGGATAAGGCAAGTAGTGTCCGCTTGCACACCACGCGTTACTGAATACTCGGAGAAGCCACCATCTTTTCCAGCGAGCATCGAACTCTCAGATACATACCGCAATTTGTCAGGAATGCGTGTTGTTGAGGTGGATCAGTATCAGGCGATCGGGAAAATTTGTGCTGAACATGTGATCCCCTACCCACCAGGTATTCCTGTCATTATTCAAGGTGAATGCATTACAGCGCGCAACATCGAAATGATTCGCTACTGGCAGCGAGCCGGTGCCGCCTTTCAGAATGAAAGTAGTAATCACGAAAAAATTAAGATTTACCAGGCAGGAGTATCATAAGCATGGAACATAAAGGACTTTTCATTACGTTTGAGGGACCAGATGGTTCAGGAAAAACAACACAGATTCATCGACTGGCAAATGAACTGAGCCAGCGAAATCTCCCTTATCTGCTCACGCGTGAGCCAGGAGGTACGAAGATTAGTGATACGATTCGGGCGATTATCTTGAATCCTGAACATGCAGAGCTGACCGATGAGACGGAAATTTTGTTGTATGCTGCCTCACGAAGCCAGCATGTTTCCGAGAAAATCTTACCAGCGATAAAAGAGGGGAAAATTGTGCTCTGTGATCGTTTTGTTGACGCTTCGATTGCCTATCAGGGATACGGCCTTGGCCAGCCCATCGAAACGATCAAGCAAATTAATCGCTTTGCAACAGGCGGCTTGACGCCGGATCGGACCTACATGATTGACGTTTCTCCGGAAACAGGGCGTAGCAGAATGAAAAGCCGAACCGGCAACCCTGAGCAAGGAGTTACGCATTCAGCCACAGATCTTGATCGGATCGAAATGCGGGCGCTTGCCTATCATCAACAGGTGAGAGAAGGATTTTATGCGATCTATGAAGAAAATAAATCAAGAATATGTATGATTGATGGCGAGCAAGATCATGAACAGGTCTTTTCAGATATTCTCAAAGATTTAACTCATTTTATGAAACAGTAAGAAGTCGGACTTGTCTAATTCATTCAAAGTACGAAAGGATGATTGTGATGAAGTTGATTGTAGCTGTTATTCAGGACAAAGATAGCAATCTCTTGCAGCAGGCACTTGTTGATGCTGATTTTCACGCAACAAAGTTGGCGAGTACTGGCGGTTTTCTTCGCTCGGGTAATACAACGTTCATTATTGGTACGGAAGATCATCAAGTCGATGATTTACTTGAATTGATCCGACTGCACTGTCACAGCCGCAATCAGGTGATTTCTCCTATTTCTTCGCTTGATGCCAATACGGATGGATACATAATGCATCCTGTTGAGGTTGAGGTAGGCGGGGCGACTGTCTTTGTCCTAGATGTCGATCAATTTAAACACTTTTAACCATTCAAGGCTTGGAGGGGCGTTTCATGGCGATAAAAATTAATCAGCAGCCGAGCATCAGTGAATCGGTCGCCAAACGCGAGAGTTCTGTAGCGCAACCGCGTACAACCTTTGAGCGGACGCTCACCACTCAAAAAAGTGCGATGAAAACCGATGCATTGAAGGCGTTACTGAATAAAGTTGATGAACAAGCAAAACGCGTCTCTGTTTCGCGCACAATTCGGGATCTGCAAGTGTACAAGCAGTACGTACGTTCTTTTCTCCAAGAAGCAGTTCAAAATGGGCTCGGTACTTCTCAGTCTCGATCATGGCAGCAGGGCGGAACGCAGCAAACTTTAGTTAAGACTGTCGATCAGAAACTGATGACCTTGACGAATGATTTACTGGATAAGAATAAAAGCGAATTGAAACTACTTGATCAGCTGGATGAAATTCGTGGAATGCTAATCAATTTATATGTATAGATTTGGAGAATAATTTATCAGAGAGCGAGCGAACACAAGACATGAACTGGCAGGAGCTAAGCGAGCAACAGCAAACCGTGGCAAGGGTTCTTTCTCATGCCATGCAGAGAGAGGAACTGGCGCATGCATACTTGATGGAAGGTCCAAAGGGTACCGGAAAACGACAGACAGCATTGCTGGTCGCGCAAACACTATTTTGCACAGCTCCGACAGAGAAGAAACCATGTCTTGAATGCCGAAATTGCCGGCGTATCGCATCGGGTAACCATCCGGATGTGATTTGGGTAGCTCCTGAGGAAGGTGCTGCATCAATAAAAAAGGAACAAATCTCCTATTTGATGAAGGAGTTTTCCTATCGAAGTGTGGAATCTTCCCACAAAGTCTTCATTGTTGAACAGGCTGAGAAAATGACGGCCCAGGCGGAAAATAGTTTATTGAAATTTATAGAAGAACCTCATCCTGGAACACTAGCACTTCTTGTGACCGAGCATCTTCATCAGCTACTCGACACAATTATTTCCAGATGCCAAGTCCTTTCGTTTATTCCTTTATCTGATCAAGTTGTCGAAAAGCGTTTAATACAAGATGGTCTGCCGAAACAATTAGTGAAACTGGCCGCTGCACTTACGCATGACTATCAGGAAGGATCCCTTCTCTGTCAAGAGGCATGGTTTGCCGATGCGCGTTCTCAAGTGTTACAATTGGTGCAAAGACTTTTTAAGTCTTCAGATTCTGCATTGCCCTACGTTTATGAAAAATTCACTCCCAACTTTGATAACAATCAGAAAATGGCTGTTGGTTTGGACTTGTTGCTACTTTGGTTTCGAGATCTTTTGTCGCTTCATTTGAATCGGCAGGAAGAAATTGTCTATGAGGATCAGATTGATGGGCTTAAGGAGCAAATGCTCTCGCTTACATCGAATCAAGTGATTCGGGCCATGTCCTCAATTTTAGATGCCCGTAGACAGTTGGACGCACATGTCAATGGAGTTAGTGTTATGGAGCGACTTGTGATCAAGTTAGGAGGTTACTTTAAATGAATTATGATATTGTCGGCATTCGATTTAAGAAAGCCGGAAAAGTATATTATTTCGACCCGGAACAACTGTCTATTCCGGAGGATGCTCATGTCGTTGTGGAGACGACACGAGGTATTGAATGCGGGACGGTTGTGATTGGGAGAAAAACAGTTGATGAAGAGGATGTCGTTCTGCCATTAAAGAAAGTCGTGCGGATTGCGACGGAATCGGATGAATTGCAAGTGCGTAAGAATAAGGAAGACGCACAAGCTGCTATGGATATTTGTCTTCAGAAAATATACAATCACCACTTGGAAATGAAACTGGTGGATGTTGAATATACATTTGATCGCAATAAAATTATCTTTTACTTCACTGCAGATGGTCGTGTTGATTTCCGTGAGTTGGTCAAGGACTTGGCGGCTGTATTTAAAACGAGAATTGAACTGCGTCAGATTGGTGTTCGCGACGAAGCGAAAATGCTGGGTGGAATAGGCCCTTGTGGGCGTATGCTTTGCTGTTCAACATTCCTTGGCGACTTTGAGCCGGTGTCAATTAAAATGGCGAAAGATCAAAATCTGTCCTTGAATCCCGCAAAAATATCAGGGGTTTGCGGACGGCTGATGTGCTGTTTGAAATATGAGAACGATCAATATGAGTCAGCGAAAAAGTCTCTTCCGGATATTGGTCAGACGATCAATGTCAGTTATGGACCCGGACAAGTGGTTGGGTTGAATATATTGGAACATTTGGTTCAAGTTGAATTAAAGGATCAAAATAGAGTGGTTGAGTATACATTGGATGAGCTTATTGAAGAAGGGGTTATTTCTTCGGGAAGCCACTAAATAAGAGGTGGATGAACTTGGAGAAGAAGGACATTTTCTCACAAGTCAGTCATTTGGAGGAACAGCTGGGGCAAATCTACGTAGATTTTGGAAATCTGAAAGCTCAACTCACCGCGTTATTGGAAGAAAATCAGAATTTGACTTTAGAAAATCGGAACTTGAGACAACGCATTGAGGATGCCGGCAGCCAAAATTCTGATACGAAAACCCAAAAGACGCATAAATCGGGAACCATTTCTGAACCTGACATTGGTGAGGGCTATGACAATCTGGCAAGGTTGTACAAAGAGGGCTTTCATATTTGCAATTTGCATTACGGCAGTGTCCGCAAAGATGGCGATTGTTTGTTTTGTCTCTCATTTCTAAATAAAAAATGATTGCGCGGGTTCGGACGACGCGATCTGAATGCATTGTTTGGGTGAAATGTAATGAATGAAACATATGATCAGAGTAAGGAACGCGTCGATTATCTTTTTAATACAGGTTTAAAAATCATTCAGTCAAGTGATCTTTTCCCTTTTTCCCTGGATTCAGTTCTGCTTTCGCGTTTTGTCTATGTACCAATACAAAAGGGCAAGCTAGTGGATCTTTGTTCAGGAAATGGCGTGATTCCATTTCTTCTATCAGAACGGACAAAAGGAAAGATTACGGGTGTTGAAGTGCAGCCTGAGGTATGTGCCCTTGCCGAGCGCGGTGCCGTTCTTAATCACTTAGAAGATCAGATCAACTTTATATGTGCGGATGCCAAGAACATCGATAAGCAAATTGGAAGAGGGACCTGTGACGTGGTCACCTGCAATCCCCCCTATTTTTCGGTCGATGCGGCACGTGATATTAAGCTGAATCGTCATTTGGCGATTGCACGCCATGAGCTTTTGATTACGCTCGCAGATGTGCTCTTTATAAGTAGTCGACTACTGAAGCCGGGCGGTAAGTTTGCGCTGGTGCACCGGCCGGAACGTCTTGTTGATATTTTGGAGGGTATGCGTGCGCAAGGCATTGAACCGAAACGGGTTCAGTATGTGCATCCGCATCGCCATAAACCTGCAAATATTGTATTGGTTGAAGGAACAAGAGGCGGCAAGCCTGGACTCTCAGTGCTGCCGCCAATCGTTGTCTACCATGCAGACGGTCGTTATACGGAGGATGTGTGGCCCGAGTCATGAAGCCATTTAGTGTTTATATACTGGAGTGTGCGGATGGCAGCCTCTATACGGGGTATGCTGCTGATGTGGCAAAACGGTTCGCACTGCACTGCAGTGGGAAAGGTGCTAAATACACGCGAAGCCATAAACCTCTACGTATTGCCTATCAGGAGCAGTTGACGGACAAGTCATCCGCGATGCAAAGAGAATGGGCGATTAAGCACCTGACCAGGCAGGAAAAACAGGAATTAATTCAAAGGAGCAGCACAGATGTGGGAACAGCGCAGTTTTCAAAGCGATCATGAAGGGAAAGGAACCTTGTTTCTTGTCCCCACACCGATTGGAAACCTTGACGATATGACCTTTCGTGCACTTGAAGTGCTTAAGAAAGCCGATCTGCTCGCTGCTGAAGATACGCGGCACACAATGAAACTCTGCACACACTTTGACATTCACGTGCCGCTGGTAAGCTATCATGAACACAATAAGAAGACAAGCGGAGCAAAGCTACTTACAGAACTCGAAAGCGGAAAGAACATTGCTCTAGTGACGGATGCCGGTACACCGGGTATTTCTGATCCGGGGGCCGACCTTGCGGCATTATGCATTGATCACCAGATTCCGGTTGTTCCGCTACCTGGAGCGAACGCAGCGGTAACCAGCCTCATTGCATCAGGGTTACCCACGGATCACTTTCTCTTTTACGGCTTTCTTCCGCGTGCAAATAAGGAACGCGGTCAAGCACTGGATACGTTGCGGGTGTTTCCGTATCCGATCATTTTTTATGAGTCGCCTTTTCGAATAAAGGATACGCTGAAAGATCTGTTCGATACTTTTGGAAATCGGTGCATTTCCCTGTCGCGTGAGCTCACCAAGCGTTATGAAACGTTTGTCCGCGGTTCACTGGATGAGGTTATGAGCTTTATCGGTACAGGTGAGGCTCCAAAAGGAGAATTTTGCTTAATCGTTGAAGGAAATAACGACAACGAAGAACAGGCAAACGCATTATGGTGGTCGGCACTTACTGTTCAGGAGCATGTTGACCATTATGTGCAGGAGAACGGATTGTCTGTGAAAGATGCGATCAAACAAGCGGCAACGGATCGTGCACAGCCAAAGCGTGAAATCTATCGGATTTATCACCAAATTGAAAACTAACCTTTGAGGATTTACGCTTGTCGTGAATCCTTTTTGATTAAGATAAGAATGTCTATGATTTTTGGCTATAATGTGGTAGTAATGCGAGACGCCTGCGGAGGTTCCTGCTGATCGTGAGCCAAGTGAGACTCCGCAGAAAGTGGGTTGACCGAAGAGGATTAAGGATCGCCTGCGGCAAGCGAGCGATCAAAGCGCAATGGGTGTAAAAAAAGGACTGGGCGGTTCTTGCCACGGTTTTGCTAAATAGACGCAGTTACTCATGGAAAAACTTGGGGTGAACACACAAGGATCGTGCATCAGAGCAAGCTTCGTGATCCCTTTCGCTTTCTTGACATTCATTACGGTGAAACGTATAGTTTTTAAAGATAGGGATCATTTGGAAACGGTATTCATTAAGGAGGTTGCACAGGCTCATGACTGAAGAAAAAAAATCTTTCTATTTAACGACGCCTATATACTATCCAAGCGGTAGATTACATATTGGCCATGCCTATACTACGGTGGCTGGAGACGCGATGTGCCGCTATAAACGGCTGCGCGGATACGATGTCATGTTCTTAACAGGAACAGATGAACATGGCCAGAAAATTGAAGAAAAAGCAAAAGCAAAAGGGATAGCGCCCATAGACTATGTGGACGGAATGGTTGCTCAGATTAAGCAGCTATGGAAGAAACTTGATATTTCCTATGATGATTTTATCCGCACGACACAAGAGCGCCACACAAAAGTCGTACAGAAACTTTTTGCAAAGCTGGAACGCCAAGGCGACATCTATCTCGGCGAATATGAAGGCTGGTACAGTATTCCTGATGAAACCTACTATACCGAGTCGCAATTGGTCGATATTGAAAAGAACGACAAGGGTGAAGTGATCGGTGGGAAGAGCCCGGACAGCGGTCACCCGGTTGAGAAAGTTAAAGAAGAATGCTACTTCTTTAAGATGAGCAAGTATGTCGATCGTCTGCTGCAATACTATGAGGAACACCCCGACTTTATTCAGCCGGAGTCGCGTAAGAACGAAATGATCAATAACTTTATTAAGCCCGGCTTGGAAGATTTGGCGGTTTCCCGTACTTCCTATACATGGGGAATCAAGGTTCTCGACAATCCAAAACATGTGGTCTATGTGTGGTTGGATGCGTTGATTAATTATATAACAGCGATCGGTTATGGTTCTGAAGATGAAACGAAATTTAATAAATTCTGGCCGGCCGACGTGCATTTGGTCGGAAAGGAAATTGTTCGTTTTCATACCATTTATTGGCCAATTATGCTGATGGCGCTTGGTCTTCCGTTACCAAAGAAAGTGTACGGACACGGCTGGCTATTGATGAAGGATGGCAAAATGTCCAAATCAAAAGGCAATGTTGTGGATCCGGAACCGCTGATCGACCGCTATGGGCTTGATGCGCTGCGCTACTACTTGCTCCGCGAAGTACCATTCGGTTCTGATGGTATGTTCACACCGGAAGCCTTTGTTGAACGTATTAATTTTGATTTGGCCAACGATCTTGGGAACTTGCTCAACCGTACCGTTGCAATGTGCAACCAATATTTTGATGGAAAAGTTCCTGCCTATGCTGGTCATGTCACCGAATTTGACGCAGGACTCGAAGATGCGCTGAAGGAGACACGCGCGACCGTTGAAGAGCAGATGGAAAATCTGCAGTTTTCGGTTGTTTTGTCGGCAATCTGGAAGCTGGTCGGACAAACAAATAAATACATCGATGATACGCAGCCTTGGGTCCTCGCCAAGGATGAAGCGAAGAAAGAAGCACTTGCATCGGTGATCGGACATCTCGTGAACACGATCCGGGTTGTTGCAATTATGATTCAGCCGTTTTTCACATCGACGCCAAAGAAAATGTTCGCACAGCTCGGTGTAACTCAGGATGAAGATCTGGCATGGGATTCAATCCAGGTACCTGATGCGAATAAAGGTCAGTGGACGGTGCAAAAGGGAGAACCCATCTTCCCACGTCTTGATCTGAAGGAAGAAGTGGCTTACATCAAGTCGCAGATGCGCGGCGCAGCCGATACAAAACCGAACGGCAACAAAGAAAGCAAGTCAAAGGCGAAGAAAAATGCTGAGGTACCGGCACAAATTAATCTGGAGGACTTCCAAAAAATCGATTTACGTGTTGCCGAAGTCCTTAAGGTTGAAAAGGTGAAGGGTGCAGATAAACTGCTGAAACTTCAGCTTGATCTTGGTTATGAACAACGACAAGTTGTTTCAGGAATTGCCGAGTACTATACGCCGGAAGAACTGGTCGGCTTAAAAATAATTGTGATTGCAAACCTTAAGCCTGTGAAATTACGGGGTGAGCTGTCACAAGGCATGCTACTGGCGGGTGACGCAGAGGGCACGTTAAAAGTTGCGACGGTCTCGGGTCCGTTACCTAATGGGACAAAGATTCGTTAATCTGAAGAGATGGACGACACAGAAGGCGGGAGTTCGGCGATTCGCAGATCCCGCCATTTTTGTATGACATAAACGTATAGAAAGTTTGAAACGCTGATTCTGTCTGTATTGAAGGATTGTTGTGAACGGAAAAAATCGTTTCATTGAATGATTTCATGATCGTATTCGGTCAGAGGAGGACAGTCATGCTCTTTGACACACATACACATATCAATGATGAGGCTTTTGATGCAGATCTTCCGGCTGTACTGGATCGTGCAAGAGCGGCCGGTGTTGCTCAAATGGTTGTCGTTGGTGTTGATCGCGCGACTATTGAGCGGGTCTTTCCAATTATCGATCAGCATAAGCATATTTATGGTGCCATTGGTTGGAATCCAGAAGATGCAATTGATATGACTGAAGATGATTTTCAGATGATTAAGCAGCAGCTTAGTCATCCGGGTATTGTCGCACTAGGTGAAATTGGGCTGGATTATCATTGGGATAAATCGCCGAAATCGGTGCAGCATCAGATATTTCGCAGACAAATTCGGTTGGCTAAGGATGCGGGTCTTCCGTTGATTATTCATGACCGCGAAGCAACAGAAGATGTTGCGCGTATTCTTCGTGAGGAGCATGCGGAAACAGTGGGCGGTGTGATGCATTGCTACAGCGATAACTGGGAATGGGCGCAGCAATTTATCGATTTAAATTTTTACATCAGTTTTGGGGGACCTTTGACCTTCAAGAATGCGTCCTTGCAGCGAGAGACAGCTGAACAGATTCCGCTTGAACATTTGCTGATTGAAACCGATTGCCCATTCTTAAGTCCGCATCCGTTCCGCGGCAAGAGAAATGAACCGGCGCGCGTCCGTTTGGTGGCTGAGAAGCTTGCGGAAATTAAAGGGCTGACCCTCGAACAGATTGCCCAAATAACAACGGAGAACGCAATGCGTTGTTTTCGAATCAATACGGCTACTGAAAACAGCTGAGCAAGGAGAAACTTATGATTGTTAAAGAAATTATTGTTGTGGAAGGCAGAAGCGACACGGAAGCCATTCATCGTGCGCTCGATGCCGATACAATTGAGACGAATGGATCGCGCGTCAGCAAACGCACGATTCGAGCGATTCAACATGCGCAGGCGCGCCGCGGAGTCATTGTATTTACGGATCCGGACTATCCAGGCGAGCGGATCCGAAAGATTGTCAGCAGCGCTGTACCTGGGTGTAAGCACGCGTTCATTACGCGGAGAGAAGGGCGTGGCGCGGCAAATGAAAGCTTAGGCATTGAACATGCCTCGCCGAGAACCATTCTTCATGCTTTGGAAAAGGTCTATACACAGTTCGAGGAACCCGAGGAACAAATCAGTATGCAAACGTTAAGATCGCTAGGATTACTTGGGGGCAAGACATCACGCGCACTTAGGGAACGGCTCTGTGATCAGTTGAACATTGGCTACGCAAATGGAAAACAGCTGTATAAACGGCTGCGCATGTTTCAAATTGCAGAGAGTGATCTGATACAGGCACTCGATGCCATCCGATCGGAGGAATGAGTGTCATGAATAAGAGGATCTCTTCACCGAAGACGATGCAGGATGTCATTCATCGTCACCGGTTTACGTTAAAGAAAAGCCTGGGGCAGAATTTTCTTATCGATGAGAACATTTTGAATAACATTGCAGCTGCTGCGGGAATTGATCAGGAAAGCTACGTATTGGAAATCGGACCGGGTGCCGGTGCACTGACGCAAGTGCTCGCGAGTCAGGCAAAGAAAGTGATTGCCGTTGAAATTGATCGTCGACTTGAACCGGTATTACGTGATACACTTCAGGATTTTGACAATGTAGCTGTGCACTTTGGAGATGTTCTGAAACTGGATCTCCATCAGATTATCGCTCAGGAGTGCCCACCTGAGGCGTCGGTGACTGTTGTCGCTAATCTTCCCTACTATGTCACCACACCTATTTTGATGAAGTTGTTAACCGAGGGTCTCCCAATTGAAACGATTGTGGTTATGATTCAAAAAGAAGTAGCGAGCAGACTTCAAGCTGAACCGGGCGAAAAAAGCTATGGATCTTTGTCCATCGCCGTCCAATATATTGCGGACCCCAAAATTGTCATGACCGTTCCAAAGACGGTTTTTGTTCCACAGCCCAATGTCGATTCAGCGGTCATTCGTCTTGATGTACGTGCTAATAAAAAGGTAAAAGTTCAGGATGAAGCCTTTTTCTATAAATTGATTCGCGCGAGCTTTGCGCAGCGTCGTAAAACGTTGATGAATAACCTGATGAATAATTTGTTTGACAAAACAAAAAAAGAACACCTGCTTCAAGTGCTGAATCATGTAGGCATTGACCCGAATCGTCGTGGTGAAACGTTAACCATTGAAGAATTTGCGCATTTAAGTGATGCATTATCTCGTCAATAATAAAAAGAAGAGCCGTTCGGCTCTTCTTTTTTTGAAGATTAGTAAGGATAACTGCTTTCGTATAAATGCAGCGAAGATGCGAGATGCGTGCGGGAGTGCAGTCGAGTGAGCTCAGCGGATTTTTAGTTGTTTGAGTAGGCTCACGGATTGCCCGCGGCAAGCGAGCAACCGAAGCACAAAGAACGCAAGATCAAACTTGGTGATTTTTTCCCGATTTTCTCCCTCAATGAAGCTTTCTAAGGCATTAAAAAGTGTAGTTCGGCTTAGCGTCGAATATTCAACCAAGAGCACGCATAACATGATAAAGACGGCTCTGAAGTCTTAAGGTTCCGGACCGCGTGGAGAGAGGGAGAGGGACATGACGATTGAAGTTGGGGATCTTGTGGCGCGTACATCGTACCACTGCGATGTTCCGTTTCGTGTAGTAGCGATTCATGAAGAGTCGAAAAGTGCCGAACTAAATGGTCATGATTTACGTCTTTATGCGGATGCACCGCTGGATGATTTGGTTCTGGTAAGCGATGATGAACGGGAAAAATACGAGAAAATGACGAGTTCAAAAGAGGCGGAGTCTTATAAACTGTTCAGGCAGGATTATAAGCAAATGAAGCTGAAGAGGGGCTACACGGCAACAAATGGTTACCGAGAAAATACGTCTTACTTTGAAATGCCGGGTCGTGTACTCCATGTTGACGGTGATCCTTATTACTTGAAGAAATGCCTCGCCTTTTATGAAAAGTTACGGGTTCCTGTGATTGGAAAGTATATGCCGGAGTCAGAGATGCCTGAGCTTGTCCCCAAGCTTGTCGGCCAGATTCGTCCAGATATCCTTGTTTTGACCGGCCATGATGCATTTATGAAAAATAAAGGAACGGCGGACGAAATAAAGGCTTATCGAAACTCCGGCTATTTCGTTCGAACGGTTAAAGAAGTGCGTTACCATTGGCCGAGTTTGGACCAGATGATTATATTTTCCGGAGCCTGTCAATCCCATTTTGAATACTTAATTCGCGCAGGGGCCAATTTTGCCAGTTCACCAGACCGTGTGAATATTCATGCACTTGACCCGGTGTATCTTGCGGCGAGAGTCAGCTTTACTTCATTTATGGATCGAATTAATGTATGGGAGGTATTGCGCAATACACTGAGCGGAGCAGGCGGCCTTGGTGGCGTCGAAAGCCGTGGTATGTTACGGACCGGACTCCCCTATCCCACCGAATAGTCAACCGAGAAGTGAGAATAATGGCGAAACATTGAAGAAAAAAGTAATTGTATTGGATGATAAATGTATTGACAGTCACAATGGTTTCCTGATATAATTCATACTATTTGATTTTTTGACGTCCATTGTGGTATACTTATAATTAAGCGAGGTGGATTGTCGAGATGGGAAAAACCATTGATGATATCAAAGGCGCTTTAGATGAACGTGTCGGCAAACGTTTGACTTTGAAGGCAAATGGCGGCAGGCGCAAAACGATTCAACGCATTGGTGTTTTGGAAGGAACCTACCCGTCTGTATTTATTGTGAGGCTGGATAAAGATTCGAACGCTTATGATCGCGTTTCATACAGCTACACAGATGTTTTGACGGACTCGGTGGAACTCACCTTTTTAGAGGAAATGGCAAGCGGTCAGTAATGAACAGCGTTGTCCATATTCCGTAACTTAAGACCAACTATTATTATAGCGGATGCGCGCACACTTTTTTGTTGGAAGTTCAGACAAAATTGGAGATGCGCGTTTATGCTTTTATGCAACTTATCGCCAAAATTCATATTAGCACATTTGGCGAATAGAAGGAAGCAAAGTGACACAACCTAATCCTGCTCGACCATTGGAAAGGGGTTGTGCCGATCATGGCCAGACGCAGAGGCATTATGTCTGAATCGTTTAAAGAGGAACTTGCCAAAGAACTGGGTTTTTATGATACGGTAAAAACAGAGGGATGGGGCGGCATCAAGGCTCGGGACGCGGGTAACATGGTGCGCCTAGCAATCCAAAAGGCTGAACAACAGCTATCAAACGCAGAAAAGCGCAATGATTGAGCACGAATTAGGGGGATTCTGTCCAGAAAAGGATGGAACCCCCTTTTTCTTCATGCTTGTTTCCTATATAGTACTATAAGAAGAATAAGATTTTCTGCGTACTATAGGATGGGTGGTCCGGAAAAAGCCGCGCTCCTGTTGATAAATCACAAATCCGTGGCTAACACAGGAAGCCCTTTATATGGGCCAAGAGCTGGTCATCGACAAATTTTTCTATGCAGATAGTAATAGGAAAAGTGGGGGAACTGTTTGAAAGTACTAGAGAAGGCACCGGCCAAAATCAACTTGTCTTTGGATGTCCTCGGCAAAAGAGACGATGGGTATCACGAAGTAAGAATGGTGATGACGTCCATTGATCTTGCTGATCGAGTGGAATGTGAGGATTTGCCGGAGGACACAATTTCGATCCGGACATCGGCACCTTATGTCCCTGAAGATGAACGTAATTTCGCTTATCAAGCGGCAAAGTGCATAAAAGAAACCTATAATATCCACCGCGGCGTGGCTATTTCAATAAAAAAGAATATACCGGTTGCTGCCGGACTTGCAGGCGGAAGTACCGATGCAGCAGCAACGATACGTGCGTTAAATAGACTCTGGAATTTAGAAATGACTTATGAGGCAATGCTCGACATAGCGGTTCAGATTGGGTCTGATGTTGCCTTTTGTATTAAAGGGGGCACCGCGCTCGCTACGGGAAGAGGCGAGCAAATTGCTCCGCTTCCCTCACTGCCGCCGTGCTGGGTGATTTTGGTGAAACCGGCAGTATCCGTATCAACTGCACAAATTTATAAAGAGTTAGATAGCAAGTCCGCGGATCATCCGGATGTTGACGAGATGATTGAAGCGATCAAACGCGAAGATTTTCTTGGCATTTGTCAATTACTCGGGAATACGCTTGAAGCAGTAACGATGAAAAAGGTTGCAGATATTGGAAAAATCAAGCAACATATGAAAACAATCGGTGCCGAGGGTATACTGATGAGCGGAAGTGGACCGACTGTCTTTGCCTTGACTCAACATGAATCGCGTATGCAGCGCCTGATCAATGGCATGAAGGGCTACTGCTCACAAGTATTTGCTGTTCGCCTTTGCAAACCGTTCCCCCTCTTGTCTAAATACGAATAATGGTGTAGAATTGCCTTAAATTATTCGGATTTGGAGGATTATCATGAAACTTAAGCGAAGCAGCAGGCTCGTAGACATGACAGAATATCTGCTGCGCCATCCTCATCAGGTCATTCCGCTTTCCTATTTTTCGGAACGATATGCCTCCGCCAAATCCTCGATAAGCGAAGATCTGACGATTATTAAGGAGAATTTTGAGACTCAGGAAATTGGACGGCTTCAAACGCAGGCGGGAGCTACCGGCGGTGTCTGTTACATGCCCAGTATGGGGAGAACGGAAGCCGCGCAGCTCCTTAGCGATCTACGAGAGCAAATGACTCAGGAGGATCGACTACTTCCTGGTGGTTATTTGTATATGACAGATATCCTTGGAAAACCTGAATACATCAATGCGATCGGCCGTCTCATTGCATCGGTTTTTAGTGACAAGCAATTGGATGCAGTGATGACGATGGAGACAAAAGGGATCCCTCTTGCTTATGCAGTCGCTTCCCAATGCAGTGTTCCGGTTGTTGTTGTGCGTCGGAGTAGCAAGGTAACTGAAGGTTCGACAGTAAGCATTAATTATATCTCAGGTTCCTCAAAACGAATTCAGACAATGGTTCTTCCACGACGAAGCCTTCACGAACATGCGCGCGTGCTCATTGTTGATGACTTCATGAAGGCAGGCGGCACAATGAAGGGCATGATGAACATGATCAAGGAATTTGGTGGCGAAGTTGCCGGCATGGCGGTCTTTGTTGAAAAGAAGGACGAAGTTCCAAAACTGGTTGATCAATATGTTTCCCTCCTAAAATTATCTATTCCGGAACAAGAAGGCATGCTGACCATTGAAAACGGTAATGTTGACGAATGGTTGTCAAAATCACTACTTTCCCACAAATGAAAAAAGAGATCTTTTGTAAATCTGACTACCCCATTTGATCTGATGCAAAAATATTTGTTTTTTCTTTTAGTACTATGCAGGATTTTCCACTTTTTGTGTTGAAACAAGTATTTAGAATAACGCATAAGGGAAAAGGGTGGTGTCTTATTAATGGAAATTACAGATGTCAGACTGCGGCTTGTGCATACTGACGGGCGCATGCGAGCGATTGCTTCGATTACCATCGACAAAGAATTTGTGGTTCACGATATTCGGGTGATTGATGGCAACAACGGTACTTTCGTCGCTATGCCGAGTAAGCGGACACCTGACGGGGAGTTTAGGGATATTGCCCATCCCATCACATCAGGGACTAGAGAGAAAATTCAATCTGCAATACTTAATGAATACGAGCATGCGTGTGAAGGTGATCCTTCATTTGAACAGGCAGGTGCTTCGTGATATAGGGTGTAGATACAAAAAAGGAACCTTAATGGGTTCCTTTTTTCTTAAATGAAAACGAAAAACAGATTCTATCAACTTTCGTTAATGTTGTCTTGAAAAAGGGGTGTTTTTAAGCTATAGTCTAAAATGGACGCTAAGGATCAGCGAAAGCTATGGGGGTTCATCATGTCAAATCGTTATGCGATCATTCTGGCTGCCGGTAAGGGCACTCGGATGAAGTCGAAATTATATAAAGTATTGCATCAGGTCTGTGGAAAACCAATGATACGCCATGTTGTTGACGAGACTCGCAAAGCTGATTTTTCTAAACTCTATGTCATTGTTGGACACGGAGCAGATGCGGTTGCAGCGACTGTAGGAAATGAAGGCGAATGTCTCTTACAGAAGGAACAATTGGGGACGGGTCATGCGGTTCTTCAGGCTGCAGATCAACTCGCCGATGTTGATGGAACGACGGTTGTACTGAATGGGGATACGCCGCTCATTACACATCAGACCATCGAAAAGTTGATGCGTATTCAAGAAGAGCAAGCTGCAGCTGCAGCGGTACTCACAGCGATGGTTGACGACCCGACAGGCTATGGACGAATCATTCGGGATGAGTCCGGCAATGTTGCGAAAATTGTCGAAGAAAAAGATGCGAATTCCGACGAAAAAAGGGTAAAAGAGATAAACACGGGTATTTATAGTTTTGATAACCGAAAGCTCTTTCGTTTGCTAAAGCAGGTAACCAATAATAATGCCCAAGGTGAATATTACCTGCCTGATGTCATTAGTCTCCTCGTCCAAAGTTCTGAAAAGGTGACGGTGTATACAACGGAACACTTTGAGGAAACTGTGGGTGTTAATGACAGAATTCAACTGGCTGCCGCAGGGAAATATATGCAAGAACGGATTAACAGAAACATGATGGAAAATGGTGTAACGCTTATTGATCCGGACTCGACATATCTATCGGCAGAATGCACAATCGGCAAGGATACGATCATTTATCCTGGAACGGTCGTTACCGGAGCATCACATATCGGCAATGGCTGCATTATTGGCCCGCATTCACAAATCAAGAACTGCGCGGTTGGTGATGAGACAGAGATTGATCAATCGGTGCTCGAGGACAGCTGGATTGGCAGCCAAGTACAGATTGGACCTTTCGCTCATATTCGCCCGTTGTCCAAGATCCATGATCAAGCAAAAGTAGGTAACTTTGTTGAAGTGAAGAACACGGAAATTGGAGAACGGAGCAAAGCTTCACACCTGACTTACCTAGGTGATGCTACACTGGGCAAAGACGTCAACATGGGTTGTGGAACCATCACAGTTAATTATGATGGCAAAAACAAATTTGCAACAAAAATTGGTGATGGTGCATTCATCGGCTGCAACGCCAATCTTATTGCACCGGTCACAATTGGTGATGGCGCATTTGTTGCCGCCGGCTCCACCATTACTAAATCAGTGAATGACAATGCACTTGCCATCGCAAGATCCAGACAAACTAATAAAGAAGACTATGCCTTAAAATTGAATTACAGGGTAAACCATTAACTGGAGGGAACCATTAGATGGTCAGCTATTTAGATCCAAATTTGAAAGTATTCAGCCTCAATTCCAATCCTGATCTTGCCAAGCAAATTGCCGAACACATCGGCATTAAACTCGGAAAATGTATTGTGTCATCGTTCAGTGATGGCGAAATACAAATCAGTATTGAAGAGAGTATCCGAGGTAGTGAAGTTTATGTCATCCAGTCCACAAGCGATCCGGTCAACCAACACCTGATGGAATTACTGATCATGATTGATGCATTGAAAAGAGCATCCGCAAAAACAATCAATTTGGTTATTCCTTACTATGGTTATGCACGTCAAGACCGTAAAGCGCGTGCAAGAGAACCGATTACAGCAAAACTTGTGGCAAATCTGCTGGAAACAGCAGGAGCAACACGTGTCTTGACACTGGATCTTCATGCACCACAAATCCAAGGATTCTTTGATATTCCGGTGGATCAATTGCTTGGTGTTCCGACACTGTCTGAATACTTTATGAGCAAACAACTTGATGATATTGTGGTTGTTTCCCCTGATCATGGCGGCGTGACGCGCGCTAGAAAAATGGCTGACCGCCTCAAGGCTCCGATTGCAATCATTGATAAACGCCGTCCTCGGCCAAATGTTTCGGAAGTCATGAACATTATTGGTGATATTCAAGGGAAAACCTGTATTATTATTGATGACATTATTGACACGGCAGGAACGATTACGCTAGCGGCCAATGCATTGGTTGAGCGTGGCGCTAAAAAGGTGTATGCTTGCTGTACACACCCTGTCTTGTCGGGTCCCGCAATCGAACGTATTCAGGCATCTGCAATCAGCGAATTGGTTGTAACAAATACGATTCCACTGCCTGAAGAGAAAAAGACTGACAAAATTGTGCAACTGTCTGTTGCGCCGCTGATTGGAGAAGCAATTATCAGAATTCATGAGAAGCTCTCAGTCAGCCGGTTGTTTAATTAAGATTGAACGGAATTTAGTGTAATACAGGGTTAGATAAGATGTACTAGTTAAAAAAATATTAAAGATGGATTTAATGAAAGGGAGTGCAACGCATGGCAACATTAAATGCGGTAATTCGTGACGACTTTAGAAAGTCATATGCAAAGAAATTGAGAAATGAAGGTAAGATTCCGTCCGTGGTTTATGGAAAAACAGTTGGCAATGCCTCTGTATCCGTTGATGCAGGTGCGGTAAGCAAGTTGTTCCGTAGCGAAGGGCGAAATGCAATTATCAATCTGGACATTGAAGGTAAGAAGTCCTACACCGTCATGGCTCACGAACTTCAGTTCGACCCATTGAAAGCGACTGTTCGCCATATCGATTTTCTAGAAATTAATATGAACGAAGAAATTGATGCAGTCGTACCAGTTGTACTCCAAGGTGCTGAAACTGTTGAAGCAGGAGACGTTGTACTTAACCACCAGTTATCTGAACTGACGGTACGTGCACTCCCTAATGATCTGCCAAGTGCCATTGAAGTCAATGTGTCCAAGCTAACGGTTGGAGATGCAATTCGTATCAGCGATCTTGCTTCAGAAGCAAGCAATTACACAATTCTTGGTGATCCAGAAGACGTTGTTGTTACACTTTCTTATGGTGCCCAAGTAGCTGAAGAACCTGCAGCAGCAGCTGATACTGCAGAACCTGCAGCAGCAGCAGATGAAAACGCAGCAGAATAAGCAAATTGGAATAAATGGGGAAGGACGTAACCAATGCGTTACGTCTTTTTTCACAAGTAAAGAAAGTATATGCGCTTAAAGCAGAGGTTGTGAACCAAATGCGTAGGTGCGCGATTCCTGCGAGCAACAGGAGCGTCATCAAAACCAGGCATGGTTTTTCTAGATAGAAAAAAGTTAGTGATAACATTTTTTGCTTAAACGTGCAGCAGAGATGTGGGACGCCCGCGGCAAGCGGACGATCAAAGCACAATGAATACAAAATAAGGACTGGGCAGTTTTTGCCCGGTTTTTCGCATATCATAAAGCATCTTGAGTAATCGAATAGTTATGATGATCCGGATAGTTACAGCACGGGTGTGTTCGGTAGAGAACGAAGTTACTCAGTAGCTGTCATCGACTTGGTGAAGTCAAGTGATCTAATGAAAGAGAGGAAGTAGCGTGAAAGTCATCGTTGGACTTGGGAACCCTGGTTCTGAATATGCCCATACAAGGCATAACATAGGTTTTGAAGTCATTGATTTGCTCAGTAATCAATTTGGAATTTCACTAACAAAGACAAAATTCAATGCATTATTTGGAAAAGGGACGGTTGACGGGCAAGAACTTTTGCTCGTGAAGCCGCTTACTTATATGAATGCTTCAGGAGAAGCAATCGGACCATTGTTGCACTTCTTTAAATTGTCAGCAGAAGACTTACTGGTAATTCAGGATGATATGGATTTACCAGTTGGAAAAATTCGGCTAAGACAAAAAGGAAGTGCAGGGGGACATAACGGTATCAAATCGCTGATTCAGCATGTGAAAACGCAAGAATTTGCTCGCATCAAAGTTGGCATTGGCCATCCACAGCACACTCATGACGCGGTTGTCCGCTATGTACTACAAGGATTTTCAGCGGATGAACAAATGGACATTGACTCAGCTATGGAACGTGCTTCCAAAGCAGCACGTGCTTGGATGACGTTACCTTTTGCACAGGTGATGAATACGTATAATGCGAATAAGTAAACGGATACGCGGGCATAATCATAGAAGTTTATTTTGGTATATTAAGGTTCTGAGTAATCACTGCAGGGCTTTGGCTTACGCCAAAGCGTTTTTCGGTTTTATGAAAGCGAGGGTAGCCAATGCTTGGCCTGAGCCATTATTATCAACAACACATTGATGAGTTACACACGGTCCTAGAAGGTTATGAGCAAGGCATGCTGCAACAACTGGTTTCCGGACTGTCCGGGGGTGCAAAATCCCTGTGGATCGCCTCGCTTTATCAGCAAAGGCAGCAAGCATCTGTGGTTGTTACACACAATCTCTATCAAGGACAGAAACTTTATAATGATTTGGAAGGATTAATAGATTCAGAGGATTTGCTGCTTTACCCAGCGAATGATTTAATTGCCTCCGAATTAGCTGTTGCCAGTCCCGAACTATTAGCTCAACGTATCGACGTCCTGAACCGTCTCGCACAAAATCAGAAGTGTTTGGTGATTATTCCGGTTGCTGGACTGAAGAAATTACTGGCGCCATTGTATTTGTGGAAGGCAAGCTTGATTCGTTTTGAAACAGGCAAGAAGATTGCTCTTGATGACTTACTACACAAATTGATTGCGATCGGCTATGAACGCGAAACGATGGTTACCGGTCCGGGGCAGTTTAGCATACGCGGGGGCATTATTGATATTTTTCCATTAACTGAGGAACACCCAATTCGTATTGAATTGTTTGATGATGAGATCGATTCTGTTCGCTTTTTCGACAGTGAATCCCAGAGATCTCTAGAAATGATTCAAGGGAGTGTGCGGATCGGTCCAGCACGTGAACTTTTACTTTATGAGGAAAACTATGCAACAGCCGTGGAAAAGCTTGAACATGCATTCGCGCAGACACTTTCCAAGATGAAGGATCAAAAGGCACAGGAACTGCTTAATGAGCGGGTCGGTGCTGATCGTGAAGCATTGAAGCAGCACCAACCATTTAGTGGAATGGTCAAGTATGCTTCTTTGTTCTATAGCAAGAAGACGACCATTTATGATTATTTGCCGGACAATGCTTTAGTTATTTTTGATGAAATCAGCCGAATTCAGGAAATGTCCGAACAATTGGATCGTGAAGAAGGTGAGTGGCAGGTTGATATGCTGCAACGAGGGGAAATCGTTGCCGACTTGCCAATCACGATGGACTGGCCACAATTGACGGAGCGTCTCACGGGTCCGCTACTTCTTCTTTCTCTTTTTCTTCGTTATCATGGACAATTTCAGCCGCAAAATGTCATCAGCATGACATGCCGTGCCATGCAGAATTTTCATGGGCAGATCCCGCTCCTTAAGACCGAAGTGGAGCGTTGGCAGAAGGGCGGTTTTGCCGTAACCTTTCTTGCTTCAGATATTGAGCGGGCGAAACGACTGGCTCAAGTTCTGTCAGATTATGGTGTACCGGCAGAATTGGTTGAGCAGGAGACGCCGCCGGTTCATGGGATCAGTCAAATCACCGTAGGTCATTTTGAGAATGGTTTTGAGTTGCCGCTTAAGAAAATTGCGGTCGTAACTGAACGTGAAGTCTTCACAAAGAAGGCTGCGAAGGCGGCCACTCATAAAGGGAAAAAATTATCGAATGCAGAACGGCTGAAAAATTATAGTGAGCTCAAAGTCGGTGATTATGTTGTACACGTCGATCATGGTATCGGTCGTTATGCGGGCATTGAGACACTAGAAGTCAATGGGACACATAAAGACTATTTACAAATTATCTATAAAGGCAACGATAAGCTCTATGTCCCCGTCGAACATATCGATCAAGTCCAGAAATATGTGAGTTCGGAAGGCAAAGAACCGAAAATCTATGCCCTCGGTGGCAGTGAGTGGAAGAAAGTTAAGAGCAAGGCACGTACCTCTATCCAAGATATTGCAGATGATTTAATCAAGCTCTATGCGCAACGCGAAGCGAGCAAGGGCTATGCCTTTTCTAAAGATGAGGAAGCTCAGCAGGAATTCGAAGCTGCTTTCCCATATCAGGAAACGGTAGACCAGCTTCAGGCCATTGAAGAAATCAAGAAAGATATGGAAAAAGAAAAACCAATGGATCGTTTGCTTTGCGGGGATGTTGGTTACGGTAAAACAGAAGTTGCCTTGCGTGCTGCTTTTAAGGCCATCGCAGACGGTAAACAAGTTGCTCTCCTTGTACCAACGACTATTTTGGCGCAACAGCATTTTGAAACGGCGCGTGAGCGATTTGAAGATTTTCCGGTATCGATTGGGTTACTTAGCCGTTTTCGATCAAGAAAAGAACAAACCGAGACGCTTAAGGGATTAAAGGCAGGCACCGTGGATTTAGTGATTGGGACGCATCGGTTGCTTTCAAAAGATGTCCAATATAAGGATCTTGGTTTGCTCATTGTCGATGAAGAACAACGGTTTGGTGTCACACATAAGGAAAAAATTAAGCAGTTAAAAGCAAATATTGATGTGTTGACGCTGACGGCGACACCGATTCCACGTACACTGCATATGTCTATGCTTGGTGTCCGCGATCTGTCGATTATTGAAACGCCGCCGGAAAATCGATTCCCAGTACAAACTTTTGTGATGGAATACAACGCTTCGCTGATTAAGGAAGCGATTGAGCGGGAAATGGCACGTGGGGGTCAAGTCTATTTCCTTTATAATCGGGTAGAATCAATTCAACATATGGCGGAAATGATTTCAAGTCTTGTACCGGATGCGGCAGTGACTTATGCACACGGCCAGATGAAAGAATCTGAGTTGGAATCCGCAATGATCGATTTTCTCGATGGAAATGATGATGTACTGGTCAGCACGACAATCATTGAAACAGGTGTTGATATTCCAAACGTTAATACATTGATTGTTTACGATGCCGACCGCATGGGTCTGTCGCAGTTGTACCAACTACGCGGCCGCGTTGGCCGTTCTAACCGCGTTGCGTATGCGTACTTTACATATCAACGCGATAAAGTAATGAATGAGGTTGCCGAGAAACGACTTCAGGCAATTAAAGAATTTACAGAGCTGGGTTCCGGATTTAAAATTGCAATGCGTGATCTGTCGATTCGCGGAGCGGGAAATCTATTGGGTGCAGAGCAGCATGGGTTTATTGATTCGGTTGGTTTCGACCTTTATTCTCAGATGCTTCAAGACGCCATTGCAAAACGGAGCAACAAAGAGCCCGCTGTCAAGTTGCCGCCAAAAGTCACTATTGAGATGGACATTGATGCGTATATTCCGGATCAGTACATTGCGGACTCACTGCAAAAAATTGATATGTATAAACGATTTAAATCGGCGGAAACGCTTAATGATGTAGAAGAACTAAAGGATGAGATGATTGATCGTTTCGGGGACTACCCGAGAGAGGTTGCCGATCTGTTTAAAGTTGCAGAGGTACGAGTGATTGCCAACAAACTAATGGTTGAGGAAATCAAACAGCAAAATGCTGAGGTCACGGTTATCTTTTCAGAGGTGGGCTGGAAGGCACTCGATCGTGAATCGTTATTTAAATCAATTAGTAGAATGGGGACAGGCGTCGGGCTTGGTTCTGAAGGGACAAAGATGAAGATTACGATGAAACAGAATATACGGCGTACTGAAGGACCAATGCTGGATGAAGTCGCTAAACTACTTAGTGGTATTGAACAGGTACAGAACGCGTCTGAGAAAGTCGGTTAAATTTGGTGGAAAATGCATACTTTGTCTAGGAGCGCAGATAATAATGCAAGGAATAAATGATTTTTGCGGAAGCGGAAAGAGAGGACATCCTTGTATGAAAGCAACTGGCATTGTCCGCCGAATCGATGATCTTGGGCGGGTAGTTATTCCCAAAGAAATACGGCGAACGCTTCGAATTCGTGAAGGCGATCCATTAGAAATTTTTGTTGATCATGACGGTGAAGTGATCTTAAAAAAATATTCACCGATGAGTGAACTAGGAGATTTTGCGAAGGAATACGCAGAATCGTTGGCTGAAAATTCCGGCAAATTAACACTGGTCAGCGATCGAGATACCATTATTGCCGTCTCAGGCGGATCCAAAAAAGACTATCTCGACAGAAGGCTGCTTTCCGTACCTGAAAAATCGATGGAACAGCGGCAGACCATCTTTGAACCAAACCAAGGCGAACCGTTATTGGAAGGCCATGAGAACTTATCTGGTTCGTATGTCATTGCCCCGATTATTGCCAGTGGCGATCCCATTGGTACAATCATCCTTATTGATAAAGACAAGAAAACGATGAGTGAAGTGGAAGTTAAGCTTGCGGAGACAGCAGCCGGTTTTCTTGGTCGGCAAATGGAACATTAATGATGAATGAAAGAGGCGATGATTTCGCCTCTTTTTTAACGGAAAAATGTAGCGAAGACGCGTGCCGGCGAGTCGCCGCAGAGTATTGGTGAGTCAAGGCGCGCCTGCATTTGGATAGGAGCAGGTTGAGTTGAGTTTAAATGCGTACAACCTAGCCCTTTTGTCTCCAAGCGATACTTCGTGTGTTCAAGAGTAGTGGAAGAGCCAACCTTGAAAATCCATAGAGTATGGTATAATCCAATTTAGAAATGAGGAAAAGCGAGAAAAATCATGGGAAATAAGCAAAGGGAAAGTCATCGGGTTTGGCGCGGTGCGGCGATTCTCACCGGCGCAGCACTGCTTGTTAAGGTTATGAGTGCGCTTTATCGGCTTCCTTATCAAAATTTTGCTGGCGATGTTGGCTTTTATGTTTATCAACAAATCTATCCTTTTTATGCATTGGCAGTGGCACTTGGGACTACCGGTTTTCCGATTGTGATTTCAAAATATATGGCGGAAACTGATGAACAATCGAACAGGGCAGCGCTTCAAAGACATGCAATGGTTGCTTTGCTTCTATTGTGCGGGTTCTTTTTTGTGTTCTTATTCTTCTTTGCACGCGCGCTTTCAGCATTTATTGGTGATCAACACTTGGCACAATTGATTCGTATTGCAGCATCAGTCTATCTTTTTGTGCCTATGGTTGCTCTATTACGTGGCACTTTTCAAGGGGACAAAGAAAATATGCTGCCGACTGCTTTGTCCCAGATCGGAGAGCAGTTGACCCGTGTACTGTTCATTCTTGGTAGTTCGTGGTTCTTGTTCGTCAATCATGGCAATGCTTATCAGTTTGGTTTAACAGCAACTGCGGGTTCTGCTTTCGCCCCAGTGGTCTCTCTCTTGATCTTGTTGTTGTTCCTTCCTCAAAAATGTATATTTTTTCAAAATATCCTGGCCAAGAGCATTGCGCCAATCCATTGGCGATTAGTGAAAAGTCTGATCATCAGTGGGTGTTTGTTCTCTATTCTGGCCCTTCCGCTCCTCACGTTTCAACTTATTGATTCACTGACTGTGCTGCGGCTCTTGGGAAAACTACAGCTTGCGGATCCACGCGCAGAGAAGGGAATCTATGATCGTGCCTATCAATTGACGCAATTTGGTATGATTGCGGCAACATCGCTCACTGCTGCTATCGTACCGCGTCTCGCACAGCTTTCTGCACTCCAAAAAGAACACGATTTTCAATTAGAAGCGACACTCGCATTAAAAATAAGTCTGGCATTTGGTGCGGCAGCCGCCGCAGGACTTGCGGTAATTAGCCGTGAAGTTAATATCATGTTATTTCGGAATGCAGACGGAACACCTTCTTTTGCACTCGCTTCACTGACCATGCTGACGCTTTCACTAATTCTGACCGCTTCCGGCATCCTGGAGGCCGCGGGTAAACCATGGATTCCATTTTCTTTTCTTTTGATTGGTACGCTCGTTAAAGGAGTGGGCAATAGTTTGCTCATTCCGCGTCTTTCCATAACTGGGGCGTCGCTCGCAACATGCATAGGAACAGCGGTTACAGCGGGATTATGTCTCTACTATTTGGAGCGCGTTCGACTGATCAACCGTCTCCCATGGAAGACACTGGTGAAACTAGCCCTAGCACTCACGGGTATGGTTGGTGCCGTGTGGGTTTGGAAAGCGGGAGTGGATCGTTGGAGCACCATCCTTGATACACGGCTGCATGCTGCTTTGCTTGCGTTATCCGGAGCAACCATCGGTGGGATCGTGTTTATCATCATGATGTATTCGATCCGTTATTTGGACAAACGCGATTGGCACATGCTCCCATTACCGGGATTCCGAAAGAAAGGTGCCAACGTGCCAAACGAGGAATCTAGGGCGATCTCTGAGTCACGGAAACTGTGATCCGCCCACAACTTATGATAGAATGAATAAAAAATATGGCAAAGTATGTTTGATTAATCAATAAATGTGGAGGAATGATTTTAATGAATAAAAACGAGCTGATCCATAAAGTGGCTGAACAGACAGGAATTTCAAAAAAAGAGACCGAAACGGTTGTCAACGAAACACTTGAACAGGTGATCAGTGCGCTCAACGCAAATGAAAAAGTTCAAATTGTAGGATTTGGAACATTTGAAGTGCGTGAACGTGCGAGCAGGACGGGACGCAACCCGCAAACGGGTGAAACAATCACAATCCCGGCTACACGCGTACCTGGATTTAGGGCGGGTAATAAATTAAAGGATGCCGTGAAAAAATGAGATTGGATAAATACTTGAAGATTTCGCGCTTGATTAAAAGACGAACGGTCGCAAAGGAACTTGCAGATCAAGGCCGTGTAGATATCAATGGTCAGCCCGGAAAGGCAAGTGCGACGGTTGCAGTAGGTGACGTCTTGACACTTCACTTTGGTCAGAAACCGATGACGGTGCGCGTTCTGCAATTGAAAGAAGTTGTGAAAAAAGAAGAAGCAACTTCTCTTTATGAAGTTGTTAGTGAACAAGGGTTGAACAAATAAATAATGGGCAAACAATTGGCTCATGGCTCTCGTCCTCGGTTCTAAATGGGACAAATTCCTCATAGTGTATGGAAAAGAGGAGGGAGTCCAATGAGTCAATTTTATTCGTCGCAGATCCCGAATAAAGACAAGCCAATTCAAAATCAGAACATTGTCGTGAAGGACCGGAAATCAATTGAGATAACAGGGGTTAAGCATGTCGAAAGCTTTGATCATGAAGAATTTCTACTTGAGACTGTGCTCGGTTATCTCGCAGTTCGGGGCTCTGAATTGAAGATGCAGAATCTGAATGTTGAGCAGGGACAAGTATTGATTGAAGGACATATCATTGAGATCAGTTATTTGGACGATCAGGGCGGAGAAACCGGTAAAGGCTTCTTCAGTAAGCTGTTTCGATGACACTTCACGAACAATATGTCTCGCTCATTCTGATGATTGTCATGGGTGTATGGATCGGTGCTTCATTTTCAGTTTATCAGCGGTACGTGCATCCGGGCAGAGGGCGCCGTTGGCTTTTGCTGATCTCAGACCCCCTCTTTTGGATTGTACAGGCCTTATTATTATTTGCTCTGCTCATGCCCGTGAATGAAGGGCAATTGCGGCTTTATTATTTTTTAGGTATTGCGCTCGGCTTCGCTTTCTATAAAGCATTGCTGGAAAGACCTTTTATGCGTCTATTCAACAGAGTGATGACGGCAATTGTCCGAACAGGACGTTTTATCGCAAAAACAGTCTATCAATTGTTTCTCTATCCCCTCTTTTTTCTATTGATGCTCGCCTACAGATTGTGTAGAATGACAGTAAGCGTTGTTTTGAAGATTTTGCTTTTTTTGCTTGCCATTCCCCTTAAGATTCTGAAAGGCCTGATTCGACTGATTGTGCCGAATCATTGGCTGATCTTTTTGCGAGATACAGGCATCCGGATAAGGCAGAAATTCAGACAATGGATGTCGGTGCTGATAAAGCGCAAATGATCGGGGGGAATAGTCTATGGAAAGTGCTGGCGCAGAGCGAGTCACACGATTGCAGACAAATTATTTGCAGTCGCATGAAATGAACGAAAAGAGAAAAAAGAAAAGACGGCAAGGTCTCATTCGTCGATTGGTCGCCTTTTTGGTGGTGTTCGCAATCGCCTGCACATTCATGATTTCCTCTTTGCTTTCGCAATCTCACCATTTAAGCCAAGCTTTGGAAACCAAAGCAGGGCTTCAAAAACAATTGACCCAATCGAAGCAACAGGCCGGAGAACTGAAGAAACGGATCCAGTTGCTCCACAATAAAAAATATATTGGCGAAATTGCCCGACGTGATTATCTATTATCCAATAAAGGTGAAATTATTTTTTCAAAACCCGATCACAACAAGGATTGACAGGCACTTTTTTTGCTATGTATAATAAAATAATTAGTGATACCAATTTAGGAGGAAGCTTTTTTTTATGTCAATTGAAGCAGGCAGCAAGCTGAAGGGTAAAGTATCAGGAATTACGAACTTCGGAGCCTTTGTTGATTTGCCCGACGGAAAAACAGGGTTGGTTCATATCAGTGAGGTTGCGGATCGATATGTGAAAGATATTCATGATGTTTTGACAGTGGGTGATGAAGTCACTGTAAAAGTGTTGCAGGTCGCTCCCGACGGGAAGATCGGTCTATCGATCCGTAAAGCTGTCGATAAGCCTAAGGTAACATCGTCCAGAGGTCCGAGACACGGTGGAGGCAAGCGGTTTACACGCGAACCAAGCTTTGAGGACAAAATCTCTCAGTATCTGAAAGACAGTGAAGATCGCCTTTCGACGATTAAGCGCCAAACGGAATCTAAACGTGGAGGGCGCGGCGCAAGAAGAGGCTGAGCGCAACCTCCTAGACGTTTCTATATACACATACGAAACATCCAAGCTTATCAAGGCTTGGGTGTTTTTTTATGCAAAAGACTAGAAAATATAAAACTATTTGCTTAAAAATACAGCGGAGATGCGAGACGCCTGCGGGATCAGCGAACCAGTGAGACCCCGCAGACTCTTGCCTGTTCGAGGAGGCTCACGGATTGCCCGCGGCAAGCGAGCAATCGTAGCACAATTGATAAAAGATAAGGATTGAAGGTTTTTGCCTAGTTTTTAAAAAATGAAAGTTAAAGGCTTTTTTGTTTGAAAATACAACAAAAATGAGATACGCCTGTGGGAGTGCGAGCCAAGTGAGACCCCGCAGATAGCGGGAAGACCGAGAAGGCTCACGGATCGCCCACGGCAAGCGAGCAATCGAGAAGCAGAGTGGATTCAAAATAAGGCTTGGGTGTCTTTAATCAGCTTTTCTGAGCATATGGATGATCAATAAATCGACAGTACATGCGGACAAACGCCGTTCATGGCTGACCATCAGGAAAGGCGTCGAAGTTTTTTTTAGAATGGTTATGCGATTCTGACAAATTACGAACGTCTATTATGTTTTAATGGATCATACAATCATAAGTTACAAAGGTGGCGAGTGAGATGATTCAAAAATATGGCAATGCGGCTGCAGGTACGGCGGATTCATACATGACCAAAGAGCGAACCATCCAACAGAAAACAAAGGGTGAGCGTTCATTTCAAACGTTTCTTTTGGGGATATTTTTCCGCACAGATCTGTTTTTCTTAGCAGCAGGATTTTTACTGGGGCGTGCCGTAATTATCACAAGTTTGACACCGTTTGTGCTCCCCTTTTTTGCAACCGTATTCTGGATGAAGCGTAGAAGAAGGTGGGCAGATTCCATTGCTGTTTTGGCTGGGGGATTAACTCTTTCGGTTGGACAAGCGTTCTATGCATTGCTAGGGCTACTAATCTTTCTTGCTGCAAGGCGAATCGTCATGATTTTTCATCCTGCTCATGAAGATCGCTGGCTTCCTGTGCTTGTGTTTGTTTCCGGATTCACGGTTCGCTTACTGTGTCAGGCTGCATTTACGCTGAATCTTGTTTGGACGGATGTGCTGACCGCAGGTGCCGAAGCTTCCTTATCTGTATTAGTAACCTTAATCTTCTTGCAAAGTGTTCCGCTGATGTCTACGCGCGTGAATCATAAGCTGTTCAGAAATGAAGAAATTATTTGTTTTGTCATTCTGATTTCATCCGTCCTTGCCGGAACGATTGGATGGCATATGTACATGCTCTCTGTAGATCATGTCCTTGCGAGATATGCAGTGTTGCTGTTTGCATACGCAGGGGGTGCTGCGATTGGTTCAACCGTCGGTGTTGTCATCGGGTTAATTCTTGGATTAGCAAGTGTAACGAGTCTTTATCAAATGAGTCTGCTCGCATTCTCGGGTGTGCTTGGCGGTTTACTGAAGGAGTCGGGTAAAGCCGGCGTGGCTGGTGGACTGCTGATTGCAACGCTACTTATCGGTGTGTACGGGAACGGTTATGCTGGACTAAGCAATGAGTTTGCCGATTCGGCTGCCGCTCTCTTACTCTTTTTACTGACGCCAAAACGGTTCATTCGCCAAATGGCCTCGTTTATACCTGGGACCCGTGAATATCAGGCAGAACAGCAGCTTTATGTTCGAAAACTAAGGGATGTGACTGTTGGACGAGTGGAACAATTTTCGGGCCTCTTTCAATCATTAGCCAAAAGCTTTTATCCGCCTGTAGAGGAAGAGGCATCAGATGATGATCTCTTTTTAAGCAAGGTCACTGCGAGGACCTGCCAGAATTGCTTTAAGAAAGAATCGTGCTGGGTGAAAAATTTTGATCAGACGCAGCAGTTGATGCTTGAATTGCGTGAAGAGGCGCGTACGGGGGGAAGCAAAGAGGATCGCGTGCAGCTTTATCGACGTTGGCGTGAACATTGCTCAAAGGCGGACAAGACCGTAGAAGCGATTCGCAAAGAACAGGGCCTGTCGGAATTGCAAGAAAAGATGAGAAGGAATGTCCAAGAAAGCCGTCGTCTTGTTGCGGATCAACTTAAAGGCGTATCCCAGGTAATGGGCGATTTTGCCAACGAAATGAAACGTGAACGTGGCCTGCACGAGTGGCAAGAAGAAATGATTTTATCCAGATTGAACGGTATTGGTCTACGTGTGGAAAGTATCGAAATCTACAATCTTGAAACCGGAGCAATCGATATTGAAGCCATGTTACCGAATGATCAGTATGGGGCTTGTGAAAAAGTGATTGCACCGCTCCTTTCGGATATTTTAGGTGAAAGCATTGTGGTGGAAAAGAAACAGGCATCGGATCTTCCGGGCGGGCCGAGCCGTGTTGTCTTTATTTCGGCAAGGGCCTATGATCTTGAAACGGGTGTTGCCACTGCAGCCCGAGGCGGTGGGTTGGTTTCGGGAGATAATTACTCTCTTTTTGAAATCGGTTCCAAAAAATGTGTACTTGCAATTAGCGACGGGATGGGGCACGGTGAGCGAGCGGCTATGGAGAGTCAAGACACACTGCAATTGTTGAAAAAAGTATTAAAATCAGGTATTCATGAGACATTGGCCATTAAATCGATTAATTCAATTTTATCTCTTCGTTCCACTGAAGAGATTTACGCAACCTTAGACCTCGCACTCATTGATTTACAAAACGCTACCTCTAAATTTCTAAAAATCGGTTCTAATCCGAGCTTTATTAAGCGAGGAGGGCGGGTGTTCATGCTTGATTCAGGTAATTTGCCGATTGGTATCATTCGTGATTTCAATATAGATGTAAAAGCAGAACAGCTTAAATCAGGTGATTTGCTCATCATGATGAGTGATGGAATCTTTGAGGCACCAAAACACATTGAAAATAAAGAGGTTTGGGTAAAAAGAAAAATTAAAGAGATGCAAACAAACGATCCTCAAGAAATTGCGGATTTATTGCTAGAGGAAGTGATCAGAGTAGGAGACGGACGCATAAACGACGATATGACAGTAATCGTAGCAAGAATTAGCCATCATATTCCGGAATGGTCATCATTCTCGTCAGAGGGCAGTGCTAAGCATTTTAGTAAGGCGGAGTAACTTAAGTATTGATGCAAAATACGGACATGACGGTCGTTTAAATAGATAGAAAAATGATCACTAGATTTATTGAAAAACCCTAGTGTACATTAAAAGTTTTCACTACAGGCTAAGTATAGAAACGATTCTTCCTGTCTATCATAATGCTAGATTCAGGGAGGAGTGAAGGAACGATGAAGAAAGGTACATTGAAGCAAATCTTGCTAATTACCGATGGATGCTCAAACCAAGGCGAGGATCCGGTGGCAATGGCAGCACTCGCTAAAGAACAAGGTGTTATTGTCAATGTGATTGGGGTATTGGATCGCTACGACTCTGAAGATAGTCATGGTCTCCAGGAAGTGGAAGGCATTGCTCAGGCAGGCGGTGGCATTAGTCAGATTGTCCAGACGCGGCAGTTGTCGCAAACGGTTCAAATGGTAACGAAACAGGCAATGACACAGACGATTAAAGGAGTCATTAATGAACAGCTCCAGGATATCTTGGGTGAATCAGGTAGTGTTGAAGATTTGCCTCCGGAAAAGCGTGGAAAAGTCATGGAGGTTGTTGATGAAGTTGGAGAAACTGCGGATTTGCAAGTATGTATCCTTGTCGATACAAGTGCGAGCATGAAAAATAAATTACCAACTGTTCGTGAAGCATTAATCGACCTATCGTTGAGCCTGTCCGCACGTATGGGCGGAAACCAATTTTGCTTGTATTTATTTCCCGGGAAAAGAAAATCAGTACAAAAAGTGCTCTCATGGACACCACAATTGGACAGCATCGAACGAACTTTTGAGAAAATCAATTCACACGGTGTAACGCCAACAGGACCGGCAATCAAAGAAGCAATCAAGAGCTTTAAAGTGGTTTCAAGAAAAAGTGCACTCTATGAAGATGATGAGGTTTACGATGACCGGCCTCGATGAACTACGGTTTGCATCGGGAACGCTCATTGAAGGGAAATGGCATAAACAGCACTATAGGTTGATCAAGTGGCTTGGAAGTGGCGCACAAGGGACGGTGTATCTAGGCAGAAGCAGTACACGGACGGTTGCAATTAAATTAGCAAAAGATCGTGAGTCCTTGATCTCAGAGGTGAATGTACTCAAACGATTTGGGGAGCTCCAAGGTCATTCTTTGGGGCCTTCTTTATATGATCATGATGATTGGCTGATTAAAGGGAAAATCATTAGTTTCTGCGCCATGGAATTTTTGGACGGTGTGCCGTTGTCCGAAGCGCTAAAGCGAAAGCCATTTGACTGGGCGGTGGTTTATGTGCTTCAGCTATTAACGCAACTGCAGCAATTGCATCATATCGGCTTTGTTTTTGGTGATCTCAAGCCTGAAAATCTTATCTTGATGGACCCTGGGCACACTGTTCGCTGCCTAGACTTTGGCGGAGCAACAAAACTAGGGCGATCTGTTCGAGAATATACCGAGTTTTATGATCGAGGGTATTGGGGGATCGGCGGGCGCCGGGCAGAACCAAGCTATGATCTGTTTGCATGCGTGATGATCCTTTATTATGCGGCACTAGGCAAGCGTATCGAACGTTCAGGCAACCCCGAACAGCAGCTGATCCAATTGGCAAAAACAGAGCCAATGTTGATCCCTTTTCAAAGAGTTATAGTGAATACTGTGAAAGGGCGGTATACAGAAGCCGCGCAGATGCGGCGAGATCTTTTGCAGGACATGATGACAAACAAAAGAAACGAGCAGCAAAGGCCAGTGCAGAACGTGCAAAGAAAGCGAGCAAAGACGAATAAGGAGAGCTGGAAATCGGCCTGGCTAACCGCTTCGATTCTGTTGACCGCCTATATTCTATTTGTCATTATTTACGTGATGTAAAAATTGCGTTATGGTGAACATACCTATTAAAGGAATGGCGGGAACAAGGAGAATCCACGATGACTTTTGAAGAAACAGTCACAATGTTTATCATGAAGCATCAGATGATCCGCACTGGCGATCGGCTTTTACTTGGTGTCAGTGGTGGAGCAGATTCAATGGCGCTGCTTCAATACTTCTATAAAAAAAGGGCAACTTGGAAATTGGAACTTGCGGTTTGTTCCGTTGATCACATGCTTAGAGGAGCGGAAAGTGCAGAAGATGTAAAATATGTTGCATCATTCTGCAAAAATAAGGATATCCTTTTTATTGGGAAAACCGTGGACGTGCGTGCATATAGTAAAAAGAAAAAAATCAGCGTAGAAACAGCGGCACGGGAATTGCGCTATCGGGCATTTGCAGAAGCATTACATGAGTGCCGAGCAGATCTTCTTGTTCTTGCACATCATGGAGACGATCAAATTGAGACAATGTTAATGCGTCAGGTACGAGGAACTGTTGGTATGGGGAGAGTGGGGATTCCTGTGAAACGCGTATTTAATGACAAACTGATTATCCGGCCGTTTCTCTCCCAGACGAAGAAGGCGATTGAACACTATTGTATTGACAATGGCATCGTTGCCCGGCAAGATGCTACAAATGAATCGGAGGAGCATACAAGGAACCGTTTTCGAATGGCTGTACTGCCCTTTTTGAAGCAAGAAAATCCGTCTGTACATTTGAAATTTCAGTATGAAAGTGAGTGCCTTGCAGAGGATGAAGCATTACTTCAGGAGCTGGCAGAAAAAAAGCTACCAGAGGTTGTTCTTGAGGAGGATAAGGAAAAATATGCGCTTTCAATTCCTAAGTTACTAGGGATTCATCCAGCTTTACAAAGGCGGACAATTCATCTACTATTATGTTATCTGTACACAAATCAACAGATGAAGCCAATGCACCAACCGATACATATTGAGCAATTATTGCAGTTGTTACGCTCCGACCGTTCATCTGGACGCACGGTTTTTCCGAAAGGGCTTTCGGCTAGAAAATCATATACTTATTGTTGGATTGGTTTTATGCCGAAATCTCGTGAAATTTCTGAGCAAGTTGAATTGTGCATCCCAGGCGAAACTCGGTGTGCTGCAGGATGCTTTAAGGCTGAATATATCACAGTTGAAGAATTTAAAAAAGGTGTCCATGATCCGAGTCATTTAATCGTTGATACCAATGCGGTGTCTTTGCCACTTTTTGTTCGTACTTTTCGTCATGGTGATCGCATGAGGCCGAATGGGATGTCAGGAGATCAGAAAATCCAACGAATATTTATTAATGAGAAAGTGGACCGTGATCAACGGGCGTTATGGCCTTTAGTTACTGACGGAGAGGGGCGTGTGCTGTGGCTGCCATTATTGAGGCGGGGATCGGCTTTGCCAGTTGACCTCACAGCAGATAAGACAAATTATTTAAAGCTTAAATTTATACCGTTTGCCGGTTTTGGGAGGACACAGGCGTGAAGGAAGATGTCAAGGAAATATTAATTACAGAGGAAGATATTCAGGAAAAGGTATGTGAGTTTGGGGAAAAGCTGTCTGCTCAATATGAGGGTACTTTTCCACTGGTCATTGGCGTTCTGAAAGGGGCGCTACCTTTTATGGCTGATCTGATCAAAAAGATCACCGTTCCGATTGAAATAGACTTTATGGATGTTTCAAGCTACGGAAATTCTACAGTCTCCTCTGGTGAGGTGAAAATACTCAAAGATCTGGATACTTCAGTAGAAAATCGGGAAATTCTGATTATTGAGGATATTATTGACAGCGGTCTGACTCTCAGTTATTTGGTCGAATTATTTAAGACTAGGAAAGCGAAATCGATTAAAATAGTGACGCTGCTTGATAAACCGTCAGGCAGAAAGTCGAAGATCACGCCTGATATGTCTGGGTTTACCGTTCCCGATGCATTTCTCGTCGGCTATGGACTTGATTATGCGGAAAAATATCGCAACCTTCCTTACATTGGTATCTTGAAACCTGAAATTTATATGTCTTAAGTTTTTCACTGTCGGAAGGGCAAATGCTCGATCGAGTATCACCAGAAATGTAATTGTTTGAGGATTTTTAATCGTATGTGGTACTATAAAATATAACTTGTTTTAGAGCGGGAGGAGGTAAGGCATGAATCGACTTTTTAAGAACATTATCATATATTTATTTATTGCGCTTGTCATTATCGGGATCGTCAGCTGGCTAACAGAAACGAACCGAACAGTTAAACCAATGACATATAGTGCGTTTGAAACTAACTTAAGTAATGGCAATGTGGATCAATTAACCTTACAACCGGAAGGCAGTGTCTACGCAGCAACGGGGCATTTAAAGACTGCGGATAAGAATACGACTTTTAAAGTATATCTGCCTGCAAGTGAAAAAGCGGTTAATCAGGTAACGGATTTAGCAAAGCAATACAATCTTGATGTCAAGCCTGCCGAACGTACCAGTGGATGGATTACTTTTGTTACATCACTAATTCCATTTGCGATCATCTTCTTTCTGATCTTTTTCCTTCTGAATCAGGCTCAAGGTGGCGGCGGCCGTGTCATGAACTTCGGCAAAAGCAAGGCGAAGCTCTATTCAGAGGACAAGAAGAAAGTGACCTTTAAAGATGTCGCCGGGGCCGATGAAGAAAAGCAAGAACTTGTGGAAATTGTTGAATTTCTTAAAGATCCTCGGAAATTCGTTGCACTTGGTGCCAGAATCCCAAAAGGTGTCTTACTTGAAGGACCTCCAGGTACCGGTAAAACTTTGCTGGCCCGTGCCGTTGCCGGTGAAGCGGGTGTACCATTCTTCTCTATAAGCGGTTCGGATTTCGTTGAAATGTTCGTGGGCGTTGGTGCATCACGTGTCCGGGACTTGTTTGATCAAGCAAAGAAAAATTCACCATGTATCATCTTTATTGATGAAATTGATGCCGTGGGTCGTCAACGTGGTGCCGGGCTCGGCGGTGGTCATGACGAACGTGAACAGACGTTGAACCAATTGCTGGTTGAGATGGATGGTTTCGGTGCCAATGAAGGAATTATTATTGTTGCAGCGACCAACCGTCCGGACATCCTTGATCCGGCACTTCTCCGTCCAGGACGTTTTGACCGTCAGATTCCGGTTGGTCGTCCGGATCTTAAAGGACGTGAAGCAGTACTGCGTGTTCATTCGCGGAATAAGCCACTGGCAAAGGAAATTGATTTGAAAACTGTTGCCAAACTGACTCCTGGATTCTCAGGCGCCGATTTGGAAAACTTGCTGAACGAAGCAGCTTTGGTTGCAGCGCGAGCAAATAAAAAAGTAATTAACATGGAAGACATCGATGAAGCAGTGGAACGCGTTATTGCCGGTGTCGCTAAGAAATCACGTGTTATTTCTCAGAAAGAACAAAATATCGTTGCCTACCATGAATCCGGGCATACGATTATCGGGCTCGCTCTAGAAGGTGCCGATGAAGTTCATAAAGTAACAGTTATTCCACGTGGGCAAGCAGGTGGCTATACGGTTTCATTGCCTAAAGAAGATCGCTATTTTATGACCAAACCAGAACTTCTTGAAAAAATCTGTGGGTTGCTCGGGGGCCGTGTTGCCGAAGAGATTACCTTCGGTGAAATTTCAACCGGTGCAAGCAATGACTTGCAGCGTGTGACAAATTTGGCACGTCGTATGGTTACTGAATTTGGAATGAGCGACAAGCTTGGCCCAATGCAATTTGGCAATAACGATAGCGGTCAAGTATTCCTTGGGCGCGACCTTCAGAATGACCAAAATTACAGCGATGCTATTGCGTTTGAAATTGATCAAGAAGTACAGCGCATTGTGAAAGAAGAGTATGATCGATGCAAGAAACTGCTTCTTGAACATCGTGATAAATTAGAATTGATTGCCAAGACCTTGCTCAAGGTTGAGACTCTGGAAGAAGAGCAGATTAAATCGCTTTATGAAACCGGCAAGTATATCGAACCAAGCAAGAACAGATATGGCATGCAGGATGATGATAAAGAAGAAGCACCGGCAATCGAAAAGGAACCGGTAACCGATCCTGAAACGGATGTTAAAGTGAATATCCATTCCAAAGGTGAGGACTCCATTGTTGAGAGACCTGAGGAGAAACAACAACCGTCGGATGCAAAACATAAAGACGACGACCGTAATCTTTAATCTTATGTTGACTTGCTACTTACAAAGGAAAAGGGAGGTCTCTCCAATTTGGGAGTGCCTCTTCTTTTTTTATAAGATAAGAAAGATAAGGATTCTGCCTCAAAATGCAGCAAAGATGTGAGATACGTGCGGCAAGCAATCGATGCACAGGTGATACAAAATAAACATTGGATGGTTTTTGCCCATTCTTCTCACAGATGTGTCGTTGAGATCGGACGATTAAAGGCAACGGCTAGGTGAACAGGGGGATAAAAAATGATCTTTGTGTGTGATGTTGGAAATACACATATTGTTCTGGGTACTTATGATGAAGGGAAACTGACGAATCATTGGCGCATTTCAACCGATCGTGAGAAGACAGAAGACGAATTTGCGATGCTGGTGAATGATCTTTTTCGGTACAGCGGACTTTCTTTCGAGGACTTCAGCGGTGTTGTCATTTCTTCTGTTGTACCGTCAATAATGTTTGCACTTGAACGTCTGTGTGCGAAATATTTTCACTTAAAACCGTTGATTGTTGGCCCTGGGGTCGAAACTGGATTGAACTTGAAGTATGATCATCCGAAAGAACTAGGCGCCGATCTTATTGTGAACGCAGTTGCAGCGGTCGACGCTTATCAGGCACCAATTATTGTCATTGATTTTGGAACGGCGACTACCTATTCGTATATTGATGAACAAAAGGGTTATATCGGGGGAGCAATTGCCCCAGGGATTGATATTGCGACTGAGGCGCTTTATGAGAAGGCATCAAAGTTGCCGAGAATTGAAATTGTAAAGCCGCCGCATATTGTCGGACGCAATACGGTCCATGCTATGCAGTCTGGAGTTCTTTTTGGCTATGTTGGTCAGGTGGAAGGCATTGTTTCACGAATGAAAAAACAAGCGGCTTCCGATCCGGTCGTCGTTGCAACAGGCGGACTCTGTTCGCTCATCTCAGGAGAGACGGATGTTATTGATCATGTTGATCCTTTATTAACGCTTAAAGGACTTTTTCTTATCTATCAGCGCAATGCGTAAGCGGAAAGGAATGAACAACCATTGGGTGACTATTTTATCAAAGCATTAGCATGTGGCGACAGTCTTAGGGTGATTACCACTGTGACGACAGAAACGGTACGTGAAGCACAAACGCGACACCGCACATGGCCAACAGCAACTGCTGCACTTGGCCGTACGCTAACAGCGACCATGATGATGGCTGCCCAGCAAAAAGGTGATGAAAAGATCACTGTTACGATTCAAGGCGGCGGACCGATCGGAGCGATTGTTGCCGATGCGAACACGAGCGGACAAGTCCGCGGTTATGTCACAAATCCTGAAGTGCATTTTGACTTAAATGCACAAGGTAAGCTGGATGTTGCACGAGCGGTCGGCAACGCAGGCTTTCTAAGTGTGGTCAAAGATCTCGGTTTACGTGAAAATTTTACTGGGCGTGTGCCGATCATTTCCGGTGAACTTGGGGATGACTTTACTTATTATTTTGCTAGGAGTGAACAGGTGCCATCGGCAGTCGGTGTAGGCGTGCTCGTTAATCCCGATGAATCCGTGAAGGCAGCAGGAGGCTTCATTATACAGGTCCTTCCAGGTGCAGACGATGCGGTGATTGAAAAATTGGAAAACCGACTTAAGGAGATACCGCCCATTTCTAAATTAATTGATGCCGGGCACTCTCCGGAACAGCTTCTGGATGATCTGTTCGCCGATCATGATTACAGAGTGCTCCAGAAGCACTCGGCTGAATTTTATTGTGATTGCTCTAAGGAAAAATTTGGTGACTCCATTGCCGGACTGGGTACAAAAGAAATTCAGGCCATGATTGATGAAGATGGTGGAGCGGAAGTTACCTGCCAATTTTGTGAAACCCACTATCAATTCACTGCAGACGAATTAAAAGCACTGATGCACTAAATGCATCAGTAACAATAAGGTGTCTCGAAAGTCTGATGACTTTGAGGCACCTTTTTAAAATGGTGAAAAAAAAGCGCTAAAAATGCAGCAGAGATGCGAGACGCCTGCGGAGCGTTCCTGCTGATCGCGAGCCAAGTGAGACCCCGCAGGCTTTTGCCTGTTCGAGTGATCGCCTGCAGCAAGCGAGCAATCGAAGCACATGGATACAAGGATAAGGACTGGACGGGATTAGTGCCCAGTTTTTCTCAAGAGCTAGAAACGATACGATGGTTTAGTAAAAACAGCAGAGATGCAAGACGCCAGCGGGATCAGCGTGCTGGTGAGACCCCGCAGACTTTTGCCTGTTCGAGTGATCGCCTGCAGCAAGCGAGCAATCGAAGCACATGGATACAAGGATAAGGACTGGACGGATTAGTGCCCAGTTTTTCTCAAGAGCTAGAAACGATACGATGGTTTAGTAAAAACAGCGGAGATGCGAGACGCCAGCGGGATCAGCGAGCCAAAGTAGACTTGCAAATAATGTGAATAAACGCTGCTCAATTTCAATAGGAATTAAAAATTGACGGCATAATTGTTGACTGATAGTATAGTATATAAATCATACAAGAATACTGAGGATTTAAAGGGGGATTATTCATGACGGTTGCAAATTCAATTACAGAATTGATTGGGAAGACACCGATTGTTCGCTTAAATCATTTAACGGGTGAAAATGATGCGGAGCTCTATGCGAAACTTGAATACTTTAATCCGGGGAGCAGTGTGAAAGACCGGATCGCTTTGGCGATGATTGAAACGGCTGAAAAAGAGGGTAAGTTGAAACCTAACGATACGATTATTGAACCGACCAGTGGCAATACAGGAATCGGTCTTGCGCTTGTCGCTGCAGTAAAAGGTTACAAGGCTATTTTGGTTATGCCGGAAACAATGAGTATCGAAAGACGCAAGTTATTCAAAGCATACGGTGCAGAAGTGATTCTCACACCGGGTGCACAGGCAATCAAAGGTTCAATTGCGAAGGCTCAGGAATTGGCTAATGAGAAAGGTTACTTCTTGCCGCAACAGTTTAAGAACCCTGCCAACCCTCACGTTCACTATTTGACTACGGGACGAGAGATTGCAGAAGCTTTTGATTCTCTCGATGCTTTTGTTGCAGGTGTGGGCACCGGTGGTACGCTTAGCGGAAGCGGGAAAGCGCTGAAGGAAAAATTTGCGGACATTCGTATCTATGCGGTTGAGCCTAAGGATTCACCAGTTCTCAACGGTGGGAAAGGCGGCCCGCATAAAATTCAAGGCATCGGTACAGGTTTTATTCCGGATACATTAGATACTGAGATTTATGATGAAGTCATTGATGTCGCAAATGAACAGGCCTTTGACTATGCACGCCTTGCTGGTAAAAAGGAAGGTGTACTCGCAGGTATCTCCGGAGGTGCGGCGATCTACGGCGGCGTTCAGGTTGCCAAAAAACTTGGCAAGGGTAAAAAAGTCGTTGTGGTTATACCGGATAATGGCGAAAGATATTTAAGCACGCCGCTTTACCAAGCTGAGGACTAATACAGTTAAAGAAATACATTGTGGAATCAGGTCCGGGCTTCCGGGCCTTTTTCTTTTGAATAACAAGCTGGAAAGATCTCCTGTTCACTATTTATATGCTTTTTTAAGCTGCTGTTTTTTCCGGCTCTTATGAGAAAGAATATTTATTATCTGTGTTATACTGATTTTATTAGATTGTGATTGATTTACAGGAGGATAGAGAAGATCTGTGAGAACATTTCAAAGTTCACCCTATCATTTGCTTAAGGCAGGAGAAACAACATTTGACTATCGCAAAAAAACACTGATCATGGGCATTTTAAACGTAACCCCGGATTCTTTTTCAGACGGCGGACGTTTTAACCAGTTAGATCGCGCAGTAGAACATGCACTTCAAATGGAACGCGACGGTGCGGATATTATTGACCTCGGCGGGGAATCCACACGCCCGGGGCATACGCCCGTAGGTATGGACGAAGAAATTGCTCGTGTCGTTCCTATGATTCAAGCGATTAGACAACATACCAAGATTCCGATTTCGATAGACACTTATAAGGCTGAGACAGCTAGAAGAGCACTTGAAGCAGGGGCAGATATCATTAATGATATCTGGGGTGCAAAGGCCGATAAGAATATGGCAAAAGTGGCCGCCGAATCTCAGGTGCCCATTATTCTTATGCATAATCGCGAAAATAACCAGTACCAGAATATTATTGAAGATATGAAAAGCGATCTTCAGGAAAGTATCGACCTTGCACTGAACGCAGGTGTCACGCCTGATAACATTATCCTAGATCCGGGTATTGGTTTTGCAAAAGATTACCAACAAAATCTATTTGTAATGAATCATCTTGAAGCGTTTCATGAACTAGGCTATCCGATCTTACTGGGCACATCTCGTAAAGGGTTTATTGGGAAAACATTAAATGTGACGGTGGATAGACGGGTGGAAGGTACCGGAGCGACCGTTTGCCTTGGCATTACAAAGGGCTGCCAGATTATGCGTGTGCATGATGTGCTTGAGATTACACGAATGGCAAAAATGATGGACACCATGTTGCAGGAGGATCATCTTGACTGACACGATTCGTTTAAACCGTATGCAATTTTATGGTTACCACGGCGCGCTTCCCGAAGAGCAGCGGATTGGCCAACGCTTTGATGTCGACCTTGCCTTAATTTGCGACCTTTATCAAGCAGGTATAACAGATCAGCTCGATCAAACAGTGAATTATGCGGATGTTTATACACAGGTCAAAGAAATTGTTGAAGGACCTGCCTGGGCACTCATTGAAACTGTAGCGGAGAAGATTGCTGAGAAGATACTGAGTCAATTTGATGCGGTTCAAGGCTGCCGCGTCAAAGTAATTAAGCCTAACCCACCGATCGCCGGTCATTATGAATCGGTTTCCGTGGAAATTGAACGACAGCGTACGATTGCCTATCTGGGGCTTGGATCGAATATAGACGACCGCGAAGGGTTTCTAGAACGCGCACTCGATGCACTGCAAGCGGATCCAAAAATACATGTTGAACGCTGTTCTTCTATATACGAAACGGATCCTTATGGACCTGTTGATCAGAATGACTTTTTAAATATGATTGTTCAGATTCAAACGTTACTTCCCCCAATGGCGCTGCTGCGTACGCTTCACGACATAGAGGCGGACCTGGACAGAACGCGAGAGGTACATTGGGGACCAAGAACGATTGATCTTGATCTTTTGACTTTTGACCAGATGATCACGCGAACAGAGAAATTGTCTTTACCGCATCCTGAAATCGCGCGTCGCGCATTTGTCCTCAAACCTTTTGCAGAGATTGCGCCTCATTTGGTTGTTCCTGGGATCAACCGTTCAGTTATGGATATGTGGCAGAATCTCAGTGGAGAAGAGGGAGTGCGCTTATGGAGGAAGAACAATGGGGAAGGAAAATTCGGGCTTTTCGCAAATTGAAAGGCTACACACAAGCCACATTAGCTAAAGAATTAGGCATTTCTCTAACTCTTTTAGGCGAAATTGAAAGAGAAAGTCGTAAACCTGAAAAGACCCTTGTTTTGAAAATCTGTGATACATTAGGCATATCTCTTCGGGAGATGCAAGAATTATAACATCAGGGAGGATCATTTGTTGCTGAAAATCGGACCGATCGAAATGAAAAACCGAGTTGTGCTCGCCCCTATGGCCGGCGTATGCAATTCGGCATTTCGACTGATTGCCAAACGCTTCGGTGCGGGGTTGGTCTGTGCTGAAATGGTAGCCGACCGCGGCATTATTAACCATAACCAAAAAACATTGGATATGCTGTACATTGATGATCGAGAAAAGCCGCTTAGCCTGCAAATTTTTGGTGGTTCAAGAGAAACATTAGTGCAGGCTGCAAAATATGTGGATAAAAATACAAATGCAGATATCATTGACATAAATATGGGGTGTCCGGTACCGAAAATCACGAAATGCGATGCCGGATCTAAATGGTTGCTCGATCCCGACAAGATCTATGAAATGGTGGCTGCGGTTGTTGATGCGGTGGATAAACCGGTCACTGTGAAAATGCGCAAAGGCTGGGATGATGACCATATTTATGCTGTACGCAATGCCCAAGCTGTCGAACGTGCGGGTGGAAGTGCAGTCGCTGTCCATGGGCGAACACGTGTTGATCTGTATGAAGGAGATGCAGATTGGGATATTATCCGCCAGGTGAAAGAATCGGTAGGTATTCCGGTGATCGGCAATGGAGATGTTCGTACACCAATGGATGCAAAAAGGATGCTGGATGAAACCGGCGTAGATGGTGTAATGATTGGCCGGGGTGCACTTGGAAATCCATGGATGCTCTATAGAACAGTTAAATATTTGGATTCGGGTATTTTATGTCCTGAACCGACCGCTAAAGAAAAAGTGGATGTTTGCCTCATTCATTTTGACCAATTAGCAAAATTGAAAGGTGAACATATTGCATCACTTGAAATGCGCAGACATGCTGCTTGGTATCTAAAAGGGTTACGTGGCGGCGATGATGTGCGGAAGAAAATTAATCACTGTGAAACCGGAGATGAGCTCCGCCAAATATTAATTGATTTTCGAAATGAATTGGCGCATGATTTGGTGCCGAACGTCTAAGGTTGACAGTGTTTTTTTAATTCTCTATAATTCGGTTAGATATCAAACTGCCGGTGGTATTGCTGGCAGTTTTCTTTATACTGACAAGGATGTATGCTAATTTAATGTCTATTATGTATTTACATACATTCGAAATTGAGTGAAGCTCGAACCCGCAACGCATACATACGATGCTGCGAGAGATGACTGGAGGTAAAAGATATATGAGTCAGGAAGTGGATCTGACTGATCAGCTTCAAGCCAGACGCGAGAAGTTGAAGGTTTTGGTTGAACAAGGTGTTGATCCTTTTGGTGGACACTATGATCGGACACATGATACAGAAAAAATTCGTGCATTGTATGCAGATACAACCACAGAAGAACTTGAGGAAAAGGCAGTTCCCGTTGTCATGGCCGGACGATTAATGGCGAAAAGGCGGAAAGGAAAAGCCGGGTTTGCCGATATTCAAGATTTTGGCGGCCGTATTCAGCTGTATATTCGCAAGGATGCTGTTGGCGAAGAACAATACGAGATTTTTAAACATATCGATATTGGCGATTTTGTCGGTGTTGAAGGTACTGTCTTTAAGACGCACGTTGGTGAATTGTCAATTAAAGTAAGTACGTTCAGCATTTTATCAAAGGCAATGCGCCCACTACCCGACAAGTTCCATGGATTAAAAGATGTAGAACAGCGCTATCGTCAACGTTATCTAGACCTCATTGTGAATCCTGAAGTGCGCAACACATTTGTATTAAGAAGTAAAATTGTCAAAGCGATTCGGGATCAATTAGATGGTCAGGGTTATCTTGAGGTTGAAACGCCGACCATGCATTCTATTCCAGGCGGTGCGGCTGCGCGACCATTTATTACGCACCACAATGCACTCGACATGGATCTCTATATGCGAATTGCGATCGAACTGCATCTAAAGCGTTTGATTATCGGCGGATTTGAGAAAGTTTACGAAATCGGACGCGTTTATCGTAATGAAGGTGTGTCAACAAAGCATAATCCGGAATTTACGATGATGGAACTCTATACAGCTTATCAAGATTTGCGTGACGTTATGGAATTGACTGAGAACTTGATCTCAGCAGTTGCTGAGAAAGTACTGGGTACCACAGAGATTACTTACGGTGATGCTAAGGTTGAATTGAAACCGCGTTGGCGCCGTGTACACATGGTTGATGCAATTAAGGATGTGACCGGTGTCGATCTTTGGCCACAAATGTCCGACGAAGAGGCAAGAAAACTTGCGCAAGATAACGGTGTTGCTGTTAAAGATGATATGACCTATGGACATGTTGTTAACGAATTTTTTGAACAGAAGGTTGAAGAGACATTAATTCAGCCGACATTTATCTATGGTCATCCGGTTGTTATTTCGCCACTTGCGAAAAAAGACCCGAAAGATTCACGATTTAGCGATCGTTTTGAACTGTTTATCGTTGGTAGAGAACATGCCAATGCATTCAGTGAATTAAATGACCCTATTGATCAGCGCGACCGTTTTGAAGACCAGATGCGTGAACGCGAGGCCGGCAATGACGAAGCTCAAATTATTGATGAAGATTTTCTGGAAGCAATGGAGTACGGCATGCCGCCTACCGGTGGACTCGGTATTGGTATTGATCGCCTGATCATGCTCCTCACGGATTCTGCATCCATTCGTGATGTCCTATTGTTCCCACAGATGAGAAAAAAAGATTAAGGTGTATTGATGGAAGCCTGTTCGCTCAAATTAATTGAGCGAATGGGCTTTTTTTAAGATTAGAACGTATATGATTTTGTGGATAGAGTGTGGTGAAGATATGAGACTTCTACGGGAGTTCGAGCCAAGACCCGCGGTTGGGTGTTGACTGAGGTGGCTCACGGATCCGCCCGCGGCAAGCGAGCATAATTCGTGCAAGATTAGATCTGGACGGTTTTATGTTTAGTTTTTCTTTAATGTTGAAAAGTTAAAATAGAGATTTAGTCCAAGACATAGTAAAATCTTTTATTGACAAATAGGGTGAATGCTGATAATATTTTTGTATTGCCGAATGAGAAGTTCTTAGTTGTTGAATTTTAATATCGGCTTGTGTATAATAAATAAGGTCGCTTTTATAAAGCAGACATTCTATTGAGAAAAAAGATTGTTAATTTGTTGTTGACATGACGAAGTATTCTTGATAGAATAGTCAAGTCGCTTCAAGAGCGATTGA
>NZ_JAMXWN010000018.1 GCF_024125425.1 Sporolactobacillus kofuensis
AAGGGAAGGTTCTTTTTTTTTATCACACAGGCATTGCCCGAGTATGCGAGGAAATCAAGCAATCAAGTGCAATGACCCGCTCTTTGGTGACATTCATAAACATATCGCGTTCCAATACGCGATACCGCACGAAAAATACGGATTCATGCGTGGTTGATTGTCTTATAATTGAAGAGCGTAATTTCAAATTAGAATCCCAATATAGCCAATATTATCAATAAAAATATGGCCACAAATACTAATACAACTGATTTTTTACTCCTGTAAACTATTATTCCTGTAAGTATAGATAAGAATAATAGTACTCCTATTACAATAGTCAATATCTGATTTTTACCGACTGATCTATTTGCGATTGCTAGTATAACTACTAATGAAATAAGTAAAATATTGATTTTTTCTAGATTTTTTTTCATAATTTCTCCTTTGGATTTAAGCAGGATAGCTTATCTTATATGGTTATTCCATTTATTTATAAATTAATATAGGGAGTTGATTGGTTTGAAACGATTTGTGAGTATTACCTTTGCGTTTTTGTTAATAGTACCTATATTTTCTTTTTACAATCTTTCAAGTGCACATGCGAAAAGTCCATCAGCTGACAGTTCAACCGAAAATAGTAACGTTGTTTTTAAACATTATAATTCGGAACCCACAAGAGAGGAAATAGCAAAGGACAAATATATAGTTGTTGATGGTGACACGAGTGATTCTGATTCAAGTAGTTTGGGGAAATTTCACACATTAATTGCTGTTCCTGTAGGAAATGATTACGGTCATAATTGGAAATTGATTGATAAATACAACGGTAATTCCAAAACAACTGATACCATCGGTGAGTTCACTAAACAAATATTAGCTGCGTCTGTTCCCGTTCTTCGTCTGCCGGTATCGGCTCTTTACAAAGGAATTATATCAGTTATGGTACCCGCTGCATTTAATACTTTCCATAAACCACCTAAAACAGTGTATTATACGACATACCATTATTACGATTACGATTATAGTAATGTATATGTCAAGATGGTACTCAAAACGTATAGTAATTCAGCAAGAACCCATCTTATTAAAACAGAATCCTATTTTGGTATGGATAAACGAATCAAATAAAAATGCTTAGTTAAGCTCTATTAAAATATTTTAGATATAGGAGAAAAAGAGCCTGCCCAATGCTTTTCAAAGGGTGGCTCTTTTTCTTTTCCATCAAAAAAATGACTTGATGAAAAAGATCACCGCTATAACTATCGTCGTTGCAATCGCACCGCCAGCAATAGCCGGAGCGTCTGCCGCTTCTTCAATCTTCTTACCTTGGCTAAGCTGCGTCTTACGCATCGCCGCCAGTTCCGCCGCAGTATTTGAAACCTGATCCGATGCAGTTTGCTGCGCATCACGCAACGCCGCCAATTCTTGACGCACACTATGTAATTCCTTTTCCACAAGCTGTTCTTCTCTTGGAACTTCTTTTTCTTCTGCCGGCGCTTCCCCAAGTTTTTCTTCAATGAGCGATTTCAGCTCTCTCAATCCTTCAGGATCTCCGTACCGATTAACGTAAGTTTTTGCTGTTCGAAAGGCGCTTTGTGCGCGCCGCAATTCCTTCTTTTCTTCTTCTTCCGTCATTGCCACGCTGCCAACCCCTCTCATGGTCAAAATTCAGTATTTATGCGGTGTTTGCGCTTGTGCATGCGCATGTTTGCACCCTGTTTGCGCAAGTGCAGGCGCAGCGTTTGCGCCCTCAATCTCTGACGATCTTATGACCGCTATTCCACTGCTTCATTTGCTCCACCGACATCTCGGAATAATTCTCTGTGTAGCTGCCCTTTATCCAACTCGACGTACAGAACAGAACATAGACATTAGTGTCCTGAGCCTTGTACTTGTCCAATTCATCCGCATCAAACTTCTTGGAATACTCGAGGAACACCCCATTATAGCCAATCAAACGTCGCCCCTTCAGCGCCCCATAATAATAGTCAAAGACATGCTCGTCCACATCAATGTCAACCAAATCCTTGCTGACATACTTTGACATTTCTAGTGGTGCACGGCTGTTCTTCACCTTTTGGACATTGACCTGCGTGATCTCATCCGTTCCTTCTTCCGTCACGCCTGTCATTCGTGTGGCTTTCCGCCATAGATCAAGCCATTCTTCATGGCTTATGTAAGTCCGATTAGTAAAATAGCTCCGATTCACCGCAATCAATACATGCAAATGAGGATGAAACATGCCTGTCTTTGCGTTGTGGGTGACCTCGATCTTCTTCACAAACCCTTTAACTACGGCACTAACCCGTTTTTTCTCCTTCATTCGCTTAAACGAAGCATTTATTAAATCAAGCGCATGAGGCAACTCTGCCCCCGCTACGTTCGGTATCGTTAACGTCAGAAAAATAAATTCCTTGCTTTCTTCCTGCACGATCGCAACCATCATCACACTGAGTTTCATAGCGTCTTTGAGTGCCTTCCGATACATACAGACCGGGCAGAACCGATTCTTGCATGTATTCCCATAGACCTGTTTCTTGTGCTTTTTATCAGCCGTAGTGATCAGCTCCATGTACGTGTTACAATCCTTAAAATAATCCCAAGCACGAGAACTTAGGCGACCTTGCATATATTCAGCTATTTTCTCGTTAACCTTCTTTTTTCCTGCAAAAACTTCCAGAAGATCTTTCTGTTGTATGTGTAAAAAGTTTCTCGAAGGGATCATGTGCTGAAAAATAGTATCGGTTGAGAATGGCGTGGTGCGAGACGCCTGCGGGATCGGTCCTGATGATTGCGAGCAAAATGAAACCCCGCAGATAACTTGCATGTATGAAGAGGCCTACGGATCGCCCCGGCAATCGGGCACCGAAAGCCCCAACCGAGAAAAACTTGACATATATAAAGTAAAATCCCAGCTTGCTTTCTCACGTCTAGACTCATCGTTCTCTCAACGATAACGCCTATTTTTTGTCGTTACTGCCCAAAAGAAGATAAGGTTCACTAACATCAATGCACCACTAAAGATAAAAATCCCTTGATAGGCAAAAATGGATGCGATCACTGATCCGGTAATTGGCCCTAAGACACTACCAATCGATTGAAAACTTTGATTGTAGGAAAATACAATGCTTGTATGTTCTGCTGATGTATTTTTGGACAACAGAGTCTGAACAGAGGGTAACATCGCCGCATCTGATATTCCGGTAAGAAATCTTAATAGAATGAGTGGAAGAATACTTGTAACAAATGATGTTAGGAAAAAAATGATTGAAGCAAAGATAAATCCAAAGATAAGTAATTTTTGAGTCCCTATTCGATCGCCTAATCTGCCAAACATTGGTGCTGCGATGACTGTTGAAATCCCAGGCATCGCTGCAACAACGCCTGCGATAAAGGTGATTGAGCTCGTACTGTTCGGATTCACGAGTTCTTTTACAAATAAACTTAGAATGGGATTGATTGACATAGTCACTACTTGGACAAACAGGGTTGTTGAAATTAAAATGAAAAGAAAATGATTCTTGAGAATAGCACGTATGCCAATGGGCGTTGCTGATGCATGAGCGGTTAAGGTTGATTTATGTTCCCCTGAACCTTCTTTAACGAAAAAATAGGTAAAGATAAAGACTGAAAACATGATGATTCCAGTAATATGGAATGCCAGCCGATAGGAAAATAGCCCGGCGAGAATGCCTCCTAATAGAGGACCTAATAATGTTCCGGCAGTAATACCGGTAACTAAGATACTCAGTGCACGCCCGGCATGCCTTTTTGGCGTTTGAGAAGCGATTAATGCATTTGAATTCGAAACATAGCCGCCAAAGGCGCCTTGAACAGCTCTAAGGAGCATGAGCTCCCACACGTTTGTCACAAACCCCATGAGAAAAAATGCCACGGCCATCCCGAATGATGCGCGAAGCAACATTAATTTTCTACCTTTTTTGTCGGCCAATCTTCCCCAAAGCGGTGAAACTAAAGCCATCATCAAAAAGGATACAGCAAATACGATTCCTGTATAGAAAGTCGTTTGCTGCTTGTTATAGGAACCTAACTCACCAATAAATAGTGAGAGAAACGGCATGATCTCACTCAAACCCATTCCTGTCATAAAAACACCAAACCAAAGGACAACAAGATTCTTTGACCATAATTGTTTCGGAGAGTTTCTCGGTAAAGTTTTGAAATTCATAAGATGCACCCTGCTCTATATATAGTAGAAATTAACCCAGTTCGGTAAAATAATAAAGTAGACCTCATTTGTGTTATAACATGTTCCATGGTTTTTCATCCAGAATATGAATCGAATTTGATGAAGTCAGTTTTATAAAATTTGGACTCATGCGTAGTTTGCAGCAATTTAATCAGATTAAATCGGGGTGAATTTTATGGATGAGTATTTTTACTACACCCAGTTCCAAGCCTGGGAGTGGGTAGATTCAAAAAAGGAATACGTGAAATTAAAATTTAGAACCGAGTTTACAGAAGATCATTCAGAAGACTTTACCATACGATGGAACTTAACGAACAACAAATTTACATGTATCGATAAGGAATTAAGTAAAAGACGGGATGTCAAACATTTTCTAACGGACCCGGTTTATCAGAGAGTGATCATAGAAAAGATACAAAAGCAAATGTACGAGTGATCCGTTAGGTCTGACATTTCGCCAACGATAGATAAAGAATCGTATGAAAAAGATAAGCGAGAAGGAGATCGGAACGATGTATCCTGTCATTTTCCATATCGACGAAGAAGAAAAGTGGCCGCTCCTGCTTGGCAATGTAAAAAATCTCCGAGCAGAACGTATGGACACTGAAATTGAAGTGCTGGCGAATGCAGCCGCTGTCAAAAACTATCAGCATGGAGCATTCAACGATCAGATGCGAAATCTAAATAATCAAGGCGTTCAGTTCGTTGCCTGCCAGAATGCCTTAAACGCGCAGCATATCCTGAAAGAGGATCTTCCTGAATTTGTATCTGTTGTTCCAGCAGGAATTGCGGAATTAGTGAAAAAGCAAAGCAGCGGTTACGCATACATTAAGCCGTAAAGAAGCCAGTTCATTTTCTAGTTCTTGTTGCGCAGGTGCCCCTAATGTGCAGGAAACAAATCTGCCAAACGAATAAAATCATAGAATACTTATCTGTTATACTTGGAGAAAATGACCTGAGATCGAGGTGAAACACATGGTACGCACTCCGCTTTTTGAAAAGGATGTACCAGTAGCACTGCTCCGCCCTTAATGGAGTGGGTAGCTGCTTTTCTCCGTTAAGGCGTTTAGACCTGATTTTAAAAACGGAGGGTATTAAAGTTGAAAAATACATGGCTCGGTTCACTCTATTTAGCTCTGGCCGCTAGTATCTGGGGCGGCATGTATGTCGTTGTTAAAGTTGTTGTCGCGGTAATCCCACCCATTGAACTCGTTTGGATGAGATATTGTGTGGCTTTTATTTCGTTACTGATCATTAGTTTAATCACGAAACAATCATGGAGGATGCGGAAACGGGATTTTTTCTTAGTCACTCTCATTGGGATCATTGGTAATACCCTTTCAATTGTTACTCAAGAATTTGGCACCATGTATTCTTCGGCACAAATGGGGGCAATTATCACGTCCGCAACACCGGCATTTATGGTTGTTTTTTCCCGTCTGCTCCTTAAAGAACGTCTCAATGTGAAAAAAGTGGTATCTGTTTGCTTGGCCACCATAGGCGTACTGCTTATTGTTGGCAACGGTCATGTAAACTTGTCCAATCAGATCGGCGGAGTTTTTCTCCTGATTGCAGCTTTGACATGGGCACTTATGTCTGTTCTGATAAAGCGCGTTCCGAAAGACTATTCTTCAATTGAAGTAACGAACTATTCCATTCTAGTTGCCGTAATTATACTCACTCCTTTTGTATTGGGGCATTTAGATGAATTGAGACTCTCTCAATTGATGCATCCGACAATATGGGGTGGTGTTTTATACTTAGGAATTGTTTCAACAGCTTGCGGATTCTTACTGTGGAATCGTGGATTGCAGTTGTTAAACGCTTCAAGTGGCGGGCTGTTTTTCTTTTTCCAACCCATAATGGGCACATTCCTTGGGTGGCTACTATTAGGTGAACGTATTGGAGGAACATTCTGGATCGGGACCGCTTTAGTTCTTTGTGGTGTTCTATTCGTGATCAGGGAATAAGTCCGGGTGGTAAAATTAAAAATTGATCGACTAAAAAATGACTGTTCTTGGTGATTCGCACCCAAGAACAGTTTTCTATATAATCATGCGATTGCAAAGTTTGATCGTGAAGGAAATGGATAGGTGAGAAAAGTAATCAAGTGATCAAAAAATTGGTGCCCCGTTCAAGCGTATTTCTACACGCGTGACTGACAAAGGTGAAATGACTGATATATTTTCGAAAGTGATCGATATTTTTTTGAAAACGACCGATATATTTTTTAAAATGATCGATAAAAATTCAGAAGTGATCGATAAAATCGGAGAAATGACTGATATATTTTTTCAAGCCAGAGTCATCATCTCTTGATGATGACTTAGCTAACTAAAGCTATTTTCTTTCTCTTCCAGTTCTTTAACACGTTGCTCAAGATCCCTATACTTTTTTTCAATATGTGTACTATTGCTTACGGCGTATGCAAATGCAAAGCAGCCAAAGATAAAGCCTAACAAACCGAAATTAGACATAGGGATCGCCTCGTATGTTTTTTTGCTTCGCCTAGTTGGGGATTTCACCGAAACCCATCATCTCATTTTAGCAAAGACACCCATAGAGTGGACGTCGTTGATGTGTCACGCTTAGGTATCTTTCAGAGTTCGTCAAGGTATGTAATACCCTTCGCTCATTGTCCATGAACATTCATCTTTGCCGTTCAATAGGTTATCGGGAACAGCCTTTTTCATTAATAGAATAAGATTGCTCGATAAGCTGCTCTGCGAAGTAAGATCGCATGGCAGTTTTTTTGACTTTAATCGAACTCAAGCGCGTGATGCTCATCTAGTCATTTTGACATAGAGTTGTTTGTCGCTGTGGCGCTGATTTTGTCGGATGAATCATACTTCAGACATATTGTAAAAAAATCATCTGGGACATTATACCAATTTATTGATAAAATAGAGGAATTTTCATGCATAAATGAGAAATTAAACTAAATTATTGAACAAGTAAGAAAATAATAGATCTAGGGGGAATTGTTTTTGAAACGAAGAAAGTTTACCGCTGCAGCAGTCGCAGCAATTATCGGCCTAAGCTCTTTAGGTTTGTCAGGATTCACCACACCTGAAGAGTCTGACTATGCATCGGACCCGGTTAAAGAAACAAGGAAAGCCGGAGCGTTGTTCGATCCTGGGATTGCCAATGATGAAAAACTGATTGCGATGTTGAAGCATGAAGGAAAAATTGCGAAAAATGCGAGCCAATCCGATGCTGAAAAAGCTTTGCAAACGTATTTAAAAGCAAAAGCTGAGGGAGCGAAAAAGGGAACGAAGGATAAGCTTCCGAAAAGCATTGCCGGTTTTAAGTCATCGGAGAATGCGGTGAATGATAGTCTGAAAAGTGGTAAGGGAAACAAGCTTGGGCAAGCGAAGAAGAATCAAGTGGATCCGATTAATAAAGAAAGCTATGATGGTGCTGTTCGAAAGGATAAGGTTCTTGTGCTCGCCATTGACTTCCCGGACGATCCGAAGAGTACGATTGATCCGTCTGAAACCGATATGTATTATCCGGACTACAGCCACCAGCATTTTCAAGATATGATTTTCGGTAAAAACGGTTATAAGGGACCGAATGGTGAGAATCTTGTCTCGATGAAGCAGTTCTATGAACAGCAGTCGGGCGGAAGTTATACGGTTGATGGGACGGTCGCTGGCTGGTACACAGCGGATCATCCGGCTGCCTATTATGGCGGCAATGATCCGGCAACCGACAGTGACCAGCGCCCGCGTCAATTAATTTATGAAGCGCTGAAAAAGGCCGGACAAGATCCGAACATCAACCTCAGTGATTATGATGTTTGGGATCGTGATGATTATGATGGCGACGGTGTGTATAACGAACCCGATGGCATCATTGATCATCTCATGGTGATCCACTCAGGTGTGGGTGAAGAAGCCGGCGGTGGTAAATTAGGTGCTGATGCGATCTGGTCGCATCGCTGGAACCTTGGTGGCTTAGTAGCGGTACCGGGTGGAACATCAAACAGCGACCGTTTCGGCGGTCTGCTTGGCGCTTACGACTACACTATTGAACCAGAAGATGGCGCAGCCGGTGTATTCTCTCATGAGTTTGGTCACGATCTTGGACTTCCTGATGAATACGATACGATCTATTCCGGTGCCGGTGAGCCGATTGAATACTGGTCGATTATGTCCGCCGGTAGCTGGGCAGGAAAAATTCCGGGGACGGAACCTTCCGGATTCAGCCCTTATGCGAAGCAATATTTGCAGAATGCCCATGGCGGGAATTGGTTGAGCGGAACAACGATTAACGCTTCGGATATTACCTCAAAGGGTACGGAAGTTCTTCTCGATGAAGCAGCAACCAAGGGAACGAACAATGATGCGGTACGTATTGATCTCCCGGACAAAGAAACGGTTGTGAACACACCGACAAGCGGAAGCTATGAATACTTCAGCGGCAGCGGTGATGACCTCGATCAATCAATGACGAAAACAATTGATCTGACCAATGTAACGGATGCAAAACTGACTTTTAAAACCTGGTACAGCATTGAGCAAGACTGGGATTACGCATCGGTACAAGTGAACGGGAAATCAATTCCGGGAAGCATCACGACCACAAACGATCCGAACGAGCAGAATCCGGGGAATGGGATAACCGGAGATTCCAACGGTTGGGTTGATGCAACCTTTGATCTGTCCGCTTATACGGGTCAGAAAATCGACTTGTCCTTCAACTATTGGACAGACGTTGCGGTCGCACAACCAGGGTTCTATGTCGATGACATCAAAGTGACTGCGGATGGCAATGCGATCGTGACCGATGATGCGGAAGGCACACCTTCCTTTACACTGAATGGTTTTAAAAAGGATCAAGGAAAGTTCAAATCGAAAAACTATTATCTGCTTGAATGGCGCTCACATAACGGTGTTGATGAAGGATTGGCACACATTCGTCGTGGCGCGAGTCTCATGAGCTACGATCCGGGCCTCGTGGTTTGGTATGTGGATGATGCGTACAGTGAAAACTGGACCGGCGTCCACCCTGGCGACGGCTATCTCGGCGTGGTTGATGCCGATCAGCATGTCAACAAATGGAGCACTGGCGCTCTTGGGTCATCACGCTATCAGTTGAATGATGCGGCATTTAGTTTGGATAAGTCGAATAAAATGTTCCTTGACTATTCAGCGATTGACAGATCATCCTTAAAAGATAACTTTACTCAGCGCAATCCGCTCTTTGATGACCGCGCGGATTACAGTGGCGCATCGCTTCCTGATGCCGGACGAAACATTCCAAAGCTTGGTCTGAAGGCGCGTGTTGTTGGGCAGAGTGCTGACGGCACGGTCGGCAAGGTCCTGCTTTACAAATAAAAAGTCAATGAAGGGGCTGCCCGAATTCGGGTTCACCCTCGAATGATTCGAAAAGCGAGTGGCTCAGCAATGGTCTTATAAAAGGACACGCTCATCGATAATTAGATGAGCGCGTCCTTTTTTTGCGCGTCTGAATAAAAAGGGGGGAGCTACTTTTAGTAGGGAAAAGAGCACGACCAATTCGTCTGTAACAACGACCGGAGTCGATAATATTAGAGACTGATCATCGCGAGCGATCGAAGCATAATCGATGCAAAATAGGCTCAGATCAAATGGTTCATTATTGATACATAGCATTAACAAATAAGTAATGAAAATGTAATAGTATAACATTTCCAGCAGCAGTAAAATGAGCTTTGGACTTATAATTTATGTGTGAACTATGGGGCAGTAGTTTGGGCTTTTCATAACGGCATGCCTTTTTGGAGGCGATTTTAAACGAGGTATAACGGCAAAAAGTGAAATCAGAAAAATACGCGCGGAGCGAAGCACGGACTGATCACGTGCTGGCTTTTTTTGGCTTCAACTCTTTTTTCTTGCCTCTTGATTTTAATGAATGAGGCGCATCTAGAGAAAATTACTGGTGGATTGATTTAGGAAGGTGAGTTTTCATTGGGAACTTCTACCAAACAACGGATTACTTGGGTTGACATGGTGAAGGCGCTCGGAATCATTGCTGTTGTCTTTGGACATGCGATTGATTCAGAAAGAAATGTGCATTTATTTGATGTTACCTACGATGCGATTTATTGGTGGCACATGCCGCTTTTCTTTATCATCGGCGGGTTTTTCTTAAAGCCACTTGCCCATAATTGGGAAGCAGTACGTCATTTCTTGGTACGTCGGTGTAGACCATTGCTTGTTTCATACTTTTTGATCGGCAGCATTCTAATCCTTGCCAGTCATTTTGTTCGCCATCAGTCGTGGTCCTATACGGGTTTTTATTTTGTTCGGCTACTCTATGGTGGGCGCGCTCTGAATAATTATTTAAGTATTTTTTGGTTTATTAATGTGTATCTTCTGACGTTGATTGTCGTCATGATTTTGATTACTTGGGTACCTTCAGTATTCGTACAATGGGTGATCAGTCTATCGATGTTTGCAATTGGCACCGTTCACCAGCAGCCATCGTTCTTAGGCCATCCCTATTTTCCTTGGGATGCCCAGGTTGTATTGATTACGACAACGTATATGCTCGCGGGGTATTATGGATTCCGTTTGCTCAAAGCCAGTCAGCATAACTATATGACACTTCTGGCGATTGGTATCTTTTATCTCATTCTTTTCCGTGATCAATTTAATGGAGAAATTAATTTCACACTCTACTTGAAATCCGATAATTTAAATCATACAGGGTTGGCTTTAATTGCGCCTTTATTGCTATGTTTAGGCATCATATTATTTTCACAATGGCTAAGTGGGGTCAAATATCTTCATTGGCTTCTTCTCTTGGGACGCCACACGATGATCATCATGTTCTGTCATCGTGCGCTGTTTGATCTTCCTGGGTTGATGAACTTACCTGATCATTGGGTGATCAAAGTTCTTGTAGGTTTAGTACTCCCCATTCTTGCCATTGTCCTTTGGGAACGATTCAAGCATTTGTTTACGTTGCATCATATTCCCAAACAGTTCGCAAATGGCTAATCACTACGTTTACATGCTTAGAGAAAAGCTTCCCGCACTTGATGCGGGAAACTTTTTAAAATGAAGTAACTGAATATTAAGATATAATGAATTACTCCGAAATTATTATTTATATGTTCTTAGCCAGTTTTTTGATCAGCTCGCTGGAACATCTTGAAAATAGCAGGAGATACGTTCGATCCAGTGCAGATCACGTTTCTCCGTTTCATCATCGGCGGATTGGTGTTACTGCCCGCTGCTCTGATTTCCATGCACAAGAAAAACATTATCCTACGATCAAAAGACTGGGTTCTCCTGTCGGTTAATGGATTTGTAGTGGTTGTCATTGGAATGATTTTGTTCCAACTGGCGGTTGATCATGCGAAGGCCTCTACCGTTGCCGTATTGTTCAGCTGCAATCCTGTGTTTACCTTAGTGTTTTCATTTTTGCTGTTAAAAGAAAAATTGTCCAAGCTGACCTTGATTTCAATCATTCTCTCTATTATTGGATTACTTGTGATCGTAAATCCTGCCAATTTGACAGAACCGCTTGGTATTACATTTTCTTTACTGAGTGCAGTTGCCTTCTCCATCTACAGCATGATTTCTCGCTGGGTGAGCATTCGTACCGGTCTGGATGGATTGGCGATCACCGGCTTTTCGCTCCTGATCGGCAGTCTAGAGTTACTTGCACTGATGTTACTCACGTATCTTCAGCCAATCGTTAACGCCTTCTCGGGCGTTCCCGCATTAAGAGAATTTAGTGATATTCCAATATTAGCAGGAATTTCTTGGGGAAACGTACCACTCCTGCTTCTTGCTGGTGTTGGAAACAGTGCCGCTGCGTTTGCACTTTATTTCATGATTATAGAGTCGTCGAACGTGTCCATGGCATCTATTCCTTTTTTTATAAAACCGGGTCTGGCTCCGTTATTAGCATTCTTGATTCTGTCGGAAAAAATAACCGTTAATCTAATCGCTGGTATCCTAATTCTATTGGCAGGATCTCTACTTACCATTTACAGTAATCGGACCCGAGTGTCTCCGAAAAAAAATAATCTTCTTGATACGTAAGGATTTTCGATACGCTATTGGATCATGACGCTTCCTACCAGTGCGCGCACACATATGTTCACATTGCGAATAGCTGCTTAATAGTTTTACATGTTCTAGAAAAGTTTCCCGTACTCATTACGGGAAACTTGTAAGTTAAAAGACAGAACTTTATGACTAATCGGTGACACAGGCGGAACGGTGCGCTAAATATCTCTTTTATTAAGATAATGAACTCGCTTACATTTCAGACTTGTGATACACTAGCGATACGTAATAGAGTAAAAGGAGAGCATATTATGACACGGCGTGAAAAAGTAATTGAATATCTGGAAAAACACGCACTTAGTATGGCTCAAGGTGTGACAACGAGCGAAATCTCCGATGCGATTGGTGTGCTTCGCCCGAATGTGAGCAAGGAGTTAAATCAGCTTGTCAGAGAGGGAAGAATTAAGAAGACAAAAGGTCGCCCCATTCTTTATTTCGTAAATCATACAGTCGGAAAACGTGAAGTGAAGATGCAGCAGAAGCCTAACATCGGCTTTGCAGGATCTGCGCGTATCCGTGATCAAAGGATCAGTGAGAAAGATACAACACAGAAGAACGAAGTGGATGCTTTTGAGAATATGATCGGCAGTCGTGATAGCCTAAAGAGTCAAGTCGAGCAGGCCAAAGCAGCGTTGCTTTATCCGCCACATGGTTTGAATACACTGATCATTGGGCCAACAGGATCCGGTAAGACGTACTTTGCGAATAAAATGTATCATTTCGCATTGGATAAAGAGATCATCTCCAAAAAGGGATTTACCACATTCAATTGTGCGGATTATGCGCACAATCCGCAGTTATTAATGTCGCATTTGTTTGGCTACGTTAAGGGCGCTTTTACTGGTGCCAATAGTGATAAAGATGGTCTGATTCAGGAAGCTGACGGCGGTATGCTTTTTCTGGATGAAGTCCATCGCCTACCGCCTGAGGGGCAAGAAATGATTTTCTATTTTATGGACCATGGTACATACAGCCGATTAGGCGAAACGACTAAAGTGCATCATGCGGATGTCAGACTTGTGTACGCAACCACTGAAGATCCGGAAAGTGCATTGCTTCAGACTTTTGTCCGCCGTATCCCTGTCATCATTCAGCTGCCGGACTTTAAGCAAAGAAGCGCACGTGAAAAATTGCAATTACTCGAACAATTATTAACGCTTGAAGCGAATCGGATACATAAAAATATTCGTTTGAATGAAGATGTCGTTCAAGCTTTGCTGGGCAGTGTCACATACGGTAATGTTGGCCAGTTGAAATCAAATATTCAATTAGTGTGTGCCCAAGGTTTTTTGAATAGCATGCAAGATAAAAATGAAATCACCCTACTGTTTGGCCAGTTGCCGCCAAATATCAAAGATGGACTTTCCAATTTGGCTGGTGATCGGAAAGAACTGGGGAACTTGAGTCGTTTGTTGGAACCGACGATGGTGATCAAGCCCAATGCGAAGCGCGGCCTCCCCGACATGGATAGTTATGAACTGCCTTATAATTTGTATGAAATTATTGGCGATAAGGCGACGCTACTGAAAGACGAAGGATTGGATCAAACAGCGATCAATAACTTCATAATGACGGATATTAATCTGCATTTAAAATCTTTTTATCGGCAAGGGAATCTGGAAAAGACGTTCAACAGTTTGAATGAAATTGTGGATCAAGAGATTATTGACCTAACCAAGCAGATTCAGCTCATGCTTCTGGAAAGAGAGAATTATCCGGTTAGAGATAGCTTCATTTACGCAATGAGTTTACACATCAGTTCTTTTATTAAGCGGGTCCAGTCCGGAAAACCGCTGCGCACGATTTCCTCTGATTTGATTTCAATGGTCCATGATTATCCGGAGGAGCTCAAGATTGCGGAGCACGTTAAAGTATTGATCGAGGAGCATTATCATTTTCCAGTTCCTGAATCTGAAGTGTATTATATGGCGATTCTTTTAGTCTCGTTAAAATCAGAACCTAAAACCGGCAAAGTAGGCATCGTTGTGGCGGCCCATGGAAACAGTACCGCATCCTCGATGGTACAAGTGGTTTCGCAACTACTGTCTGTGGATAATATCGCCGCCTATGATATGCCGCTTGAAATGAGTCCTAAAGTTGCGTTGGACGGCATTGCATTACAAGCAAAAACGATCGATCAGGGCAACGGGGTTTTACTCTTGGTTGATATGGGGTCACTGAGCACATTCAGTAGCAAATTGACCGAGAAAACGAATATTCATGTCAAAACGATCGATATGGTGACGACCGCAATGGTGCTTGAAGCAGCACGTAAAACAGCACTGATTGATAGTGATCTGGAAACCGTGTATCGAGAATTGCGAGAATTTAATGGCTATTCACGAACGATTAATAAGGCCCAGATGAAAAAGAATAATGTGCAGAAAAGATCAGATCAAAGAGAAAAGGCCATTATAGCGATTTGTTCGACGGGTGAAGGAACCGCTCAGAGAATTAAAGAGCTTTTAGATAAAATATTGATAGACAATCTAATAGATGATATTACAGTGATCACCGTTTCTGTTGTAAGAATGAAAGAACAAATTACTCAGATCCAACAAAACTATCAAATCGTAGCCACGACCGGTGTTGTGAACCCCCAACTTGCTGTTCCCTTCGTTTCATTGGAAAACTTATTGCAAGGTGGAGGCGAGAGCTTTGTCAGTCTGATCGAAGAATTAAACAATCATACAGTACGTGAAGCAGAGGCTCTGGAACATTCGGAGTTATTAACGGAAGAAATGAGTCAGAACTATTTGGGGCAGTACTTTACCTTCATTAATCCCGCAAAAATCACAAGAATATTGTGGAATTATTGCGATTACATCCAGCAGCACAGTCATTTCACTATGTCTAATGCCTTCAAAGTGAGTTTGATTATGCATATGGCAGGAGCTGTTGAGCGTTATCTGACACGCTCAGAAATGACTGTAGCGGATGATCGACTAGCTAAAGTAAAATCGGAAAAACTGTATCCGATTGTGAAACAGGCAAATAAAGTTTTGCATGACCGGATTAATATCGAGCTTTCAGATGCCGAAGTGTATTACATCGTCGAACTATTTAATACAGAAATAGAAAAAAGTGATACACAAAAGAAATGATACACAGCTAAGTGTGTCATTTCTTTTTTTTAATTGTGAAAAAATCTTGTTATTTCAGATCTTTTTTGTGATACACAAAAGTTGGCATGAAAGTTGCTTGTAGTGTGGTGTAGGTATTCTTTGAGGTGTTTCTATTCGTGGTTTGAAATCTATATTATGAAAACGTTACCGCGAACTTGGAAATTCCGAATGCTTGCTGCTCAGGGGTGACGCTCACTCAACAAAAAATGGAGGGTATATGGGTTGTTTGGTCTCACTGGAAAAGAAGGTGGAAGGTCATGACGATGGATGTTCGCTTATTACGTATTGATAGTCGTTTACTACATGGTCAAGTGACGACGAATTGGGCGAAAGCCATCCATGTGAATCGCATCTTAGTTGTATCCGATCGTGTGGCGCATGATCGGACACGCAAGACATTGATCGTGCAAGCTGCGCCTCCTGGGATAAGGACGCATGTCGTCACGTTGGAGAAAATGATCAGAATCTATCATGATCCGCGTTTTAATGTTTTAAAACCGATGATTCTGGTTGAGAACGCAGTTGACGCAAGATGTATTGTCCAAGGCGGTATAAAGGTGGACTCGATCAATATTGGTGCGATTAGTTTTGACACCACACGTGTCATGGTTACTGATGCGATCGCGGTTAATGCGGCTGATGTGGAGGCGTTCAAGTGGTTTCACGCGCATGGGATTAAGCTTGATGTCCGCAAGGTTTCCAGTGATAGTTCAAAAAATCTTTGGAAGTCGCTTTCCGAAAAAGGTTTGGTGTAGATCAAATAATTTTTACAATCGCTCTTTTACTTTATTGTGGACTTCCCTAACCATGAAGGGGGGTGAGAAGCATCTCAGCACTGCGCATCGATCGGGTACCTGTTTCAAACTAATGAAAGCGATAACAGAGCTGGATGCATGAGTCATGTCCTAAAGTAATAAAAATATTGTAAATAGGAGGTATGAAACAATGGTAGGTATTATCCTAGCAAGCCACGGCAATTTTGCCGAAGGCATTTTCCAATCCAGCTCAATGATTTTTGGCGAGCAGGAGAATGTCAAAACGGTGACCTTAATGCCGAACGAAGGTCCTAACGACTTTAAGGCAAAAATGAAAGACGCAATTGCATCTTTCGACGATCAAGAAGAAGTGCTGTTCTTAGTCGATCTTTGGGGCGGTACACCGTTCAATCAAATCAACGGCTTGTTTGAAGAGCACAAAGACAAATGGGCAATCGTTGCAGGTATGAACTTACCGATGCTGATCGAAGCATATGCTTCGCGCTTATCCATGAACACGGCGCGTGAAATTGCAGCACATATTTTGGGCACAGCGAGAGAAGGGGTCAAAATAAGACCTGAAGCATTAGAACCGGCCAAGGCAACCTCTTCAGCACCCGCTCAGCAGGTAAAGAAAGGCATTCCTGGTACATTTAAATACGTGTTGGCACGTGTCGACTCCCGATTGCTTCACGGTCAGGTCGCAACGGCATGGGCCAAAACGACCCAACCGACGCGGATCATCGTCGTTTCCGACGCAGTCGCTAAGGATGATCTTCGTAAAAAATTGATCCAACAAGCGGCGCCGCCAGGAGTCAAAGCACACGTTGTTCCTGTCGCTCAAATGATCAAACTGGCGAAGGATGATCAGCATTTCGGCGGTGAACGCGCGTTGCTTCTTTTCGAAAATCCACAGGATGTAGTGAGGGCGGTTAAGGGCGGAGTGGCATTGAAGACCATCAATGTTGGGTCTATGGCACACTCACCGGGTAAAGTGCAACCGAACAAAGTACTCGCCTTTAACCAAGATGATCTTGATGCTTTCGCTCAGTTAAAAGAAGCCGGACTGACCTTCGATGTACGTAAAGTGCCGAATGATTCAAAAGGTGACATGAACGAAATTCTCAAGAAAGCTCAAGAAGAATTAAATAAATTAAGATAATCATCATTATCAGGAGAAAGGGAGGATTAACAATCATGGATTTGAACATTATTCAAATTATATTAGTTGTTATCGTTGCATTTTTAGCGGGTATGGAAGGAATCCTGGATGAATTTCACTTTCACCAACCAGTCATTGCGTGTACGTTAATCGGCTTAGTGACAGGGCAACTCATCCCATGTCTGATTCTAGGCGGTACGCTTCAAATGATTGCGCTAGGTTGGGCAAATATCGGTGCCGCTGTAGCACCTGATGCTGCGTTGGCATCTGTAGCCTCTGCAATTATTTTGGTTCTTAGTGGGCAAGGGAATGCTGGTGTAGCTTCAGCCATCGCCATCGCCATCCCACTCGCCGTTGCAGGTTTGTTATTAACGATCATCTGCCGTACGATTGCAACCGCTTTTGTACACTTTATGGATGCTGCAGCGAATGAAGGAAACTTCAAAAAAGTTGAACTCTGGCACATCAGCGCAATCTGCATGCAAGGTGTGCGTATCGCAATCCCAGCAGCATTGATCTTGGCAGTTGGTGCGGGTCCGGTGAGAGGGTTACTTGCAGCAATGCCAACTTGGTTGACCAGTGGTCTAGCAATTGGTGGTGGCATGGTCGTTGCCGTTGGTTATGCAATGGTTATTAACATGATGGCGACAAAAGAAGTATGGCCATTCTTTGCCATTGGTTTCGTACTCGCGACAGTTTCACAAATCACATTGATCGGTCTTGGTGCGATCGGTGTCGCTCTTGCCCTTATCTATCTGGCGCTTTCCAAACAAGGCGGATCAGGTAATGGCGGAAATTCAAACACCGGTGATCCACTAGGCGACATTATTGATAATTACTAAGAAGGAGGGAGAAATAAAAATGGCACAAGAAGTGAGATTATCAAAAAAGGATCGTATTTCTGTTTGGTGGCGCTCAACTTTCCTTCAAGGTTCATGGAACTATGAACGTATGCAAAATGGTGGTTGGGCCTATACCATGATTCCGGCAATCAAAAAACTCTACAAAACGAAAGAAGACCGTTCGGCTGCACTAAAACGTCACCTCGAGTTCTTTAATACGCACCCCTATGTGGCTTCACCAATCATTGGTGTTACTCTAGCACTTGAAGAAGAACGTGCCAATGGTGCACCGGTTGACGATGTAGCTATCCAAGGTGTTAAAATCGGGATGATGGGACCGTTAGCAGGTATCGGTGATCCGGCGTTCTGGTTCACGGTAAAACCAATCCTTGGTGCGTTAGCCGCTTCGCTTGCGATGACCGGTAACATTCTCGGACCACTTCTTTATTTCTTCGGATGGAATATTATTCGTATGGCATTCATGTGGTCGACACAGGAATTTGGCTACAAAGCGGGTTCTAAAATTACCGACGACCTATCGGGTGGATTGCTTCAGGATATTACGAAAGGTGCATCAATCCTTGGTATGTTCATCCTGGGTGCATTAGTTAACCGTTGGGTATCGATAAAATTCACGCCGATTGTCTCCTCGGTTAAACTTGACAAGGGTGCTTTCATTGACTGGAGTCACTTACCTTCCGGAGCGCAAGGGATTAAAGCTGCGTTGGAACAGCAGGCCGCAGGACTTTCGCTTGAGGCACATAAAGTAACGACGTTACAAAATAACTTGGATAGCTTAATTCCCGGTCTTGCTGCATTAGCATTAACACTCCTGTGCATGTGGTTGCTTAAGAAGAAAGTTTCTCCAATCATTATGATTCTTGGACTATTCGTTGTTGGTATCGTCTTGCACTTACTAAATGTAATGTAACCGCTAGTAGTTTTGCCTAGGTCTACGATTTATCCATTGATTTTTATTAAATTGAGTATAAATCCTGCCTTTCAGGAGTTGTATACCAAATGAGCCTGATTCCTCTTAAGTCAAGGATTTCAGGCTTTATCTATACTATGGAAAAAAAGTATAATAAAAGTGTAGAGAGAAACGGAATGGGGCAAAGAAAATGGTTCAATCAATGAATACAAAAGTCGATTATGTAGGGAATGCCACTTCTTTTATGGGGCTGGCTGATTATGGCAAAATCATGATTGGCGATAAAGGTTTTGAGTTTTATAATGACCGAGATGCTCGCAAAAACATTCAAATCCCTTGGGATGATGTCGATTATGTCATTGCTTCAGTGATGTTCAAGGGGAAGTGGATTCCTCGCTATGCCCTACGTACGAAAAACAATGGAACGTACACTTTTTCTTCGAAGCATCCAAAGGAAGTTTTGCGTGCCGTACGAAAATATGTGAAACCGGAACGCATGGTTCGATCGCTGACATTCTTTCAAGTGGTCAAGCGCGGACTAAAAGGCCTAATCGCCAAGTTGAGTCGAAAAGGAAGCAATTAATCGCGTGTATTTCGTTGATCGGGTGGGAGCGATGCAACAACCCCGAAGAGAACTATCAAAGATAATCTTGCAAGTGCAGACTTTTTATGAAAACGATACCAATACAAGACGATAATGATCTTCTGCTTTTTTTTATAATTGATGAGAAAAGGGGAATTCGATTGCAGTCTAAAAAACGATTGGTAAAACGTATTGTTGCTCTTTTTTTGACCGTGATTCTTTCGGTGTCTCTTGGGGCCGTTCAAGTACCAATAGCGCATGCAAATGATGTGCAGAGCGTGCCTAACTACAAAGGGCATAATTCTTGGAACCAGTTAACCACATCCAATGGTCTGGCAGCTGCGATTTACTCGGTTAGTCAGGGAAAAATGACGCGTTTTCAGCGGCATATCTACAGCCATGTAGATGGCAACAGTACGACACCGAATTTCATGTACGATTCTTATTTCGGTTACGGGGTTAATGGAGGAAAGGCTACTTGGTTGAACAGTGTACCTGTTGATGCGGCTGAATATGTAAACGGTACCAATATCATCAAATCAACGCAGCATAATGACGGCTTGCAATTTGACAGTTATTACTTCACTCCTTTTTCCGGAGAAAATCAATATGAGTCTTCTCTACTCGTCATGTTGGTACGCGTGACCAATAACTCGAACACGGATAAAAATGTCTCAGTCTTCTCTAACCAAAATATGCATCTCGGGACCGACTATGGAACGGCAAACGAACAAACGACATACAATCCAAATGGCGATTACATTAAAGAATATAACAGCAAGAATGGTAGTCTTGCGATCTATAAAAATCTGAATCCGGCGGGGGAACATTACGAAACCGGTTTGTCCGGAAGCGGAACGGAGAGCAATCCCTGGGCCGATGCCACAAATAATGGTAAATTAACTGATCAGATTGTCGGTCAGGGAAATGATATCACGGCAGGATTCGAAAACCGGGCGAATCAGCTGAACGCCGGAAAGTCGAAATGGTACGGTGTGATTATCGGGTTGAATGAAGATGGTAATGAAAGCCGGTTAAGCAGCGATGTTCTTGCCAATGCACAGACAGCGCTAAGCAGTACTCCTGAAGCTTTGCTGAAGCAGGAAGAAGACTGGTGGACCAAGTGGCACAGCACCGAGAAGATGCCGGCGGGTCTTTCAGCACAGGAACAACAGATATACCGGCAGTCCACGGCCGTATTGAAGATGTCGCAAAGCCGCGAGTCAGGAGCAGCTTATGGACAAGTATTAGCCAGCCTGATCCCTGGTGAATGGAGTATTGCTTGGGCACGCGACGGGAATTACTCGATACAGGCTCTTATCGCATCCGGACATTATCAGGAGGCCCGTGCAGCACTTCAGTTCTTCTTTGATGCGCAGATGCAAAAGGATGCCTCGGGAGATAATTATTATCAAAAGAATTTCATAGAAAATACAGATAAGGGCGCTCCTAATTATGGACTTGGTGTCAAACTGAGTGATAATTATCTGATTTCTGTATGCCGCTATTTTGGTAACGGCACGGAAGAATCAGACTGGAACAATAACGGGCCAAATATTGAATTTGACGGCTGGGGATTGTTCTTATGGAGTGTCGATCAATATGTCCGGGCAACGGGGGATACACAATTCCTGAAAAATAATAATCTCTCGTATTGGAACAAACTGACGAAGCAGGACGCGGACTTGCTGATTGAATTAATTCAACCGGAAAATGGTCTGATTCAGCCGGATTCCTCAATCTGGGAAGAACACTGGACCCCATTCAACGTATTAAAAACAGCACCGTCACGCCAACAATTCGCCTATACGAATATTACAGCGTACCAAGGGTTGAAGTCCGCCGCCAACCTGGCAAAAGTCATGGGCAAGGATCAGCTTGAAAAGAAATACAGTGATGCCGCTTCTTCGATCAAAGATGCAATCATGAACAAGCTTGTGGTCCGTCAGAACGGGTACCGAACCATTGCATCGTCACTTGAGAGAAAGGGCGATCCGACCTATCAAAATGACGGATCAACAGTTGAAGCAATTAACTTTGACATGGTCAACCCGAAATCTAATCTGGCATCAGGCATGATTAAAGCCTACAACCAAAACTTGCGTATTCTGACAGGAAGCACCCCTGGGTATATGCGCGATCAAGATGGCGACCTCTATGATTCCAGAGAGTGGGGATTTATTGATTTGAGAATTGCAGGCGCCCTATCGAAAATGGGCAGAACGAACGAAGCAAAGACACTCCTTGACTGGATGACGAGCCAGGCATCACATAATTATAATCTGATCCCAGAGTTGCTGGACTACAACACGCAGGATTATGCAGGCTCCGTTCCAATGGGCGGCTTCGGATCCGGTTCCTATATCCTGGGAATCAATGATTATTACCACCAGAAGAAGTAGTATTCGCGTTGCGGACGTTTGCGAACAACTTCTAGGAATGTGAAAGATAAGGCGGGATCTTGGGCAACAAATGAAAAGATCGAAGAATGGCTTTCATGGTTGGCCAGTAGTTCAGACAGCTAAAAAAATCGTCAAATAATCGAAAACGTAGCCCACATCTTTAACAAGGTGTGGGCTATTTGTTGCGGACAGCTTAGAAGCACAGAGATTCATCTCAATTTTTACTCTCCGAACGTTGAGTAATCATAGAAACTCAGCAAACTGTATGTAAAAAATAGGTGAACGACTCGATACGAGAGTACCGAGTCGTTCACCATGCTATCTCTATAGTTAACTTATGCAAGTCTAACTTCAGAAGGAGGATTTGTTCAAACGGTACTTAATCCATTGGAAGCAATGGGGGATATGCTCTTTGGTAGGCTTAGGTGACGGATCATCTGTGACGGGAGTCAGGTTACAATTCCTTCCTCTAAGTTTCGCCAGAGGTGGTGGGCTTCTCTGGCAAGATGTTCTAATAAGTCGGGTGGTGCAGTTGTAATCGCGGCACACTGCTTGATCAGTGCATCTAATTCTAATTTGAATTTTTCAAGATCCTTAGTTTCAGAGATTACCATTTGCCGAAAAGCGTTGAGAACGGGTAACATCTCATTGCGTGGTTTTCTTATGATTGTATTAAGTGCGTTTGCCTGGAGAAACAGGCGTTCGAACTTATGGGTCATGTTCCGTACCTTATTTTGGAGTTCATAATTTGTTGGATCTAAATAGTGCTGTACAAAGGCAAGATGATCCGCCATTTGCCGCAACCAAAACACACTTTCATGTAGAACCGAATCCGCGACAAATACTTGACCGCCACTTTTCATTAAATTAAAGACGTTCTGGGACTCTTCGGCTTCTCGGATCATATGATCCATAAGCGCTACCGGTGTCGACACGATCACTTCACAGCGCAAAGCCTTACCCATGCCCAGTGTAAGGAAATTTTGAAATTCACTGATCGCCTGTTCCGATTCATTAACCAGAAGCGTAAGATCGCCCTGTTTCTGTTCCGCCTGCTGCCATATCCCCGCCAAATTCTGCACCATACTATGATTGACACGGGCCAATTCCAATTCATGGTGACTGATTTCCCTGTCAAAGAATTGACCATGCTCTAAATTATTGCGCAACCAAAAAGCGACGATCCCGTATGCATCCCTTTCGTAATTATCCATGTACCCCATAACTACACCTCTTTTCATTAACCTCATCGGATACGATTATATTCTGAGAAAAATTGAATATGCAGAGTTTGGAATGATTATTTTCAACGCATTTGGAGGTTAAATGATCGATATAATTTTGAAAACGATCGATAAATCTGCGAAAGTGATCGATATATTTTTGAAAATGATCGATAAAATTCCAGAAGTGATCGATAAAATCTGAGAAATGACTGATAAAAAGTTCAACGATGTATATCACTAGCATCAAAGATGGGCACAATCATTAATCCCTTGAAGTGCCAAAGGTACATTCAATGAAAAAATTACAGACAGGCAATAGATGACGCATATGAGCGGATGCGGTGACACCCTTGTGAAAGGGGGTGCGGCCAATCACAGTATTTCAAGCGATGACACTAATGATTAGTTTTGGCGTGCTGCTCTTGATGCTGTCAGATAGAAAGAAATAATCCGCCTCATATGCTACTCACGATAGCTTGATGGACGGATCATTTGTTAAATGTGAAGTTTATTAATGGCATCGCTCCGCTCTACGCGGATATTGCCATGCCGTCAGTGCTCGCAACACTGGCGGATTTATTTTGCCTTAATCTAATAATAATACAGAGTTGGCGCGATTTAATGGATCATTTAATAGGCAGTCTTAGGCTTGTTGATCACTTATTGATTAATAGATTTTCTAGTGCAGGCTTTAAGGTTGGAAAGTCGAAGGTGAATCCTTCTTTGGTAAGCACCTGGGGGAGGACAAGCTGTCCGTTAAGAATCATCGCGCTTTTTCGGCCAAGCACGAGCTTTAGTAGAGCGGAAGGAACAGGGAGCCAATAAGGGCGGTGAAGCACAGTGGCGATCATTCGGCCCAGTTCATCCATATGTACAGGTTGCGGGGCGGTCACATTGACTGCGCCGCGGATTTGATCATGATCCATGACGAATCGGATCGCCCGAACAACATCGTTCATGTGGATCCAGGATACCCACTGCGTCCCGGATCCTAACCGTCCGCCGCCAAACAGTTTGACCGGCAATGCCATCAGTGGCAACGCGCCTCCATTTTGACCGAGAACGACGCCGAATCGCAGACAAATTGTGCGTATCCCGAGTCGTTCCGCTTCTTTTGCCGCATGCTCCCAGTCGGAAGCGACCCTTCCGAGAAAGTTATCGGCATGTTCGGTTGATTCTTCTGAGTATGTGGCTGTTGCCGAAGGCGGATAGATGCCAATCGCGCTGGCATTGATCAGTGCGGCCGGCTTTTGCGCCAATGTACGGATCAAACGAAGCAATTCGCGTGTCGCGTTCATACGGCTGCTGTAAATCCGATCGCGCTGCTTTTTGGTCCAACGGCCCTTACTTAGCGAAGTGCCGGAAAGGTTAATGACATAGTCCGCCGACGTGATCGCTTTTTCCGGCGCAGCGTCATGCGTCATCCAGCGAACATAGGTGATGTTTTCGTGGTTCGAATAGACGCCCCTAGTGAGCAGAACAATCTGATGTCCTTCCTGCAGTAGGAACTGTGCCAATTTTTTTCCGATAAATCCGGTTCCACCGGCGATCACAATCTTCATTCGATCTCCTCCAAGGCTCTTGTCCCTATCATCATATGCGGAAGCGTTCTACGAGACAAGTAAACGGACTTTGTTGGAGGAACGAATCAACTTAAAGCGCAACACTTTCCTTATATAGAACGTCCGGATCAAAGTCGGCCTAGTTCTCGAAGGAAATCGTATGCGCTTTGTTGTCGATTTTCACACTTTGAAAAAGCTTCGGATCCGTTAAAAATTCATGAACGATGCCTTCCCCAACTGCTTAAAACTATTTTTTTAGTCTTGATTATCAATTACTCGCAAAATGCAGGATATTAGGCTAATTTGTCGAAAATAAATAATGAAGACATATAAAGTGTTGGGTGCTGTCTTAATGGAATTTCAACACAAAAGCGCAAGAAGTTTGTGCGGCTTGAAAATAATTTAATGAGTGATTTAATTGGAGGAAAAGAATATGGATGACAACGGTGCAAGAAATTATTTAGCAATTATGGATGAAGAAAAAACGGAAAAAAATTATTCAGACGAAAAATTTTGGCAAAAGCTAGGTAGACATGCTAAAAAAGCAGGACTTCATGTTGTATACCTTGCACTGGTCTTATTTTTCATGGCCAAAAGTCCCAATGTCCCTGCTAAAGACAAGGCGATGATTATCGCCGGTCTTGCCTATTTTATTTTTCCAATTGATGTAGTTCCTGACTTTATTCCGGTTGCAGGATATTCGGACGATTTGGCCGTTTTGATTTTCATCATTGGTAAAGTTGCGTATTCAATAGATGATTACTCAAAAAACAAAGCAAAAGAAGCGCTGAAAAAATGGTTTGGCGAGGATGTTGATGTCTCAAAATTAGATGCGCTATTATAATCATATCTTTGAATTTGACGGATCCAATTGCAGAGCTATTCATTTGGAGACCGACATATAGAAAACATCCATCTATTATAGTAGATGGGTATTTTTATGCGTTCATTGGTCTTTTGCTGAAGGAATAATCTATCAAGTTCAAAACTTATAATACGAGGTGCGTATGGAATGATCGAACAAATTCCTTGGTTGAATGAGATTGTAGAAGCGATGAAATTTTTTGGAGGGCGAGCCTCATTATCAGATATTTATATAAAGATTGAGGAAAGTGGACGGATTGATATTAACAGATATACGGATTGGAAAGCACAGATAAGAAAACATATCTATTTGTATTCAAGCGATACTGAAGTTTTCAAAGGAGATCCAGGAGACCGCTCGGATTTATTTTATGCTACTAAGGGGAAAAGAAAGGGCTATTGGGGTTTGCGAGGATTTGAACCTAGCGACAATAATGTAGAACTCACTGAGGATGATTTAGGATTTGTTGAAGGAAAAATAAAGTTAAGACAGCATATTTGTAGGGAACGAAATCCAAAGGTCATTCAACGAGCAAAGGAAAAATTCAAACAAGAACATAACGGTCGTCTCTATTGTGAAATTTGTGGCTTTGATTTTTATAAAACCTATGGTGAACTAGGTGAGGATTTTATCGAAGGCCACCATACACTACCGGTATCACAATTAAAACAAGGACAAGTAACAAAGATAGAAGATATTGCCCTCGTATGTTCTAACTGTCACAGGATGTTACATAGAAGAAGACCTTGGTTAAGTAAAGAAAAATTGAACGAATTATTAAATACGAAGCGAGAATTTTAGTACTAATGTATGATCAAAAGTGCTGCCAAACTGATTGGAATGTAAATCAGTTTTAATTGAAATCAAGATATTGAGAGGGATATTCAAAAAATGAGCATGCAAAAGGGCTTGTTCATGGTTGCAGAAATTCAACATAAAATTGTAGAAGTTGAAATATGCCTTCCTTTATTTCTGAAAAAATAATTGCTAGCTAATGTCCAATAGCCCATTAGCTAGCAATTAATATTGACAGGCATTTTATCATCTTTTTATTATCATCAGGTCATAATAGTGAATTAAAAAGATTATCTGTATAGATTTAATCTAAGAGCCCCGAAAATTCTTTTTCCTCACTTGGCAATTCTTCAACTTTGTTTAAGTTACGCTGAATGGCTCTTGTTCGAACTGCCACTTTATCCATGTTATTACTAGCTTCTTGCAGTTTCTTTTGTGTTTTTTCAATAATATCACCAAATTTGCCAAATTCAGTCTTAACTTTACCTAATGTTTCCCAAACCTCACTTGAACGTTTTTGAATAGCTAGTGTACGGAATCCCATTTGAAGGCTGTTTAAAAAGGCAGCCATTGTCGTTGGTCCGGTAACTGTTACTCTGTAAGTATTTTGTATAAATTCTACCAGACCTTGAATTTTTAAAACCTCTGCATATAGACTTTCCGTTGGGACAAACAATACCGCAAAGTCAGTCGTATCAGGCGGACTAATATACTTATCATGAATAGTTTTCGCTTCTAACTTAATTCGGGTTTCCAGCTGCTTAATACTTTCTTTCACAGCTTCCACATTTTCACTTTCTTGTGCAGTCATTAAATGCTCATAAATTTCATTTGGAAATTTAGAGTCAACTGGCAGATAAATGAACTTCTCCGAGTCTTGTTTCGATGGGATCTTGATGGCAAATTCAACCCTGTCGTTACTATTTTTTTTGGTTGCAACGTTTTCAACATATTGGTCTGTTGTTAAGACTTCTGCCAATATATTTCCAAGTTGAATTTCTCCCCATATCCCTTTTGTTTTTACATTGGTGAGCACTTTTTTTAAGTCGCCAACACCAGTTGCAAGAGCTTTCATTTCACCTAATCCATTATGAACCTGTTCAAGACGATCACTGACTAATTTAAATTTCTCTCCTAGTCTTTGTTCCAAAGTGCTATTCAATTTTTCATCGACTGTCTGGCGCATTTCTTCCAATTTCTTTGAATTTTCCTGACGGAGTGTATTCAATTTTGTTTCAATAGTTTCGGTCATTTTCTTCATTTTTTCTTCATTCGATAATGTTAATTTTTCTAGTTTTCCTTCAAAAGATTGTATTTTTTGATCAAATATATTTCGGACGTCTTGAAGCCCATCTCTTATCGTTTTGCTGGTTTTTTCTTTATTTTCTTCCAACTTTATTCCATTTTCTTTCTGCAACGAGCTTAGATTTCTCTCTAGAGTCTCTGTCATTGATTTCATTTTTTCTGCATTTATTGTAGTTAATTTTTCAAGCTTATCTTCAAACAATTGTATTTTTTTATCAAATGTATTCCGAATATCACGAAGCCCTTCTGTAAGTGTTGTGCTTGTCTTTTCTTTTGTTTCTACCAATTTTTTTATATTACTTTCCTGTAAATTTGAAATTTTTTCTTCCAAAGTATTACGAATACCTTCCATCTGGCTTTCATTGCTACTAATCATTTTTCTAACAGTTTCATTGGTATCTTTATTTATGGTTTGCTGAAGTTGTGCATTCTCTGCAATCCTGGATAGAACGGATTCAGCGAAGCTGTTGAGGTTTTTGCTTAATTCTTCTCGATTTTTCCCAGCAATTTCATAATTTTCCGTTCGGCTGCTTTTAAATTCATCATTAATTATCTTTTGCGTACAATTACTCGTGTCTGTAATTTGTTTGATAATAGTTTCCTTGAATAAATCAATATCTTTTGATGAAGATCCATCCGGTGACTTCTTTACTTTAATTAAAATCACAAGCCCGATTGCGATATTGATTAATACGGACAACAGAATAATAAACACCAAAATGATCCCCCCCAGAAAAAAATATTAACCAATTAGAAAAATGATTATTTCGTGATTATTATAATCTATCAAAAATAAAAATAGAGTTGTTTTCTGTCGTTTATTGCGTAAATACAAAATTTATTAGTAGATTACGCGTTATTTAAGCAAATGAAATTGAATAGTTAACTTTCCATGAATACTTATATTTGATGGAGGAGATTACCATTTATTGTCGAATCTTGATCAACAAAGGGCAGTGTACGGTCTTGGGTGGATTTATCCACATGAGGAAAATAAATGATTGATAGTCTGGTCAATTCACAAAATAAAAAGAGGTGATTCCATTGCAAACAAGTTCCATTGTTCAAAGCTATATTAATCGTACTGAAACGTTCAAGGATGCCTTCTCTAACAAATGGTCGTTTATTTCTTTTGAAGATGCAGGTGAAGATTGGCAGGAGAGTCGCAAATTCCGATGCCAGTGCGGAAGGACATTGAAATATCGCTATACATTAAAATATGAGGGTTCACTTGAGGAATTGTCAAGTATGCTCACAAATGATCAGAAGAAAGAAATCGAGAACAATGGCAATCTTATCTATTTCGGTGAAACCTGCTTTGGACACAAAATTTTGGGGCTGTCCCAGGATAAGTCAGATAAACTGGAGAAATCTGTTCGACATATTCGTAACTTAACTTCGAAATACAACGATGATGAAGCGGTTAAGAGAGCACTAAATGCTCAAAGAAGTTTAATTGAAGCACTCCGTGCAGTGCATGCAAAGATACCGGTAGAAACTGAATTAATGGATAAGCAAGACATACCCTTAATGAAAGATCAGTTAGACGAATTAAAGGAGATACGTCAGGAATACTTAAAAAAACAAAAGGCAAAGGAGCAATCGGTCGCAACTGCTCTTGATCAACAAGGCGACGATTCTTGGACAGCTTTTCAAAATTTTGCAAGAGGAACTGAACTGGCTCATACGACTGAAGAAAAGGAACTTATTTCTTATAACATCTCAAAAGAGTTCATCGACAAGGATACGGATTTTCAAATGAAAATGCGGACAACATACGATGAGCTATCTTTTGGCAGTGCTCTAAGTGCTGTCGACATATCATTTGAAATTGAGAGAAAGTGTATTAAAAGTTATGGTTACTTTTCATCGGGACGGCCAAAATTATACACAGAATTACTAGCGCTCTTGTTGGCCCTAAAGGAGAAGGGGTTAATACAAATGATTAGCGGTGATATCAACGACTTTGTTTTTAAAAAGAGTGATAAGTATCGATGAATAAAAAGTTGACTGTTTTGCTGATTTAATTGAGTTTTAAGTCAATAAAATTTGTTTCACCAATAGAGTGTTACAGATCAGATAAGGGGGTTATTACATGGATTTTATTCAATACCTGATTAATAGACAATCAATGCGAAAAGAAGGTAGGAAGATAGGCGAAGTCTCGGCAAATCAATACAATAATCGTCTCGATAATTTAAAAAAGAGGGGCATTTACAACGGAGAAGATCACTTAACTGAAGATATGATACTGCAGATTAATGATATTTATGCTAATAAAACCAGTGAATATGAAAGAACAATTAACTATTACATTGAGTACAAACACTATTTGGAAAATCATTAATAAAAATTAGTGAATATGCCTCCATAATCTCGGACGAATGAAATTTGTCAGTCAGTTAGTAATTTTGAAGAACAGATAAATTCATTTACTACATGTTAACAACGATGATACAGTTACAGAATCATTCAGCTTATCTCAATTCCTTATAAAGGCGATGATGATTCCAATGAAACTATACGTTGGGATTACGGACTTTGAGTGGTTTAAGACTTTAAAACAGGCAAACTGCGATGAAGTGAACTTTTGGAAACCTGGCGGGCGTACAAACTTTAAAGCTTTGAATGAGGGAGACCTGTTTTTGTTCAAGACGCACAGCCCGAGAAATTACATCGTTGGTGGCGGCTTCTTTTTAAAGTTTTCTATTCTTCCATCTTCACTTGCTTGGGATGCGTTTGGCATTGCAAATGGTGCAAGTAGTTTGATGGAGCTTAATGATCGCGTTTATAAATACAAAAAGACAGATCGTTTTTCTGATCCTGATCCGCAGATTGGCTGTATTATTTTGTCCATGACTTTTTATTTTGATGAAAAGGATTGGATTCCCCAACCAAAAGATTGGAACAGTAATATTGTGCAAGGTAAAACTTATAAGACTTCTGAACCGGTTGGCTTATCCTTATACCAACAAGTTCAGGATCGATTGAGAAACAGCGAAGCCATGCGGTCCGGTCAAGTTAACGAAGATACATGGGCTAACCGTTATGGCAAAGAACGATTAATCAAACCACGAGTCGGTCAAGGTGCCTTCAAAGTGATAATTGCCGATGCTTATCACAGAAGGTGCGCAATAACCGGTGAAAAAACGCTGCCCGTACTCGAAGCAGCACATATCAAACCGTACAGCATGAATGGACCTCATGAGATAAAAAATGGGTTACTCCTTAGAAGTGACTTTCATACTTTATTTGATCGAGGCTATATCACCATTGATAACACACTGACCGTAGAGGTGAGTCATCATATTAAAGAAGACTTTGGCAATGGCAAAGAGTACTATGCCTTTCACGGCAGTAAATTGGCAGCATTACCCGAACGCGGTGATCAGCTACCAGATCAGCACTATCTAGAATGGCATAATGAACATGTTTATTTGGGATAGCAAATAATATTTAGAAAAGCAGGCAAGGTAATAGAGGCACTGGAAGTAGCCTCTGATTTTGAAAGATTAAGAAATAATTTTCCTGATGCTTCTTTTCGAGTGAAAGACTTATTGAAGAGAATCAAATCTAGTGAATTTGTCATACTGGAATAACATATATTATGTCCTTTTCTTCAAAGTTAACCAGTCTTGGAGGGGTGAGCGTGGAGCTAGTTAGCAAAAAAGATTTATTAATGGAATTTGAAGTGAAGGCGAGCTTTTATAATGTGAAAATTGGTGACAGAGTATTTGAGTGCAGAAATCAAGCTAAGATAAATCGAATCGGCTTTTATTCAGACAAACTTGATGCCATATTTATCCTTTGTAATCCAGGCTCATGTGATCCTCGAATGAAGGAAATGGTTCCTGCCCTGGATCCAAGAAGCGAAGAAGTTCCATTTATTCAAGCCAATTCAGATCCAACACAGGAACAAATAATGAGATTGATGAAAATCATGCAATGGAATCAGATATCTATTATTAATCTGTCAGATCTCTGTTCTGGCAATTTAGCAGATTATAAAACCAAATTGAAGGATACAAATAATTATTCTTTTACCTATCATTCTATTTTTTCTAATGAACGTGAAGATGAGTTGGAAAAATTGTTACATTCTAACCTGGATGTAGAACTAATTGCTGGGTGGGGCACTGAACCGTGTATCAAAAATATCGCAGAAAAAGTATTTCAGCATAGGCTTATCAACAATATCAAGGGTTGGAAACATAATACTCATCCATTTTATTATCATCCCAATCCACATAATTATGACAGTAAAAAAGAGTGGATTGATCGAACGCTTCAATCTATTGGTGTGAAGTTAGTTAAGCTGAAATCCAATTAATGTTGTTTAAAGTTGTTTGTCATAGTGAGAATTTGAATAGATAAAAGGTAAGAATGTGGTTTTTGCCTTAGTAGTGGATCTAAAGAATTGGCAAATAGTGAACTTGCAATATTGAATAAATAGTAAATTCTTTGGATTATTATCATGGTAAAAATGTCATTCATAGTAAGTCGGAAAAGAAACGAAGAATACTATCGAATCAGAATAGAAGGGTCAAGAGATTCGGCATTAAAAGTGAAGTACAGCATTTTTGAAAAAATATTTTTTAAACTCAATTGTATGCATTTTTATCAAATAAAGTTGCACAAAAGTTGCTTTTATACAACTCCAAAAGTAGCTAAAAGATTTAAATCTATTCATTGAGAACAATGAATATGAATACTATTGATTGTTCTGATAAAGGCGAAGATACAATTGCTCATTAATTGGAATCTGTGCTGGATCGGGATTCAAGGCTGTCAGTTATCTCCGCCTATTTTACAATTTATGCTTTTAGTAATCTTAAACGTAAACTCGAACATATCAATCAGATGCGTCTGATATTTATGAAACCCACTTTTATCATAAAAGAAAGCGAAAGATAATATTTACTGTGATCCAAACTTTACGTTTATCAAAATTCATCAATTTACTGAAAAGATGACGGAGACCTTGTTCCGTTTAGGAAACATCAGACCCTGGAATGCTGATACATTAACAAAATTAACTTGATCAGAAACGGTACATTCTAATTGGAGGTACTAATGGACGAAATAACAAAATTAGCAATTAAACATATAAACGATGCCATCAAGGAGGATTCTTTGATAGTTTTTGTTGGCGCTGGCGTGTCTGCAAATTCAGGTCTTCCAAAGTGGAGTGAACTTATCGATGTGTTCAAAGACGAAATAAATGTTGATGACAAAGAAAATGATTATCTAAAAATTGCTCAGTATTACTTTGATACTGTAGGTCAATATAAATATTTCCAGAAGGTAATGGATGTATTTCAACCGCATATTAACTCTCAACCTAATGAAATTCATAACCAAATATTTAGAATTAAGCCTAGGCATATTATTACAACAAACTACGACTCTTTGCTTGAAGATAAGATGAATTCAAGTATTGCGAAATATGAAGTGATTAATCGAGACTCCGACATTCCATATTCAAAATCTGATCACTATTTAATTAAGATGCATGGCGACTTAGTGCAGAAAAACATTGTTCTTAAAGAAGATGATTACCTAGATTATGGAAACAATTTCTATATGGTATCAACCTTAATCAAGGCTCTGATTATGAATAATACGGTGTTGTTCGTTGGGTACTCCTTGAATGATTCAACCTTTAATTCGATTTTTAGGTTGATTCAAAAAGGATTCGGAGGCAATGCTAGGAAAGCATATTTCTTTACAGCGGAAGCTCAAAACGCTGCTGCAGTAGAATATTATAAAAATAAAGGTATCCGAGTTATTACTGGTGAAAAAGAAAAGTCAGATGGAGATATTGGCAAGTGTACGATCGAATTCTTGAAACAAATAGATTCAGAAAGTCCTTCTATTCCTGCCACATCTGAACAGTTATGGGAAAACATTAAATTCCTTGATCATTTGTACTTTGTCGAGAATCAAGATGTTGCAGTGTTTTCAAATCTTAAGTCGAAAGCGATGCTATTCCCTCAAATTGAATTTAAATGGAGAGAGAAAGACAACGATTCATTGAATATTGCCAACAATAACGACATCGTTGACTTCTTAGATAATAAAACTTGGTTAAACACATTTTTGGATTATAAAAGTGATGAAAAATATCAGTTTTTACAGAATCCGATTTTACTTGAAGGGTATAAGCTATACAGTGAGCACAAATATGAAGAAGCTAAATTAAAATTTAGAGAAATCGCGAATGCTGCATTTGTAAAAAAAGATTATTGGAACTATCTGGTGGCCGAGTTCGATGTGAGCCATATTGGAGTACATTTTGGAAATGATATAGATTTACCTGAACCATCAACTGGGGTCAACGATTTAGATAAAGTGATTGAGTCGCTTATTTCTAACGGAGATGAACAAACAAAACATATTTGTAACTATTTTAGGGATGAAATCCAAAGTTTTCGTTTTGTTTATAAAAAATTATTCAAAATTGATGATTTGCTAGACAACTTGAGAAATGAACGAAACAATTATAAAAATGGCGGTTCATCATACAACAATAATTTAGGGACTGCTCAATATGAATTCCGCTCGTTGCTGACTTTTGTTGAAGCAAACTGTATTACGGTGTTTCAGTATAAGGAATTTAAATCTGTGGTTAATCGATATTTTGAATGTTTATTGATTGCCTTCGATAATTCAAACTATCAAGCAAATGAAGATGGTATGTTTGGAGGCACATCATCAATTATTGATGAGTTGACGCTTGATGATATTCAAATTATTATCCCTTACTTGGAAAAGAAGAATGTGCCGGCTTTATTAGAAAGTTATGGACTATCTAAAATCAAAGTCACCGATGATGCTGTTAAGTTCCTTTTTGATAAAACTTCTACACTTTCTAGCGAATTACAATCAATCTATTCGCTTGATGGCGCACAGCAAATTTCAAAATACATTGACTTTCTTTCATTTGTAAAAATAAAGGATAAGGATATTAATGAAATTATTCCACTACTGGATAACTACCCAATGGTTCCAAATAACTCAGCAGATATACAGAAATTACTTATTATTCTAATTAATGGAATGAATTCTATTCTTGAGAAAAATTATGGAAAATTAGTAACAATTATCAATCAACATCTAAGTAAAATAGTCGCTGGCAATATCATGGATACACATAGTAGTAATTTCCATTTGTATTCACTCTTGATGGAAAAAGTTTACGAAAAACATAATGAATTAAAAATCAGTATTGAAGTTTTAGAAGAGAAGATATGTCTAATATACAATAAGCCTGAAATATTAAGTGATATTACAAAATATAGGGATTTCTTAATTAATTTTTATCGTTACTTTAATCATGAATTGAAACAGTTAGTGGATGATATATTGGCCAAATATGAAACTTTAGATGATTTAGAACCCAACTTATATTTCATTAAAGGGTTGGCACTAAATGAAGTTTATGGGTTTGTTTCTAAAAAAGAATACATCTTAAATTCTGAGATTGCCATAGTAAACGCAGATGAAAATCCAGGGATGAGAAGATATCCTGATCCTAAAAAGGCAGCAATTTCAGATTTGTATTCTTTTATTCAGCAAGGTTACTTCAAACTTGAAGAAGTGAAAGAAAAGTTAAACCTAGATTCTATAAAAGGTGTTTTTCCTGAAGTTGATTGGACACTTTTTAATGATTATTCGGATAACACAATTTCAAAATTTTTACAAAATCGTAGTTTTTCTAACGCTCGAAAATTTTTTGGTAAAACCAAAGAAGAGTCTAAAAGATTTGACGCGTGGTTATTGGAACAGGCATTGAACGATAACATTAGATTCAAGGATAAAAATCTTAAGTAGCTATTGATAGCAGAAATTAATCAAGGAGAGAAGAATACATGGCAAAAAAAAGCAACTTTCACGCACTTATAGATGGTTGTTTCTGATACGCCATATTCTCTGCTGAAATCCTTCACCAATGTCCCTGATTGATACAAATCAACGATCATTTTCTTGAAATCATCATTAAATCGATTTCCGTTGCTTGGGTTGGCATGCCGGACACATCCTTCGTTAGTCAATAGTTTAACTAAAATGTGTTCGTAAAACCATACTAGCATCAATATTTACGAAAGCAAAAAAGAGTGGATTGATTGAACGCTTCAATCAATTGGTGGGAAACTTTAACGGAGATCCAATTGTTTAAACACGTACCTATTGATTATCAGCAATTGCGTTATTTCGATTGATCACAGCAAATATAATGTTTAAAACAGGACAATACTTAAGTTTGTAACCATATCTGAGCGTCAGTTATCCCAATTTGTTCGTCCAGTGATTTGGTAACAGAATTGAATAAAGAAAGGAGTAATTAATTAGGGTTATAAAAAAGTATATAAAAAGAATAAAAAAGTATTTAAATTACTTTTGTTAGGGCATATAATAAATACGTAGAGGAAAGGAGGAGAAGAAAAAATAATTTAAGTCAATAATTTTTTTAAGCAATAAGAATCCCCAGCGTCTATTAGTTGGGTAATTTTTAAAGATCATTCAACGAAAGTAATTAAATTACTTTATAAAGTACTGGAGGAATTAAAATGAAAATTGAAGAAAAACAGAACTTACTATGGAAAAGTGCGGATGCCATGAGGGGAACAATGGAGATTGCTCAAATCGTAGATACTGAATCGATTATTCTGACGCATATGTACATTGAAGCAAATAGTGAATTAGCTGATCAAATGCCAAAGAAATTATTGTGGTCAAACATCACACGTGGAGGTGGAAGTTTCAAAGAAAAAATTAAAAATGCATCAGTTACTGCGGAAAAAAAATTTTCCTTCTTAAAGGATGTATTTAATAACATCGAAATACCCAACCAAGTTGATGACAATGGCCTTTACCAATTAATCAATACTTTTCAACCATTTAACACATTAAACGTAAATGAATTTGCTGAACTATTTGAGACACTGCTGTATAAGTTTGGAGAAGCTGAAGGAAAGGCTGGGGGTGAGTATCTTACACCGGCACCACTTGCAAAACTGTTGTCACAACTATTAGATATTAGAAGTGGCGATGTCAACGATGGAGTAGCAGGAATTAATCAATTTCTGGTTGAAGCAAATCGTAATGCTGAAGAGAATGGCGGACATGTAAATCTCTATGGACAAGAAATCAATGCAAGAACATGGGCACTTGGAAAAATCTATTTATTCATGAGTCGATTGACGAATGCTACTGTGACACTTAGCGATACATTATTAAATCCACCTTTGACAAATGACGGCGTTCTTCAAAAATTTGATTTTGTACTAATGGATCCGCCATATTCCATGCGCTGGGATCCTGAACAAATTAAAGAAGAGAATTTGGGACGATTTACTTATGGTTTGCCAAGTAAATCAAAATCTGATATGGCTTTTATTTCTCATGTTGTAGCTTCCCTTAAGGAAAAAGGAAAGGCTGCTATAATTTTGCCACATGGTGTGCTTTTTAGAGGGGGAGCAGATGGGAAAATTCGCGAAGAGATTATCCGTGATGATTTAATTGAGGGCGTTATCGGTTTGCCGGCAAACTTGACATACCGTACTTCGATACCAGTAGTAGTCCTTATTCTAAATAAAAACAAATCTAAAGAAAGAAAAAATAAGATTCTATTCATTAATGCAAACAATGAATATACACCAGGTAAAGGAAGAAACACTCTCGAGAAAAAACACGTTGACAAAATTGTTAAGATGTTTCGCTCTGGTGAAGAAAATGAAGAAGCCTGTTGCTTTGCCTCGACAAAAGAAATTTTAGAAAATGATGCAAATCTAAACATATCTAGATATTTTACTATGAATGAAGTGCAAGGGAAATTTGGTCAGGTTAAAGTAGATCTTGAGAAATTCGAAAAATCTGCTACTCCTAAAAAATATCTATTTGAAATTGCAGAAACATTCAGAGGTATGAATACTCCTTCACTTACAAAAATAACAAACACAAAAGACGGATATCCGGTCATCCAACTCGTTGATGTACAAGATGGAGAAATTAAGTTTGACCAATTAAGTATGATGCCAATTGACGAGCCATCTAAAATTCAAAATTTCCTCGTTCAAGAAGGAGATATCATTGTCTCAAATCGCGGAAATGCAATCAAGATTGCCATCGTACCCAGAATTGACAAGAAAATCATTCTCAGCCATAATTTCCACGCGATTCGCCCAAGAGAAGGAATGAATGCTCAATTCATCAAAGCGTATTTAGAGAGTCCTGTTGGACAGTCATATATTGAATCAATGCAAAAGGGAACCGCAATCAAAGTATTGACTCTTAAAGAATTTAATTATTTAATAGTACCCGTTTTGCCAGCGGAGCAACAAGAAGTAATAGGTGATACAGCTGAGAAAGCTGAGAAAGAATACAGAAAAACATTAAAACAAGCAACGGAAAAGCGAAAGAAAATATATGAGGATTGCTTTGATAAGATGGGGATTAGTAGAGCTATATATGAAAGTTAATGAAAAAAGTAGTTTTGTTGCACGATTAAGCAATCTACACTGTGAAATCTGATAAAATAGGGATATTCAGATGTGACTTTAGCAGTGAATCATAGGTTTCAATTACTAACATCCCAATTTTCAATATGCCAATGAATTTTGACTATCATAACTATACATTGACAGTGATGGGAAATGTTCATCTACATTAAAAATGAAATTTAACAGTTTCGAAGAGTTATTTAAAACAAGGACATCTTTGAATAATTAAAGGGGAATCACAATGGAAAATTTTAATGATAAAGTAAGCTTTATTTGGAGTATTGCTGAATTACTGAGGGGGCCTTACAAGCCTGAAGATTACGGTCATGTCGTTTTACCTATGGCTGTATTACGTCGATTTGACTGTGTTCTTGAAAACACAAAGGTAAATGTTCTGAATCAATATGAACAAGTTAAAGAGCTCCCAGAAGAAATTCGTGATGAAATATTAAATCGTGTTGCTGGGCAACAGTTTAACAATATCAGTCAATATGATTTCCAGAGACTTCAAAGCGACGCGGATAATATTGCCGACAATCTTCGTGATTACATCAATGGTTTTTCCAAGTCAGCTCGAGATATTATTGAGTACTTTGATTTTGAAAAGCAGATTGACAAGATGGAACGGAACAATATGCTCTATTTGGTTGTGCAGCGATTCAGCCAAATTGATTTACACCCGGATCAAGTTTCAAATCGTGAAATGGGTTACATCTTTGAAGAATTGATTCGTCGGTTCTCTGAACATGCTGAAGCTGGTGATCACTACACGCCTAGAGAAGTTATTCGGTTGATGGTTGCCTTACTCTTTATGGACGACGAGGACATTTTAACCAAACCAGGAATTACCCAAACACTTTACGACAGTTGTGCAGGAACTGGCGGCATGGGCTCTGTTGCTCAGGACTACCTTAAAGAATTAAATCCAAAAGCTGATCTGGAGTTTTTTGCTCAGGAATTCAATGAAGAGTCTTATGCAATTTGTCAGGCGGATATGCTCATTAAGGGTGAGAATATTAAAAATATCCAATTCGGTGACACACTTTCGCAAGATGCATTTCCGGCGATGCAATTTGACTATCTAATCACCAATCCCCCATATGGTGTGGATTGGAAAAAAGAAAAAGATGCGGTACAAGCAGAATTTGACGAAAAGGGATTCAATGGTCGGTTTGGTTCAGGCCTGCCACGTATTAGTGATGGTCAGCTTCTATTCCTGCAGAATTTAGTCGCTAAGATGAAGCCCGTAACTGATGAAAATAAAAAGGGATCTCGTGTGGCGATTATTATGAATGGTTCACCGCTCTTTACTGGTGATGCAGGGAGTGGAGAGAGTGAGATTCGCCGCTATTTATTTGAACATGATTTAGTAGAAGGAATTGTGGCTTTGCCTAATGACATGTTCTACAATACAGGAATTTCAACTTATATTTGGATCTTAACCAATCATAAAAACGTGTTTCGAAAAGGAAAAGTAGAGTTGGTTAATGCTATTGACTTTTATCAAAAAATGAAGAAGAGTATGGGAAATAAACGAAATGAGTTATCAGAAACAAATATCAATGAGATTGTAAGATTATACGGGGATTTTAAAGAGGGAGAAAATATTAAAATTTTTGATAACGAAGACTTCGGTTTTCAGAAGATCACGGTGGAACGACCGTTGCGTCTTAATTTCAAAGTTGATGCGGAACGAATTGAACGGTTAAAGGCTGAGAAAGTTTTTGATGGATTAGCAAAATCCCGAAAAAAGGGATCAGCGGGTATACAGGAAATAGAAGAAGGTAAAAAGCAACAAACACAAATTATCAATGTTTTGCAGGATATGAAATCTGATAACGTATATAAAAATAGAACAGAATTTGAAAAGAAGCTGAAAAATGAATTTAAAAAATGTGATGTATCTATTCCCTCAACACTGCTTAAGACAATAATCAACGCACTATCGGAAAAGGATGAAACTGCAGAAATATGCAAAGATAGAAAAGGACATCCAGAAGCAGATCCCGATCTAAGAGACACCGAAAATGTACCTTTAAAAGAGGATATTCATGAATATTTTGAGCGGGAGGTATTGCCCCATGTGCCTGACGCTTGGATCGACGAATCAAAAACAAAAATCGGATATGAAATACCATTTACAAGGCATTTTTATAAATACAAGAAATTGAGAAGTTCACAGGATATCATGGAAGATATTAAGAAACTTGAGGTAAGTATCGCTGAGCAACTGAAGAAGGTGATGGAGTGAATAGATTCAATAAAATGTCTCAAGGAAAAACTAATTCAGTTGTTGACTGGCTAGGCGATATTCCATCATCCTGGGAATTAATTAGACTGAGATTTTTATGTTGTATTGGAACAGGGAGTAAAGATACTGTAGATAATGTAATAAATGGTAAATATCCTTTTTTTGTTAGATCTGATAATGTTGAAAAAATAGATGAATTTACTCATGATGAAGAGGCTGTAATGACAGCAGGTGACGGCGTTGGTGTTGGGAGAGTATTTCACTACTACAAAGGTAAATTTGCAGCTCATCAGAGAGTTTACGTATTCACTAAATTTAATAATTGTAAGGCAAAGTTTATTTATTACTATTTGAAATCAAACCTTGCATTTGAAGTGTTGAAAGGAAATGCAAAATCAACTGTTGATTCACTGAGAAGACCAATGTTAGCAAACTTTCTTGTGTCATTACCTAGTTTTAACGAACAAGAGAGTATCATTAGATTTTTAGATGACAAAACCTCCGAAATTGATTCGTTAATTGCTGCCAAGAAAAAATTAATTGATTTGCTGGAAGAGCAGCGGCAGGCGATCATTACTGAAGCCGTCACAAAAGGACTTGATCCCAATGTGAAAATGAAAGATTCCGGTGTGGAATGGATTGGGGAGATACCGGAGCATTGGAATTTATTAAGGATAAAATATTTAGGTGACGCAATTTTAGGTTTAACATATTCTCCCTCTGATGTGGTTTCAAAAAATGAAGGGAAATTGGTGTTAAGGTCTTCAAATATTAGAAATGGGAAAATAGATTATAATGACACTGTTTATGTGAATTGTGCAGTTCCACCAAAATTAATTACAAAAGAACATGATATTTTAATATGCTCTAGAAACGGAAGTAGAGAGTTGATTGGCAAATGTGCTTTGATAGATAGAAATAGCCAGGACCAAACTTTTGGTGCATTTACGACTGTATTTAGAAGTGAAATAAACGAATTTCTTTTTTATATTTTTCAATCTCAATTATTTAAGTCTCAAATTGGTTCATATCTAACTTCTACGATTAATCAGTTAACAATTAGTAAATTGCGTAACTTTCCAGTTGCTATTCCTAATGACCTTGAGAGAAAGAAGATAACAAATTTTCTACAAAAAAAAGCCCTGGAGTTTGATTCGATAATAAAAAATGAAAAAAACGCAATTGATAATCTAAAAGAATACCGTCAATCTCTAATTTATGAAGCGGTAACCGGAAAAATTGATGTGAGAGATTATAAAAAAGAGGAAGCACTATCTTAAAAAGGGGGGAGTGTCATGGCACTTGATGCATCTGAGAAGGGGTTTGAATCGAATATTGAAAACAGGCTAATCGAATCTGGTTATGTGCAGCGTCCGTTAGTCGGTGAGAGTCTTGATATTTTTAAAAAGTATGCGTTAGATACAGAGATATTCATTCAGTTTCTAGAGAAAACGCAGCACAAGGCACTTGAACAGCTGCATAAAGTGTATAAAGATAATTACAAGCAAAAAATCGTTGATCGTCTTTGCAAAGAATTAAACAAGCGGGGGATGATTGATTGCTTGCGTCATGGCGTTAAAGATTATGGTGTATCGCTCCGACTGGCGTACAACAAACCGGTTAGCACGATGAATCAGACCTTAATTGATGCTTATGAAGAGAACATTTTCACGGTGACGCGTCAGGTGCATTACAGTCTGAAAAACAATAACAGCATTGACATGATGCTCTCTCTGAATGGGCTTCCTCTTGTTGTGATGGAGTTAAAAAATCAATTAACGCATCAGAATGTGGAAAATTCAATGCGGCAGTTTAGGCGTGATCGCGATCCGCATGAAATGCTCTTTCAATTCAAGAAAAGAGCCGTTGTTTATTTTGCTGTTGATACGGATGAGGTCTATATGACGACCCGACTGGACAAGGACAAAACATACTTTCTTCCTTTTAACAGAGGAAACAGTGGAGGAAAGGGTAATCCCATCATCTACAATAATTATCGAACCGCTTATCTTTGGGATGACATCTTGCAGAAGGACAGCCTGCTTGATATCCTTTTCCAGTTTATTTATATCAAAGAGGATGAAATCAAAGACTCGACGGGGGAAATAATTGATAAAAAAGAGTCGGTTATTTTTCCAAGATACCATCAACTCGATGCAGTCCGGAAAGTTGAGGCAGATGTCCGTAAAAGAGGGATTGGTCATAATTACTTGATTCAGCACAGTGCGGGAAGTGGGAAAACCAACAGTATATCCTGGCTAACCTATCGGCTGGCAAAACTGCACGATTCGAGTAACGAGGCAGTTTTCAATAGTGTGATTGTGATTACTGATCGCCGTGTGCTGGATAAGCAGCTTCAAGATGCGGTTTATCAACTCGAACACAAAGCAGGCATGGTAGCCAAAATTGAGAAAGATTCAAATCAATTGGCAGAAGCGATTGTCAATGAAACAAGGATTATTATCACAACCCTGCAAAAGTTTCCGTTTATCATGGAGAAGGTCGGACAGTTCACGAGAGGGAAATATGCAATTGTTATTGACGAAGCTCACAGCAGTCAAGGCGGCAAAGCGGCTACTGCGATGACTGGAATCCTATCGAGTAAAACGTTAGAAGAAGCTTATAAGGCCGATCAGTTGGCGGAAGACAATATGGAAGATTATGAAGAAAAAATGCTTGAGACCATCGTTAAGAGCGGGAAACAAGATAATCTCTCTTTCTTCGCTTTTACAGCCACGCCTAAAGCGAAAACGATCGAGCGTTTTGGCACAATAGGAGAGGATGGTCTGCCCCATCCCTTTCATATCTACAGCATGCGACAAGCAATTGAGGAAGGCTTTATTCTCGATGTTTTGAAAAACTATACCACATATAAAACGTATTATAATGTCGCAAAGCAGATTGACGATGATCCGGAAGTTGCAGGAAGTAAAGCTACCAAGCAAATTGCTAAGTATGTTTCCCTTCATGCACACAATATTGCTCAGAAAACGGAGATCATGATCGAACATTTCCGTCGCGTCACACGTCATAAAATTGGTGGCAGAGCAAAAGCGATGGTGGTTACGTCTAGTCGTCTCCATGCCGTCAATTATAAACAGGCCTTTGATAAATATATTAAGGCAAATCACTATGACGAAATGAAGGCCATTGTCGCTTTTTCCGGAACAGTTGAAGAAAAAGGTGTTTCATACACTGAACCGCTGATGAATGGATTCGGTGAAAAAGAGTTGCCCGATAAATTCCATACGGATGAGTATCAGGTCCTGCTTGTAGCTGAAAAATATCAGACGGGCTTTGATGAACCTTTGCTCCATACGATGTATGTAGACAAGCCCCTTGATGGAATAAAAGCGGTGCAGACTTTGTCTAGGCTTAATCGAACATGCAAGGGGAAAAACGATACGTTCGTTTTGGACTTTGTCAACGATGCGGAAGACATTCAGAAAGCGTTTGAGCCGTATTATGAGGTGACTGAACTTGAGAGCACAACCGATCCCAATATCCTCTATGATCTGCAGCAAGAATTAGATGCCCTTCAAGTGTATACAGAAGAAGAAATCAATGATGTATGTAAACTGGAATTCAGCGGCAAAAAAATAACTTCAAAAACACAAGAAAAATTAAACGCCTTATTGGATAAAGGGGTTAATCGCTATAATACAGAACTCTCAAAAGAACAGCAAGATGATTTCAAAGGGTCAACCAGTAAATATATAAGAACCTATTCTTTTGTGCTACAGATCGGTCCATTCACAGATATTAGTCTCCACAAACTTTATATCTATCTCAACTATCTCCTGAGAAAGCTACCGAAAAATGCATCTGAAGGCGTGACATTAGCTGATGACATTGCTCTTGAATATTATCGGAACAATAAAGTGTTTGAAGGCAGTATCTCTTTGTCAGTTGAGGATGAGACAAAATTAAAGCCCACCGCATATGGAAAAGGTACACAACCTGAAGAAGAAAAAGAAAGACTCTCGTCAATAATCGAGAGAATGAACGAACGCTTTGGAACAGATTTTACAGAGGCAGATAAACTTTCCAGAGATCAAATTAAAGAAGACATGATTCATGATGAAGCATTAGCTCAGAAAGCAAGGAATAACACCAAAGAAAACTTTAAATTTGCCTACGATCATTCATTCATGGATTTTGTCATACATCGAATGAATGACAAAAGCTTCTTCAATAAGATGCTACAAAATCGAGCAGTCTACAACTATGTCAAAGATGAAATGTTTGATGAGGTGTATAAAGAACTAAGAAAAAAGAATATTACCTAAGTAATAAATTTTTGAGGAGATGAAAAAGAAAAATGAAAAGCGAGGATATTATAGATATCATTGTTGATGATCAAACAGTCACAGATTTTTTTGAACTTTGTAGTCATCAAGATTTTATTAATTTAGCTATGAGAAATAATATAAAGATTCCTGGGTTTATGGCTAAAAATTATTATAAAGTTCCATTACCACTATTAAAAAATAATGTCATTAAACAGATAAAGAAGAAAAAAAGTCAGATAAATCTATTAAAAGATCATATCAATGTTCTTTTGAAACAATATAAAGATCTAGATGTAGAAGTATTCTTACATAAAATACAACTTGATCAAGAAATTTCGGATAGTCAGGCATTTGCTTTTTTTGTTTTAAATTACAATCATGACTTTTTTGAAAATAGAGAACTGATCGAACAGAATATCGCAAATCACAATACATTTTATAAATCAGTTATTAACGAATCTTTCGTAGATATAATTCAATCGATGGCTCAAATTTCAAATAAAAAATTTCAAACTCAACTTAATAGTTTATTGAATGATCATCCTATGAAAAATGAATGGACAAGTTTTTTTGAACAAGCCAATTCGCTAAAAGAACGATTGGATTCTGAATTTCCTAAAGTAAACGAAGGCTATTACTTAAAAATAGTTTGTGATTGTGTAAACGAATATTCCAAATGGAGTGTGAGTGAAAGGGAAGCCTTGTTTCAATTAGCACTTCAAGATGCAACATTTTTAAGTGATTATTATAGAGTCTCGTGTAATGAGTTGATAACACAAAAGGAAGTGCAAAAAAAGGACATAGAGCGTTTAACGAGAAAAATAAAAAAACAAAATAAAGTACTATCTGACACACAAGTCGATTTGGAGGAAAAACAAAAGAAAATTAATGAATTAAGTAGTGAAATAGAAGAAAGAGAAAATGAGAATAAAGATCTGGAGAAAACGGTTAATAAATACTTGTCTGAGCTAAATGAGTCTGCAAAAAAGACAAAAATGTTAGAACAAGATTTGGAAATATCAATGGCAAAAATGGAAAATATTGAAAACGAGAGAGATAGAGTGAAGGGTTCTTTGAAACTGTTTACTGAAGATTTTTTATTGATAAGTATTATCGATAAAAAATTATTCAATCAATGTTTAAATGACTCACAGTATGTCTTACTTAATAACCCTGAAGATATTATTGCTAAGGTAGAAGAGATGAAAAATGTTGATGAAAAAATTCTTTTTATTAACACAGATGGAATAAATAGTAAATTTCAATTTAAAATTGAGAAGTATTTAATAGGTAATAGTTTAAATTACAGATTTATTAGCGGAGGACCTAATAGAGTTATTCGTAAATTAATTTACTTTTTTGAAGGAGATAAAATAAATGAAATTGACAAAACGTATTAATCCTGAGGTACAAAGAAAATTGGGAGAAGCCTTTTTTGTTGGAAAATTAGCGAGTGAAGATGATTTATCACCTACAATGCTGGATGAGCCAGTAAGCTACCAAGGGGAATCACAAGATTATATTCATTTTCATATTAAATGTTTATCACCAATTCCAGAAGAATTATCTAAACTCTTTTATTACCCAAATAAAATTTTTACGGGAAGTACTATTATTTCAACTAACTACAATAAATTAGTAGAGTGGATGCAATTTGATCGCTTGCACCATTTCGAGATCAAGGACAAGGTTTATAATTTTCTTAAGGACAAGCTTATAATATTTCAAATGATATGCTCAAATGAATATGTAAATGTGGAGCTTGTAAAAATTGAGAATATAACACCTTCAGAAAGTGGATATATGATTATTCCAGGACCCCAACTTCGATTGCAGGAATCAAAGCGTGACTTTGAAGAAAAATTAACAGGTATTCGACGGCCTATTATCTTAAAATATTATCCCAACTTTTTTTTCTTGCCGGAATATTTATATCAACAAGGGACCCTCTATAACGTAACGTTGAAACCTAGCCTTAACCCAACAACATATACTCAACAAGAATCAAACGAAGTATTTTACTTAGATAATTTTGAAGACTATATGGCTGATATTACTGATACAATGATTGATGATAATTTGTACTTCGTCCAAGCTGACAAAATATTAGATATTCGCGACAAAATGAATGATAGCCAAAATCGATTAAGTGAAAGAATAGAAAGTGAACAGATAAAAGAACAAAATAAAAAAGCGGAAAATTTAGAAGAAAATCATGCAACCAGTTTTAATTCCGATGAACAAAAAGAATCATTGAGCTATTTAAGTAATAAAGAAGAAAATGAGTTTTTAAAGCATCTAGAAGAAAATACAAGGAAAAAAGGTCTTTTCTTTCATGATGAGGACTTATATGCATTCCATATTAGCGTAAAAACTAATCTTTTGACAATAATTGGTGGAATGTCTGGTACAGGAAAATCACAGTTGGCACAAATATACGGTCAGACGATGGGATTAAATTTTGGTATGGAATTATTATTAATTCCTGTATCTCCTTCATATCGAGAGCCAAGTGATGTATTAGGATATTTAAATCCAACAAATGGAGTATACCATGAAAGCGAAACAGGTTTAGTTCGCCTTTTATTAGATGCGGAAGATACTCCTGAAAAAATGTATATGGTCATTTTTGATGAAATGAATTTGTCTCAAGTGGAACATTGGTTCAGTCCATTTATTTCTCTCCTTGAAGTGGATCAGGATAAACGATATCTAACTCTATTTAATGAAAATAGTTATTGCGTGAATAATTATAAGCCTAAAGTGAAAATTGGAGATAATATAATATTTGTCGGGACAGTTAATTTTGACGAAACCACAACAGATTTCTCTGATCGCTTACTCGATCGAACGAATGTTATTCAACCGACAAAATTAACATTTAAAGAATCTTTAAGTATTGCATCGAAGTATCAGAGAGAAGACGACACCATTATTTCCTATAACGTAAATAAAACACTTTTTAGAAGGGATTGGGTTGTTCCGGAAAAGAAAGTGTTGAATGGTTTGTTGGAAACTGAAGTTGAATTTTTGGATAAACTGCACTTGTTATTAAATGACGGTGATTCGCAAAAAGGAGTATCTTTTAGAGCTGCACTGGGAATATCACGTTTTTTAAACAACATACCCGTTGATCAAGAAGGAAAATTGATTATAAGTCGAGAAATTGCATTTGACCGACAAATTGAGCAACGAGTCTTAACAAAAATAAAAGGATTTGAAGCATATGCTAAACCGCTTGTTGGAAATTATACAAATGGAGAGTACGTTGATGGCACAATAATGACTCTTCTCCAATCCGAAGTAGGAAATAAAGTGTCTTATTTCAAACGATCCATTCGTGCATTAAAAAGAAAAGCAAAAGAGTTGATGCTGTATGGCTTTGCTAAATGAAATAGATACCATAGGTGGTCAGAGATTACCATTTTCCTTGAAATTTATCATTGGTTCAGGGGCTCATTTGGAGGAAATACCGATTACTCAATTGACCACTATTCCATATCAAATTACCACCTGTTTATATAAAATTACTGAACTCAAAGATATCAGTATTCAATTCGACTCCAAATCCGATGCAAAAATTGAAATCATTTGGGATAAGATTCATAAAGTAGATGATGGTAAGGAGTTAGGTCACTATAATCTATCAAGAGAAAATAATAAAATAGTAATATATTCTAATGAAAGAGATGGGAATGCATACCCATGGCGTTGTGGATTTTATCACTTTGAACTTTTATATAATGATAAGTCTTATTTTGGAGGATTTCGAATCACACCGAAAAGTGTTGATGATCAACAAGTGGTACAAATAATTGAATTAATTAATCATGAGTTAGAGGGCTTAGCAACTGACTATTTAAATTATAAAAAAACTTACGGTAATCTTACGGAGTTGGAAGACAATAATTATTGGCGAATTCTTAATTGGTATCGTTCAATTGAAAACAGGTTATTTAATGCTATAAGAAATATGGAAAAAAATAAGCAACAAAACATGATAAAAAAATATGCGATTGAAAATGCTCCACGACATATTGATAGTACTAGTGTTCGTTGGCAATATTCTAAGGGTTCAGTTTATCAGCAAAGTAAATATTATAATAGACATTATCAATTCAATTGGGATAATGTTGAAAATAGAACAATTAAATTTATGTTGTTTCAGATTCTTCAAAAATTAAAAATGGCTATTGATTTTTTAATAGATATTCGTAATGAACAATTGTTAACTATTGAAGCTATCAAAGATGATATTAACGGATTAAACAATCAATACTATGAGATGATATCAACTACACTTATAACTGATAAGGATAAAAAAAGAATAAGTGATACTATCTCTATAAAAAAAATGGAATGCCGTAATCGTAATAACGATTTGGAAAGAATATCTCTTGCGGTAGATCAATTTAACCAATGTCATCTTAACCTCGTCACTTATCTGAACGATCCTTTCTGGGGAAAAATTGGAAATCAACGTCCTAAAAGCTTTAGTTTAGATAATACAATGGGATGTAACGATATTTATTATATTTGGAAAAAAATATTCAAGATGGATCAACTAAATTTAGAAGAAAAAATGGAAATGCCAATTTACAAACCAACATCTGTTTTGTACGAATATTACGTTTTTTTTGGTGCCATCAGAATTTTTGAAGATCTCGATTATATTAGTGATAAGGAATCAATAAGAAATCAGCTTACAAGGTCATTTTATAAAGAAGGTTTACAGGGTGGCTCAAATGTTTGGTTACTAAAAGATGATCTAAAAGTGTGCTTGACTTATGACGAACTCGTAGAACCTAATGGTAATATGGCGATAGAAAAGAATACTAACTTCTTCAGTAATAGCTCAAGAAGGAAACCAGACATTCGTATCGATCTTTATCATATTAGATCTGAAACTTTAAGTTATTTATCGTCATTCATAATAGAGGTAAAATATAGACCGTTTTACAATATACATCATCGCGCAGGTAACACGAAAGTCATGGAACAAATGAGAGAATATTGGTCCATTTCTTATGTTAACCTAGAGCATGGAAAGAAAAAATATAATAGAAGTTCGGTTCGCAATGTAGTTTGTGTATACCCTGGAGATCAAAATGAAAAGTTACAGGTACAAGAGGATTGTGGAGTGTTTTTACAATATTATCCACATGGAAACGGAAACAACATTCAAAATATCGTTGGATTCAATGAACTAAAAGAATCAATTATTGAATGGATAAGGGGAGATACCGATTAATACTTTTATATAGAAAATGAAAGGAGAAGATCCAATCAAAAAAGTTTCTAATAAATTTTGACGAATTAACATAAACTTCAAATTATTAAATAGTTAAAATGAAATTACCAAAACAGTTTGGATATATTTATGAGCTTTGGAGAATAGTAAGTTTGTTTTGCCTAAGTAAATACACAAATCATCTGCAAAGCCTTATAATATCAACACTCTGACCGTTATCTCAAAGTGACCACCAGTACCTAAACTGAACATTTATCAATAGTGATATAGGAAACTGAAGCGTGAACTTTGGCAAATCAATTCGTGTTTTTCTAATTGAGGGAGATCCGAATAGCCGATGGGTGTGTGAACTGTCGAATTGGACAGGCAAGGCTTATAAGGTTCCCCGAATATTGGTTAGAGCAGTTCTGATCGGCAAGAGCATACAAATACAGGCATTTACTTTCTGCTTGGGAAAAAGGATGAAGACGGTACGAACCAGGTTTACATTGCCGAGGCTGAGAATGTTTTTGATCGATTGAATCAGCATCTTTCAAGAAAAGAATTCTAGACTGAATGTATCGTATTTATTAGTAAAGATAACAATTTGAATAAAGCGCACATAAAGTATCTGGAGAATAGGATCTATCAGTTACTCAATGCAAATACTCCAACAAAATCTCCATTGTTAGAATCGGATTGTGCAGAAATGGAGGAGTTCATTGAAAATGCTAAATCACTAATGAGCGTTTTAGGGCATAAAGTTCTCGAACCCGCAATTATCCATCACAATATTCAAGAGAAAAATGACTATTATTATATTGATACTGCACACGGTGCGGATGCAACTGGCAAACCAGTAGTCGATGGATTTGCTGTAACAAAAGGATCGGCGGTCGCGACCTATGTAACCAACTCAATGCCTGTGTCTTTAAAAAAATTGCGTCAAAACTTGATTTCTGAAGGTAGTATCGATGATAATTATACGTTTACAGAAGACAGAATTTTTTCCAGCCCTTCATTGGCAGCAGCAGTTGTCACGGGGAGTAGTGCGAATGGCAGAACTGCATGGAAAAATCAAGAGGGACAAACCTTGAAATCGGTTGAAACGGTAAATCAATAAGTTTTACCAAGTTGTTTTTTCACCGCTACTTCACACCAATTGGAAAATCAATTATTGGTCATAACAGCCTTAATCTATCTTATGTTATAGTGATTACAGAATGATTTAGAGAGATTAGTTGCAAGTCTTTTAGTAAATACTGATACGGCGATAGATGTTACAGGTTAAGGTCGATAGAAGTGTCCATGTATTATAATTCGCAGTTCATGAGCATGAACTTGATCCGATAAATTGATTGAATAGGTGTGTTTTTTTTATGGAAATTCAACTCACAGAAGAAATGTTCAAAGGCTTATTTTCGTCGACGATTTATCAGCGTGGGCACAGGTACTATACAAATGGACGTGTCCGGAATTTTCATTTTGATCCGGAAAGTGGTTACTGGCAGGCATCAGTTCAGGGGACGGAACAATACAGTGTCCGTATTCGCCTTGACGGACTGTCGTTATACAGTCACTGTAATTGTCCGGCGGCTCAAGGTTCTTCAGATCCGTGCAAGCATGTGGCGGCTGTTCTCCTTAAATTGATGGAGTATCAGCAAAGTTTGCAAACGGAACATCAATCAACAGGGCGCAAGGTAGCGTCAATGGCCGCGCGCAGTGCTGAACGTGAACGCCTGCATCGGGAAGAAGCGCTCACCAATCGGTTGATTGATCGGTTTTCTTGGATTCAGAAGAAGGAAAGTGATCGGCAGCGCAGTGGGCATAAGCGGAAGATGCAGACGGAATGGACGCTTAAGAAAGACGGTTCATGGTTGGTCTTGGAGATGAAAAGCGGCGTTGAACGCTTGTACGTTGTTAAGAACATCCGCGACTTTATCCTTTCCGTGATTGATCAGAATCCTTTTACATTTACAAAAAAGTTTTCCTTCAATCCAGCGGAGCATGGGTTTTTACCGGAAGATTTGGCTGTGATTGATCTGCTTGGCAAGCAGATGAACTACAGAAATTACAGGAATCTGCAGTATGCCTATACCGGTAGACACTCAATCACGGATGACCGCCAATTCACGATTCCCCCGTCTCTATTTCCTGAACTCTTGACGAAACTTCAATCCTGTTCTCTTTTTCTTGACGATAGCTACAGGGGACATAAAAAGGCAGTTGTTCATGAGCATGAACTCCCGTTTGCGTTTCGGCTTGATGAACGTGCCGATGGTGATTATGAGGTTGATCTTTCTGATTTGGAGGGCTGTCAGTACTTGGACGATTATGGCTGTCTGATCAAGGATGGCGAACTATATCCGCTGTCTAGCGCACAGAGAGAGTTTGCGAGCCATCTGGTTTCGATTGTCCGATATGACGGAGTGCGCGCACTGCCGATTGGAAAAGATCAGATCGAGCCGTTTCTGTCTCAAGTTGCGCCTGGTCTGAAGAAAATCAGTCAGTTCAGTATTACTGATCAGGTGTCGGATCGGATTGCTTCGTACCCGTTACATGCGAAAGTGTTGCTCGATCGTGCAGGAGAACAACTGACTGTTCAGCTCGAGTATCATTACGGCGAGGCAATGGTGAAACCCTTTGAGAACGAGCACAGCATCGATTCAGACAAGCAGATCTTTATCCGTGATGTGGATAAAGAGCAGAGAATCATGGATCTGCTCGAATCGGCTCCATTAACCGTGAACGGAAATCAGGTTTGCGCCGAAGGGGAGGACGCCATTTGTACCTTTTTATTTGAAACGCTTCCCAAACTGGAAGGTCTAGCAGAAATTTTGATGACGAATGCAGTCAAAGAATTTTTGCTACCGGCGCAGAACACGCCGTTTGCGTCCATTGATGTGGATTCTGGTGGAAACTGGCTGGAAGTTAACTTTCAGATCGACGGCATCGCGGAGGATAATATCCAGAAGGTTCTTCAGTCGCTTGTCGAAAAGAAAAAATATTATCGTCTGCCAAGCGGTGCCTTTGTCCCATTAGAAGATGAGGCGTTTGCGTCTGTAGGACAATTGTTGGACGAGCTGAACATTTCGAAGAGTGAGTTGACTAATCAAATGAAATTGCCACTTTATCGCGGTGGCCAGCTTGAATCCATACTCGGGGAACAGCATGCAGCGATCGGATTCGGCAAGGTGTTCCGGCGCTTCCTCAATCGCCTGAAGAATCCTGACTTGATTGACTTTGATGTTCCGGAATCGCTACACGCACAACTAAGAGATTATCAGTTTTATGGCTATCAATGGATGAAAACGCTCGGTCAATATGGACTTGGTGGCATTCTTGCTGATGAGATGGGGCTCGGGAAGACCATTCAAAGTATCGCTTTTCTTTTATCGGAAAAAGAGAAGGATTCGGCGACTCTGCCAGCACTGATTGTGTCCCCGGCTTCGCTCATCTACAACTGGAAAAATGAGTTGGCAAAATTTGCGCCTGTCCTGCATGCAGTGGTTGCTTCCGGTACGGTGCAGGAGCGAGAGGTCTTGTACAAGCAAGAGGCGAAAACGGACATATGGATCACATCCTACCAAACGCTAAGACAGGATATTAGTAGCTTTAAGGGTCAGGAATTCAGCACGCTGATCCTTGATGAGGCGCAGACGATCAAGAATTTTAACACGAAGACAGCGAAATCTGTCCGTGAAATCAAGGCCCGGAATCGGTTTGCGCTGAGTGGTACGCCGATCGAGAATTCGATTGATGAGCTCTGGTCCATCTTCCAGACGATCTTGCCCGGCTTTTTCCCGAAACTTTCCGATTTCAAGAAAATGGATCCGGAGAAAATTGCGAGAATGATCCGTCCGTTCCTGCTCCGTCGCATCAAAAAAGATGTTTTGTCAGAACTCCCGGACAAGATTGAGACGGTGCATACCTCTGAACTGACCACGGAACAGAAGGAACTTTATCTGGCCTATCTTCAGAAAATCCAGAAGGAAACGCAGGATTCTCTAGAAAAGGAAGGCTTCCAAAAGAGCCGGATCAAGATTCTTGCCGGCCTGACCCGTCTCCGGCAAATCTGTTGTCATCCAGCCCTTTTTGTTGAAGACTATAAGGGAGAATCCGGGAAGCTGCAGCAGCTGCTGGAACTAATTTCCGATGCACTCGAGAGTGGCAGGAGACTACTTATTTTTTCTCAATTTACCAGTATGCTGGCGATTATTCGCGATGCATTAGCGCAGCAAGGCGTTAGCTTTTTCTACCTTGACGGACAAACGCGGGCGAAAGAGCGGGTAGAGATGGTCGATCAGTTCAACCAAGGTGAGAAAAATGTATTTCTGATTTCGCTAAAGGCAGGAAATACAGGACTCAATCTCACGGGTGCCGATACAGTAATCTTGTATGATCTGTGGTGGAATCCGGCGGTCGAGGATCAGGCGGTTGGCAGAGCGCATCGGATCGGCCAACGAAACGTCGTGCAGGTCGTACGGCTGATCACCCAGGGCACGATTGAGGAGAAAATTCACGATCTGCAGCAAAATAAACGCGATTTAATTGAATCAGTTGTTCAATCCGGCGATCAGTCGCTGTCTCGGTTAACTGAGAACGATATCAAGGAGATTCTGAATATCTGAGTGATCGTGCACGTTATAAAATTGAAGGGAAATCGAATCGGATGCATGCATCTTCATCACTTGAACAACAGAAGATTGAAAAGGATATTTTTCAGATGATAAGCGATAAGCTGGGAATAAAACTTGCAGCTAACCCGATCGTTCCATGCGGCGAAGCGAAGATCCGGCCGGATTTTTATTCTGATAAGCACAGCATTATTGGAGAAATCTATGCACATATCGGTTCACTGAAACCGCCGCAAAAGAAGAAGATGTTGGCGGATATATTAAAAATGCTACTATTGGAAAAGCTGACGAACCGCAAGTATCGAAAAATAATCGCAATTTGTGATGATACGGTATACAAAGCGATCACGGGAAAGTCGTGGGCATCTGTCTGCTTTAAAGCCTTTGATGTGGAGATTATGAACGTTGATATAGGGGAAAGTAATAGAACCTTCTCGACAAAAAACTAATGGTGTAGTTGTTCAAAAAACTGGTCTCTCCTGTTTAAACGTGAATATCTTGAATAAGACGGGCCGACACAAGCCGGCAATTTTGAGATTCGGGAGGAATCATCATGACAGAAGTACTCGCTCTTGCAACGATTATGTTGCCCATCATTACTGCGATAACACAATTGATCAAACGTAGTATATCAATTCCGAAGAATGCTGTTCCGGCCATCGCATTTGGCGTTGGTCTGATTATTGGTCTTGCGGCTTATCCATTTACTGATCTGCCACCTGTGCTCCGGTTATGGGCAGGTGGACTTGCCGGATTGTCTAGTACCGGATTGTTTGAGCTTGCACTAAATGATCGACCAGGGAATACCAAAGATTAACAGAATGGCCCTACCCGGCTTTGCTGGGATACATAAAAAGAATAATGCTCTTGCGAAATTGCCTTTATTTCATACACACGCGCTCATTATTGAATCTTTCTTATTCTATTGCCCGCTGTTTTTTAGCAAATAAAAAAGCACGGCTATACTGACTGGCCATGCTTCATGTGGATCATTTATTTCTTTATTTCAGATCGAAGGTATAGGCGACATCTGCATGAACGTCCTTAAATCCTTCATGGAGGTAGAGCGTCTTTGCCCGTTCGTTTTTTCCATCGACACATAGGATGGTACGTGTGTAACCGTGCTGTTTCGCGTAATTAATTGAAGCGCGCAGCAGCGTTCGGCCGAGTCCGCGTCCTTGATATTCGGGGATGATTGCGAGCGGTCCGATACACATAATCGCTGCGTCATCGTACTCATCATCCAGTCCCTGTACAATGCCGATTGCACGAGCCTGATGATAGAGGATAAGTGCACCGTCTTCGAGATAATCAGAACCAGTCATTCTGTCGCGGATGATTTCTTCAGTCATCGGTGTCTCGCTGCCCGGAAGCTTGGCGAAGCATTCATTCCTAATGTCGCACCATACCGCTTCATCCTTTCCTGGAATAAGTGGTCGGATCGAATAATCTTCCGGAAGTTCAATCGGATACTCTGAAATATTTTCTTTGACCAGTAGAAAGGAATATCGCCAGAGTTTGAAATTCAGGCTTTCAACCATATTCAGCAATGCTTTATTTGTTAGGGGAATGAACACAAACACACTGTCCATTCCTTCTGCGTGTTTGCTGACAGCCTGCAGCAGCTCTTTGTAATCTGATTCGTTTCCTGTCTCTGTATGAAAAATCCTGAAACGTGCTTTCTTTCCGCTGCGGTAATAATCGTCTATGACGAGTGAGGCTGCACCAATGATTTTTTCTGCGTCATCGATTAAAATATAAGTCGGGTTCTCGTCATTTGGCTCAAATTTCTCAAATTCTTCGCCGTATAAATACGAGTCATCTAATTCCGCGCGATGTTTCGTACAATAG
>NZ_JAMXWN010000019.1 GCF_024125425.1 Sporolactobacillus kofuensis
GGCCTTCTAAGCCGTGGGTCATGGGTTCGAATCCCTTCTGGGACATACAGAAAAGCCTTGATATTAAAGGCTTTTTTCTTTTGCGTAAAATAATAATTATTATAAATAAGACCTCTTTGGGGCAGGTTTGGGGCAATATTTTATTTTTTAAGCAAAATTTAGGTCATATCACACCTCCTACATCAGTATATTGATGTCAAGGAGGTGTTTTTTATTGGTGAAGATAAAGCACAATCTTAATACGACGATCGATATGAAGATCTACACATCATTTAGGAAGAAGTGCGATGAAGATGGAAATTCCATGAATGAGGTCTTGGAAGTTTTGATGAATGATTACGTAGAAAATGATTATCAGATTGAAGTAGAGAAAAAAATATCTCTTAAGAAAAATTGAAAGGCAATCCGATCCCCTACCACAGATCACGGATTGCCTACCCGTCAGCACAAGGGCCAACGTATGTATTATAACCGATCAGAAACCATCTGACCAATAAACCATACGGCCCGCTGACCCAAAAACCCTGACTTTTTGTTTCGTCTCGCGCACGCGTACGCGCGAACAGGGTAGAGAGAGGAGTGGACTTTTTATTTTGAAAAAACACGACATCAAATTTGCTGTGAACATTGACGACAAACGAAAATTGTTGCTTATGGCTTATGATGCTGATCTATCGTTGACTCAATTTTGTTCAAAGCTTGTCCGGGAAGAACTCGTTCGATATCGTATGTATTCAAAAATAGCCTACCCGAAAAACGGTGAGCTTATACACGTCAAATTAGAAGACGATTATTTTAAGATGCTGCAGACGTTGTCAGTACAGTGGCTCCTTCCCTATCGTCATGTCGTGCATCGATTAGTCACAAATTACCTGAAAGAACCTAATCCAATTGACGCAATGGTGATCTCATACACGGATTTATAAATTCTGTGGTCCAATGTACCACAAAATTGGAGGAATCAGCATGAACAGCTTGTCTTATATTGATTTAGGTTACGGTTGGACTAAAGGTATTGGATCCGGAAAACAATTTTTTGAACCGTCGGTCGTTGGCGATGCACGGCCGCTGATGGATGAGCAAACTAAAGACGGAGATCTGATTTACCACGATGACGACAAATCGCTCTTTGTTGGTGGTCTTGCATTGCGACAGAGCAAGATAAGATACAACAGCACGGGAGAAAACAAAGCAGAAACCTGGACAACTGAAATACTTCTTAAATCTGGTCTTGCCACATTATCCCCTACTGGTCCTACAAATCTTCTCACAGGACTTCCAGTTGATTATTATATGAAGCAAAAAAAATCAATGGCAATGTTAATCGATGGATTTAATACATCAGGACCGTACCAATTGGAGATGGTCGGAAACAGATATAAAGTCCGGGCGAATCCATTGATCGCAAATTATAAAATCGTGCCGCAACCATTTGGCAGCGCGATGGATTATCTATTAGACGACCGAGGAAACGTAAAAAAAATGAGCGATGCAAAGAAGTCTATTCTTGTGATCGACATCGGTTACTATACTTTGGATCTTCTTGAACTGATCGGAATGGAAATCGGCAAAAACAGCCGATCACCTCATGGTTTGGGCGTGGATACAGCTTACAATATTCTACGTGGTTATCTCATTGATCAGCTTGGCCGCGCACCTGAACGATTTGAAATGGATCGATACGTGTTATCAGGTGAATATGCCGGATATGACATTCGTCCTCTCGTTGAGCAGGCTTTCCAAGCACTAGCACAGCAGATTTTATTGGAGATTGATAGCCTATCAACCTACTACGATCTGTATCTGCTAACCGGTGGCTGTGCCCCACTAATTAAGGATTTCATCAATCTCCCAAATTTAGTTGTACTCGAAAATTCACAGTTTGCTAATGTTCGTGGTTATGGGAAAATTGGTGCTCGGCTATGGTTGAAGTGATTCGCATCCGATTACGCAAGAAAAAAGATGATGATTTACGTGTAGCATTTGAGAATATAAATGAAGACAAAAGTGATTTGATTCGGGCAGCACTAAGAGCATATTTGTTTGACCGTGCAGAGCGTCCGTCCATGCTTGTTTCGCGTAAGCCTGTCCTTAAACTGGAGAAGAAAGAAAAACCAGACTATGCCGTCACTGATGGACTTGATGATCTTTTAAATAATTTCTAGTAAAACAGCAAAAATTTCGCCGTTATCTCCACAGTTTGAAACAAAATAGACACTTTTGAATATGTTTAATCGCTTACATTTGCATAAGTTTGATTTGCACAAATTATTAATTCAAGAGATAATAACGTTGTTGGGAAGGATCGAAGAGGAATCCTATATAAAAAATACCTGTCCTTGGGTGAAGGATGGGTATTTTTATGCGCTCTTTACTAAACGACTGGCAAGGATACCCTCTTTTTGAAAGATCCGGAGTTGTTTTTTTGAGTAGCAATATGCTTTAACATACGTCTCCCCTACTTGGATCACACGAATATGTCGCTGTGAGAAATTGCCGTTTTTCGCCTGATAAATGATCTCCAAGATATCGCCGATCTTCATGGCACGACCCTCAGTGTTCGCGGACATCCGTGTTCAAACTCGACACGCCCATCCTTTTTCAATCGTTCTAAATGTCCCTGAACCGTGCTTGTAGATTTGAGATTGACTTCATCAGCTAACTCGCGAACAGATGGTGGATAGCCTTGTTCTTTTGTTAATTTTTTGATTGCATCTATAATCATTTCACGTCTTTTCAAAACAATCACCTCATAATTATTATAACGAACATTTGTTTCCTTTTCCAGTATTAAAAGAACATTTGTTCGTGTATAATATAACAAAAGGAGTGATTTTATGATATTGAGTGACTTCGAGCGCAAAGTAAAGCAGATACTTTTAAATGATCGTTCATATGATCGTTCACCTAATATGGATGCCTTGGAGCAGCGAACAGGTCATGATAAAAAGGAAATCGAGGAAACGATTAAAAAACTTAGAGAAATACCAAGATCTCAAGGTGGTCTAGGATTATGAACAAATTGACGCCAGGAAGCAATATGAGATGGGAAAGCATGCGTATGATGTTACCGGAACACATAGCGCGGATTCATGAAGACCTTGAAAATGAGAAAAAGATTGCTCGACCCATTTTAGCTGAGGATGAGTTGGACCAGATCGGGCGCACACTGCAGGAAGCTATTGAGAAACATTCACTCATTGAATTAAGCCACTACAAAGATGGGTTCATTAAACAGGCTATTTGTTATCCAGTTCGACTTGATCCAATCACTAAACAATTGATTGTCCATGATTCTTTCGGAATTAAGTGGAGGTATGATTTTCAGGATGTTATTGATGTTCATTTAGGCAGTAAACAATCTGAATTGTAATCGTTTGATAACAACTAAACTTGACGATACTTAATATATCCCTCTATTCCTTCCCTGTGCATCTGCATGGGGATTTTTTATGCAAATATTTTTTATTTACCTCACCATTTTTTGAAGTTATCTCTACTTAACATATGAACAAAACAATGGAAAGTAGGGATATGATGAAACACACTGAAATCGAATATCGACTTTTGCACGCTGTAAGGTTGGAACTTGAGAAAAGAATGCTCAATGAGCAACAATCAAAAGCAGGATATCTGTCTACAAAATTCTTACTGGAATACGAAGATATTATACTTTGGCATTTTGGATTAAATGATCGCGTGAAGCTTAACGATGTTGTTGATCTAGTGCTGAATGGCTGGGAACAGGACCAAGATAGCATATTATAAGAGAATGATTTGATACACAAAAAAATTAAGGTTCATTAAAAGGGTTGAGATATAGCTTGTCGAATTAAAAGTAAGGGAGATGATGTATATGTCAAAAGATAACTCAATTAAGCAGAAGTATGCGTATGAGTGGACGGAAATCGATTATATTTTAAAAAAGCTTGAAAACGAAACAATTTACGATCATAACGGAAATATAGATCGAGCTGCTGGATCATTGCATACTAATGGAGTGAATTTAAGAAAACAAATTGATTCATTGCTATTTAAAATCGATAATGACATTCCAGGTGACCTCGAAGGATTCAAGTTCCCTAACATTTGAATAAATATATATCCCCGGTCAATAGCTGGGGGTTTGTTATGTAAAAAGGTGCCCGCGCATTCGCAGTCACCCTTTTTTGTAATGAAGTATATAAAGTTAAACACATCTGGTAAATGCCCCAAGATGGGTACTGCCCCCATCATGCCATGGATCACTCCGATGACACCCACGTGAAAGGTGGGCTGCTTTCTGTTTGCATATTGGAACACACATTCAAACGGCTATCCGTCTGAATGATCACCAACCATTGTCACGCGCCGTCGGTCGTAGCGCGGTACGGTTTACGCTGTGATCAGCTGATCTTTGGCGCCCTTGCGATTTCAGGTCGCAGGTTTCCGCTAGCACAATTAACAAACCAGGCAAGGATTTGCACCCTGCATAGAAACCATCCATAAATGGTAAGCCTAGAAAGAATCGTTTGCTGCTGCTACGCTTACCTCGGCTCAGTTTCAATTCTTGCACCTAGCGTCTACCTATTCCACCACTGGTTCGCAGCTGTTTAAGTCAGCCCTGTTACTTATATTATACCACAATATGTATGGGCCCGGAGCAATCCGGGCTTATGATATATTGATGATCGTTATGTCAAGATTTAGGTGTTTGCTGTGCTTTGGCGTTCTCTAAGGCGTTCTGGATGCCTTTCTGAAGATCAGCTACATTGTACGTGTTAGATTGTGGAGCAGCTGCCGTAACAGTTGCTTGAATTTGTTTCTTAGCTTGATCTACAGCCACACCAAGAGCAGCGTGTAAATCAGTTACAGCAGCCTGAATGTAAGTTTTAACGCGCTCTGCATCCAATTTAATGTGGAATTTTGCCGCAAAAGCAACCAGAGCATCGGCAACAAACTGATACTTTGCAACGCCTAGACCTTTGCCATTGTAGATGCTCTCGGCAGCCTTAACAAGGGTCAAAGCATGTGACTTTAGAATTAAGTCAACCGCAAAAGAAAAGCCGTATTTGACGGTCGTACCGATCAATGCGGCAATAACTGCAAAGATTGCTGTATCGAGATAATTTGAAATGTCCATGAGATCACTCCTTCAAATAATAATGGTGTGTGCCTTGCCCTTCCGGTCTGCACAGCTGCATTCGCCCCTAATTATGGCTTCAGTCCCCATTAAAAAAATCGTCCGATTATCGTACGAAAATCAGACGATTAGTATTTTAGTTTCTGTCCCGGATGAATCAGGTCAGAGCGCAAATGATTAATAGATTTGATATGTGCAACGGTTGTCTTGTGAGTACGTGAGATCGACCACAGTGAATCACCTGATCGAACATTATAAACATGTGTCGATGGCTTAACAGTTTGCTTAGATGCTGTTTTTGTCAGCCTCAGGTGCTGTCCTGGATAAATAACAGTTGAATGTAATCCATTGAGCGACATGATCGTGCGATAGCTTACGCCATGTGCTTTGCCAATACCGCTCAGTGTGTCGCCTGGTTTAACTGTGTATGTTGATGTCACAGTTTTCTTAACAGGCACTTTTGTAACCTGTTTGATTACTTTTGCAGGTGCAGGCTTAACTCCGGATTTCAGTTTAGAGAGCAAGGCAAGGTTCTGTGCAGCCGTACCACTGTAATTTGCAATACCGTAAGACTTGGCCAGTGTCGCACGTGCTGAATAACTCCATGCCTTTTTATGCTGCTTGAGCCAATTAACAAGGCTTATGCTGCCAATCTTTTTAACGACCTTTGTAGGTGTAGAATTTGGAGCGATATTGGTGTCGCTATACTTGCCGGCGTAGTCCTGCGACACGTCAAAATAGCCACTCATACCTTTAAACTTGTAGCTTGAGGACCATTGCCAAGAACCCTTGATACCTTTGTACCACTGTGGTTCTTTAGTGCCGCCGTTGTATCTTGCCAACCACGGATCAGAGACTGAGAGTTTGCTAGGATCAAGGTTACTGTTATAAAAGCTAGATCCGGAGTAAAGGTCCACGATCGGATATCCAAGCTGGTGCATCTGGCTGATAAACGCATTAACAGCGACAGTCATTTGGTCGCGATTCGACTTCTTGATTTCAACATCCACTACGACGATGCCATCTTTTAGCTTGTCAAAACCGACATACTTTAATTGCTGATTAAAATAGTCAGCTTCTGCTTTTGCTCCCGAAGTTGTACCCGATCTAAAAAAATGATATGCATTGACCGACATGCCTGCTTGTGATGCATTGGCAATATTGACACTGGCAGCTTGGTCAATAAAGTTGGTACCATCACTAACCTTTACGACAACCCCATCTACTCCACTCGCCTTTAGTGTTTGATAAAACGACAAAGGTAAGCCGCTTTTGGAGTTGTGATGAGACACATCAATAAAATCTACTTTTGGTGCTGCGTGTACCGGCGCAATAAAAGAGAGCACCAACGCAATCGTTAGTGCTCCGGAAACAAATCCATTTAGTAATCTTTTCAAAGCTAATCGCTTCCTTTTATGATATTTTCCCATTTTTGAATTCGCCTCCTTTCGGTATATGTAAAAATAGCGCCCATTTGGACGCTTACTTGTTAAAGAAATAATTGACGATAATGCTGATAACACTGGCAACACCGCCGACCGTTACAGCGATTTTACCGATTGCCTTCCATGTCCAGATATGGGCTTCTTGCTTCTTCTGCTGAATACCCCCAAGCATGGTCAGCATCTTCGAATTCTGCTCACGTAGAAACTTGTTTGATTCATCATTACGGGCATTGCCATCCAAAATTTGATCAGAAAGTTTCTGTATTTTCGCATCGAGTTTTTCCTGACCACCCTCCAATTGCTCAATTCGTTTCTCATGATTCTCCAGTCTCTCTGTTGTATCCACCCTGTCATCCCCCTTTTTATGCAAAATAAAAAGACCGTTTCCGGTCTGAAAATGGATCATCTCCTTTTGTGGGATAAGTTACCAACTAAAAACGACAAAATAAAAAGAGCCCGAAGGCTCTCAGTTACTGCTTATTTTCTTCTTGTTTGAACAGGTTTACCGTTTTCGATATCACGTTTAGATCTTATGAGGTACGCTCTTAAATTAAAGTAAAAACTATGTCCTGAAAACGGTCTTATATCATTTGCTCCGGCATCCAAAAACGAGTACAAATAGTTTACCTTTTCTTCGAAATTGGTCGATTTATTATTTTGCAACTGCAAAATGTAGGCATATATTTTACTTGCTGGTTCTTTGTTCCATTTCCAGCGCTATATCCATTGGTATAACTTAGCGTTGAAGGAGATTTTGCCCACCTTTTTAAACACCAAAACATTTTTCTAAATTCTTTTTCACGGTCAAACAAGAGATCATCCCCCATCCTGATAACCCGATTTTAAATCCATATTGTTAGGATGGAAAGATATTTTGAGTTGCTGCGCAGTTGCGTCCTACTGGTTAACATAATTAATTATTGCTTTCTTCCACAAAAGATATCCTTCACCAGCTAAATGAATTCCATCTTTTGTCAAATATGGTTTGAGCTGATTTTTATTGTCAGCAAAAACCTTATAAAGATTTATATACTTATATCCGAAACCACCAGCAATTTTTTGCAACTGGCTATTCACGTTTTTAATATCATTGTTCGTGAATATAAATGATGTATTTGTATCCGTGTTGACTGGTAGAATGCTTTGAACAAATACTTTTGTATTTGGGGATTTGTCTTTTATTATAGAGAGTATATATTTATAGTTTGATAAAAGTTTGTCTTTTGATACCCCTCTCTGCAAATCATTTATCCCTGCCATAATGAAAATTTTTTCTGGTTTACCTTTAGTTATTTCACCAATTCTAGACAGTATATTTCCAGTTGTATCATAATCAATGCCACGATTTCTAATACTGCTATTGTTAAATAATTCATCCCATTCGCATCGCTGAGTAATACTGTCTCCAACAAACACTATATTGTCTTTTTTGATTGGGAGAAGTTTAAATAAAGAAGTCCTGTGATAATGTGTTGCATAAATTACATCAATCTTACTTGTCGTATTAAATTTTTTTATTGCATATGCAGTGCCACCAAGTACAAATATTAAATTAAAAATTAATGACAAAATAAGTAAGACTTTTAATTTTTTCACAGTTCAGCCCCATTTTTTAATGTTTTCCCTTATTTTACCACGTTTTATTTTCAATAAATTATAAATTTTGTTTATGCAGCTTGTCCTTCTTCCAATATATCAATCGCATCACTGTAATCATCAACCGTTTTCAAATATTCATACCCTTGTTTATAAAAATTAGCAGATTGATCCGATATGCTAGGTACAAAAGAATATGTTTTCTGCTTAATAAAATTTTCTTTCATTGAATCGCTGTAGACAAAAACAACAATATTCAGGGTTTCTTTGTTTCCGTTTATGGAGTCAATTTGATGATAGGCTTGTTCAAATGTAATATCTTGTCCGTAAACATTTAAGCTCACAGATTTCTTTAATGCCATTTTTATCACCCTTTTTCTAATAGATTATTGCACACTAAAGTAGATTCCATTTAACGTTGCATACGTATTCTTGACGTTTTTGTAAATGCTCACGTCTCCATTAATATCAATTTTTAAAAACCCAGAAACAGGCAAGGAATTAGTTATGTCAAATGAGACAATAGGGCATAGTAATGGGCTTAAAGGTCTCATACCTTGAGGTAAGTTTGTTATGACAGTTCCCTCGGCTGATGTCCCATTTGCAATTAAACCCGCTAAATATACCACGCCATTTTTTTTAAAGCATTTTGCTGAATCAAACAATCCAGATGGATTACTTACCCACGAATTTTGCAGACTTAATGTTTGAGGACTTTTATCAACCGTTTCTCCCGAAATAGTCTTAGCTATTTTAATTCCACTCACATAGTATATTTTCCCAGCATCCACTTTTGCTGCACTAAATTCTATGAAATATAATCCAATACCTGGAAGAGTTAAGGTTTCAATGACATCTCTAGTATTTCCCGTTGTACCGCTTATAGTTGCTAAATCCACACCAAAATTTTGTATAGTAATATTGCCATAAGTAGTTCCTTCCATACCAAATATGTTGAGAACTGTACCTACTTTGTCATTGAAAAATAAAAAGGCTATTTTTTCCGCTGGTTTTGAATTATCTAGGTTATAATAGGTTCTTAAAAGTGCATTGCTCGTAAAGTCTGTTTTAGTTGATGCACTGTTAAACACATAAGGAGCGGTGAATGAAATAAAATCTTTGTCATTAAAATCTGCTTTATAAAGAAATGCGAGTGCGTCTTTAATAATAATATCTGCAAGTATAGAATAATCAACAAGGTGAACGGTACCATCATAAAAGGAATTATTAATTGTGTTATTTTTCCATAACCGTATTAACTCTTCTTGCATATCGACATACTCATGTCCTTGCTCTTTTGCGATAAATTCACATGCCTTTGCATAATTTCGGTTAACAAGATCATAGTTTCTTGTTGCATCGTTCGCATGATCTATACTTGCGGTAGGTGACATTAAAATGGCTTCAATTCCTGATGCTTTAGCTTTCCTAGCCATTGATCGCAAGTTACTTACGTAGGTGTCATAATCAATATCATTGACACCGTTGTGATCATTTAGCCCCCACATAATGATAACTAAATCTGGCGATTGACTAGTTACATTTGCATCAAAATTAGCCAAGCCATAACTTGAAGTTTGACCTGGATATCCTTTATTTACAACGGTAATACCACTATATCCATAAATATATTGAAGTTTCGTTTGCAAAACCGCAGGATAATTATTTGCAGTTTGTATTGCTCCTGTACGATAGCCCCAAGTCACGCTATCGCCAAAGCAAACAATTACAACAGGCTCTTTATTTAATAATTTTCTACGTGTTTTGTTAATCGTATGAGACGCAATATCCGCCAACTGCGCAGCAACTGAATCGTTATTTGCGTTGTAATCAACCACTTTGACGAAGTTATCGAGATTGAGCGTATCGTAATCTGTTTTGAGCTGATTAATCTGCTGAATAAGAGTAGTCACGTCGCTCATGTAGTCCTGTGCCGCTGTTGTCCCTGTTAGCGCATCTGCAATCACATTAAACGTAAAGTTACCTGTAGACACTCGATTTGTTGGGTTCTGTAGGTCGGCATTCTGCTCTTCAAAGGCAAAGTAAGCCACATCGATTTGACCAAGAACAGCAAAAATTTCATTGACGAGTGTATATTCCAATTTACCTTGTTCAGCATCAATAACATTGATCGTGCCAAACTGTGTGCCATCGTCACGGATGTAATGCCCGTCCGGTGTCAGACATTCAAAGATCGGATTCATCCCCGTAAAATCAAAAGGCAGGCCGTTTTGCGTGACCTGCACCGAGAAAACATTCGAATCATAGTCGTTCCGGCGAATCTCTATGTGAGGAACAATCCCTCTACCCGATAAATCTAATACAAGATTAAAAAGTTTATTTGTCATGCTGATCAGCCTCCAAGCCCTGTGATACGTTGCTCGAAATTAGATAAAACATTATTTAACGCCTGAGTTGATCCGGGATTAGCCGGATCGGTTACGGTTGGGTTGTATATATTGTCCAAACCATTACTGCTCAACCAGTTTCTTAAAATTGCAGTGGTTTCATCGTCTTTTTTAAGTTGCCAAATATCGGAGCGTATGGCCTGAAGGATTGCGTCTAATAATTCAACCGTGTTTTCAGATAATGTTCCATCAGACGCATAGACCGGATTTAGAACGGCCGGATTGAAATAAATAGCATCTGGTCCGCCTGATTGCTCCGTGTGGTCATCTGGTCCGCCTCCAGAATTTTGCCCCCATAACCATGTGCGCAGCGTCTGTAATCCTGTTTTTGATAGATTGGTCAGTATTTGGGTTGGATCATAACCGCTTGAAAATGCCGTATTCGGTCCCACGCTGCACTGACTATCAGGCAAACGTCCTTCGGATTTGGCCAGATCTAGTTTTCCACTCGCAGTCGTGACCTGGTTGAGCAGATCCAATCCAGCAGAAGATGTCTGAACGACATTATTAATTTGTTGAGTAGTTGTTTGGGATTGGCTTGTCAATTGATCCGTCAGACTGTACAATGCCGTCGACAACTGTACAGTGGACAGCCATGGTTGAAGCACATTGTACGTCCTCTGTGCAAGCCGTGACGCCAAAGTGACCTTAAGTTTCGGATCATACACCCGAACAACATCACCAATCAGTGGTATCCCGTCTTTCTTATCCAATATCACTTGCATGATGTAGGTAATTCTCGGCATCGAAAGCACGGATAAAACACTTACGGCCCACAGTTTCAATGCTGTTGGATCACTGATTTGATCATTAGTCTGCTCATAGCACTTCACTTTGCGAGATTTTCCAGTAGCATCATACCACTGATAGTTCTCTATGAAGTCAGATCCACCATTTGCAGTGGATATTGTGATTGGATTACCGTCAGCGTCATTGGCTCCATATGCCCTCATACGAGTATAGAGGTACCGACTGTCTACCGTCCGTTGATTGCTCTGCAGATTCTTACTGTAGGCATATAAAAGACCGTTGTCCTCCCCAACTTGTGTGAGGAGTGAAACGGTCTTTTCTACCGTGTCGAACTGCAATTCGCCACTGAATATCGACGGTAATGACATAATAGCAGCCAGTGGATTTGTTACTTCTGTAAGAACAAACTCCACAGTATTGTTTATTTGTACTGTTCCGACCGTCCAATCAGATGTGGCAAGTAAAGTCTCTAATACCGATTGAGCGGTCGCACCAGTCATTGTAACAGGCTGAATAGGGTCATACTCAGCTAGATCATACCAAAGCGCTTCAGCATAAATCTGAGCCTTCAGTGTGCCTTGACTGTCCCAACCATTTTGCATCGTGCGTATGACAAAGACCATACCGGCGACTTGTACCTGATCTTCAACATCGAAAAGGTCGAGCTTTGGATCGTCATACGGGAGATTAAACGTCAGAGTCGACTGTCCATTTGTATCAGTAATGATCTGATCAGTGATGATGACATCTGTCGCTTGATTGAGTATGGCTAGACGCTTGCCTGTGCTGTCATAGATTTGTGGGTAATCAAGCATTATAACCACCTCTCCCGATAAGCAACAGACAGATTTAAAGCTTCACTGGACGATAACGTGTTAATACCCGGTTGCAGCTTAGGAAAATCTCCATCCCAATATTGGATGGCATTCTCGTCATTCAATTTGTAGGTCATTTCTCCAGTATCGATGACTAATGTATCACCATCGTCGAGTGTTCCTGTAAAAGCCATGTCAATACCGTTTAAAGACAGCGTAAAATCTGATACTTCACTATCGGCAGTAACAGTTAAAATAATCGGTGTCTCATAAGTTCCGTAGTTTAGCAGTGATGTACTACTTTCCCCATCAGAAACCCACTCTACTGTTTTTTCTTGGACCGCATAAATAAACGGATCATCGCACTTAAATCCGAGTGGAAAATCCGCTGTTGTTGGTGTGAATTTTATTTGTGACTCGGTTACGGCTGATGTGTATTTTGCCATGTAGAATCGTCCTGGATCATCATCAAAAACGAGACGTTGATAGCCTTCAACCGGATTAAACAAAGAAGCAAAAGCTAGAATATTATTAATTAAGTCTCTTCGATCTGATCCTTCCATCGTCAGGTTAATTGTTAGAGGGCGCATGTCCAAATCAGTACCAAAGTCTTTTATTCCCGGCATTCCGTAAATAGCCATTTCGTAATCGCGGGTTTTTGGGAGCCAGTCCGGTTGTTTGCTAGACAAATAAACACCATAATCGTTGGAATGTATGCCCCCATATGAGAATCCTGGTATGCCCTTAGGTGTTTTCATATGCCCTTCACACCCTTCGCACGTCGGGCGCTCGCCTGAGAATTGTAAATTGCTTGTTGAATCTTTTGTATGTCTTGATCGTTTCGCACGATGACTTGTCCGATCAGCGGACCGTTATATTGCGTACTATTATCAGCAGTGGATGTTGAAATTGGCGCCCCATTTGTCACCGGAATACCATTGACTAACCGGCTAATATTCGGGCTTTTAACAGCTGTTGGTGGTGTAATTGCTTTACTCAGTGCGCCTTGCAACGCTGGCGTACCTTCCACAATGCCATGCGTAAACATCTTCATGAGGTTAGGCGCCCAGACATCGGCGTCCGCGCCAGGACCCTCCTCAGCAGGTGAGTGAAATCCCAAGAATTTCTTCACAGAGTTGACGGCACTCTTAGCAGCGTTTGCCACGCCACCAATAGCACTCCGGATACCATTGCCAAACATCTTGATTAGATTCGCACCCCAACTAAATGCAGAACCTCCGATGCTACGCAGAATCGATCCAACCCTGCTAATGCCACTCCTAACAACACCAGTAATGCCATTCCACGCACTAGATGCCCCTGATCGGATTGCATTCCAAGCGGCAGACATCACGGATCGCACAGCCGAAGCGCCTGATCTAATGACACTTTTTACTCTGCTAAATGCCGAGGAGACAACGCTTGAAATAGCATGCCAAGCAGATGTTGCAGCCGACCTAACCGCACTCCACGCTCCACTAAGTACGGATTTCACAGTAGAAGCGCCCGATCGGATAACCGAACGAATCGCATTCCATGCACTACTAATTGCGCTTTTAATTCCATTCCATACCGAACTGGTCACACTCCGAATGCCATTCCACACAGAACTGATAACAGAGCGAATGGAGTTAAAAATGCTTGATGCGCCTGATTTAATCCCATTCCAAATGGATGATAAAGTACTTTTAATTCCATTCCAAATAGATTGTGCCGCTGATGAAATTGCATGCCATGTGGAATTTAGGAATGAACTAACCTGTTTCCAGTGCATCGTGATTAGTAATGTCGCTCCAACAATAGCAGCAACGATGATTGTGATGATCGCTATTACCGGATTCCCCATCAGGGCCACAAAAAAGGCTCTTAGAGCCACGATCCCACCGGAAGAAAACGCCATCACAGCACCACGAAGAACTGTAAACCCAATGCCAATCGCAGAGAGAATAGGGGATACTAGACGTGCCACGCCAATCCCTGCGACTACAGACGCGATCAATTGGACAATGGCAGGATGTGCTTTTGAAAATGACGCAATCCATTGCGTGACAGCTTGGACAACTCTTAGCATGGCAGCACCCATCGGAGCGAGCGCGACAAGAATATGACCAACAGCGCTTACAACGTTTCCGATAATCGAAATTACTACTGGCCCATTCTCACGAACGTACTGGATAAACTGCTGGAACCCTTTCGATGAACCAATGCGAGATGACCATTGAGCGAATCTTTGCGACATTTTGAGAAGTCCGTTGACCATCTGTGTAGACAATGGACCAAATTCTCTTAATAGATTCATGACCCCGAGCATAACATTTCCAGTAATACGACCAAACGCGGTAATCATGGGTCCTGCCATTTTTCCGAGATAATCAAAAAAAGCTTTGACTGGAGGTGAGCCTAATGAGCGATTCAAGTCTTTTAGCAGACCAGAAAATGCGTTTGCTGCTCCCTGAATTGCAGGCCTGAGACCCGTCAAAATCATTTGCAATGCCTTTAGCCCACCGGTAAACATATTCAGTACCGGACTTTGAAAAGAAGCAGTAAATGATTTCCAAAAAGACTGAAAGGAGCGTAATGATCCAACAGCTGCTCGTTGTTCGCTATCTAATCCTTTCATCGCATCTTTGCCACCACTAGCCGCTTTAATCACAGTTGACAGTGTTGGAACTGCAACAGCGCCAAATCCTACTGCACCGGCTCCTGCTGCGGCTAGTCCCGAAGACAATGCCATTGCTCCACCTGCTGCCGCCGCAAGCATTGGAGAAAGCATTGGCAAACCGGTCATAATGGAAGCTGGCAATAGCCCAATACCTTCGCCAGAATGAGATGAACCCATATCGTGATTGGAAAGTGAATCAAGTTTGGCTTTAAGAGCGTCAATTTTTGCATTTGCTGCAGCTGTATCAGCGTCCACATCGATGTTCTTATCATCCATATGCTTGGCGTTCATCTCATCCAACTTAGCTGAAGCAGCTGCTGTGTCTGCATCGACGTTGACTGTTTTGTCATCCAACTTCTTTGCATCGAATTCATCTAATCGCGCTTGTTCGGCACTCAATTCCGATGCAAATTCTGCTGCATTTAAAATCATCCTAATGACAAGATCCATGTTTTCGCCCATTGATTACACCCCCAATCCCCATTGATGGTCCCCGATTTGGTTCAGCATGTCGCCTTGCTCACCGTTGCTTTCTTCCTGCTCTTTCTGCTTCTCCATTCGCCGAGAACGTGCGTCTAATAAATACATAACAGACGCCCAAGAACTGACATCAAGCCAATACTCAGGCGTCTCTCCATACGTTTCCACGCAAAATTCGATTATTTCGTCGATTGGAGTGCTTTCTGTGCTGCCTGAGGAAGGCCCAGGCTTTTCGTAAAATTTAGCAAGCTGTCCAACCGATTCACCTTTGAAATCACGCTGAAGGCGTCCACCAATTCGGGAATGGTCGCTCCATTCTCGTCATCATCCATAACGCCCTCAGGCAAAGTCGGAGCAAAGGTCCTGAGAAACGTCTCAACCGTAGAACCGAACTGTGTTGCCAATATGGTAATCGCATCGTCGATCTTTTTCGGATCAGTCTTAGATAGTTCTTTGATCGTTTCACTCATGCCCTTAAACATCTTTGTAATTTTTCCAACCGGGACAGCCTTCACGATGTACTCTTTGCCGCCGATGGTAATGACATCATTCTGATTACTCATACTCCGTCACTCTCCACAATCGTTCCGTATTCTTGGCCTGCCGTTTTAGACATATCAGGTAGACAATCGAAAGTCACCTGAACCACAGATTCTTGGTCTTTGCGAATCTGGTAATTTCCACTTGCATAGCCGATTGCTCTATTCACATTAAAGGTTCTGGTAAATCCATCTGGACCAGGGCCAACAAATTGCAGTGTATGTTCAGTCGTGGATGTGTCTACCCCGATGCCGAGTGTTTTGTCACCAGATGTTCCATCAGTGGTGATTGTAGAATTTAAGTTAAATGCCAGTTTCAAATTTTCCAGTGTGGATTCCTTCATGGTTGTCACAATCTGAACGACACGGTTCGTACGTGTTTTCTTAACAACTCCAATGATCTGATCGACTTGAATGTCTTTGAAGGTATCACGTGGGTTAATCGATACGCCACCATCAGTACCGCCAACATCTGTCGTGTCACACTTGAAACTTGAGCAAGCCCCAATTATGATGTTTTGAATATTTACAGGCATGTCTTTCACTCCTTTTAGTCAAAATAAAAAGTCGCCCAGTAGACGACTAGATAGATTCATAGATTATTTTGTAGATGCTACAGCATTGCTCTGAGCGGCGTTCGATGGTGAAGATGGATTTGTGTTAGGAGAAACAGAAGCGCTCTGAGAAGGCCCCTGAATGTCCTTCGCTTCTTTTACAACGCCTACTCTTAAAGCCCCCTTGACCGTTTCAGGTTCTGCTTCAAATTCTTCTCCGTAGGGGTACTTCTTGCCCGAAACAACAACTTCATTTCCGGGCTTAATCACCTTGTAAGTACTCAACTTTCTGGCACCTCCCCGGCTACGACTTTTTCAATAGCTTGTATCGTCAAAATGAGTGCCACATAAGTGGTATTTGCGTACTCCATCTGTCCATAGCGATATCCCGTTAGCCCACTATTAAAAGCTGTTTTTCCAAGCTGTGAATCTTTATCGATTGCTGCTCGCATCGGCTCAATCCATCTTTTTGCTTCGGCATCAGATGACGGTAAATCCATACGACTGAATAAGATTCTTGCCTCTATGTTGTGAGTAACATTATAGGTCACGTCACGATCACCAAAAGGAATCGTTCCGTTGGACAAATAATGCAAAACAACGGGTAGGCTTCCGACCGATTCCGGAAGATTTTCATAGACAGTTGCACCAGGCATGACACTCTTTTCAATTTGTGCAAGTTGATGAATGATATTAGTTACCGGCATAGTCAGAGATTTCCCCCTTTACTTTTTCGGCAACTTTCATCTGTGCTTCATTGCCTTTTTCCTCATAGGCATGTTTCATGAAATGAATACCTTTGGTTCCTTTTGTCTTAACTGCTATCCAGCCTGCTTTTGCTAAGCTTGAATGAGCGACGCTCCCTCGAACGAAAGAGCGTCCGGTTGATCGGAATCCTTTCACAGTGGCCCATCCATTGAATGCGCCTATAGGGGCTATGTGTGGCCGGGTGTCATATTCGACAAATGGTGCATACGGTGCTTCAGCACCCATAACGCCCATGATATTATCTCCATCTGGAGGTAGTACTTCAGAATGAAGCGACTGTGCCAATTGTCCAGTTGCAAATCGTTTGGTGCGAATGGTCTCTGCCGCATCCCTCTGCAGGATATTCAATCCTTGGCGAACGCCTTTCACACCGCCTTCTATGGCTGCCCGAGCCAGTCCATTAAAATCCGGCTTGTTAACGATTCTGAAACTCACAGGCTCACCCTCTTATGCCGTTGAAGCATGGCAAGAACGTCCTTAGGCGCAGCCTGAGTATATTGCAGAATACCAAAGTCTGTATTTCCGATCACATCCGAATAACCCGAATCCTTTTCTTTCCACAGCCGAGCTGCGAGCATTGCCGTGGATCGTTTGATATCCGCTGGCATCGTATCTGGCGTGTAACCTCCGGTATAAGTCACCGTTACTTTTGCCATTGTTAGTGGCAGAGATGGAACATCACGGCCTGTAAACACGTGGATGATATAGCTTCCATCATCAAACCAGGCACGTTCAGGGGCAATATTATACACATCATCGAAGGGCATACCCTGATAGGAAATTGCCTGGATCGCATTGACCGGTGTTTTGTTGAGTGAAAAGGTAAGGTCTCCATTTTTATCCGCCTTGACCTTGTGTGTTTCTGCAGATACACTTTCATACGTCCATCCTTCAGCCGGTGTCAACGTCAAGTCGTCTACCAATCGGCTTGCTGCCTCCACAACATCAGGAAATAACGTCGCATCTAACAGGATCGTACCGGCCCCATGCGCTGCCGACAGCGGATCCTGCAGGGTGATGTATTGTTGAGACGCGATTTTTACTGTAGCAAGTTCACTTCCCTGCCCTTTATAACCGACGATAATCAATGCATTTGCAGGCAAACTAACCGGTCTATCCACATACAGTTGTATATCACCCGCATTTGCTGACTGAGTGACGGTTGCTGTTGGGGTTAAGTTTAATGCTGATGCTACATCTTGCACGCTTGCATATGATGCTCCCATACATCACGCCTTCTTTCGTTGGTAATTCCTTCTTTTTACATTTTTATCATCCGGCAAATAATGTGACAGTGGGTGCTGAGCCACGTTGAAGTGCGGAAACGCGGTTAGTGCACGTCCGATGTGTTCCGGAACTTCAAACACTCCCGGGGCTTTCGCGTCGTACGTATCAGCACCCACTGCCAAGGTCTTTGCCGTATTGTCTTGCGTTGTGATCAACATCAGGAAATGATTGGTTCGCCTGAAGCAATATTTTGAATAACAGCCATCGAAGCCGGGAAATAGTTCTTGAATGTTTCGATAGCGCGCACTTCAAAGTCATATCGAGGGCCACCGTTATTACCACTCTGACGGCTCATCGCATATTCAAGCTGTTGGTATTCCTGCTGCGTTTCAACTTCAAGGACGTTAGCCACTTGGTTGTTCGGGTAAGGCAGGACTTCAGTCAGAATGATAATCGTACCTGGTTGCAGGTGTGGCATCGTTTCGATTGCGATCGGTTGGCTTGGGAAGATCGGGTTCGTATAATCGATAACCGCATAACCAGCGTGCAGAGAACGTGCTTCGGCTGGGTCGTTACCGATGAACTTGTATGTTCCACCGCCACCTTGACCGGACTTAACGATACCTGCAGTGAGATCAAGCATTTGTTCACCAGATACGAGAATGCGAGTTGGTGACAACTGAACGTTATCCCAAATCTGACGGATGGCATTGTCAATTTCCACGATGCGGCCGGCACTTGCATGAAGCTTGCTACCATTAAGAGATTGGAAGAGCGCTCCTGACGGTTTAGATCCCGGTGTTCCTGGAGATACGAACGTTCCGTTTAGGTAAGCACCTGACAGTGTACCAAGCAGACCGTTGAACGTGTTAGGATCTGCGCTGGTATCTGCCTGAGCGTTTGCCCATGTGTCAGGGTCAGCCAGTTCCGGAAGTCTTGGAGCCGGATTATCAGACGATGGGATATCCGTAACCGTGATTGAGTTAACGGTTGTTGTCCCATAGTAGAAATAATCAGTACCGTTGCTTGATACATACCAGTCATACGCCACAACACCGGCGAGCGCAGGATTGAAATTGCCATATTGGTCAACAACAGGAACAGATGCTGACACCGAGTTGGTCGGGTCTGTTCCTGCGGTTACCGCACTGATGTCTGCAGAAGGAAGTGAACCACCACCAAAATAGTAGTTTTCATGGTTACGAGCCCGAACACGCACATGTACCGTTGTCGTATTTGGGATGGAACCACCCGTAGCTGATGCAGCCAGTACCGGAGCTGGTGGTTGCGGTGTTGCAAAGTTCTGAGCACCGAGTAAGAAACGATCCTCTTCGATCATCTGAGCATACAGCAAGTTGATACCGGCTGTTGCACGCAGATCTTCAAATCCACGAGCGAGCATCTGAGCGTCCATTTGTACGCTGTCACCAAGTGCGATCGGGTAATAGTTCGATTGGAAGTCCAGTTCTTCGGTTGACACGAGTGGGCCTGCTGCACCGAAGGCAACGGATGGACGTTGACGCGTCGCGTTAATCCGGGAGATTGCTTTCCAATGCGCTGCCGCACTACCTTGTCCTGCGTGTACGCGCGGAATTCGGTTACGGAATGGGCTCCATACCGGGAATAGTTTTTTCGATGGTTCTTCAAGTTCATACCCCGTCAATCCTGTACCCACAGTAAATCCTTGTGTGAGGGCCTTCTTGACGGCTGGTTTCATCATCGACAGCGTTTCTGCTGTGATGGAATTAATAGCATCTGGCATTGATTGTCACTCCTTATTGGTTGTTTTGCATTGCAGGATGTATTGATTTAGCGACTTCACGTTGCAGGACATTACGAATATATGGATCCTGTACCTGCTGTGCAGCTTGTGATAGGACGTCAGGATTGTTCAGATCAGGTCCTTGTCCTTTTCTCACGACATAATAATCATTGTTCTGAGCAGCACCTCTAAGCATTGGTCCGCCTGGCATCGGTTGGTCTTCAATCTTCTTGAGCCGCTCCTCTAACGAGCCAACAGACTTCGTTACTTTAAGCAACTCCCCGAGTTTGTCACCCAACTGGTCCAGACCAGCCGCTTTTAGTGCCTTCTGAACAGATTCAGCCACCAGAGTCTCACTGGTGGCTGATTTCTTAACTTCTTCAGTTTCTTCACTGTCTACCGACTTTTTGGTTTCGGCTTTTGGTGCATCTTGCTTCGTTTGTGGCTTGTCTCCGTTCGGCACAACGTTTTCCTTAGGCTTTGTCTTGTCCGTATCCGGTAAGTCTCCCTCGGCTTTCTCTGTCGGCTTCTTGGACTCTTCAACGTCTTTTGCTTCAGGAGCCACTTCGTCGTCCGGATCATCAGGATCACAGCACCCCATCGACTTGCACGCTTTATGGAATTCGTCTAAATTTCCATACCCTGCTGTCTTGCACAGATTCATCATCGTGTCGTGGGCTTTCTTCATTTCTTCTTTGGTCATTTTGCATTTGGCTTTTTCTACGGTTTCCGTTTGTTCGGTTGCTGTCACTGCTGCTACCTCCTTTAGTGCATTTGCAATGCCATCTAGTGCATTCATAAGACCATAAACCTGTTCGTTGTCATCACCATGACCGGCAGCTACTTCAGCTTGTTCTCGGTTCATAATCTCTTTGATTAGTCCTTTCAAGGCTACAAGTCCGGCTGTTGCTTGTTGCATCAATCCAGCATCGTGTTGCTCCCATTCCTGAGATCCAGGCACGATTACTTGGTCATTGGTTTGCTCTCCGTCCACCTCATCCACCCCCTTCTTGATTTCACCTTTGTTATTTGGTGTTTCAATCTTGCCGTTTTGGTAAGAATAGCCATCACCTGCAGCAGATGCGATGCGCTTGCCAATCTTCTCCCACTCTTCTGAGGTGTAGCCTCCTGCTTCTCGCTGTCCGTCGTGGTTAAAGTAGCTGACGGCCGCTTGAATGTGTTCCGAATCAATCGGATACGCATAGTTGACCGGATCTGCGTACTGATCCGGATCGGTTGGTTTTCCCTTTGGTGGGTCTAGATGTCCTTTTCCATCCTTAAACGAAATCCCGTACTTTTTCGCACGGGATTCTGCCTGTTCATGAAGTTGGTCATTCTCTTTTGACTTGGCAACTTTGGCTGCATCAAGTAACTCATTAAGTGATGGGCCGTTTTCACCGTCTTCTGACTTAATAACAAGAAACTTTCGCCCGGATGCTGGCTGTGTTACGGCGTCAACATGATTCACGTTAAGGTCGTACATCTCATTGACCTTTTCTTCTTCCAGTTCATCATCCATGTTCATTCACCCCCTTTCTCACTTGGTGGAGCCGTCTGTTTTCGGTATGCTTCACCGTCAATCGAGTAACCAGTGAGAATGCCACCCTTGATCAGAGTCCACGCTGCATCATCCCATACAACGCCGAGCATCCAATCACCAGCTTTAATGACTTGGTCGCCGATTTCCCAATCAGGACCGCGATAGATGTAAGACTCCACTGGTTTGCCATGTCCTAGCGTCCCATCTTGATGCTGTAAACCGATACCACCATGGTTCGCCATGTACTGCCACGCTGTTTTTTCCAGTTCCTCTGGTGTCGTATATTCGCCATGTGCGTCCACTTCGTTCGCCGGATAAGCAACGCCGAGCGTGTAGTGCTGTTCCTCAGCTGCTTTCGTGACGCTGTATTTTGCTGTCTGCATATTCTCACCTCGATTTTTGGGTATAAAAAAGAGCCTTAACGTTGGCTCCGGACGAGATATAAAACGGATCACTTCCTTATGCAAGTTTGTCTTGTAAAAGGTATCCTTCAAGTTCCCATATCTTATTTTTGATTCGCTCAATGCAAATCTCTTTCCCTATTTCCTCGCTGTAGTTCGCAGGATCCACACACCCTGTCGATTCGACAATGACAAACCCATTCGGCAGTTTTGCTGAAACAACCGTCGTTTTATCAAAAACCGTTTGAACTTTTATTTCAGAATGTTTGAATATATCATCGATGTGTTCTTGAGTCACGATGTTTGTGCTCATTTAACCACCTTCTCATACGTTTTCTCGAAAATATCTGGCTTAAAATAGGCCTGCAAACTCAGCTAGGAAGTGGGCTGGTTTTGCATCTGCGATGTATATGCCTTTTGCATATTTGTGATTAAGTTCATCATCGTAGGTTGCAAGATAATAGTTCAGTTTTGAATCGAAGTTTTCTTGTTTGTTTACGATCAACTCATTTTCCGGATAACCGTCCATATGAATCTGTACACCAACATAATCAAATCGTTGTTTCTTAGCCCGTTTAAATACTTCGATAAGTTCATTTTTAGTCATGTTTTTTCACCTCACTCAATCACAAATAAGAATTGCCTACTGCAATTCGGATGACCGACCGGATTTGATTCTGCTTCTTCCAATGTCCATATCTCATGATTTACTGGAGCACATATTTCATCTTGTGTTCCATCCAAGACTTCTACTTTTGTCACATCAGCGTCTCTCGCGCTTGCAATCTGCCCTCTGCTATACGACATAGATGCTTCTGTCCGAGCAATCCGACGTGCTCGCCAGTCGCTCATGAACGGGAAACCAATCTCACCGGATTGATTGTACAAATCATCAGCAATGTTCACCCAATCTTTCCCTGATTCCAGCTCATTTTTGAGCCACTCTTGAAGGTTCCTTCGGGTGTCTTCGTCAATTCGCATCTTCGGATGTTTTGACATTATCAGTTTTCCTTCATCGTCAACACTCATCCCAACCAGTTCAGCTGATCTCTCCATGCCGTATTTCCTTGCATAAGAGGATACCGTACCCCAAGAAAGGTTAATTCCCTTCTGCCTGAGCACTTGCCATACGTCCTGCGCACCTTGTTCAAAAGCATCTTCAACCTGTCTCATGACTTGAGGCCTTAGAACCTCTCTCCAAGGAGTCCAGTCATATTCCTGCATCGCCTTGTGAATGGCTTTTTCCCAATCGTCGTCTTTCGGCTCCGGCTGTTTCAGAAAGATACCTCTCAACTTCTGAAGTTGTTGGCGAAAAAATGACTGGATTGCATAAAAAATGCCATCGCTTGCCTGTTTCAAAGACTGATTATGCACGTCCGGTGTCACCCATGCTCGATTGTCCGGCTGTTTTCCTTTCAGACGGTTCGTGTCAGCTATATCCAAGTCCTCTTCTGTCCAGTTTAAAGACGGTGGTCCTGGTTTTGCTGAAGAAACTGATTGAGTAATAATCATTCCGGTAGCCAAGTCTGCTGCCGCATCATTTCCACCGTCATTGCCGCCCGTATTCGCTTTTTGAACCGGACGGCTTACCAGAAAAAAGGGCCCCGGAAAGCCCGATCCACCTCCTCGGTGTTCGTAGCGCTTTGGAGTCGCTCCCACACTTGATCATGTATGCCGTCAGGCAAAATGTCAGATTCAAACTGACGTGTTGCCCGACCCTTCTTCACTCGGCGCTTACTATTTTGTTTCCAACGCTTTAGTTCAGTTAGCACATCATCATCTGACGGTGCTATAGCCTTTTCAACACCGTCATTTTCCACTTGCTCATCGTTTCGGTTTGCTTCATCAACCGCTCTCTGAGCCTCCTGAGTGGCTCTCTGGGCAAATGGCTCATCTGGTCCTTGTGGTGGTTGCACACTCACGCTAGTGGTCGGCATCAACGGCGTTCCACGTTTCTGATAAATACCAGCATCTTGAGATGGGATCCACATATACGGAATCATCTTGCCAATCTGGTCAATCGGAAGAGGTCCATAGTTTGTTTGAATGAATCTTCCTACCGGCATGTTGGGATCCGGATCCAGTCCGAGAATGTTCTTCCGGATTTCGTCTGCTGATTCAGCACCGATTTGCGTGTAGATTTGATGTGTCTGTGCTTCAATCAGCTTGTCTGACTTCTCGCCAACATTGAAGTGAAATTTCAGTGGTACACCGAAATATTTCTTAATGATTCGTGTGTAAATGCCGGCAAGATACTTCGTCAAAGGAAGTAAGCTTGCTCGATACATGATGTTTTCCTGAAGTTCACCAGATGCTCGGTTCGAATCCTCAGTAAATCCGATTTCTTCCGGAGTTACCTTGAACGCTGCACACGTCTTTTTAAGCAGAAACTCAGGGAATTTGGTATCAAAGCTGGTGTCTTTTGCAGGAATCGGCTTTGCTCCATTAGGCACCCATTTGACTTTATGCTTCATGGCTTGATCGCCAGCCATTGTAGCGTCCCACAGGTCCTGAAATTCCTGAATCTGCTTTGCATCCTTAAAGTCTGGAGGTGCTTCCATGAACGTATCCGGTACAGTTCCTTCAGTGAAATATTGCAAGAAACTCCATTGCCAACGTATGTCCGTATTCATGGTCATCACGAGCCATTCTACTGGTGGTGTGCCATAAGGAGACCGTGCATTTGAACGGAACGGATTATAAATCAGTTCGTCGCGCGTCAGCCACACACTCGGAATACCCTGAACATACTGAGAAAAAGCCGGCGCAGGAGGATCCGGAGCATGACCCCAAAAGTCAATCAGTGGTGCAATCGTTGTGCCGTCTACGACTTCCAGTGCTCCTATTTTTCCGGCGCGCGTCTTGCGTACATAAATGGCACCAGCGTCGAACGATAGTACGTCGTCCAAAAAAGCATTCTGCCACTGGTCAAAAGGCGTCTGACCATCAGGACACATAAAGAAGTCCGTCACCATTTTGATCTGTGACGTCAAATCTTCCTTATCATTGACTGTCTCATCTGGAATGATTGACCACTCAAGCCCTCTGATTTCGTCCTCACGGCGTTCAATGCACAGTCGGGCTACATCATAAGACTGAAGCAACTCTCTCATTGTATCGAACGACATGCCGCTTTCTACGGCACGTGGACGTGTTGCAATGTTATAGCCGGTTGTATAATCCCATTGCCTTGGCTTCTCGCCTTGTGGGAAGAACTGATCCAGTGGACGACCCGGTGCAAATGGTCCACCCGTTTCCATCCCCTGACGGTCAAGTGCCTGTTCTACATCTGAAGTAGGTGGATTGCTCCCGACATTCATACTTCCTGGCGCTTTCGGATCATATTCGGTTGGTGCCACTCTATTCGCTGCTTTCAGAAGCGCTTGACTCATCCGTTCTCTAAATCCCATCGGTTAACCTCCTTCCTCGGCTTTTTTCTTAGCTGCTTCTGCTTTCATGTATTCTATCCATGCTAGGCCTTGACCTCGCTTGTTCATTTGATTAATGGCTTGCGTCATTGCATCGACTTGGTCATCATGAAGACCATTCGGAAATACAGTGGCTTCCTCCACAAAATCATTGATCCATGGTGCAATAGATGGATCCGGCAAGTAAACATTACCGGCTTCCACGTCCGGACTCACAGCGGATGCCCGGGCAACCTTACCACCTTCTGGATTCACAGCGATGATGCCGCTGATTTCCGACTGTAACGTCTGAATAACCGCTGATCCATTGGCTTTGTCTTCAATGTACTTGGCGTGTGCCTCTGGATACTTAGCTGTTAAGTTCCTTATTGCTTGAACTGTTGCTGGAAATCCCATTTTGTCACGGACTTGATCGATCAGGTATTTATTTGCTCCAGAACGTCCCCAAACATGGCCAACAACATAGTCATTGTCTGCATTGTCTTTGAATGTACAGTCCCAAGACTCTACAATCTCTTCAAAACTCCCAGGTAGTGACTTATAATAATTCCACCATTTACGATTAAAGATATTGCCACTTTCGGGTGAAGGGCGCTGTTGAAAAAGGGCTGCCCACGTACGCGAGCCAACTTCGACTTTTTTGTTTTTTGCCCATTCCTCGTCGTATCCGAGTTCCGGACACAGAGCCTCTCCCGGCTTACGATTCAACAAATCATCGTTATCCTCTGCAATAGCTGGTAGACGCAGCCTAATCCACTTTCTAGGGCTGTTATTGAGCAGACGACCAATAATGTCATCTTCATGCCAACGTGTCATAATGACGATGACAGATGCCCCTTTGTGCAGACGGGTTGACAAGGTGCTTTCCCATTCGTCCCACACCTTGTCACGAATCGTCTTGCTGTTAGCTTCTTCAGCGTTTTTAAACGGGTCGTCAATAATCATCAGGTCGGCACCTTCACCGGTGATGGATCCTCCAATACCAGTCGACAACATGCCTCCACGATGTTCGGATAGTGACCAGTTATTGCTCGCTGCATTGGCTTGAGATAGTTCCACGCCAAACAGGTCATTGCCAAACTCTACAACCTTCTCACGGTTTCGCCGTCCGAACTTTCGAGCCAACGAATCCGAATACGATGCCACAATCACATGCTTATCTGGATTTTTGGAAACAAAAAAAGACGGAAACGATTCAGTTACCGTCATCGATTTACCATGCCGAGGAGGCATTTCAATCATAATGTACCTTTGTTTGCCGTCTGATATGGGTTGCAACTCTTTACAAATGAGTTCTGTATGCCTGTAGTGCTGATAGTGCCCTCTATGGACAAATTCCACATAGTCTCGATAGGAGCGCCGGCAAAGCTCTTTCTTAGCTAAAGCAGCAATAGCATAGCGCTGATCACTCGTTATCTTCATGGGCGAGTCGCCTCAGTTCATCAATAGATAAGCCAGACAAATCGATGTGGTTGTTCATGCTACCACTATGTTCAACCTCTTGCTTATCCTTCCAAACATCACGCTTTCTATTTTTCAGCCAGAATATTTGCGCGGTGACGTTTGGTTTCTCATACTTTTCAACTTCAACAACATCGCCCTTATTTGTAACAGCATCTTCCATGTAACGAAACCCTAATGCCGATTTAAGCAATGCATTTTCAACCTCTCGGTCAACAACCTCTTTACCTTTTTTTAAGGCCTCCGATAACTCCGAATGTTTCTTCTTCCATTCATACAAAGTGGATGGCACGATGCCCATGTTATGTGCAATTTGTTCATCAGACAGACCGTCACGTGCCCACCCCTGAATTTTTATTAACCCTTCTTCAGTTATCCACTCCTGATATTTTCCTTTAGCCATTTCACGTCACCCACCTCCGGATAACCTTCGTTTGTTTAATCAGAATTCGTAAGCATCCTCAATCAATTTGTCTTTGCCCATCTCCATCAAGCCAACAGCACGAGGATATGGCATCGTATTATTGACATAATGTATCTGGTTGTCGTCGTTCTCCATTACAGCAATGATATTTTTCACTTCACCGCTTTTAACTGCATCCATAATGTTTTGAGCAATCATCAATGGTGTTATCTTATCAGCCTGTGACTTGTCTATGAGCAACTCAGAAAATTTCTTTGCCACGCTACCATCTCCTCAAATAAAGAACGGTTTAGTGTTCTGCCTTCCACCCATTTTTCTTTATGCACCTCAGGAACGGGCACAGCCCTTCCCGATCCAACCACAAACAGCCTTTACATCCATGTTCCGGATCTTTAATCTTCATGCCATGCCCTCCTTTGTGCAAAATAAAAAGGACGCCTAAGCGTCCCAGTCCGTACTTCGTCTACTATCATCATAACAGGATTTTCTTACCACTAGAGCTCAATATTGGTTCATAAATGGTTCAAAAAAGTGTCATTTTCCTTCATATTTTGCTTTCAGCCGTTCATACTGCATACGTTCTTGCTTTTCTTTATCAATTTCTAATTTCTTCATACGTTCATCGCGAAGTTTTTTCTCTCGTTCTTCAAATTCTCGAAGATCAAACCCCTCCTTTTTCATTCGTTCGACCAATCGGCTATTAGTGCTTCTACTCAATCTTTGCAAAACGTTGTACTTGTTCAATACATGAATTGTAGGATCTTCATCTTCTAATTCATCATAATCAAACTCTGCCATCATTATGTGACCATCGTCAGTTGCGATTGTTATTTGATCTGCATACTTGCCTGCATCGATGAAAGTAATTGTTCTTCCGACCATGTTGAATGGATCATTTTCTATTTTCATGCATACTCCCTCACTTCCTGATATTCTTCCATCTTCAGTGACACAGCCATCTTCACAAGAATGATTTTCTTCTTTCTCTTGTACGTCGATGCGCTCATGCCCATATTGATGTAGGTCATCTTATCGTTCCAGTCCGTAGGTGCCATGTACCGTGCGATAATCAATTCTTGTTCTTCCGGAAACAGCTGACTCTTTGCATATTCTACTTTTTCGATGATTTCCTTCCTACGCGCTCTCTCATCCACATTATGAGTGGCGCATGTTTCCGTATCAGAATGAAATCCATTCGTGTAGGACGGCGGTGTGAGACTCCAGGACACGGTAATTTTTGGCTGTCTGATATTTGGTTCCCTTAATCGCATCCATTGGTACTTTTCGAGCAAGGATTCCATTTTGTTCTTTGTCTTTTTTATATCTATCTCTGGAAATAGTTCATAAGCTGTTATCAGTTTCACGGTTATCCCTCCTAATGTGGTAAAATTAGGTATCAGCTACGGTCGGAGGGATCCGATCTTTTTTATTTTCTGTCTGAATCAAAGTAAAACGTTGGTCTATATCCTTTGAAAAATGGTTCTTCACATTCTTCTAAAACTTCGCCATCTGCCATGTAGCCACATGAGGGACATTCATATATTCCTTGATTCCAATGTTCCATTTCTTCACCACAATTAGGACAAATATGATCCATTCTTATCTCTCCTTCGCAATAGTGTCGAATTGCGAATTAATTATTTTTTTCTTTGATATAGAGAATGGTAAAACCATCTTCTTCAAGGTCTTTCTTGACACTTTCCACCGTTCCTATTTCAATCTCTAATCCTCTTGGAATGTCGTTCTTATCAATACCAAAAACACTAATCAATTCCTGTTCACTCCTTTTTTCACATTAGCTGTCAACCGCGCCACTCGTACCCATCACCACTGGATATCAGCACCCCATGCCGCTTACTGTACGGCACCAGTTGCCGTGCTGTCTGCTTGTTTATGCCATCTTCAAATACTGTGATCACTGTCAATAACTCGTTCTCTGACGTCCTGCTGAGGTGTTCAACCACTCTCCGGCTCACAGGTAATCACCTCGTCCAATTCAAAGATTTTCGCTTCAATTCGTGGATCGTCGCTGTAATATTCCTTGGCATTCAGTTCCACAATCTGATTGTCATCTTCCCAAATGATTCCGTTCATGGCGTCGAGTATTAGCTTTATTTTGTTGTCGATATCTGGCTTAACCGTCGGACGAATCATTCCCTTTGATTTGGCTTCTCTCTCCTTCTTGCTAAGGCTCTTTTGCATCTTTCGATAGATTGTAAGATTAACACTGATCGCCCCTGATAACGGCTCCTGATGCGTTAGAAATCGAATGAGTTTTTGCATGTCTTTCTTTTCTTTGGCATTTGGGTTGTAGGTCGTTGTCTTATGTGTAAATTTATTTGTAACAGTTCGTGGACGCCCTTGCCCGTGATAGTCACCGGGGATGGTTAATTCAATCACTGAATCCACTCCTTTTGGCGTAGACGTTCGGGATACATTACCTTTCCGGGTGGTCCATATTTCTTATGGCATTCGTCCAGATCCATAAAGTAAGTTTTAACCTCGCCATTTGCCTTGCTCAGATGCCGTTCAAACGGTCGTTTATTTGTTCTTCTGCCTTCCCCTTTAGGTGTGCTTACTGCTTCTTCTAGTGTCCAGTGCTGCACGATTACACGGTTGCTCACGTTGCTTTGGTTCAGATGATTCTGCTCCATTTGTTTGAGTAGTTCACCGTCTACTAATTTGCCGCGAACATGGAATGGTTTAGGCATCAGTAATTCGCCTCCCACCGTTTGTGGTTCTTCTCATGTTTTGCAAAGTAAGCAACTTCAATTTGATTGTCCGTTATGCCGAGCATGTGACCGAGCTTGATAAACTCTGTAAACAGCGTGATGTATGATGAATAATCTTGGGTGTATGTAAACGCTCCGACTGATTGAAATACCGCGTTCAGCTGCTGCATGATGGTTCGTTCGGTCAATTCGTCCGGATAGACTTCGGTTAAGTGATAGCCGAGCACATTGCCTAAACTCAGGATGAAGTGAATCCCGTCTGAATGTTCCTCAACCATTTTGCTTCGATCAATTAATGAATGTTCTTTCCAGTACTTCCAATGTGGTTGAACCTCTTGAGCAAGCTCACCGACTTCGACAAACAAAGCAAGAATCTGATTTTGTATGATGTCTTCGTGCTTGATGCCTTTCTTCGCAAAGAGGTAACTGTCCAGTTCCTCTTGCTCTTTAAACAAGTTTGTTAGATTCATTGTTTATCACTCTCCTTGAGCCAATCCGCAACGTCAGGATACTCTTTGGCGATTATTTCAATAGCTAATAGAATGCCAGTACGAGTTGCAACGCCAACATCTGACTTAGTTCCGAATGATTTATACGCCTTTTCCATTTCTTCCCTCGGCGACATCGGATTGACGATCTTCTTGCCACTTTGCAGTGCGGCGATCCAATTCTCAATTTGATCAATCGTAATCCGTTCACCGTCACTTGTATCAATGGCGCGATACAAGTTATCTACCATGTCAACTTTGGCATCTATGTCCGTCCATTTATCACGGTCATTCAGTTCTGCCAATGCATCACATGACACTTTATTTTTCAGTCGATACACATCTTCACTCATCGCTCTTGCTCCCTTCCGCGTTCGGATGCATCAAATCTTGTTCCCATGGCAACTGGTCATATTTAACAATTGTTTGCCGCTGTGCCTCCTCAATCTTCTGTTTGATCTCGTCATAGGATTCAGAGCAGTAGATACAGCGTTGATCAAAAGTATGGACTGTGCTTTGAGTATCTGTTTCCTCCAATTCATCTGCTCGAACACTGCAAATCTGATTGATATTTATTAATCTTGTTTGCTTGTCAAGATGTATTTCAATAAATCCCTTCATCCCCATAGCCCCTTTTCTCGTGGCTCTATACGCCGTTTTAAACTCAAATCCATAATGAGTATTCCTAAATCCTTCTGTGGCCTGTGAAAGTGCCCTGATAGACGCATAATGGATGCTCCATCATTCCACATTTTGATAAATTCATTCACCTCTGACTTAGACCATTGAAAATTAATGATTCCGTCATCCAACGCGGTGTAGGTTTCATCACGCTTATTCTTTAACCACGCTGCTTCAATCCTTTTCTTAGCTAGTTCGTCTGATTCGACCATCGCCATGAGCAACACACTCCTCTATTTCCTGCTTTAGATCAGCAAGCCATTTTGCATCGTCACATTCAACTATTGGTCCGTTTCCTGTAACCTGAATGACACCAGGCATTAGGTAGTGGGCTTGGTTCATTGGATCACCCTTTCCTCAACCATCAAAATTCCAACGTACTTGATCTATGGTCTTTCGTATTTTTGAACACAATTTGAACAATGTTCCTACTGAACCTGCTGATTACTTTTCCGTCATACATTTTCTGTAGCTGATCACTTGTTAAATTAGTTGTGATGATCGTTGTCTTATCCTGTCTTGCTGTTGATATTGCTCGGAGAATACGATGCACAAAGTCTGATGCTTGCTTATCTGTGCCAATAGCACCTGTTTCCGCTCCTAAGTCGTCAATCACTAGATAGTCAACATTAGAAAGCAGATCAACGTACTTTTGCTCTGCATCACCTTTATTGATATCTCGATAACTGCCACGGATTTCACGAAGCATGTCATCAAAATCAATGAATAAGCACTGATATCCGGCATGTTCTGGATCGTTACTTTCGTCTACTGCGCGCATCAACCGTGATTTTCCTTTTTCGTTCATGTTACGAAGAATACTCATGGCTAAATGACTTTTTCCTGCTCCGGGTACGCCTGCTAACCATAAGTTCATGGTCTCACCCTGCATTAGTCGCTGAAAACACTTGATTGCTAGGTTTTTGTTATCTTCTTGCTCCTCTTGAGTGGATTCGTAGTTTCCAAATGTGGCATCAAGCAGCGTTTGATCAGGAATCAAACTTCTTTCTTCAAGTACCCCGTATGTTTTTCTTAGGCGCTGCATACGATAGGCATTAAGGGACAACTCGTTGTTCTCTTTTTCTATGATTGCCCGTGCACATTCTGGACAAAATTCTCCGGCAGGTGTGTGCATCATGATGACTGGATGAGGATGTTTGTGGCATACGTTTTGGCTTTTAGAAATCGAAGATTGTATTTTTTCTGGCAAAGTTTCGGTTAGGTCCATCGGTCATCGCTCCCTCATTTAAATAATTCTCAAAGTGGCGATCAGCAAATAACGTTTCAGGCTTCAAATTGTGCTTCATTTTATTATCTTTGAACCACTGAGCCTTTTTTAGATCAATGACATTCTTACAATCAGTAACCGTATAGCCTTCTTTTAATCTTTCAGCTATCTTTCGTTCACGATACTTGCAGCCTTTTGTTTCTGCTGCTATTGGAAGTTTTGAATTTGTTTGTTCGTTAAAATAAGTGATTATTTCTCTAACTTCCTGCATATATTTTTCAGAGAAAGATATTTTATCTTTTCTTTTTTTCTCTTTATCTCTTTCTTTATCTCTTTCTTTATCTCTTTCTTTATCTATATCTATATCTATATCTCTTTCTATATCTGTATCGTCACTCAACGTCACAGTGACGTCACTTTTTGTTTTATCGATCTGCTTTTTCCTTTCCCTATAGGCTTTTTGCCGTTTTCGATGAAGCAATTTTGCTCGTTCCATACCCTCGATATTCTGATAAATGTCCCAATTTTTAATATGAATTGCTCCATCTTCCATAACTTCGATCATTTGGTATCGTTTGAACGTTTCAAGAGCCAACCGAACCGTATTCAAAGGGCGATTGAAGATTGTTGCCATTTCTTCTGTTGTCATTGGAACATTTTCAGTCAGCATAATGAATCCACCGGCATTTGCTCTTCCTGCATAGGCAAGCAATTTCACCCAGACAACTATGATTGTGTCTGCATCTGGCAATGATTCAATCAATCGGATCTTTTCATTGTCAAACATGTCTGTTTTTAATTTGATCCAGGTTATTTCGGACATGAAATCATGCCCCCTCATCCCATTGATCTTTGTAGTAGTTAGCACCGTACCGTTCTTCAAACTTCCGTTGCCATTCATTGATCAATCTTTGGTGCGTCTGCACGTTTTGATGACATATCCAACAGAGCAGCACTCCGTTGGTATACACTCCTCGTCCACCTTGTCCACGTCCTTTCACGTGGTGGATCTGCAAGCCTACATGACTTCCACACATTTGGCATTCATCATTGTCTCGTTCTCTTATTTGATTCCGTACACGGTTGCTGAACTCTGATCTAGCACCCCATGTTGGCTTTAATCTCTTATGCTTCGGTTTTGGCACGGATATCCCCATTGGTTTCACTCCCTCTTTTCACATACAATCCAGTAAGGACGATGTATTCTGATTGGTTTTAAGTCCGGGTCCATCTTTCTGATATAGTTTGCAACTACTTCTTTGAATTGGTCACTTGGTAATGACCAAAAGTTATAAGGAATGCTGATGTGGTATTCCATCAGAATGGAAGATCATCGTCGCTAATATCAATTGGCTTACCATCATTAGCGAATGGATCTTTGCTTTCTGCAGATGGCTGTGTTTCCACTGGTTTTGGATCTTCTTTTTTCTGCTCTGTTTGTGTGCGATTGCTTTCAGCAGTTTTCTTAGAAGCATCGAAAATGATATTGATTGCCTTTTTGATAATCGGATCAGTTCGATCAGTCCCTGCTAACCATTCAAGATAGCTTCTTTCAGAACGGAACAAATCTTTCAAACTTTTACCTTTGTGCTTTCCAAATTTAAGCTGAATATTTCCAGCATCTTCAACCGTCATGTTCTCTGTATGTTCAGCTTGTGCAAACTGTTTCATGTCCTCAATATCTTGAGTGAAGATTTCTGACAGGCTAGCTACGGTCAATGTTGCATCAATCTGAGCACGTTTCTTCGCCATTTTTAGAATCGTGTTGGCAAGGCTATAGGTGTCGTCATTTTCGATACGGTACTTCTTTTGGCCATAATTATTTGTGCGTGACTTTAGTGTTGAAAGGTCTATTCCTGACGGAACATCTTCTTCTTTAACCAGTCGCCAACGGTACTTATCCTCTTTAGAGTTGCAACTTCCTAATCCTTCTGTGATCTTTTGACCACTTTTTAACAGCGTGCACTTGAACGTGAAAGCAAAAATGCCTTTTTCATAGTCCTCAATCTTTTCCACAAGGTCATATTCACTTGTGATGCCAAACAACATGAGGACCTTTTCTGCTCCTGGTTTGAGAAGCGTTGGCTTGCCTGTCCCAGGTATAACGTCATAATCATGACCAGACTTCAATGTGCTTTGGATAACCGTTTGGAGACGCGCAATCTTACTTAATGTTCCTTGGACGGAACCAACGTCAATTTCATCTATGAGTGACAGTGGATTTGCTTGTGGCTGTAATTCTGTTTCTGACATCATACTAATCAATCTCCCCTTCATCTGATTTGTAATGACTTAGTTTTTTGGAGATAAGCACCCTTGACGTTCTTTCCTTCAGACGTTTTTAAAAGTGCCGTCAAACCGCTCTTATCAATCGTTTCCACAGTTTTGATAAATTGTACTGGTATCATATTTTCATCTGTTATAACAGCGTGCGGAGCGTTAAATCGTGTGCTTACCGTGAATTTATGGCCCTTAACTTTTTGAATGTTTGCTTTTTCAAGTGACTCAAGAAGATGTTGTTTTAATCTCTTCACATTGTTTTCATAGGCTTGTTTTCGTTTGGTTAACCGATCAATTTCTGACTTCAATCCGGTCACATCTTTCTCGATTTCCTTTATGACAGCCGCTGTTGATTCTGCTTTAACTTCAATCGCATCATGGATACTTTCTAAAGTGTCGGATAAAAGATCGCTATCAACGTCTTCAGCAATGTCTAGAAGCTGTCTGTATTTGTCAGTCAAATCGTACATCGTAGGCAATTTGATTAACCCCTTTCGCCCATGCTATAATGGGAACATAGTTTAATTTGATTTGTACAAGACCTCCACCCTCACGCGGTGGTCTTTTTGCTTTCCTGAAATGCTTCAATGAATGTTTCATAGCTTCTTGAATCCCGAAACTTGAATACCGGTCGTCCTCTACCGTCATAGCCAATACTTCCACCGTGTTCGACCAATAATCTCTGTGCTGTCATGTCTTGCATGAATGGATAGTTACGCATCTTGTTTCCTCCTCACGTGTGATTGATTTCATCCTGCATTTCTTCCAACACCGCGTCCATCTCGTTCAGCTTGTCCTGCAACAAATCACGTTCTGCACGCTTGTTCTCAAACTCTTCAACCAAACATGATTTGCTCTTTGGCTCAGGATCTCTAAATCTGCTTAGTAGCATATCTATCCTCCTTCCTGGTGTCCTCATACCCACCGCCAGACGTACCGGGGAGTTAGCACGCCTGGCGCTAGGTATGAGTGAGTAAAACCGATACCTGCGCATAAACAAATATGTGATTGGCGAAATAGCGATTAAGAAGAAAGGAGACTGTTCACCTCTTTTCATTTTTTATTTGACTTTCACGCCTATCAGGAAGATGTAGGGGGTTATTCCACTCCTTCTATTGATTTAGCGTGTGGCTGCCATCTTCAGTACCGTGACACCACTCACGGTAGACACCGGATGAACCGGTGTTTCGGCTTGTCGAGGAGGAAGTAACCTCAACGATCTGACCTTGCTGTTTGTTTTTGTTGGTGGTATCTGAAAACGGAACACGCCATATGTGTGACTTTCGAGAAAAAGTACATGTTTGAATTTTTCATAGCTTTTCAGCCAATCATCATAATCAATCAATCGATGACCTCCCTTGTCCATTCCATCTCCATGCGGTAAAATAGACGTATATTCTAATGATTGATAAGCATTTAACAGATCCTCATTGCCGTGAGGATTTTCTTTTTTCCCACCATTCATCTGCGAACGCGTAAATCGTAAGTACAACCATCGCTCCGACAATCGCCATCCATGCTCCTACGGTCAGCCCCATGGGAACGTACCTCTGAACTCAACAACCTTCACCGACTTTAGCCGTTGCAAAAGCTCTACATACTGTTTAGTAGTCATGACTACATCATCAAGTTCCTTGTTGTAAGCCATTTGCTTGATTGATTTAAGGCTTTTCAGCATGTCACTTTCATGCTCAATTGCGTCATCAATATTTCCAAGAGCAAGGTCTAATTCAATTCGATGCTGCAGGATAGCGATGCAATCTAATTCTTTTTTCAACATCTGTTGATCGTTCAGACGGACCTTTGCTTTGGCTTGCTCAGTGAATGTGTTCATTCGCTTTCCTCCTCACGCTGGTTTTTTGATTCATGTTCCTTTGCCATCCGTTTCCCATCTAGGCCAAAAGTTTCTTCGATCTTCCCTTGATTGACTAAAAGCCACTCCAGAGCATCACGATTTTCATGCCATAGCCGAACACCGACTTCTTTTTTGACTTTTTTACCGAACATTGGGACTTTTGAGAAGAAATCCATAAGTTCTGATGTCTCCTTCATCACGCGTTCTTTTATTGCTGCAGGGTCTAAGCTGAATCGTGGTCCATCATTCAGTACATTAGGAACAAAACCAGCTGTCCGTTCTTCTCCGACTTCCAAGGCTAGTGTCCAATCTAGATTAGAAATATTGGCATCGTAGGAAGCTGGAAACTCATACAATCCTCTTTCTGCCTTTGAAATTAACGCCCGATCAACAGGAATTTGTTCAGCTATTTGGCGTTGACTAAGATTTGATTTAAGCCGGTAGTCAAGCATCTTTTCACCAATCGACATTTGATCCACCTCCCTTCTTCACAACACACATATTTAGTTGTGAATCGGTTTCATGGTTTAATAGAATAGTAGTCAGATAAGGCTACACGGTTATCGGTTATCCCTTACTTGCCGGATCTGGTAAATCCGGCTTTTTTAAATAACACTTTGCAATTCCTGATGTTCTTTCCATTCATCAAGTGAAGATTTAGAAAAACGGACATTGCGACCGATACGCCAGTGTGGTATTTCTCCTCGTCGTGCCATGCGGTAAATTGTTTCTTTGTGGCACCCGATATAATCAGCAGCTTCTTGGGCTGTCATTCGTTCTGAATCATGCATTTTGATCACCTTCAAACGTCATAAGTCCATTTTTCAATGCGTATTCAGTTGGTTGGCCCTGCTCGTTTATCATGTTGTATTCAACCATTTTTTCGAATACTTCATCTTTGTTCATTTCAATGCCTGATTTTTTAAGATTGGAAATGAATTGATCTATATTTTCCGGATAGTTTCTCGTCATTTTGCCATCTCCTTCGGCACCGATACACCAAACTTAATGGCGAATTCCTTGACGACAGCTACATAAATTTCAATAAGGCGTTTGTCATCGGCAATAACATCAAGTTTGCTGAGATTGTCTCTTTTCGACTTATTGACACCTTCATCAGCCATACGACGACGTTTGTTTGTGAGCCGAGTTTCAAGGTTGAATCCACCACGACGTTCAACTTCTTTGTAAATGTCATGACGAACTGTTTGATGAGCTTCAAAGCCTCCAAGATTGCGAGCCATTCGGTTTATTAGATTAGTAGAGTCCTTTCGCCATTGAATTGAATTGAGAGCGACGACATTCTTGATTCCATCAACCTTTATAGCAAGTTCATTTGTTCGGAGTTCGTTATTTGCAACGGCTTTAAAAAGGTTTCCGAACATCTGCATTTCTGGACTTAAATTTTTAAAGTTGTTTTTAACAATCTCTGATTTTCCTGTTCTAAGATTTTCAAGAAGTTCATAAACCCAGTCGTAAAATTCATCAGCTTTTGGTTGACGACTCCAACGGCAAATTTCATAAATACCTTTAGCGGAATAAACCGTTGTTTCATATGCTTTCCCATCAGTTCCCCTCAGAACGAGGGTATCTGAAAACTTGTCTAATCTGTTTTGATGTTTGGAATGGATGTTATCAATTGCTTTTTGTGGTTCTGAATATTCAAGTGCTTCACCAATTTGTTTTCTTGTCATTACAAAATCTCTTTCAGTTTCGTAAATGTCGCAAGTAATAGCTCCAAACTTTGTTGACTTAATGAGATCAGCCATTATATCGCCTCCTGTTTATAATTCTTTGTATCTAAGAACTTTTCATCAAAAAAATATGCCGTTGGTACTTTAAGCGCCTGACAAATCTTTTCGTATTCATCAATTTTTATAGCCTGTTGGTTGGTCATCATTCTTGAAAACTTAGAATCATCAATATTTGAACGATCAGCGACGAATCCAAATTTCAAACCGTTTTCTTCGATGAATTGGCGAATACGATTATTGATTTTCATTGTATCACCTCCGTGTTCTTAATTTCTAAGAACTCTATATACATAATATAATTCTTATTATCTAAGATGTCAACATTATATTCTAATTTTCTAGGAATATTTTCTTTAATGCTAGGAAAATGGATATAATCTAAGAAATGAGGTGAGACAAATGTCTGTTCTATCTGATAGATTAAAAGAATCAAGGGAAAGAAAGAATTTAAAACAAACACAGGTTAAAGAAAGAACAAATATCAACAATAAAACGCTGAGTGGATATGAAAATGGCGTTAGCATTCCTGATCCAGATACATTGATGAAACTTGCAGATTTATATGATGTTTCCGTTGATTATTTATATGGAAGGACAGACAAACGTCATTATTATGATCTCACCAAAAAAGACGAAAAAGACATCGCCAAAGACATGGAAAATCTGGTTAATGAATTAAACAGCGATAGTGCCCTTGCCTTCGATGGTGAACCAATGGATGAAGAAACAAAGCGCCTTGTCGCACAAGCCATTGAATCTAATCTTCGAATGGCAAAACAAATAGCAAAAAAGAAATTCACCCCTAAAAAGTATCGTAACGAGGAGTGATCTTCTTGGATTATGTCTCTCGATGTGTAAAGGATACTGTCACAACGTACAAAACTAGCAATCCGTTTGAGATTGCTAGTCAAAAAGGAATTATCATTACCGAGTCACCACTTGGTGAAACACTCGGATTTTACATGATGAGACGAAGAACGCAATTTATCACTCTCAACTCAGATATGAACCACCACATTAAACGCTTCGTCTGCGCCCATGAGCTCGGGCATGCAATTGAATACCCCTTATGCAATACATCATTTCTTAGAAAAACTACACTTACATCAATCAATAAAATTGAAGTACAAGCAAATAAGTTCGCAACCCTATTATTGGCTTTTAATCACAACTTTGAACCATGGATGACAAAACGCCATTTTTTACAATTATGTGGTATCCCAATTGAAATGGAACGGTTTATTTGAAGTTGATTAAAAAAGTGATTATGAAATAAACGTTTGTTTCTCCAACAATGGAGTTACATATATAAAATGTTTTAAGGGGAGAAGTTATAATGGCAAAAGAAAAAGTAAAGAAACCAATTTTTAAACGTTGGTGGTTTTGGGTACTAGTTGTTATCATTGTTATATCAATTGGTGCAAATATGGGTGGAAATGACGAATCATCAAAGGGAACTAGTCAAAAAACATCGGCCGACAATGCCAAAAAAGACACTCCAAAAAAGGAAACTTCTAAAAAGGAATCAAAGCCAGCAAAGAAAGAGAAAAAATCATATGGCATTGGTGACAAAATAAAAGTCGGAGATATGGAATATACCATTTTGAGCAAAAAGACAGCAACACAAGTTGGACCTTCTGCTCTTCCTGATAAAGCTAACGGTAAATTTATAGTAATTGAATTATCACTAAAAAATAATGGTAATGAGAAAGTAACTGTTGATTCAAGTTTCTTCAAATTGAAACGTGGATCAAAGACATATGAAGCCGCTGCTGATGCTAGTATGTCAGCAAATCAGGGTGAAGACGGAAATATTGATAATAGTTTTTTCATGCAGGATCTTAACCCAGATTCTGAAATGAAAGGAAAAGTTGTGTTTGATGTTGCTCCAGAAGTTGCTAATGCAAAAGACCTTGTTCTCCAAGTACAGACTGGATCATGGGGAACACAAACTGGAAACGTTAATTTGAAATAATAAACAAAAATTTTATTAGCCGCTCATGCGGCTTTTCTTTCACACTTTAAAAGAACATATATTCGTAAAACAGGAGGTACTATTTATGTCCTACGTTGAACCTCGTGGTAAAGGAAAATTTAGATTAAACGTCACGATTGGTACAGATGAAAAAGGCTATGCCATCCGTGAACGAAAAACAGTAACAGCCAAGAACATAACAGAAGCACGAAAAATTCTTTCTGATTTTGAAGCAGAAGTCAATTCAGGACATTATCTCAAGCCAACAGACATCACGTTAAAACAATTCCATCCTAAATGGAAAGAATATATTGAAGGCGCTCAAACTCCGGCAACACGGGCAAGTAATGAACAAATTATGGACAACCGTATTCTTCCTAAATACGGTCATATGAAGTTGTCTACAATTAAACCGATGCATATTTTCAACTTCGTGAATGAATTGAAAAAAGATGGCCGACGCATGGATAAGAAAAAAGGAAAACTCAGTGCTTCTACAGTGCGCAACTGCTACAAAACATTTCATAGCATTTTGCAATGTGCTGTTAACCTGGGAGTGATTAAGGAAAACCCTGCTGATGGCGTTAAACCTCCGAAACTTGGCAAGAGCCAAACGGACGTGTATTCAAAAGAAGAAATTATCGCTATGATTGAAGCGCTTGAACACGTACAGCAAAGATGGAAACTATTAATCATGATCGCCTTCACAGTCGGTGCACGTGAGGGTGAAATTTCTGCGCTTGAGTGGAAACATATTGACACAAAAAATCACACGATCCGTATTGAGCAATCACTATCTGATGAGTTTGGATTGTCCCTTAAAAATACAACAAAGACAGATCGTGATCGAATAGTTAAGATGCCAACAGCCCTCTCTGATCTGTTCGACGAATATCATAAACGCAAAACTAAAGTAAAGAACATCGTCCCCTATGACATTGGCGACGGAAAAGTGCATCTGTTTATCTTCTCTGATCTATATGGAAAACCGATAAGACCAGACAGTATTTCACAATGGTGGCGTCGTTTTACCAAAAAATATAAATTGCGCCATATACGGTTCCATGATCTGCGCCATACATCAGCAACCTTCCTGATTAACGAAAATGTTCAATCAAAAATTATCAGCAGCCGTTTGGGGCATTCAAACATTCAAACAACCATGAATGTATATGGTCACTTTCTTGAAGAAGCAGATGAAGGCGCAGTCGAGCATTTTGATCAGTTCCTTCAAGAGAAAAAAGCAAAAGGAAAGCAATAATGGTTTGGGGCAATTTTTGGGGCAGAATTTGAGTATTGTTTAATTTTTATAGTGTTACATGAGTATTTCCATAAATAAAAAGAGTGCTTAAAAATATAGTCTGTGTGTCACGTGTTGTCATGGATATTTACAGTTTTCA
>NZ_JAMXWN010000002.1 GCF_024125425.1 Sporolactobacillus kofuensis
TAGAATCCATTTGCGAAAGTTACATAATGATATCGGTTATATCTTGCAGTCTCAATCGCTTGCACCGGATAGTGATCAATTCAAAACAATTTATAAGCATTTTAGTAATATGCTTCCATCTGCAGTTCAAAGGGAAGTGGATTTTCTAAGAACATATCATGTGGATCTTGTTATTGGAGATATTCCTCCGGCACCTTTTCGAGCTGCGCAAATAGTCGGTATCCCATCGATCGGTATATCCAATTTTGCCTGGTATACAGCTTATATGAGTTTTTTGGACAATACTGAACTTCAGCCTTTATATAACTGTTATGTTGACATGGACTATTTTTTCTCTTTAGCTGGGAATGACGAAAAGGGGTGGGGGCATAAGGGCAATCAATCATTTGATTTCTTTTCACGCAGTCCGGAAATGGAGTTGTACATAGAATTCGAAAGCGCATTAACTCATTTGACAATCTAAAGATTGTCTTTTTTGGACTGGGTATCTTGCTTCATTAAATCTCTGGCACAGCAAAGATTGTGTCTTTCTCGTATCAAGCAAAACAGATATTACAGGTAACAACATCTATAAAATTCCTGTTGAGGAGACTGAATCGCAAAACTACATCGCTGCAAGTGACTACGTGATTTCTAAACCTGGTTGGGGAACAATTGCTGAAGCAGTAACAGCTAACAAACCACTGATCTTGGTGACCCGAAATAGTATGCAGGAAGATAAAAATACCAGTGAGTATCTGAAGAATAATGGTGGATGTGAGTTAGTGCCATGGGAAAATTTGAAAGAGTTTGAAATAACAGCAGCCCTACAGTATAAATTAGAAAGATAGAAAAGTAGGCCGAGTAACGATTCAGAAAAAGTTTTGAATGCAATTGTAGGTGAAATCAATACTATATTGTCTCAAAGTTAAGTGAATTGTGAGAGGCAAATATAGTATTGGGATTTGATACCGTTTATAGAGAGACAGATTTGAGCATTCGTTTTTATGGGACTGTAGTCCATGCAACGAAGAGGCAAGATTTGAAACATTGCCTGCTCTCTGGCATCTCAAATGTCTTTTTCTTAACAGATTTGTATGTCTTTTATGGTTCGGCGGACATTTTAGCTGGAAAGGTTGGACAGGCAAACGAGTTAACATTTTGCTTAATCCGGTTGAAAAAATAAAATATAAAGGATAATTTGATGATCTTGTCGAATAATCGTTTTTAGCACTTTTTCTTATGTACATGCTACTATTTAAATGAATAGCGCTAAAATAATCAGATGATTGAGAATTATCTATTTTAGAAGGGGGTTCTTATGGTAACTAAGACGGCATTTCAACAAATGCTTCCAGATGTCCTTGATCAATTTTTCCGTTCATCCAGAAATACAGTTTCAGAGGAAAAAAAGAAGACAATTGACTTCATGTTAAATACACAATTAATCAAAGAATATCAAGAGAAACCGGAGACCGCTGATGAAAAGGAAACAAAACTTTATCAGATTGTTCAAATGAATCTCGGACTAGTTATGAATCTCGTGGGCAACTATGCGAAGATCATCAAAAGAACCTGTATGGATATTGAAGACGTGATTTCGTTAGGAACAATTGGTTTATTGGAAAGCATCAAAAAGTTTGATCCGGACAGGGGATGCCAATTTTCAACATTCGCAACATGGCGGATTAGGCAGATGATCACAAGAGGTATTGCGGATGAAGCTCGGCTCATTCGTTTTCCTGCTCACATCCATGAACAAGTGATGAGTGTGAAAAAAGCGGAACGTTTGTTTGAACATACATATGGATTTGTTGATATAAAACGAATATGTGAAATCCTGGAAATGGGTGTTGATGATTATTGGAAAATCAAGCGCATTATCTATCAAATGGATAAGCCTCTTTCTATTGATGCTATGATAGGGAACGATAGGACGAGCAATCTCCAAGATCTGTTACCATTGAATGGGACAATCGAACCAACCGCCACTCCTCCATTGCATACATTGCCACTCGAAGAAGTACTCGAGAAAAAAGAATTGCAAAATAAAATCAAGCACATGCTGAACTCATTAAAACCACGCGACGCAGAAATCATCCGGCTAAGATTTGGAATCGGTGACTATGAACCACACACCCTCTCAGAAATTGCTAAGTTATATCATGTATCCCATCAAAGCATACATCAGCTTGAAGTGAAAATAATGAAGAGATTCAAATAGAAGTGGGGGAGATGGTGGGATGGGGTCGCCTTATGACAATGCCGTTGCGGAGGCAACATTTAAGACCATCAAAACTGAATTTATTAGCGGGCGTGTTTTCCCTAACCAACACGTTCTTGATCTTGAATTATTTGATTATGTCCATTGGTTCAATAATCTTCGCATCCATGGCTCATTTAGACTATCTAACACCGACTGAATACAAGTTGTTTTTGATAATCTAGAATTGAGCCATTGATAAGCGATTCGCTCACATAAAAATGAGCCACATGATTTCCAATTCTTAGCCCATCTTCCCTATGATAGAAAAGTAACCAGCAATTCTACATAAGGGAGAGGTAGAAAAAGGATGATCGATATGGCTCACTATCATCGTATCAAATTTCTGAAGGAGGTTGAAGGTCTTTCACAACGCCAGATTGCGAGAAAGCTAGGAATTTCAAGGAATACAGTGAGTAAATATCTGAAACAAGAAGAAGCCCCGACCCTTCCAGTTCGGCAGCGCTCATACGGGAAGAAAGAATACTCGGAGGAAACCCAACGTATCCTGCCGATCATAGATCAGTGGCTTCTTGAGGACCAGAAACATTGGGTGAAACAAAAACATACTGCAGCGAGAATCTATCAACGATTAGTTGAGGAATATCAGTTCAAGGGCTCGTCCTCCAACATTCGTAAGCTTGTCGCTAGGCGAAGACAGAAACAGCGGGACGTATTCATTCCCCTTGAGTTCCGATACGGCCTTCAATTCCAGTTCGACTGGGGCGAGGCAGATGTCATTCTTCAGGGAAAAACACAACGAATCTTTCTTTTTTGTCTGCAGCTTTCATCCAGTCGTTTTCGGTTTGTCCGTGCCTACACGCATCAGAAACAGGAGGCTTTTCTGGATGGCTTTGTACACGCTTTTGAATTTCTGGGTGGTGTACCTGTCGAAGGTCTCTTTGATAATCTAAAAACAGCCGTGGTCAAAATTCTGAAGGGGAGAGATCGCTTAGAACAAGAAGCCTTTATCGCGCTCCAGGCGCATTATGGGTTCAAGGCTACCTTTGCCAATCCCCGAAGGGGAAATGAAAAGGGTCGGATTGAAGGGACGGTTGGCTATATCCGACGCAACGCGTTGGTCCCTTATCCAGACGTTCAATCCATGGACGAACTCAATCATTATCTTCTGGATTGGTGCCTTAAAGAAGCGGCTCACATCCATGTTCCACGTACCGATGAAACGGTCGCGCAAGTTTGGGTCAAAGAAAAGCTTACGCTCCATTCCCTTCCGGGAACGCCTTTTGAAGCTTGCCGATTGATGTCCTGTCACGTCAATCAGTTGTCTCTCATCCATGTGGAGACGAATCAATACTCTGTTCCTTGCGCCTATGTTGGACAAGCAGTTTGGGTTAAAAAGTTTGTCGATCGTCTGATCGTTGTGGCTCAAAATCAAGTGATCACTGAATATCCCCGTTCGTACGGACGAAATCAACTATTCACTCGTTTGGACCATTATCTGGAGGCACTTTTGAAAAAACCGCGTGCGGTCCGAGATGCGCATCCTTTTCAGAATCCAGATATTCCTGAAGTCTTCCGGTTTTTCCACCGCAGGATGCGTGAGACTGAAGGAGCGGCCGGAGACCGCAAATTTGTCCGGCTTCTTCTTCTCCACCGGGAACTAGGCATGGATCTTTTAACCCAAGCGATTCAGGAAGCGGAACGGAAGCACATCTTCACCTATGAAGCGGTTCATGAGGCCATTCAAAAGATGACGGGTAATGTGGCCGGTCCGGTTGGTCAAGCTCCTGAATCCTTGGAGAACTATAAGGTGAAAGTGACCGATATCAACCAATACAGGCAACTCGTGAAGGAGGGAAACCAATGACCACGGAACTTCTGCTGGATCACCTGACCAGGCAGCTCAGAATGCCTACTCTAGCTAAACAGTATCGGTCTCTGGCGCGGGAAGCTGAGGATCACAATCTGAGTTATGAAGATTATCTTTTGGCATTGCTTGAAGCTGAAGCGCAGAGTCGAGAAGAAAATCAGCGACAAAGGCGTTTGAAACAGGCACGCTTTCCTGTTTCTAAGACGTTGGACACGTACGATTTCAGTTTGATGCCAAGTCTGAACCGAAACCATTTTCTCACCTTGGCCAAAGGTGAGTTTGTCCGAAAAAAAGAGAATGTGATCTTTCTCGGTAACAGTGGAACGGGAAAGAGTCATCTGGCCATTGGGCTGGGAATAGAGATGATTCAAAACGGGTTTAAAACGAAATTTATAACGGCCTCTGAATTAGTCGAAGAGCTGCTCATGGCCTATGAGGAACAGAAACTAAGTGCCTTGGAGAAAAGGTGGCTCAAATTTGATGTCGTCATTGTGGACGAACTCGGCTATGTTCCCTTCTCCAAAACCGGAGCAGAACTCCTGTTTCAATTTTTTTCAGGCAGGTATGAGCGTGCCAGTCTCATACTGACAACAAATCTTGAATTCAGCGAATGGACAAGTTTGTTCGGCGATGAAAAGATGACGGCTGCCCTGCTTGATCGGCTGACGCATCGCTGTCACATCCATCTGCTTAACGGCGAATCTTACCGATTTAGGCAGAGCATGGAAAGAAAAGAAAACGTAGGACAGGAATAGTGTCAGCACAGGTGTTAGGGGGAACTGGCCCGGGGAGGGCCAGTTCCCCCTAACACCCATATTCTCCCATAATTGGGAGTGTTTCATAATGAAATGGCTCACTTTTGATGTGATCACTCTGGCTCAATTTCATATTGACAAAAACACAAGTTACAGCACTTTTAAAAAATTGTTCGATTTAGCGTTGACATACCACGGTATCATTAACATTTGACTAGGTGTGGGCTATTTGACGCTCACTCATAAGGAATATGAGCTAAGAATTGGAAATCATGTGGCACGTTTTTATGTGAGCGAAACGCTTATCAAATACAAGCCAGCAGTACAAGTATTAACCAGTGGTAATCAATAATTATTGTTAAGACACTTCAAATACTATTTCAAAGTCCGATAAGATAAATAAAGGGGGAGGACATAATGGCTTCTGATAATTTACCTACTAAAATTCAACAGTTGCAAGAAGAATTTGAACGACAGGCTAGTAATGAACTAACATTAATACCAAATGTAACTCAAGCACAAGTGACCTCGTTTTTATCCGATGGGTTACTTAATATCGATACGGTAGATGTGGTTAATAGAGCTTCAAAAATTATTAATCAGGATCCTTCAAAAACTGATAAGGAAGTTGCTATTGAAATTCTAAAACAATTTTCGAAAAGTCATAAAAGTCGCATTATAAGGAAAATGGCTAGAAAACTAATAAAAGAAAAAAGGGATGAATAAATAATGTCAATGCTATCCTCTGCTTTTAAGTTTTTTAAGATGTTTATTGTCAAAATCATTGAAAATAAACAATTACGAGAATTGCTATATAATTTAATTATAGAGGGTGTCAAAATAGCTCGTGATGTAATGAGGGAGAAAAAGTCGAGAACCAATAAAAATACCTATACGGACGCTTCAGCACAATAACTTCGTTGTAAAGAACCTTGCTAGGTTCCTTTTTATAATTCAAAAAAGGAAACATACATTCTTTGACCTTCTAAGGTTTTTTATTTTTACATGAAAAATAATGGGAAAACTTGGTTGCTGAAATGTAATATAATTGCTCAGGGTATAAATTTAACAGTCACATTAATGGGATCAGGCAAAATGATGTTTATAAAAATATTATTCAAATTCAGGAAGGATTTATTTATCCAAATCTAAAGACAGTAAGTCTTTATTTTTGATATACAATGTTAGTCCTAAAAATCAGCAAGAACAAATCATAAGATGGTAAAAAAGCGCTTTAACCTTTATGTAAATTAGATTGCTTATGTAGATGGCTTTATCTAGCAATTAAGGAAAGCAAATTTCTGATTCAACATTATATCAACAATAGAAGGGCAGGCTTTAATCACCAACTCTTGGCGTCTTCACCATCATTACTCTCTTTTTTAACGAAGGACTTGTCGATTCAATAGAAATCTCCATTGAAAGAGCGTGACTATAAGGAGTATCGTAATGAGTTTCTGGATCTCACCGAACAATGGAAAGGAAAAAGAGAGCAGCTGATTTCCCGAGTTTTTGAACTAGACAAAATGTTCCCATTGATACAAAGTTGGTTCATGGTGCCATCAACAGGTTCTCTGTCCCAAACATCTCTGGTGCTGGTAGTCTAATATAATAGTCACGAATTGAGTGAAAGGATATCTTTTGTGTGAAGTCGCGTTTATACAAATAGGGATGTCCTCTTTCTTTTGACAAAATAATTCCCCAATAACGTCCTACGGACATGATCTGGCAATGAATGGACGGACACTACTGTCAACTTCTGGCCAAAGTTTAACATCAATTATACTTTTTTATTGAAATGGGCAATTTGGCTCATTTATACATATTTCGATACAAATCGTTTACAGCAATTAGTCGACAGAGTACTATAAATTTTGTGAAAAGTTTTTATATATTGCGATTTCTATACAAAAAAATATTTTTGACTTGGGAAGGAGAACGAAATTATTGATTAAATCATTGAGACGCTTGGCTTTTATTACGCTTTCATTTGTTTTGGTTGCTACTTCAGTTCCTGCTTTTGCTGCAACATCTCCTAAAGGAGTATCCCCAGTGAAACAACAAAAAGCAGCAAGGGATCGCCAATGGACGACTTTGGAGAAATTGCTCAGGCCCGTCATTGAAGATGCAAAGGCAAAACACATTACAATGGGTATTTCAGTAAAGGATGTTTCCGGAGCTTATAATGGTGCCGGTCTGAATATCGGAAACGTTGGTCCCTACAAAGCTGCTAGTACGATTAAACTTGGTCTGGCTTCCTTGATCATGAAGGGTGTTGATCAAGGAAAATGGTCGCTGGACACCAAAGTAACGGTTCACCCTTCCGATATTGTTGGAGGAAGCGGAACATTGCAAAATGCCGGTGTTGCAGCGTACCCTCAGAACATTACGTTGGGGCGATTAATGCGATTGATGATTACGGTGAGCGATAATACTGCTACCAATGTGCTGATTGATTTTGCCGGAGGGTTCGATAAAATCAATGCCTTCACACAATCTCTTGGGTTAGATGATTCCGGATTTCATTTCGGACGGAAAATGATTCTGCCGCATACATCAGAGCAGGAAAACTGGATTTCACCAGATGAAGATGTGCAGCTGCTCGACATGATCTATCGAAGCACATTTCTGAGCCGGGCTTCGAGTTCTCAGATTATCTCTTGGATGCGTCAGCAGCAGGTGAACACAAAATTTGGTGCGGTCATTCCGCGCGATGTGTTGGCGAACAAGACGGGTGAAAATACAGACGTCAGTCATGACACGGGCTACATTCTGGTTAATGGCCATGAGGTAGCGCTTTCCGTGATGACGTCCTTTAATCCATCAGATTTCCCGGACTGGAATACAGCATTCAATACAGCTAATCAAGAAGTTCAGCAGGCTGGACAAGTTGTCTATGATTATGTGAACAAGAATGCACCTAAAGTAAAGAACGGGAAAGACCGGCGGTGGACGTCACTTCAAAAGAAACTTGCTCCTGTTGTCAAAGATGCCGCCGCGAAACATGTGACGATTGGTATCTCTGTTAAGGATGTCTCCGGAGCCTATAATGGTGCCAGCCTGAATATCGGCAGCATGGGTCCCTATAAAGCAGCCAGCACGATTAAACTGGGTCTGGCTTCCCTGATCATGAAGGGTGTTGATCAAGGCAAATGGTCATTGGATACAAAAGTAACGGTTCACCCTTCCGATATTGTCGGAGGAAGCGGAATATTGCAAAATGCTGGCGCTGCAGCGTACCCTCAGGACATTACGTTGGGGCGATTAATGCGCTTGATGATTACCGTGAGTGACAATACCGCTACCAATGTGCTAATTGATTTTGCTGGTGGCTTTGACAAAATCAATGCCTTTACGCAATCTCTTGGGCTAGCGGATTCCGGATTGCATTTCGGACGGAAAATGATCCTGCCGCATACAGCAGAACAGGAAAACTGGATTTCGCCGGATGAGGATGCGCAGCTCCTTAATATGATCTACCGGAGCACGTTCCTAAGTCGGGCATCAAGTTCTCAAATTATCTCCTGGATGCGTCAGCAGCAGGTGAACACAAAGTTTGGTACGGTCATTCCGCGCGATGTGTTAGCCAACTAAACGGGTGAAAATACAGACGTCAGTCATGACACGGGCTATATTCTGGTTAATGGCCATCAAGTAGCGCTTTCCGTGATGACGTCCTTTAATCCATCAGATTTCTCGGACTGGAATACAGCGTTCAATACAGCCAATCAGGAAGTTCAGCAGGCTGGAAAAGTTATTTATGACTATGTGAACAAGAATGTACCTAAAGTAAAGACCGGAAAAGATCGGCCGTGGACGTCACTTCAAAAGGAACTGGATCCTGTTGTCAAAGATGCCACCTCAAAACATGTAACGATTGGCATCTCTGTTAAGGATGTTTCCGGAGCTTATAATGGTGCCAGCCTGAACATCGGAAGCATGGGTCCTTATAAAGCAGCCAGCACGATTAAACTGGGTCTGGCTTCCCTGATCATGAAGGGTGTTGATCAAGGAAAATGGTCGCTGGATACAAAAGTAACGGTTCACCCTTCCGATATTGTCGGGGGGAGTGGAACACTTCAGAACGCCGGTGCTGCAGCGTACCCTCAGGACATTACCCTGGGGCGATTAATGCGTTTGATGATTACCGTGAGTGACAATACCGCTACCAATGTGCTAATTGATTTTTCCGGTGGGTTTGACAAAATCAATGCCTTCACGCAATCTCTTGGGTTAGCTGATTCCGGATTGCATTTCGGACGGAAAATGATCCTGTCGCATTCAGCAGAACAGGAAAATTGGATTTCACCGGATGAGGATGTGCAGCTCCTTGATATGATCTACCGAAGCACGTTCCTGAGCCGGGCATCGAGTTCTCAGATTATCTCCTGGATGCGTCAGCAGCAGGTGAATACAAAGTTCGGGGCGGTCATTCCGCGTGACGAACTGGCAAATAAAACAGGTGAGAATACAGACGTCAGCCATGATACAGGTTATATTTTGGTGGATGGGCATGAGGTCGCTGTCTCAGTAATGACTTCGTTTAATCCGTCAGACTTCCCAGATTGGAATATAGCTTTCAACACAGCCAACCAGGAAGTACAGCAGGCAGGCAAAGTGGTCTACGATTATGTAAAAAAGAATGCCCCTGCGGCAAAGTGAATCTGGTTAAATCTTTCAACTGTGTTCGATGATCATGCCGGCGATCCTATATCAGGATCGCCGGCATGATTTTTTATGAAGAGGGCATGGATCGTATTCATTTAGATAGTATCATTTCGTTATTGCAAGGTTGGTGAAAGGTCAAATCATGGCGTTGCTATTTATTTATGTCCGGTATATTACGACGCTTGTTTTCCATCTCGTTTGATGCCTGATTAGAGGCAAACGTTGGCTTTAATTAATTTCCCATAATTAAATGGACAAATAACCTACGCATCATCAAATTGCGCGGGTATTTGTCCGTTTTCTTGATACGAAATACTAGGCCAAAAATGATTTTAAATCGGAAAGTAATTTTGAGAGAATGATCTGTACTGTTGTTATTAAATGAATGATTGGTTTACATGTGCAAGTGAATAGAAGATTGAGGTCTTGTGTGGTGAGTGTAAAAGTCATGCTGAATTTAAAATTCGTAGTCCGGGTTATTGAAGGCGATCAGAAATTCTTCTAATTCTTGATTGATCCATGTTTTTACATGATCAAGATGGTTGGACAGTTCTACGTGGTAGCTACGGATAAATGAGGGCTCGAACAAACCGATTAATTTTGCTGGCGAACCGTCTTCATTTTGCATGAAACATAGGTCATGTCTTGCTTGATACACCTGTTCACCGGACTTCAGCTCATACAGATAGTGGGTGCTGCTTGTGTCCAAAGTTGTAATCGCATCGGTACATGCTTGAATAAATGCTTCCTTGCCGTTGTTCATCATTACGCCTCCAAAAGAATAGTTTATCGAGTTTGGGTTGGGATATCCCCATACATAAGCATGTCTTTAGTCCTGTTGCATCTTGGACTTTGGACATACCGTATCGTTTATAAATCTATTATGCAGGGAAAAATAGGAAGGAGGCAATCTAAAAATATGGAAAAATTTGAAAATATAGTGAACAATGACTAAATATAGGTCAAAATGAATGAAAATAAGATGGAATAGGAGTTAACTATCCTTTCAATACTTGTACTCGAAGTGGTTTAAATTTTTTACATAAGCTTTTCTTCCAAGAGCGTACGGTGTTTTCGGATACATTGGTGAATTCGGCAATTTGTTTGGTTGTCCATCCTTTGATGATACTGAGTTCAAGGTATTGGTTCTCGCGGGGGCTGAGGAGTGAGCGGTATTCTTTGAGGTAGGCGAGCATTTGATCTTGAATGCTGTCGTTGGGTGATGTGTCCGGAATTTCAAGTGGCAAGTCTGATTGAGTCAACGTTTCATAGTTTCCTCGCTTCGAAAGCTTCCTTAAGTAATCGGATACATTGCCACGTATGGTTGAAGCTGCATAGGCGATAAAGACTGCTTCAGGTTCTCTATCCATACCAACTTCTGATAAGTTAAATCGGAGATTCGCTTGCCATAATGCGATCACTGCAATTTGTTCCAGTTCATCGTGATCAATATCGCCACCAAGATGACGTTTATAGCGGTGAAAGTATGTATGAACAGTTTTGAAGATCAGTGGTTCATATTTCTTCTTCAGTCTTTCAAAAGAATAAGTTAAATGATTGCACCACCACACCCTGCACAATAACATAAATCACTAAAACGAGCGTATACTTTGACAAAAATGTAAGCGCATTCTAAAATATAACTTGTTAAAACCATCATCCATCCAGAGGGATATTACCGCTCGATTGCGATATACCGCTTTAGGATCTATACCAGGGGGTTTGGGGATTATGTCAAAAGGTACAGCAGTCATCACAGGTGCAGGACAAGGGATTGGTAAGAGTATTGCAGAACGTTTGGCAAAGGACGGATTTGCTGTTGTCCTTAGTGACGTTAATGAAGCAGTACTCAAAAGTGCAGTCGATGAATTCAAAGATGCCGGCTACCAGGTATCGTCGCTCGTCAGTGACGTCACCAAAATCGAAGACCAGAAAGCACTCGCTCAACATGCGGCGGATACATTCGGCAGTGTCGATGTTTTCGTGAATAATGCCGGTGTTGCCCATGTTGGACCAGTAATTGACCTGCAAGAGAAAAACCTGGATCTGCTGTTCAAAGTCAATGTCTACGGCACGGTATACGGAATCCAGGCAGCAGCGGAACAAATGAAAAAGCAATCGACCGGTGGCAAGATTATCAATGCTTGCAGTATTGCCGGACATCAGAGCTTTCCGATGATGGGGCTCTATTCAGCAACCAAATTCGCTGTGCGCGGCTTTACTCAGGCTGCGGCAAAGGAACTTGCCAAAGATCATATTACCGTCAATGCGTACTGCCCAGGTATCGTTGGTACCGGCATGTGGGAACGTATTGACGATGTGATGACGAACTATCAAGGGATTAAGAAAGGTGAAGCGTTCAAACAGGCAATTGAAAGTATTGCACTAGGACGGAGCGAAGAACCCGAAGATATCGCCAACTTTGTTTCCTTCCTGGCATCGAGCGATTCCGATTACATGACCGGACAATCTGTACTGATCGACGGCGGTATTGTGTTTAATTAATCCAAGAAACTTTTTCAATAAAATGAAAGCGGTTTAGCGGGATTCTTGCTCAGGTTTACAGTTTTGACTGAGCAGGGGTCCTTTTTTATCGAAACAACGCAGTGGTCTGAGCTAAAAAGTAATACAAAATGCGTTAGGACAACTTTTTCAAGGAAGCAACTATCGGTTCAATACTTGGCCTTTAAGCGGTTTTAATTTTTTACATAAGCTTTTCTTCCAAGAGCGTACGGTGTTTTCGGATACATTGGTGAATTCGGCGATTTGTTTGGTGGTCCATCCTTTGATGATACTGAGTTCAAGGTATAGGTTCTCGCGTGGGCTAAGGAGTGAACGGTAGTCTTTGAGGTAGGCGAGCATTTGATCGTGAATGCTGTCGTTGGGTGAGCTGTCCGGAATTTCAAGGGGCAAGTCTGATTGCGTTAACGTTTCATAGTTTCCTCGCTTCGAAAGCTTTCTTAAGTAGTCGGACACATTGCCACGTATGGTTGATGCTGCATAGGCGATAAAGACGGCTTCAGGTTCTCGATTCTCCCCAACTTCTGATACGTTAAATCGGAGATTCGCTTGCCATAATGCGATTACGGCAATTTGTTCCAGTTCCTCGCGATCAGTAGCGCCACCAAGGTGACGTTTATAGCGTTGAAAGTATGTATGCACTGTTTTGAAGATTAGTGGTTCATATTTTTTCTTCAGTCTTTCAAAGGCGAGATTCTGAGATTCGGACGGGTCGGCAAAATAGTCAGTAAATGGCATTCTTTGGAGATCCTCCTATGGAAATGTACTTGTCGAGAGATAAAGAAAGGGCAGCAAAGTCCAAGTCTAATGTCCCTCCTACACTTCCTAAATAGGAGTCCATTAACAAATTGGTGATCTAAATTTCGCTATTTTCTAATAACTTTGAACATAGATTTTTCAGTTTAGCATCACTCGGATAAATAGTTTTGATCTGCTCATTGAATTCGCTTGGGGGAGCGTATCCGTAAACGGTTATATAGGGGAAAAGGCATAGGATAAAATGTTTATAAGTGTATTATGCTAGAAAGCTAGATTTGTTATCAATAGGAATATTTGTAAAATTGTGACAAAAAATCTAATATTCATTCTGATAAGGAAATGAAAATCAATAAGATTGGGCAAATGCACTCGGGGATTGGTTATGAGTATCGTGGCGAAATTCATTCAATCTTATTATTGCGCCTCATTGATTTATTAGGAATAGGACAAATTGAGGACAACATAAAATCTCCCGTAGAAGTGATTCGGGAGTGGCGCACATGTTGATCACATTTTCCATGATTCAAGTACCTGTAGATATGATTTGTCCGACATATGATACACAGATATCGAAAAGGCAATTGAATAAACTAGTGAAGCAACTTCGGGCGGATGCTGCACTCCCTAAAATGATCATTGTTGAGAAGAAAGAAAGCGGGAATGATTTCTGGCTCGTTGCCGGTTATGATAATTATCTCGCCTATCAGAAGTGTGGATATAAGCTCGTCAGTTGTTTTTGCCAGCCAAGAACGGATGAAGTATTTAAAAGACTGGAGCAGCTGCAATGGATGTATTCGGGAAATTCCGGATGGATGGATAAGCATTTAAAGATAGCTGATCTTATGCGTAAGGAAAAATCTATTTCTTTTATTGCTGAGGCAATTGGTGTTCATGTATCTGATATTAAGCGTTATTTAATCGATCCTGCTATTCCGGAACCTATTGTAAAAAAAGCATTAAAAAATAATTCGAGTTTTCCACTTTTAAATGACATTGTCCGTTTGGATGAATCATGGTGGATTCGGAACCAATTGTTCGAACGAGCAGTTCTACCCGGGAGACAGCCAAATAATTTTACATTAGATAAAATGCAAAAATTAAAGTGGCTGCTCAAAATCAAACCATTTGTTAGGTTGGTTGAGGATACAGAGCGATGGTCGGTGATTCAATTAACGGTTATCCATTATAAGGAGAGGCTTATTGACGAAATGAAGAAAGAAGTTGAGAAACGGTTATAACCATCGAAAAAAAGAAAAAACATTGATGGAATATATTTACATAAAGTGGTCACCTAACTATAATAGAAATGGGTATAATGTCCTATTTATTTGCACTACGTTTTAAATATTATCTTCATCATTTCTTCTTCAATGATCCGCATTTCTTTTCTCTCAATCAAAAAAACTCTTTTAGCATTAGTTAACTAATAGAATAGAGCGATTTGTTCAATGGCAATGTTGCTCTCAGTATACTTTTTTATTTTGTAATCATTCAATCATCACTGTGGGGGAACGGGTTATCTATGATTATTAACCATAATATTAGTGCACTACTTGCAAGCAATCAATTGAATGTAAATAATCGTGCTAATGAGAAGGCACTGAGAAAATTGTCATCAGGATCGCGCATTACACGTGCGTCGGATGATGCTGCCGGACTAGCAATTTCTCAGAAAATGAAGGCGCAAATCCGCGGGTTGGAACAAGCGCGGAGGAATATTCAGGATGGAATGTCATTGCTTCAAACAGGTGAGAGTGGATTATCGGAAATCGAAGATCCGAATTTGCTACGCATGCGTGAGCTGGCTGTTCAAGCAGCGAATGGGACGTTAAGTTCGGAAGATCGGAGCATGATTCAAGAGGAACTAGAGGGGCTGAAAAGTAGTATCAATGCTATTGCTACAAATACAGAGTTTAACCGGATTAAACTATTGAGCCCTCCTATTGAAACAACGCCCCCGTCATCAACGAGCGGCAAGTCCGATATTGCTTTTGTCGTCGATGTCTCCGGCAGTATGGGCGGAACAATCGATAATGTCATTTCCAATTTAGATGGTTTTGTCGATAAGCTTAAAAGCCAAGGCGTAGATTATCAGTTAGGATTGGTTTCTTATAGTGATAGTTCTATAGGCGAACCATTATCCAAATGGGCGTTCACAGATGATGTTGCAGCATTTAAGAACAATATGGAAACGATGAGAAGTCACATGCTCGGTGGCGGAGATATGAATGAATCCGGCCTGGAAGGAATTATGGATCCTGAAAAAGGTGCTATATCGCTGCCTTTAAGACCAGATGCATCGAAACAATTTATTCTTATCACGGATGCGCCTGTCCATGACACGTCAGCAGATGGAGATGGCGGTGACGGATTGTCCGCGTATGACATTGATGATACAGCTCAGAAACTGGCTGAAGATCACATTAAATTGACAGTAGTCGGCCCTACTTCGGGTGAAGCCAGCGTTCAGTTGAAAAGATTATCCGACACAACTGGCGGAAGCTATCTTAACTTATATGGACCATTTTCTACGCAATTAGATGCACTGGCTGAACAGATCGTTGATGATTCGGGCTCTTCAGCTGATGATGACAAGATGCCGGTATTGACTCTGCAAACCGGTGCGAATTCCGGAGAAACATTCTCGATCGAACTGTTCGACGCAAGAACAGCTCAATTAGGTATTGATCATGTAGCTGTTGATCCTATCGAAGAAGCAGAAAAATCCATTGGCATGATTGATCACGCTATCGAGAAGATCTCTACTCAGCGTGCCAAGTTTGGCAGCTATCAAAATGCACTTGCCCACGAAGCAAGCAATGTCGAAAATTATGCGACGAACATCACTTCAGCCGAATCAAGAATATCCGATGCAGACGTTGCCAAAGAAGTCATGGAGCTAACAAAAAGCAATATCCTCCAGCAATCTGCGATGGACATGCTCAGTCAAGCGGATCAACTTTCAAGCAATGTACTGAACCTATTGAAAGAATAACAGTTAATCATGTATCTAGATGCGGCTGTTATGCAGTTAGCACAAAAATTTTTAGTACAGAGATTTGAGGAGTTCCGCCTCCTAACAAAAACATCACTGTAAGAAATTAATCCCTATTATCTCAACGAATAACCAATCTAGAATTTATCAGTAGGCAGGCAAACCAATGATGATTAAAAAAACAGGTTCGTTTCTAGGAAAAGCAGTGGGTACTATTACGGGTGAACCCATCAAATGGTTGGGGAAAAAACTCAATAATGAATTTGTTCAGGATGTTGGTGAAAGTGCTTCGAATACTGCTTTAGAACTTCGTTCGGAACTAATTTGTATTTGAAATGGTAAATATAAGTAAATCATTAAAAAAATGGAAAATATATTACAGACAAAATAGGAAATTAGGTGTACTATAATAGAATCATTGTTTTGGAATATATTTGAAATTATTCCAAAGAGAGGGGGATAGTAGCTTAAACGATCATTTTTTTCAGTTACATAGTCTCTGTATTGTTATGTGTTAATTTGGTAAATCTCACGTTTTATAGCCTCACTGGCAGCTTCGTACGATCTCTCAGCATCCTCAATTGATTAACTCTACTTTTTTTATTCTGAAGCTATTTTTCAAGATCTAATCCTTTTTTGAATTTGTGGAAAGATGCAAAGAAAGTTGGAATTTTTATTTCTGATTTACAAGAGAACTGAAAGAGAATCAGGGGGAACGATCATTGACTCATGTAAAAATTTTATTAAAGGCGTTTGCAGCTTTTGTATTAATCTTTTCCTTTTCTTTTAGTCAGCTGACCAGTGCATTGGCAGATGACCAAGGAACCTTTCAAGTGACAAAAGTGGGTATTTCTTCTGATGTCAGTCATCTACAGGCGGGGGATAAAGTTGATGTGTTTGCAGAAACAACGTCACATCCGGATCTCAAGTATTTCACGATAACTTTCGAAGGTAATCCTTCAGGTTATCAAGAAGTTGAGATGCATTATGATTCGGAATCACAAAAATATGTTGGCCAATTTACGGTTCCTTCTTATAACGATAATGGAACTTGGTCTGTGTGGGAACTTAGCGCTGGCAATCCTACCTCGCACATTTACTTTAGCAGTATGCCAAGAGAAGATGACCATCCGGAGTTGAATCCCACCTTTCAAATTAGTGGACTACCTGAAGACCATGATAACCCGACAGTTAATAGTCTCCAACTAACCAAACTTCAAAAAAACAAAGTGAAAATTTCAATTGATGCTAGTGATCCAACGAGTACGGTTAGAGCTGGAAGTATCAATGCTTATTTTGCAACGACTAATGGTGGAGAAGACGACAGCCAGCTCTCGTTCACTTACAATCCCCAGAGTAAGAAATATGAAGCTGAAGCGGCTATGAATGATACGGGCACTTGGTACGTATCATACGTCTCGCTTGTTGATCAAGCATTTAATCGATTCAGAGAAATGATTAAACCGGGCGATTCTCTTTATTCATCAGTAACGATAACAGATAGTGATTTTGAGGAGGACTCTACTGATCATCCTGGAGATTCCAATACTGAACCTTCAACACCTCCGTCAAACTCAGATTCAACGCAAGCACCACGAATTATTAGTGTAACTCTTGACAAGAGCACAGCCGCTCCAAAAGATAAAGTACAAATCACCGTGAAAACAACAGCAGAAACAAGAGATTATGAGATCGGCGATATTGATGCTCAATTAACAAATAAGAATTGGCAGTATGATGGTGATCTGCAAAATGAAAACGCAACAGATCGAGTCACCTTGGATAAAACGGCTGCATCAACGGATGATTACTCAGTGTTTCAAGGAACATTTACTGTACCTGACGATGCAATGGATGGAGATTGGTTAATAAGCTTTCCAGATCGAACCGTTGATAATACCGTCACCATTCCTTCTCTAAAAGTGATTGGTGGCGCTGACTCTAATCATCCATCTACTGGAGACATCTATAAGCCAAGCGCAAATACAGATGGCACATACAATATGGCAAACGATGCGACCTTCACAAGCTATGTCGCTCAATCTGGGGACAACGTTCAACTTAACCTTCCTCAATCTTCGGATAAAAAGAACACATCCGTTTCGCTTAGTGCAGATCAGGTCAATGAGATCAAAAAGCATAAGAATGTGACGATTGAAACCGGAGGCGTTACGCTCAGCCTTCCAACTGCTAACTTGGGAGACACAGGTGCTGCCACGATTTCCATAGCGAAGGCTGCTCCGGTTGCGAATGCATTAACGGATGTCTATGAATTTACACTCGAACAAAATGGACAAGCCATTCATCAATTCAAAGATAAAGTAACCCTTACCTTCCATCTTGATCAAAAGGCGGACAATCCGGTTGTGTATTACATCGATAATCAAGGCAAATTCGTAGAAATCGACAGCAAATATGAGAACGGAATTGTCTACGGCTACACCAGCCACTTTAGTAAGTATACAGTCATGGAGAAAACAACCGCTGCGAGTCAATCAACAGCGAATACAGTACCGACTGGATCAACCCAAAAGACACAAACACAAAATGCTGACAATCAAGCACAGACAGCGCCCGCTCCGCAAACCAATACTACAACGAAAACAGTTACGAAATCAGCAACTGGATCAGCAACTGCCAAGGCAACTGCGGCACCGTCGAATACGAAAAGCACCTCTGCTGAAAGTAAACAAATCCTCCCGACAACCGGAGATACGGAATACTCATTATTATCAATGATCGTAGGTGTACTTTTGGTTGCGAGCGGTGTGATTTTAACCATTGTGCTAAGAAGAAAACATCATGCGGAATGACGTTATTAATTAAATACATTAAATAAAAATGAGCGAGGGCCCTTTGTGGCACTCGCTTTATTTGTGTGTAATGATATGCTTTCTTTAAAACTCCTCTATATTGATCAAGAGAATACTTTCTTAGCTGTCTTTCCTATGGTATGCGTACCTATACCATCCACAGCCCCGCCAATTACCCCACCAAGTAACGGCACAGCTTTCCCTAAATTAATAATTCCCTTTTGTCCAAATTTTGTTATCAGTTTAATCCCAACTGCTTTATTAATTGCTTTTATGACCTCTACAGGTATTTTTTTTATAGCTTGTGTAGCAAGAGCCGTACCTAACTTTATGCCAGCTTGCTTCATAATATCTGATGCAGCTTGTCCTGTTAAACATACAAAGACAAAGGTTTTAACTTGGTCATCTTTTAAGTCATAGCCCTTCATATGTGCTATCGTTGCAATCATTCTAATTTGTACATACATAACGGATGCAACATTGGCTGGAATAGAAACAGGTAAAGTAATCAGTCCTCCTAAGCCTGTTACAAAACCACTCGTTACCCCTTTAGCATTTTGCCAACGAATAAGGCTATCAATAGCAGCTTCAACAGATGAATGTTTCCTTAAATAACTTTCTGCTAACTCCGCTGCTGTCTCTGTTCCTGGTAGTCCATTGATTGCTTTTTCATATGTCCAATCTAATACTTGTGTCAATTTACTTTCTGTCAAACTAGTTGTTGACATATTAATCCCCCTACGCCATTACGAATATATTTTTAGGAAAATACAATACGATGACTAATGCTTTTATCACAATAGGTATAGATTCGAATAGTGTCAGTAACTAAAACGTGAACGTTAAAAATGCTTTAATTGATTTAGATTGGTAATGTTCAGTATATATGCCCCGGGCTTGATCGTTCTCATTAGATACTTCATTTTTGTACGTGGCACTGAAACGCATCCTGCAGTATAGCTGCCGTTTGATACATGAACAAAGAATCCGGACCCTTTCCAAGGGGTTCGCTTCGCATTGTAGTTGATGACGATTCCATATTTGTATTGCACTGGAAAGTTAATAAGGTGCTCGCTTGGTTTGTTGAAAAAGCTGCCTTCCTGCCATGTGTTATAGTTGGGATCATTGCTGTCCTCTACCCACCAGGAATTTGGTGTGATGTGCCGAAATGGTAGCTTTGTTCCAGGATTGCTCGTACCAAAAGCAAAGGTTAATTTATAGGCACCGTAAGGCGTTTTCATGGATCCTTCGTGTGTCTTTCCAATTCCATCTTTGCCCACATGGCCGTTGGTGGACATGTTCTTCGACCATTTCTTCCCCTTTTTCTGCCATAACTGAATCTGTGCATGGCTCCCTTTTCCGATTACAAGCAGAATTTGTTTTGTTCGTTTTGATAATTTTGTTTTTGAAAGTGAAGGTTTACTTGAGTATGTACGCCCGCTTATTTGATAATGAACATCAAGTTTCTTAATAGGGCTCTGATTGCCTTTCATAGTAAAAAGATTTAACGCGGAAAACACTAAAATAAGAGCCAAAACTACATAAAGTTTTTTCAAGAATGGGGCCTTCTTTCGAGATGAAGTTTACTAGATATATGGTTTCTATTTTAGCATTATTTATGGCCATTAACTTTGGAATTTGTTTTGGAGTAACTAAATTTAAGGGAGTGGTGAATAGGAGGTTTGATCAGGGACACGTATAAAAGTATGTCAGAAAATATGACAATAATCACCTCTTATAGATTTTTCAGACTATAATAAAGGACATAATTTGTTTGTTCGAAGTACGAACAAACACAAAACTAAAACAGAAGTGAGCGATGGGCGTGCAGAAAGGAAATCTTGACCTCATTCGTGACTTGAATCGGCGGCTGGTACTGGATGCAATCATACGCGATCAGCCCATTTCACGGGCGGATCTGGCACGAAAGTTGTCACTGAGCCGCTCAACTGTTTCGATGATTGTGAATGATCTGCAGGAGAAGGAGATGGTCATTGAACTGGGAATGGGCGATTCGACGGCGAATGGCGGTCGAAAAGGGCAGATGCTTGGGTTCAATCCGCGTTCGGCATTTTTGTTGGGGATGGATCTACAGAAGAATCGGATAAACAGTGTGCTCGCTGATTTAAGCGGTACGGTGGAACAAAAGGAAACTATTCCATTTAACGAAGATTTAGATGAACTGAAAACGATTTTAAGCCGTTATTTAGAACGCATTGAGCCTGATTATCGGGTGCTTGGTATCGGGGTATCTGTCCCTTCAATAGTAAAGGATCATCAAATTGTCGTTGATGCACCTTCTCTCGGCTGGTACAACGTGAATTTGGCCAAGGTGCTCAGCGAGGCGTTCGACTTGGATGTCTTTGTAATGAATGATGTTAATGCTGCAGCGTTTGGCGAGCGATGGATCGGACAGAGCAGTCTGGTTGATGACCTGTTTTATTTGTCGGTTGGGACAGGCGTTGGATCTGCAATTATTTCTGGTGGTGATCTGGTTGCCGGTTTTGAGCAGGCCGCTGGGGAAATTGGTTATATGCTGACTGAGGAAGACATCAAACAAGGAACCGTTTATGAAAAAGGCCGGTTCGGTACGTTTGAACGTAAAATCACTTCTTTGCTACATACTTGTGAGTCATCAAAAGAGGCACGTAATCGTCTCGTCCATCTCATGGCACTGATGATGAGTAATGTCTGCATTTTACTGAATCCGGAGAAGGTGATCATCGGGGGCTATTATGAAACGATTTTAAAAGCGATGATCCCTGAAATCCAGGGGCTTGTTCAGCGCCTCGTTCCAATTTCAACAGTAATTGAGTATGGGGCACTTGGTGAAGATGCGTCAGCAATGGGCACGATCAAAGGGTTACTTGATTCGATGAAAGATCAAATGATTCGGAAGATATAAGGCAGAAAGTAAAAAAATATAGAAAAATGGGCAAATCTCATAACAAGCAAGGAGGATTTCAGATGGAGAAAAAAGGTAACGGCCTGGTTCGGAGTATTGGCACTCTGCAGGCAACCGCGATTAATATGTCGCAAATGATGGGTGCGGGTCCTTTTATTACGATACCGATTATATTAACAGTCATGGGTGGACCTCAGGCGATGTTCGGGTGGCTGATTGGCGCGGTGCTCGCACTGCTTGACGGACTTGTATGGAGCGAATTGGGTTCTGCACTTCCCGGCGAAGGCGGTACCTACATTTATTTGCGTGAAGCGTTCAAATACCGTACAGGTAAGCTGATGCCGTTTCTCTTTATATGGTCGGCATTGATCGCAACACCGATGACCATGTCGACCGGGGCAATCGGCCTGGCGAACTATGTAAGCTACTTTTTTCCGCATATCACGCCGCTTGAAACAAAGTTTGTGGCGGTCGGTGTTACGCTATTGACGGTGATTCTGCTTTATCGGCGTATTAATTCAGTCGCTAAGATTTCGACCATACTGTGGGCCGGAATGATTCTGACCGTTGTGCTGGTCATCGGAACAGCTATTATGCATTTCAATCCAAGTCTAGCATTCGATTTTCCGAAAGATGCATTTAAGCCCGCTTCGTTCTTTGCAGGACTTGGTGCAGGTATGCTGCTTTCGATCTATGATTATCTTGGGTATTTTACAAGCAGTTATCTTGGCGATGAAATAAAGGATCCGGGACGTACGATTCCACGTGTGATTACGCTATCTATTGTACTCGTTGCTGTTATTGATCTATCAATGAATATCGGTATCATAGGCGTTATTCCGTGGCAAGAAGCAATGAAGAGTAGCAATATCGGAACCTTATTTATGGAACGTATTTGGGGAACTCCAGGTGCAGTGATTATTACGCTTTTGATTGTGTGGACATGCTTTGCTTCGGTTTTCAATGGTCTACTGGGTGCATCGCGGCTTCCTTACAATGCAGCGAAAGACGGTTTGTTCTTCAAACCTTTTGCCAAGCTACATCCAAAGCATCATTTTCCAAATGTGTCGCTGTTAATTCTTGGTGGCGTGATGGCGATTTGCTGTTTCTTTGATCTGACAACCATTATCAATGCGCTGATGGCACTGACGATCGTGATTCAATTCATGGGCCAGATTGTGGCGCTGACCGTCCTGCGCAAGCGCCGTCCGGATTTGAAGCGGCCTTATAAACAATGGCTTTATCCGCTGCCAAGCATTCTTGCGTTTATTGGTTGGGCGTTTGTGTTTTACTCTTCAGGCTGGTCAGCGATCGGTTTAGCTGTTGTGTGGACCTTGATCGGTGCAATCATTTACCTGTTCTGGGCACGAGCACATCATGATTGGCCATTTCATAAACCAGAAATTGTTGAGACAGATAAAGAGCTATAATTTTTAAGAAGGTGAACGGACAGATGGATGTTGTTTTAGCTTTTGATTTTGGTGGCACCAAGGTTGCCGCTGCATTAGCAGATTACCAAGGGCAATTGCTGGTTCAGGATCAAGTTGAATCGTTGAAAAGTGGCGGAATGGAATTTCTAAAAACGGTGATCTCTTGCGGACAAGGCTTGCTGGCGCGCGTGGACGGAGCAAACTTGGTCAGTATCGGTATTGGCATGTGTGGCGCGGTTACCGGTGATCATGTCGAGCTGGCACCGAATTTGTACGGGATGGAAAAGTTGAATCTTTGCGCAATTATGACTGATGCCTTTCATGTTCCCGCGCACATGGAAAACGATGTTAAGGCAGCGGCACTGGCCGAGCTGCATCGCGGTGAATTGAAGGGCACGGATTACGGGCTATATGTCAATTTTGGGACAGGTGTTTCGGTGGGCCTGACTTGCGGCGATCACGTGATGCGCGGACACAACGGCGCTTCCGGAGAGATTGCCTACCTAATGCAGAATCGAAATGATAAAAGCGCTTATCAATCCGGACATGCTTCGTTTGAGGAGTTTGCCAGCGGTTCCGGTATTGCCCGCCGTGCAAGTGACCATTTTGGAAAGCCGTTATCAACAAAAATGGTCTTTGAGTTGGCAAGGAACGATGAAGATTATCGTGCATTCATTGACGAGGCGGCGAGCGAGATTGGTTATCAAATTGCAAATCTTGCAATCATCTGGAACCCACAAAAGATTGTTATGGGCGGCGGAATGACTGCATCATTTTCTATGATCCAAGAGGCGATTGAAGAACGCCTGAACCAGTGCGTTCCCTATCCGCCAAAGTTGGTACTCTCGCATTTTCAGCAAAATGCCGGATTGTACGGGGCGGCGGAACTCGCGTTGATCGCGACGGGTGCGAAGGACTAATATTAATAAGACGAACGATTGAATCACTAAGATTGGAAAAGTTGTTGGCTTTTAAACAGAAAAGAGAGTTAGAAAACAAAAGCGGAGAGAGTGTATTCAAAATTCTCTCCGCTTTTCTATTTGTTGATTTAAGGGAAGGTATTGAAACAAAATCAAGCTATTTTCCTTACCGTTTTCCTTTTTCCGGATTAACCACACGATACAATCGCCATTGGTCATCATAGGTTTTATCTAATTTGGCGAAATCTGCGCCTTTATAATAAAAGTTTTTATAGTGTTCGTTAACGGCATTGAGCGTGGCAACCCCTTCTGGCTTTGGAATTAGTATGTAGGTTACCTTTTCTTTTACCGGATTGTTGAGCTTTTTCTTGAAATCTAGGTCGCTAGTGATGATCAGTTGGTTCGTTTGTTTCATGTCGAGAATGATTTGAAATCCATTAAACGAGTCAACCAGTAGTGAAGCATGCTTGTGCTTGTGCAAGAGTTGATCGAGATCGTCGGCGATGTGCAGCGATAGCCTGTTGCTGAAGTAGGTGGGGCTTTGGTTATAATGAATCGCTTGGTATTCTTCGGGTGCCAGTCGCTCATTGTTCATTGCATAGCCGGTTGCATAAGCAGATGCACTTAAGAGGATTAGAGTGACGCAGCCGCCAAGAATATAGAGATGCTTCGCTTGTTCTTTCAGCTTTTGTAATTCGTAGGGAAGCCAAGCAAGGGTAATCACAAAAGGATAAACAAAGAAACGCAGCCATCCATATGAGGCACCTTTATCTAACATATAGATCTGCATGACCGGTATGGACAACACTAATAGAATCAGGCAGAGAAAGCCGGCACTGAATACCCGCCGTCTGATGATTCGAATCATGAGTATAGTGAGTAGGGGCAAAAGGAATGGAATACTTCTTTCTAACACGAAGAGAAGTGTCGCTCCATAATGGCCGATGACCGGACCAATGGTTGGATTTTTACTCAAACCTTCAGACTGTGCGAGGTTGGAATAGTTTGATCGTAAAAAGAACAAGCCATCGCCCATAATGACCCAGTTGAGCACAATCCAGATGATACCGGTATAAATGACGGGCAAAAGGGCGAGCCATTCACTGGCTTCCCATTTATTATAGGTGTATGTGATCCCGTAAACTGCTGCTTCCTCTTTGTTTCGTTTGCTCCAGATGATGATCAAAAGGGAAAGTGCTAAGGCAGCGCCAAATAGAATCGATTCATATCGGGTGAGAAAGGCAAGCGCTAAGGCAAAGCCAATCATAATCATCGAAGCAACACTACGCTTTTCATCCATCCAGTCGACAAAAGCAATGACGCAAAACATAATGAAATAAATGAAGAGCATTTCACTCATCCCATTAGCCCCGTATAGAAAAAGAAACGGATTGAACGAGAATAACAGCACAATCGCAAAGCTGAATAAGAACGGCTGTTTTCTGCGTAATAAGGACTTAAACAACAGCACAGCGGTGAATGCCGCGAATAATGAAGTCAAGATGATCCCGGCAATTCCTTCGGAAGCTAGTGCTTTGCACAAGGGTGTGAGCAATAGAATCGGGATCATGAGTAAGCTGGGTAATGGATTCCAAACAAAACCAATCGCGCCAAGATGCGGATCATGGCTAAATAAGACATAATAGGCATTAGCGACACGACTGACCGCATCACCGGGGACAAAGTGGTTCCAATGGGCCATCCAAATGCCGAAGGATACCTCAATGATAAAAAGGGCAATGCCGAAATAATAGGGTATTCTCTTATTTTTGACCATCATTTGTCACCGTTTCCATTGTTTTTGCCGTTTTGATTAATCGATGAGTAGAAAAGGTCCATTTATCATTCACCACGTAATTCCAGATCACTCCGGTTACGATGCCCAAAATCCCACTCAACATCGGGTGGACATGGAGGATATAGAAGAGGAATGATAGAAAACCACTGGAAATAGCTAGCCCCGCAGTGGATACGAGGAGATAACGAAAGAATTGAATGATTCGACCGCTTGTCTGGTGCATCACACGAGACTTCCAAGTTAACGTACTATTTAATAGATAATTTGAAATCATACTGACGATGGAAGAGAGAATAAAGGCAATGACCACTGGGCTGTTTAAGAGCAGCATCACTTTATAAATAGCCAAATTAACAATCACTCCGCTTAAGCCAATCGCGCAAAATGAAAAGAATTTGCGATCTTCCTCGCTGATCATCACTAATCGCCCAAGATGGATTAAATAGCGTACTTGTTCGCTGCCACTCATTTTCGAGCTTCCCAAATCTCTCGACTGGAATTGATAAGGAATTTCTGCGACTGACGTAATATTGGCCCGAACAATGAGTTCAATCATGATCTTCCAACCAATCGGATGGTAAATGTTCCCTTGGATCGCAGATTTCTTTACGGCGAAGAATCCACTCGTTGGGTCGGTAATTTTCCGCAGCCTTTTTAATGCTAGACGGGCGATCATTCGTGCTGTCCAGGAAACAAATTTCCGATAGAGGTTCAGTCCTCCGTCACTGCCCCCAGGAACAAACCGTGAGGGGATGACCATTTGGAAGCCTTCGTTAAGCTTGTCAATCATTGTGGGAATCAGTTCGGGAGGGTGCTGAAGATCAGCATCCATCACGACGAGAATCTCGCCTTCGGCATCCTTCAGTCCGTCTATAACCGCGGTCGCTAGCCCGCGCTTGTTTGTCCGATGGATATAACGGACAAATGATGCGTCTTGGCTCAGCTGATCGAGTATTTCCGGTGTGTTGTCTGTACTGTCATCCATGAAGAGAATTTCAAAAGACTTACCGGTTGGTTGCAGCGCCTTACTTAGACGATTGGTGATAGTCTGAACATTATTTCCTTCATTAAATGTTGGAATAATTACACTGATATCCATATTTGCGACCTCCTTTTTTTCACAGACTGCTGCTTTTTGTTGTGTCATAACGTTCTTGATCAAACCCGTGCTCGGTCTTTTCCCAATAGAAAGGTTTTCTGATTAACTGCCAAAGCGCTTTGATCGAAGCGATACTCATCATGCCCCAATAGATCGGTGTCAACAGGGCGTATCTTACGAGACTGTAGGACAGCCAGTTTTCCTTCTTCCGGTACAATTCATGAACGACCCAATACGTGCCAGCGATGTTCGTATAGATAAAAAGAAAATTGCCAAGGATCAGCTGGACGGCTGCTAAATAATAAATAATGCCTGGAAAGAATGCAGGAATCCATCCGGCATGCGTCATATACCAAATAATCAGTAGGGACCAGAAGATTGGGTTCAACATCGGCAATAATGGCGAGGACAGAAGCATAAATTGTGCGCCCCAAAAACCTTTGATTCCAAGTTCACGATGGAGTCTAATGGGATGGCGCATGTGCACCAGCCAGGTTTGCATATAGCCCTTAATCCAGCGCGAACGCTGATGGATCCAATTCCTGAATTGACTGTTCGCTTCTTCTAATGTGCGTGAGTCAACCACCCTGGTCGAATACTCTTGCTTATACAAACGGATGCCCAGATCGGCATCTTCGGTCACGTTATAAGGATCCCAAGCCCCGAGTTTCTTGAGCATGTCCGTTTTGAAATGATTCGATGTTCCGCCCAATGGAATCGGAATATTCATCTGCATAATGCCTGGGAGCAGTAATTCAAACCAGTTACTGTATTCTTGCGTGAAAAATTTGGTCAGTAGATTCTGCTTACTGTTAAAGTAGTTCAGCTTCGCTTGAATGCAGGCCGTGTTGTCCGGACTTTGCTGAAAAGCGAGAAAAACCTTTTTCAATTGATCCGGATCCGGACGATCTTCGGCGTCATAAATGACCACGTATTTTCCTCTGGCACGAATGAGTCCATAATTGCACGCCTTCGGTTTCGTTTTTGGCTGACCATCAGGAATGATAATCATCTGAAAGGAGTACGGTAAATGCAGTGATTGAATCACTTCCTGAGCTTCAACATCATCTTTTTCAATGAGCAATCGTATGTCCAGCTTATTCTTTGGATAATCTAGTCGATTTAAATTGCGAACTAATTGCGGGATGACATTACTCTCCTTGTACATGGGCACCAAGATCGTGTACATGGGGAGTTCCCGTTCATCGATGCTTTGAATTTGTTGCTTGCTAAATCGAATCTGCGCGTTCTCCTTTGTACCGTATAGGATCATGACGAATTTGGTTACGGTCATCGAGAAATACATCAGCTGAATGATGATATTGATGAACACGAGTGTATAAAACCAGTTCCACATTAATGCGGCAGCGATGACGATTCCAATCACAATCATGACGATGATCTGCGTGAGCGTAAATGTTTGACTCGCTGAGTTTTCCGGCTGTTCGTTCTTTAATTTTTCTGTGCTTTCGTGGAGCAGTTCTTCTTGATAAACCTGATCCCAAAGGAGTTCCATTTCCCATGGGGAGGCAAGGACCTGTGTGATTGGTGCATCTACGATTTTGGCAAGTCGATGGAGTTCTTCTTCATTGAGCAGTGATTCCACGGCGATAATGCACTGATCAACTGAATGTCTGATCACCAAGGCCTTAAACTTTCGCGCCACGGTTTCAGGTAGTTTCGCTTTCAGGACAACATTTTTGTCATAAGTGATGAGCCTTCCTGTCTGATTTTGGGAAGCAAGTGCTTCAGTAAGTTGATTTGGTGTAATCAAGCCCATCGCGACAAGGATCTCGCCAATATCTCCACCGACAGATTCTTGATAATGCAGCGCCTCATCCAGTTCTTCACGACTGAGGTATCCAGAACGCACAAGCAGTTCTCCTAATAAAAGGCGTTGGAATGATTGATCAATAATTTGCTTTAGCTGGTCAGCGCTAACATAACCTAGACGAACCACGATGTCGCCGAGCCTTCCACCATGAATCTGCTGTTCTTTTAAACTTTGATTAAGCTGTTTGGCGGTAATTATGCCTAAGAGTAAAAGGCGTTCCCCAATGCGCAAATGTGGGAAAAATGTAGCCTGATGGTCACTCTTCTTCTGAATTTGTTGTTTGATCAAGGTCCACTTCTGCGGATCCTCATTTAATGCTTTTTCAATGCGTTCATACGAGGCGGCGATTTCTTCCTGAGACGCTTGTAAATGTAATTGTAGGCGTCGTTTTGTTTCCTCGTTTTCAATGGTTAACTGCTGAATTTCCTCTGTTTTTGAAGTGACTGCTGCTTCAATATTTGATAGGGTTTTGTTTTTTTTCCAACCGAATCGCTTCATTTTGAGCCATCCTTTGGAAAGTGCTTGATTTCCTTTTCAATTTGATTGAGATGTTCTTGCGTTGTCTGCAAGTTTCTCATATCCTGTTCATATTTAGCCCTGATGCGATCCAATTCATTTTTTATAGCGAGTATCTGAAGGTCTAGTTGTTTGTTATCACTGTGTAGTTTTATAAACGTTTTCCGAATTAATTTTGTCGATAGGCTGGTAGACATTATTTTCTCTTCTTTCAACTCAGATTCGTTTAAGGCCATGTCTTTTAACGGATCTGTTTTTGCTTAAAGGGGATTTGTGTCTTATTTTCTATTTTACTTTCAGAAAATAGACAAAATCTGAACAAATTTGTGATATGTGTCATTGAAGAGAGTAGTGGCGGTGAAATTTTGTTGGGAGAGAATTTTGATTTAATCGGGTAAAAAGGCTGGTTAATCCGGTGGAAGTTCAAGGTAATCCAGGGAAAATGGTCTCATATCCGGGAAATAAAAAAATGAAAAAAAGAATGTTAGATTATGTGACAAAAATCACCGCTTAAAGATTTTTCAGACTATAATGAATTACATGATTTATTTGTTTGAAATTACAAACAAATAAATCAGAAATGGGTGTTGGGTGTGCAGAATAGGTTATCTTAACATTCAAGTATTTTTGTTAATTGTTTTATGCACATTGTGAAACCGGTTTTAGAAATTTTTTTTTATTTAGTGTGAAACCGGTTTTAGAAAAACTGTAAAGCGAGTGAAAAATCGAGGCAGTTTATTCGATATGAAACCGGTTTTAGATCGCAAAAAGGGGATGAGTAATTTCATTTGACAACAATAAGAGATGTTGCAAAATTAGCTGGAGTGTCTCCGGCAACAGTATCAAGAGTATTGAACAATAAAGGCTATGTCAGTGAAGAAAAGTTAAAAATCATTGATAAAGTCATCAAAGAAATGAATTTTCAGCCGAATCAAGTTGCAAGAGGATTAACAAAAAAAAGTTCAAAAACGCTTGCTTTGCTGGTCACGGATATTACAAACCCTTTTTTTTCGGAGTTGGCCAAGGGAGCAGAAAAAATCACCCAACAACTTGGCTATTCTTTACTATTGGGAAATACCGGAGGAAACAATCCAGAAAAAAATGCGGATTATATGAACTTTTTAAAGAATAAGTACATTGATGGTTTTATTATAGCGACGCATGACATTGACGTAGAAGTCCTTAAGAAAAATTATAAATCGCCTATGGTTATTCTGGAAGCCGATAAGGATATTGAAAATTTATGTACGATAAAAGTGGACAACTATCATGGAGCGATTGAGGCAACGAAACATCTTCTTTCCATAGGTTGCCAGAAAATAGCTCATATCTATGGTCCGCAATATGATGCTACTGCTAAAGACAGGTTACGCGGTTTTAAAACGTCAATGAAGCATCAAGAGGGTTCATCAGGTATTGAATACCCAGGCGATTTTTCCATTATGAGCGGTATCGAGTCGATTCAGGAACTATTGAAAAAGCATTCTGATATTGACGGCATTTTTGCGGGAAATGATTTGATTGCAATTGGCGTCGTTAAGGAATTAAATCGGCTAAAGATAAAAATACCTGAACAAATTGCTGTTTGCGGTTTTGATGGAATCACACTAACACAAATTACTTCACCAGAAATCACAACCATTGAACAACCGATTTATAAAATGGGTGAACTAGCAGCAGAAAGATTAATTTATCGAATTAATCACTCTTTTAATGAAACAGAAAGCATTGAACTTAAAGCAAAACTTGTTATACGAGAATCAACTGTAAAATCAGCTATTGATTCCAAACAATGATGAAAATCTATTTGATTGCAACCATGGGATTTTTTGTAAAAAAACTAAAATATTAAAAAATAAGAATAAGGTAGGGATAAACCTTTGAGAAAAATGTCTAAAGTATTCATTTTGATTATGGCACTTTGCTTGGCCTTGAGTTTGACTGCATGTTCAACGGGTAACTCGAACGGTTCCTCTCATTCCTCGAACCAAAAACTTAAGATTGCCTTTATTCCTCAGCTTATCGGCATTCCCTATTTTACGGCCATGCAAAATGGTGGAAATGAGGCTGCAAAGAAATTTGGTGCTCAATTTATCTATTCTGGAGCTACTCAGGCAAGTGCTCAGAAGCAAGTCCAGATTATGGATAGTTTGATTCGACAAAAAGTCGACGCACTCTCCATATCTGTTCTGGATAGTTCATCAATAAACCCAGAAATTGCTAAGGCAAAAGCTGCAGGAATAAAAGTATACACAGCTGACAGTGATAGCGCTACAAGTGAGCGTAGTACTTATGTTGCTCAGGCAACGGACAAAGCTTTAGGTTATACCCTTATTGACAGATTGGCCAAACAATTGAATGGCAAAGGTCAGGTAGGTATTATTTCTGGAGAATCGACTGCAACAAATTTAAATACTTGGATTAAGTATATGAAGGAGCGTGCTGCATCGAAGTATCCTAATCTAAAAATCGTTGAAGTGCGTTATACAAGTGGAGGTAGCAGTGAAGATGCAATGAATCAAGCTCAGGAACTGATGTCAAAGTATCCATCAATGAAGGGACTCGTTGCCGTCGCTTCTAGTGCGGTGCCAGGGGTTGCACAGGCCGTTCAAAAGGCTAATAAGGTTGGAAAAATCGCTGTGATCGGATATGGATCACCGAAAACCGTTAAACCTTTTATTAAGAGTGGTGTCATGAAAGAATCTATTCTATGGAATGCAAAAGATCTTGGTTATCTAACGGTATGGGCAGGAATTCAGTTGGCGAAAGGAAATAAGTTCAAGGCAGTTAACCATGTCCCGGGCTTGTCTAATCCAGTGAAGTATGATTCGAAGACAAAAGTCTTATTACTTGGACCACCGCTCGTCATTAATAAAGATAACGTGAATAACTATGGGTTCTAATCGTAGATTGAAGCTGATAGAAACTCATTCTATATTTTCACCTTGCAGAGCTTGGGGGAATGACTTTGAGCGAGGATAAAATCTTGTTGAAATTGGTTGATATCGACAAGTCTTTTGGCGGTATCCATGCGCTTCGCCAGATTAATTTAGAGGTCAAACAAGGACAGGTTCATTCCATTGTTGGTGAGAATGGAGCAGGGAAATCAACAATGATGAAAATCATATCGGGAGTAATTAGCCCCAGTGCGGGGTCCATCCTATTTGAGAACAAGCCTGTGACATTAAAAAATCCGAAAGATGCCTTTGAGCTTGGTATTGTGATGGTTCATCAGGAGCCAAGTGTATTCAGCGAGCTGTCGGTCATTGAGAATCTCTTTTCAGGTAATGAAATAAAGTCGCCTTTAGGCAACATTAATTGGCAGAAAACTTATGAAGAGGGTACAAAAATGCTCCATTTAGTAGGACTGGATCAATCCTACCTACAGCTGAAGATGGGCGATCTTTCCCTTGGAACACAGCAATTATTATTGATTGCGAAAGGACTCTATTATAAGTCAAAATTGATCATTTTAGATGAGCCAACATCAATCTTGAGCGGAGCAGAATCCGAAAAATTATTTAGTTTAATAGAAGATCTGAAATCCAAAAGAATAAGTGTTCTCTATATCAGTCATAGAATCCCTGAGATTCTTCAAATTTCAGATAAGGTCACTGTGTTGAGAGACGGACAAATAACTGAGGATTTGGATCCCTCCACGATGACCGAAGATAAAATTATTGCCGCAATGTCTGGTAGAACAATTAATCGAAATGTCTATGTGCCACCTACACAGTCGGAAATGGAAGAGGTCATTCGAGTTGAGCATTTAACAAAGTCACCTTACTTTAAAGATATTTCTTTCTCTGTAAATTCTGGTGAAGTTGTGGGCATGTATGGTCTGATTGGTGCGGGACGCTCAGAGATTGCACGAACGATTTTCGGTGAAATGAAGAGAGACGGGGGAACTGTCTATTTTAAAGGCGATAAATTAAAGGATTCGTATCCGACAAAATTCGCAATAAAAAAAGGAATTTATTATGTGCCTGAAGATCGTGGGAACCAAGGAATATTCAAACTCCATTCATTGAAATACAATTTGACATCTTCTTTTTTAGATTCTGTGTCCAATTCACTCGGTTTCTTAAACCTGAAAAAAGAAACGAATATGGTTGACGAACAGATAAAAAAATATTCGATAAAGGTCAGTAATCAGCAGCAATTAATCACGTCATTAAGTGGAGGTTCTCAGCAAAAAGTCATAATTGCCAGGTGGTTATTAAACAAGCCGGATTTACTTATCCTAGATGAACCGACTCGTGGTATTGACATGAGAACAAAGCTTGAGATTCATGAATTAATCATGAAGATTGCTCGTGAGGGAATCTCTGTACTATTAATATCATCTGATATGCCGGAGATTATCGGGTTGTCGGATAGAATCTTGACCTTGAACAAAGGAAAAATCATCGGGAACACGAAACGAAATGATGTTTCTGAGGATCAAATCTTACGAATGGCTTTGGGATTAACTAAAGCGGAAAATCTTAAAATTTAAAAAGATTGGAGTCTTAAACCATGTCAGAGAAAGAAAAAGTAATGAGCTGGATTGATGAACATGAGCAAGCAATCATTGAGGCTCTGCAAGATATCATAAAGATACCGAGCGTTAACCCTTGGTTCACTGATGACCAAACAATTACAAAGGAAGGAGAGGTTCAGAATTATATTGCATCACGTCTATCAAAAATAGGTGCGAGTATTAATAAATGGGAACCGGATCCGGCTAAATTGGCTAAGTTTAAAGATAAACCAGGGTATTACGCAGATCATAAGTTTGAGAATCGTCCTAATCTGGCTGCGACATTTAAAGGAACATCTGATTCGGGAAAATCTATTTTATTAACGGGTCATATCGATGTTGTAAAACCTGGAGAAGGTTGGACAACCCCCCCCTTTGGAGGTATCCGTGAAAACAATAGAATATACGGGCGCGGAACTGTCGATATGAAAGGCGGAGTTACCGCGATGATTATGGCAGTGGAAGCCATTAAAAGGAGCGGCTTTAACACAAAAGGCGACATCATCGTTGGAACAGTTGTTGATGAAGAAGCTGGCGGAATGGGCACTCTGGATTTCATTCAACAGGGTTATAGAGCCGATGGATGTATTCTGACTGAACCAACAGGAATGAATGTTGCACCGCTCTGCCGGGGCATTTTATGGGGTAAGATCATTATTCCAGGAAGAAGCGGTCATATTGAGATGCCAATGGGAAACTGGAAAACGAATGGTGCGGTTGATGCAATTGATAAAGCAATGATTATTTTAGAAAATCTTAAAGTTTTGAATAAGGAATGGGCAGTTCAAAAAACTCATCCCTTGCTCCCATTGCCATGTCAGATAAATGTTGCTCAAATTAATGCTGGTGAATATCCCACCTCTTATGCGAATAGTGCCGAGATTGTTTTTGATGCTCAGTATCTTCCTTCTGAGAAAGACAAAAACTGGTTGGGCGGAAATGTGAAACAAGAGATTCAAGAATTTATTCACCAAGTGGCGCAACTTGATCCTTGGCTTAAGGAAAACCCTCCAAAAATTGAATGGCTCATTGATGCGGATTGTGGCGAGACAAGTGCTGAAGATCCCTTTGTTAAGTGTTGCGAAAATTCACTGAAACAACTAGCCATTGACAGTAAGATAGAAGGTACGACTTGCCACACAGACATGGGTTGGCCAATAAATGTTGGAATTCCCACTATAAACTTCGGGCCTGGTAATTCGAGAGCTGCTCATAACAGTGATGAATATTTAGAAGTGGATGAGTTAATCAAAGCGACGAAAATGATCGCAATGACAATTATAGACTGGTGCGGTATCAGCGAGGAGTGAAGAATTTGAAACAAAAGTATATTCCATTGCCTGGTTATCGAGAATATTTTACGCTTATCATTCTTTGCGCTGAATTTGTATTGTTTGCTTTACTGTCGAACAAATTTCTCACTGAACAAAATGTCACTCAGATTATTCAGAATGCCTCAGAAATAGCGATTATTAGTATTGGGATGACCATAGTCATTATTCTCGGTGGCATTGATATATCTGTTGGTTCAGTCCTAGGTGTTTGTGCGATCGTCGCTGCAAGGTTATCAGCCATGGGTGTCAATCCAATTTTAGTCGTTGTATTGACCATTTGTTCCGGAATAGTAGCAGGGGCTGCAAACGGTTTGTTGGTCTCGCTGCTAAAGGTACCTGAACTTATCGCAACTTTGGCCACTATGAACTTTTGGCGAGCAATTATCTTTTTGATGCTCGGTGGAAGCTGGCTGACAGGATTTCCTACGGTATTTAACAATATCGCATCTGGAATAACATTCAGCATACCAAACATACTCTTCTTTATTCTGATTTTATACTTCGTCTTTTGGTTTGTGCTCACTTATAGACCGTTCGGAAGACATTTATATGCAATTGGCACGAATATGGAAGCCGCAAGACTGAATGGTATTAAAGTGAAAAAAATGAAATTTGCTTCATATATGCTATTGGGTGCCTTGGTTGGGTTGTCGGCAATATTTTACATTGATCGAATGGGTACTGTAGAAATGACAATCGGTTCAGATTTGGCTATGCAGTGTATTGCTGCAGTGGTCATTGGTGGCACATCGATCACAGGTGGAAGAGGATCAGTCGTTGGAACGTTGGCAGGTGTACTGTTTGTTGCAGTAATGAGTAATGGCATCGTATTACTTGGTGTGCCATCCTTACTGGATCACGCTATTGTTGGCTCTCTGATTATTATCTCGATAATCATTGATGTTTTATTAAGAAAAAGAATCAAGAAGAGAAGAGTGGAGACAAAAACGAGATTAACTATTTCTTAAGACCAGAGGGTGATGATTTTATGAAAACAATTTGGGCAATCGCTGATAAACGGGGATTTATGCTAACTCTCTTACTTATCATTACGATTGCGATTATGTCCTTTTTGAACCAGGATTTTCTCAGTATTGACAATCTCGTGGGTATTACTCAATTTGGGGCCGTATTATCACTACTCGCAATTGGGCAATCCTTGGTCATTTTAAGCGGAAGAGGCGCAATTGATCTTTCGGTCGGTGCCATGCTTTCTTTATCCGGAGTATTTTTAGGGGTCCTTTTTCAGGCGGGCATGAATATCTGGGTAGCGTCCCTTCTAGCAATCCTATTTGGAGGATTACTTGGTCTTATTAACGGAGTACTGGTCAACTTTTGTCACATTCATTCATTAATTGCCACGCTTGGTACACAATATCTCTTCAGTTCGATCGCACTTTATCTCACCAGTGGAACACCCGTCAGTGGTTTTCCTAGTTCATTTGGTGTTATCGGACAGGGAATGATAATCGGAATACCGATCCAGGTCGTCTTAGTCGCTGTTCCGGTCTATATTATTATGTGGTTTATGGTGTATAGAACCAGAGCAGGCCGAGAAATTTATTTGTTGGGGACAAATGATATTGCCGCAAAATTTTCAGGTATTCAGGTCAACAAAATAAGAACATTAATTTTTACTTTGTCGGGTCTATTATCTGGAATTGGAGCTGTTGTTACCTGCTCTTGGTTAATGACTGCACGAGCTGATGCCGGAACTGGAATGGAAATGGAGTCGATCACTGTTGCTGTATTAGGCGGGATTATTGTATCCGGAGGGAAAGGACATCTTGGATCGGTCATGCTGTCCGTGTTGATTGTAACTGTACTGAATTCCGGACTTCAGATTGCCAATATAGATTCAGTCTGGGAACTGGCGATTCTTGGTATTCTCTTAATTTTAGCTATCGTCTTTAATAATATACTTGTTACCAAAAAAATTGCGTATGGTGGGAATGTTACCTTCAAAGATAAAGGAGAATAAAAAGATATGGCAACAAAAGTACTGTTTGTCGGAGAATCATGGGTGATACATATGATTCATCAAAAGGGTTTTGATTGCTTTACGAGTACGAAATATGAAGAGGGAGCTACCTATTTATTGGATGAACTGAGAAAAGTCAATTTTGATATTGATTATCTACCCTCTCATGAAGTTCAGGTTCGTTTTCCTCAGACCATTGAAGAATTGGAAAAATATGATGCAATTGTCTTAAGTGATATCGGTGCAAATACTTTCCTGCTGCAGAATCATACTTTTTATGACATGAAGATTTCCTCCAATGGGCTTGAATTGATAAAAGATTTCGTCGGAAATGGCGGAGGTTTATTAATGATCGGAGGCTATCTGTCTTTTATGGGAATTGAAGCCAAAGCAAACTATAAAAACACACCATTAGCAGACGTTTTGCCAGTAGAGATGATGGACAGAGATGATAGGGTCGAGGTTCCTCAAGGATTTATCCCAGTGAGTGTGAATGATGATCCGATCATCGGTGATTTGGGAGAATGGCCAAAACTGCTCGGCTATAATAGAGTTGTGGTTAAACATGATGCAAAAGAATTATTACGAGTAAATAGTGATCCAATCCTTGCAACGGGCTACTATAAAAAAGGAAAGACAGCAGTATTTCTAAGCGACTGTGCCCCTCACTGGGGTTCAATGGATTTTGTGAATTGGAAATATTATTCTCTATTTTGGTCCAGACTTCTGGGCTCTCTATCCGTAAATAAAGCAAAAATGTCACTCTAAAATAATACGGCAGGCTTTTCTTTAAACGCCTCAAGATATGACGGATGTGTTCATTGATTGGCCAATTGCTTACATGAAAAAGCAACTGTAGTTTATTGATTATCTCAATAAGCATCTCCACAAGAACACGAAGGTGAACGGTTTGGGTACAGACGATATCTTTCAATCAATTGATCAAGACAGAGCTTTATTCTTCCTTCAGTCACTGGTCCAAATCAATAGTGTTAATCCCCCGGGAAATGAACGTTTGGTCGCAGAGTATATCGAAGAATGGTTAAAGAATAGTGGGCTTGATGTAGCAGTGAATCATCTAGAAGATAATCGATCGAATATCACGGTTACTTTAAATGGATCTGTAGATTCAAAACACCCGCGACAGCATCTCTTTTTTAGTGGACATCTAGATACGGTTCCTTTAGGAAATAAAGAATGGACCGAGGAGCCTTGGGGCGGACAAGTACATGCTGGTAAACTTTATGGGCGCGGATCTTCTGATATGAAAAGCGGCGTTGCCGCCATGATTCTTGCGCTTGAAGCGCTAAGTCGATCAAATGTCCAACTACAGGGGGATCTCTCCTTTCTTGGTACAGTTGGCGAAGAAGTCGATGGGCGAGGTGCGCGATCGGCTATTCTTAAAGGTGATGTTTCCACCGCTACGGCAATGGTGATCGGTGAACCGACCGACAATCAAGTGCTGATCGCTCATAAGGGTGTGCTTTGGCTTGAGGTAACGATTCATGGAAAAACGGCTCATGCCGGATGGCCGGATAAAGGCGTGAATGCCATTTCAGCCATGCATCATTTTGTGAGTGAATTCGAGAAATTTCAACCTATTCACGATAAGATACTTGGACAACCGACGATGAATTTAGGACTAGTCAATGGAGGAATTGCACCCAATATGGTTGCAGATTATTGTCAGATGACTTTTGACATGCGAACAGTCCCAGGACTTGAGTCGGAAGATGTCTACCGTCGTGCCCAAGATCTTTTATCTGCTTTATCTGAAACAATGGATATCTCGTTTGAAATCAAAGTGCTGAATGATATGCATTATGTGAGCACCGCACAAGAACATCCATTTATTCAGTTAGCGGCAGATGTCTTGGAACAAACACTGAATAAACAGCCCATATTCGGGGGTGCCAATTACTATTCAGACGGATCTTTATTTACTAAGGAAAATAAAGAAATGCCAATTCTGATTTTTGGACCGGGCAATCCTGATCAAGCGCACCAACCCGACGAATGGGTCGCTATTAATAATTTTTATGATTCGATTCGTTTTTATATTTCACTTGCCCTTAGCTATCTCGGAGAAAATGATGAACGGATGACGAATTAAGAAAAATAAACTGAATAAACATGCGGAATAGACTGCTCTCGTAAGTGATGGGGGAAGTCTATTCTGTTTTTGAGGTCAAGTCCTTATTTGTGTGTAAATTCATTTCGGTTAGAAGATGTCTGCTCAATTAAAGTATTGATCCATTTGAACGAGAGGTTCACAAGTGTTTTGTATATCTGAAATCGAAAAAGTGAAAGTGGCGTTGCATGGTCGTGCATGTATGACTGAGGTGGAAACTGCGGGTTCCGGAATTGGCCAATTATCTTGGTCCGGTAAGGTACATGTTTTGCGGCGGGTTAATGCTTATTATAATGATTGAACTTGCTTCAAATTTCTTATTTCGCCTTCTTGGGTGATTGATCGCATTGAAAGGGTAGCCAGGACCGTTGCTTGTTCATTAACTTTCACGTTGAGTTCGGTTATGGCTTCTGAATTGTTAACAACTTGCTTTTGGATGCCATCAACTTTCTTCTCAATGCGATCCAAGTGATTATCAATTTTGTCGAACCTTTGATCCATTCCGTCGAGCCTTTGGTTTACTTCCTTAAATCCTTGTTTCATTTCTGTGAGCATTAACTTGAGTTCTTCGGTCATCTCGTTCATTCCTTTCTGATTATGAGTGGTATATGTCTTAACAACTATAATTATATATGGAAATGTGGAAACTCGTAAATATTTTTGTCAATAAACTTTTTTGAATATTGGTCTAAAGCTTATGTAATTCCGCTCATGTTATGGATCATCCGCTCAAACATGATATGTTTGTGAACTGACCCCTAGAAGTTGAACAATAAAATCCGACTTCTGGGGCCCTTAATATGACTAAAAATTCGAATAAATTTAATATGAAGGCGCTCAGTGAGTATTAAAAAGAAAAAAGAGTTGGCGATTGCGGTTAAGTTCTAGCATTTGATCGATTTTAATCGTGGTAGAGATAGGGTGTGCTTGAGCTACCAGTGTGTTGTTATCTGCCGAAACTGCTCTCTGCTTTTTTTGTACAGAACTTCACAGTACTATTTCCTATGATAATTAAAGGTAGCCAAATAACAGTTGAAACGGTTCATCTGCTATAGTATAGAAAATACTAATTTACTTAGTAAGTTATATAAGCCTCTGCTTGCTTGGAATGAAATCATACATATAGGTGTGGATTATTGGGATGAAAATCAGATTACTGTTTATTGTGCCGTATGCAGCTATGAAACCATTGATTGAAGAATGTAGTGCCGAAGAAGCAGATCTGGAAATTAGTGTGAAGATTGGTGACTTAAATGATGGAGTTGATATTGCGAAGAAAGCGGATCTTCACCAGTTTGATGTGATTGTCAGCCGGGGTGGGACAGCTAAGCTTATTGAGCAATCCGTTGATATTCCGGTCATTGATGTACGTGTTTCAGGTTACGACTCATGTCGGATTAATTGATGCAATAAAAAGGATTAATCCAGATTAGGTGCAACTTTTCCCGGATTGATCTGGATTTTTGCCGGATAAAGATTGAACTCAATCACGATTCCCGGATTAGGTGCAACTTTTCCCGGATTGTACAGGATTTTTCCCGGATTAAAATGATCTTTTCACGGATTAAAACCTAATTTTCACGGATAAAATCCTAATTTTTCCAGATCATTATTTTTTGGGGAGATTCTAGAAGATTCATATTACGCCTATGATTATCGGCTGCAGCTATTTCACTCGTATTCTTTGGCGGAATCTATTAAGATGATATAAAATTAATTTGATTATTAACGATCATGACTGTTTCATAGATTATAATTAACAATCATTGGCTATTGGGAGAAGGGTTCTGAAATGAAAAAGATAAAGGGGATTGGATTAGCGCTTGCGGCCATTCTGATGACTTTTTTGGTTCCTGTGGGTGCGCTGGCGGATACACAACCAACGGGAAGTACTGCTCAAATTCTTGTCAGTAATGAGTCGGTTAATGGCAATCAATCGGAAAGTTCGGACAGTTTCAGATTGAATAACGAACGATATGTGTTAGATAAGGAACTAAATCATAAAGATTATCAACTGGATTATGTTAAACCATTCAACCCTGAAAAAAATGGCGACCATCTATTAAAAAATAGAATGCTAACGCGGTCGGTCCGTGCTTCGGAACAGATTGGCGATAGCCGGAATTTCTGGGTCTCGAATCTTGAGACGAATGCCTATACCCAATTAAATTTTAGGCTTGATTATAGCGGAACGCATGCAAACGTTTGGGTGGCTAATGATCAAATTTCTTCGGATGATGCAGACAAGCTCGGTGATCAATTTGACTCCTCCATTTATTCATCGGACGTTGACAATTTTGGGAATCCTTTGGATGTGGATGGCAACGGCAAGATCAATATTCTTTGTTTTGATATTCAGGATGGATTCGATAAGAGTGGCGGTTACGTTGCCGGTTATTTTGACCCCAATGATCTAACAAACGGAACGGATTCGAATCATTCGGAAATATTATATATGGATACTTATCCTGCCATGGGTACAGGATCAACCAAAGATGTTACTGAAGCGTACCCCACTATGGCGCATGAGTTTCAGCATCTCATCAATTTTAGCCAGAATGTCCTTGCGGAAGGGCACAGTCCCATGGATACGTGGATGGATGAAGGGCTAGCGATGGCAGCTGAACAGGTATATACCGGGGCGCCTTTGCAAGATGAGATTGATTATTATAATGCGGATTCGGCGATTAGCGATGGACAGTCGCTACTTTATTGGGATGATGATGGGGATACACTCGCTAATTATGCACTTTCCTATTTGTTTATGGAATATCTACGGATTCAGAGTGGTCAGGGAAACCAGATTTATAAACAACTGATTGATGATCCGAATAGTAATTATAAGGCTGTTCAAGATCTTATCCATAAATATATTAATCCGAATCTATCGTTCGGCCAATTTATGACGGATTTTCGGTTAGCACTCTACTACAATAGTCCAATCGGTTTATATGGGTTCCATGGTGAATCGGGTTTCACGAACATCGTTCGGAAAATTTACAATGGATCATCGGTGAATTTGCGGGGTGGCGGCGCGGTGGTGATGTCGGCAAAATCTCTAGCAATTCCCAATGATGCGGGTTTGAATCTGGCATTTTATAATCTGAGTGATAGTAATGGTCCGACTCAGATCGTCAGGACGACTGCTCCTCTTGAAAGAAATCAAATCAAAGTGACCAACAATAGGGGAAAATCAGATAAAATCTATATCAAGAATCTCTCTCCGGGTGACGTCGTCAAAGCATATAACTCGGGAAAACACCTTCTGGCTTCGGGAACATCGAGTGGAAGTACTCTGATACTGACCGTGAAACAGCTAGGAACAAAATCTGGGAAAATCTACCTGACCTATACGCATCCTTCATGGATACCAAGCAGCGAAACAGCCATTTCGTTCAGCGGCGAAGTTTCCGGAACATTAAGCAGAAGTCAGATTCAGATACGGAATTACAGACACAAACGAGATACGGTTACAGTAAGGAGAATAAAGAAAGGCGATTATATACGGATCTATAATTCAAAGAAAAAGATCATTGCCAAGAAACATGCTGGTCACGCATCCCTTACTTTTTCGTTCAGACAGCTAGGCAAGCGTGGCGGACATATTTATGCCACGGTTACGCATGCACATATGAGGGAAAGCGCAAAACGGTATGCAGGTTTTGGAAGGGAAAGGTAATTGGTTAGTTAAAGAGATTCTGTGCAAACACGATCAACTGCAGGCAAGATGCGGTTGATCGTGTTTTCATAGGATGGGATGTTGATACTGGTATGGGAATCAAAATATATACAGAATATGAGATTGACCCACAATGTATTTTTTTTTGCAAGACAAATACTGGCAGATAATCAGGATACTAAACTTAAAATAATCTGTGTTAGTAACTGTCGCTTAAGTTTATATGGCATAATGAAGGCAAGTAATCGGCTAATTTCAATTAGCGGACATTAATTAGGTTCAACCTCAAATACAATTAGACAAACATGATTATGGAGGAAAATTAAATGCTCGATAGAGAGAAGGACCGTATGTGTATTGATATCGCTCGTCTTTATTATGAATCCAACTATAGCCAGCAGGAAATTGCTCACTTAAGACAAATCTCGCGTCCTACAGTGTCTAAATTATTGCAACGAGCAAAAGATCTAGGCTATGTTAATATTCATATTTATGATCCATTAGAGGAGATGGATGATCTTTCTGATAAAATACAAAAAATGTATCATTTGGACAGTGTTCGTATTGCATACTCCCCGTTAAATAAAAATGAGGAAATACGGAAACACATCGGCAGAGTTGCAGCAGAATTTTTAAATCAGACAATGAAGAATGGAGATATTATCGGTGTAACTTGGGGACGGACGCTGCACTCAGTGTCATCTCAGTTGAAAAAGTCACATGCACAGGGAATAGAAGTTGTACAGTTGAAAGGCGGGGTAACGCACTCAAGACTGAAAAATTATTCCTTTGAGATCGTTCAAGATTTTGCAGATGCATTTAACACGATTGCTCGATATTTGCCTTTGCCTGTGATCTTTGACAGCCCAGAAGTGAAGCAGATGGTCGAACAGGATCGCAATATTAAGCAAATCCTTGAATTGGGTAAACAAGCAAATATAGTGGTCTTCACAGTAGGCACGGTTCGCGACGATTCATTGCTATTTAATCTTGGTTACTTGAGTCAAGACGAGAAGGAAGCGTTAAGTCGCTCGGCAGTGGGTGATATTTGTTCACGCTTCTTTGATCGCTATGGAAAAATTTGTAATGAACGTATTAATGAACGTACGGTTGGTATTGAATTAGATGATTTATCAACGAAGGAAAAAAGTATTCTTGTTGCTGGCGGAAAACGTAAACTGATGGCTATGCATACTGCATTAACTGCAGGATATGCAAATATTTTGATAACGGATCAATTTACAGGAAGATCTCTGTTAGAAATGCAAGCAGCAGAACACAATAGGAACTCCCAAAAGCATTAATTAATAGTTGCAAAAGAAATAAAATTTTTTTGTTTGTTAGATTTTGAACAAAAGTAAATTTCTGTATTTACAAATGTTCATTCACGGTTTATTCTTACTTATGTACTATTAATCTCTGTATGTATGGGAGGGGCAATTGTGGATATTTCTAAAATAATTGATCACACACTTTTGAAAGCGGATTCAAAAAAGGAAGATATTCTCCAATTGATTGATGAAGCGAAGACCTATCATTTTGCTTCTGTATGTGTCAACCCACTTTGGGTTCCTTTAGCTTCGGAAAAACTTAAAGATTCTGATGTTAAAGTATGTACGGTTATTGGTTTCCCATTAGGCGCAACGACAACAGCTGTAAAAACATTTGAGGCTAAAGAGGCAATAGAGAACGGAGCAGATGAACTGGATATGGTGATTCCGATCGGACTTCTGAAAGGAAAAGATGATCAGGCTGTAGAAAAGGATATAGTGGCTGTTGTTCATGCTGCGAAAGGGAAGGCTATCGTTAAAGTTATCATTGAAACCTGCTTATTAAGTCGTCAAGAAATCGTTAAAGCGTGTGAGCTAGCGATGAAAGCAGGTGCCGATTATGTAAAAACCTCAACAGGATTCTCAACCGGTGGTGCACAGGCTGAAGACGTAGCATTGATGAGAACAACGGTCGGGAACCAATTAGGTGTTAAAGCATCGGGAGGCATTCACACGAGAAACGATGTCGAGCAATTGGTTCATGCTGGTGCAACACGGATAGGCGCAAGTGCGGGAGTGAAAATTATTCACGAAGAACGGTGATCAAAAAAAGGGGGCGCAATGAATGTCAAAAAAGACAATTCAACAATTGCAAGATGGTTATCTTAGCCGGACACCTATTTTTCAATATATATTAGTATCGCTGCTTTTTCCTCTGTGGGGAGCTGCTGCCAGTCTGAATGATATTTTGATTACCCAGTTTAAAAGCGTCTTTTCATTGAGTGATTTTGCAAGCGCTTTAGTGCAAAGCGCATTTTATGGAGGCTACTTTCTGATTGCGATTCCTGCATCACTAGTTATAAAAAATTCAAGCTATAAAATTGCAATAATAACAGGATTGTCTTTCTACATTATTGGATGTTCTCTATTTTTTCCAGCTTCTCACATGGCCACATATACGATGTTTTTGGCTGCCATCTTCGCGATTGCAATTGGTTTAAGTTTTTTGGAAACATCTGCGAATACGTATAGTTCAATGATTGGACCAAGTAAATATGCAACGTTACGTTTAAATATCAGTCAAACTTTTTATCCACTTGGTTCTATTTTAGGAATTTTACTTGGGAAGTATTTAGTTTTTGGCGAAGGCGAAAGTCTAGCAAAACAGATGGCTAATATGTCGCCGGCCGAAGCACATGCATTCGGCGAAAAAATGCTTCAGCACACACTTTCCCCATATCGTTTTCTAATTTTTGTCTTATTGGCAGTATTGATTTTGTTTCTCTTGACAAAATTTCCTCTGTGCAAATCTAAAGAGGATGTTGATAAAGAGAAAAAAGGTCGTATTAAGGTGGGAATTGGAGAAACATTAAAATATCTCGCGCATAATCGGCGTTTTAAAAGAGGCATTATTGCTCAGTTTATTTATGTTGGCATGCAAGTGACTGTTTGGTCATTCACGATTCGGCTTGCCCTTGTATTGAATCCAGAAATTAATGAACGATCTGCATCAACTTTCATGATTTATAGCTTTATTGCTTTCTTTGTCGGCAAATTTATTGCTAATTTTCTTATGACGCGTTATTCACCTAATCAAGTACTGCTTGCTTATTCAGGCATTGGTTCGATCCTCTTGATCTATGTCGTGTGTGTGCCTAATATGACGGCGGTTTATGCGGCAATTGGCGTCAGCATCATGTTTGGCCCTTGCTGGGCAACCATTTACGCCCATACGCTTGAAGTCGTTAAAGAAAAGAAGTATGTCGAAACAGCTGGTGCTATCTTAGTCATGTCTATTATTGGAGGCGCTATCATACCAGCTATTCAAGGCCTTGTTTCTGATCTTCTAGGTTCCATGCGACTCTCATTCATTGTGCCAATGCTGTGTTTCATATATGTTAGCATCTATTTTTTTGGTGAATTAAAGAATAGTAAAAAAATGATACCACAAAACAATACAGTAGATGAAACCATCTCTGAATAAGAAGGAGGTCTTTGAGATGGAAATGATTAAACTGAAGAAATACTATTTTTCAGAAATAAAAACAACCATATATAAGAGCGACGCGTTTACTATTAATTTATTTCGCTATCCAACGGAAATTGAGGCAGTCGAGATCATCAATACTCGAGGAAAAACCGTTATACTTCCTTATTTTGGGCAGATCATATGGGATCTAACTTTTGATGATATTGACTTAAAGATGAAGAATTTTTTTAGATATCCTAAAAAAGCTGAATGTATTGTGGATACCTATGGATGCTTTGCTTTCCATTCCGGATTGCTCAGCAATGGCTGCCCAGGACCTGAAGATGATTATCCGTTACATGGTGAGATGCCCTGCGCGAGTATGGATGAAGCCTGGATTGAGTTGGGCTCTGATTATGTAAAACTCTGCGGTACTTATGAGTATGTCAAAGGTTTTGGTCACCATTATTTAGCCAAACCAAGTGTGACACTCTTTAAGGATCAAACGTCTATCGCTATCGATATGGATGTTAAAAATCTATCTGGATCAGAAATGCCGCTGCAGTATATGTGCCACATGAATTATGCCTATTTGGCTGATGCGGTCATGACTCAAAGTATCCCAGATCAATCTTTTTTGCTAAGAACAACTGTACCTGATCATGTAAAACCGACAGAAAAATGGCTGAGATATAATAAAGAGATTATTGAAAGGGGAGGCACCTTATCTAAACTGGATGATCCAGAGATGTATGATCCGGAGATTGTGTTTTTTGCAGATCACCTGGATCAATATGGGCAGAATGTCCATTTTGAGATAGAGTCCCCAGATCATGTAACCTTTTTCACTGAATTTTCAACTGATAGCTTTCCATACGCAACGCGATGGTTGCTATACAACAGTGATCAGCAGGTAGCTGCATTTGTCTTGCCGGGCACATGTAGACCTGAAGGATTTACCGCTGCAAAGAAGGCGGGATCATTAATATATTTGAATGCCGGGGAAGAGAGACATTTCCATGTCCTTACTGGAAAAAAATGAGAGGGTGAAACAAAGTGACGATTGCGGTTATTGGTTCCAATATGGTTGATTTAATTACGTATATCGATCGGATGCCTAAGGAAGGTGAAACTCTGGAAGCTCCTAATTTTGAAATGGGTTGCGGGGGTAAAGGAGCTAATCAAGCGGTTGCCGCAGCAAAATTAGGATCTCAAGTCATGATGCTCACTAAGGTCGGCGATGACATTTTTGGTGATGGTACTATTAGTAATCTGAAAAGTTATGGCATTGACACTAGTTTTGTAGAAAAAGTTCCTGGAACTTCCAGTGGAGTGGCTCCGATTTTTGTGGATTCTTCATCAAAAAACAGTATTTTGATAGTAAAAGGAGCAAATCAGAAGCTTTCTTCAAATGATATCGAGCAAGCCTCAGATCAATTAAAGAAATGCTCTTTAATTGTATTGCAGTTAGAAATTCCACTCGAAACGGTCTATGATGCGATTCAATTCGGTAATGTCCATAACATACCAGTTATTTTAAATCCTGCCCCTGCTGTAAAAAATCTAAACTTTGAACTCATTCGCCATGTTGACTACTTTATGCCTAATGAGAGCGAACTGGAGATTCTAACTGGTTTTCCGGTTCAAACAGCAGAGCAAGCAAGTAAAGCCGCAAAGCTTCTCATTGATCAGGGAATGAAAAATGTCATTGTAACACTGGGCCATTCAGGATCGCTTTGGGTTACGGAAAGTCATACAAAACATATTCCTGCGTATTCTGTTCAAGCAGTTGACACTACAGGTGCCGGTGATTCGTTTATCGGATGTTTTGCTCATTACTTGAATGAACAGAAGGATGTTGTTGATGCATTAAAAATGGCAACGGCTTTCGCCGCATTAAGTGTCACTCGAAAAGGGACTCAAGCATCGTATCCTTCTGCTGATGAATTAAAAGAATTTATTAAAGCAGAGAGTACAATAATAAAGTAGAGATATCTATAGTGAAAGGGATAGAAAATGATAGCCAAAGGTAATGAAGACTGAACAATCCTCAATGGCTGTATCGTAATTAGTTACTTAGGAGACTTTTATTGAAGAAAACGAAAATGGTATGATAGGATTTCTGTTCGATTTTGAACCGAGCAGGGATCTTTTTTTATGAATACTCAAATATGGGCTGGAAATTCTCGATAGTATTCTTGTATTTTTTTGCGCTATTTTATTATTGAATTCTCATTCATCAAAAAGTCTGTGTATGATCAACACAAATGGAAGATTCGAGTATACACAAATGATAAGCCTTTCTTCCAACATCTTCATTAATAGTGCATCCCTTACTTTTTCGTTCAGACAGCTAGGCAAGCGTGGCAGACATATCTATGCCACGGTTACGCATGCGCATATGAGGGAAAGCGCAAAACGGTATGCAGGTTTTGGAAGGGAAAGGTAATTGGTTAGTTAAAGAGATTCTGTGCAAACACGATCAACTGCAGGCAAGATGCGGTTGATCGTGTTTTTCTATGGTGGAGCTGTATGTACTCTTTTGCTACCTATTACTTTAAATAATTAATTAAAAATGAATTGATTCAAATTATGAAAGCGCTTATAATTAAGCGAGTGAAACGTTTCAATAAATGAGAGGAGGATGAATAGTGGAGGAATCAAAGCTCAGAGAACTCTTACAGACAATGAGTCTTAATGAAAAAATTGGGCAGCTTGTTCAACTGGCAAGTGATTTTTATTCCGATACCAATGGAGCAATAACTGGACCTATGGCTGAAATGGGTGTAACTGACGAATTGGTGACAAACAGTGGTTCTGTGTTGGGGGCTACTGGAACAAGAAATGTGAAGAAAATAATTGATAGCCAGCTTAAGAACAACAGATTGCACATCCCATTACTTGTCATGGCTGATGTGATTCATGGATATAAAACGATTTTTCCGATCCCGTTAGCAATTGGCTGTACGTGGAATCCTGGACTTGCGGAAAAAACAGCGGAGATTGCTGCCCATGAAGCAGCCGTGTCAGGTATTCATGTTGTTTTTGCCCCTATGGTGGACCTTGTTAGAGATCCCAGATGGGGACGTGTCATGGAATCAACAGGTGAGGATCCCTATCTGAATTCTGTTTTTGCCGCAGCCTTTGTCCATGGGTTTCAAGGCGATAATCTAAAGGATGATCTCAATAGAACGGCGGCTTGTGTGAAGCATTTTGCAGGTTATGGGGCTGTGGAGGGCGGACGGGAGTATAACACTGTTGATCTGTCTGAGCTCCGTATGCGACAGGAATATCTTCCTGCCTATCAAGCAGCCGTTGATGCAGGGTGCAAAGTGGTGATGACTTCCTTTAATACGGTTGATGGTATCCCGTCATCGGCAAATCAGTGGTTATTGCGTAAAGTCCTCCGTGAAGAGTGGAATTTTGACGGAACTGTCATTTCGGATTGGGGTGCGGTTCGTGAACTGATCCCACACGGAGTTGCTGAGAATGAAAAGGAAGCAGCGAGAAAAGCACTGATTGCTGGGGTCGATATTGAAATGATGACGCTTTGTTACCCCAATACTCTTTGTCAACTGATTGAGAGCGGAGAAATTAAAGAAAGTACCCTTGATCAGGCTGTCTGGAATGTCTTGAAATTAAAGAATGATCTGGGCCTTTTTGAAAATCCGTACCGAGGAGCTGATGAGGCTCAAGAACAAAAGTTTGTCTATTGCCATGCACATCGTGAATGGGCAAGACGCGCTGCCGAAGAAAGCTGCGTTCTCCTTAAAAATAACGGCATTTTACCAATCAATAGTTCTAAAAAGTTGGCGCTTATTGGCCCGTTTGCTGATCACGGTGATCTCCTTGGCGCATGGTCTTGGCAAGGAGACCCGAAGCGTACTGAAACGCTTACTGAAGTTTTCAGCGCTGAGGGCATTAATGTGTTGACAGCAAAGGGATGCGAAATAGCGGAAAGTAAAAGCAAGTTGCTGCGTGAAGCAATCCAGAAAGCAGAAGAATCGGAGCTCATTCTTCTTGCTCTTGGTGAATCGTCGGAAATGAGCGGAGAAGCAGCGAGTAGAACGAAGATCACCTTACCCGAGTGTCAATTAGAATTGCTACGGTTATTGAAACCATTAAACAAACCGATCGTGATCATTCTGTTTAATGGCCGTCCGCTTGAACTTAGCGAAGTCATCGATGATGCTGACGCAGTATTGGAGGCGTGGTATCCAGGATCGGAAGGTGCACGAGCCATTGTCCGGTTACTGACAGGAAAAGTTAACCCATCCGGTAAACTTACGATGTCCTTTCCGCAAAGCGTTGGGCAGATCCCCGTTTATTACAATGCTAATAATACCGGTCGCCCTGAGTCAGAAAACAAAGATGAAAAAAAATATGTTTCTAAATATATCGATTGCGCCAATGATGCGCGTTTTCCATTCGGTTTCGGCCTCAGTTATACATCGTTTGAAATCAATAATCTACGCATGTCGAAAAAAAGCATCACCGTTAATGAAGAGATCAGGGTGTCTATAGATGTTAAAAACACCGGTGATGCTGCCGGTGCAGAAGTTGTGCAACTGTATATTAGAGACATTGCGGGGGATGTTGTGCGTCCTTTAAAGGAATTAAAATCTTTTAGAAAAATTTATTTGCAGCCTGGCGAGCAGCAGACCGTTGCATTTCAGATCACTGAGCGAATGCTCCGATATTGGCACCCCGATCTTCGATTCAAAAGTGATACCGGGACCTTTAATCTTATGATTGGACAGGATAGTGCGCATACACTGAATGACTCATTTTATTTTAGAGCAACAGGGGGGATGGATGCATGAAGAAACACGGCCACTTGATGCAGATTAAAAATGGTCAGACAACCTTTCGCTTTCTCCCAAGCGGAGATGTGTTTGATCTGATGAATGATGATGTGATGGTTAATCAGGTACGCAGTAATGTGCCGGATGGTTCGTTAAACAACATCTATTTGCGTGTTTTTCAGGAAGACCGTATTGATTTTGTTCCTTTGCTGGGTATCCGCTCATCAAGCCTTTTCTCATACAAAGAAAATAAGGGAAGATGGGAGGGAACTTTTAAAGGTGTTCATTATCAGGTACTGCTCACACTAACCGATCAGAATGTTTGGTTCTGGACCGTGACACTAAACGGGAATCATATACAAACGGACATCATCTATACCCAAGATTTGGGACTGGCTAATGTTGCTGCTGTTCAAGCGAATGAGGCGTATGTCTCACAGTATATTGATCACTATGTGGAGACAACCGATCAAGGGTTTATTATTGGTTCGCGGCAAAACCAGGCGCAGAAGAAAGGAAACTTTCCTGCGATTTGGCAAGGGGCGTTATCGAATACCCGAGGTTATTTTACCGATGGCTTTCAGTTTTTCGGATTGTCCTATAAAGAAACAAACAGCCCTGAAGCGCTCACCCAGGAAGTTTTTCCAAGCGAGATTAATCAATATGAATTCGCAATGATCGGCTTACAGTCAGAGAGGATTCAGCTCGAAGGTAAAGAGCAAACTGTTGTGTTCTTTGCACAACTTCATCCGGATCTAAAGGGTAGCCTAGAGCAAAGTCAGCACAAAAACATTCACGAAATTGAGCAGTTGTGGATGGAGTCAAGTAGGGAAGACGCCTCACCCTATACGACCGTTGATTCGCTCGCTCACGCAGAGGATATTGGCGTACCGCTAACTGCACAGGCGCTAAGTTTGGATGCCATCAATAAATTATATCCAGAACGAAAACATGAGGAACGGGTTGATGGACAATTGCTGTCGTTCTTCACACCCGAGAAGTCGCATGTCATTCTTAAACAAAAAGAACTACTGACGGAACGTCCTCATGGTCATATTCTGATGAGCGGCCGCACGCTTCATGTTGAGGACCATCAGCTGGCGACAACAGCGTTCATGTACGGCATCTTTAATTCTCAAGTGGTCATTGGGAATACATCAATGAATAAAATGATGTCCAATGCGAGAAATGCGCTCAATGTGTTAAAGACTTCAGGGCAGAGGATCTATATCCGAATAGAGGGGGCCTATCGACTACTCACGTTGCCATCCTTATTTGAAGTCGGGTTCAATTACGTCAAATGGATCTATTCTATGCCGGACGATTCGATCGTGATTACACTTTTTACGTCAGCCAGTGAACCAAGCGTGCAACTGAATGTCGGTTCGTCTTCAGGGCGACGATACGCATTTCTTGTGACCAATCAGATTCTTATGGATGATTGTGAGTATCAGTCAACGTACATTATGGAACGGTCAGATAATGTTTTGTACTTTTCACCGGACAAGGACAATCAATTGATCCGATCCGCCTATCCGGAGCTCACTTTTTCAATGCGGATTTCCGGTACACCATTCAAACTAGACAATGAGGGGCGGCTCCTAAAAGGGGCACGTTCTGATTCGGCATCGCTAGTCATCCTTGAAACGCATGAGACCGATCATTTTGAACTGATGATTTGCGGAAGTGTTCAGGGAAAAGGTGATGGCCGGATTGTCATGGATCGAACCAAGGAAGTTGATTGCTATCGTGATTTTCTGTCCGGTATACTGAATGGTTTTGAACTTTCCAATGCGCCCTTATCCGAGGAACTGAGCAAACTGGAAACGATGGCTTGGTGGTATACCTATGACATGCTCGTGCACTACCTGTCCCCGCATGGTCTGGAACAGTATGGAGGTGCTGCGTGGGGGACGCGTGATGTCTGTCAGGGACCGTTCGAATTCTTTATGGCGTCGCAGCATTATGACGTTGCAAAAAGCATTCTGAAAAAGGTCTATGCACATCAGTATCGAGAGGATGGCAACTGGCCGCAATGGTTTATGTTCGATCGCTATTCAGAGATTCAGTTTGATGAGAGTCACGGTGATATTATTGTTTGGCCGATGAAGGCTTTGAGCGATTACCTCTATACGACCGGGGATTATTCCATTCTTGATCAATCCATTCCTTACACCAAACGGAGTGATCATCGTTTTACCGATTCGGAAGGTCAAGAGTCACTTTACGACCATTTGAAACGTGAAATCAAGTACATTACGGATCATTTTCTTAATACTACGTATTTGTCATGCTATGGCAACGGTGATTGGGACGACACACTACAGCCCCATGATGCCAATATGAAGCGTCATATGGCTAGCAGCTGGACGGTTGCACTCACCTATCAGACAATTCGGCGATTAAGTGTCGTATTGGAGAACTATGAAAAGAGCTATGCGCAGGAGCTTGGCCGTTTATCGGCAGCCATCAAAAAAGATTTTAACAACTATATATTGGCAGATAAGGTGATTCCCGGCTTTCTTTATCTGTCCGATGATCAGAAAACGGAGTTTATCATTCATCCGGAGGATAAAAAGACAGGTATTCAGTATCGGTTACTGCCGATGACGCGATCAATAATTGCGGAGCTTTTTACACCGGAGCAGGCAGAACGGCATGTAGGATTAATTAATCAGTACTTAAAATTTCCAGATGGTGTACGCTTGATGAGTCAGCCCGCGGAGTATCGTGGCGGTGTCAGCGTACATTTCCAACGGGCGGAACAAGCAGCCAACTTCGGAAGAGAAATTGGGCTTATGTACGTTCATGCACACATCCGCTATATTGAGGCAATGGCAAAGCTTGGCGATGCAAAAGAAGTATGGGAAGGTCTGTCCGTCATTAATCCCATTAACTTAAGTCATTCCGTGAAAAATGCAGGACTGCGGCAGTCGAATACCTATTTCAGCAGCTCAGATGGTGCATTCAAGACACGGTATGGGGCACAAAAAGATTTTGAAAAGCTCCGTCAAGGCAACATCACGGTTAAAGGAGGCTGGAGAATTTACTCAAGTGGCCCGGGAATTTTTATGAATCAATTCATAACCAACTGTCTCGGCATTCGCGGAAAAGATGGTGGAGTGGTTATCGATCCGGTTCTATCTGCGGTTCACGATGGGTTAAAGGTTCAATTCACCTGCCTTGGGAAACCAACACGCTATGCCTATCATCTCTTAAAAAAGGGTACAAACAAACTAGAAATCAACGGTACTGAAGTTCCCTTTGAACAAACGAAGAATCGTTACCGGGCTGGGGGCATGTATGTGCGAAAAGAAGAAGTGGAGAAGCTGCTCACTGATCGTAATGTGATCGATATTTATCTTCAAGAATAATTACAGGGAACGTAAAAGAGATGGGTGATAAAACACCACATCTCTTTTTTTAATAGGGAACGTTCATGCCCGGCGATCTGTTGCCATGTTTTTTGTTTAATCACGGGCGTGCGACACTCCTGCAGGGCCGGATCTGTTGATGCGAGCCAGAGACCACAGATAGCGTATTACCGAGGAGGGTCCCGATCGTCCGCAGTCGCACCAGTTGATGGGAGCAACTGGGCGTGTCTTTGAAGTACAAGTTTGGTGAATAAAAAGTGAATTACAGTAGCACAGAATCTCGAGTCACAAGTTCTGTTGGAATCATCTGAATCTTAGATTTATCCCCATTGATCAGATCAAGCATTTTTTCTGCAGCGTGATAGCCCCATTCATACTTTGAATAACTGACTGAGGTCAGTTTTGGTGACAGATAATTACAGAGTATATCGTTATCAAATCCGATAATCGAAATATCTTTGCCGATGCTTGGTTTCTTTTCGCTGAACTGTTCATAGAGACCAAATGCCATTTCGTCATTCATCGAGAGAATACTGATCGGTTCATTTGTGAGTTCACGTTCAATTTGCTTAGCTGCACGTTCTCCAGATTTCTTTGTGAAATCTCCTTGGAGAATGGTGAGCTTTCCTGCGTAATTTGCCTCTTCAAGATACATAGTGACGGATTTTATCCGTTCTCGACTGTCGTAGTTTCCCTCAGGTCCAGTGAGAAGATAAAGCGTGTTATATGAGGGAGAACTTTTCAAATGATCAAGCGCCGACCAAATCCCTTTTTTGTTGTCGAGAAGCACTTGGCTGACATTCGGGTGGTGCAGAACACGATCAAGAACAACCATTTTGCTTCCAGATTGTGCGTACTTCAGAATTTCACTTGTTTCAAAGCTGTTATCCAGAATAATCGCTCCGTCAATCATCTTTTCAGGGATAAAGTGATGTGTACGTGTACCGCAGCAGACAATTAAATCATAATTCGCTGATGCAAGCATAGTGTTCATGCCGTCAATCATCTGACTGTAAAAGTGACCCCCGTAATTTACTAGAAAAACACCGATTGTTTGTGTCTTTTGATTTCTCAACGTGCGCGCTGCACGGTTTGGTATGTAATTAAGCTTGTCCGCAATTTCCTGAATTCTTTTTCGTGTGTTTTCTGGAATTTTAGGACTACCATTTAAAGCGTATGATACTGTTGATATGGAAACGCCGGCTTTTTTTGCAATATCCTTGATTCCAGCCATATGTACTAACCCCTTGTTTGGTCATTTACTACGCCTGCTGTTGATGTGTACGTATACCCACTAGATATAGTATAAAAAAACATCGAAAACTTGTAAACGCTTAAACCATTTGGGACCTGCATAATTAGAAAAATAAAAATAAACTAGTTATTATTGAAAACGGTTACAACATATACTATAATGCATATAGAAACGTTTCGATAAAATTCTTGGAGGTGCTGTTCAATGAATAAAGCTGGTAAACGTATTGCAGTTATCTTTGTTTCTCTTTTACTCATTTTATCATTTGCTTTATCCGGGTGTTCTTCTTCATCAACTGGAACGACAAAGAAAACAATCACGGTTTGGTTCTTTGGCGATCAACCCAAGCCTTTTCAAGATCTTGTTGCTAAATTTCAGAAACAGAGCGGTATAAATGTTAATGTTCAGGCAATTCCTTGGGCGAATGCTCATGATAAACTGCTCACGGCGGTTGCTTCCAAATCAGGTCCGGATGTAATCACGATGGGATCTTCCTGGATGCCTGAATTTGCAAAAGCGGGTGCACTCGCGGATTTGACGCCTTATCTCAAAGACAATCCGAACCTGAAACCGAGCAATTTCTTTAAAGGATCCGTAGAAACAGCACAGTACAACGGCAAGTATTATGGTGCTCCTTGGTATATTGATACACGTGTCTTATTCTATAGAACGGACCTCCTGAAGAAAGTTGGGTACACTCAACCGCCGAAGACATGGGATGAATTGCTTGATGCGGCGACAAAGTTATCAAAACGAGGGAAAGGATACTACGGGTTTAATATCGATCCTAAAGAACAGAGCACAGCGTTCATGTTTGCTCGGCAAAATGGTTCGAACCTAATTGAAAACGGCAAAACACAATTCAATCAACCGGCCTTTGTTGATGCGGTCACTTACATGGATAAATTTATTAAACAAGGTGCAACGCCGAAGACGGACCTTGGGATTGATCTGACTCAATCTTTTGGAGGAAAGAGCTTTGTCCCAATGTTTATCAGTGGATCATGGAACATTCAGACGATCAACACAACGGTTCCCGATGTCAAAGGTAAATGGGCAACAGCAGTACTACCTAAGGGCAAAGATAACAACAAATCCATCCTGGGCGGCGCTGATCTGACCATCTTCAAGTATTCAAAGAACAAAGCGAATTCTGCTAAGTTATTAAACTATCTGAGCAGTGAAGAGACACAGCTCAAATGGCTAAAAATCAGTACGGATATGCCGGCCGTTAGCTCAGCGTGGAACAGCAATCAGTTAAAGGATAATCCGTTCTACAAAGCGTTTGGTGAACAAGCAAAAACAGCAGAACCGCTTCCACTGGTTCCACAGTTTGAAGAGATGGCCCAAGGCTATTTGAAGAGCTGGGAAAAAATCTATCGAACCGGTGCAAATGTCCAGAAAACGCTGGATCAATATAATTCAAGTGCTCAGCAAATATTGGATAATAAATAATCAAATAACTGAGGCATGTCAAAGGAAGGATGACATGCCTTCATTATTAGATTGGGGACATCGCGGATGAAAACATTTCTGAATAAAAACAGTCCATATCTATTTATCACGCCTGCATTATTTCTATTGTTGATCTTTTCAATCGTTCCCATCATCATCTCCTTGATCATTAGCTTCACAGATATCAATATAACTGGCCTAGCAGATTGGTCGAAAATCCATTTCATTGGGCTCTCAAATTACGTGAATTTATTTAACGATCCGGCTTTTCTACAATCGATCGGCAACAGTATTTTTTATGTGGTCATTGGTGTGCCCTTCGTTATTGCCTGTTCCATGGGGATCGCTTTATTAATTAATTTTGGTGACAGCTGGATTTTCAGACTCTTTCGGTTAATTTTCTATGCGCCGTCCATCACGAATGTTGTTGCGGTTGCTGTGGTGTGGAATTATTTGTACAATCCTCAATTTGGTCTGTTGAACTATATGCTGCAGTTTGTTCACCTTGGCCCGGTACCGTGGCTACAGGATCCGTTCATAGCAAAAATCTCTTTGATTATTTTGGCACTATGGCGTGCCATTGGTGTCAATATGCTCATTTTTCTAGCAGCACTGCAGGGAATTCCGAAAGCCTATTATGAAGCGGCTCAGATTGATGGCGCCAATAGCTGGCAGAGACTGACAAAGATCACAATTCCGATGCTTCGGTTTGCAACCTTCTTTGTCACGGTGACCACGTTAATCGGATGGCTGCAATTTTTTGAAGAACCTTTGGTCATGACGAGCGGAGGTCCATTGAATAGTACGAATTCCATTGCCTTGTTTATTTACCAAAATGGGTTCCAGTTCAGTAAATTCGGTTATGCTGCCGCTGGTTCAATGATCTTGTTTGTCATTATTATTGTTGTGACGTTGATTCAGTTCCGAGGACAGCGAAAGCAACAGGATAATCAGATGTAATAGGGGTGAAGAAAATTGAATGAATCCATCCAGCACAGTAAGTTATCGAAATTCATCGTGCTCATCATTTTAGTTGTCGGCGGCATTTTGATGGTTTTACCTTTTATCTGGATGCTGCTGTCCTCTGTGAAAACGGATATGGAGATTCTCCAGATTCCGCCATCCATATGGCCAAAGTCATTTACACTGGATAATTTTATTACCCTTTTTACGCAAATGGACTTTCTTGTTTATCTTAAAAATACAATTATTATCGTGTTGTTCTCATTTGTGGGCATGTTTCTTAATGCCATAGCTGGCTATGGATTTGCCAAGTATCGGTTCAAGGGGAAAAATAGTTTATTTTACCTTGTGCTTGCGACCATGATGATTCCTGGTCAGGTGACGATGATCCCGGTGTATCTACTACTGAATATGGCTCATCTGACGAATACATTATTAGGAATTGCGCTTCCAGGTATGGTCGGTGCATTTGGCATCTTCCTTTTCCGCCAATTTATGTCAACCATTTCAGATGAAATTATTGAAGCTGCCCGTCTTGATGGATGCAGTGAGTTTTATATCTTTTGGAAAATCATCTTACCGATTTCTCGGCCGGTGCTTGCCGTTCAGGGGATCTTAACTTTTATTGCAGGTTGGAATTCTTTTATTTGGCCATTGATTATTGCGAACGATCAAAAGTACTACACGCTGTCTGTCGGTCTCGCTTTGCTTAAGGGACAGCATGCCAGTAATTATGCTTTGCAGATGGCGGGTTCAGCATTTATGGTCATTCCAATTGTGATTGTGTTTCTGGCACTTCAAAAGTACATTTTGCAAGGTTTTAACGTTTCCGGAATGAAATAATTGGAAAAGAAATCGGGTGAAAGCATGGCTGTTCTATCTGTAGCTTATGATTCGGAAATTCTTGGTTTTCAAACAACTTTTCAAGCGATACTGCCACGCGAACGTTCAAACAATCTGCGGGTATTGTACTTACTTCACGGTCTTTTTGGTGATGACAAGCAATGGATTCAAAGCTCTTCGATTATTCGCTATGTGGAAAATAGAAATCTGGCTGTTTTTATGCCGAATGTGCATCGGAGCTATTATACAGACATGCAAAGCGGCGGTAAGTACTGGACGTTTCTGACAAAAGAACTTCCAACGATTGTTCACGCCCTTTTTGCGATCAATCAACAGCGGGAAAGCACCTATGTTGGCGGGCTATCTATGGGCGGATATGGTGCATTAAAATGGGGATTATCTGAGCCGCAAAGCTTTGCAAAAGTGTTTGCGCTGTCTCCGGCGATTGATGTCACCAGAATGCGGGAAGAGTGTAAGGCTCGGGATCAAGAATTTCACTTGATTTTCGGTTCACCGCAGGAATTTGGAACATCACCAAACAATTTATACCATCTTCTGGATCAAAGATCTCCATTAACGAGTGGCACGTCCTTCTTGCAGATTTGTGGACGAGAAGATGCGCTTTATCCGGACAATCTGGCATTTAAAGAGCGCATGGAGGCAACTGATTTACCGTATTTCTTTAAAGATCGAGAAGGTGGACATAGTTGGGATCTGTGGGACGAGGAGATTGTGACTGCACTGGATTGGCTTGATCAGCACTAATCGTAGAAGTCCATTGTTTTCAGGATTAAGGAAGTGAAACCGGGAATCTCCGCCTTCCTTTACTTGATTACTCCGATGATCCGTAACGCTGCTTTTATTAAAACTATGACTAGATGTTCCGGTTGCAGTGGTCATCCGTACTCAGAAAGGGAATAGACTCGTTTGATCACATGCGAACTCACGTTAAACGCTTGGTAAATATGTTTTTTACCGTGACATAACTAATTGATACAAGCATATACATTTACAATGATGAAAGCGCATTCCGGACAATAAGCTGTTTAAACGATCATCCATCCAGGAGTTTAATACCGCTCGATTGCGCTATACCGCTTTAGGATCTATACCAGGGGGGTTGGAATTATGTCGAAAGGTACAGCAGTCATCACAGGCGCAGGGCAAGGGATTGGAAAGAGCATTGCAGAACGTTTGGCCAAGGACGGATTTGCTGTTGTCCTGAGCGATGTCAATGAAACCGTACTCAAAAGTGCAGTTGATGAATTCAAAAATGCCGGCTACCAGGTATCGTCGCTCGTCAGCGACGTCACCAAATTCGAGGATCAGAAAGCACTCGTTCAGCATGCGGCGGATACATTCGGCAGTGTCGATGTTTTCGTGAATAATGCTGGTGTGGCCCATGTCGGTCCGGTGATTGGCCTGCAAGAGAAAAATCTGGATCTGTTGTTCAAAGTCAATGTCTATGGCACGGTATACGGAATTCAGGCAGCAGCGGAACAAATGAAAAAGCAGTCGACCGGTGGCAAGATTATCAATGCCTGCAGTATTGCCGGACATCAGAGTTTCCCGATGATGGGGCTCTACTCGGCAACTAAGTTTGCTGTGCGTGGCTTTACTCAGGCTGCGGCAAAGGAACTGGCCAAAGATCATATTACCGTCAATGCGTACTGCCCGGGCATCGTTGGCACCGGCATGTGGGAGCGGATTGATGATGTGATGACGAACTATCAAGGGATCAAGAAAGGTGAAGCATTCAAGCAGGCGATCGAAAGTATCGCCCTTGGACGGAGCGAAGAGCCCGAAGATATCGCCAACTTTGTTTCCTTCCTGGCGTCGAGCGATTCCGACTACATGACCGGACAGTCTGTACTGATCGACGGTGGGATTGTGTTTAATTAATTTATGAGTCTTAACTGAAGAAAAATAAACGCGATATAAATTGATTCCTGTTCGGTTTTGAGTCGAGCAGGGATCTTTTTTTATGCGCAATTCATAGATAAGTAGGTGCTGTTGGATCGTGTTTTTTTGTACCATTTTAAATTTGCTTGTCGTATGTACCGATATAGGAATAATCCGATCAAATCTTTATTGAAAACAAAAGCAGACTAACGGTGCATGGTGAACACAAGTGGAAGATTTTAGGCTACGCAAATGATGGGTTTTGCTTTTTACGTCTTCAGTTAGGATGCATTATTCTCCTGTTAGTGGGATAGATATAGGACATACAGTGTTGCGTTCGTGTTCACGGTTTGATCAGTCATGTCCAAGTTGCCGGAAAAACTTTTAATAAAAGCTTCGATGAAACATGCCAGAGGGGTTCAAGCGATGAAGAAAAAACTTATTATGTTCACGCTCATTTTTATTGTCATCGTTCTGATTTCATCACTCATTCCTTATCTTCAGCAAAGAAGTTCGGGGGGCAAGCAAATGGTTCGATTTTGTTCTATGAATATAGGAAATGCACTGGATGCACCGCGTTATACGCCTTGGGATGTTCAGATGAAGTCTGAATATTTTAAGGCGATTAAGCAAGCGGGGTTTAATGCTGTCCGATTACCGGTCCGATTTTCAGATTATGCGAAAGATAATCCGAATTACGCGCTCGATCCGACTTTTATGAAAAAGTTGGATGGCTACCTCCAGGATGCGCTGCAGCAACATTTATATGTGATCCTTGATTTTCATCATTTCGAGGAAATCATGCAGGATCCGGAGCAGTATCACGCGTGTTTCCTGAGCATCTGGGAACAATTGTCCGAGCGTTATCAGAATTACTCATCGCATCTCCTGTTCGAAGTACTGAATGAACCGAAAGATAATCTGAATGGAGGGCTGTGGAATCAGTACTTGGGGGAAGCCATCCATATCATCAGAAAAACAAATCCAACGCGTAAAATCATTGTTGGCCCAGACAATTATTACTCGTTGTATCGTCTTGATGCGCTCCAGATACCGACTGACCGGAATCTGATCGTCTCCTTTCATTATTATGAACCCAATAATTTCACCTTCCAGGCTAATCCTTACTTAGGGTTTTCACAGTATCATGATATTCAATGGACGGGTACAAACCAGGAAGTTAGCGAGATACACGAACGGTTTGCCCGTGTCAAAAGGTGGGCGGATCAGCATCATGTTCCAGTTTATCTTGGGGAGTTCGGTGCGAACAATCAAGCACCCTATGAATCGAGACTTCGCTGGACGGAAGAAGTACGCGAGCAGGCCGAACACTTTGGATTCAGTTGGGGGTACTGGGAACTTGCATCTTATTTTGGAATCTATAATGCGCAGACGGGCAAATGGGACAAGGCTATGCTCAAAACCCTGCTGCCAGATAAGTAGAGATGAAATCTGAGAAACAACTAACTTGCATTTTTAAAAGGAAATTGGACCGAAAAAGACAAGCTACTGGTCTGAAGAGGAGCTGGTGAGTTTTGTAGATCAAGTCGGCGAACGCACAGATGCAGATGCCGTATGCATGCAGTGTAAGTTTGATAAAAAAGTGTTGCACTTGTAAGCAATATAATATACAATAATCCCCATAGAATTACTTTGATAATTTAATAGTCATCTTCTTATCAAGAGTGGTGGAGGGACTGGCCCAATGAAACCCAACAACCAGCGGTATAACGCATGGTGTTAATTCCTGCAGATTTATTCTGAAAGATAAGAGAAACAATTCATCCAATGAATCATGAAAGCGACAATTGTCTTCTTATCTCAAAGAAGGCAATTTTTTTATTAAGAGGTGATATATCAGAGAGAGCATTTAATCCGCCTACGACGATAAAATGATACATAATTCCAAGTTAACATATAAGAATTATGTATATGAATAATCATTAGTCAATAAGAGAGGAGTTTCGGCTTCTTTATTGTTTTTATCTGGAGGACAGTTGAGGTGAGGTCATGGAGAAAGAGAAAGTATATTGTGATTTGATTCAACAGTTACAAGCCTTGTTTGATGAGGAACTGGATTTAGTCGCGAATATGAGCAATATGGTATCACTTATTTTCGAGAGAGTGCCCGGGTTGAATGGAACAACATTTTATCGTTGGAAAAACGATGAATTAATCTTAGGACCGTTTCAAGGCAGGGTTGCTTGTATGCATATTCCGCTTCAGAAAGGAGTTTGCGGTAAAGTGGCCTTTACGAAAAAAACGGAAATCGTCCCTGACGTTCATCAGTTTCCTGGGCATATCGCCTGTGATGCGCGTTCGAATTCAGAGATTGTCGTTCCAGTTTTTTGGCCGGAGAGCAATCGATTCTTTGGTGTTCTGGATTTAGACAGTCCATTATTCAATAACTTTGATTCCACGGATGCCACATATCTTGAACAGCTCGCACCATTGGTTTTTGGAATTAAGAAAGAAGATAGGATGTAGTGTTGGAGGATTTAAGGAGGAGACGATTTGGTTTATTTTCAACCTTCTGAACGTGCCCAGAAGCTATCTGTTAACTTTTTTGATCGGTTGGACAATAAATTAGCTGAATCAGAACAAACAGGGTTGCCGTTCATTAACCTTTCCAAGGGAAATCCGGATCTGCCGACGCCTGAGCACATTGTTGCTTCCCTTAAGGCAGCTGTGGATCAACCGAAAAATCATGCTTATCCACCTTTCCTCGGTAAGGAAAACGTGCGATTAGCGATTACCGAATTTTATAAAAAAGAGTATGGAGTGCTCTTAGACCCAATCAATGAGATAGCTATCTTTCATGGGTCTCACATCGGTATTACTGGAATACCGCAAGTGCTGCTTAATCCTGGAGATTATATGCTGATTACAGATCCTTGTTATCCAATTTATTATTCCTCGGCCACTCTATCACAGGCGAAAACGTTTGCCCTTCCGCTAGAGGAATCGAATCGTTTTCTTCCGGATTATCGATGCATCCCAGGGGATGTATTGAAAAAGGCGCGGCTTCTCATGCTCAATTATCCAAATAATCCTACTGGGGCATTGGCAACCAAGGACTTTTTTCGAAAAACGATTGATTTTGCCAGAGAACATCGTCTTCCGGTCATTAATGACTTTGCTTATGCTTCGCTCGGCTTTGATCAAAACAAGCCGTTGAGCATTCTGCAAACAAAGCATGCGAAAAGCGTTGCTGTCGAAGTGTATACTCTGTCGAAAACATATAATATGGCAGGATGGCGGTTTGGCTTTGCGGTAGGTAATGCCTCGATTATAAAGGCTTTCAACAAATTTCACACACATGCCTACAGTACGGTGTTTGGTGCGGTTCAGGACGCTGCAGCGTGTGCATTGCAATCATCGCAGAAATGTGCGATTAATCTCCTACGTATCTATCAGCGAAGAAGAGATGTGCTCATTGATGGATTACGGCGTATTGGCTGGAAGGTTGCTTCCCCGCCCGGTACATTTTTCGCTTGGCTGAGGGTCCCTGCAGGCTATGATAGCCAGTCTTTTTCAGAACTGTTATTTCAGAAAGCACATATTGTTGTTGCACCAGGAATCGGATTTGGGGAAAAAGGCGATTCCTTTATCAGAATCAGTTTGGTAAACAGTGAGGAAGTGCTGGCTGAGGCTGTTAAGCGTATTGAAGCGCTACACTTATTCAAATAGGTTAGGAGATTGAAAGCGAAAAATGATAACAATCGACTTAACAGATAAAAATGTACTTATTACAGGAGGCGGCTCGGGGATCGGCCAGGAAATTGCTGAATTATTTCTTGAAGCCGGTGCCGGAGTAGCTGTAGCTGATGTCGCCTTTGAAAAAAAGGTGGAGCAGAAATCAGATCGTCATGTTCATCTTAATCTGGATGTAACAAATAAAAAGGATGTTGAGCATTCGGTGAAGACAGCAGCTGATCTGCTGGGTCCCATTAGCATTCTTGTAAACAGCGCGGGGATCTCAACAATGGATTATGCGGTTGACATTAAGGAAGAAGATTGGGACCGAGTTATGGAGGTAAACGCCAAAGGAACTTTTCTGGTATCACAGGCGATTGCCCGCCAGATGCAGGAAAGGGGAATTGAGGGGCGGATCATTAATATTGCCTCCCAGGCTGGGAAAAACGGATATCGCTGTATGGGAAATTATTGCTCCTCAAAACACGCAGTGATCGGATTTACGAAGGTTATGGCTATCGAATTAGCGCCTCAGCAGATTCTGGTTAATGCGATCTGTCCCGGCATAGTGGAAACGAGTATGAAGCATAGGGAACGGATTGACGGTGCCAAACTCAGAAACATGACGCCAGAAGAGATCTACCAAGAAGATTGTTCACAAGTCCCGCTGGGGCGAACAGCCCTTCCGTCTGATGTAGCAAATGTAGCTCTGTTTCTAGCCAGTCCGCTGTCTTCGTATATGACTGGTCAGGCGATTAATGTGACTGGCGGTATGACCATGAATTAAAGGCGGGCAGTATTTTCTCATCCTGCCGTTAAAGGAGTTCAGTATAATGTCTTTTCATGTTGTTTCTAGGGTGGGACCGCAACAATATCTCTCTGAAAAAGATGCATATGACTATCTTCCGGAGTTTCTTAAGTCGCTGTCAGCTAATCGACTCCTTATTCTTCATGGCATCAAGTCATGGCGTAAGGCAGCACCTTATTTCCCAAATCTTGCTCAAGCAGGATTTGATGTGTTTCAAATGACATTCAGCGGTGAATGTTCGCACAAAGAAATTGATCGAGTCATTCAAGAAATCAAAAATTTAGACATTGATTTGATCATCGGTCTTGGTGGTGGAAAGGTGATTGATACAGCGAAAGCGGCTGCCGTTAAATCAGGTGATTGTCGTTTGATAATTCTACCGACAATGGCCAGTAACTGCGCTGCATGGTCTGCGCTCAGTGTTCTTTATGAGGAAAACGGCATTTCTATCGGACATGAACTTTACCCAAGACAGTCTAGTCTTGTGCTTATTGAACCTAGAGTCATCCTAGACTCTCCGGTGGACTATTTTATCGCCGGAATCGCCGATACGTTGGCCAAATGGTATGAATCCGACAGTCTGCTTACACATATTGGCACCAATCATCTAGCTCTTTTATATGCGCGTGATTCGGCAAAAATCTGTCACGACATCCCTCTAAAATATGCAATACAAGCTGTAGATGATATGAAGCGGGGCATTTTATCCAACGCCTGGCAGCTGGTGATGGAAACAAATATTATTGCCGGTGGTCTGGTGGGTGGCTTCGGGGACGAATACGGACGCGCGACCGCAGCGCATTCCATCCATGACGCGTTGACTTATTTCCCAGAAACCGTTCATCTCCTGCATGGCGCAAAGGTTGCTTATGGGGTCTTGGTTCAATTAGCCCTTGAAAAAAAATGGGAGGAGATACTGAAGCTTCTGCCATTTTATCAGCAGCTTCAGTTGCCGACGAATCTTCAGGATCTGCATCTTGAGGCGTGTTCTATACAAGATATTCACAAGTTAGCAGCTTTTTCTGTAAGCCCAGATAAGACGATCCATTTGCTTCCCTTTGAAGTGAACGAGGCAACTGTTTTTGAAGCGATCCAACAGCTTGAGTTGTGCACACAGGCCTATTTGGCGAAGAAATAATAAACCATAAAACCAAGTATTTCAATTAGAAAACATAGGAAAGGAGGCACGAAGCCGTGTCAACATCAGAAATCATACGTACGGACCATGTAGTTAAGGTCTTTACCGTAGATAAAAAGGCTCATCCTGTACTAAAAGATGTGAATCTCTCTATAGAAAAGGGAGAGATTTTCGGCATCATCGGCTATAGTGGAGCTGGAAAATCGACGCTTGTTAGATGTTTTAATGGTATTGAAAAGCCAACTGAAGGTCGTATTTTCTTTGAAGGCCAAAATATTGTCGGATTAAAAGCACGGGAACTGAGATCGATAAGGAGAAAAATCGGCATGATTTTTCAACAGTTTAATCTCATGCCTTCCCGAACAGTCTTTGATAATATTGCGCTTCCTTTGAAACATAGCGGTTTGTCAAAGCAGCAGATTAATAAGCGGATTACCGAGTTACTGCAACTTGTTAATTTGCCGGACAAGAGGAATGCCTATCCTTCTCAGTTGTCCGGCGGACAGAAACAGCGCGTGGCCATTGCCAGGGCACTAGTGAATCATCCGAAAATCCTGTTGTGTGATGAAGCAACAAGCGCCTTGGATCCAAAAACAACAAAATCAATCCTTTATTTATTGAAGAGATTGAATAAAGAACTAGGCTTAACGATTGTGGTGATTACTCACGAAATGTCTGTTGTCAAGGAAATTTGTCAGAAGGTATCAGTCCTTGATAAAGGGAAGATTATTGAACAGGGCGATGTTTATTCCGTCTTCTCCAATCCGCAGCAGGAATTGACACAGTCATTTATTGAAACGACGTCTGCACTGAGCAGTGTGAAGACATTAATTGAAACAAACTCTCCAGTTGTCCGGCTGCAACCGGGACAGCTGTTGCTGAAAATAAGCTATACGACAAACAGTGTTTCCGAACCGCTTATCTCTTATATTTCGAGAACTTATAATGTCGATGCCAATATTGTGTTTGGTGATATTCAAATTTTGAACGATAATCCGCTTGGTGGACTCATTATTATTTTAAGTGGTCAGAAGTCGACTATTGATCATGCGCTCGAGTACTTAATACCAAAGCATGTGGCTATTGAGGTGTTGAATCATGGATAACTTGATACAATTTTTTCTTCCAAATGTCTCTCAAGTCATGGATGAATTTTATCTATCGATTGCTCAAACACTGCAGATGGTCTTCCTATCAGGGCTGATTTCTTTTGTGCTCAGCTTATTTATCGGCATTGCGCTTATATCTACGAAAAAAAGCGGTATTTTAGAGAATTTATTCGTTTTTAATTTCTTTGATAAAGTAATCAATCTGTTCCGTTCGATTCCATTCATTATTCTTATTGCGGCTCTGATCCCGCTTACTCGATTGATTTCTGGGACGGCTGTCGGTGTACAGGGTACTATATTTCCGCTCATCATCGGAATTACACCTTTTTTCTCTAGGCAGATCGAATCTGCTTTTAATGAAGTGGATGAGGGATTGGTTGAATCAGGGATTGCCATGGGCTTATCGCCATTTCAAATTATAATCTCCGTCTATTTGAAAGAAGGAATCTCGTCCATTGCGCGAGTATCAACCATCACCATCATTAGTCTTATCGGACTGACTGCGATTGTCGGTGTTGTCGGAGGTGGAGGAATAGGGGACTTTGCGATCCGTTACGGTTATCAGCAAAATCAATTAGATGCTACTTATGTATCCATTATTGTTCTACTCATTTTTGTTAGCATCGTTCAAATAATAGGTACATTAATTTCTAAAAAAACCACTCATTAGGAGGCATTTATCATGAAAAGGATTTTCCAATTAAGCAGTTTTATCGTTATCCTCAGTTTTGCTCTGGTGCTTGCGGCATGCAGTTCATCAGCATCAAACAGCAGCACTAATAAAGTAAAAGAAGTGAAAGTAGGGGTTGTCGGCAATAGTGATGATCCCATCTGGGCGCAAGTCAATAAGAACTTAATAAAAGAAAACATTCAGGTAAAGCTTGTCAAGTTCACTGACGGTATCATTACCAACCAATCCCAGGCCAATAAAGAACTTGATCTCACCGCATTTCAGCATAATGCTTTCCTGCATCAGGAAGAAAAGCAAAAGGGCTATAAATTTACCGTCATCGGTCAGTCATACATTGTTCCTTTAAATGTCTACTCAAAAAAGATTAAAAGTCTCAGTCAGATTAAAAACGGTGATAAAATTGCTATTCCTAACAATGTTACCAATGCAGGACGAGCACTTAAAGTTCTGGAGAGTGCAGGCTTGATCAAACTTGATCCAAGTAAAGGATACTCCCCGGCTGTGAAAGACATTACAGAAAATAAGCATCACGTGAAAATTGTCGAAGTGGATCCAGCCAAGATTCCAAGTCTGCTCCCGGATTTTGCAGCGGGCATAACAAACAGTAACTTTATTATTGATAATAAAATGAACCCGGTAACTGATTCGATTTATCGCATTAAACCTGATCTCAATGATCCGAATAATAAACCGTGGATTAACGTCATTGTTGCGCGGACGGCTGATAAGAATAACAGCACCTATAAGAAAGTTGTGCAAGCTTACCATACTGCATCGGTCGGAAATAAAATTAAAAATCTTTACAATGGTGTTTATGTTCCTGCCTTCAAGTATTAAGCATAGGTCTTATGTTATCATGCAAGAAATAGTACCTAGAAATTAGGGGCATTAATGTTTATAAAAAAATATAGACAGGTGAGGAGATTAATTATGGCAAAGGTTGAAAGTTTTACTCTTGATCATACGAAAGTGATAGCTCCCTATGTTCGATTAATTACGACACAAAGAGGACCTAAAGGCGACCTGATTCAAAATTATGATTTACGATTTGTGCAGCCCAACGAAAATGCGATTCCTACAGCCGGGCTGCATACCATTGAACATATGCTTGCCAGTTTGCTACGGGATCGGCTTGAAGGAGTAATCGACTGCTCGCCGTTCGGCTGTCGGACCGGATTTCATTTGATTCTTTGGGGGGAGCACGATCCGATTTACGTTGCAAAAGCGCTGAAAGGCTCTCTGGAATTTATCGCGAACGAAGCGACATGGGACGATGTTCAAGGAACAACAATTGAAAGTTGCGGCAATTATCGCGATCACTCACTCTTCTCAGCAAAAGAATGGGCGAAAAAAATTGTGGCAGAAGGCATAAGTTCAGATCCATTTGAACGCAAAGTAGTGAAGGAATCATTGTAAAAGTAGGGAGAAATAAAAACTTATCCCAGAAGTAAGCAATTTAAAAACTCTGAGATATTGGGATCGATAAAAAAATGCCCGAATCCATTACTGAAATGGGTTCGGGTCTTTTTTGTTGCCTAAAAAATATGGTCAATTTCAATTTTGTCCCAAATCTCAGCGAATGTTTTACCGTCTATTTTAAAGTGACGAAAGAGATCTTCGGTAGATTTATATTCTTTCTGGACATCTATACTGGCAATTAACGTTAGCCTATTCGTGTGAGAGATTTGATATAATGTGCCCTGGTACACGAGATCAACTTCTCGACCTTGATTTAGCATACTAATAACTTTATTAATAGGTAATTTGTCCATCACAGGTCACTTTCTAAAGAAGTTTTTATTTTTTTAAGTGGTAGGAATTAGGACCGATTACTTTTTTTAAATCGATTATTATGTAACCAGGAATTTCACGAATTATTACGTTAATTTTGCCAACCTTTAATATATGTTTGATACATGGGAGCCTGCGATGTAATAAAAATCCCGGCTGTTAACCGAGTGGTGTTCGATTCTTATAAGCGACTTTAGCTTTTAAATTCGCTCATCAAATATATATTTTTTGACCTGGATAGATAAGCGTAGAACTCAAATTATTTTTTTTCATCAATTTATTAATACTTGTGCCGTGCAGTGTTGCAATTTCCCAAAGGGATTCGCCGGATTTAACCGTATGCTTCGTACTCGTTTTTGAAACGGACTTCTTAAGGACTGGTTTAACACTCAACTTTTTTGGCGTTGACGTACTGAAGGATGAAATCGTTAGTTTCTCACCTACACGAATCATATTAGAAGATAACTTATTGAGTGATTTTAATTTCGTGATTGTTGTATGATAGTTGTTCGCTATTTTAGATAGCGAATCGCCACGCTTAACGGTGTAAGTGATCTTCGTTGTTGATTTTGATGTACTACTTTTTGACTTCGTAGGTGGTTGATAAGATAACTCCGAAACCGTTGGTGTTGGGTTGATTCTCCGTGCTTTAATAAAACGGGGTTTCCAATAATGCTCCGAACCTCCACCTCTGAATACATTTGTGATATGAACCCCAACATATGTCTCTGAACTGATCATTTTTCCATTTCCTATGTAGATTCCGACATGGTCAATGCTACCATCACCGGAGGTATCGAAAAAGAGTAGATCGCCATTAATTAAATTTGCCTTGTTCACGGCTAATCCCTTTTGAGATTGTAGCGTCGATGTTCGAGGTAGCGTCATTTTGTACACTTTTTTAAACAGATATTGAGTGAACGATGAACAGTCGAAAGATTGCGTTGAATATGCGGCCGCTCCGTATTTATAAGGAATGCCGAGGTATTTCATGGAATTTGATACAAGATCTTTTCCGGTAGCTGCATAAGCTTGGTGGGCAGTTGCTGAAAAAACAGCGCTACTAATTAATGCGGGAACAATAAATTTTGCCTTCTGCATTGATGATGCCTCCGATGTTTTTATGAAGAATTAAATGTAGTTTTTGGAGTCAGTAAAATAGTTTTGCCCATAATCTCATGAACAAGAATGGAAAAGCTATGACTAGATTGCTAATGCCTGATCTTCCTCGTAGATCATCGATTAAATCACAATCTTTTTTGGGAAAACAAATAGCCCATTTTTTAATTATAGAAAACGAGTTGTGTTGAAACAAGGGGTGATAAACAAGTTAATACTTTAATTGGATGATGATGATGATAATCAGATTAATTCATCGCTACTTCATCAAAAAAGCTACTTTTCCCACATTCTGGATAATACGAATCATGATGATTGATGGCCTCAAAAGACCATTCTTTTCTGAAAACTTACAGCAATTAGTGAGAGCAGTTTTGTGATCAGCGGTGATTTAATTCATGAAGGGTCTGCTGAAGATTATAGAGCTTTGAAAAAACTGATTAAGGAAAAAAGGAAATGCTTGGGGTGTTTGGCTTTGCCAATCTTGGCAATCATGATGAGCGTCCGCCCTTCTGGGTAGGATACAAACAACAAATGAATGATGTACACCAACACTAATACTAATCAGAAAATTAACCCAATAAGGAATAAATTCAAAAAAACAAATTGACTAAATACATTAAATGTCGTATATTATTTTTAATTTAATAATGTGAAAGAAAATTACATATAGTGAAACGGAGTGGGGATTTGTTGAAAAAGTTTTTTGCGTTGATTATTGTTGCCTGTCTGTTAGCACTTACCGCCTGTGGTACGAACACAACTTCATCAGGCTCTGGCAAAGCGGTCGATGGAGGAACACTGAAAATTGGTTTGTCATCAAATATTGCTTCGCTTGACCCAATTGGCTATACGTCAACTTATGAATCAAATGTGATGCGGAGTATCTTTGATACATTGGTGAAATATAACAACGATAATTCAAAGATTGTTCCTTCTCTAGCAAAAAGCTGGACAATCTCCAAAGATAATAAATCGTATACCTTTAATCTCCGGACCAATGTGTATTTTCAAAAAGGAAAATTTCAAAAGGGCAGAAAGATGACTGCTTCTGATGTTAAATATTCTTTAGAGCGTTCCTTGAACCAATCGGCAATGCACCGAATCCGTGATATTAAGAAAATTACGGTGATTAACAATCATCAGGTGAAGATTGATCTTGATACGCCTTATGCAGCATTCTTGCCAATGCTGACAGATATGGGGAATGCGATTGTGCCGAAGGAAGAAGTTAAAGGATGGGGCGACAAATTCGGTATGCACCCTGTTGGCACAGGTGCCTTCACATTTAAGAAATGGGTAGCTGATTCCTATGTTCTTGTTGATCGCAACAGCAAGTATTGGGGACCGAAACCTCATCTTGACGCTGTGAAGTTCGCAATTATCGGTGATCCGAATACAATGTCTAATTCTCTGGCATCTGGTGATATTGATGTTGCGACGAACTTGCAAGGACCAAGCATCTTAACAATTAAAAAGAATAAAAATCTTAACTTTGTGTCGGATCAAGGTCTTCAAGTTTCCTATTTGTCCTTCAACTTTAAGAGTGGTCCTACGAAGAAATTAAAAGTACGTCAAGCGATTAAACTGGCAATGGATAAAGAAGACTTGCTCAAGGGCTCATTTAAATACGGTGGCGCAAAAGTAGCAGATCTTCCTCTTCCACGTGCTTCATGGGGCTATGACCAGAAGTTAGCAGATCAAAATAAAACGACTGTTGACGTGAAAAAGGCAAAGAAGTTACTTAAAGAAGCGGGCTATCCAAATGGATTTAATACCAATGTCTATGTTGTGCCAGCACGCGTTCCGATTGCGACTATTTTCCAATCACAAATGAAGAAAATTGGAATTAATGTCTCGATTAAAACGGTTGAATGGGGCACATTCAGTGATACTGTATCAAAAGCAAAAGCACCAATGTATATCATGAGCTGGTCTTGGTATCCGGATCCTGACTTCTTCCTCTACCAGATGTTCGATTCAAAACAAATCGGTTCACTTGGTAACGGTGGTGGTTATCAGAACAAGCAACTCGATCAATTGCTCACGAAGGCCACTGCAGATACAACAGATCAAGCAAAACGAAAAGCGATCTATGGACAAGCACTTGAAATCATTAATAAAGATATTCCGCATGTGAATCTCTTTGATCAGGATGTTGTCTATGGCACAAGTAAGAAGGTTCATGGGTTTACGATCAGTCCAGATAGTTCGATAACGATTGCCAGTGATCAGACTAATGCTTGGTTAAGCAAATAATAACGGCAGTTAGTGTTTACTCTTGTGCTGATACAGATTGTATCGGCACAATTTTATAATTTGCTTTAGACGGTGAATGTACAACAACAATCCCATGATCAGATATCTGGGGGAGGAAATGAGTTCTATGCTTAAATTTATTATTAAACGATTAATTAATTTAATCCCGACACTGTTCATCGTTGCTGCTATTGTCTTTATCATTACCCGGATGATCCCCGGTGACCCGGCGAGTGTTCTGCTTGGACCACAGGCGAGCGCTTCGGATGTCCATCGGCTGAGAGAACAGCTCGGATTGAATGATTCGGTGTTTGTCCAATTTATCAAGTATTTAAATGATTTGATTCATTTCAATCTCGGCCAATCCTTTGCCTATAAGCAACCCGTTTTGACACTTATTTTGGAACGTTTTCCAAATACATTAATCCTAACGTTCTGTGCATTTTTCATTGCCTTGCTCGTCAGCATACCTGCGGGCGTGATTGCCGCAACGCGGAAGGGCTCATGGATGGATTATTTATTTACCGTGACTTCGTTGTTTGGAATCTCCATCCCGGTATTCTGGCTTGGACTGATGCTTGTTCTCTTATTCAGTGTGACGCTTGGGTGGTTGCCAGCAACAGGAATGGCTTCGTCAGGAGATGGTGCACTTGCGTTCATTACGCATTTAATTTTACCAAGTGTGACACTTTCGACGATTCCAATGGCGAATTTCTCGCGGATTACACGTGCGAGCATGCTGGAAGTGATGAATCAGGACTATATTACGGCTGCAAAGGCTAAAGGTGTCTCACACTTTTTTGTTGTAATGAAACATGGATTTAAGAATGCACTCACCCCAATTCTAACGGTGGCCGGTATGGAGGTTTCTTCATTGCTTGGCGGAGCGGTATTAACTGAAACAATATTCAGCTGGCCGGGTATGGGTCAACTGATTGTTGAAGCAATTAATAAACGCGATTATATCGTGGTCCAGGGGAGTGTCATCTTCCTAGCAGTTCTCTATGTTTTGATTAATTTGGCAGTAGATATTCTCTACAAAGTTGTTAATCCAAAGATTAGTTATGACACAAAAGGAGGTAAATGAGATGGTTCCTCCAAATGCATTATCCGTAACCAAAGGTAAGCGAAAGAAGAGAAGAGAAAATTTATTCCTGAGACGGCTTTTTACGAATAAGTTAGCCGTTGTCGGTTTGATCATTGTCGTTCTCTTTACATTGGTTGCAATCTTTGCGCCATTCATCGCTCATTTTGACCCAACGAAAATGGATGTTAATGATGCGCTCCAAAGTCCAGGTCAAGATGGGCACCTACTAGGAACGGATAGTTACGGGCGAGATGTCTTTAGCAGAATCGTATTTGGCGCTCGAGTTTCTCTATTTGTTGGTGTCGGCGCTGTTGTTGTCGGTGGAGCAATCGGTATCATCCTCGGACTTATCTCCGGATTCTATGGAGGATGGGTGGATTCAGTGATTATGAGAATCATGGATGGCATGTATGCATTTCCGTTCATTCTTCTTGCCATTGTCTTGATGACTGTACTTGGCAGCGGGCTTGGAAATGTTATTCTGGCGATCGGGATTGCCAATGTGCCGACGTTCTCACGTATTGTTCGTGGACAGGTGCTTGCGGTCAAGCAAGAAGAGTTTATTGAAGTGACCCGCTCTTTAGGCGCAGGGGATTTCAATCTGTTATTTAAGCATATTCTGCCGAACTGCTCTGGTCCAATCATCGTCTATGGGACGATGGGAATTGCGGGCGCAATCATTTCTGAAGCTGCGCTCAGTTTTCTTGGACTGGGCATTCAGCCGCCAAATCCGTCATGGGGCAATATTCTTCAAGAGGGTAGAGATTATCTTCAGGTTTCACCACATATTTGTTTGTTTTCAGGGATGGCTATTTTTCTTTCCGTACTCGGTTTTAATTTATTTGGCGACGGGTTGCGTGATGCGCTTGATCCGAAAACAAGAGTCTGAGCGGAGAGGAGATGATTGGAATGAGCGAGTCACAGCCGCTGCTTAAAGTAATGAACCTTAATGTTCAATTTCATACAAATAAGAAAACCATTCGTGCAGTCAATGGGCTTTCCTTTCAATTAAATAAGGGAGAGGTTATCGGCATTGTCGGTGAATCCGGTTCAGGGAAAAGTGTGACGGCTGCATCAATTCTGAAGCTGATTCCTACTCCGCCTGGAGAAATTGCTTCAGGAGAAATTCTTTATAAGGGTCAGGACTTGGTTCAGTACAAAGAGAAGGACATGCGAAAAATTCGCGGAAACGAAATTTCCATGATCTTTCAGGATCCAATGACGAGTTTGAATCCTACCTATACGATTGGCAATCAGCTGATCGAAGCGATTCGCCTTCACAAGAAAGTCAGCAAGAAGGAAGCGATAAAGCAGGCTATCGCTTTGCTTGAGATGGTCGGGATCCATGAAGCAGAGAAACGGTTAAAGATGTATCCGCATGAATTCTCAGGTGGAATGAGGCAGCGTGTCATGATTGCCATTGCGCTTGCCTGTGATCCATCGCTATTAATTGCAGATGAGCCAACGACAGCGCTGGATGTTACCGTTCAATCACAAATCATGAAGCTGATGAAGCAGTTACAGATCAAATTTAATGCTTCTATTATATTAATCACTCATGATCTGGGCGTTGTCTGGGAAATGTGTGATCGAGTGATTGTCATGTATGCAGGCCAGGCCATGGAAGAAGCGACGGTACAAGAACTCTATGAAAATCCGTATCATCCGTATACATGGGGATTGTATGATTCACAAATCAGCAAGAGAACGGATCCTAATGAAGCTCTTCACGTCATTCCAGGAAGTCCTCCTGATTTGAGCCAACCACTTCAGGGCTGTCCCTTCGCTCAAAGATGTCCGTACGCCGAGGAAGTCTGCTTCAAAGAGAAGCCGGCATATGTTGAGAAGAATAAAGGACATAAAGTCGCTTGTCATTTTCAAACAAAGACGAGAAACTTGAGCAGAAAAGAGCGTGATCAGAATGGCTGAAACACTCTTGAAGGTGCGCGATCTAAGCAAGGCTTTTAAATTACCGTCAAACAGTCTTTTTATGAGAAAAGCGAGCTACAACCAAGCGGTGAACCATGTGAGTTTTGACGTTCTGAAAGGAGAATCCTTGGGAATCGTCGGGGAATCCGGCTGCGGCAAATCGACAATGGCGCGTTTAATTACTCAATTAATCAAGCCTACTTCCGGTGAGATTATTTATGAAGGACAGAATCTTGCACAGCTCAATAAAAATCAGTTACACCATTTCAGACGTGACATTCAAATGGTATTTCAGAATCCATATGCGACGCTTGATCCGAGAAAACGAATTATCAGTTTGTTAACTGAACCACTTGTGATTCATGGGATTGGCACGAAGAAAGAACGTGAGAAGCAAGCACTCGATATGCTCGTTAAGGTTGGTTTGAAGCCTGAGCATGCAGAACGCTATCCTCATGAATTTTCAGGAGGACAACGGCAGCGTATTAATATTGCACGAGCGCTGATGCTTAAACCGAAGATCATCATCTGCGACGAGGCAGTTTCGGCACTGGATGTTTCCGTTCAATCACAAGTACTCAACCTTCTCAATCAATTGCAAGATGAATTCAAACTTACCTACATTTTCATTTCACATGACTTGAATGTGGTTCGGTATTTCTGCGATCGCATTGCCGTGATGTACTATGGAAATCTGGTTGAGATGGGAAGCGCGGATGAGATCTACTCACATCCAAAAGAAGACTATACGAAAAAATTGCTTAGTGCGATTCCAAGTGACTCTCCCTTTGAACGAAAATTAGGGACACTAGATGAACAGATCAATAATGGAGATGGAGAAACACATGAAAAGTGAAGCGAAAGACCAACTGATTCAAAAATTACTCAGTCGAAAAGAAGAACTGATTGAATTGTGTTCCAATCTATTAAAAATAAATAGTGAAAACCCTGAGGGCGACTCAACCGAAATCACACAGTTTATTGATGAATATCTGAAAGAAGCAGGGTTGGAAACAAAGATCTATGAGGCTGCTCCAAAACGCTTTAATCTCATTAGTGAGATTAAAGGTGAGGGCAATAAACGTATGATCCTCTGCGGACATACGGATACAGTACCTGCAGGTGATCGATCAAAATGGTCCTTTGATCCTTTCTCCGGTGAAGTGAAGGATGGGTACTTATTAGGACGCGGTGCAAGTGACATGAAGGGCGGAGTTGCAGGCATTGTCTTCGCGATGGCCTTTTTAAAAAAAGAAGGCATTTCGTTGCCTGGGAATCTTACACTTGCGCTTGTTCCTGATGAAGAATGCGGCGATATCTATGGGGTTCCGTGGTTATTGAAGAATAATCACCTTTCTGCAGACGGAGCTTTGATTGCAGAGCCGGCATCTCCACTTAACCCAACCATTGGTCAAAAGGGTTCCTGTTGCTTCAAAGTAACGGTTTACGGCAAGCCGGGACACGGAAGCCTTGCACCATTTGCTGGACGCAGTGCAATTGTTGACTGTATGCGTGCAATTAAAGAAGTACAAACCGTAACGGATTTGGAAATCAAAATTCCGGAAGACGTGTTACCCCTCATCGATCTTTCCAATGAGTACATTCGAGGGTCAGGAATGAAGGGCTACGATAAAGTATTAAAGAAAATCACGTGCAACGTAGGTACGATTAAAGGCGGAACAAGCTCTAACGTAGTTGCGGATAAGTGTGAAGTTCAATTCGACTGCCGCCTGCCATTCGGTACGACTCAGGAAGAAGTATACGACTATGTGAAAACAAAATTGAATCAACTTGGCATTGACTATTCTATTGAACGTTTCGGTTTCCGTAGTAATGCGAACTACACTCCAGCAGAAGACCCAATTTGCAAATCAGTGGTTGATAATATCAGCTACGTAAAGAACGATCATGGCTATGGTGTGTTGCAATGGGCATGCAGTGATGCGCGTCACTTCCGAGAATATAACATTCCGGTGCTTCAATATGGGCCAGCTGAAACCGAAACGATTCATGGCTTCGATGAACGTGTGAAAGTTCAGGATGTTGTGGATTGTGCGCTTGTATACGTCCTTGCTGCACTTGATTTTCTACAAGCATAAGGTCATCCATTTACTGGAACTTTCTCTCAGAGGAGGAATCTTATTCAATGAATTACAGAAAAGGAATTGAGATTAAAGACTTATTGAAGCTGTCATCGGTCTCTTCTCCGGATATTTCCCGTGATGGGAAAAAACTCGTCTACGTCAAAACCAACATTGATGAGGCTTTGAATCGCTACCGTTCTGAACTGATTTTTCGCGACCTAGAAACAGGTGCTGAAAAGCGGTTGACAGAGGATGACGCTTCAAATAATTCTCCACTTTGGTCACCGGATGGATCCATGCTGATGTACTTATCTGATCGTGGCGGGGACAAGCAGGCTTATGTTATATCTTCTAATGGAGGGCAACCGAGAAAAATCACACAAGCGGATCATGGCATCGACCATATCTTTTGGCACCCCGACTCCGAGCACTTCTTTTATAGTACAAAAGTGAATTCGACGCATGAACAAGCCGGTTCAACTGATTCTTCGGGACAGCTCGAGATTAAGAGAATAACCAAAATTAGCTACAAAACAGATGCAGAAGGTATTTTCGATCCCGATTTGGAGAACAAGATTTGTCTGAAATCGATCCATGGGACTGATAATAAGGTCATTTCGGATTATGCAATTGGCTATGGGCTAACAAGGGTTGGTGATGTTTCACCAGACGGACGCTACTTATTATGCGAACGGGAAGTAGAAAAAGAGAATGCATTTAATTTTGATACTGGTGCTTGGTTGCTTGATTTGCAGACCGGAGAACAAAAGTGGATTACAGAGCACTATGAGACTGGTGTATTCGGTGAAGCAACTTTTTCCCCAGATGGGAAGTATATTGCGTTATTTGGAAATCCAAAACGCTATGAGACGCCCAATCAGTTTTCGGTATATTTGTATCACCGAGAAAGCGGAGCATTGATTGATTTATTATCCGAACAGGACATGCAATTAGGCGACTGGGCAGTCGGTGACTTTCAGCAGAATCGCATGCGTCCGCGAATCCAATGGGCATGCGACAGCAAGTCAATGTACTTTACGGCAAGCGTGGACGGCTATGTGGAACTCTTTAGAGTGACCGTTGAACACGTTTTTGAACAGGTGACACATTTTCATCAGCATCTTTTCGAGTTTGTATTAAATCCTGCTCAGCCCCAGGCGATGATTGGACTGAGTGCACCTGATTCACCGAGCGAACTTTACATGTTTGATCTGACGGATCATCATGATGACGTATTCACACATGTTAATGAAGCAATACTTCATCAACGACGAACGGCAAAGTATGAACCCATCCATTGCCGTACCTTTGATCATCAAACATTAGGTGGTTTTCTTGTCTATCCAACAGATTATGAAGAGGGCAGAAAATATCCACTGATTATGAATATTCATGGTGGTCCCTATATGATGCATGCCGCAACATTCTTTCATGAAGTACAGGTTATGGCTGCTTCTGGCTATGCTGTATTACTTCTGAATCCCAGAGGCAGCTTCGGATATGGGCAATCATTTGTTAGTCAGGTGACCGGTCATTATGGTGAGGGCGACTATCAAGATCTGATGGATGGTTTAGATTTTGTTTTGGCCAATTACGGGTTTATTGACCCAGATTCGTTGTTTGTTACTGGAGGCAGTTATGGTGGGTTTATGACGAACTGGATCGTTGCACATACGCATCGTTTCAAGGCTGCAGTCACTCAGCGGTCTATGTCGAACTTTATTAGCCTATTTGGGACCGGGGATATCGGCTATCACTTTTTTATTGATGAAATGGCTGCGGATATCCATGACTTTGAGACACTATGGAAGCATTCGCCTTTAGCTTATGTCCAAAATGTTGAAACACCAATGCTTATTATGCAGAGCGAGAATGATAACCGTTGCCCGATGGAGCAGGCAGAACAATGGTATACCGCATTGAAATATGACAATAAGGTAGCAGAATTTATTCGTTTTCCCCAGTCATCCCATGAATTGTCAAGAAGCGGTATCCCCTCTCTACGTGTAAAGAGGTTATTATTAATGATGGAATGGTTTTCCAGATATACTCTGAACTCTAATGAATGAGGTGTGGCGATGTTAAAGACGTTGCAGACAGCAATGATGATTCTTAATAAATTCACCATTGAAAAATCTTCCTGGACAGCACGTGAACTTTCTGAAGAACTTGACCTTCCTCAGGTGAATGTGTATCGCATTCTTGAATCATTTGAACAAGGCGATTATGTCATTAAGAATGACATTACGAAACAGTATCAATTGGGAAAGCGTTTGGTTCAATTAAGTGAAATTGCAGGTAAGAAACGGGATGTTGTTGAACTCCTTCGCCCCGAAATGCGAAAGTTAATGCATGAAACTGGGGAAGCGGTTTTTCTTGTTGGTTTAAATGGTGTACAGGGTGTCACTTTGGATGCTCTTGTACCTGAAAATAAAGTGGGCTTTTCAATAGCACTGGACGGAAGAGCTCCACTCTATGCAGGCGCATCCTATTGGTCAATGCTTGCCTATCTTGGCAACGATCTCATTAATCGCACTGAAAAAGGATCATTCGAAGCATTGCTTTCACCTCGTACGTTAACACCGCAATTATTGGAAGAGAAACTGGCGTTTGTTCGGAAATATCACTGGGTTTCCAGTCATGGTCAATTTACACCGGATATTATTGCAGTTGCTTCACCTTTGTTTTTGAACGCCCATGTGATTGGCTCAGTTACCATTGCGAAGCCTACTTACCGCGTGAAAGAAAATGATGAACAAGAAATCGGGGCAGCGGTCAAAAAAACAGCAGATCGTCTGAATACACTGCTCAATTTCCATCAAATCAACCTTGACTATTATGTATATTTCAGAAATAGACATACAAATGAAAAACAGTAATTTTATATAGAGAAACTAAGAGCCGCTTAAACTTTTACTATATATTTCTATGAATTAATTAAATGAACATAAATGGAGGTACTTTCATGCTACTTAGCCAGGCCATAACTGTACTTAATAAACTCGATGATATCCATATAAACGGTAATGGAGTCGTTCACTTTTTCGATGAATTTCCAAATGTGAAGGCAACATATGAAACCGTTCAAGGTGAAAAAGGAAGCACAGATTTTGTAAAGATTATTATTCCGGGAACGGAAGGAAAAACTGTGTCTGGTCAAGCACCGACGGTTGGCATTATCGGACGGCTCGGTGGAATCGGGGCGCGTCCTTCCAGAATTGGGCTCGTATCCGATGGTGATGGGGCCGTTGCTGCACTTACCGCAGCATTGAAGTTGGCAGAGATGCAATTAAAAGGAGACCAACTAAAGGGTGATGTCATAGTTGCCACACACATTTGTCCAACAGCACCAACATTGAAGCATGAGCCGGTTGACTTTATGGATTCGCCCATTGATATTCAAACGATGAACGAACATGAAGTATCACCTGAAATGGATGTCATTTTATCGATTGATACAACAAGAGGCAATCGTATTGTTAATCAAAAGGGTATTGCCATTTCACCTACTGTCAAAGAAGGGTATATCTTGCGCGTCAGTGAAGACCTACTTCGGATACAAGAGATGACGACAGGACAATGCGCACTCACCATTCCGATTAGTAACCAGGACATTACACCCTATGGCAACGGACTTTATCACATGAATTCGATTCTGCAGCCGGCAGTTGCAACATCCGCACCGGTTGTCGGCGTCGCAATTACCGCACAATCGGTTGTTCCGGGCTGTGGGACGGGCGCAAGTCATGAAGAAGACATTGCTGCAGCTGCTACCTTCGCTGTCGAAGTGGCAAAGGAAACAACGAATGGAACTTGCGCTTTCTATGATGTAGGGGAATTTGATCGGATTCAAGACTTGTATGGAACGATGAATATTCTTCAGACACAGGGTCATTCGGTAAGGAGCTGATTGTGGTGGCTTCTTTAGGTGTCCTTACTATTGGACAAGCTCCACGAACGGACGTGCAGCCGATCATTGAAGCTCATCTGACAAAAAATACTGACCTGATTCAGAAAGGTGCTTTGGATGGTCTTTCGAAGGAAAGGATTAAGGAACTGGCGCCATCGAACGCATTGCACAGTGACTATATCTTAACCTCACGCTTGAAGAACGGTGACCATGTTGCAATGGATCGGCGAAAGCTTCAGCCACTTGTCCAGAAGAGAATTAATGATTTCGAGCAAGAGAATGTCAATCATATCCTTCTGCTTTGTACAGGCGTCTTCCCGCAATTGACAACAAAAACGGCACAGATCATTGAACCAGATCATGTGCTTCCACAGGTAATTAAACTCATGCTGGGAAATAAAAGGTTAGGCGTCATTGTGCCTTTGGCAGAACAGGTGGCAAATATTGATCATAAATTTTCTGATGTAGATTTGGATCCTCTACTCACACATGCATCACCCTATGAAAAGAATAAGGATGATTTTATTAAAGCGGCAATGGTTTTAAAGGATCAGGTAGATCTTATCGTAATGGATTGCATGGGCTATAATGAAGAGATGAGAAGTTGGGTTGCTCATTATACCCACTTGCCTGTCCTGCTTTCTAATGCCTTGATGGCAAAGATCATCTCAGAATTTATCTGAAGACCTATTTAAAGGAAGTAATCGTAATGGATGAACAAATGATTAAAGTGTGCCGAAATATCCTTGAGAAATGTATGGCACTTAAAGAACATGAAACATTTCTAGTTGTTACTGATGAAACTAAAGAAGAACTCGCGCGTCCTATTTACGAAGCAGGCAAACAAATGGGTGCAGAGTCCATGCTAACACTTATGAAAGATCGGATTCGATCAGGTGAAGAGCCTCCAGATGCTATTGCAGAGGCAATGAAGGCAGCAGATGTTGCGGTATGCATTACGCAATGTTCACTGACCCATACGAAAGCACGTAAAGAAGCTGTTGCGGCTGGTACACGATTAGCAACCATGCCGGGTATCTCAAAGGATATGTTCATGAATGGAGCAATTACTGCTGATTACCATGAAGTAGAACAGCTGACCTACAAAATGAAGAACATTTTGGATCAAGGCAATAATGTCGTGATTAATAAGAATGGTTATTCATTCTCATTCTCCATTAAAGGAAGAGCAAGTATTCCGAGTACAGGCGTCTACGTTCATCCTGGTAAATCTGGGAATCTGCCATCTGGTGAAGCGTTCATTGCACCTGTTGAAGGAACCGCCAATGGGCAGCTCTACATTGATGGATCGGTGGTTGGTGTTGGTAAACTTGATCAACCAATGATTCTCACGGTAGAAAAAGGTCGATTGGTCAATGCGGAAGGTGAACACTCGGATAAGTTACTCAGCATTCTGGGCGACGGGCTTGGCCGCTCAGTTGCCGAGTTCGGCATCGGGACCAATAAGAGTGCCCGCATCACAGGGAATGTTCTCGAAGATGAGAAAGTCTACAAAACCGTTCATATCGCCTTTGGCAGCAACCTAACCTTTGGCGGTACGGTGGAAGCCGGCGTTCATATTGATTGCGTCTTTAATCAACCTGATGTATTGATTGATGATCAGAAGACCATAGATAAAGGTGAAATGAAATTCTGAGCGGACAATTTAACGCTCGGTAAAAGGGAACACGCCTCATTGCAACGATGTTAGGTTTGCGATGAGGCGTGTTCTTTTTCTGAACTCATTTTATTTCCAAAGATGTAGGGGATGCCTCCTTCATTCTTTGTAACCAACTGCAGCAAACTTATTTTATTGAATTGAGTCATTTTGATCTTTTATATACGAAACGATTATAATAAAAAAATAAGATGAGATGAATTGAGTATTGATTAATCCATGAAAAAGTTACGTTCATTTTCGCTGTGAAAATTCGTTTGTGAGGAGGGGTTCCTATGAAAGAAGTAAAACTCGCACTCATTAATATTTTATTGGCATTTTCTATCCTATTTGTGCTGTATCTGACGATGATACCTCATGCACTCATTCACACAGGGGATGTGAATGGAGCAGTTGTTCAGCGATTCAATTACAATTTAAATCCATTGCTGATCTTCCAAAATTTTAAAACAGACTCACTCTTTTATTTTCTCGTCGATGACCTGGGGAATATTATGTTATTTATTCCTTTTGGACTTTTTCTATCGATGAGGTTTCCAGAGTTTAAGTTCGGACAAATTGGATTTTTTGGTGCACTCTTCTCAGCGACGATTGAATGGGTTCAACTTTTCCTGCCAAATCGAATGACGGATATTGATGATGTCATTCTGAATACAACCGGTGCTCTTGTGGGGTATTTTCTGTATCGTTTCTACGTTGAAGCGGGAGAAGAAGTGGACAACTAATCAGTTGTTTGTTTTCTATTATTCGTAGGTAGTTTCGAGTGCATTTTGTTGACATATTCTAGCTCTGAATTTAGAATTAATTCCATTATATGCAACAACCTAATAAGAGTTGGCAACATAGCTTCTGATGTTTTCTAAGCAACCATAAAGTATGTGCTAAATCGTGAATCCAACAATGTTTAACGATAAGGTATCTGGTACTCTTTGATTCTTGGAAGAGTTTTTTTTGTTGCCTTTATCCCGAGTAAATTTATATGAAAAAGTGATTTTTCATGAAAAGGGAGGACAATATGGTTAATACTTCAAGAAAAGGCATCATCCTTGAATTAAGTCATGTTCAGAAGAAATTTGGAAACCATGAAGTGTTAAAAAACATTGACTTAAAAATTTCTTCGGGGGAGTTTGTCGCCATAGTTGGCAAAAGTGGGTGCGGAAAGAGCACGTTGTTACGTCAAATTGCGGGCTTGGATCAGCCAACAGAAGGATCAGTTAACTATGATTCTACTCGTCTCAAAGGTCTTTCTCCAGACGTACGTATTATGTTCCAAGATTCGCGATTGCTTCCATGGAAGCGCGTCCTGAATAATGTCGGTCTTAATATGAAGAAAGATAATCTTCAGAGTGCGAGAACCGCGTTACAGAGTGTTGGTTTATCAGACAAAGAGACAGATTGGCCAAAATCATTATCTGGTGGCCAACAGCAGCGTGTGGCACTTGCTCGAGCTCTTGTAAGTAAACCTAGACTGCTCCTGTTGGATGAACCCCTTGGCGCACTCGATGCATTGACACGTATTGAGATGCAGAGCCTGATCTCAAGCATTTGGGAAGATGAAAAATTCACAGCCGTTCTCGTCACTCATGATGTCAGCGAAGCGGTCTTTCTCGCTGACCGCATTATCTTGATTGAAGATGGTGCGGTGAAGCTGGATAAGCCGGTGAATCTACCAAGACCAAGGCAGCGGGGGAGCGTAGAATTCGCACAAATCGAGAATGACGTATTAAGTAAAATACTTGCAAAATAAAAAGAGAGATGGAGGAGAATGATGGTTTCCTTAAAAGAACGAAATCAAGTAGAGTTTCAACAGAAGCTACAGGCAAACATGAAGCAGAATCATATTGATGTTCTGTTATTGACCAGTCAGGAAAATATCTTCTATGCGACAGGTTATTCAAGTAAATTTCTGTCTCTTATGAAGCAGCCGGGTGTAGCCTATGCTATTGTTCCAGCTGAGGGCACATGTAAATTAATCATTAATAATTTTGAGAAGCAAACTGCTGATCTGCAGTGCAAGAATATTGATATCATTCAATATGATTCTTGGATTTTTATTGATGATGGAGAAGAAAAGTCAGATAAGAAAACAACACAAATGAACCTGAATCAGTCTTATCAGATCGTTCAAGAACTCATTTCGAAGATCAGTCCTACACCGGTCATTGGCGTAGAGCCTCTTTCACTAACGTGGAAACTGACGGAACAATTGTATTCAGATTACGGTGCGGATCATGTTATTGATGTGACGAATGAATTACTTAAAGTCCGGGTGATTAAGACAGAATGGGAGATTGAGATTCTCAGACACGCAGCAAAGCTTGCTGAGAAGGCAACACAACTCACCGCGCAAGAATTAATACCTGGAATGAATGAATTCGATATGAATGCCATCTATCGCAAACATATTGATGCATTAGATAATCACGCGATTAATACGACGCTTGTGACATCTATTGGTCCTAATTATTCGGCGCCATTCATCTTGAGAGACTATGCATTAAAGGATGGCGACATCGTACGCTTGGACGGCGGCGTTAATTATTATGGGTACCAGTCGGATGTTGCGCGTACATTTGTCATTGGCGCTCATGCAACTGAGGAACAGCAATCGAAGTTTGACGCCTTGTACGAAGGTTTCTCAAAAGGTTTATCATTAGTTAAACCTGGTGTACGTCTGGCCGACCTTTTTGAGACAGTAAATGGAACAATTCAAAAAGTTGGTATTCCGAATTATTTCAGGGGTCACCAGGGGCATTCCATTGGTGTGAGTGCGTTTAGTGAGGAAGCCCCTTTTATTGCGCCTAATCAGGATCTTGTTTTTCAAGAGAACATGGTTTTCTGCTTGGAAGTCCCTTACTACAGTACTAAGGGCGGTTACAATATTGAAGACGAATTTTTAGTTACCAAAGACGGTATTGAACGATTCACGCAAGCGAATGAATCGCTTAATTGGCCATCTTGATCGGATAAAGGGGAGAACATCATGAAAAAATTCAGATTTGTATCGATTGTATCAATACTTATGGCTTTTATTCTTGCGCTTGCCGGATGCGGTGCGCAGGGTCAATCACAATCAAGTAAGAATAACGGGAAACTCACGCACTTATCTATTGGTTATCAGCAAGGTGTTCCATTGTTAACAACAGTGAAGGAACAAGGAAAACTCGCTGAACGCTTGAAGAAAAAGGGTATTTCATTGTCGTGGCATCAATTTAGTTCAACGACAGACATGATGAATGCTGTTGGCGTGTCCAATGGTATTGATTTTGGTGGTGGCGGTGCAACGGCAAACATTTTCGCTCAAGCGTCCGGCAAGAAATTTGTTAAAGTAGCCGCTCAGGATTGGATCAGTCATGGCTCCGCCATTCTTGTGCGTGCAAACTCTTCAATTAAGAGTGTAGCCGATCTAAAAGGGAAGACCGTTGCTGTAACAAAAGGTTCTGCTCAACAATATTTGCTTGTTAGTGCATTGAAGCAAGCAGGAATGAAGTACAGTGATATTAAGCCGCTTTACATTCAACCATCTGAGGCGCTGGCAGCATTTAAGAAAGGTGGCCAATTTGATGCTTGGGCGATTTGGGATCCAATTACGGCTCAAGCTCAAGCGAGCACAAAGACAAGAGTAATCGCTGATAATGGATCAGTATTTGGCAAGGAAGCAGGTTTACAGACGGCGCCGTATTACTTCGCAACTCCGTCTTTAGTGAAGAATCATCCGGACGTTGTCAAGATTATTCTTGATGAACTCTCAAAGGCTGGCAAGTGGGCAAAGAAAAATCCTGAAGCTTCAGCAAAATTATTGTCAAAAGCGTATAACAGTGACTATAAGATCATGCTTACTGAAGAAGAAAGAGCTGGAAGTAGAAAAATTGTACCGATTACTCATGATTTGCTCTCTATGTTCCAAACTCAAGCAAATACCTTCTATGATTTGAAGGTTGTCCCGAAAAAGATTGATGCTTACGACAAAAGTTACAATTGGAATTTCAAAAATAATTAATAAAGATAAAAAGTCTGCGAAAGTGTCCTCGTTGTTTCCTTTCGCAACCATTTCTTAAGAAAGTTATAGACTCATGATCGTCTGTGGATGTTTTAATTCCGCTGCGTTCATGAGTATTTTATCAAATGTGACATTAATGATTGAACAGGAAGATAGGTGACAAATTGTGAACGAAAAGGAACGATCAAGATATCTATTAAAAGTCATTCCTTGGATCATACCGCTACTATTGCTTATTTTCTGGCAGATATTTACTGCTAATGGATTCATTCCATCCAATGTATTTCCGAAGCCTTCAGACGTTATTCAAGCATTTATTGAATTGATGAAGAATGGAGAATTGGAAAGTAATATTGGGATCAGTGCAGGTAGAGCCATTATCGGCTTTCTCATTGGTGGCGGCATAGGCTTCATCTTTGGACTTTTTAATGGCCTATTTAAAGGCTTTTACTGGTTTACAGACTCCTCGATTCAAATGCTCCGTAACATTCCCCATCTTGCGGTATTGCCGCTTGTTATTGTCTGGTTTGGAGTTGGGGAGACAGGAAAGGTGTTCCTCGTAGCACTAGGGGTATTGTTTCCTATTTACATTAACACGCTACACGGTATCCGCTCCGTGGATCCAAAATTGATCGAAATGGGCAGGGTCTATGGATTGAATCGTTTTGCTCTTTTTACGAACATTATTCTTCCTGGGGCGCTATCATCTATTTTTGTAGGCATTCGCTATGCACTTGGTGTGATGTGGCTGACACTTATTGTTGCCGAGACTGTTGCGACCAATTCTGGTATCGGCTATATGGCTATGAATGCGCGTGACTTTATGCAAATGAACATTATTGTACTGAGCATTATTATTTATGCACTGCTTGGAAAAATATCGGATCTCATTGCAAAGTTGTTGGAGCAGCTCTTTTTAAAATGGGAATAACACTAGGTATATAATCGGGTGCACTGTCCATGGGACGGCATCCGGTTTTTTTATACCATACAAAATTATTAAATCTTAAAAGATTAGCGAAATTTAGCATAAGCGCGACGGTGTCTTCGAGAGACATAGCGAAGCCATAGATTGTACAGGATAGTCTTTCTAAATAATAAGTGAGAAGGGTTGAACAGAACTATTAATAAGACTTGTCTCAATGCAGTACAATGAATGATAGTAGAGGAGGGAAGACAAATGGACAAGCAAAAGTCTTTAGACTTAATAGAAAAACTATCAAATGCGTATGGTGTCTCGGGATTTGAGGACGAAGTTGTACATATATTTTCAGAAGCGGTACAGGGCTTAGGTAAAGTTACTGAAGATACTATGCGTAATGTGTATGTGGAGCGAAAGGGGAATAGTGGTCATCGGCCGGTCGTTCAGTTGGACGCTCATAGTGATGAAGTTGGATTCATGGTGCAGGCGATCAAACCGAATGGGACGCTTCGTTTTGTAACGGTTGGTGGTTGGGCTGCTGTGAACATTCCAGCACATAAGGTACGCGTCCGCAATCGGGATGGGAGCTATCTCCCCGCAGTAATCACGAGTACACCGCCACACTTTATGACTGCGGAGCAGCGCAAAAGTGTGCCACAGATTTCCGAAATGGCTATTGATGTTGGTGCGACATCAGCTGAAGAAGTGAGAAATGATTTCAAAATTGATATCGGTGCTCCAGTGGTTCCAGATGTGGTTTTTGACTATTTGGAAGACAAGGGTTTACTCTTAGGTAAGGCGTTTGACAATCGTATTGGTACAGCATGTATGGTAGACATCTTGAATGAATTGAAGGATCAGGAACTTCATGTTGATCTCGTTGCTTCGCTATCTGCTCAGGAAGAAGTCGGAGACCGAGGGGCACAGGTTACGGTACGGAAAATTCAACCGGATCTTTCGATTGTTCTTGAGGGACCGCCGGCGGATGATACGTTCACACCGGATTATTTGATTCAGACTGGGATGAGGAGAGGACCGATGCTGCGTGATCTTGATACATCGATCATTGTCAATCCAAGGTTTCAGAAATACTGTTTGGACAAGGCTGGTGCGCATGAAATCAAAGTGCAACGGGCAGTGCGAACAGGTGGCGGAAATGATGGTGCGGTGATTAACCTCTATCAGGGTGCACCAACCGTGGTGATTGGCATTCCGGTTCGTTACGCGCATACCCCATACTGTTATGTAGCTTTTGAAGATTATGTTTCGACACTCAAACTCGTGACTGAGATTCTAAAATCTTTGGATGCAGATGTGATTGGCGGGTTTTGAAGCTTTACCGACCATTTCATTGTTCGACGGCAGCCAATTTGGTTTCGATCACGAATCATCTAGTCGTTGCCGATCATCCATTGGGTCTTCATCGCGGATTATCCAGCCGTTGCAACGTTTTATTCGGCCGTTGATGTAGTTATCCCGAGCTTGAGCACGAATACTCCGGTTAATCAGATAATAGAAGATAAAACAAAAAGATCCTGAGTCGACATTATTTTTGTCCGTTCAGGATCTTTTTTCACTAGTTATTAAACTATATTTCATGAATGCTTCGATTGAGCGTTAAGTCCGACCGGTTGTTCATAAATGCCGTGTGTCATTGTTTCGAAAGCGTGAGCAGCACGTAAGATCGTTTCTTCTTCACCAACTCTTCCAATTAACATCATCCCAATTGGAAGTCCGTTTGTTGCTCCGCAGGGGACGTTTAATGCCGGATGCCCGGTGAGATCAAAAACACCTGTGTTCGTGTCGACGCCAAAAGATAGATCAATGATTTCTTTAAGATCCGCATCAAAATCAGGAAGCTTTGTTGCTTTGTATGGTACTGTCGGCATGATCAGTACATCAAACTTCTGGAATGCTTTATCGTATTCCTTTTTCAATTGACGAGCGAGATTCTGGGCTTTGGCATAGTATCGGCCGTGATATGCTTGTTGCATATATTCCCCGGTTAATATCGTTATTTTTGCCGCAGCTGAAAGATCATCTGCACGCGCAATCATTCCGCTCGAAAAAGCATCAAGCAACTGTGTCTGGTGGTATCCGCGCCAACTTGTCCCAAGTGCATTGCCTCTGAACATTTGCACAGTAGATCCCTCAGTATTAATAATATTAGACAGATGGATGCCTTCACGATGCATGGGGATGGAGACGGATTCTACCGTTGCTCCGCATTGCTGAAAGGATTCAGCTGCCTCTCTGACTGTGAGATCTACATCCATTTCAGAAATCTGCCATCTGAATCCTTCTTCAACAACACCAATGCGTAACCCCTTGGTATCACCGGTCAAGTATTGTGAATAGTTCTTCGATTGAAGATCATACTGGCGAGGGTCAAGTCCGTCGGGCCCTGCAATCACCTCAAGAAGCAGAGCAATGTCTTCAACAGTCCGCGCCATTGGTCCTACATGGTCTAAGGTGACATCGACGGGAAAAATTCCCGTGAATGGAACGAGACCCCAAGAGGGTTTTAAGCCAAGAATGCCGCACCAAGAGCTTGGCATACGAATCGAACCGGTTTGATCACATCCGATAGCCATATCAACGTCACCGCTCGCAACTAAAGCAGCACTTCCGCTTGATGAACCTCCGGCAGAATAAGCGGTGTTGTGCGGATTAAGTACAGGTCCAGTGTCTGAAGTAAAACTACTGCAATCGCAGCAAAGACTCTCGCAAACAGCTTTTCCTTTTATTTTTCCTCCCTCATCAAGAATTCTGGAGACGATGGTTGCATCGATTTGGGGGATAAATCCTTCCAGCACCTTGGTTCCATTCATCATCGGCACTCCGGCTACGCTGATATTGTCTTTTAACGCGATCCGTTTGCCGGATAATTTTCCGGTTTCAGCATGATCAATTTCAGTTTTCCAATACCATGCGTTGAGTGGGTTTTCCTCTTTGGTTGGGCGATGTCCAGGCGTGCGTTTATAGTTAACTGGAAGATCTGGTTCAACCATATGATCTACATGCATGTAGGACTCCAAGAAACTTTCATTAATCATTTCTTGATAGGCTTTGAGTTCCTCATCATCCATAGATAGGTGATACATTGTGGTAATCTTTTTCAACGAATCAAGATCAGGCTTTCGCATATGCAGAACCTCCTCGGCATTATTTTCTAATTAAAAAACACAAACCGGGCGACTTGTCCGATTTGTGTTCGGGTTAATAATTTAGGATAAGTCATCGGAAATCTTGGTATCTTTACCGAAGATTTTTAAAAAGATTAAATAGATAATGCCGATGGCTAACCACGAAAAGCCCAGTGTTTTGGCAAGTGAATCCAGATTCCACCAAACAAATCCGATAATGAGAAATCCGATCAGCGGCATGACGAGATATCTGAAATACTGTTTGCTTTTCTTCTTTCTTAAGTAAAAGTTCATCACTGCAAGATGCAAAATCAGAAATGAGGTCAGCGCCCCAAAATTGACAACAGATGCTAACTTTCCAATCTGTGAAGAAAAAATTGTTGTCACAACAAGTGAGACAATCGCAACAAGTAGTGTGCTGATGTAAGGAGTCTTATACTTTGGATGAACTTTCGCAAGAATATGCGGCAGTTTACGATCACGCGCCATACTGTAGAGAATACGGGAGATTGCAGTCTGTGCAACCAACGCATCGGCAATACCCCATGATACTGCGGTCGCCACAATGGTCATGACCTTGAGCCAATTACCGCCTGCGATACCCGCTACTTGATAAAATGCAGTGTCCGGATTTTTAAACGCATTGTAATTCGGAAACACCAGCGCAGCAACCCAAGTCTGGATAATAAAGAGCACACCAACGATTATGAGTGAAAAAATCGTTGCACGGCCAACTGCTTTCCTTCCCCCCTTAGATTCCTCGGATAACGTAGAGATGGCATCAAAGCCGAGAAAGCTAAGGACGGCAATGGAAACAGCACCCATGACGGTCGGTAATGAAAATTGGCTGGAATTATACAACGGTTTGATGGTAAATGTTGCTCCATTTACGTGTTCAACAATTGCCGTTATACCTGCAAAAAGAAAAATGGTTAAAACAATGAACTCCAGAATAAGGATGATCTTATTTGTTTTCGCTGTGAACGCAATACCACGAATGTTAATGACTGTGTTAAAACCAATGAAAATAATGAGCCAAACCAAGACGGGAATTTGCGGGACAATATCAGCAAGTGCCACGGCACTAACTAAATAGAGTAGAGCAGGAATGAATATATAGTCTAAGAGAATGAGCCATCCTGCAATGAAGCCGACATTATCGTTAATCCCTCTTTGTGCATAGGAATAGACCGACCCGGCAATTGGTATTGCTGAAGACATCTTAGAATAACTTAAGGCTGTAAACAGCATTCCGATCATACCAATTGCATACGCAAGAGCGACCATCCCGTGGGATCCAATGGCGATCTGGCCGTAAATACCGAAAGGTGCAATCGGGACCATAAAGATCAATCCATAGATAAGCAAATCGCCAAAAGATAACGCGCGATTTAGTTCTTGTTTATAGCCAAATTCTTGTTTTCCAGTAATATTGGATTCAGTCATGATTTATTCTCACCTCAGATTTAGATTGATTGAATGTCATAGGCATTAAGAAACCATCTAGGAACAAGGAAGCGTGCCGTTAACTTTGGATCAACAATTTGGGAAATCTGAGCATTGCCGATCGCACTCATCAACATGGTTAGATCTCCAAGGCTTAAATCCGTACGCGGAGATAGAAAATCAATCATTTCTTCAACACTTACTTTCGCAGCTTCGTCCAATGTGTCCTTTGACACAATCATTGCGATGCCCGCATTGTTCGAAATCATTGGATAATGAATGGACAGGTCGTCCCTTATTTCGAAATGAACCGTCGCTGATCCGGAAATTTCCACACCAGAAACGCCAATTTCTCCATCACCCATCGCCGCGTGCATGTCGCCTAAACCAAAGAGTGCACCTGGATGAAAAATAGGAAAATAAAGAGTGGTCCCCTCTGTGATTAGCGTGGTATCCATATTTCCACCATGTTCGCCAGGTGTGCCACAGTTCACTGCACCTTCCTTAGGCGCGACGCCAATGACCCCAATCATTTTATTGAAAGGAATTTTTATCTTGTCATTAAAGAGTACATGTTCTTCCTCAATGGGAGCGATCTTGAATTGGAGCCCATCGAGTCTGTGGCCCATCGTACCCAAATCTTTTCCAGTCGACAAGACACCTTTACTTTTTACATCAATTTTGTCAATGTGGACGGCCAATGTTTTTCCTGGTGTGGCCCCATTAATAAAAATCGGACCTGTAGCAGGATTGATTCTGTTCCAATCAATTGCGCCAAAATCTGTATCTTCCGAGATAATTTGATCCTCAAAGCAGTCATACGTTTCAATTGTCACTGGCTCTCCCGGATCGACACTGGCCACAGGACTATTATCCTTACTGAACGCATAAATTGGTGTTCCTTTTTTAATGGTTGTCACCATCGATGCACCCCCTAATCGTTGTTGTTTCTAGTATAAAATGATGGGTGCTTGCAATTTTATAAAAAAATGTTCAATTTTTATAATAATCTATTATTTATGTAAGAACTTCTGACATAAAAGTAGAAATAATTGAAGGCTAAGGCTGACGGAGAAACTCCAAAACAAATCTGCAAGAAGGGAAGAAGGCTGCGTAAATAGGCACAATCCTGTCAAAAATCCAATGGTCAAAGGAAGTAGCCTCAATACAGTAATCTTCTGTTTGGAGAGCATGATCAAAGAATACGTGGGAATCGAGACAATACAGAGCAATGAAAAAAGTTTAATGCATGTGAAAAGGAACGTATGCGTGGGTCGCAGAACAATGAACAGGAGTAAAAGCAATCCACAAGAGGTGAGATAAATGCCTCTGAACAATTTAGGATTCTCTTTTTGTTCTGTATGCAGAGCTAATACACATGCATCGATGATTGATTTTAGACTTACAAAAGCACTCATCAGACCTATGGAGAGAAGTGCCATGATTAATAAGTAAGCAAAAAAAGGAGCATGGTGTGACAACGTATGAAGCATTTGATTTACAGAGGACGTATGGTCGGGTTGAGAACTGAGTACAAAGACAACAATCATCATCAAGGTCATAAGGAGACTTGTAAAACAAAAGGAGGTACAACTATAAATGGTCTTGATTCTATTTTCTTTCATGGAGAAATTAATATGCCAGAGTGATAAATTGGTCAGGAGATAGCCAACGTAAACAAAGAGGATTGCCAAGAACCAAAGACTAACATGGCTTACTTTGGGAAAAGTGATCGTGCTCACTGGCGACTGCATCCTCATCCAGTTGTTATAGATTGAATAAATGCCATTCGTGAGATAGGTATAGAGCAGTAAGCAGATTAAGACGAAAAAGGAGAAGATCATCATTACTCTGCTCACCCTGACAAGCACCGACAGGCCACCGGCAATTGCATAAACATAGGCTAGAAAGAGTAACGAAATAAAGATTACTCCTCTAGATACTTGAAATAAGTAAGAGATTGAAAGCGTCATCCACGTTATTTCAGCGAAAAATGCAAAAAAAGCAATGCTCGCCATGATAAACAGGATGCCATAAAAGGCGATTCGGCTGCTCTTTGCCTTAAAATAAGTCAGTGGGGTTTGATTCGGATTATTCAGATGCGTCGAGATTGCAGAATGAATCCACTTTTCATAGAGAACAGTAATAGGGAAAAGGATTGTGCAGAGTAGTACACCCAAAGTCAAATTGTGACGGGAAATAAATTGAAAAGCAATGAGAATCATGAACCCCTTAACTAAATGAGCGAGCAATAGTGGCGCACTTTCACTAAGACCCAATTTTGATGTGCTTTGTACATATTCAGAAATCGATTTGACTTTATTAAGATAGGGAAGAACAAAAATTAAAAGAAATAGAAAAGGGACAAATAGGTTAATCTCATTCATCTTGGGCCTCAAACTGTTCATTCTTGTATTGTGTTGGTGTCTTATTTTCATGTTTTTTAAAAGAATTAGTAAAGTAATTCTGACTTGAGAATCCAACCATGTCGGAGATGTATTGAAAGGAGTACTCCGGATGATTGGTCATTAATTGCTTTGCTTTATTAATTCTGATTTTAGACAAATAGTCATTATATGAGAGATGCAGCTCATCATTAAATTTCTTGCTCAGGTAATTCGGCGATACATGAATAAAGTCAGCAACATCCTGTAGATGCACATTGTGATCATAATGTTTATGCAAATAGTTCAGTGCTTTTCGTAGTGAAGGTGTTACCGAATGACTATTAATTTGTTCTTCGTAAAGATCGAGCAGTTCGTAAAGTTCTTCTTGAATAATGGGTTTTACGATGTAATCCATAACATTTAATTTAATCGCTCGCTTGGCATAGTCAAAATTTTGGTAGGCGGTGACAATGATGATCTTGACGTGTTTATGGATCGTCTTCAGATGTTCCGCAAGATCCAGGCCTGATTCACCACGAAGATGTATATCGATCAAAGCTAATCCAATCGCGTTTTCTTCAGCAATCTTCAATGCATCTTTTCGATCTTCTGCCATAATGAGATGCCAATGAGGGTATCGCGAATAGATTAATTGGCTGAGTTGTTCGAGTTCCAAATATTCATCATCTACGATCAATACGTTCATGTTTAATCCTCCACAATCATATATGGCCAAATCACTCTTGCTACGGTTTCCTCATCTTTAATTCGGGTTATGCTCACTTCCGTAAATAAATCGAAAATGAGATTCAATCGTTTTCGGATATTTTCCAGCCCAATCCCATGTTCCGCTTGAAGATCCAACTGCTTGTCTCCATTATCGATCACGCGCAGTTCCACCCAGTTTCCGATCCGTTGAAGAATGATTGTCAGTTTCATGACGCCCTCTTTTTCTTCGAGAGCGTGTTTGAACGCATTCTCAACCAGAATTTGCAACGTATAGGGTGGGATGCCTGTTGTCAGTTCAGATTGCTCCACTTGTACAGAGATTTGAAGTTTTTTCCCAAACCTCAGTTTTTGAATATAGAAGTAGTTTTTGACTTGATCTAGTTCCTCATGGAATGGAATAAGGTCCTTTTTATCTGTATATTTGTAGCGCAAATATTTTGAAAAGCTTTCAATGCTTTCTACCAATATATTTTTTCTATCTAAACGGGCAAGCGATAAAATGACATTCAATGTATTGAACATAAAGTGCGGTTGTATTTGCCTGCTCAGCTGCAATAATTCACTTTCCTGAAGCTTATTTTGCAAATGTGCCTTTGTATTCTCTAATTCAAGAAAATTAATTTCCTTCTCAATCACCGGTGATGAGAGGAGGAAGAAAAGGGAGAGAATACTCACCAATACACTTGTAAAAACCAAGCCTTCAAAAAGATAGAACATATTTAATCCCTCATTTTAATCGTAAATCTCAATCTGGTCTTGCTGCGTATTTTGAGCCTTTCTTCGAGCAATTCTCAGAAAATACTTTTACTTATCATAACATTTAATAATTTTAGAGTTAAGAAAACTGATTTATGAGCGATGTGGATTGATATCAATTAGGGAGTAATGATCAGTAATATTTTTGTAAATTATTCGTTGGGATTTCTTAACATTTAATGAGCGCATTGACCTACATACACGCTACTTGTAAAATGTTATTTTAATAGAGTACATAGTACATATTTTCAGATAATAGACTTGAGCCACTATATGAGGTCTCAACGATTCAAAGGGAGAGTGAAAAGTGAAGCTACATGTAAGACAGTTCATTACCGGTTTTGTGGTTTTAGCATTGATTGCGCTTTCGTTGAATGTCACGACCGGTACCGCACACGCAAGTTCTTCGTACAGTTCCTACGTCACTTCTTACACATTGAAAGTCCGCAGTAAGGCAAGCACTCATTATCGTCTATTACGCACATTGAATATGGGGAATAAAGTTACGGTGACCAGTAGATATGGTAAATATTCCCGAATTAAGTATGGCAGTACAACAGGTTATGTTCAGACTCAGCACCTGAGCCGGAGCAAGTATAAATCCTTCAGCGCTTACGTTACTTCTTACACGCTGAAGGTACGAACCCGTGCAAGTGTGCATTACACAACAAAACGTGTACTGGGCATGGGAAACAAAGTTACGGTACTTGGTAAAGGTCATAAATATGCACTTGTCAGCTATGGTGGAACGACAGGATATGTTCAAAATATCCATTTAAATCCGCAGCCATTTCAATCAATGGATGCTTATGTGACCTCTTATACATTGAAAGTGCGTAGTCAAGCAAGTACTCATTATTCAGTGAAACGCACATTGAACATGGGTGACAAAGTATCTGTTATCGGTAAAGGGAATAAATATGCACTTGTGAATTATGGTGGCACCATTGGTTACGTCCAAAACATTCATTTGAATTCGCAGCCGTTCCAGGCATACACTGCTTATGTGACCTCAAATACTTTGAGAATTCGTGATCATGCCAGCGTGGATTACAGCACTAAGTTGGTTATGAGTATGGGTAATCGTGTAACAGTAACAGGTAAAGGTAATAAATATGCACAGGTGAAATTTGGTAATGTTACAGGCTATGTTCAGGCTCAATATTTAAATATTACGCAGCCGGCATCTTACGGTAGCCAGCCGACTGATCCGCCTCAAACGAGCGGTTCTCAGTTTGGATTAGACATTTCCCATTATCAGAATGATGCTGGAGATGGCCAAATTAATTTTGGTGCAATCAAGCAAGATGGAAACAGTTTCATTATTGCCAAAGCTTCTGAAGGTGGCAGTACGGATGGTACGTTTGTTGGCAATGCTGTAGCGGCAAACAAGGCGGGGCTTTCCGTCGATGCCTATCATTTCTTCCGCGCATCAAATGTATCAGGTGCTCAGAATGAAGCAAATGTCTTCTCAAATCAGATTCGTGCGGCAAATGCACAAGGCGCTCAGGTTCACTATCTGTTTATCGATGTGGAAACCACAAACGGTGTGGACAAAGATACACTGACGAATAATGTACTTGCCTTTATTAAACAAATGAGGACGAACGGTTTCAATCAGTTGGGTATCTATTCGAATCTCTATTTCTTTAATAACAATATCAATCTACCTGCGATTTCTAGGGCACAGCCTGCGCAACCGAAATTCTTAATCTGGCTTTCGCGTTATCGCGGTCAAGAAACGAATCAAGGTCCGGGTGCAAACTTTAATGTCGATATTTGGCAATATACGAGCAGCGGTACATCAAGCGGAGTCGTTGGTGCAGTCGACAAGAACATTTGGTATTACACGGTTAATGGGTTGTAAGATTCATAGAATATAAAATACTATTCCGAGATCTTCAAAAAAATAAATGTGTGGAGAGATGAGTTTCATCTTTTCTCTCCACACATCCATGCCAACATTACAAAAAACGAGAGGACTTAATTTTCCTCTCGTTTTTATATACCATGATTGAAATTTTTGAACAAGATTTTTTGTGCTTATCGATCATCACTGTGATAAATTTTCAAATGTGTCGTTACATTGTCTAGTTCAAGTTCACAATTGCCGATTGTTTCATAACAATGACTCATTAGTAAAGCGTTGTTTCTTGATCCATGATGATTCTCATTGTGAGGACATAAGTGATATTCTCACTAGAGAGTACCAGATGATTCAATAGGTGGAGGTAGTGAAAACGCAAAAAAAAGTTTGTTATAAATTCTGACAATAGTATTGAAAAAGGATTTCTCAGGAGTAGTATTGATTTCGAAGAAAAATTTTTCGTTTATTGGTCAGACCATAGTAACAGCATAACTGTCAGTATTGATTATCTATTTTGATAAAAAGGTGGTGATTATTCACAAATTAAAATCTGAAAATAATGTTATTTGAGATAATTCTGGGTAATATGGTTGGAATTTTTATTTTTACATATTTCATGAAAAAAGGTGAGATGCAAAATGCCAATTAAACGGTTAGCTGTTATTTTACTTGCAATGCTCCTTGTATTATCTGGTTGTGGTGGAGGGGTCGCCGGTGGTAAGCATATCTCGAAGAACGGTGGAACGCTGATCATTGGAATAGAATCAGAAGCAGATACTCTAGACCCATCTTCTGCTAGTGGATGGGTAACGATGAGAATAAATAATCAAATCTATGAACCATTGATTGGTGAGGATTTAAGTAAGTCTTCCAAAGAAGCTCCTGTTCCAAAACTTATTCCTATTTTGGCAACGAGTTACAGCAAGTCTGATGATGGAAAAACGTACACTTTTAATCTCAGAAAAAATGTAAAATTTCAGGATGGTACGCCATTTAACGCACAAGCAGTTGCTTTTAATTTGAAGAGACTAACAGATCCAAAGTTTAAATATTACTACAAGCTTGGAGCAGCACGAACATTCCGAGCATTGCAATACAATAAAGGGTACAAAATAATAAACGATTATAAAATTCAGATCATATTGTCCAAGCCTTTTGCAGATTTTCCTCGAATGCTAGGCGAAATTAACTCGCTTCAGATTGTCAGTCCTGCAGCAGTTAAAAAATATGGCAATGAACAATTGGGTAATCACCCAGTGGGGACAGGACCATTTAAATTTAAAAGTCGTCAGCGTGGATCAAATATTACATTGGTTAAGAACAAAGATTATTGGGGAAAGAAAGCATATCTTGATAAAGTCATTTTTAGACCAATGTCTAATTCATCAAGTAGGGTATTAGCATTGCAAAATAATTCAGTAGATATGATTGCTGTGCCGCCTGCGGATGCACTTGCAAAATTGAAACAGCAAAAGTTTAAGATCTTGAGTGGTACACCACCACATGTTTGGTATCTAACATTTAACATGGATAATCCGATTATGAAAAATGTTAAAGTACGCCAAGCAATCAATTATGCGATTGATCGAAAACAAATAGCCAATAACTTACTTAAGGGTTCTGTTAAACCCGCATATACGATTCAAAGTCCGGCAAATCTCGCTTTTGATCCTTCAAAAAAGTGGTATTCCTATGACCCGGCAAAGGCGAAACAATTGTTGAAACAGGCCGGATATCCAAACGGGTTCTCAACGACATTGCAAACTTCAGTTGACGGATCAGGTCAGCTTATGCCGACAGCAATTGCGCAATGGATACAACGTGACTTGAAAAAAGTGGGCATCAATCTAAAAATCAGCACAACTGAATGGATTGCCTATGTTGCTCAATATAATATGGGGATGCCAAAGAGTGTAGGGATGAATCAGATGTCTTCAGGACGTACAACGCCATACTTCTTATCGATGATCGCTAATTCAAAATTCATGGCACCAGGTGGATATAATTCCGGTCGATACCATGATCCGAAACTTGATAAAGTTCTTGACGATGCAACGACTGCAGTTAGTCAGAAAAAGTCACTTGCGTTATGGAAAAAAGCTGAAAATATGATGATGACAAACCCAGGATGGGCACCTATTGTTAACGATTCCGCACCGTATGTACTGAGCACGAACGTTCATGGGTTTGTAATACCTGCTGAGGAATGGTACTCACTTGCAAAAGTTTGGGTTGAAAATAAAAATTAATCACTGATTATTAGGTGATAAAAATTAGAAGTTTGATTTCAATAATCTCGTCATTTTCTAAATTTATTTAAGATAAATGACGGGAAAATTTTTATCATCGCTACATGATTGATCATTAAGAAAGTATGTGAGGTGATTACTTTGTACAAATATATCATTTCTAGATTATTATATGTGATACCGGTTTTGATTGGAGTAACTATTCTTGTTTTCTTAATGATACATCTAATTCCTGGCGATCCAGCTCAAACAATTCTTGGTGGAGAAGCAACAAAAAGTGCATTAGCAAAATTACGGAGTCAGATGGGCCTTGATCAACCATTGATTATTCAATATTTTGATTGGCTGAAGAAAATAATAACAGGAAATCTAGGTTTCTCCTATACCTTACACATGAATATTGCAAGTGAATTATTACCAAAATTTTGGAACAGCATAATCTTAACTCTTGCAAGTTTAGTCATTGCTATTATTTTAGGTGTTGGTTCAGGAGTGCTTAGTGCAATATACAAAGGAAGTATTTTTGATAAAGTTTTTATGGCAATTTCATCGATCGGTGCCAGTATACCTGTTTTTTGGATTGCGCTCATGCTGATGTGGCTTCTTGCTTTACAATATCCTATCTTCCCTATAAACGGTATGGTCAATATGAGAGGAAACGGAGGCCCATTGGATCTTTTATATCACTTAGTTCTTCCAGCATTTGCTACTTCACTTGTATCTGTTGCGGTTATTGCTCAATTAACGCGAAATGCTGTTCTTGATGAGATTAAGAAAGACTATGTCTCCTTTTTTAAATCTTTTAATTTATCAAAAGTACACATCAATATTTTCCATGTGTTAAGAAATGCCCTACCGCCAATTATTAATATAATTGGCCTGCAGGTAGGTTATATCATTGGGGGTGCATTATTTAGTGAAATTGTTTTTTCATGGCCGGGTGTTGGGCAGGCAATGTATACAGCAATTTCATCTAAGGATTATCCAATGATTCAAGCGGGTATTTTGTTAATCGCTTGTGGATTTGTTTTTGTTAATTTAATCGTAGACATCATAAATATTATGATTAACCCGAAATTGCACGAATCAGTGAGCAAATAAAACAAGCTGAAAGGGGTGCTGCTGAATGAATACAGAACTTAGCTGGGGTAGCAAAGTAATGAGGATCTTCGGAAAGGATAAAACTGCTGCTCTAGGAATCACGATTATTATCGTTACGGCACTAGTTGCTATTTTTGCAGATTGGCTCTCACCATATGGGCCAAATTCAGCTGCTGATACTGCGCAACGGTTGGCAATGCCGGGAACTGCTGGTCATCTCTTCGGAACAGATGATCAAGGCCGTGACATCTTAAGCAGAATTATATATGGAACACGAACCTCATTGTTTTCTTCCATTGTTCCGGTAGTAATTTCAGCTGTGGTCAGCATGTGTCTTGGAATTATTGCAGGTTTTTTCCAAGGGAGAATTGGTAACTCACTAATGAGGATTATGGATGTATTTTTTGCATTTCCTTCAGTTTTACTTGCAATAGCTATTGCTGCGATTCTTGGACCAGGTTTATTAAATGTATGTATTGCTATGGTTATTGTGAGAATTCCATATATGACTCGAATTGTCTACACAGATACTATTCAGGAAATGCAAAAAGAATATGTGGAAGCATCTAGAGCATATGGGATGGGTAGGGCTGCAGTCATGTTTCGTGAAATTATGCCAAATGTTTTACCTTCTTTAATCGTTTATTCAGCAACTTTATGCGGTGTCACGATTGTCACCGTTGCAGGACTAAGCTTTATAGGATTGGGTGTACAGCCTCCAACTGCAGACTGGGGTCTCATGGCAAGTGAGGGACAAAATGTATTAATGCAAGGAGACCCTTATGTTACTTTGTTTCCTGGATTGGCAATAATTATCCTGGCATTTGCGTTTAGTACCCTTGGCGACTGGTTAAGAGATTTATTGGATCCAACGCAAAAATGATGAGTGGTGAAAGGAGAGTGATTTAGCATATGAACATGATTGAAAAGACGGATAGTCAAGATCCGGTATTGAATATTGAACATTTAACGACAAAGATCAAAATATCTTCGGGTGAAGTTAGTGTTATAGAGGATATTAATTTGAAGTTAAATAAAGGTGAAATTATGGTCGTTGTTGGTGAATCAGGCTCAGGCAAGTCGATGACCATTAATTCAATCATGCAGCTCATTCCTAAGAAACTTCTAAAAGGTTATGAAGGGTCAATCAAATTAGATCAGTCTGACCTTCTAACTATGAATGACCGTGATAAATGGAAATTAAGAGGAAATAAGATTTCATTAGTTACTCAAAATGCTATGACTTCCCTTGATCCCTCTTATAGGGTTGGAAAACAAATTGTAGAAATTATACTCGCCAGTCAGCATGTCTCAAAGGCAGATGCTAAAGGAAAAACTATTGATTTATTAAAGAAAATGGGAATTGAGGATCCGGAGAGAATTTATCAGTCTTACCCTCACCAACTCAGTGGTGGGCTAAGACAAAGGGTTATTATAGCGATGGCATTATCTTGTAATCCGGAAATAATTATTGCAGATGAACCAACATCTGCTCTTGACCCAACTGTTCAATTACAAGTGTTGGATTTATTAAAGGATGTTAATCGAAACTTTGGAACCACTATATTGATGATCACACATGATTTTGGGGTTGTTTCTTACATGGCAGATAAAGTGGTTGTCATGTACGCTGGGCAAATTGTTGAAACGGGATTAGCAAAAGATGTCATAAATGATCCACAGCATCCGTATACAAAAAGTCTATTAAAATGCATACCGGATCTAAAATGGATATACAGTAATTCGAATAATAATACTTCATTATTCAATATTCCAGGAGAAGTACCAGATTTAACAAAGAAAATTACAGGTTGCCGCTTTGCTGCTCGGTGCTTTAAAGCTGTCGCTCAATGCTCTCAAATTCAACCAGAATTGAAGAAAGTTAATGCTCTAAGTTCAGAGAATAATATGGAACATTTGTCACGGTGTATCTTTGCCAAGGAGGATTAAGAATGATGACAAAAGCTGATGTCCCACTTGTGAAAGTAGATCATTTGATTAAATCTTTTGGTGGAAAAAGAAGTTTGTTTTCTAAGAGTAAAAGCATTCATGCGGTCAAAGATGTCAGCCTTTCAATCAATCGAGGTGAAACTTTTGGATTAATTGGAGAATCAGGTTCAGGGAAGACGACAATTGGAAGAATGATCATGAAGCTTATGGATCCTACAGATGGTCAAATATTATATGATGGAAAATCGATCAGTCATTTCTCAAAAAAGGAAATGAAAGACTATCGCTCAAAAGTTCAGATTATTTTTCAAGATTCTGGTTCTGCATTTAATCCACGGCGACCAATCGGCAAACAGATTGCCTATCCACTTATTAAAAATAAGAAATATAGTCAAGATGCGGCCATGAAAGAAGTTTATCATTGTTTGGAAATGGTTGGCCTGAGAAAAGATTTTGCGAATCGTTATCCACATCAATTATCCGGCGGTCAACGCCAAAGAGCTGGAATAGCTAGAGCTCTTGTACTTCATCCTGAGTTTCTTGTATTAGATGAACCTGTTTCGGCATTAGATGTATCTGTGAAAGCACAGATTGTTAGTCTGCTTGAAAATTTACAAAAAGAATTTAATTTTACCTATCTCTTTATCGCTCATAATCTTGACCTGGTAGCATACTTCTGTGATCGGGTTGCAGTTATGTATAAGGGAGAAATTGTTGAAGTAAATACAGCACAACAAATTTTTCGGCATCCGCAAAATAAAGTAACAAAAAAGTTGCTTGGTTCAATATTAACTCTTGATGGTAGTTTAAATGAAATCAAGAGTGAAGCTTATGAAATCAATTCTATTAATTGAAACGAACTATATTTAGTTTAGATGAAGGAGTGATTGGCAAATGGAATTATCACAATATCTAAAAGAAAATTTGGATGTAGAATCAAACTTCGAAGACGCCATGATTGAGCCAGCATTCGTTTATGATACCATTCAAATTTTTAGTGAAGAAGATGAATAATAATGGATCATTTATTTTTTGAAGACATCAGAAAAATTTCCCTACAATTGAAATCAGGATCAATTTCTTCGGTGGAGATCACTGAAAAGATGCTCGATCGGATTCATAAATTGGATCCTGCTTTGAATGCATATATTCAAGTCATGGATGGATCTGCTTTGGAACAGGCTAAGAAAGCGGATGACGAGATTATTCGTGGGAATATTCGTGGTCCATTACATGGGGTACCAATTGCAATTAAGGATATCTTTGAGACGAAAGGAAGCATAACAACAGCTGGTTCGAAAGTATTGAGTAAGTGGAAACCTGCTCAAGATGCAGTAGTTGTCAGCAAATTGAAAGATGCCGGTGCAGTGATTATAGGAAAGACTAATTTACACGAATTTGCAATGGGTTCTACAACCGAAAATCCCCATTATGGACCAACTCGTAATCCTTGGAATTTGACCAAGATACCCGGCGGATCAAGTGGAGGCTCTGCTGTTGCTGTGGCAGCTGGAATGTGTTATGGGGCACTTGGGACAGATACTGGAGGTTCGATCAGACTGCCTTCATCATTATGCGGTATCGTAGGTCTCAAGCCGACATTTAATCTTGTAAATCGTAAGGGCTGTGTACCGTTAAGCTGGTCATTTGATCATATTGGTCCCATGGCAAGAACAGTTGATGATTGTGCATTGATTCTTCAGGTAATCGTAGATCCGAAAATGATTCAAAATCATGGATTAGACCTTTCCATTGAAAATATCCATACGATAAAGCATCGTTCGATTAAAATCGGAATATGTAAGGAGTATTTTTTTGATGGAATCGAAGAGGAAATTCAGATGATTGTTGAGCAAGCTATGTACGACCTAGAAGCTATCGGTATTCAGTTTATCGACATAAAAATTCCGGGAATAGCAGAGGGGTTAAATGCTCAAAAAATAATCTCCAAATCTGAAGCTTATACATTTCATAAAAATACATTTGAAAAGTATCCAAATGATTTCGGAAAGGATGTTCAATTTCGACTGAATTCTGGATCTAAGGTTTTAGCATCAGAATATATTGAAGCCCAACGTGTAAGACGATCTTTTCTGGAAAATGTAAAAGAGGCTATGAAAGAATGTGATTATATTCTTTCGCCAACACATTCAATTACTCCGTTTGACGTAGGGGAAAGAAGTCCAGAGGAGAGCATTAATAATATTTTTGACTTAGGAAAGACCCCTATTGGAAATTTATTGGGTTATCCAGTATTAACTGTACCATGTGGATTCTCATCAAAAAAATTACCTGTTGGTATGCAGATCATTGGGAAACCGTATTCTGAAGATCAATTATTATCTATTGGAAAGCACTATGAAGAGGAACACCATTGGACAGAATATTTTGAACAAAACAATGCTTATCTAAAAATGAATCAGTGATCGCTATGTGATTTCTGCTGCATAAAAGGTATTCAACAAATGTTATGATCATTTAAAGTCTAGGTTTTCAAATAAAAGAAATAGTGCAGCAGAATCTTTTTGATGATATGCTGATAGAAATAATTGAAGCTCTTGAGTGTCGACTTCAGGTAAATTATCAAAGTATTGATGGTGCTGTAAAAATATACACGTTGAGGACCACAAATCTTGAAAACGAATATTGTCATTATTATTAATTAGCGTGTGGATCCAATTAATGAATGAATTGAAAAAGGGATGCATGCAATAACTGGATTCTTCATCATCAACGTACAGTTTTGTTTCTTGAGATGTTGAATGATCGGTTAAGGACTGTAATACAATTTTCATTGAACACATGAGAAATACACTGTAGTAAGAAATTAATTCAGAGTGGTCTATTTTAAAATGAAGTGTATTGCCAGGGATAATATAAAGAGGTGGAGCATTAACAAAGGTACCTCCACCTTGTTTGGAAGTAACGTAGCCTAACAACTCAAGAATTTTAATACTTTCTCGTATTGAGGAGCGGCTTACACCTAGTAATTGGCAAAGCTGACGTTCTGCAGGAAGTTTATTACCAGGTTTTAGACTGTTACTTTTTATAAAATGAATGATTTGTTTTGCAACTTGTTCAAATACTCTATCTTGACGATGTACAGTGAAGTTATTTTCGTCCACGTTCCCGCTCCTAAGCATTAAAGTGTGCTCGATCAAATCGTTTACGACAACCATAGAGAGTAGTGAAATAATGTCGTTTAAAATAATTAATAAGAAAAATTTATACGAAGAAATTGTAACGCAAATCGTTGACTTTATCCAGAGAGAGAATTTAAAGCCAGGTGATAAACTGCCTTCTGAAAATGTTCTTGCTGCAGATTTTAATGTAAGTAAGACTGTCGTAAGAGAAGCTTTAAGTGTACTGGCTGCTAAAGAAATTATAGAAAAACGCCCAGGAGTGGGAAGTGTTGTCAAAGAAATTAATGGATCAATCATGCTTGATGAAGTGACAAATAAATTGATCATGGGGAAGCAGTCTTTATTAGAAATTCTTGAATTTAGACGAGGAATTGAAGTAGAAGGTACAGCGCTTGCATCGAAAAGAATCACAAATGAGGAATTACTAGCTATTGAAGAAGCAAACAGTCAACTGATTTTAGCAAATGAACAAGGTAAATTAGGTATTGATGAGGATTTTCTCTTCCATAACTTAATTATACTTGCATCACACAATACGATTTATGAAAAAATGTTTGAAATGATGGCTATGTATTTTAAAGAAGCGGTTAAGATTACCAAACAACAATCAAAGAGTATGTCTTATCATTATTTCAAGATAGCTCAAGAAGAACACGTACAAATTATTAATGCTCTGAGGAAACATGATGAACATGATTCTCGAAAATATATATTAGAGCACTTAATAAAGAATGAAGATAAGTTATTGCATAACCAATTGGATCTTCCATAAAAGAATAATAGGACGTCCTTGTAAGAACGTTTACGATTAGTAATCGGATACTTAAGTCAGTTATTTTTCATCATTACCAAATGATTTGGGGTATAAATTCGGTTTTGATTGATTTGTAGATTAGTGTATTAGTGTATGCAAAAGAAGACCACAGACATGATGTGCTGTTGGTCTTCTTTAATTATTAATAAAATGCAGGGAAAAATCGAGATCTGCCTGAAGATGCTGGTTCATTAATTGTTCTGCTTTGTCTGCATCATGAGCTTTAATTGTCTCATAGATTGTTTCATGCTCGTCGATGAGAAAAGGGCGTTCACGGGTGACGACAGTGCGGCTAAAAAGATAAATGATTGATTTCATACTTTCAATGATATCGATCATGATCGGATTATTACTTGCACGAACAATTGTCTCATGAAATTGTTCGTTGGCACGCATGATTTCATCTAATGAACCTGTCCTTCCGATTTTGACGAACTCAGCTAAGCTTTCAAAATCCTTTTCTGTGAAGAACATTGCGGCACAACGCGCGGAATAACCTTCAAGCAAGATACGTACTTGGAAGGTATGACGTAATTCCGTTTCTGTTGGTTTGACGACAATCTTATTGACAATGAGATGCTCATGTTCAAGCCTTTGAATCGCCTCTCGGATCGGGGTTCGACTTACCCCAACCATCGTTGCGATTTTACCCTCTGTAATTCGTGCTCCGCTAGGGAGATCTCCGTTTAAAATCATATCTCGTAGCACTTCATAGGCTTTTGAAGCAGCGGAAGTCTGCTGGGAATCATCTGAGTTATTCTGCATGAGCGTCACCTTTTTCCAATCCGTGGTATGTAAAATCTTATCCAATTATAGCAAAGTGGTGATGACATTCCATAATACCTACTTAGATAAATATAAAAAAATAAAAAAGTAAATGATTGATATCACACAAAGATGAGGATATAATGAAATATACAGAACGAATTAAATTGTATACATTAATAGTGATATTTGTATACAACTATTTTTTTATAATAAATGAAAGCGCTTATATATGTTCTGTGAAACTATGAATCTATTTGGAGGTTAGTGGGATGGAAAAAACAATTGGTTTTATCGGTTTGGGAATCATGGGCAAACCTATGGCACGCAATCTGATTCGAGCAAATTATTCATTGATGGTACACGATCTCAATCGTTCGGCAGTTGATGAATTGGTACAATTAGGCGCATCAGCTGCGTCTTCTGCAAAAGAAGTCGCAGAAAATTGTAAAGTAATCATCACTATGCTTCCAAAAGGGCAACATGTCAAAATGGTTGCATTAGGATCAAATGGCATTATCGAGGGTGCACAACCGGGAACGATCGTTATCGATATGAGTTCGATTACTCCGGCAGAATCAATAGACATTGCAAAAGGACTTGCTGAACATAAGATTGAAATGCTGGATGCGCCGGTGAGCGGCGGTGAACCAAAGGCGATTGATGGTACGTTAGCAATTATGGTTGGTGGTAATCAGACTGTTTTTGAAAGCGTTCGCAATGTTCTCGATGCCATGGGAGCGAGTGTGACATTAGTTGGTGGAACAGGGTGCGGTTCAACTGCAAAACTAGCAAATCAAATCATCGTTAACTTAAATATTGCGGCAATGTCTGAAGCACTCGTTCTTGCTGCAAAGGCTGGGATCAATATTGAAAAAATGTACGAAGCAATTCGTGGTGGCCTTGCGGGTAGTACGGTATTGGATGCAAAGGTGCCGATGATTCTCGAACGCAATTTTAATCCCGGAGGAAAAATTGCGATCAATATGAAGGATATTACTAATGTTATCGCAACGTCACATGATCTCGATGTACCGCTTCCGTTGACGAGTCAACTTTTAGAAATTTTTCATGCGCTAAAGGCTGATGGAAAGGTCAATCTGGATCACAGCGGCATCATACAATTTTACGAAAAAGTAGCAAACGTAACAGTAAATCGTACCAATGAAAAACTAGTAGCGAAGAAGGGTTGATCGATGGTGGATTCGAAAATGTTAACTATGGATATCCTAAACCGTTTGCCTGTTATTGATAAAGAACTTGCAGAACACATGTTGAACAAAGAGCTCGCTGATTTTACACCTAAGATTGTTGTCCTCGACGATGATCCGACCGGTGTTCAAACCGTGCATGATGTCTCGGTATATACGGATTGGTCGCAAGAGAGTATTGATCTAGGGTTTCAGGAAGAAAACTCAATGTTTTTTATTCTGACCAATTCCAGAGGATTTACCCATGAGGAAACTGTTCGTGCACATAGGGAAATCGCTGAACATATTGTCAACGCTTATAAGAAATTTAATCGGCCGTTTCTCATCATTAGTCGCGGAGATTCAACATTGAGGGGTCATTACCCTACAGAAACTCAGGTGTTGAAAGAAACGATCGAGAAAATGACGGATCTCTCTTATGATGGAGAATTGATCATGCCGTTTTTCAAAGAGGGTGGGCGTCTCACCTATAACAATATTCACTATGTACAATATGGAGAAGATCTCGTACCTGCAGGAGAGACGGAATTTGCCAAAGATCGAACTTTTGGTTACAAGAGTTCTCACTTAGGTGAATGGATTGAGGAGAAGACAAACGGTGACTATACGGCCGATGAAACAACGTATCTCTCTCTTGATCAAATTCGAAATCTGGCAATTGATTCAATGACAAATCAACTCTGTTTAGTGAAGAATTTCAACAAAATTGTAGTTAATGCTGTAGATCAGTCAGATGTCTTGGTGTCTGCGATTGCTTTTGTCCGAGCAATAAAATCGGGGAAAAATTTTCTGTTCCGTACCGCAGCAGCATTTCCTAAGGCGATTGGCGGTGTTTCAGATCGCGCGCTTCTGTCCAGTTCAGAACTTTGCCCTAATGATTCTGATCATGGCGGTTTGATTATTGTTGGTTCTCATGTTCAAAAGACAACGAATCAACTCCAAGAACTGAAAAAAAATCCAAATATTACTTTTATTGAATTAGACGTTCAATTGATTATTAATGATTCAACGGCAGACCAGGAGCTAAGCCGCGTCGTTCATCAATGTGAAGAGCAAATTAGAAAGGGTCAAACGGTGACTGTGTATACGAGCAGAAAGCGCATTGATCTAGGGCCTGGGAAAAAGGAAGAGGAATTGAAATTATCCGTAAGCATATCGAACGCGGTAACACGGATTGTCCGCGATCTCAAGGTTCAGCCAAGTTATGTGATCGCCAAAGGCGGTATCACATCAAGCGATATTGGTACAAAAGGTTTAGGTGTGAAAAAGGCAAAGGTACTTGGCCAAATTCTACCAGGGATCCCTGTTTGGCAAATCGGTAGTGAAAGTAAATACCCTGGCATTTCCTATGTCATCTTCCCTGGGAATGTTGGAACTACTTCGGCACTTCGAGAAGCTGTGGATATTTTAGAGAAACAAAAAACAGAATTTTCATCATAAACACATCTCCATCTATGTGATGGTGCGATAGGAGGATCATTGATGCTCGTCAATACATTAGAATTGTTGCAAGTAGCGCAGAAAGAAAAGCGAGCGATCGCTGCTTTTAATGTATACAATATGGAGACTGTCCAAGCTGCATTTCGTGCAGCAGAAGAAGAGAGGCAACCGATCATTCTCGCATTAGGTGAACGCTACTTGCCCATTGTCCGAATGGATGCTTTCTCGGCCATGGTTAAGACATTGGCAGCAAAGACAAACCTACCTGTTGCTCTGCATCTGGATCATGCGGAGCACAAATCATCAATTATTGAAGCCATTCGTTGTGGATTCACATCGGTGATGTATGACGGTTCAAAATATAATTTGGAAGAAAATATCATCAAGACAAAGGAAATCGCTGAATTGGCTCATCTGGTGGGTGTTTCTGTTGAGGGAGAGGTTGGTTCCTTGAAGAGAGGAAGCTACTCCGATGAAGCAGAGGGGGAGGGAGTGCTCACTGATCCACACGATGCTCAACAATTTGTAGAACGTACAGGAATCGACTTTCTTGCTGCAGCAATCGGCACCGTTCACGGTATGTATCAAGGGGAACCGCATATTGATTTGGCGCGATTAAGTGCAATCCGTGAATCTGTATCCGTTCCATTGGTTCTTCATGGGGGATCCGGCACACCTGATGCGGTTATTCGTGAGGCAATTCAACGTGGCATTACAAAGATCAATGTCAATACAGAAATATCCATTGCAGCGGTACGTAGTTTGCAAAACTCTTTTGAGACGCATTCAACTGCACATTTATCGACACATACTTCGAAAATGCAGATTGCAGCAGAGCTGGCAATGAGAAAGTTTATACGCCTATTTGCAAACGTTTCCTAAAGAATCTGATGCTTAGGGCTCATGTTGTGCACAGTATTTGCTGAACCTTATTCAGAAATAGGAGGAAGAACATCATGCCGATCGTTATTGTCTGTATTGGAGTTGCTTTGTTGCTATTATTGATGATTGTATTGAAAGTAAACGCTTTTATTTCGTTAGTACTGGTATCTGTTGTTGTAGGTATTATGGAGGGAATGGCACCGATTGACGCGATCACTTCGGTTAAAACCGGTCTGGGAAGTACTTTGGGAAACCTAGCGATGGTGCTTGGTTTTGGTGCGATCCTCGGTAAATTGATGGCAGACTCGGGTGCTGCGCATCGCATTGCGATCACTCTGATTAATCGATTTGGGAAAAAATATGTACAATGGGCAGCGGTACTCACCGGATTTATTGTCGGTATTGCACTTTTTTACGAAGTAGGTTTTGTAATCTTAATTCCACTTGCTTTTACAATTGCCATCGAAGCTGGATTACCGATTCTCTATGTTGGGATGCCCATTGTAGCGGCGTTAATCACGGTTCATGGTTTCTTGCCACCACACCCAGGACCAACAGCAATCGCTTCAGTTTTTCATGCCAATCTTGGCAAAACATTATTATATGGCATTATTCTAGCGATACCTGCGGTTATTGCAGGTGGACCGCTTTTTACAAAACTATTTAAGATGAAAGATTTACATGCTGAAATTCCAAAGGCACTTTTTAATCCGAAACAGTTCACAGAGGAAGAAATGCCGAGTTTCTCGATCAGCCTATTTACGGCTATTGTTCCGGTCATTTTAATGTCTGTTCAAGCTTTAGTAGAAATCTTTTTCCCGAAATCACCACTCTTGAGCACAGTGACCTTTTTCGGTGAACCATCAATCGCTTTACTGATTTCAGTTATTATTGCTTTCTTTACACTTGGCATTTTCAGGGGCATGAAGTTACAAGAAGTGATGAAATCAGTACCGTCGGCAATTACATCAATTAGTATGATTCTACTTATTATTGGTGGTGGCGGTGCATTAAAACAGGTGATTATCGATAGCGGAGTCGATAAATATATCGCTCACATCATGCAAGGGAGTACACTATCACCGCTTCTATTGACTTGGCTTATCGCTGCCATTCTGCGTATTTCCCTAGGTTCGGCGACCGTAGCGGGGTTAACGGCAGCAGGCATATCTGCTCCACTCGTTGCGATGACTCATGTTAGTCCGGAACTCATGGTGATTGCTACCGGAGCCGGCAGTATTACATTCTCTCATGTAAATGATGCAGGATTCTGGATTTATAAAGAATATTTTAATCTCTCGATCGGAAAGACACTAAAAACCTGGTCGGTTATGGTGACTATTCTTTCGCTCGTTGGCCTGGCTGGGGTGCTCATATTAAACATGTTTGTGTAAACGCTTACTATAAATAAAAATAATTATGCTGGTCCATTAGTTACTTCGTTAACTGATGGGGCAGCTTTTTTTGATGGATGTGATGTTTTCGTAAGTAAGGATCAATCATTCCCCATTTTTTACCCTGCTGAAATTAGACATTGTCAAGGGATCGCTTTATAGTGAAACTATTAATATGTGACAACATTGGCACAATTCAAACATATGAATATGGTTTTATTGCTTTTTATTTATTTCTAAAATCTTGGATACCTTTCATGGTATTACTTCCCTTTAATCACTGATGATTTTGTTGAACTTGGTTCCATGGAGGTATGTGATGATCACACTGAATCATGTGTTTGCGTTGCCTGAACTTGCACCAATTAAACTTGTAGCCGGGAAAGAGGGCATTAGTCGGCCGATTACCGGCGTTAATGTCATGGAAAGTGACCGATTAATTGAATTTTTTAAAGAAAATGAGTTGCTCGTGACAACGGGGATTAATATGGGAAGGGATGAGCAGAAGGTCATTGCGATGGTGCGGCAGGCATTTGATCGCCATGCATCCGGTATTATTCTTAATGTTGGTCCATACATTCCTCGGATTCCGGATCAGGTGATACGATTTGCAGATGTGCATCAGTTTCCGGTCTTTGAAATGCCATGGGTGTACAGGGTGGCTGATTTTGTGAAAATCACCGTGCAGTATCTGGCCATGGCGGAGCAGACGCATACGCAAACGAAAGATGCACTAGCGAAGCTCCTATATCATCATGTTTCGAGTGATGATGTTGCTCATGCGTTTACACAATTAAACATAAAAATAGATGGATCGTTTGCAATTGTTGTGTGTACGCTTGGTACGGATCAGAGCATTCCGCCTGCACTCACTTATATAATAGAAGGAGAATTTTCGAAAAAATATAAGCTACTTGCATCGATTCGGGAAGAGCATCAGATGATCTACTTAGTTGAGCCTATAAGTGGAACGGATGTGTCACTTTCGAAGATCGTGCGAAAGATCAACGAAAAAAATAGAAAGAAACCCGGAAGTGCTCAAGTGTTGGTTGGATCAGGGCATGCGTACACGTTAATGGAAACTGCGAAAAGTTATCAAGAAGCGCTGACGGTGATTCGTCTCGCTAGACGCCATCCAAATCTTGGTGTCTATGAATTTAGCGAACTTGGCGCGTATCAAATGCTCATGGATGTACACGATCGTCGTGTTCTCGAACGTCATTATCAGAAATACCTGGGCTTATTAAGTCGGTATGATCAAATACACGAGACAGATTACGTTCCGTTCTTGCGCGTCTTCCTTGAAGAGGATGGGAGAACGGCAAATATCGCACATCGAGAATTCATTCATCGAAATACAGTTCTTTATAAAGTGAAAAAAATCGAATCGATTCTTGGCGCAGATCTGTGTCGGCCATTTGTGAAAACTAACTTACTCCTTGCTTTTATGATTGAAGATCTGAGGGATTAATGTGCATTTGCTTTGTGCAGATGCACATTAATTTTTGTCAGAATGTTCATTGAATTCAATCTACGTAGGTTTATCATTGTATTATATTATTTAGACAATGGATTGGAGATGGTGCTTCATGGAACAAATCGATGACCAGCAGATTAAAGCAGACGACCGGCGCTATGTTTTACACTCTTGGTCAAAGCAAAAAGCAATTCATCCGAGCATCATAAAAAAAGCTGAGGGAATTTTTTTCTGGGATGATTCCGGTAAGAAGTTCTATGACATGAGTGCACAACTTGTGTATCTGAACGTTGGCCATAACCATCCGAAATTAATGGAAGAGTTTAAACATATTGGGGATATTCCGTTTGCATCTCCAGGATTTGCGACCGCATCAACTGCTGAATTGGCGCGCAAGATTATTGAAGTGGCGCCTAAAAATATGGCGAAAGTATTCTTTGCGAACGGCGGAGCGGATTCTAATGATCATGCGATCAAGATCGCACGCATGGTCACCGGTCGTTATAAAATATTCTCGCGCTATCGTTCTTATCATGGGGCAACATTTGGCGCTGGAAATTTGTCGGGAGAGAATCGTCGCTTCGCCGTTGAACCCGGACTGCCTGGTTTTATTAAATTTGAGACTCCTCATCTCTATCATGAAAAAATAGATTTTGAAAGCGAAGAAGCAGCATCTGACTTTTATCTTGATCGATTGGAACATCAAATTCTTTATGAAGGTCCAGAGTCGATTGCCGCAATTTTCATGGAGACGATTCCCGGAAGCAATGGGGTTCTGATCCCGCCAAAGGGGTACATGGAAGGTGTACGCGCGCTATGCACAAAATACGGCATTTTGATGATTTGTGACGAGGTCATGTCGGGTTTTGGGCGAACAGGGAAAATGTTTGCAGTCGATCATTTTAACTTGGAACCGGATATGATGACATTCGCCAAAGGTGTGACTTGTGGGTACAACCCGCTCGGAGGTGTCATTGTCAGCAGCTCCATTGCCGATTATTTTGATGATCATGTGCTCTTGACCGGACTGACGTATAGCGGGCATACCGTATCCACACAAATCGGTTGCGCAACACTCGATATTTATAAGAACGAACATTTAGTAGAACATGCGGCGGAAATGGGCCATGTGCTTGCGGAGCGGTTAGAGCAACTCATGCGTTTTGCTTCGGTCGGTGAGGTGCGCCATCTTGGTTTGTTTGCGGCGGTAGAGCTTGTTAAGGATAAGCAAACCAAAGAACCCTTGATGGGTTATGGAAAGGACTATGGCAAGGATACTGAAGGCTTGATGAAAAAATTTGTTGGTCTACTTATGGAACAAGGTTTCTATACTTATTCTCATGACTCTCATGTGATGATTGCACCACCGTTGATCATCTCAGAGCAGCAAATACATGAAGCGATGGATCTGTTTGAACTTGCACTGATCAAGTTTGAAAAAGAGCTTTTTTCTGATCATCCAGTGGTGGCAAAGTAAACTTAGGGATTCTTTTTGTTACTGGTGAAAGATAATTTTTTTGAAAATTGGCGAACGTGAAGGAAGTTTATTCGAAACCAATGGAGTGCCGCTCATGAGATGATTCTCAAATCGAGTGGGGTGGGAGGTGATCGTTGTTGCAGGAACAGAAAGTATTAATCAATGGGGAACGTCTGAGGAAAACAATCGAAAAATTCGCTCATTTCGGCCGAACTGACCATAACGGTGTGACACGTTTGTCCCTTTCAGCGGAGGATGTCGAAGCAAGGGACTACCTTGTTTCGTGTTGTAAAGCGATTGGCATGAGCATCAAGATCGATGATGTCGCTAACCTCTACGCGACGATGGAAGGACTTGAGGATCGTCCGCCTCTGGTGATGGGTTCGCATCTGGACTCGGTGAAAAAAGGTGGACGGTTTGATGGCGTACTTGGGGTTCTTGCTGCATTGGAAGTGGCACGGACACTGCATGATCATCATATTAAGCCGAAGATTCCATTTACGCTTGTGGATTTTACAAATGAAGAAGGGGCCCGCTTTGATCCTGCAATGATGTGTTCCGGCATTATTACCGGCAAATTCAAGAAGTCGGAAATGCTTCAGAGTTCGGATTCAGAAGGTGTGACATTCGGTGAGGCATTGACTGCGAGTGGGTATGAAGGCGATGCAGCAAATCGATTGCAAGAAGCAACCGCTTATCTTGAAATGCACATTGAGCAAGGTCCGGTTCTTGAAAGTGAGAACTTGGAAATCGGTGTTGTTGAAGGTGTTGTCGGGATGGTGAATTATGAAATTGAAGTGACCGGCGAATCGGATCATGCCGGCACTACACCCATGTACATGCGCAAAGATGCACTGTTTGCAGCAAATGATGTGATTTCGGCATTGCGTGAGAAACTGAGCCATCTGGATCGAGAACTGGTCTACACGATTGGCCGGATGGTGGTCACACCAAATATTCACACGGTGATACCGGATCGAGTCGTTTTTACATTGGAGGCGCGCCACAAGGACCCGGAAGTGATTGCGCAAGTGGTCCAAGCGATCAATGATCTGCCGGAGCAGCTTGAGGGTTGCACGGTGCGTACGCGAAAGTTGTGGGGACGCAATACAGTTCAATTCGACAGGAATCTCTGTGATCAACTTGAATGTTCGGCACAGGGGCTGGGGTATTCCTACAAAAAGATGTACAGCGGTGCCGGGCACGACGCGCAATACATTGCAGAGTACATGCCAACAACAATGATTTTTGTCCCGAGTATTCATGGGAAAAGTCACTGTGAAGAAGAATGCACAAGTTATGAGGATTGCATAAAGGGGGTGAATGTGGCCTTAGATACCGTACTTTCCATACTTAACGGCCATTAAGCCATGATTTGCAATCATGATCATTTATTCTTTTTACGATCGTACATGAAAAAGATAGATAAGAAGCTTCTGCTTCGATAGAGGATACTTAAGTAGAGTAATCTGATGGTTGTCTGCAACGCCACTTATCTTAGGGAGGAATTCAGATGATGAAAACTCAAGTTGAACAAGACGGAATTGTTACATTGACCGGCGAAGCCGCCGAAAGCTTGAAAGATAGCCACATGTTGAATGAAGATTTGCGCCCGACAACCCGAGCAGAACATCATTGGACCGCTTATAATTTCTCTAGCCTTTGGGTCGGAATGTGTATTTGTATTCCCACCTACACAATGGCTTCCGGATTAATTGCCCTAGGTATGAACTGGTGGCAGGCTATTGTGACGATCATTCTCGGGAATTTGATTGTCCTTATACCGGTACTTCTGAATACCCATGCCGGAACAAAATTTGGAATCCCATATCCGGTATTCGCACGCCTATGGTTTGGTTCAAAAGGTGCCCATATACCTGCAATCGCTCGTGCAATCGTTGCTGCCGCTTGGTTTGGTATTAACTGCTGGTATGGTGGGGCGGCGATTGACACGCTGCTCGTATCCATGACCGGATGGGAACACGTTGGTGGGCATCTCTTCATCGCATTTTTCGCCTTCTGGCTCTTAAATGTGGTTGTTGCTTACCGCGGGCCGGAAAGTATTCGAAAAATGGAATCTTGGGCAGCTCCTGTATTGATTGTTATGGGATTAGCTTTATTGATTTGGGCGATCACTGCTGCCGGAGGTATGGGCCCAATGCTCTCCGCACCTTCTAAGTTTCAATCGGCCGGTGAATTTTTCACCATCTTCTTCCCAGCATTAACCGGTACAATTGCCTTCTGGGCGACACTCGCATTGAATATTCCTGACTTTGGGCGTTATGCGAAAAGTCAAAAGGCTCAGGTCATTGGCCAGTCGATTGCTCTTCCAGGTACAATGGGACTCTTCTCATTCATTGGTGTCGCTGTTACTTCAGCAACCGTTGTGATCTATGGTCAAGCGATCTGGGATCCGGCTGCTCTGATGGCACATTTTCCTCCGTTCGTTATTTTCATTGGAACAATTGGCATTATCTTAGCCGCATTAACCACGAATGTTGCCGCAAATGTTGTGGCTCCGGCACGTGCAGCAGAGAATCTGTGGCCTCGAAAAATCACGTTTGCCGGCGGTGCTGTGATTACCGGATTACTGTCTTTAGTGATGCAGCCGTGGTACCTCGTTGGCGATATTTCAAATTACATTTTTGTTTTCCTTGGCGGTTATGGCGCACTGCTTGGTCCAATTGACGGCATTGCCATTGCTGATTATTGGCTCGTCCGCAAACGGAAACTTGCGTTAACCGAACTGTATTCAAGTACCGGACGTTACAGCTATGCATCAGGTTTTAATCGGAACAGTATTTATGCACTGGTAATTGGGATTATCATTCCACTTCTTGGGTTGTTTGTTCCTGGCTTACGCTTCTTATGGGATAACGCCTGGACCTTTGGCTTAATCATTTCCGGATGTATCTACACTTATTTGATGCGACAGGATCCAAGCAAATTGAGTGATGAAGAGTATGCATCGATGACCGTGATCATGAATGCTCCGAAAACAGCGAGTGACGTCACCGGAAACATGATCAAACAAGGACCGGAAAATATTTGATCGAGATGCGGCGACTTAAAAAGCAATGGATTGATGGAGGTGATCTGCACGATGAGTTTGCCGTCTGACGCTCAGTTATGGAAAATCTTTGATGAGGTAAAACCTGATCTAAAGCCGAAAAAGGTGATGGAGGAAGCAAATCGTTGCTTATTCTGTTCCGATGCACCCTGCGTAAAAGCCTGTCCTACTGGAATTGATATCCCGTTGTTCATTAAAAAGATCACAACCGGCAATATGAAAGGTTCTGCACGTGTGATTATGGAGGCAAACCCGATGGGGGCGACTTGTGCACGGGTATGCCCAACTGAAGAATTGTGTGAGGGGGCGTGCGTGCTCAATGATGCATCACTGCCAATCATGATTGGCGACTTGCAGCGGCATGCGACCAACTGGGCAATGAAAAATCATTCCCAATTATTTGAAGTGTCGGAGCCCAATGGATTAAAGGTTGCTATTATCGGTGGAGGTCCTGCAGGCCTATCATCGGCAAGAGAGCTCGCACGTCTAGGTTATCAAGTCACGATCTATGAAAAAAATGAGAAAGCTGGCGGGCTGGATACTTATGGTATCGTTCCATTCCGTTTGCCGCAGGACATCGCACTTTGGGAGGTCGAGCAAGTTGAAAAACTTGGGGTTACCATCCAAACGAATACCGAAGTGGGGAAAGATATTCCAATTGATGCGGTGTTAAACGACTTCGATGCAATTGTCCTTGCCGTTGGCATGGCTAATGTTCCACCGCTCACGGTCCCAGGTGAAGATTTGGACGGTGTCTATGATGCCATTCAACTGATTGAACGCGTCAAGGATGGTCATGTTCGTGATCAGTTTATTGGAAAAAATGCCGTGGTCATCGGTGCGGGTAATACGGCCATTGATGCGGCAACCTGCTTGAAACGCTTAGGCGCTTCACGTGTTCAAATCATTTATCGTCGTACAGAAGAAGAGATGAGTGCTTACCCATTTGAATTCAGTTTTGCAAAGCAAGAGGGTATTGAATTCCGATGGTTAACACAACCGGTGCAGATGATTGGCGATGAAAAAAATCAGGTGGCAAAGCTGGAGTGTATGCACATGAAACTTGGCGATGCAGATGCCAGTGGGCGTTGTCGACCTATAGAGATTGAAAATTCAAATTTTTATATGAATGCGGATGTTGTTGTGAAAGCAATTGGACAACAACGGTATTCATCGTTTATCGAAGCATTTGATCTTGAACATGAGCAAGGTGTTGTAAAGATTGACCCTGAGACCATGCAAACATCAAATCCAAAGGTGTTCGCTGCCGGAGACGTCATCTTTGGCAATGGTAAAGGTGAGGCGATGGTTGTTGCAGCTGCCGAACAAGGAAAGCAAGCTGCGTATGCCATTCATAAACATTTGCTTAGTAAAGTATAAGGGGGGATCGCCTTGGCTGATTTGCACGTCGATTTTGCAGGCATTAAATCGAAAAATCCGTTCTGGCTGGCCTCAGGTCCACCAACGAATACCGGTTATCAGGTGCAGCGCGCCTTTGAAGCAGGCTGGGGTGGCGCTGTTTGGAAAACTTTGGGGGATCCGATTATTAATGTGACCTCACGTTTTGCGGGACTAAATTACGGGGGTCAGCGTGTTGCCGGCTTCAATAATATCGAACTGATCACCGATCGTCCGCTTGAAGTCAATTTACGTGAAATTCGTGAAACGAAAAGAAAGTATCCGGACCATGTGATCATCGCCTCGCTGATGGTCGAACCGCAAGCGGAAAAATGGCATGAAATTGTGAAGCGAGTCGAGGATGTTGGCGTCGACGGGCTGGAACTCAACTTCGGCTGCCCGCATGGCATGGCTGAGCGCGGTATGGGTTCAGCATCCGGACAGGTGCCGGAGCTCGTTGAAAAGCAAACATATTGGGCGAAAGAAGCGGCCGAAACACAGGTCATCGTCAAATTGACGCCGAATATTACGGATATCACAGCGACGGCGTATGCGGCAACCCAAGGCGGGGCTGATGCAGTCAGCATGATTAACACGATTAATAGTTTAATGGGGGTTGATCTCGATACATGGAACACGATTCCCAATGTTGCAGGCAAAGGGACACACGGCGGGTATTGTGGTCCGGCCGTTAAACCGATTGCGTTAAGTATGGTTGCGGAATGTGCCGGTCAACCCGATATGAATCTCCCGATTTCAGGCATTGGCGGAATCGAAAATTGGCGCGATGCGGCTGAATTTATGCTCATGGGTGCATCGAGCGTGCAAGTTTGCACCGCTGCAATGCACCATGGATTCCGAATCGTGGAAGACATGATTGACGGATTGAATAATTACCTTGATGAAAAAGGACTCACATCTGCCATGGATCTGGTTGGGCAAACCGTTTCTAAATACATGAAATGGGGCGACCTTGACCTGAACCATAAAGTCGTTGCCCAGATCAATCAAGAGCATTGCATCCATTGTAATAAATGCCAGATTGCCTGTGAGGACACTGCCCATCAATGTATCGAATTTTTTACCGATACAGAAGGTCAGGTCGCTCTAAAGGTTCGTGAGGAAGACTGTGTCGGATGCAACCTTTGCTCCATTGTGTGTCCTGCAGAAGGCGCAATCACGATGATCGAGCAGCCAACCAGCGCACCGATGACCTGGAATGAACGGCAACGGCTGCTCAGCACGTTTGGGGGGTAAGCAATGCACGAATTTAAACTTTTTACTGAAGAAAAAAGAGAGATTGACGAGTTATTAAACAAGGATTGCTCAATTGTTCGTGTACAAGAGAATCTCGATGGCGCCTTCATTCAATTTACACAGGATGATCAGACCATCACATTACACATACGCACTCCAGACGGACGAAAATATTTAACCAACCAATTAAGTGCCAAACGATTAAATCGGACGATGACGTAAAGAAGGAGAACCATTCAATCATCGAAGCAATGTTAAAAACAATTGTGAAAAAATCGTCGTAACAGAAATGGTGAATCGTAACGAATTGTCGAACCCAATCTGAATGAAACCGAGCCTAATCTGAGTGAACCCGAACCTAATCTGGTTAAGTCGAACCCAATTTGATGGAAACCGAACCCAATCTGGGTAAACCCGAACCGAATCTGAGGGAACCCGAACCCAATTTGAGTGAAACCGAACCGAATCAGTGAAAAACCGAACTGAAGACCAGAAGTCGAACCCAATCGGTGAAAAACCGAACCGAAGACCAGAAGTCGAACCCAATCTGGGTAAACCCGAGCCTAATCTGAGTGAACCCGAACCCAATTTGAGTGAAACCGAACCTAATCGGTGAATAACCGAACCCAATCTGAGAGAAACCGAACCCAATCTGAGTGAACCCGAACCCAATTTGAGTGAAACCGAACCTAATCTGGGTAAACCCGACCCAATTTGAGTGAAACCGAACCTAATCTGGGTAAACCGAACCCAATCGGTGAATAACCGAACCTAATCTGATGAAACCCGAACCCAGTCTGAGGGAACCCGAACCCAATTTGAGTAAAGCCGAGCCCAATCTGGGTGAAACCGAACCCAATCTGGGTAAACCCGAACCTAATCTGGGTAAACCGAACCCAATTTGAGTGAAACCGAACCTAATCTGGGTAAAGCCGAACCCAATCTGGGTAAAACTGAACCCAATCTGGGTGAAACCGAACCGAAGACCTGAAGTCGAACCCAATCTGGGTAAAGCCGAACCTAATCTGGGTAAACCCGAACCCAATCGGTGAATAACCGAACCCAATTTGAGTGAACCCGAACCGAAGACCTGAAGTCGAACACAATCTAGGTGAAACCGAGCCTAATCTGAGAGAACCCGAACCCAATTTGAGAGAAACCGAACCCAATTTGAGAGAACCCGAACCCAAGAAAATGAATTGAACCTACTAAACTAAAAATCAATCATTCTAAGTAAGCATTAAGACTTTTGATCCAACAGTGAGCAGGTATCCAATCGCTTCAACTTTTTAATAATTGCAGATAATCAAAAAGACGAGTTGTGGATGGGGGCTGAAGCTATATGAAACTTATTGGAGTAGACATTGGCGGTACGTTTACAGATGTGATCTATACGGATACGGATACCGGTGTTTCGCGCATTCATAAGACGCCGACGACCACACAAGATCCCTCAATTGGTATGGTGAATGGGATTGCGGAGATTTGTACCCGCTATGGCATTGATCGGGAGAGTGTGGATCACGTGTTTCATGGAACGACAATTGCGACCAATGCCGCACTGGAACATAAAGGTGCGAAAACTGGTTTGATTACGACAAAGGGTTATCGGGATATTCTGCAGATTGGTCGGCACCAGCGCCCGGAAAATTACTCGATTGCCCAGGAAATTCCGTGGCAGGACCGCACCATGGTTGAACGACGCTACCGTCAGACGGTTTCTGAACGGATCGGCGTCCTTGATGGAAAAGCTTATGAAAAAGTTCCGCTTGATGAAGATGCGGTTGTTAAAATATTGGATGGCTTTAAGGCAGAAGGTGTGGAATCGGTCGTTGTCGGCTTTCTTTTTTCCTATTTAGATCCTTCACATGAAGAACGTGTCAAAGCAATCATTCATGAAAAATTCCCCGAGTTTTATGTGACCACTTCAGCGAACATTTCCCCGCAGTTTCGTGAATTTGAACGTTTTGCTACAGCGAGTATGAATGGTTTTGTTGGCCCTAAAATGAAGGGCTATATTGAAAGCTTGGAGACGAGGCTTCGTGAAGCCGGTGTGGCCTGTGATCTCTTGATTATGACCTCAAACGGTGGGGTCGCTAATTCTGAGACAATTGCTGAAAAACCGGTAATGACGCTTCTATCCGGTCCGGCGGCTGGAGTGCTTGGTGGGCAGTGGGCAGGAAAGTTATCGAATCATCAACGGCTAATCACGTTTGATGTTGGTGGAACCAGTGCGGATATTGGGATTGTGACGGAGCACGGATTTTCGGAATCATCGGCTGGTGATACCGAAATTGCCGGGTATCCCGTTCAGGTGCCGATGATTGATATCTATACCATTGGTGCAGGCGGCGGCAGTGTCGCCTATGTGGATGCTGGTGGTGCTTTCAGAGTAGGACCTGAAAGTGCCGGTTCCTATCCTGGGCCAGCATGCTACGGACGCGGCGGCGAATTGCCAACGGTAACCGATGCGACATTGGTGCTTGGACGGCTTGATCCTGATCACTTCTTGGATGGTGAGATGGAAATCTATCCGGAGAAAGCTGTGCAGGCCGTGCAAAAGTTGGCAGATGAACTAGGGCTGGGACTTTATGAAACAGCAGAGGGTATTCTGACGATTGTGAACAACAATATGGCCAATGCGATTCGTTCGCGAACGATTCAAAAGGGCTTTGATCCGCGTGCGTTCAGTCTGGCTGCGTTAGGAGGTGGCGGTCCGATGTGTTCAATTGAAGTTGCGGAAATTCTCGATATTCCTGAAGTTGTTATTCCTCCTTATCCGGGCATCACCTCGGCAACCGGACTGCTCACGACCGATCTGAAATACGACGCTGTACAAACGATTTTCATGTCCAGTGACAAAGTGGATCTGGATTATATCAATCAGCGCTTCACAAATCTTGAGGCTGATATAACGGCTCAATTGGAAGAAGCGGGCTTTGAATCTGAACAAATTTCGCTTCTGCGCTTCTTTGATTGCCGCTATGACGGGCAAGGCTATGAACTGCGGATTCCGGTTGAACCAGGGATTATCGACGAACAAAACGTGATGGACATTTGGAATACATTTCACACCGTTCATAAACGGGAATACGGCCACTCATTCTTTAACAATCCGATCGAAATTGTGAACATGCGTGTGACCGGTGTCGGTGAAATGCCGAAAATTGGTGATCCTGATTTTGCTGAGGGCAGTCATTCACTCGAAGAAGCACTCGTCACTGGCGCACCGGCATGGTTCCGATCCGATGGTGAATTGAAGACGTTCGATACACCACACTACATGAAAAGTAAATTACCGATCGGCGAGGAAATCGCTGGTCCATGTATTATTCTTCAGAAGGATACAACATCAGTGATCCCTCCTGATTGTGTAGCAACCATGCTGGCGAACGGAAGCATCATCGTAAAAATAGGAGGCGAGGCGTAATGGTAGAGACAAAGAAAGGAATCGATCCGATTACTGCTCAAGTTCTAAGCGGTGCGCTGAAAAATATCGCGATTGAAATGGGCCATAAGCTTGCGCGTATGTCTTATTCGAGTATCATTCGTGAATCGAATGACTTCGGCTGTGCGTTGCTCGATGAAAATGGACAGCAGCTCTGTGAGTCGGTGAATAGCACTCCGCTGCAATCTGGGCCTATTCCAGGCTATCTTCGTGGGATTCGAGAAATCATGGCGGAGCGCGGGTACGATTTTAAACCTGGCGATGTCATTCTACACAACTCGTCTTTTTACGGTGCGACACATCAACCGGACTGTGGCTTTTTCGTTCCGGTCTATTATAAAGGTGAATTGATTGGTTTTTCGTGTTCTACTGCGCATCAACTAGATTTGGGGGCACTCTCGCCGGGATCGATCGGAATTATTGATGCGGTGGATTGTTTTGCGGAAGGACTTCAATTTAAAGCGATAAAGGTTTATGAAGAAGGCAAGCCTGTCGATATGGTGTGGCGGCTGATTCGCGATAATGTGCGTGCGACCGATATGGTCGTTGGCGATATGGAAGCACAAATCGCGACGTGTAACATAGGTGCGCAGCGGTATTTGGAGTTGGTCGAGAAATACGGTCTTGAAACCGTACGTGCGGCGCGTGACTACTTAATGGATTATTCCGAACGTATTTTGCGTCATGAAATCTCGAAAATACCGGATGGTACCTATCATTCGGCTGGATATATTGATGGTTATTTGGATAGTCAGGATCCGAAACGAAAAGATTTGAAATTGAATGTTAACCTTACTGTTAAGGGGGATGACATGATTGTTGATTTAACCGGAACTTCCGATCAAGTCGACGATCGGCCGATTAATATGCCTTTTCTGGGGACCACGGATATGGCAGTCTATTTAACGATCCGGACTATTTTGCTTGATTCGAAGAAGTTTGGCTACATTCCTCAGAATGCCGGATTAATGAAACCGATCAAGATTGTCGCTCCGGAGGGTACCTTGGTGAACCCCACTTATCCTGCGCCGACGATTTCACGATTTTGTCCTGGAAACGCACTTGCGGATACGATTATGCACGCATTAGGTCAGGCGGTTCCTGATCAAATTTGTGCAGGGATTGGCAACCTGTATATGGTTGCTTACAGCGGGATGATCGATAAAAAATATTGGGTATACATGGACATTATGGCGGGCAGTTCCGGTGGTCGTTATGGAAAAGACGGGATGGACGCAATTGATGTCCTGTACGCAAATACACGAAATAATCCTATTGAAGATATTGAGTCTCACCATCCGCTCAGTGTGACCAGATATGAGTTTCCCAATCATGCTGCGGCATCAGGCAAATACCGAGGCGGAGTCGGACCAATCCGCGCTATTGAATTTACCAATGAGGGCGGTTTTTCGGTCGAAGGCGAAGGTCAAAAGTATGCACCTTGGGGCTTTGATGGTGGCTACGATGGCACCCCGAGCCAACTCATTTTTACGGATCGTGAGGGTAAAGAAACGTCATTACCTTCGAAAGTTCCGTATAAGAAAACGCATGCTGGTGAAACATTGCGCATTGTGGGGCCATGCGGTGGTGGCTACGGCGATCCTTATGAACGTGATCCGGAAGCAGTGCTCGCTGATGTACGTGATGATTATCTTTCCGTTGAACGTGCGAAATCCGATTACGGTGTTGTCATTGCCGATGATCAAATCGTATGGGAAAAAACTGAACGATTGCGGAGTCTGCATGAATAAGAATGTGACTTTTATATGATGTATTGATGTGGGGGGCCTTTGGCAGTACGTTGTTTTGCAACACGTACTGTTGAAGATCCTCTTTTTCTATTTATTCTCCTGAGATTGTAAGATAATGAGCGTAGAGGAGGGGGCGTTATTGGGTTTTTCAAGAACATTTCTAGCCTATCTTTCAGCGATATTATTTTCAGTGATTATTGGTCTTTCGTTCATGTTTGTTAAACTGAGTATTACTTATGCGGATCCGCTCGATGTTCTTGCCGATCGATTTTCGATCGCCTTCGTGTTCGCGATGGTTGTTCTTGTGGTTCGGCGAATAAAGTTAACGCTTCATTGGCGAGATATTGGGGTGCTCTTACCTCTTGCACTGCTTAATCCTTGTCTCTACTTTTTGACCCAAGCATTGGGACTTGTCTTTCTTCCAGCTTCGGAAGCAGGAATCATTCAAGCGATGCTACCTGTGTTCACACTCATTTTGGCTGCTCTTTTTCTTCGTGAGCGAACAAATGGCATGCAAAAAGCAGCGACAGCCGTATCTGTCCTTGGGGTTGTACTCATTTTCGTCATGAACGGTGTGCATTTTCAACGTGCGAAATGGATCGGGATGAGCGTACTGTTCATCAGTACATTCACGTACGCAGGTTATAATGTGCGTGCACGAACCATGGCGCAAAAGTTTCGGATGGTGGACATGACTTATTTAATGATCTTTGGCGGCTTTCTTTCCTTTAATGGACTTGCGATTGGAAATCATCTCATCCACGGCAACCTTTCTGATCTTTTTGTTCCGTTTACAGATCCGATCGCTCTTATTTCTATTTTATATCTAGGCATCATGGCTTCATTTACGACCTTTTTTCTGTCCAATTTTGCTCTATCAGAATTAGAAGCTTCCAAATTTGGCGTATTCACGAATCTGACAACAATCATTTCGATTTTTTCCGGTGTACTTTTTCTGCATGAGCACTTATTCTACTATCACTATATTGGTGCGTTGATGGTGGTCCTCGGAGTGGTGGGTGTTAACAAATTTCATTTACGTGAAAACACGCATCCTATGATCGAAAAGAAAAATGAGTAGATTATTTCTCTGCTCGAATGGCTGAGCAGTGCTAAAATAGATCTATACGATGACACAAATAAAGGGATGGCATAATGCAACTAAAGAATTCACACAAAGCCTGCACGACGGTGTTAGTCGGCAAAGGCGCAACCATTGATGGTTCAACGATGATTGCTCGGAATGGGGACAGCTACGAGGTGCTTGTTCCGAAGAAAGTGACGGTGCATCCTCATCAGATGCTCGACAAAGATGAAGTGTATGTATCGCCAAACAATCGCTTCACGATCACTTTGCCGAAGGAACGGTATCGCTATACGGCGATTCCGGACCGGGAGGATCGCTATGTCACGTTTGAAGACGCAGGAATTAATGAAAAAAATGTCGGGATGAGCGCAACGGAAAGTATCTACGGTAACCCGCGCGTCTTGGGGTACGATCCGCTCGTTGAAAACGGTATTGCTGAAGATTGCATGGTTACGGTTGTGCTTCCGTACATAAATTCGGCACGGGATGGTGTGCGTCGACTTGGTGAAATCGTTGAGACTTATGGCGCGGCAGAATCTAACGGTGTCTTGTTCTCGGATAAAGACGAAGTTTGGTATATGGAAATTGCGACCGGGCATCAATGGGTTGCGCAACGTATTCCCGATGATTCCTATGCAGTCGTTGCAAACCAGACAGCAATTCAAGAAATCGACCCAGATGATCAAGATAATTTTATGTTGGCTTCACATTTGATGGAATTTATCAATAAGTATCACTTGAATACCGGATTTGACACGATCAACTTCCGTTCTATTTTCGGGACACAGACAGTATTCGATCATCATTACAATACGCCGCGCGTCTGGTACGGACAGAAATACTTGAATCCGGAATGCGAACAGGATCCGATGTCGAATGACCTGCCGTTTCTGCGCAAAGCGAATCGTAAAATTGGTGTGGAGGACATTGCCTATATTCTGGACTCCCACTATCAGGAGACTGTTTACGATCCGCTCGGTGGCGGGAGCGAAGCAGAGCGAACAATGTTCCGGGCAATTTCGCTGAACCGGACACAGGATTCGCATATTTTGCAGATCCGTCCGGATGTTCCAGATGCGCTGGCAGGTGTTCAATGGGTATCGCTAGCCGGTACCTTCAGTCCTTATGTTCCGTTCTATACGAACATCACATCCGTACCGGAAGCCTATGAAGTCACGCCGCTTAAATTGGATCTTTCATCCGCTTATTGGCTTTATAAAACAATCCCTGTGATTGTCGAACCGCATTATACGACGTTCTTGAAGCAGGTCCTCGATTATAAAGGCCATCTGCACAGCCAATTCTTAGGCAAGATTGCCCAGACTGATGAAGCAGCATTAAGTACAGATTCGGAAAAAATTGCTGAACTGTTAACAGAAGCGAGCAAACAGAATGCTGAATTGGCGCTTGAACAAACACGTGAATTACTTAAGAATTTAACGACACAATCTATGTCTTTATCAAAACTGACATTTAACATGGATAAAAATCTATAAGTTAGACTTATTGAAAGTATTAAAGAACCCGATCAGATGCGTGAAGCACGTAAATCTGATCGGGTTTTCTTTGCAAGTAAAGAAAGTAACTGTTTTTAAAGCAAGAGGTTATGAACCAAATGCGTCGGTGCGAGACTTCTGCGGGACCATTCCAGATGATACGAGCCAAGTGAGACACCGCAGATTGCTGGTTGTTTGAGGAGGCTCACAGATCGCTCGCGGCTGTCCTAGCAGATGCGAGCAACCGGAACATTATCAAAACCTGGCATGGCTTAAGTACTTTTTATCTGGGAAACCTAGTGACTGTGCATCGTGCTCTGCTATTTCTTTCCTTTGATTATTGTTGGTGCATTGTGTAAAATGGAACGTTGTTGTGTTCGATACATTAATTTCTCTTTTTCAGAAGAATGGATTCTCTTTTGAAAAATCACAATTAAGATAAGGAGTTTCAGACATCATGAGCACCAATAGCGGGTTTGCAAAAGTCTCGAAACGATCATCACAAGGGACATTTTTGGGTCATCCTAAAGGGTTGTTTACACTGTTTTTTACGGAGTTATGGGAGCGGTTTTCCTATTATGGAATGCGCGCGATTCTTCTCTATTATATGTATGATCAGATCCGGAACGGCGGATTAGGCTTATCGATGGGTGTTGCCGCATCCTTAATGAGTATCTATGGAGCACTCGTATTTATGTCGGGGATTGCAGGCGGCTGGATGGCCGATCGTATCTTCGGATTACGTCGAACGATTCTCTTTGGCGGTGTGTTAATCATGCTTGGTCATATTGTTCTGTCGATTCCAGCAGGGGTACCTGCACTCTTTGTATCGATGGCATTAATTATCATAGGAACCGGTTTGCTGAAGCCAACAATTGCGACCACAGTCGGAACATTATATGCACCGGGTGATCTGCGCCGTGATTCAGGATTTAGTATTTATTATACAGGGATTAATTTGGGTGCGTTTCTGGCACCCTATGTGGTTGGAACGCTGGGCCAAAACTATAATTATCACTTAGGTTTCAGTTGTGCTGCAATTGGTATGGCCATTGGCTTGCTCATCTTTGTTATCAATAGCCGGAAAAATGAAAGATTGACAGGCGGCGGTCCAGTTAATCCTCTTAATGATCTTGAGAAAAAGAGAATGGGCATTTGGCTGATTGTCTTTGTTCTGGCTATTCTGACGCTGGTGATCCTGAGCATTGCACATTGGCTTACGGTGCCGCGCTTTGTCTCAGGCATTACGCTGCTTGGCATTATCCTACCGATTTGTTATTTTACGATGATGATCCGGAGTGCTAAGACAAAACCGGAGGAGCGACTGCGCGTCTATGCATATATTCCGCTCTTTATTGCATCCATTTTCTTCTGGATGATTCAAGAGCAAGGTGCCGTTATCTTAGCAACCTTTGCGGACACACGAACGGATTTGTCACTTGGGCACTTTACGATTCCATCTTCTTGGATCCAATCGCTGAATCCGGTCTTTATTATCCTCTTTGCTCCAATTTTTTCTTACTTATGGATGAAGTTAGGAAAGAAGCAACCATCAACTTCGAAAAAGTTTGCGATGGGCTTGTTCTTTGCTGCTGTCTCTTTCTTAATCATGGCGCTGCCTGGATTCTTGTTCGGCACATCGGTTAAGGTGAGCGTACTGTGGCTCGTTGTAAGTTTCTTGCTGGTCGTTTTTGGCGAATTGTGCCTGTCACCAATCGGGCTGTCCGTGACTACAAAACTTGCGCCTAAAGCGTTCGCTGCCCAAACGATGAGTTTGTGGCTGCTTTCCGATGCCACCGCACAGGCGATTAATGCGAAAGTTGTGCCGCTCTACAACAGCCATACAGAAGTCACGTATTTCACGGTGATGGGGAGTACTGTCCTGGTCATCAGTATGGTGTTATTTCTAACGGCGCCAATCTTTCAACAAATGATGAAGGATGTTGAATAACGGTTCGTACTCATCGTTTCACGTGATTGCATCAAACGGATGATTCGCCTAATCTCCATGATTAGGCGGATTTTTTTATGCCATCACAGAAAGCGTTTGCTATGCGCAAGCAAAAATAATAGAGAACCGTGATCTCAGTTTGTTAGTAACTTTAAGCATCAAATCATTAATCATAGATAGACGCTTTCTATCCAATGTGAGAAAATTACAAGAGTATTATTTGTCGAAACAAACGGATTTACTGAACATGTGGTCGAACTGTTATTCTAGTATTTTCTGATTTACTTATTTTTGCCATTAGGAAGGAGATTAAGAGATACATATGCAAAAGTTTATGATCGGGATCTTTGCGTTCGTGTTGATCCTTGCATCTTTTGGTTTGCCAACAGCAGATCGGGCAAATGCAAGCTCCACTTATTATGCGTATGTCAAATCCTATACGCTGAAAGTTCGTGACAAGGCGAGTACGAAGTATCGAACGCTACGCACGTTAACAATGGGAAATAAGGTCAAGGTCACTCGAAATGTTGGTGCTTTTTCCAAAGTCACTTACGGAAGAACGACTGGCTATGTTCAAGCAAAAAATTTAAGTCGCACGAAATTTCGTTCGTACACTGCCTTTGTCAAATCGTACACATTGAAGATGCGGAGCAACGCGAGCACGCATTATTCGGTGAAAAAAACTTTAGCAATGGGCAATCAAGTCACAGTGATCGGCAAAGGAAACAAATATGCACTAGTAAGTTTCGGTAGTCTTAAAGGCTATGTGCAAAACGCCTATTTGTTGACAACACCATTTCCCTCTTACACAGTTTATGTCACTTCGCCCACACTTAAGTTGCGTGATCATGCGAGCACACATTATCATGTGCTTCGGACCATGCAGTTTCGGGATCAGGTGACGGTTACCGGAAAAGGCGTAAAGTATGCACAAGTCAACGCGAATGGAATAATCGGCTATGTTCAGGCGAAGTATCTTGGCACAACCCCACCACCTACGCTTGGATATATGACAACCCAGTACCCGTATTCACTGAGTGATGCGGTGAATAAACAATTGAAGACGTTGCGTCTGACCGATGCGACGTACAGTTTGTTTGTTCCGAAAAATAATCTTACCTATAACGGAATCCAATGGGAAGCGAATACGGCAACTAATGTTTGGGGTGGTCCGGATAACCAATCATGGGTGGTTACTCAGATAGCGAAGGGAAAAGTGGTTCAATTGGTTCGGTCACTGGACAATAGTGACTGGGATCAAGTCGGCTTCAAAACGGGGTGGGTCAATGCATCTCCTGCAGATGTTCAGTACAATCTGGATCCGAATAACTTTCAAAATGGATCTGCTGAATCTTATCAGTTTCTGGATCTATCGGTGCCCACTGCTGTTAATCCGGATGAGGTTAATAATAAACTTTTAAAAGGCAGAGGGATTCTCGCAGGGAAAGCAGCGACTTTCATTCAAGCAGCCAACCAGCAGCATATTAACGAAATCTATTTAATTGTCCATGCATTACTCGAAACAGGAAACGGATCTTCACCGTTGGCAACTGGGTATTCAGTTTCCAGTGTGAATGGGCAGCCAGTTGATCAAAAAGTCGTCTACAATATGTACGGCATTGGCGCAGTTGATTCAGATCCTAACGAAAAGGGTGCTGAGTTTGCGTATCAGCAAGGTTGGTTTACCCCCGAAGCGGCAATTATCGGCGGCGCTCAATTTATCGCTAGCAATTATATCAACAGCTCTGTCTATCATCAGAATACATTGTATAAAATGCGCTGGAACCCAGCGAATACCGGCGCTGCTGCGCATCAATATGCAACCGATATTGGTTGGGCAGTTAAGCAGGCGCGCATGCTGAAAGACTATTACAATCTGCTCTCTACCTATTCTTTGAAGTTCGATATACCGAAATACAGATAATTAAAACATAGTCAACGAAAAATATGTTTGTGGGTCAAAAACAAGAGGCACCTTTGCTGTGTGACGCAAAGGTGCCTCTTACTCGTTTATTCTTCAATTAGTCCATCATACGGTTAAGGTTTGCCATCTCAATTCCGGATACTGCGGCATCCCATCCTTTATTTCCGGCTTTCGTACCGGCACGTTCAACTGCTTGTTCAATATTTTCTGTCGTGACGATGCCAAAAGCGACTGGGACGCCTGTTTCTAGTCCGATGTGTGCAACACCTTTCGATACCTCGTTACATACATAGTCATAGTGCGAAGTAGCACCGCGAATCACAGCGCCAAGTGTCAGAATTGTATCGTAGCGACCGCTTGCAGCCATTTTCTTTGCAATGAGCGGGATTTCAAAAGCGCCGGGAACCCAGGCAATATCAATCGCTTCTTCGTCAACGCCATGACGGATCAATGCATCTTGCGCTCCTGATAAGAGTTTACTGGTGATGAATTCGTTAAAACGACTGACAACAATGCCAACTTTTAACCCCTGACCGATTAGTTTTCCTTCAAATATTTTACCCATTTTTATTCCTCCTGATAGTCATAGGTTGGTGTTCACAGATGGAGCAAGTGTCCCATTTTTTCTGCTTTTGTCTGCATATACTTTTGATTATCTTGGTTCAGTGGCAGCTCAAGTGGGATCCGTTCATGAATGGAGAGACCATATTCTTCTAGAGCTGAAATTTTCAAAGGGTTATTGGTTAAGAGCTGTACGTGTTTAATTCCTAAATCATTTAAAATCTGTGCAGCTGTATGATAGTCTCTTAGGTCTGCCGGAAAGCCAAGTTCCTCATTGGCCTCAACAGTATCTCTTCCGGCTTCTTGTAATTTGTACGCCTTCAATTTGTTAATAAGCCCGATTCCACGGCCTTCTTGCCGTAAATAGATCACGACGCCTGAACCGTGCTTTTCAATCATCTCTAGAGCAGCGTGAAGCTGGGGCCCGCAGTCACAACGCTTCGAGCCAAAGACGTCGCCGGTCAAGCACTCCGAGTGAAGGCGTACAAGCGTAGGCTGATCTCCGCCAACTTTGCCTTTGACAAGGGCAACGGTTTCTTTATCGTCAAAGGGACTTGTATAGCCGATCGCGGTAAAATCGCCAAATGCGGTGGGTAAACGGGTCGACACAATTCTCTTGATCTCATGTTGTTGGCGGTAAGCGATTAAGTCCTTCACGGTAATCATTTTCAAATCGAAAGTCTTTGCCATTTCTTTGAGTTCCGGAAACCGTGCCATTTGGCCGTCAGCACGAATAATTTCACAAATGACGCCTGCCGGTCGAGCACCGGCAAGTTTTGCCAAATCAACGGCTGCTTCCGTATGCCCATCTCGTTCAAGCACACCACCGTTTTTGGCAATGAGCGGGAATACATGTCCGGGACGATGGAAGTCAGAAGGTAACGTACCCTCAGCAGAAATGGCCCGAATTGTCTTTGCACGTTCAAATGCACTGATCCCGGTTGTTGTGTCTTTATGATCAACACTGATTGTAAATGCAGTACCATGTTGATCGGTGTTTTTTTCAACCATAGGAGTGAATGCAAGTGATTTGGCCAATGACTGGCTTATCGGTACACAGAGTAACCCCTTGCCCTGTGTAATCATGAAATTAATGGTCTCAGGGGTTACTTTTTCTGCTAGAGCAATCAAGTCTCCTTCATTCTCGCGATGCTCATCATCACAAACAATCACGAGTTTTCCTGCCTTGAGGTCTTCAATGGCTTCATCAATTGATGCAAGCATTTATCTTCCTCCATTCAATTTTCTGGTTGCATTGTTCCGTGTTTCTTTGTTTTTGCGAGTTAAGGTTCAACTAGGAAATAAATCCATTTTCCCAAAGTGTTTGGTATGTCAATGGTCCACCTGAAACGGAAGTATGTTCCATTTTTTGTTCTTTTTGGCTATATTTTTGCAGAATATCCGTTTCGATATTGACCTCATCTCCGATCCTTTTGTTCCCCAGTATTGTTTGAGCATTAGTATGGGGGATGAGCGATAGGGTAAATGACTGTACATCAACGTAAAAAACAGTCAGACTCGTTCCATCGACAGCAACAGATCCTTTTTTTACAAGGGTGTTGCATAGTTCAGGTGATGCTTGGATGTTCAGGTAACGTGCATTTCCTTTTGGATGAATCGAGACAATCCGTCCAGTTCCATCCACATGACCGGTCATGAAATGTCCGCCGTATCGACCATCGGCGCGCATTGCTCGTTCCAGATTCAGAGCATCTCCTGTTCTTAGGTTCTTTAATGTTGTTGCGTGTATTGTCTCAGGCATGATATCTGCCGAAAATGAAGTTGACGATAAATCTGTGACTGTGACACAAATTCCATTGATCGCGATACTGTCTCCAATCTGCGTCTCGTCGAGAACTTTTTGACCATGGACAGTAAGACGTATTTGATCTCGGCGCTTCTTAATGGAAATAATTTTGCCGATTTCTTCAACGATACCGGTAAACAGGGTGGATCACCTTCTTTTCGGAGTCAAAATGATCTTAAGATCGTCTTCGATGCGTTCAACATGAGTTAGGGTCATCTGTTCTACATCTGCAAGTTTCGGAATGCCTTGGCCACCTATTGCAGGTGTTGCGTCCCGTCCGCCAATCAGTTTGGGGGCGAGATAGGTAATCACTTGTTGATAAGCACTTGCCGTAAGGAAACTTCCATGAATCGTTGCTCCACCTTCAACAAGCAGCGCCGTGATTTTCTGTTCGCCTAGATAGCGCAGGACATCTTTAATCATGATCTGTTCTGAGGGCATAGAGATGATCCTGACCTGCCTGCTTTGCATACGCTGCTTCTTGTCGGCATTAATCTTGCTACCTGTGATGATCCATGTCGGTGCCAGTTGATCGGTGATCAGCTGCGCATCTTCTGGAATACGTAAATGCGTATCCAAAACGATTCGAAGAGGATTGCCCTCGCCACCATCCGTATGGGTCGTTAGGTTTGGGTCGTCCGCGAGTACGGTCTTGATGCCAACAAGAATGGCATCATGCGTCTTGCGAAGCTGATATCCGTCCAGACGGGAGCCATCACTCGTTATCCATTGGCTTTCTCCAGCGGCTGTTGCTGTTTTGCCATCAAGACTGCATGCAATTTTGAGCGTAACAAATGGCAAGCCGGTTTTTATATAGTGAAAAAAGAAAGGATTCAATTGATCTGCTTCCTCTTTTAATAGGCCAGTCTCGACGATGATTCCTGCCTGGCGCATTTTAGCGATGCCCCGACCAGACACTAGCGGATTTGGATCACTGGAGGCAATGACCACCTTTTTCAACTTTTTCTTGATGATGAGATCGGCACACGGCGGCGTTTTTCCAAAATGTGAACAAGGTTCTAGCGTTACATAGAGTGTTCCGCCCTCGGCACGATCTCCCGCCATCTGAAGTGCATGGACCTCGGCATGCGCTTCTCCCGCCTTAAGATGGGCACCGACACCAACGATCTCACCGTGATTGAGAACGACCGCGCCAACAGCAGGGTTAGGACTTGTTTGACCCACCGTTGCTCTCGCTAAATCAAGGGCCAATTTCATATACTGTTCATCCAATGAAGACACCTTCTTTGAAAACTATTTATTGCACATGAAAAAGCCCTGGAGGTAAATCCCCAGGGCATGATGACAGAATGAAGAAACGTCCATTGAACTTAACGCTAGAGTCCGTACAAAAATTGATGTACACAAAGAACACGATGAGCAATACCAATTTAAAAAATCTCTGTGTTGACACGTGTAGCGTGGTTCATTGAGCATTATCTAATCCTTCTCCCATCCAGACTTTACTGTCGGCTTCAGTTTCTCACTGAATCAGCCACTGCAAAAACGAAGCAGCGGGTCGCGGGCTTAGACTAATTCGCTCAGTCATCACCGCCGGTTGGGAATTTCACCCGACCCCGAAGGAACATAGACTATTCAATTGCCTTGATCATAACATGATTGCTTCAAGTTTGCTAGTCCCACTCGCGCAGTATAAGTTAGATTCCTTTTTTGAACAGCTCCATTTTTTTCATGCAAGTGTATCTCAAACTGCTTAATAATGCGGTGCATTCCAAAATTTAGTGTGTTAGTTGGGCGATCAGTGTGTTAAAAATTCGCTCGTTCTTTGTTTAGTGTGCCGGACATCTTACAAAAATTGGATTAGTGTTTTAAAATTCATTATTTAGTGATCGAAATAGTTATCGGCTAATCTGTCGTCCTTAGCTTTTTTCCCAATTTAGCAGGTTTCTGAGCAATTAAATTTGTTGACACACAAATTGGAACGAAAGTTGCTTGAACTAACTTGTAGAATTCCAGCGAGGGGAGCAAGGACGTATAGAAAGCTGGGATCTGCGAAAACTAATGACTTCTTTCACTAGTCGTTCGTGATCGGTTGAGTTTGTAGACAGATCGATCAATAGCTTATTCATTTTAATGTAAGCGTTTTTACAAAAAGGAGGATTTTACGTGAATAAAAAAATTATTAAAATCTGTGTCGCACTCATTGTGATTATCGGCATCACATTACCAAATCTTCCCTCCCAGGCAAAAGCGGAAGGTTCTTCTTATCAGGAAGCTTACCGGGATCAGTATCATTATTCTGCGCAACAAAATTGGTTGAATGACCCGAATGGATTGATCAAGTATGACGGTGTCTACCATATGTTTTATCAATATAATCCGAACGGCAATGAATGGGGCAATATGTCTTGGGGCCACGCAACGAGTACGGATCTGGTGCATTGGAAGGAACAGGATGTTGCGATTCCGGAAAGTGATGACAATGCATGGGTTGATTTCTGGATGAAGACGAAGGACGATGCGAAGCCGGTTCATTACATTGGGCGACCAACAACCAACTGGGACGTATGGAACCCGAACGGAAAACGGTATATCTTCAGCGGATCTGTAATTCTAGATAAAGACAACGTTGCAGGATTTGGGAAGAATACGTTGATTGCTTACTATACAAGTACCTATCAGGTTGCCGTTAGGGGCGATGATTATAGTAACGATCCTTGGGGAAATCTCTTAGGGATTCGTGAAGTTCAGGAACAGAACATGGCATACAGCACGGATGGGGGAAAAACGTTCATAAAATATAATCACCAAAATCCCGTTATCCCCGTAACTCAAGTGCCGACGGGAGACACCGGAAACTTCCGTGATCCGAAAGTGGTTTATGATGAGGCGAATAAAGAATGGGTGATGCCGCTTGTGTCCGGACAGGAAGTCGATATCTTTACTTCGACCAATTTAAAAGATTGGACGTACCAGTCGGCAATTCAGCGGGAACATGACGTCGGTAACGGAGTTTGGGAGTGTCCCGAATTAATTCCTATGAAGGTAAAGGGAACGAATCAGACGAAGTGGGTTCTTTCCCTAAGCGTGCAGCAAGGTGCTCCTGCAGGCGGTTCGGGGATGCAGTATTTTATCGGTGATTTTGATGGAAAGAAGTTTATTCCGGAAACCAATGAGACGATAAAGAATCCCCAATGGCTGGACTATGGTGAAGATTTCTATGCGGGTGTGACGTTTGGCGAAACGCCAGGACGTACGATTATGTTGGGCTGGATGTCCAATTGGAATTACGTCGGTGAACAGAAAACGTCACCATGGCATGGTGAAATGACATTGCCGCGTGAATTGACTCTTGTTCAGAATGGGGAAAAGGGTTATGTCTTGAAACAGACTCCGGTCAAAGAAGTCAATAAACTGAGTCAAGGAACTGTGCGACTCGGTGATCGAAAAATAAATGCAGTGGCTAAACTCGATAAGACGTCGCCGATTACGGAGTTCTCAGGTACACAATATAAGGTGAGTGCTCACTTCTCCTGGAAAAACAATCAGAAACCGAATCGCCTTGGGTTTAAACTCAGAGAATCTGAAGATGGTTCAAAATTTATTGAAGTGGGCTATGATCCGCGGAATCAGTTGGTGTATATTGACCGGACGACAGACGGGGAAAACATCCCTCGGAAAAACAGCCAAGTGAAATTAAATGGCGATCCAACGTCAGTGAAACTGACCGCTTATGTGGATGCATCCTCGATTGAAGTGTTTGTTAACGATGGCGAAAAAGTTTTGACGCAGGTTGCCTACCCGAATCCTGAACATCCGCTCGATACGAAGAAGTTATCCTTCTTTGCCGGAAGTGGGAAAGTGAAGATCACCAATGCGATTGGATCACATTTTAAAAGCATCTGGGGCAACAATCCGACGATAATGGGTCCCAGCTACAAGGCACTAGACTATGGTTCACCCTTTAATGCATTAGACGGCATTCAAGCGCAAGATCCCAAAGATGGTGATCTAACATCAGCTATGAAGGTATCGGGGGATAACATAAACACGAAAAAACCGGGCATTTATCGTGTAAACTATTCCGTTTCTAATGCTGCGGGAGTAACGGCACTGCACAAACTGACCGTTCTGGTCAAGCAGCGGGACAAAAAGTAAGCGTTATGGGCATAGATTGGCCGCAACTTCTAAGCGTTGTGGCCATTTTTATTTACATACTTTTTGATACGCTCTGTGCGATCATGAATCCAGAAAAATATTTGTCCTAAGTTACTTTACTAGAATAAAGAGGATCAAGCTGATAGGCAACAGCTTGATCCTTAATTAGAATCTGATCACTCAATTACTCAGTTAAGATCAACTTTAAACTTATAATAACGATTGATAAAGTTCAATAATTTCTTCTCGATTCGTGTCTCGAGGATTTCCTCCTGTACATACATCTGCCCGTGCATCTTTTGCAATCGATGGCAGATCTTCTTTTTTAACCCCTAGTTCTGTAATGTTTTGAGGGATCCCCACGTCTTTACCGAGTTGTTTTACAGCTGCAATGGCCGCATCGCGCACCGCATCCAGTGATAAGCTATCGGCATTTTTTACACCCATTACTCTTGCGATGTCGCGATATTTTTCTCCGGTAAATGCTTTATTGTATTCCATAATTGTTGGTAAAAGGGATGCACATGCTACACCATGGGGAACGTTATACCATGCACTTAATGGATGCGCCATCCCGTGAACGAGACCCAGACCAACATTGGAGAAACCCATGCCTGCTATATATTGTCCTAAAGCCATTGCCTCTCGACCTGATTGATCGCCACGTACTGATGCTCTTAAGGAATGGCTGATTATTTCAATTGCTTTGAGATGCATCATGTCGGTAAGCGCCCAAGCACCTTTCGTAATATAGCCTTCGATTGCATGGGTTAGGGCATCCATTCCTGTTGCTGCACATAACGACTTCGGCATACCCATCATCAGGTCGCTGTCGACAAAAGAGGCGATTGGAATATCATGTTGGTCAACACAAACAAATTTACGGTTATGTTCTTTATCCGTAATCACGTAATTGATCGTTACTTCTGCAGCTGTGCCAGATGTCGTAGGAACGGCTAGAATAGGGGCACTCGGATTCTTAGTTCCTGGTTCACCCTCTAAGCTTACGATGTCTTCATGTTCAGGGTTTGTAATGATTATTCCAATCGCTTTAGCGGTATCAATGGATGAACCACCACCAATGGCAAGAATATAATCTGCATTCGCTTTTTTATAGGCCGCTAGTCCTTCACGCACAACTTCCAACGTCGGGTTGGGTATAATTCCATCGAAAACCTCGTATTCATTATGGTTTTGGTCCAATAAATCCATAACTTTTGTCGCTACATTGAATTTGATTAAGTCTTTGTCCGTTACGATCAGCGCTTTTTTAAATCCACGATTTTTTACTTCAGCTACAATTTTGCCGATAGAGCCTTTGCCGAAATAAGATGTTTCATTTAAAATCATTCTGTTCACCATAGTAAACCCTCCTTGTGAATTAATTCACATAAATTTCTATGAAAAGACTTCTGTTTTTAGGGAAAAGTCTAACCCTCAAGTTCCTCCTCAATCATGAAAATAGTGCATGATTGAGGAATAGATTGAAAACGAGCATTTACATTTTAAAGCGCTACATGATTAATAGTTCTAGAAAACTTATAAGAAAGCGTTTTCTTTAGCTACCAATATAGCACGTTGTTTTTAGAAAAACAATGTAATTTTTTTATTAGTATCCTTTTGATTCTCATAAGCCTTGCTTTGTTCTCTCTTCACTAGGTAATCGATTAAATGCTTTTTTGTATGCTTCATAGAAATAGGTCTTATTTGTAAAACCGACATCTTGAGCAATGGCACTAATCGTTTGATTTGTTGTGTCAAGTAAAAGGCGGGCACGGTAAAGACGTTGTTTCGTAACGAGCTGTGTGAAGGTGAGCCCAGTCTTCTCTTTGACAACATTACTCAAGTAATTTTTGTTGTAGCCTAATTGATTGGCTGCTTTGGACAAAGTGACATCACGATAATTTTCTTCAATCAATCGCAGAATAGAGATGATTTTTGTGTTGCTTGGATAGGGTTCCTTAAAATCAGAAAAAGTGTAATTGCGTACCAGTTCAGTAAAAAGGATCGGTAAATAAAGTCCGACGAGTTCACTGGAATAATCCTTGGACAAAAAGTACTCGATGATCATTTGCTTCATAATGTTCTGGATGTGATTGACATCGCTGACATGAAAAAGAATATAATCTCTAACATTATTAACGCCTGTAATCGAATTCAATAGAAAGTCAAAGAGAAGGCTTCTGCTTTGTTTCACGCTGTTTAGCCACTGAATACTTATGCTGTTATTTCTGAAAAGCATATTGATGAGAATATCCTCTTCCCCGAGCGCTTTAATTTCATGACTACTTCCTGCATCCATCAGTAGCAGTTCTCCTTGCCTGAGTGTTACCGGATAGCCATCGACAAATTGCTCACATGACCCAGAATACATGTAATTAATTTCAAAAAATTGATGGGAGTGTAAAGGATAGTCGGCAAAACGATCATGCTTGCTCATATAGATCTCTTTATTTTGGAAAAAGTACTTGTCGAGCAGTTTCACCTTTCCATCAGCGGTACTGGTTGTGTAATTTGGGATGTCTTGGAGATGGGTTCCTTTTACCTTCTGTTCTTTTTCAATCGAAGTAAGCTGAAATAATTTTTCTCTTAGTTGATCAATAGGTGAATCGATCATTTGCTCACTCCTGTTCTATTGATACGATTATTCTTATCTGCTAATAGTGTAACATATTTATGAAAACGATTGAATTAATTGGTAAACGCTTACTCGAAATATGTTAGTGGCAAGATAAAATGGAAAAATTTAAGCCAAATAACAGGACAGAAAAGCTGGAAGGCAACGATTTCTGTTCATTAGAATACTATCTTGATCCCGGATTGATTGTCGCTGGTGCTAGTGGGTTAAGCTACTTGCAGGATTCCTGATAACTGGAATTGTCATAGGTGCAGCTGTTTGGCATCCCCGTGGAAAGTCACTGACCCAAATTTCTGAAGAACGATAGAGTGGTCGTGCAAGTCTCTGATCGAAAAAACTGTAAAAATGATACTAAAATATAGATTATCTGATATTGATGAAGGCTTTAAAGAGGCTTTTAATATAATTGTAAGCGCTTAATGAATACGATCAATTGAAGGGAGGGATCACTATGACCGCGCATATCGCAATTGATATTGGTGCTTCCAGTGGTCGGCTAATACTCGGATTGCTGAGTGAAGATAAGAAATTGGTTATTCGTGAAATTCATCGATTTAAAAATGGTTTTGTTCGAAATGAAGGTCATGATCATTGGCGGATTGATGACATTATCAACAATGTCCTGATTGGATTGGAAAAAGCCAAAAAGTGTGGTGTGGATGCGTGCACAGTTGGCATTGATACATGGGCAGTGGACTATTGTTTGATTGACAAAGACGGGAACAAAATTCAGGATCCAATCAGTTATCGCGATGCCCGAACAGAAGGTGCAATCAATCAGCTGACAAGTGATTTGTCACGGTCGGACATTTATAAGAAAACGGGTATTCAGTTTCTTGAACTGAACACACTGTACCAACTGTATTGTGAAGATATGGATGCACTTGAGCGAACGGATAAAATCCTCATGGTTCCGGATTATATTGGCTATCGATTGACAGGGAAAATGGTTGCTGAAGTGACTAATGCGTCCACAACACAAATGCTTAATTTTCGCCAACGTTTATTTGATTCTGATTTGTTAAAGAAGGTAAATGTGAAAGACAGCCAGTTTCCTAAGCTTGTTGAGCCAGGTACAGTGCTTGGTGAGATCAAGGAGGAATGGCGGAATCACTATGACTTGCCGGAAAAATGCAAGATTATTACCGTAGCCACACATGATACAGCATCTGCAGTTGTAGGAACACCTGGAAGGGGTCATCATTGGGCTTTCCTCAGCAGTGGCACGTGGTCGCTTCTTGGAATGGAACGCAATGTTCCGGTTGTTAGTGATGAAGCGTTTAATGAAAACTATACGAACGAATGGGGCGCTTTTGGTACCTATAGATTTTTAAAAAATATTATGGGCCTTTGGCTGATCCAAGAAATTGCTCGCAGTCAGGATTATCGGCATCATTTTTCTGAGATGGCGGAAATGGCTTCAGACGTTACACCGTTTCAGCAATACATTAATATCAATGATCAATCTTTTACAAATCCCGGTAATATGATCCAAGCGATTCAAAACTATTGTAAGAAGAAAAAACAAAAAGTACCCATGACAACCGGAGAACTCACGCGCTGTATCTATGATAATTTGGCGCTATGCTATGCGTCAGAGATTAAGAAACTCGCACAAATTACAAATCATCCGATAAACGCTCTCTATATCGTTGGTGGTGGAAGTAATATCGACTTATTGAATCAATTAACGGCCAATCTTTCCGGTATTCCCGTCTACGCGGGTCTGTCTGAAGCAACTGCAATTGGTAATCTGATGGTGCAGATGATTGCTGAGGGAGACATTGACGATGTGCATAAAGCCCGTGAAATCATTGGTGAATCCTTCCCAATTCAGGTTTATCATCCGGAACAAAATCCTAAGTGGGAAAAAGTGCTGGCAGACTATCAGTCCTTTCTAAATGATGAAGCAAAGGAGATCATTTAACAGGACTCGATTAGGTTCAGTGATGTATTTAAAGAAGGAGTACTATGATGACTATCAAAAACGTCATGCTGAATTGTGGCCGGAAATGAAAAAAGAATTGAAGAACCATGGTGCTCAGAATTACTCGATCTTTCTCAATGAAAAAACCGGTCAATTGTTCGCCTATGTTGAAGTCGATGATCCTGAAGTTTATGGGAAAATGGGAGAAACAGAGATTTGTAAGAAATGGTGGGCGTATATGGAGCCGTTGATGGAAACGAATCCGGATAACAGCCCTGTTCATCTTGATCTTAAAGAAGTCTTTTACTTAGCGTAACTTTGAACGAGAAAACGCACTTGGGGGGAAACGATATGGTTAGCGAAACATTTGTAAAGAAGAACTATGAACTGGCAAAAGAACGCTATGCTGCTATTGGTGTCGATACAGAACATGTTTTGGATGCACTACAGAAAATCAAAGTTTCCATTCACTGCTGGCAAGGCGATGATGTACTCGGCTTTATGAATCCTGGGCAAGAACTAACTGGTGGCATTTCAGTAAGTGGAAATTATCCCGGTCGAGCGACGACTCCATCACAATTGAGAGCAGATTTGGATGAAGCACTTCGCCTGATCCCTGGAAAACATAAAGTGAATCTCCACTCCATCTATGTTGATACGGATGAAAAGGTTGATCTCGATAGCATTGAACCGCGTCACTATGCTTCATGGGTGCAATGGGCGAAAGAAAAGGGGTTGGGCTTAGATTTTAACCCAACACTATTCTCTCATCCAATGTTTGAGAGCGGATTCAGTCTGAGTAGTACTGATAAAAACATTCGTGATTTTTGGATTGAACACTGTAAGCGTTGCCGCAAAATCTCTGCCTATTTCGGGGAAGAGTTAGGGCAGCAAAGTGTTGATAACATTTGGATCCCAGACGGATTTAAAGATAATCCAATTGATAAGATTTCTCCACGTGAACGACTGATGGAAGCACTGGATGAAATTCTTAAAGAAAAAATTGATACGAACTACACGATTGAAGCTGTTGAAGGTAAACTTTTCGGAACCGGAGTGGAATCTTACACAGTTGGCTCACATGAATTCTATATGCTCTATGCATTAACAAGAGATATCCTGTGGACCATCGATGCCGGACATTTCCACCCTACTGAAGATATTTCTGATAAGTTCAGTTCCTACTTGCTCTTTGGCAAAGGCCTGATGCTTCACGTTAGCCGTCCTGTACGCTGGGACAGCGACCATGTAGTTATTATGGATGACGCATTGATTCGGATTGCACGTTCTTTGGTTCGTGACAATCTATTAGATCGGACAAATATCGGACTTGATTTCTTTGATGCAACAATTAATCGCGTGGCTGCTTGGGTGATCGGAACTCGAAATACGTTGAAGGCGCTGCTAATGGCGATGCTCGCTCCGATTGATGCATTGAAGGATGCGGAGAATCAGCATAATTTTACAAAGCGTCTTGCATTAACTGAGGAATTAAAGTCCTATCCATTCGGTGCCGTATGGGATTACTACTGTCTGAAAAACAATGTACCGGTTGGTGAAGATTGGATTAAAGAAGTCGACCACTTTGAAAAGAGCATTTTGATCACTCGATAAACAAGGACAATGACGCACTGGGGGCATTCTAATGACAAAATTTGTAGATTCCATTTTCGTGAAGAAAATGTGCAAGGTAACAGCGAACATGTATCGCCTTGGATGGGATGAGCGTAATGGCGGAAATATTAGTTATCGATTAACGGAAGATGATGTTCACGGCTTTGAAGATAATCAAGAAGTGAAACGGACGTTATCGGTTGATTTTGATTGTACGCAACTCACCGGAGCTTATTTTCTCGTTACTGGAACAGGAAAATATTTCAGTGACATTAGTGATGAACCGGAACGGGATTTGGGTCTTGTTCGGATTGAACCATCAGGCGACGTTAGTTTGCTTTGGGGATATAATGATGGAGGGAATCCGACAAGTGAATTTCCTTCACACTTGATGAGTCATCTTGAACGAATGAAGCATGATAAAGAGCAGCGTGTCATCATGCACTGTCACCCAACACATTTTATCGGTATGACCTTTACTCATGATCTTGATGAGAAGGCACTTACCAAAACACTTTGGAAAATGCAGAGTGAATCGCTGGTTGTTTTTCCTGATGGAGTAGGCGTTATTCCATGGATGGTACCGGGAACAAGCCTGATTGGTGAAGCGACTGCGTCGAAAATGGCTGAATTTCATCTTGTTACCTGGCCTCATCATGGTATTTTCGCGGCGGGTACGAGTATTGAGGAAACGTTTGGTCTTATTGAAACCGTTGAAAAAGCGGCGCAAATCTGGACGGTTGTTCAGGCACAAGGCGGTGCCATCAAGCAGGAAATTACAGATCAGGAATTACAGGATTTAGCGGATCGGTTCCATGTGATCGCCAGACCTGGTTATCTTGATCTTTGATTAGAAAAACAAGTAGAATAGACGGGTGTCCGGCGTAAACCGGCACCCTTTTTTTACACAAGGAGCATGACTTATTAAAGAGAAAAGTTAGAGGGGAAGAAGTGGCTGATCATGCGTATTTTCGTTGACGTTATTTTACCTGTTTTTTTCATTTTCCTCAGTGGCTTTATTCTGCAGAGAATTTTCAAGCTGGATATCAAGCCTATTTCGACACTTGCTGTCTATCTATTGGTGCCGTTTCTTGTTTTTGATACGTTCTACACCACACCGCTTAATATGAGTTTCTTCTATATTGTGATCACGTCAACGATTATTATGGTGCTCTTAATCATCATTGGTGTTGTTGTGTGTAAATGTCTGCATTACAGCAAAAGTGATATGAATGCCTTTCTGCTCTCTACTATTTTTCCAAACAGCGGTAATTATGGTGTGCCGATCATCCTCTTCGCCTTTGGAACGCAAGGGGTGGCGTATGCGATGCCGCTCATGATTTTTCATACGCTTTTAATGGGATTCGTCGGGATCTACATTGCCGCAAATGGGCAAGGCGGTGCGAAAAGGGCCATTCAGACCGTACTCAAGCAGCCGATGAATTACGTGATTCTCCCTGCAATGCTCTTACAGAAATTCCAGTTTCATATTCCGGTAAATTTCTTGAAAAGTATTGATCTGATTAGTAACACGACGATTCCGATTATCATGGTTATATTAGGAATGCAGCTGGCCAATGTAACGGTCACGAACATGAATTGGGGACGGATTAGCTGGGCAACATGCATTCGTTTGATTGTATCACCTGTGATTGCCTATAGTGTCTGTCTACTCTTTCCGATTGATCCGTTGCTTAGAAATGTTATTGTGGTCATGGCCGCCATGCCAAGTGCTGCGAATACGACCCTCTATGCGATTCAATTCAACGCTAAGCCACAATTTGTTTCAAGCTGTACATTGATTACAACGGTGATCAGTGCATTATCGCTGGATCTTCTTTTAACATTTTTTTGATAAGATTGATGTTTTTGGCTCATCATAGATTGAGAAAACAACTCGTGTAATCAAATTTGCTCTAGGAGATGTGTTCAAAATGACTAATGATGAGATCATGACCGAACTTGGATCAGAAGCAGTGCTTAATTATGAACGAATTACGACTCTGTTTTACCTTTTGATGGAAAAAGGAGTCATTACAGAGAAAGAATTTGATGAGAAATTCAAAAAAGTCCACGAACATTTTGATGATCATCTCAAAGGGATATTTGGCGAAGAAATTGAAATCAAATAATTGATTTCGATGTTCTCGATTTATGGGCCTGGGTATGGATGCAGGTTGTTTTTGGGATTCTTGGAGATTATGGGATGCCCCAAAAAATAACCTACTGAATTACCTATTTCTTTCGAATCGTATAGTATAGTAAGGTTAACAGATTTTATTTATTTTAACCTGATGATCATAGATTATTGGTACCGTGGTTAGGAAAACGATAACCAAAAGCGAATTCACAATGAAGTGAGTCATTAAAAGAAAGAATTGAACAAATTTATTTCAGGAATAAGACAAGTCCCAAGGAAACGATCAGCCTTCAGTCTGAAAATATGACGATGTGCTTGACGTTTGTGGCGAGGAATTTAATACATAGAGGTTCTTGGCGATGATAAAAGCAATACTCTTTGATTTTGATGGTACATTAGTAGATTCTAAGCAAGCATTTCTTTCAGCTTATAATCAGATGGCAGCGCATCACCATTTTCATAATTTAACATTGGAATCGTTTGATCGGCTAAGAAGATGTACGATGAAAGAACGCTGTGCAGCACTGAGCATCCCCATGCATAAACTTCCATTTTTGATTGGTGAGCTTACCCGTCTTTATCGGCAATCATTAATGCAGATTCATCTCATGGACGGGGTCATGGATATGATTAATCAGCTTAGCAAGTCGGGCTTTGATTTAGCAATTATTTCCTCGAATGAAGAAAAAAATATACGTATGTTCCTTCAAAGTCATGAGACGGATTGCATTTCAACGATTATGTGCTCGAGGAAGTTGTTTGCAAAGGATCGATTAATGCGCAAATATCTGAAAAAACATCAATTAAAAGCCGAAGAAGCACTCTATATCGGTGATGAAGAGCGGGACATTCGAGCAAGTCGGAAATCTGGAATTTCGGTCATTTGGGCAAAGTGGGGCTTTGACAGTATTGAAAATGTCCGTGACGCAAAACCGGACTATATTGCGGATCACCCGAATGATGTCATGCAAATTGTACAATCGCTGCAGAGTGATTGAAAAAGCGTGGCGCCACTGATTTCTTAATGTTGGACGATGAGTGAAAAGATTTTTAAAGTAATGGCCAAAAGGACCATGTTATTCTTGAGCTTAGGATCTGTTTTGTGCAATTGCACAATAATTTTTATTCGCATGGCTATTGTTATATGTTCAGGATGAATTACTATGAAAGTAATTTCAATGGCCGTGGCAAGAAGAAGTGGCCTTTTTAATGATGCCCTTGGATTCCCAGATTTTTAATAAAAAAACTAATGGATATCCATCCAATGTAGTAAAGAACAAGGAGGAGTATATGGAAAACTTTTTTTATAATAACCCGGTGCCGATTGACTTTGGTTTTGGCAAGTTAAGCCGGTTACCCGAACTATTGAAGCAATTGAATTTGAAGCGAGGGCTGCTGATTAGTGCGCCTTCAATGGTACGTGCAGGTGTTGCCAAACGCATAGTGGAACAATCAGAGGGACGATTAATTGGCGTTTTTTCTGATATTCAACCGAATCCTACGGTATTGAATACAGATCAATGTGCAGCGATTTTGCGCGATAATCATTGTGCGTTTGCTATTGCGCTTGGCGGAGGGAGTGTCATGGATTGCGCAAAAGCGGCATGCTTTGTCGCAGGCACACCGTATAGTGCGGCTGAATTTCTATCTGGAAATCAACAGATCGATCATGCAGGAATTCCTTTGATTGCTGTACCAACAACTTCCGGAACGGCGAGTGAAGTGACAACCGCATCCGTATTGACCGACACGGAACGCGGCGTAAAAGCATTGCTTGCTAGTCGTTATCTATACCCAATCTATGCATTGGTTGATCCTGAACTGACTCTGTCTTGTCCGGCACAGGTCACTGCTGCGAGTGGCCTTGATGTATTAGCCCATGCGCTTGAGGCTTATTATGGAAAGAAGCATCAACCGCTTACGGATCTTGCTGCAGAACGTGCAGCATCACTCGTTTTCCATTATCTTCCGCAGGCATACCAAGAACCAGGGGATAAAGAAGCACGGTCAAAAATGGGCGAGGCCTCTGTTACCGCAGGGTTGGCATTTAATCTCACCCAAACGGCTGCTGCACATGCATGTTCCTATCCACTTACTCAGGATTATGGGATTACGCATGGTGAAGCATGTGCATTCACACTACCTTCGTTTTGGCGGATGAATAGCTCGGAAGGAGCTGAAGCCGGTCGATTACAAGCGTTCAGTAAACGGCTTGGATTTCGAGATGCTGCAGATCTTGCTGATCGCATCGACGAAATGAAAAAGATGATGCAGCTGCGGATGACGCTTGAAGACGCCGGCATTTCGCGTGAAGGATTGGATGAACTGGTGAGCAAGAGCTTTGCACCCAACATGCAAAATAATCCGGTGGAAATCACAAAAGAACGGCTGAAAATGATTTACGAACACTTGTCCACTCAAATGATTAATAAGTAAATATCTATTAATAATAAACCATTGAGCTGGCGCTTTGCCCAGCTCAATGGTTTTATGGATTTTAACGAAATAAGAAAAGCCGAGCCAAAAGCGCCCGATCCTTGATCTAGCATCGAATTTGCTTTGATTGCTCGCTTGCCGGGGCGCACCGCGAGCCTCCTCGAACAGGCAAAAGCCTGCGAGGTCTCACTGGTATCTCACATCTCCGCTATATTTTTTTCTAATAAGAAGAAGCTATCTCAGCCGTTTAACTGATGAGATAGCTTCTTCACTTCTGAATACTTAATTTGAGAAGTATTTCTTGATCGTGCTTTGAAGTTGATTTTGATCGAGAATGACTTGGCTGTTATTTGCTTTGAGCAGATCGTCATACATTGTTGCCCCGCGTCCTTTAACTTGACGATATTTGATCTGTTGTTCCGGATGGAAATCACCCTTAACGCCTAAGCCCATGCTGACCATATCTCCGGTTGACATGTTGGTTGCAACCAGGAATTTAGATAATGAACGTGACAGTGCAGGAAAACGTGTGACATTCGAAGGCTGCATCATCTTCTTGGCAATGCCTATTAACGCAGCCTCTTGAAGCTGCTGGCGGCCATAGTCTGTCCCGGGAAGTGAATAACGTTCATGAGTAAGCTCCGCAACCATCTCTCCATTTACTTCATGAACGCCTGGAGCGAAAGTCTTCCCTTGATTCCTTTTATACCAAGCGTGTGTCAATGTGACTTTGAACGGAAGATTCATTTGAATGCCGCCGATCGCATCAACCATATCTTTCAAGCCCCAATAGTTTGTTTCTGCATAATAATGAATCGGCACACCGGTCAAGTTGGATACGGCTGTTACCGCATCGACGATTCCTTGTTTCGTTCCTTTTTTTACCTGTGAAATGTATTGAACACTTGTGAGCTTCGTATGTCCATAGCCGGCCATGGAAACACGCGTGTCTCGAGGAATACTGAGCATGTTATACGTATGATTATTCAGATCGGCATGAATCAAGACCATCGAATCCGTATGGCTTGCCGTGTCGCCTTTTCGTGCATCTGAACCGATCAGCAGCACATTAAATACACCGGCTTTTTCTTTATAGTTCTGTACGTTACTGTTTGTTCCCGAAGCACCGACAGCTTTCAAATTGTTGAAATGGGCCGTTGGCTTCAGTTTCTGATAAGCAAAAAAGCCAAGTGCTGTGCCGCCGACAAGAAGAATTGCCAGTGTTAACAAAAAAATTCGGAGCACCCGATGCTTTTTTCTCGTTTTTCTAAAGTCGCTTCTTGACTGGACAGGATCTAATTTCTTAGCCATGATTTTCTCCTTTTTACTGCGCAGTGCGTATGAATGTGAATGTGAAGTAGGAAAGCCATCGTTCCAACGTCCGATTTTTTCCAATTCCTTTCAATCAGTATAGCAAAAATTTCGATATAATGTTCCAAAATATGACGGAAACTATTTGTTTATTTTGAGCCTTTAGATGAAGAGCGGGTGTCTCGCTCAGAACTACAAGGGAATGAGGATGCACATCATCATGGTATTGAAAAACATAATGAATTAGGCAATACCATATAATGTTTCAAGATCATAATTAAGGAGGTTGAATCCATGGAACTTGTTCAAACATCGGACGTGCTTGAACTTGTGCACGAAAATGGAAATTGGTTACTGAATCGCGAATTAGGGTTCTCCCCGGTTCAGATGGTAGCGGCATCTGCTGCGGCATGCAGTACCTATGTCTTTGAGAGTATGTTGGACGAGAGAGGGATTCCTTATGAAATAAAAAAAGTGCTGTTCGAGTATCAACTCGACGTATACTACCCCAATCCCGTGTCAAAGATTGATGTCCAATTTTATATTAAATCGAACTTAAATGATCGAGAAGAAATTGAACATGTTTTCTTTCAGATTGCAGAAAACTGTCAAGTGATTCAAACGTTACATCCACGTGTTAAGGTCAATGCATCAATTTATTATCTTTGATTGGCTATTGACTGGGCAGTGTTGGGTTTCATGATGATTTCATAGAAGATAGAATTCCTTTGATTGTTAACTTTTTCACAGTTAATTTTTCCATGCTCGTTACTCACAAAGTCTACTTCTTATTCCGATAAATAGAAAAGAGCGAATAGAAGGGGTTTGTGTCAAATAATGCCGAATAAGAAAAAGTATAATCCGATGAACTTATTGAAATTGAATTTAAGGAAAACACTGATCATAGGCGCAGTCTTCTTCACGATCATCCCATCTGTGATCGTTGGTGTATTTTCTTATTTTAATGCAAAACAAGCTGTTACCGAACAAATGGAAAACAGCGCAAAAAACAGTGTCACGTTGTTGAATCAGAATATAACACAGATGATTAATAAGGAAAAAACGCGGGTTGATTATTTATCGAGCCATATCTCAGGTGCAGAGATGACTGGAGCAATAAAAAATGAAATGATGGATCGACTACTGTCTCAGCAACAATCGGATAACGGACTCGCACAAGTGTATGCAGCGAACAAAAAGGGCAATTTTATCTACACTCCACAATCTTTAGTAGAACCAAAAGGATATAATCCTACGCTTCGTCCTTGGTATCAAGCAGCGATGAAAAAACCCTATCGAATGATCGTTAATGAACCCTATAACTCAGAATTAGTTCAAGATTATGTGGTGTCTTTATCAGAGACGACAAGTGATGGAAAAGGTGTGGTCGGCCTTGATTTGAAACTGGATGATATTCAAAAAATGTCTGATGCGGTTAATGTGGGGAAGAAAGGCTATGCGTTTATTATGAGCAAAAAAGGTTATATTGTTGCTCATCCGGATTTGAGACCTGGGGTAAAGGCGCCTGATCTGAAACTATTAGCCCAAACGAAAAAAAGTGATCATGGGGCATTTGATACGGTGTACAAAGGTATGCCAAAGCGGGACATCTTCATGACAAATAAAGAAACCGGTTGGATTATCGTTGGCTCACTTCTGCATAGCGAAGTTGCGGATCATACGAATGGTATTCTTTTTCGATCGATCCTAGTTGGCGTCATCACTGCACTAATCGGTGTTATCATTTCCATATGCGCTGTCTTCTTCATCATTCGACCGATTAAGAATCTTATCGATGTCTCGAAAAAAGTTGCCGACAAAGATCTAACCGCACATGCGCAAAGTGATGGATTCGACGAGTTCAAACAACTTGGTCAAGGATTTAATCACATGATTGATTCTTTAGGCGAAGTGTTGACACATGTGGATGACAAAGCGGCTGCTGTTGCCGCATCTTCGGAAGAATTAACGGCATCAACTGAAGAGAGTAAGGCAACCTCTGATGAAGTTGCGCGTTCAATTCAGGAAATTGCAACGGACGCGCAGAAGCAAAACCATAAAGTCGAATCGTCCAGAACAAATGTTGAAGCGATCTATAAGGAAATTGAAAACATTTCAGAAAAAGCGACAAACTTGCATGATAAATCAAGTGCTGCAATCGCTACAGTAGTTGATGGGAAGCACTCATTAACACAAATGACCGAACAAATTAAAATGATTCGTTCAACAAATACCGAGGTTATGCGTTCGTTGAATGAATTGGTTGAAAAAATGAAGTTGATTCAATATACCAACAATCTCATCAATGATATCGCAGCACAGACACACTTATTATCATTAAATGCTGCTATTGAAGCGGCTCGAGCAGGAGAGCACGGCAAAGGATTCAGTGTGGTCGCGGAAGAAATTCAGAAGTTGGCGAATCAATCGTCCGAATCAACCAAGAAGATCGCTGATATAGAGCATTCCATCTCAGAAAAAGTTTCGGGACTTGTTCAATCGATGGAAAGTGGCACTGAGCAAGTAGATAAAGGCATTAAAGTTGCCGATGAAGCAACACGCTCATTTAACAATATTGAAGAGACTGTTGCTTCAGTTTCCGCAGCGTCTGACGATGTGACACATTCAGTGAAGACGATTTTTGGAGAGACTGGTGAAATCGTAAGGCGCATTGCAGATATTGCACAATTTGCTGAAAATACGAGCAGCCTGACAGAAAATGTGTCCGCAGCAGCTGAAGAACAATCCGCATCCATGGAAGAAATTGCAAACAATGCAACAAACCTTTCAACATTAGCAGATGAATTACGGCAAATTGTGACCCGTTTTACATTAAATAAAAAGTAATGAACGCTATTGATCCCACTCAGTCTTCCTTAATTGGAAGGCTGTTTTTTTATACAATAGGAAGTAAAAAATTATTGCATAAAAAATGCAACGAAAATGTGAGACGCCTGCGGGATTGATTGTTGTGTGAAAAATTGACAATTTCCGGGGAAATAAGTGTCATTTGATCGTTCTCTGAATGCCCCTGCATAATTCTATTAAGGAGGTCATAAATACTATTTTTTTCTAATATCTCTATCTTTGAAAATGATTTTTGAGGACATGCTGTGTTTGCCGCTTCCATCGACGAACGGTTTGTTGTGAAACACGATGCATTGCAGCAATCTGTTGGATCGAGTAACCATGAATGATGTGCATGCGGTAAAAGGTGTATTGGTTTTCTGTAAATGAAGGGAAAAAAGGTGGAACATGAGGTGTTGGATGATAAGAAATGTGTTTGCGGCGAATCTTGTACGGACTCTGCGTTTCTTGAACGAGGTCGCAATAGGAGGTCGCTAACTTTTTCTTTACATAGTGTTTAAGCTGTTCTCTCATGCGCTGACGAAGCAAATTGAAAAAGTAACGTTCAGAAGTGATCCCCTTTGGCACTTGAGTAGGGTCAAAGATTTGATCTACCTCCCTGATTATTCTTTGACATTCAAGGATCAATTCGTGGGTGACTCGTTCATGCAGCAGAAATGCGTATTTCTTTGTCAATGACCGGATGAGTGGTTGACACGTTCTCAGCAAATGGTCGAAGGCTTGTTTCGAATTCGAAATGTCTGGTCTCAAGTGTTGGGAATAGGTCATGGATCAATATCCTCTCAATAAATTTTTGAAGTGTATGTTAGGGGGATCTTGGGTGGATAGAACTGGGCTATTAAGACTATCTAGTCACTACTATACAGAAAAATTGAACAAAATGGTGAAATCATTTTCAAAAATCAGTTATTAATTCTGCCGATTTTGTGAACATAATGAATCATCAATGAAAATCAATAATAGAGAAAAGAGATTGCAGCATTCCTGCAATCTATCTTTTATCTATTTTCAGGTTAATTTGCAGCTAATAATTCATGTGCAGTGTCTGCAGTGGTGATGAGTGTATTCAGATGTCCGCCATGTAACGCGCCAAGGATTCCAGGTACTTTCGCCTTTGACTCTGCTATTCCGATCGAATAGCGTGTCTTTTTTAAGCAATCCAGCGGCATTGAAAGTGTTCGTTCTGTAAGATGAGTACGAACCACATGACCTTTGATATCGTAGAAACGAGAGCAGATATCGCCTGCGACTTGTTCATTTTTGAGCTTCTCGACGGCACTTTCTCCGTAGAATGCATGCCAAGTCGATTGGCCGGTGCTATTTATTGACCCAATACCAAACAATGCAATGCTTACTTTATCCCACATTTGAGCAATCTCTTTATAATAATGTGAATGGATAAAATCATCGCGTGTTGAGGGGCGTTCAACGATTGCTGGCACGTCAATCATTAACGATTTCCCTTTAAGTTTTTCTGCTGTCTGGAAACAAATCGTGTTCACATGGTAGCGACTCTCAAGCTTTCCTGCTGGACCACCGACCATCGGCACACAAAAAATATTTTTCCATCGTTCGGTTGGCTCAAGAGCTTCTACGACCGAAGCCATACTGCTGCCCCACGAGCACCCGATGACATCATTATCCTCGAGTATTGTGTTCAATAATTGCGCTGTGGCTTGGCCAATAGCTGTTCGTTTCACCTGTTCCGATTGTTCTTGTTCTACCGTAACAACGATCGCTTTTTTTAATTGAAAACGATTCTCCAGTTGTTCTGCAAGTGAAAGATCCTTCAAATCATAGTTAATGGTTATCTTAACAATACCTTCCTCACGAATCTTTTTAAGAATCCGGCTGATCGAGGTTCGATTAATGCCTGTTTTTTGGGCAATTTCATTTTGTGTCATATTTTGTTCGTAATAAAATTGTGCGATCTGAATGTATTTTTTCTTTAACTCCTGATTATCCATAGAAACACCTCACGATATGCACAAATGATCAGCAATTAAAAATATGTGCAGGTTCTTATTGCCATTATATTTCTGAACGAAGCAATTGTAAAATTAAAATGAAAACGCTCGTATTGTTCCAATCAAGCTCGTCGAAGAATATGTTCCTGAACATGCAGAAACTATTTATTAGAACATAAACAATATGTGAAGAACCGTGATTCGCTGTCCTTACAGCAGACCACGGTTCTATGATTTTGAATGAATTCAGGGGTTATAACTGCGACGCTATGCCAGTAAAAGTTCTATTTCCAAGCGAGTTAGGAGAAACAAAGCAGATCACTCGTCGAATCGAGAAAGGTTAAAAATGTTCGACTTCGCCGATGTATTTTACCGTGAATGTTCCTTGATCGTAGACAATCTTTGTGACACTGGTGTTTGGAATGTAGGTGGCGTGATAGTCTTGACCATGCAGAACGCAAAGCACGCAATCGATAAAAAGACAATGGCTGACAAGCAAAAGATTTGAAGCGTTTGATGTGCGAATCATTTGGAGTACTCGATTAACGCGTTCTGTTGCATCTTCAAAGCTTTCAGCCAGATCAACTGTATCAATAGCTTTTATTGTTGCAAGTATTTTCATTTTGTTTTCATCAGAGGATGCATCGCGGACAACCAAACCATTTGATACTTGACTTGCTTCCGCCCACATGGTTTCACTTAAACCGCCTTCGAACGATCCAAAAGATACTTCGCGCAGATCGGTCACTTCCATAATTGGCGTGTCGGGATCATTGGAATGATCGATGATCCGTTTCGTTGTTTGTCTCGCACGGCCAAGGTCACTTGTATAAGCAACGTCAAAACGAATATTTTGTTCCTTAAATAGGGTCCCTAATTGATCAGCAGCAGTTTCACCCAACTGAGTTAAAGGAGAATCAGAAATGCCCTGAACTCTTCCTAACTTATTAAATAGTGTCTGGCCGTGTCTGACAAAATAAATCGTCTTCATAAAGTTTCCCTCCTTTTATGTAAGCGATTACTAGAGAAAGAATAATGGGTTACAAAGCATCCACTCATTAGAATAATGGAATAGGGTTAATTATGCAAAACAGATGTACTGTTGCACCGAAATTCACGTTCTTGTTCTTTGACATGAGAAATATGAAGTCGTAGTATAAACTATATTGATTAGAAATCGCTTACAATAGTGGGAGGGGAAACCGTTCGATGAAAATTCTACCGTCAATTCTATCCGCCAACTTTGCGCGTTTAGCGGAGGATGTCCAAGATATCGCAAAAGATGTTGACATGATTCATGTTGACGTGATGGATGGCCATTTTGTTCCAAATATTACGATGGGTGCCAACGTTGTCCAAGCATTGAAAAAAGAGACAACGGTTGCTCAGGATGTTCACTTAATGGTGGAAGAGCCGATCGATCTGTTGCCCTCTTTCTTAGAGGCTGGAGCAGATATGATATCGGTTCACATTGAAGCCTGCAAACATCTGCATCGAGCGATTCAAATCATCAAGGATGGCGGTGCAAAGGCGGGTGTTGTTCTTAATCCATCAACCCCGGTTTCCTCCTTAGCATCCATTATTAAAGATATTGATTATGTACTCATTATGACTGTCGATCCCGGCTTCGGTGGGCAGAGCTTTATCTATTCGATGATTGATAAAATAAAGGCTGTACATGACATGATCCTGTCTATGAACCTGTCTGTGGAAATTGAAGTTGACGGCGGTATTAATCCAGAGACACTTCCACTTTGTCTGCAAGCCGGTGCGTCTTTATTTGTTGCCGGGTCGGCAGTATTTAACTGTAGTGACAGACATCAGGCGATCCAAGATCTGATTCAAAGTAGCCAAACAGAATAAGTATCTCGCATTTTGAAATTCTATAGTTGACAAAAAAGATGGAACGGGAACGTGGATTTAGTTAACCGATCAAGGTTGGCAAAGCCACGTTTTTTTTGCTGTTTCCATCTGAAAATATATTGACTTATCTTTTCAAAAGCAAGAAAATAAGTTCAATAAACAAATGATTCTTGTGATGGATGAATGTGGTACATCAGAAGCAACGATTTACAGTTGTTTGAGTAAGATGAATGGAATATCAGTTAGGATTGCCAATAAAGGTGCAATTTTTATCCGGAAATGATAAGTGATTGTTTTACACCATTGACGTGTATATGAAAGTTGACTATATTGAACTTTAATATGAATGATAGAAAGTTTATGAGAGGAGCAGGACAGTGTCTAAACCGATCATCGGAATCACGAGTGGTTTTGTAAAACTTACCGCTTTTTCAAAAGGTGACTATTGCCATCGAGATTATATCACATCATTGATGAAAGCTGGTGCGGTCCCCGTGATCCTGCCGATTGTCCCAGGTCCGTGTGTCGATCAGTATATTGAGTCGTTCGATGGTTTTGTCCTCAGTGGTGGCTGCGATGTTAATCCGAAATTCTTTGATCAAGATCCAGCATTGAACTGCGGTGAGTTTGACACGGATCGTGACGAGGCTGAATTCCAATTATTGCGTGGATCAATGAAAGCGGGTAAGCCGGTATTCGGTATTTGCCGCGGACTGCAAGTGATCAATGTGGCATTGGGCGGTACACTGATTCAGGATATTCCAAGCGAAGTGGATCATCCTATTCAGCATGATCAGAAAGTGTCACGCAAACAAGGAAGCCACCGGATCAGCATTCATTCTGATACAGAATTATATAAGTTGCTGAGCAGTCAAGACTCGATGATGGTGAATAGCCTCCATCATCAATCGATTGATCGGCTAGGTGATGGTTTGCACACAGCTGCATATTCTTCTGATGGAGTTATTGAAGCTGTGGATTTGGTGGATGATGGATTGGTGATGGGTGTACAATGGCACCCGGAATCGATGACTGTTGGTGGGGATCAGCGAATGCTTGATCTTTTCAAGTTTTTTGTGAATACCTGTTCAAGAAAGAAACAGGCAAATCTTGAAGTGTAATTACATTTTTTGATAAGACACTATGTATCATTCTCTTTCGGGAAAAATAAAACAGGAACCTTTCACAACGTGAAGATTCCTGTTTTTGAATTTTGGTCGAGTTTTACGCGTTTCTCCCGAATCGTTCATTACTGGATGATTAATCGATGTTCTGGTTCAGTTTCTCAAAAGTTTTGAGCACAGCAGTGGATAAAATGAGCACCCCGTTATACAGCGCGTCATGATTAAACGTCATATATGGATGATGAAGACCAGGCAACAAATGACAACCAAGTCCAAGCATTGTTGACTTAAGATTTGTGTTGCGAATGGCATATTGGTGGAAGTCATCACCACCGCTGGAACTCGAGGCAGGGTCGAAATGATCTTCGCCTAAAACGTCTTTAATAGCCTCGCCCATTATTGCTATTGCCTCAGGTGCTGAGACCGCTGCAGGACTGCCATGTGATCCATCTAAAGTAATGCGGACATCATAGCTCTCAGCAACACCTTTGATAATTTGCGCAATTTTCTCTTTAAGTGTGTGCATCACTTCATTAGATTGTGCACGGATATCTAGACTGAATTCAGCACGACCAGGAATGATATTTGTTGCGGAACCTGCATGCAAGTTGGTCATCTTTACGGAACTTGGAATCATTGGATTGACATGGAGATGTCCCAGTGCGCTTACAATTGATGCTGCAACTTCAATGGCGTTGGTGCCAAGATGCGGGCGTGCGCCATGTGCGTCCTCACCCTCGATTACTCCGCGAATCGTTGCACAAGCACCATGAAGAATCGCAGGTCGGGCGCGCCCGTCTTTGGTTTCTTCAACCGGCCGAAGGTGGATGCCGTACAAGTAGTCGGCATCGTCAAGTACACCACGTTTGCTCAACTCCAGCGCACCTTGACCGATTTCTTCAGCTGGCTGAAAGACAAGTCGGAGCGTACCATGAAAGGTTTTGCTCTTATTCTTTAACAGCATGGCAACACCAAGAACGATCGCCATATGCGCATCATGACCACAAGAATGATTGGCCTGCAAGTTACCGTGTACTTCTTGCCACAGTGCATCCATGTCTGCACGCAAAGCGACCACTGGCTTTCCAGTCCCGATTTCTCCAATCACCCCAGGACAATCTTCAAATGTTCGTGTCCGAAAGCCAAGACTCTTTAGTTGTTCGTTAATGAATCTGGTGGTTGCAAACTCCTTCATGCTGACTTCTGCATGCGTATGTAAGTGGTTGAAAAATGCCATCACTTTTGATTCGATTTGCTCATTAATTTCTAAGTCCATTAAAAGAGTCCTTTCTTTCTAAATATTCATATTTTTATTGTTCTTCATAATTTAGCATGATGCTTTTATTTTTTCAACGGACGAACGATACATATTAATTTTTTCTAATTAGGGAGTCATTTGCTTAGGAACAAACCATTGCATTTGGTATATTAATAATTGAATGCAAAATAAGCGCCGAAAATAATAAAAGCACTCTATAAAATCATTGAGGGAGGGGATTAGCCATGCGTATCCTTTTCTGTGTTGGGAAATCTTATGTGCCTGTTTACCAAAGCATGGTGGAACATCTTGAAGCCATGGGGGCGCATGTCCAATGCTTAATGTTTGACCAAGCATTGGATAAAGAGCTGATTAAAAAATCAATTGAAGATGCGCAAGTGTATATAACAGCAATTGCGCCTTGCGATAAAGAAGTGATGGATGCCGCCCCTCAATTGAACTATGTGTTAAAAACGGGAACCGGACTTGATAATGTCGATTTGGATTATGCGAAAGAAAAGGGCATCTTGGTCAGCAATGCACCCGGAGAGAATGCAACCTCAGTCGCTGAACTCGCGTTTGGTCAAATGATCAGCTTATCTAGGATGATCCCGATGCTGGATCGAAAAACCAAAAGTGGCGATTGGCCAAGGGGAGAAAGTCACGAGTTATCCGGGAAAACTGTGGGCATTATTGGGTTTGGCGCAATTGGTAAAAAGATTGCTCGATTTGCCGGTGCATTTGAAATGAAGATTATTGCTTATGGAAACTATCAGGATGTTGAGGCAGCTGGGCGTCTTGGTGCACGATTTGTTGCATTTAATCAGCTGCTTACGGAAGCTGATTACATTGTAATCAGTACAGCATTGACCGCGTCGAATTATCATCTTATTGATCAGCAGGCGATTGATCTCATGAAATCGACGGCATTCTTGGTGAATATTTCAAGAGGCGCATTGATTGATGAACCCATACTTTTTAAGGCATTACGTGAGAACAGAATTGCCGGCGCAGCACTTGATGTATTTGAAACCGAACCGCCCGAATCGGTTCCTGATTTGGACCATTTGATTGTTTCTCCGCATATTGGTGGAACAACGCGTGAGAGTATTGCGCGCGTGGCGCAAGTCACAGTAGACAACATTAGCAAGTTCATGCGCAACGAAATGCCGGATTTCTTGGCGAACCAGACTGCTTTTGGCAAAACGGATAACTAAATAAACTTTTGAGTATTTAGATGGCGAGTTATCGAAGGTGCTCATTGATCTAGATAAGAGAGAAAACACCGAAGGGACGAGCCGTTCGGTGTTTTCTTCTTTTTTCAGTTAAGGTCGGGCGGATTCCATCTGTTATTTGGGTGGAAAGTATACATAAGATCAGGTATGCTTGATCTATAATTACATAAATCAATAGATTCCAAGAATTCAAGATACTTGTGGGGTGGATGCAGAATGGGAGAATTCGATGCTTTTATAGAGAACGCACCGAAACAATTATTTATCGGCGGCGAGTGGATTGATGCCGAGAGCGGCGAACGTGATGAGATCATCAATCCAGCAACAGGAGCAGTAATCGCAACGGTTGCTCGAGGTGGTGCTGTTGATACTGAGAAGGCGATTGAAGCCGCACAGAAAGCCTTCCCGGTGTGGTCATCGATGCCTGTAGATGATCGATCAAGAATTATGCGCAAGATTGCTGATCTCATTGTTACACATGCCGATGAGTTAGCAGCGATTATGACCGTGGAACAAGGCAAGCCGCTTGCCCAGGCGAAAGGAGAAGTGCTTGGCGGAGCAGAAAGTGTGCGCTGGTACGCAGAGGAAATGAGGCGTATTTATGGCGAAACCATTCCGGGACCTAATGGTCATCTCTTCCTTGTACAGAAAGAACCATTAGGTGTCGTTGGTGCGATTACGCCATGGAACTTTCCTTCATCAATGATCACGCGTAAAATTTCACCGGCGCTTGCAGGTGGAAATACGATTGTGCTTAAACCTTCACCGGAAACGCCGCTCTCGGCAACGGCTTTAATGGCACTATTCCAAGAAGCCGGTGTTCCTGATGGAACAGTGAACTTAGTAATGGGTGATGCACCGGCAATTGGTAAAACACTGACCTCCAGTAATCGTGTACGCAAAATTACTTTTACAGGTTCGACTGCTGTGGGTAAGTTGCTGTTTGAACAGTCTGCAGAAACGTTGAAGAAAGTGTCGCTCGAGCTTGGCGGTCATGCGCCATTCATTGTTTTTGAAGATGCACCGATCGATAAAGTCGTTCGTGATCTGGTTACCGCCAAATTCCGCAATAACGGACAGGTCTGCACGTCGCCAAACCGGATTTTCGTTCAAGAATCGATTCTGGATGCCTTTACGGAGAAGCTCGTCGCAGCTGTGAAACAGGTGAAGGTCGGCAACGGCTTGAAAGAAGGTGTTGATGCCGGTCCACTGATTCGTGAAGACGCGATTGGAAAAATTCAGCACCAAATCACAGATAGTGTGGAGAAAGGTGCTGTTCTGGCTACAGGCGGTCAACGATTAACCGAAGGCGAGTACCGTAACGGCTATTTCTTTGCTCCAACTGTTCTTACCGGTGTCACCGACAAAATGGACATTTTCTATCAAGAAACCTTTGGACCGGTCATCCCGGTGATTGCTTTTTCCGATACTGATGAGGTTATTCGCATGGCTAACGATACCAACTATGGACTCGCCAGCTACTTCTATACCTTAGATCTAAAAACGATTGCCAAGGTCAGTCAAGGTTTGCAATACGGCATGGTTGGCGTCAACAGCAACACGGTTGCCTTCACCCAAACACCATTCGGCGGAGTGAAACATTCAGGCTTCGGCAGAGAAAACGGACACCAAGGTATTGATGACTACGTGAATGTGAAATTTGTGAACTTAAACTACGGAATATGATTCATTGAAATCATTTTTTTGAATGAACACCCTCGGACTTCGACACATGGAGACCGGGGGTGTTTGTGTCTATGAATCCACACATCACGTGGATGACTGCTTATTGGTCGACATGTCTTTTTCGATTTTCATGGCGTATAGAGCGGGGATCAGCATCTGGCCGATTTAATTTCATCATCATTTCTTCCATATATCCTTCAGGTTGAAAGCGGCGCAGCGCCGTTTCGCGTGCATGCCTACCAATCCGCATGCGTAGCTTTGGATTTGCAGCACATGTCAAAATTATTTTGGCCAGTTGATCATTGAGCCGTTGATTACGTTTCACAATGATGCCTGCATTGGAACCAATCAGCTCGGGGATGGCACCGCTATCTGTTGTGATGACGGTTTTACCAAGCGCCATGGCTTCAGCGATTGTTAAGCCGAATGCTTCGTTACAAATTGAAGGAAGTGCAATCATATCTGCCTCAGAGAGGTAATTCGGTAACTGATCATGGGGGATGTAGTTAAGATGTGAAAATGTGCCACTAGGAAGTCGGTCGAGAGCACTCATAATGTGCAGTTGATCATCATCGTTTGTAAAACTGCCAATCAGGACAAGAAATAAATGGTTATTTTTTTGTAACGCCTGCGTAAAAGCTTGAATCAGGTTCAGCACGCCTTTATCGATTCTCAGACGACCAAAATAAAGCACGATCTGTTTCTCACTCATGACTCCGCATTGTTTTCTCAGTAGATCATGAGCATAATTTCTCTTAAGACGAAAGAATTCGGGTGCAATACGATTATAAAGAACATGTGCTTTAGTGTGATCATGAACATTTTTCGCTGCTCCACGGACTTGGTGATTAATAAAGTCGCTGACTGAAAGAATGCAGTCACACTGACGAATGACTGAAGCAGCGTAGTAACATTGCTGGTTCAATGTGTCATTGTGCAAGTGCAATGCGATCTGTGCCGCGCTGCCCAGATGCTTACGCAATGGTGGAATAAAAAGCGGTCGATTTTCAACGACAATCCAATCATACCGCCTGTGCTTTAGTTTGCGGATTGTTTGTGTTAAGAACGTGTGGGTATAGAACGGAAGATGTGTTTTAAAGCAAAAGCGATTGATGAAATTACGCAAGGTTTGCCAAGTATCTGTTGGTGCCATGTATATGCATTGAGTATGCTGCAAGGAGCGACTAGCACGTTTGGCTTTGTTGTTCTCAATCGAGTACACATCAATCGACGCTTTGTGATCCATTTCATTATCGCGGATTAATAAGTCAACCAATGTCTCGACGGCGCCGCCTTGAACGGCCGGAATCGGTCGTTTCTCCGTACAAATGATTGCAATCTTCACTTAGATTCCCCCATTATTCGTGAACACACCTTTTTTCCAAAGCAGCCAGAGCTGACGTAAGGTGCTTTGCTGGACAATAAGTATCAAGGCGATTAAGCATATGTTGATGAGTAGCATATTGGAAAGTGGGAAGAGATTCACAAATGCACCGACAATGAGTAATAACAAAACAGCATAATGCTTCAATACGGGTATTTTCTGCCAATATCTTCCGGAAAAATAGGTTCTTGCGATGAAAAAGAAGATATAAGCGATCGCGGTGGCAATTGCTGCACCCGCCGCACCAAACGGTGGAACGAGAAGAATGTCAAGAACAACTGCAGGAATCAACGCAAACAATCCGACCCATATGCTTAAATAGCTTTTCTTTGTGAATACAATCCCCAAACATGTCGTTTCACTGACGGTGTAAATTAAAGGCTGGAGGCAAAGAAAGCCGACAAGAAATTGTGCTTGACCGTATTGCTCAGATAAGAGAATGATGATGCTGTTTTTAAATAAGAAGATTCCAGCAGCGATCAGAGACATCATAAGAAGAAGACTGTCACTGACTTTTTTAAAATAATCAATTGATCGTCCCTCTGAGTACCAACGATATGCAGTGGGAATCCAGAAGCTGGTGAAGCTCGTTTGAATGACAGACAGAACGGCAGCTATTTTCAAGGTTGCGGAGAAAATACCGATCTGATCAAAATCACTCCACAAACGGAGTGCTAGCCGATCCATGCCATTAAGCAGACTAGAGAGTGAGGTCGCGATGACAATGGGCAAACCGAATTTGGTTAAGGCTACAAGCAATGTCTTATCGAGATGGAAATCTTTCATCCTCAGCAAGTTCCTGTAACGCCAGAATAAGTAAAGATCTCCGCTAATTTGACCCAGCACGGCAGAATAAACAACGGCTAGAAAATCCCGACGGATGAAAAAAATGAAGAATAACGTAAGCAGCAAGACGGCCAATTTTACAAGAATAGTTTGCAGCGAATATTCGAACGCTTTTTCGCGCATTCGTATGGAGAGCAAGAGAAAACGCTCTAGCACCATGAAAATGGTCATAATCCCAAAGAGTATTGTCGGGAGAATATAATGCTGGCTTCCGAACAGTACTTTGGAAAATAGGGTCGGTACGAGTAGCGTCGCGATCAGAACAATCATTGCCAGTGCCAAAGGCAGCAACAACGCATTTTGAAACAACTGAGTTTTATCGGAAGCAGGGTGATATTCGCGTGTATAGGCTTGATCGATCCCAAGAAAGAGAAATGTTCCAACCATTGCTTGAAAAAGTAAGAACATGCTTGCTTTTCCATATTCGGCAGGATTAATAAAATAGGTGGTCACAGGAATCGTGATAAAGGAAATCATCGCGCCAATGACCGGCCCCATCGAAAAGCCAATTAACTTTTTGATCAATGTGTTCATGCGTCCACCTACAGCAAGAATTAAAACTTCTCTTTCATTTTGCCGTCAATTGACATTTTCCATACGGATAAAAATGTGAATCCATGAAAAAGGATTTGGGAGGGAATAATAAATCGTGAAAGGTTTTTTGCTTTATCTTCCAGGACGTATATTATAGAGTAGAAAGAACCTCTTCTTAGTTGTTTGTCTAAAGAAAAGTATCCGAAAGCAGAGGGTACAAGCTGTAGCGACATTAATTTTTTGGACTTTTTGCTTATAGGACAACATGATCGGGAGAAAATAACAAAAATAACGAATGATAAGGAGGGGTAGAGATGAATCGATACGCGATTTATGAAGAATATAACGGTAGGCAAAGGATGCCTGTTGATATTAAGTTACCAAAGAAAATTGTTGAAGCAGCATCGATTCGTGATGCGGTTAACGCGTTTTCACTCCGTCATAATTTAGAAATTACGCATTTCGAGGAGCTGCCGGAAGACGACATGCGCGTGTATTTCGAAAGAAGCAACATCATTGGGCAAAGTAGCTCATTCATTTATTACATTCGGATGCTGAAGTACGGTGAGCTGATTGAACCTTAACCTCCATTTTTCACAACTGTGAGAAATGGAGGCTTTTTTTCGTAAAAAAGCAAACAACGCTCAATCCCCCTGTCAGGTAACCGTTTTATCTGAGTTGATTGATTTAGGAAATCATTCATTCACATAAATTAATTTACATTCCCATATGGACGAACCTAAGAAGGAGAAAACCGAACCTAACGCGAGAAAAACCGAACCCAATCGATGGAAAATCGAACCCAAGAGAAGAGGTCGAACCTAAGAAAGAGAAAACCGAACCTAACGAGGGGAAAACCGAACCCAATCGATGGAAAATCGAACCCAATCAGAAGGAAATCGAACCTAAGAGAATAGATCGAACCTAAGAGGGAGAAAACCGAACCTAACGCGAGAAAAACCGAACCCAATCGATGGAAAATCGAACCCAATTAGAGTGAAATAGAACATAAGACCGGGAAAGTTGATCGTACGATGGTAGGTGCCAACCAATCAGAAAAAAATTAACGTAATCTATGTGGTTTCTTAATATTCGCTTTACGTACAGGCCGGATAATGAAAACAATGCATGAAAGGTCTTGTCCAGGGATATTTTAGTGATTATAGAGGAAGAATGTGAGGGGACGTAAATGAAGATCGCAGTGATTGGTACTGGTTATGTGGGATTGGTTACTGGGGTTGCGCTGGCTGAAATCGGTCATGATGTTACTTGTATCGATGTTGATCGTAATAAAATCGCGGAATTAAACCAAGGCATTCCGACTATCTATGAGCCTGGACTTGGTGAAATGATGCTAAGAAATCAAAATGCGAATCGTTTATTCTTCACAGATCAACATGCAAAAGGGCTCGATGGTGTGGAGGTAATTTATATCGCAGTGGGTACACCACAGCGTGCAGATGGTTCAGCAAATCTTCAATACGTTGAACAGGCGGCACGCGATATTGCTGAAACTCTTCGTGATTCTGTAATTGTTGTGATAAAAAGTACTGTTCCGGTTGGCACGAATCATCATATCAAGGAAATCATTAATGCAAATGTTGCACCGGGAATACGGGTGCGGATTGCATCGAATCCAGAGTTTTTGCGAGAAGGTTCCGCCTTACGTGATACTTTTAAAGGGGACCGCATTGTCGTAGGTACAGAGGATCCGGAAACCGGCAATATTCTTGAGCAGGTTTATAAACCGTTTGGTATTCCTATTGTGAAGACTGACATTTCCAGCAGTGAAATGATTAAATATGCTTCCAATGCTTTTTTGGCAACGAAGATTAGTTTTATCAATGAAATTGCCAATCTCTGTGAAAAACTCGGGGCGGATGTGGAGGAGGTCGCTAAGGGTATGGGCCTTGATCACCGCATTGGCACTGCTTTTCTGAAGGCGGGCATTGGTTACGGTGGTTCGTGTTTTCCTAAAGATACCAACGCATTGGTTCAACTTGCAGGCAATCATCATCATGATTTCAACTTATTGAAGTCTGTGATTGAAGTGAATAATCATCAACAGCGGATGCTTATTGAAAAATTGATCACTCGGTTTGAATCACTTGCAGGAAAACGCGTTGCTGTACTTGGGCTTGCTTTCAAGCCGAATACGGATGATTTGCGTGAGTCTCCTGCACTCGTCATCATTCCAAAACTTGTTGACTTGGGTGCCGATGTGATTTGCTATGATCCAATTGCGGCCAATCAGGGCACACGTTGGATTAGTGCGCCGGCTGTCTATACAAAAAATATTTTAAAGGCATTAAGTGGGGCCGACTGTGCCATCATTATCACAGATTGGCCGGACATTAAGCGAATGGAACCAGACACCTATGCACGGTTAATGGCAAGCCCGATTGTATTCGATGGTCGGAATTGCTACAGTATTTCAGATGTTAAGCAAGCACAAATTGAATATTATTCGGTTGGGCGGCCAAGCGTGATTCCGGAGACGATCCATTGATCGATGCCGTTAGAGGAGCGCAATCAATGCCCTGTCTCGATGTGATCAATAATGGAGAAAATCTATGAATATTCTGTTCGTTGTGGGTGAATTTCCCAAGCTTTCTCAAACTTTCATTTTGAATCAAATAACCGGTATGATCGATGCTGGGCACGACGTCATGATCTTGGCGAAAAAAAGCGGTGAGGGACACAAGGTCCATCCGGATGTTCTGCGTTATGAACTACTGAATCGTGTGATCTATTATGGCGATTCAGCTACAGAAACCCGTTTGCAAAAGGGGTTATCTTTTGCCAAAGCCTTAGGTTCGCATCTCATCGCACGGTGTTTAAAAAGAAGATATAAAGGTGCAGTACCGTTACGAATCTTGCTGCGTCATCCCAACCTGATTTTACTGATTCGAAAACTCAATCAGGTCGATTTATCTGAACGCACAATTATTATGGCACACTTTGGGCCAAATGGTATCTTGGCACAAAAATGCATTGAGGTTGGCTTGTTGCGGGGCCAACTTTTTACTGCTTTCCATGGATATGACATGCTTCGCTACGTGAAACAAAAGGGAGCGGGGGCTTATCGTGATTTGTTTCACTCAACGGCAGTCATTCTTCCGATCAGCAATTATTGGCGCAGGCGTTGTCTTGAGCTTGGTGCTGATCCCTCACGAACTGTTGTGCATCATATGGGCATCGATTTGCTTCGGTTCGATCGTCATCCTTCGGAACCTAGAAAACCGATAACTGTGGTCTCAGCAGCTAGACTTGTTGAAAAAAAAGGGCTGGACTATGCCATTGAAGCAATTGGACTTTTGGTTAAGAAAGGATATTCTCTTCAGTATTTTATTGCCGGCGATGGTCCGCTGAAGGACGAGCTACAAACGTTGATCGAAAGAAAGAAACTCAATCGTTACGTGCAGCTGCTTGGTTGGCAAACGCAGGATGAGTGGATTGCACGGATGAAAAATGCCCAAATTGTTCTCGCACCAAGTATTACGGCTTCTGATGGTGATATGGAGGGTATTCCCGTCCAGCTTATGGAAGCGATGGCGATGTGTAAGGTGGTTGTTTCCACGGAGCATAGTGGTATTCCTGAACTGATAAAAAGTAAACAAAATGGTTATTTGGTTGCAGAAAAGGATACCACTGCTTTGGCCGAAACCTTGGCGCAGATCATCCAATCTCCTGAATCGTGGCGTATGATTACGCAAAATGCACATGAAATGATTCATGAACAATTCAATATTCATAAGCTGAATAAGCAACTGATTCAACTTTTTGATGAAAAGAGGATCCCATGAAGGCATTTATCAAGCGACTGCTTGCTTTTTCGATTGGACCTGCCGGCGGCGCAATGGTTGCATTGATCACAATTCCGGTTACGACACATTTTGTCTCGCCTGCAGAATTTGGAAAGGCGAGCATGTTTGCGCTTGTTTTAACGATACTTTCGACTTTTCAATATCTCGGCATTGATCAAGCCTATACGCGTGAATTTAATGAGGTTAAGGATCGCCATTCCCTTTTTTTGCATGCGCTGATTTTGCCGCTTCTGTTCTCCTTAGTTCTTCTCTTCATGATTATGCTCAATCTTAAAATGACCTCTCTATTCTTATTTGGTGAAAATGATCAGTTCGTAGCTTCTGTATTGCTTGGGATTCTGCTCATTTTCACCACTTTTGAACGGTTTATTTTGCTGTCGCTTCGAATGGAAGAAAAGGCACTAACTTATTCTTTGTTTACCATTTTAATCAAGCTTGCAATCTTAGCAGCAACATTATGCTTCGTATTGATGATACGAAGAGATTTTCTAGCTGTCGTCTACTCTGCGGCGCTTGGACAAATGCTCGGCGACAGTTATTTGATGATTCGTCACCGTTCTTATTTTGTCATGCGCGGATTTCGCTTTGATCGCGCACTATTCATACGTATGGTGCGCTTCGGTCTGCCGCTTGTGGTCGCTGCATCTGCTTCTACGTTGCTTAATTCGGCAGGACGGCTTGCGCTCAGAAGTTGGGGGAGTTTCTACGCGATCGGTATGTTTACGGCTGCTATGAAAATTGCTGCGATTCTGGCGGTTGTTCAATCCAGTTTTACGAGCTTTTGGGTACCAACTGCATATCGGTGGTATAGCGAAAAGCAGCCGATTCAATATTTTCAAAAAGTCAGTGATAGTGTACTCCTTCTAATGTCTGTACTTTACTTTGGCATTCTCTTTTTTAAAGATCAGCTGATGCTCCTCTTATCTCCACAATATATCCCTGCTGCGGGATTGCTTGGTTTACTCTGCCTTCAACCCGTGCTTTACACGATCAGCGAAACCACGACTTTAGGCATTGTTTTTTCACGAAAAAGCTATTTGAGTATCTGGGTCAGTATCTTGTCACTGATCCCTTGTCTGTTCCTGAATGTGCTCATCGTGCCTCGCTATGGTGCGATTGGTGCCGGTTTGGCCACTGGCATATCTTACGTTCTGTTCTTTATGAGCAGAAGTTATTTTTCCTCGAAAAATTGGAAGGGATTCCCACTTACGAAACATTATTTAGTCATTCTTGTGCTTCTTTCTGCCGGAATTCTTAACATCTTTCATTTTCCTTTCATGGTCTGGGCTAATTTGGGCATGCTTTTATTAGTGATGTTCATTCAGACACGCTCAATCAAGATCCTTTATCAAAGTGGACGTAAAACCAAACGGACAGACGGGCGTTCATCTGCATTTTTCTCATAACTCTGTGTGGATCATCTTGCTCTATTTTTCCATATGCTGGTTTACCGGGTTTACACAACCTTAAAAAAACCACCATATTAACTACATAAACGTTCTCTATAATTGAAACAAGTTCAGAAGAGCAAGCAAGAGGTGAACTGGAGAGGTGTTTCATGTGAAGGCGGAAAAAGAAATAGAGGCTTGCAGCAGTTATACGGTGATGAAACCGCAGCCGGTTGCCCTCCCCCATGGGGTGAATACGTATCTATGGGTCAAACGAGGCATTGATCTGGTGTTTGGCTTGGTAGGAATGGTGTTATCGGCACCAGTCATTCTCTTTTTTTCAATCCTTATTGTTCTCGAGACACCGGGGTCACCGTTTTATCATCAAGAACGTGTGGGCAAGGCTGGAAAGGCATTTCGACTCGTCAAGCTACGATCAATGAGGAAAGATGCAGAGCATGCAGGTGCAAAATGGGCGGAAGCTAATGATCCACGTGTGACACGTGTTGGTCGTTTCATTCGCAAAACACGTATTGATGAGCTTCCTCAATTTCTGTCTGTTGTAAAGGGCGATATGTCTATAATCGGTCCAAGACCTGAACGTCCAATGTTCACTGAAAAATTTGAGCGTGAGATTCCAGGGTTTAAGAATCGATTGCTAGTCAAGCCTGGATTGACCGGGCTTGCACAAGTAAGCGGGGGGTATGACTTATCGCCTAAAGAGAAACTTGTCCATGATCTGAATTATGTTCGTCACCTATCACCATCTCTGGAACTAACGATTATAGTACGCACGATTAAGGTGCTGTTTACTGGAGAAGGCGCTCGATAAACACATCAAAGAACGCAAAAAATCAGGAGGGATTTCCGTGGAGAAAGTGCTCGTTACCGGGGGAGCCGGATTTATTGGTTCACATGTTGTTGAAACCTTGCTGAGAAAAGGCTATACGGTTGCCGTGATGGACAACTTTTCAACCGGGCATCAGGAGAATATTGCCGATTTACCGATTGATTTATATATCTGTGATGTTGCAGATCCGGCAGCGATTAATGTTATTCAATCGATTCATCCGGATTACATCATTCATTTGGCTGCACAAATAAGTGTCTCTAACTCCGTGGCAGATCCGCTCTTTGATCAACGAACGAACGTTACCGGTTCGTTAAATGTAATGAACGGGGCACGACTTGCGTCAGTGAAGAAAATTGTGTTTGCTTCGTCCGCTGCGGTTTATGGAAATCCGATTGAAATTCCGGTAACGACAAAGCATCCGACCCATCCGGAATCTCCATACGGACTGACAAAGCTCACTGTTGAACACTACCTGAATCTGTTTGAGAAGTTCTATCAGTTGCCATACAGTATTCTTCGCTTCAGCAATGTGTACGGGCCGCGTCAGGATGCTGAGGGAGAAGGTGGGGTTGTCTCGATTTTCTCCGACCGTATCCAAAAAGGAACTCCGCCAATGATTTATGGCGACGGTGATCAGACGCGTGACTTTATTTTCGTCAAAGATGTGGCAGCTGCTGTGGTTGCTTCGATTGCTGTTAAAGAAAGCCTATGTGTCAATGTCTCGTCGCAGACAGCGATTAGCATTAAGGACCTTTTCCAAGTGATGAAGGAAGTTTCCGGGTCGGATTTGGATGTCTATTATGGTCCAAAACGAAACGGCGATATCCGACATAGCATGCTCTCGAATCAACTGGCGAGAGAGCTGCTTGGTTGGAAGCCTGAAGTTTCGTTGTCTGATGGTTTGCGGATGACCCTGCGCGCATTAAAGCGTAAGAAAAAAGCGGCTGTTTAAGCACGAAATTGGAGGCAAAACATGACCGCAACGTTATGGACTTTGAATCGACAACAGATGGATCGTCGATCTGTTCTTTATACAAGCATGATGATCAGTCTGTTTACTGCTGGGTTGATCGGCATCTATTGGATGAGCAATCTTTGGTTGCAATGGGCTCTGCTTATGGGCTGGACATGGCTAGTGATCCTTGCTGCACTCTTAAGCAAAGAATGGTTGACGTTGCCTGTTTTTCATTTAAGTCTAATGTATGTGCTGATTGGGTCCACTTTTCTAAATCAAGCACTGCTCAGTATTTCAGTCGGTTTCTTCACCATTTTTATCTATCGGGTATTCTTGATCGGCTGTTTCGTTCTTTTTCTAATACGCGCCGTTCACTCTGGAGGCTTTTCTAAGGAATGGCAGAGGATGCCGATTAAAGGCTCGATCTACTTTCTGATGATATGGCTTGCTTATGGAGCGGTATCACTTATTTGGTCTTGGTCTGTAGTCGAAGGCTTGAACTATTGGTTTCTGTTTGGCATAGGTATTCTTTTTCTCTTAATGGCGGTTTTTACGTTTACACAAGTCGATCATTTGCTGATGGTTCATAAGATCTGGTTACTGATGAGCACCTTATTACTCTTGCTTGGCTTAATCAATCATTTCGGGCAAATCCAATTGCCGACCTCGACACTTTATGGAGGACCGACCTACAAACAAGCGTATCCAACGGCTGTGTTCACTAACCAAAACGATTTTGCAACCTTGCTGGCGATCTCTTGCTTCTTTTATTTAGCTGCATGCAGGTATGCAAAGAAAAGATGGCAATACGCGATGCACTTGGCGCTGGCTGGTTGCTCGGTCTGGCTTATTTACTTGACTGAATCACGGGCGAGTCTTCTTGGTATTGCAGCAGGAATCGTCTTTTATTTCTTCTTACTACTTCCGAAAGTGTATAAAAAAGGTGCACTTATTGGTGGTGCTTGCATCGGCGCTTGTGGTCTACTGTTTCTTTCTGCAAAGCTGCTTGCCAAGTTGCAAGGATTATTCCCAGGTAAAATGGTTTATTCAGTAAATGATACGCCGAGTTCTAATGCGGTACGTGTCCACCTGCTTCAGAGTGGTTGGCAATATCTGACGGACAGCTTCGGCGTAGGTGTCGGGGCAGGCAACTTGCCGGTCTATCTTAAATACCGGCCTTTGTTAAACACCAATCATATTTTTGAAATTCATAACTGGCTTGCCGAAATTACCGGAAATTTTGGTTTATTGTTTGGGGCTGGGTATTTAGCGATGTATTGCGCACTTTTTATCTCCTTATATAAAAGTTATGGAAGAGCATTGGATGAAAAAACAAAGCTTCTTCTTGAAACCTGTATGACAGCACAAATTGCCCTTTTAGTGTCGAGCATTAGCCCAAGTTCAGTTAGCAATTTATATTTTCATTGGGTTTTTCTAGGATTTGTACTGTGCACCGTCTCGGTACTTGGTGGCACGCGACAGGAAATTGTACAGTCAGGAGTGGCTAGAGCGAAGTGAATGTATTGAATCGTGTGTTTACAAGACTAAAAAAATATCTATGGGTGGTCTTGGCGTTACCCGTTTTGCTTGGCGTGCTCGGATGGTTGATCCCGGTCGGGAAAATGCCTTCTGAATACGATGCGCAAGCGACGATCCAGTTGGGAGACTATGAAAATAATCAGTATAACGATCCGCAACAGGTGATTCTGCTTTTATCTAATCTGTCTTTCTATGAACAAAATAGTCATGCGTTGGGGACTGACGAGGCAAAGACATTTATGACCCGGATTAATGTCAGTGAGATGCCCAATCATTTGATCCAAATCAGTTATCGCGCCCAGAAAGCCAATGATGCTATTGATGGTGTGCATCAGATTACGAATGCCTTTCTCAAAATGGACTCGAAACACTTTGACGAGAAGGAAAAGGTCATTGATCAAACGATTCATGCTATGAAAACAATGAACCCAGAACAAGGGGAAACGGTGAATCGTGAACGTTTTCTTTACAAGCTTCAGAACGAAAAATTGAAAATGCGGCCGGCACAACTGCTACAAGCTGCAAAACAAGGGAGCAATTCAGGTGTAACGACCTTGTCCTCAAAGAAACGGGCGGTTTTAGGCATCATGCTTGGGATCACGCTTGTTCTTATCGCTGCAGCTTTACCGGAATTTGTACGAAAAAGAGAAGACGTGTAGGAGGTGGCTTCCATGGCTATCGAACAAACTCTAATTTCGGTTATTACCCCCACTTACTGTTCGGAAAAGACAATCATGCAAACGATTCAATCGGTATGTGAACAAACCTACCCCTACTGGGAAATGATTATTGTTGACGATGCATCAACGGACCAGACACAGGCACTACTTACTGAAGCTGCGAAAGCGGACAGTCGGATTCACCCTGTTTTTCTTGAAGAAAATCATGGTGCAGCATATGCCCGGAATACGGCCCTTGATCAAGCACAAGGTCGATATATCGCTTTTCTTGATAGTGATGATTGTTGGAAACCGAATAAGCTTGAAGTACAGCTCCGCTTTATGGAGATCCATCGCTATGCGTTTACATTTACGAGCTATGAGTTAATGGATGCGGAGGGCCATCTGTTGGATCAAATCATTTCTGCACCGGCTCGGGTGACTTATAAACGGATGTTGAAAAATACGATCGTCGGATGCCTAACCGTGATGATCGACAGAGCACAGACTGGCCCTTTTCACATGCCGGATCTGCGTGCACGCCAGGACTTGGCTACTTGGCTTTCTTTGTTAAAAAAAGGAACAGTGGCTTATGGATTAGATGAACCCTTGGCGGAGTATCGTATTAGCGGAAAGTCATCGCTATCGGGGAATAAGTGGAGAGCGGCACAGAAGACTTGGTATGTGTATCGTAGCGTCGAACGATTGCCGTTTCTGGCTTCATGTTGGTATTTCTGTAATTACGCTGCGAACGCATGCATCAAACGCTTTATGAACGGCAGTTTTTCGTGAAAGGAAGGACTCTTTTGAAGACGATTCATGTTGTAGTTGGTGCGGGTTTGTGGGAACAGGATGGTCTGCGCTATCGCCGTCACAGGCTTGCAGATTTTTTAGCTGCGCAACCAAATACGCGTCAAGTATTCTGGATCTGCCCTACGCCGCATCATGGTTCCATCACCAATGTCGGTGAGCAAGGATTGATCGAGCAGTGGCCGGTGCAAGATCTGCTTCCTCAGAAAACGTTTCGCTTCGGTCGCTACCTCTCATTTTTTCATAAATGGCAATTGACTCAATTGATTCACCATCTTGAGAGATTCGCAAGTCATGAGCCTATTTATTTATGGTATACATTTCCGGGCTTTCCAATACTCAGCCAACTTTTCCCATGGGATAAAGTCATTTATGATTGCAGTGATCTTTGGACAGCATCAATTGGTGGCAAGCGTTCGTTAATTACGCGTATGAGAAGTCATATCATTAGCCAAGCGGAACAGCGCATCATTGATCGTGCCGATTTGATTTTCTGCACATCGGACTATTTGCATCAACAAACAGTGCTCAAACTACCTGAACTAAAAAGAAATCGAGTGATCACCTTAGAGAATGGTGTTGATTATACACTTTTTTCAAAACCCGTGGATCGGTCGAAGCGATATTCTGTGGCGGAAGGAAAATTGGTTCTTGGCTATATTGGCGGCATTAAACCGAAACTTCATTTTGCACTACTGAATAAATTAGCTGAAAAGAAACCGGATTGGCAACTTTTACTTGTGGGTCCGGATGGAACAAACGGTGATCCGGAATTTGCACGCTTGATCAAGCGGGACAATGTGGATTGGATTGCCGGTGTACCACCTTATGAAGTCCCACATTATATGCAGCTCATCGCTATTGGACTTATGCCGTACAAATCATCTCCATACAATCATGCAGTTTTTCCATTAAAATTATTTGAATTCCTTGCAGCAGGAAAGCCAGCTATCGGTATTCATTTGCCGTCTACGAAAAAATATGAACAACAAGGCTGCTATCAATGCGTTGAACGTGAAGACGTAAACCAGTTGATTAAGGTCTGTGAGCAAATGGCAGTTACTATAGAGCAACCGGAAGCAGTGGAAAAAAGGAAAGTATTGGCACAATCAAAGGATTGGTCGAAAATTTTCGATACGATGCTTAGCTATTTATGAACGGTACGAAAGAACATGATTATAATGATTTATTGAAGCCTTACGGCGTTTCTCGGCACGATCGTGAGACGCTTTTTGTTTGTGCAAAACGTTTCTCTAGGGATCACGTACTTAAAGATTTAACGGGTTGAGCATGACTTGGTTAACAACGAATGATTTTTTTATTGGAGGTTTAAGTAAGGCGTGGTGCGAGACGCCTGTGGCAAGTGGGCACTGAAAGCACCAAACAAGAAAAACGTAACGTATACCACCTTTTTTTAATGATTCGCAATCAACACAAACGTGTTTTATAATATAAGAAAGAATAAAATTTTCAGCAGAGCGCATCGATCGTTTTCTTACCTAAAAAATGCATGATCAATTATTCAATGAATAGCTTGACTTAGTTGGACTTCTCTATATAATTGAAATTGAATTTTTATCGGAGAATAACGAAGGGATACGTGTACGCTTTGTATCTATTCGTTTGTAAGCATCACGCAATTCTTTGTATTTCCTCTTTTGAACGTGACACATCTGTCATTGGATCCTGAAATAACTGGGAAAGGCTGTGAGGATAGGGTTGGAAAATAAGCTGAAATTGTACGGCTTTAACAACCTCACGAAGTCACTAAGCTTTAACATTTATGATGTTTGTTATGCGAAAAGTGAACGTGAGCAACGAGATTACATTACTTACATTGACGAGCAGTACAATTCAGAGCGACTGACCCATATTCTTTGCCGAGTGACGGAAATGATCGGTGCCCATGTCCTCAACATAAGTAAGCAGGACTATGATCCTCAGGGTGCCAGTGTTACCATTCTCATCGCTGAGCAAGAATTTCCAAAAGATAAAATTGATCGTTCGTGCAATCTTGGACAGTACTCAGATACGGTCGTCGGACATCTGGATAAAAGTCATGTAACCGTGCATACGTATCCGGAATTTCACCCAGGGAACGCTATCGCAACATTTCGCGTTGATATCGATGTCGCAACCTGTGGAGAAATTTCACCTTTGAATACATTAAATTATTTGATTGGGAGTTTTGATTCGGATATCATCACAGCCGATTATCGTGTGCGTGGATTTACACGTGACGTTAATGGGAAGAAACTATTTATGGATCATCCGATGACCTCAATACAGAATTATATTGATAATGAGACCCTTGACAAATATGATGCCGTGGACATTAATGTGTACCAGGCAAATCTCTTTCATACCAAACTGCTGATTAAAGAGCCGGAACTGCAAAATTATCTGTTTAATCGTGATGTTCTTGAGATTCCTCCAAAGGAGCGCTTGAAGATCAGCAACAACCTCCGTAAAGAAATGATTGAGATTTTCAGCGGAGCCAATATATTTGATTAGTGGAGCAGAGAAAATGACACATTTATCACAAGAACGTGCGCCGGTACTGGAGGCGCTGAATCGTTATAAATCTATGCGTGTTGTGCCTTTTGATGTGCCGGGGCATAAACGAGGGAAAGGCAATCGGGAACTGACCGAATTTCTTGGAGAAAAATGCCTGACGGTGGACGTTAATTCAATGAAGCCGCTCGATAACCTCTGTCATCCGGTTTCTGTGATTAAGGAAGCAGAAGAACTGGCTGCCGATGCGTTCGGTGCGAAGCACGCGTTCTTCATGGTTAATGGAACGACCTCGGCTGTTCAAAGCATGGTGATGAGCGCCTGCAAACGAGGCGAGAAGATTATCATGCCACGCAATGTGCACCGCAGTGCAATCAATGCACTGATTCTAAGTGGAGCGATCCCGGTCTATGTAAATCCTGGGGTGAATAAGGAATTAGGCATTTCGCTGGGCATGTCGGTAGCGGATGTCGAACAAGCGATTCTTGAGAATCCGGATGCCAAAGCGGTCTTGGTCAATAACCCGACTTACTATGGCATATGTTCTAATCTGAAGGCGATCACGGATCTCGCTCATAAGCACAACATGCTGGTGCTTGTTGATGAAGCCCATGGCACACATTTTTATTTTGGCGAGGGCCTTCCGCCTTCTGCAATGTCTGTTGGTGCAGATATGGCGGCGGTTAGCATGCATAAGTCAGGTGGATCGCTAACCCAAAGCTCATTGCTTCTCGTGAACGGATTAAGCGAAGGCTATGTCCGCCAGATCATTAACTTGACGCAGACAACAAGCGGCTCCTATCTGCTTATTTCGTCACTTGATATTTCGCGAAGAAATCTTGCCCTTAGAGGTCGAGATATTTTTGATAAAGTTAGCAAGATGGCTGACTATGCACGTGACGAGATCAATCAAATTGGTGGATATTATGCCTATTCTCGTGAGTTGATTAATGGTGATTCGATATTTGATTTCGATCGCACCAAACTTTCCGTGTTGACCTTAGATGTCGGTCTTGCCGGTATTGAAGTGTATGATATTCTACGTGATGACTATGACATTCAAATTGAGTTTGGCGATATCGGTAACATCCTTGCCTATCTTTCAATCGGTGACCGAATTCTTGATCTTGAGCGGCTTGTCTCTGCATTATCGGAAATCAAACGTCGTTATGCGAAGGACCGAACGGGCATGTTGAGTCAGGAGTATATCCGACCTCAAGTTGTGCTTGGCCCTCAGGAGGCCTTTTACGCGGAATGTGAATCCACTCCGCTTGAACAAAGCCTTGGTCGCATTTGCGGTGAGTTCGTCATGTGCTATCCACCGGGCATTCCGATTCTCGCACCTGGTGAAAAAGTGACCGCTGAAGTATTGGAATATATTCAATACGCGAAGGAAAAAGGTTGTTTTATGACAGGTACTCAGGACAGTCAAGTGAACCGAATACAGACCGTGAAGGAGTGATCGGATTGGAATTATGGTTTACAGAGCAACATACAGACAATGTCACGTTCTCTATTAAAGTGGATCGCCAAGTCTACAGCGGTCAGAGCGAATTTCAACGCATCGATCTGTTTGACTCGCTTGAGTTCGGACGCTTTCTTACGCTTGATGGCTACATGATGCTGACGGAGAAAGATGAATTCATCTATCATGAGATGATTGTTCATGTCCCGATGAACGTTCTTCCTGACGTGAAGAACGTATTGGTGATCGGCGGCGGAGATGGCGGAGCAGTTCGTGAGCTCGTTCGTTATCCAAGCATCGAAAAAATCGATTTGGTTGAGATTGACGCAAAGGTCATTGAGGTTTGCAAAAAGTATCTGCCGCAAACGGCATGCAAGCTGGATGATCCGAGGGTGTCGATTCATTATGCCGATGGGTTGAAGTTTGTCCGTTCAAAGAAAAATGAATACGATTTGATCATTGTCGATTCAACGGATCCATTTGGCCCGGGCGAAGGTCTGTTTACGAAGGAATTCTATGGAAACTGCTTTAAGGCACTGACAGAAAAAGGTGCGATGGTGAATCAGCATGAAAGTCCATTCTACCCTAAGGACGCCGTTGCGATGCAGCGTGCCCATAAGCGGATCATTGATTCCTTTCCAATCAGCAGGGTCTACCAGGCGCATATCCCGACCTATCCTTCCGGTCATTGGTTGTTTGGTTTCGCCTCAAAGAACTATCACCCGATAGAGAATTTTGACGCAGTTGCCTGGAAAAAACGTGAACTGAAAACGAACTATTATAATGACAAAATCCATGTGGGTGCATTTGCATTACCGAATTATGTGAAGGAATTACTTGAAGAAGTGGAATAAGGGCTTGATGCTAAAGTTAGTTAGAAGACGGATGGACAGGCTAAAAATTAAGGAGGCGTTTTAACTTGGGTAAAGCATTGATTATTGGCGCTGGCGGAGTCGCAAGCGTAGTGGTACATAAATGTTGTCAGAATCCGGACGTATTTGAGGAAATTTGTATTGCCAGCCGTACGGTTTCAAAATGTGATGCATTGAAGGCAAAGCTTGACGGAGGGAAAACAAAGATCACAACGGCACAAGTGAATGCCGACAACGTACCGGAACTGATTGCACTGATTGAAAAAGTGAAACCGGACATCGTGATTAATGTTGCGCTTCCTTATCAAGATTTAACGATCATGGATGCGTGTCTCGCAACGAAAGTCGACTATGTCGACACGGCAAACTATGAACCTGAAGACACAGCAAAATTTGAATACAAATGGCAATGGGCGTACCGTGAACGTTTTAAAGAAGCAGGAATCACTGCTTTGCTCGGTAGCGGGTTCGACCCAGGGGTTACAAGTGTGTTCTCTGCTTATGCCCAAAAGCATTATTTTGATGAAATCCACTCGATTGATATTCTTGATGCGAATGCGGGGGACCACGGCTATCCATTCGCAACGAACTTTAATCCGGAAATTAATATTCGTGAAGTGACCGCGAACGGAAGTTATTTTGACAACGGAAAGTTTATTGAAACGGAGCCGATGTCAATCAAGCGTGTCTACGATTTCCCACAAATCGGACCAAAAGACATTTACCTGCTTCATCATGAAGAAATGGAATCGCTCGCGCTGAACATTAAGGGCATTAAGAAAATCCGTTTCTGGATGACGTTCTCACAGAATTATCTCACGCACCTTAAAGTTCTTGAGAATGTCGGCATGACGTCCATTGAACCGATTGAGTTCGAAGGCAAGCAAATTGTGCCGTTGCAATTTCTTAAGGCTGTGCTGCCGGATCCATCGTCACTTGGCCCGCGGACAAAGGGTAAAACCAATATCGGCTGCATTTTCCAAGGGGTTAAAGACGGCAAGCCACTGACCTATTATGTCTATAATGTCTGCGATCACCAGGAATGCTATAAAGAAGTCGGCTCACAAGCGATTTCGTATACGACCGGTGTTCCGGCAATGATAGGCGCATCAATGGTTATGACCGGAAAGTGGAAACGTCCGGGCGTCTTTAATATCGAAGAATTTGATCCGGATCCATTCATGGATGCATTAAATAAATTCGGTTTGCCATGGCATGAAGATTTTGCCCCGGCACTGATTGACTAAGGAGTTCGTGAATGAATATTGATTTTACAAAAGCACCGTCGCCGAGCTATCTCATTGATGAACGGCTGCTTGTGAAAAATTTGGAGATTCTAAAACAACTTCAAGAACGTACCGGATGCAAGATTCTTCTTGCACAAAAAGCGTTCTCGATGTTCGCGTATTATCCGCTAATTGGGGAGTATTTAAGCGGAGTCGCTTCCAGTTCATTGTATGAAGCGCGTCTTGGGCGTGAAGAAATGAACAAAGAAGTGCATATCTACTCTCCTGCCTATGATGATAAAGACTTTGCAGAGATCCTTGAGGTCAGCGACCATGTTGTCTTCAATTCATTCGGTCAGTGGGCAAAGTTCAAAGAGCAGGTGAAAAATGCACCGAGACATATTGAATGCGGGATGCGCGTGAATCCGGAATATTCGGAAGTTGAAACAGGGCTTTACGACCCGTGTGCACCTTATTCACGTATGGGTGTGACCGAAGCCAATTTCGATCCTGAGGCATTGGACGGTTTGGACGGTTTGCATTTTCATACGTTATGTGAGCAAAATTCCGATGCACTCGAACATACATTGGCTGTCGTCGAGCGTAAGTTTGGCAACTATCTTAAAGGGATGAAATGGATCAACTTTGGTGGCGGTCATCACATCACACGTCAGGACTATGATCTTGACCGCCTTGCGCAATGTATTACAGCGATCAAAGAGAAGTACGACCTCGAGGTTTACCTCGAGCCGGGTGAAGCTGTGGCACTGAATACCGGCTATCTTGTCACAACTGTTCTTGATGTCTTTGAGAATGGGATGCCAATTGCCATTCTCGACACATCCGCAACCTGTCATATGCCTGATGTACTTGAGATGCCGTATCGACCGGAGATCATTAATGCTGGGAAGCCTGGAGAACAGGCACATACTTATAGGTTAGGCGGACCAACATGCCTTTCCGGTGATGTGATCGGGGATTATTCCTTTGATCAGCCGCTACAGGTCGGTGATCGATTGGTGTTCTGTGATATGGCCATCTATTCAATGGTTAAAAATAACACGTTCAATGGCATCGCACTGCCTGCAATTGCTTCTTATAATGAGGAAGACGGCATTCGCGTGATCAAAGAATTTAGCTATGATGATTTCAGATCACGGTTGTCATAATGGTCATCCAACAAGAGTATAACTATAAATCCCTGAGTTGACGATGAAAATCAACTCAGGGATTTTTTCTTGATTACTAATTATTTTGTTACGGCTTTAATTAATTATTACGCCGCATCTGTTCATTACTTGATCGTTGGACTGTTTTATCGGATGCTTGTTGCACTTGCTGCTGTTTTCGACGGTTCACATCGATTCCGGCACGATCCATACTGAGTGAAACGTAACCATACCAGATCAGCATCAGAACGGGAAGAACGAACAGCATCTGATAAGCAAAACTGCTAAGATAAGGACCATTTTTTGTTTCATAAACCATGAATTGGAGATCTTTCTTTTGGTCCTTCAAACCCTTTTGTATGAGACGACCTTCAGAATAAAGATCACGTTGCTCATAGCCTTTTCCGCTTATATTGAATGTAATGGCGGAATGCGCGTCGCCCCTTACTTTAGAGATCGTAATGATTTCTTCATCGCCTTTTACCAAAGGCTTATGATTCATCTTTAAAGTTAACATCTTTTTCGACTTAGAAATAAGAGCATCTTTTGAATAAAAGATCTTTCCTGTATGCAGGTTGCCAACGGTAATGTGATAGGTCCCTGCGCCTTTTACTGTGCGAATACCGATGTCCACGCGATTATATGCTCCGGTGGCGCGAAAAGTCTGAGCGATCGCATGACGGTTATCAACGAGGACACCTTTCTTGCCAACTTTATAGTGCTGATCAACAATGTAACTTCGTTGAGGCGACTTGGCCTGTGTATAGGCGGTGAATCCTGCTTGAGCGCAAAGGAAGACTGCGGCAAGTAGGCTGCCTGTGAGTACAAGCCGGAGTCCTTTGCCCACACGCTGAACACGTGTCTTTTCCGCATTTTCCATACTTAATAAGTGGACAAGCTCTCTAAATCCGAATATGCTGCCGAGCAGAATGAATGGTGTATAGAGCATGCTATAGCGCGGCTCTGCCTCCCACACGAACACATAGAAGATAAAATTCCCGAACAGGCAAATTTGGATCAAAAGATTGAGATCTGCCTTTCTCGTTCTGAAGTAGCGCAGTACGGAAAGGATCAAGAGTAAAATGTTTACGATATAAAACACTTGGATCATAAAAAGAGTCAATTGATTTTTATGATTAAAGAGATACTGGTACGCTTTGGTAGGATGATTGGACAAATGGGTGTACCAATAATAGCCATGCGCACCGGTTCCCCACGTTCTCGCTGTCTTTATCCCCCAAAGGCGAACCAATCCTTGCCATCCATAGTGACTTACTTGTTGCTCGATCCGAAGTGCTGCTGCGTGTTTTTTCGCTGCCTGGTCCGGCTGTTGTCGTGTCAACTCATAATCATGACGATTGTAGCCACCGTCTTGAGAGACGCCGAGCATGATCCAGTTAAGTGTGGGCATGGACAACGAAGGATCTTGGGTATAGCCAAAATGACGTTCGACACCCTGGGAAGCTAAGCTAATCGAACTGATCAAAATACCAATAATGGCGAGGTTGATCAATGTCTTTTTCCAGTTCAGAACAAGGAACATATAGATGACGAGCGCCGGCAGAAATAAAATCAGATTTGGCCGGATTAGATCGCCAATGCCTAGAGCAATCCCAAGCAAAAAAATGTATCGAATTTTCATCGAACGACTGTACAGATCCCAAAGATAGAGCAGCAGAACCGGAAAGGCAATGGCAGCAGTATCTGTGTAAAAGTACATGGTGTAAAAGAATAACGGCAGACATGTGAGCGCGATCAATAGAAATAGACATGCTGTCCGTGCATCAAAAAACGTGCGTATAAGCTTCCATGATAGGAAAATGCCGACGAACAAGATCAGCGCACAGAAACTCCGATCAATGATCATATAATTCGTTACATGCATGAGATCAAAAATACGATAAAGAACGTAACGCAACAGGGTGATCGGGATGTTATTCGGATACACCTTAAAATAAATACTGTCGGATGCATGTCCATGCGCGAGAAGATATAAGGCTTCTGCGTAGGTATGTCCGCCATCAATGGCCGGGGGAATGATCGAATTAAAGACGGTGATCAATGTTCCCTCAATCAGTAGCATGATTGCAAAGAGGCCGGTTGAAAGTTTATTGATGACATGGTCGGAGAATCTTCCGAGCCATCGATAACAGGAAATCAGAAACAAGAGCACAATCATTGCAAACAGTGCAAGAGCAAGTGCTGTTGTCATAAGACCCTGGGTATGATGAAAGATTAATGGATACAGGAAACTGATCACGAGTACAGCGAGAAAGCATGCTACAAATGCAATGCTAAACAGAGTAATCAGGCTTTTTTTCATTGTTAAAATAGAAGTCACATCCTATTCATACGGGGTATCGATAGCACGATAACTCCGACAATAATGCTCAGATTTCTCTTAGAGCGCTTGTTTCTCAAAACGGTTGTTTTTTGATGCTACTAATTGCTTTTCAATGATGTAGCGTGGGCGGTGTTTGGTTTCTTTAAAGATCTTCCCAATATATTCACCAATGACACCGATCGCTGTAAGCTGTATACCGCCGAGCAACCAAATTGAGAGGATCATGGATGTCCATCCGGTAACGACATGACCAAGAAAATGTTGAATCAATGCGTACACACCAATCAGAAAACCAATGCCGACGATCGATGCCCCCAAATAGGTGACGATCCGGATCGGTGCGATCGAAAATGAAGTAATTCCATCAACAGCGAAATTCAACATTTTCTTAAGAGGGTATTTTGACTCACCGGCAAAACGTTCTGCTCGATTGTAGTACACTTTCGTACTTTTAAAGCCAAGCAGCGGGATCATGCCACGTAAAAAGATATTTTCCTCCTGGTATTTGATGAGTTCATCGAGTACGCGACGACTCAGTAATCGGAAGTCTGCATGGTTAGGCACTGTCTTGACCCCAAGATGACCCATCAGTCCATAAAACATACGCGCGGTGTTTCTTTTGAAAAATGTATCTGTTTCTCGTTTGTCGCGAACCCCATAGACGATATCAAAGCCCTCATTGTATTTGATTAGAAATTGTTTAATTGCATTGACGTCGTCTTGCAAATCGGCGTCAATAGTGATCACACAATCAGAATAAGGGCGCGCCGTCTCCATTCCGGCGATCAAAGCGTTCTGGTGCCCAAAATTTCGGCTGAGTTTCAATCCGGTGACTTCTTTATATTCTTCTATATAATGTTCAATAATTTCCCAAGTGTGGTCACTGCTGCCATCGTCAACGAGCAATAGCGTGCTGCCTTTAGCAATTAGCTGTTCCCGGCAGGCGTGCATTAACACGCCGCGTAATCGAGTCACTGTTTCTTTAAGAACCGCTTCTTCGTTATAGCAAGGGACGACAATGGTTAGAATCTGTTCGTTCATCTATTTTTTCCTCCTAAGGACTTACTTATTTCAAAACACGTTCAACTTCTTAACACTGCCCATCTTAAACTTGAATTGTTACGTGGTAACTAACGCAGTATGAAAATATCATGAGATTTTTCTCATTAAATTCTCATGTCACGTTCCTGACAGCGTTTCATTGAACTTGTATAATAATGGAGAGTTCTGAAAATCGGGAAATATTAGTGGAAGAGATGGACTTTACTTATGAAAAAGGCGAATATATTACTTGTTGAAGATGAGAAAAGTGTGGCTTCCTTTGTTTCAACGGAGTTAGGCTTCGAAAATTATCAGGTTGAAGAGGCTTATGATGGGGAACAGGCCCTGAATCTTTTTCTTCAGGATGAGTCAAAATGGGACTTGATTTTGCTCGACTGGATGCTGCCGAAACTTAATGGACTTGAAGTGTGCCGGCGCATTCGTAAGCGGAGTCTCGTACCGATTATTATTATGACCGCTCGGGATTATATTGGGGATAAGGTAGCGGGACTTGACGGTGGAGCGGATGATTACATCACGAAGCCTTTTGAAATTGAGGAACTGCTCGCTAGGGTTCGTGTTGCAATCCGGCGCAAGGATAGTTACGCAGCGGCGCCAATGAATCATGTTTATCAAGTGGGCGACCTGCGGCTCGATATCGAAAAACGGACGGCTGCACGAGATGGAGAAACCTTCAATTTAACTCAGAGAGAATTTGATCTTCTTGCCACGTTGATGAAGAATGAGGGGAAGGTATTGACCCGAGAAGAATTACTTTCCAAAGTGTGGGGATTTGACTATATGGGGCAAACCAATATTGTTGACGTCTATATCCGCTATCTACGGAATAAGATTGACAAAAATCAAACCTCAAGTCTGATTCACACAGTGCGCGGTATTGGCTATGCTTTGAGGATTGAAGAATGAAAAATTGGCGTACCGCTTTTAACAAAAATAGGAAGACAACACTCTTCCGAATGAGCTTCTGGTATATCTTAATTCTTCTTCTCACGGTAGTATTCATTGGCCTTGCTGCCGTTACAAGCATCAGCTATCAACTCTACAAGAGTACCGAGCATGAAATTAATTATGTAGAAAAGCAACTTCATAAAGAGTCAAAGGAAAAGAATCCGGATTGGACCGATTCACTTGAGAATATTTTTTATTCTCAACATCCGGATTTTTACGTGCATATTGAAACCCCGCAGCACAAAACGATTTATTCCAAGGGCAGCGAGAGCATTACGGACAATAATATGTATAAATTCAAGCTCTCACTTTTTTCATCCATTGCCTTTAAAAAGAAACTTGTGCCGATCTATCATCACCATTTCTTATATAACGGATACACCTTTGATTTGTATGTCCGGATGATCAGTATTCACAAATTCATTAGTCTCATGATCAAAGTCCTTTTGGTTTGTATCTTATTGGGTACTGTATTTGGCGCTTTGGCAATCTATCAGCTGTCGAAAAAATTGAGCAGACCGCTGATGGAAGTCACGAGTATGATCAATCAAGTTACGGAAACCAATGATCTCAAGCAGCGTGTGCCTGTGCCGGAAAGCCCTAAGGAAGTCCATGAACTTGCTCTGGCATTCAATCAGTTGATGGGTCAACTTGATCAGCAGATTGAGCGGGAACTGCATTTTGTGTCCGATGCCTCCCATGAATTGAGAACACCACTTTCGGCGATACGCGGTCATGTCGAACTCATTAAGCGGCATGGCAACGATCATCCGGAGCTCGTTCAGAAATCAATGCATTTCGTTGATGAAGAATCTAAACGTATGCAACGCTTGATAAACCAGCTTCTGATGATTGCTCGATTAGATCGCAGATCAAAAGAACTGGAAAATGTTAATTTATCAATGATCGCAAAGAATGTCGTTTTGGATTACGCAACAGATGTCAAGCAACACTTTTCTACTGAGATTACGGATGCGACCTACGCCCTAGCCAATGAGGATTATGTCCACCAGGTTATGGTTTCTTTACTGGGCAATGCACGCAAATATACTCCGGAGGACGGATGGATTAAACTCATTATTAATCGAGACGAGCATTATTCCTATATCATTGTCCAGAATTCGGGCTCGTCGATTCCGGATGACGAGAAAGAGAAAATCTTTACACGTTTCTATCGGCTCGATAAATCCAGAACGAGTGAAAATGGCGGTTCCGGACTTGGACTCGCAATTGTCAAAGAATTGGTTGAGCTCGATGAGGGATCGATTTGGGTTGAAGATGTTGAACCGACCGGCAGTGCATTTATTGTCCGATTAAAGTCGAGAACAGCGAATTCATTAAAGTAAGAGGCTTGAGGACCATCATTCTTTCATTTAATTAAAAATAGTGGCGTATCGGAATGATTGAGGATTTCGAACGCCTTATTTTTTTTTCTGAAAAAAGAGGCGAATAGACCATCACTTTTACTAGAATACTTGATTCATTGACAATTTTGGGTGAATATTGGAAAATGGAAATAACTTATTTATTATTGTGATAATTTTTTTTCTAGTAAAAAAGGCGCGTGAAATAGGATACGGCTCATGTGCAGCAGTGAAGGCTTCGATTGCCACAAAAAGCGATCCGGCTTCCAAATGATTTGAAATGGTGGGGCGGTGGTTTTATTAACGCGAAATTAGAAAGGTTCAAAGATTTTGTCACTTTTCTTGGAGAAGTGCTCGGCGACGATGTTGAAATTATTCTTCATGACGTCACCGACCTTGAGAATTCAGTTGTAGCGATTAGTGAAACGAATTTAAGCGGGCGAGAGATTGGAGCCCCGGTTACGAACTTGATCTTGAAGATGTTAAAGGAAGGAAAGGCGGGGAACAAACCGTTTATCACCAACTATGAAGGAGTAGCCAAGGATGGGACGGTTCTACGTTCGTCAACGTTCTTTATTCGGGACCATGACGGTGAAATTATCGGCATGCTCTGTATTAATGTTGATTATCGAAAAATGGAAAATGTTATTGACTACTTAAGTAAATTTATTGGTGTACAGAAACCTGTAGAAAAGAAAACGGAAGTGACCGTCGAACATCTAAGCCCTTCCATCGAGGACTTGGCAAAAGCAAGCATTAAAGAAATTGTAGGTGGTGTGAATATCCCACCCGAACGGATGTCACAGGAAGAGAAATTAGAAATCATTGAAAAGTTAAATGAAAATGGAATCTTTCTACTCAAAGGAATTGTGAGTATCGTAGCGGAAGAATTATGCACTTCTGAGGCATCAATTTATCGCTACTTGAGCAAAGTAAAAAAAGTGCACGGTAATGTGTAAAGGCAATGACATATGTCTCTATTCATGGCAAAAACTCCTGAAGGATGGCGAGTGTGATCCTTCAGGAGTTTTTTTCAAAAGAAAAGAAACAGTCATGATTCGCTTAGGAGCGGAACAACGCTTGAATGAAAAAATAAAATGCTCTGTTTACGTCTAAAAGTATGAAAATACGTTTATTCGTTTGATTTTCGCTCAAAGATCTTTTACTTTTTTCAGCATATCAACAGCAAGATTGGCAAAGAATTTTGCACTTGGAAGAATGGCTTTTTCATCAATAATTAGGTCCGGATGGTGAAGATCAGAGTTTCCGGAAACCCCCATAAAGAAGAAGGCACCGGGGATTTTACGATTGTACTCAGCAAAATCTTCGCCTGCAAAAGACGGAGTGGGGGTAATCACTTGCAGTCCGGAAGATTTGGCGCTGCTCACGGCCCAGTCCGTTAGTTTTGCATCATTCATCAATGCCGGTCCGAGCTTTGTATAATGAAGACTACCTTTTGCGCCGAACCCTGCTGCAACACCTTCTACGATCCGTTTCATTTGTTCTGGAATCCGGTCACGCACTTTTTCGCGAAAGGTACGTACCGTGCCCTCCATTTGTGCGGTTTGAGGAAGTACGTTCCATGTATTTCCAGATTCAAGACGGGTTACACTGATGACGGCACTGTCCAAAGGGGAAATATTTCGGCTGACAATGGATTGCAGTGCAGTAATAATGTGTGAAGCCACAACAATGGAGTCAATCCCTGTTTCAGGTGCGGCAGCATGCGTCCCAATGCCTTCGATATCAATAGTGAATGTATCGACCGCTGCCATGAGCGGACCGGACTTGATGCCAATTGTTCCAGTTGGGAGATTTGGCATGTCATGCATGCCGAAAATAGCTTGAACGTCGTCAAGAACGCCGGATTCAATAACTTTCAGCGCACCACTGCCACTCTCTTCAGCAGGTTGGAAGATGATTTTAACAGTGCCTTCAAGTTCTTCTTTCCTTTCATTGAGTAACAAGGTCGCTCCAAGAATGGAAGCTGTATGGAAATCATGGCCACACGCGTGCATTTTGCCGGGAATTTTGGAAGCAAATGCCAATCCGGTCGCTTCCTGAATAGGTAAAGCGTCAATGTCCGTCCGGAGGCAGATCACAGGGCCTGGATTGGCTCCACGAATGACTGCCAATACGCCGGTCTCTAAGGGTAAGGGGAGCATATCAACGCCCGCATCGGAGAGCCAGTTTTTTATCGCTTTGGTTGTTTCCTTTTCTCCGTATGCGAGTTCAGGATACTGATGCAATTGGCGACGGCACGCAATCAATTTTTCTTCAAATAAGGGATCATCTAAAAAAGTAGTCAATGGGCACGCTCCTTGCAGAAATGGTTTGTTAAAAAAACTAGCATAATCAATTGGTTATTTTATAGCGATCATGTCATAGATCATTTAATTAATAAATCTTACTCCGACATCAGTATAGCCGAGGGGAGTTCTTTGTCGATTCCGGAAAAAGCAAGGGCAATCAACAAGACTGTCTGAGCACCTAAATGGGCGCCTTCAGGATTATAGTATTCTTCGAGGGTATGTTCACCGCCGCTTTGTCCTCCGCCACTCAATGTCAGTGCCGGAATCCCTAAGCTGATGGCAACATTGGCATCAGTACTCATCGGTATCAGAACAGGTTTCAGGCCAAAGGAACGAGCGACTGCAAAAGCGATGCTGACCGCAGGTGCGTCGTGATTCTGATCACCGGCCGGGCGATCGCCGACTTGTGTGACTTCAGCCTGAATCAGCGTTCCTTTACCCCACCGATCATTTTCCGCCTTGACCGCTTGATGAATACATTTAAGCGCCCTTTCTTCAAGATCGAGGAGTGCCTCTTGCGATATAGAACGCATGTCCAGTCCCATCTGCGCATGTTGAGCAATCGAATTAATTGACGTGCCCCCGCGGATTGTTCCAACAGTAAAAGTGGTCACCGGATCAGCCGGTACGCTCAGGTCGCTGATTGCTGTGATGGCGCGGCCAAGTGCATGAACGGCACTCGGCAAACCGAAATTTCCAAAGCTATGTCCTCCCGGTCCTTTGAAAGTAACCTTGTAACGGTGACTGCCAACTGCTGTAGCGGTGATCTGTCCGGGTAGTCCCGGCTCGACAGATAGGAAAGCACCAATATCCGTGTGCGTTTTGAAAAGCGCCTTGACGCCGCGCAGATCACCTAAGCCTTCTTCACCCACTGTGGCCACAAACATCAACGTATGCTTTGGTTTGATCTTTGAAGCATGAAGCGCACGAATGAGCGTGAGCAGTACAGCAAGCCCTCTCCCGTCATCTGAAATACCCGGTGCATAGATAATTCCTTGCTTAATCACGGGAGTAATCACTGTTCCCTCTGGAAAAACGGTATCCAAATGTGCGGAAATAACAATTTTCTTTTCATCCACAGCACCGGGCAGGAAGCCAATAACATTTCCTTCTGCATCTGTATGTACATCTTTTAATCCAAGTGTCTGGAATCGGTTGGTCATCCATAGACCTTTTGCTGTTTCTTGAAAAGGCGGTGCAGGAATGGATGTAAGCTCAATTTGTTCAGAGGTGGTGGGCTCATGATCAGCAACAAGAAAGTGTAACGCAGCCTTCACAGCAGGCAGATCAACCATGTTCCGTATTATCTGTTCATCATCGCGTGCTCGACTGTCCATCGAATAAATACCTCCGCTCGTTTGTTAATAGATTGAAATTTCAAACTATTAATCTTCTTTAGGGAAGAAGAGAATTGCAATGATTGATTCAAGTTTTCTTGAGAATACACCCACGGACAAAAAAACACTTTGTTATCTTTATCCAATTACCAATTGATAGTCAATGATCATTATTGCAATAAATTATAGCACATGGATAGCATTTGCTTGAATAATAGAATTAAAGATTTTTTGCTGAAAAATGGAGAAATTTTGCTTAGTTGCAGATAATTTGTAGTAAAAAACATTTATTATATTAAGAATTATTTTGACGAATAATAAATTCTCATTTATAATAGCTCTTGTAGTTTTGTAAATTCAGAAAATAGAGTTTAGTTTTATTTTTCTATTATTTATTCTTTTCAACGGGAGGAAGAAAATGAACAATTTATGGTCTGATGATTTGGAAAATTCATTTAATGATATGGTTGAGTGGCGTCGCTATCTCCATCAGCACCCGGAATTGTCTTTTCAAGAAACGCAAACATCCGCTTTTATCTTAGAAAAATTGAAAAGTTTTGGTATTACGGATATTAAGACCCATGTAGGCGGTTATGGTATCGTTGCACGCATTCATGGCGCAAAACCGGGACTTACCGTTGCCTTGCGCGCGGACTTCGATGCGCTCCCAATTAACGAGGAGACTGATGTTCCCTATAAATCAAAAGTGCCAAATGTAATGCATGCATGCGGACATGACGGACATACTTCGACATTGCTTGGTGTTGCAAGGGTGATTCAAGAACATCGGGATGAATTAGTAGGCGATGTTGTGCTGATTCACCAGCCTGCAGAAGAATATCCGCCGGGCGGGGCTCAGGCAATGATTAAGGATGGCTGTCTCGATGATGTGGACTTGGTTTTTGGCGCGCATCTTTGGAGCACCATTCCTTTTGGCACAATTGGCTATCGCAAAGGTTATTTCATGGCTGCGGCCGATTATATAAAAATCAATATTCAAGGAAAAGGTGGGCATGGTTCTGCACCACAACTCTCAATAGATTCAGTTGCTGTTGCATCTCAGGTTGTGAATCAATTGCAAATGATTGTGAGCAGAACAGTAGATCCGCAAAAAGCTGCGGTCGTAACCATTGGCCAGTTTCATGCCGGTGTTGCGCCTAATGTCATTGCCGACACAGCAGTTCTCGAAGGAACGGTGCGTACCTTTGATCCGGCTGTCCGTGAACAAATTAAGAAAGAGCTATCAAGTATTGTGGAAAATGTATGTGTCGCTTTTCATGCGCAAGGGGAAGTTGTCTACCAAGAAGGTTACCCTGCTGTATATAACCATGAAAAAGAAACGGATGTATTCAAAAAGGTGATGGGGCAAACCTTTGGTGAGGACGCAGCTGTTGAAATTGCACCACAGATGGGAGGAGAGGATTTCGCGCATTTCTTGCTTAAGAAGCCGGGAATGTTTTGGTTTTCCGGTGCCGGAAATCCGGAAACCGGTGCTGTATATCCCCATCATCATCCCAAATTCAACGTTGACGAACGCGTGATGCTGACAGCTGGAAAAGCATTTCTCGCCATGGTTCGTGAGTATCTCTGTGCGGATGAACGACCGGAATTGAGCCAAAATATTGCGCTTGGTAATCAATAAGGAGGGATAACGATTTGGGCGAACTTTTGAAGGTAGACAAAATGAAAACCGAATTTCAAACGGAAAAGGGCACGGTTACTTCAGTTGATGAAGTCAGTTTTGATTTGAATGAAGGTGAAACGATCTGCCTTGTTGGCGAATCGGGTTGCGGAAAGTCAGTCACGTCATTGTCCATCATGCATCTCCTTGATCGGAACGGCTCAATTAGTGAAGGATCGATTCTTTTTGAAGACAAAGATTTAGCCAATGCTTCCGAAGCTGCAATGCGGAAGATTCGAGGAAATGAAATTTCAATGATTTTCCAGGAACCAATGACTTCACTCAATCCAGTTCTGACGATCGGTGACCAGCTGACCGAGGGCATTCGGCTACACATGCATTATTCAAAGAAAAAGGCGAGAGCCTATTCGATTGATATGTTGAAAAAGGTCGGTATTCCTAGAGCGGAAAGTATCATCGATGAATATCCGCACAAGTTGTCTGGGGGAATGAGGCAACGGGTCATGATTGCTATGGCACTTAGTTGTAAACCGAAACTACTCATTGCCGATGAACCAACAACAGCACTCGATGTGACGATTCAGGCACAGATCTTGAAGTTAATGAAGAAATTACGCGAGGAATCGAACACGGCAATTATACTGATCACTCATGATCTTGGTGTTGTAGCGGAAATGGCTGATAAAGTTGCGGTGATGTATGCCGGCCAGGTTGTTGAAGAAACAGATGTTTTTACCTTATTTGATAATCCGAAGCACCCTTATACACTCGGTTTGATGAGGTCGATCCCACATATTACGAATCCCGATGATATGCGTCTAGAATCTATTCAGGGTTCGGTACCAAGTGTGCATAATATGCCGAAAGGCTGCCGCTTCTATGATCGTTGTCCTCATGCGATGCAGCGATGTTTGGAAGAAAAACCGCAATTAAAACCGATTGAGGACAAACAGTCCCACAGCATCAGATGTTTTTTATATGAGAAAGAAGAACAAGACTATGAAAATAAGAAGAAAGCAAAGGAAGTGAATTCTTGAACATGCCACCTCTCGAGCAAGAGACACCTTTACTTCAGGTCAAAAATTTGAAAAAGTATTATCCGATCAAAAAAGGCATTATCTCTAAGACTGTGGGGCATGTCAAAGCCGTGGATGATGTAAGCTTTGATATTTATCCCGGCGAAACGATGGGGCTAGTCGGTGAATCCGGCTGCGGAAAATCGACAACCGGACGCTCGCTCGTTCGTTTGGAGGACCCGACGGCAGGCCAAGTGATTTTCCAAGGAAAAGATCTGGCCAGTATTTCTCACAGAGAAATGAGAAAGCTCAGAACAGACTTACAGATCATTTTCCAGGATCCGTATTCTTCACTCAACCCAAGGAAACGAATTGGAGATTTGCTTGCAGAACCACTGATTGCTCATAAATTGGCGACACGGAGCGAAGCGGATCAGAAAGTGAACGAAATTCTGGAAATTGTTGGCCTTTCGAAACAGTATAAAAATCGATATCCCCATGAATTTTCAGGCGGTCAGCGTCAAAGAATCGGCATTGCACGTGCATTGATGCTTCATCCGAAGCTGATTATCTGTGATGAACCGGTTTCGGCACTTGATGTTTCTATTCAGGCACAGGTGCTGAACTTGCTCAAGGATCTTCAAAAGGAACTGCATCTTACCTACGTGTTTATCGCCCATGGACTGGGTGCGGTGAAATACATTAGTGATCGAATTACGGTAATGTATCTTGGCAAAGTGATGGAGCTTGCGACAACCAAAGAAATATTTGAACATCCAAAACATCCATATACGGAAATTTTACTCAATGCCTATCCGATCCCGAACCCGCATATGCGCGGGCGTGATCAGATTGTGGTCGATGGTGATGTGCCTAGCCCGGCAAACCCACCGAAAGGCTGCGTGTTTCATACACGCTGTCCGTTTGCTAAAGATATTTGCCGGGAAAAGATACCGGTGCTGTCTGGAAAAGATCATCTTGTCGCTTGCCACTTTCCACTTGAGTCAGTCAATGTCTGAAAGGAGGAGCTCACGTTGCTGCACTACATTATTCGCCGACTATTAATTGCGATTCCAGTTCTTTTCGGTGTTACTGTTCTGAACTTCTTCATTATTAATCTTGCGCCCGGAAACCCCGTGGATATGATGGTGAATCCATCTGCGACACCTGAGCAACTTGCAATGACCAAGCACGCTTTGGGACTGGATCAACCCGTATGGGTACAATATTTCAATTGGCTCGGACAACTTATCCATGGCAATCTCGGATTCTCGTATCAAACGCGTGAACCAGTGACACAAATTCTGATGTCACATATCGGACCAACCCTTTTACTCATGGGGGTATCGCTTGTTGTTGGTTATTTAATTGCCATACCGCTTGGTATTCTCTGTGCGAGAAAGCAAAATTCATGGATTGATTACCTAGTGACCGGTTTCTCATTCTTCGGAATTTCTGTGCCGCACTTTTTCTTAGGACTCGGTGTGATCTACGTATTTGCCAGCAAGCTCCTGATGTTCCCAACCGGAAGCATGAATACCTTGGGGGGAGACGGGGGGTTGATTGATACAGTTAATCACCTGGTTCTTCCAGTTCTTGTACTATCAACTGGGATTGCAGGCAATATGGTCCGGTATGTCCGTTCCAGCATGTTGGATGTGCTTGGTAAGGACTATCTAAGAACTGCAAAGGCGAAAGGACTCTCGCAATTTATTATTACGAATAAACACGCACTCAGAAATTCATTGATTCCAATCATTACGGTTATCGGTATTGACATTCCACTCCTTATTGGCGGTGCGATCGTGACGGAGCAGGTCTTCCAATGGCCGGGATTAGGTCTTTTGACCATTCAATCCATTACATCCAGGGATTATTCAACGCTGATGGCGATCAACCTGCTCGCAGCAGTAACGGTACTTTTTGCTAACCTGCTGACAGATATACTTTATGCCGTTGCCGACCCAAGAATCAGGTATGACTAAGGAGGAGCGGAAGACATGGCTATGAAACTGAACCCGAATAAGAATGTTCCTGAACTCGAAGGGGTTGGGACTTCAGAACAAATTATGGATCAGTTTGGAGAAGAAGAAAGCTATCTCCATATGATTGCAAGACGATTTTTCAAACATAAGCTCGCTTTTGCAGGACTCATTGTCTTCTCATTAATTGTACTCATTGCTGCTCTGGCCCCGATTATCACGCCTCACGATCCTAACAAGATCTTTAATGAATTTGAGGCAGCACCATCAGCAAATCATCTTTTAGGTACTGATCCGGTTGGACGAGATGTGATGAGTCGCTTGATCTATGGTGCACAGGTTTCCATTTCTGTAGGTGTCGGTGCGGTTGCCATTTATGTGGCCATTGGGATCGTTTTGGGGCTCATTGCTGGTTACTGTGGAAAATGGGTGGACATGGTTATCATGAGGCTCACCGATGTCTTTATGTCCTTCCCGTATTTCATGGTTATTCTGGTCTTGGTAAGCATTATCGGTCCAAGCCTATTTAATATCACTATCGTTATTGGTCTTCTCGGGTGGCCAGCCATTGCGCGCTTAGTCAGGGGCAGTGTGCTTTCAATAAAAGAAATGGACTACGTAAAGGCAGGTGTTGCGCTCGGCTACTCTACGCCGAAGATCCTTTTCCAGCATATTCTTCCGAATGCTTTGGCACCAATTCTTGTTAATGCCACGTTCGGTGTTGCTTCGGCCATTATCATGGAGGCTTCATTAAGCTTTCTAGGAATGGGCGTAAGACCGCCGGCAGCGAGCTGGGGCAATATGCTCACACAAGCAGAATCCATTACCGTGCTCTCCTCACAGCCATGGCTTTGGATTCCACCAGGTTTGATGATTTTACTCGCCGTTCTCTCCGTGAACTTTATTGGTGACGGCCTCCGTGATGCAATTGAGTCACAGAATGCAAAATAACAGAAAAAGGGGATGCAACAAAAACATGAACAAGCACAAATCCATGTCAAAACGTATTTTTAACTATGTGATTACATCCTTTATGGCACTCTCACTCGTCTTGCTGGCAGCTTGCGGCGGCGGATCTGGATCTTCAGGCGGTAGTAAAGGGAAAGATACCATTTATCTTGGAATGGTTAACCCTCCCGGTGGATTTAACCCAATTAATACCGGAGATATTGCCGGGCAATTCGCGATTCGTGTCATGTTTGACTCATTTCTCGATATGACGGCACCTTTGAAATTTCAGTCAAAACTTGCAACATCAATTGACACGACGGACAATCAAACGTACACGATTAAACTCAATCCGAAGGCAAAATGGACCGACGGCAAAGCGATTACAGCTGACGATGTGCTTTTCACATTTAACCTTATTGCCAACCCAAAAACTGAAACAGCTGTTGGGTCCAACCTGTCTACTCTTGAGGGATTGGATGACAACGGCAAGCTGACCGGCGGTGCCACAGCTATTCCTGATTTGAAGAAGATTGACGAACATACGGTTTCGTTCAAAACGAAGAAACCTGTTGATCCAAATTACATTAAAGAAATGATTGGTACCAAAATCATCACCATGCCTCAGCATGTGTTGAAAGACATTGCTCCAGCTGATTTTTCGAAGAGCAAATACGTTCAGGCACCAAATGTAACAAGCGGGCCTTATAAATTCGTTACCTACAACAAAAATACGTATATTCAATACAAAGCAAATAACGCTTACTATCTAGGAAAACCAAAGACGCCTAAATTCTTTATCAAGATTATGCAGGCACCTAACTTATTGAGTGAACTTCAATCGGGATCCATTCAAGCGAACGCATCCGGCGGTATCGGCAACATGCCATTCCAGGATGTTGATTCGGCAAAGAAATTGAAAAACGTGACAACAGAGATTCATCCGCAAATTGGATTCCAGACAATGCAATATAACACAAAAACATTGCCAAATCCGAAAATCCGTCTAGCCCTTGCCTATGCAATTGACCGCCCACAAATTGTAGATAAGCTGCTTAAAGGTAATGGTGAAATTATTGACGGGCCGTACACATCACAAAGCCCTTACCTCGATAAGAGCACAAACGTGATTAAATATGATCCTAAGAAAGCAAAACAAATGTTGAAGGATGCAGGTTGGGACTTTAACAAGACGCTCAACTTCGTTGTTCCAATTGGGAACAAAGTCCGTGAACAATCTGCCGACATTATTGTTCAGAACTTCAAGGCGATCGGTGTAAAAGTGAAAGAAACAACCTATGATTTCCCAACTATTATGCAAAAAGGAGCAGCGGGCGACTTCGATCTCTTGTTGATTGGGTTTACGTTCAACATTGATCCGGACGTTTCCGCGCTGTACGGACCAAACGGTGCCTACAACTTTATGAAATATAAGAACCCTGAAGCAATCAAATTGATTGACGAAGGAAAATCACAACCAGACAGTGCAAAGCGAAAAGTGATCTACAGCAAATTGCAAGCGATCTGGGAAAAGGATATGCCGGTACTCACACTCTACTCAGATAATGAAGTTGTTGTGAAGAGCAAAGACCTTGCTTATGGCGGTGCTTCCGCTTACTGGCCAGGTACAGTAGCAGACTTCCAGAAATGGGCGTATAAAAAATAAGCCAGTGAATTGATGCTGGTTATTCATCTCAGGATTACCAATTTAAACAGCTGCTCATTTGAGTCAGCTGTTTAAATTTTATAAGCGATCATCTTAATCTCTAAGTATTAAAGCATTTAACGAACATCTGAAAAAGGAAGCGATCTCTATGATTGAAAGTAATAGGCAGGAACTCAAAGAAAGTGTCATTAAGCAAGCCGATCAATCCGTTGATACACTCTATCACTATCTACGGTTAACTTCGGTGTCCGCACAACATCTCGCTATTCCAGAAACGGTAACTTTTATCGCCGATCTGCTCAAAAAATTTGGTGGAGAAGTTCAGGTGCTCGACGAATTAGGAGGAAATCCGGTCATTTACGGCCTATTTCCTGCTGGAGAACAGGGCAATTCGGAAAGAACGTTGCTTTTTTACAACCATTATGATGTTCAGCCTCCGGATCCGCTTGATGAATGGGAATCAGAGCCGTTTGAACCTTATCTAAAGGATGGGACCTTGTACGGACGTGGAACTGCCGATAATAAGGGCTCATTGATGCAGCGGTTGGCGGCAATTAAAGCGTTGGAAGAAACAGAAGGTCTGCCCTGCAATGTGAAATTTCTGATTGAAGGTGAGGAAGAAATCGGAAGCCCAGGGCTGCCTAGTTATCTGAAAAAGTATGCCGATCTTTTTCAGGCAGATGCATGCATTTGGGAATTCGGTAGTAAGGATGCAGAGGAACGCGTTGAACTATTTGCGGGTATCAAAGGATCGGCTTACTTTGAACTTTCAACAAAAAGCGCATCGATTGATCTGCACTCTTCACTTGCAGCGGTTGTTGATAATCCGGCTTGGCGTCTGGTTCAGGCGTTGGCGAGTATGAAAGATCAAAACAATAACATTTTGGTTGAAGGCTTTTTTGATGAAATTGAAGCAGCGGATGAGGAGCTGTTGCAGTTGGTTCGCAATGTCCCCTTTGATAAGGCAGCACTTAGCGAACCCTTTGGCCTTACGCGCCCGCTGATCACCGAAGCGCGCGGCGAAATTCCTCAGGATGCCTTAATGCTTTATCCGACGATGACCATTTGCGGTATGGTCAGTGGTTATATTGGAGAAGGCGCAAAGACGGTGCTCCCTAAAGAAGCCAAAGTGAAATTGGATTGCCGCATGGTGCCTGGCCAAACCGGCGAGCATTTGCTTGCCTGCTTTCAGCGCCATCTTTTGCGGCATGGTTTTTCAGATATTCACATTGAACTGATCGAATCGCAGCGCGCTTATCGCTCAAATATTCATGATCCTTTCTTAAATCTTGTAAAACAGACTGCAGAGGAAGCTTATCAGTCCGACGTTGTTTTATACCCAAACTCTCCTGGAACAGGTCCGATGTACGCGTTCAACGAATCGCTTCACCTGCCAATTGTCAGCACAGGAGTGGGCTGGGCGGAATCTAAGGCACACGCACCAAATGAATCAATCCGTATGAAAGATTATGTAGACGGTGCCTTGCACATGGCTTATTTACTTACTGACTTTGCTGCAAAATAAATCAATGAAAAGGAGCTCTAAAAGTGGGATTAGTTGATGAAATCAAAGCGATGATTGCAGATAAACGAGAGATCTACCAAACACTGAGTGAGCAAGTATGGTCTTTTGCTGAACTGCGTTTTGGAGAAGTGAAGTCGGCAGAAGTACTTAGTCGGGCACTGGAACAGGAAGGATTTACTGTTGAACGCGGAGTTGCTGGGTTAAAGACAGGGTTTATTGGCAGCTATGGTGAAGGCAAGCCGGTGATTGCTTTTCTTGGCGAATTTGATGCACTGGCCGGTCTGAGTCAAAAAAGCGATACAGCTGTTCATGATCCGATCGTACCGAATGGAAACGGTCATGGCTGCGGGCATAATTTACTCGGTGTTGGTTCTCTTGCCGCTGCTTTTGCTGCCAAATCGTATATGATTAAGCATCAGCTCAAAGGGACTGTACGCTATTATGGTTGTCCTGCTGAAGAAAGCGGGAATGGGAAAGCCTATATGGCAAGAGAGGGCTACTTTAACGATGTTGATGCTGCCTTTTCATGGCATCCGGAGTCGATTAATGCAGTGCAACATCTTTCATCCAACGCAGTGATTGAAGCACGATTTACTTTTACAGGGGTCAGTGCGCATGCAGCAGCATTGCCGGAACTTGGACGTAGCGCGTTAGATGCAGTTGAATTGATGAACGTTGGTGTGAACTATTTAAGAGAACATATGGCTGATCAAGCACGTGTGCATTATGCGGTTACCAATACCGGCGGGGTATCACCGAATGTTGTTCAGTCCTTTGCCGAAGAACGTTTTCTTGTACGTTCGCCGAAACCGAATGAAGTGAAAGAATTGTTCAAGCGCGTTGTCAATGTTGCGAAAGGTGCTGCTCTAATGACGGGCACAAGTATGAGCTATCAAATAGAGGGTGGCTGCTGCAATCTGATTCCAAATACGGCACTTCATCAAGTGATGGCTGAATATATGGAGGAGATTGGACTCCCTGAACCAAGCGAACAGGATCTCGCTTTTATTAAATCGATTTATGCCTCGCTTGGTGACCAAGAGAAGTACTTTGCGATGAAGCACTTAACGGCAGAACAGAAAGAAAAGATAAATGAAAAGCCGATTTCAGATTGGATGATCCCATGTCCTGATCAGGAAACCTTCATGGAAGGATCAACTGACGTTTCAGATGTCAGTTGGAATGTGCCGACAGCGCAATGTTTCACGGCAACATGGGCTTATGCTACTGTTCCCCATACCTGGCAAGTGGTTGCACAGGGGACACAGGATTATGCATTGAATGCGGCATTGTTTGCCGGGGCGGCCATGGCCTGTACCGCGCTTAAAGCTGTTGAGGAACCGGAATTATTGGCCGAAGCAACGCGTGAATTCAAGAAACGGCTTGAAGGTGAGACTTATGAATGCCTCATTCCTAAGGAAATAACGCCGCCTGTTTATTAAGTCGATTCCAGTAACTAAGATATCCTTGGAACTTTTCTTCATGAAATTGGGAAAAGTTCTTTTTTTATTGCATGAAAATGGCCAAAGCCGAGCAATTTAATGGAAGAGATGTGGACGGTGGATTGTAAGAAGTCCCACACATACTGAGAAAATAGTGAACCTTCTTCGGGTGTGCGGGTGCCTGCCCTCCGGGACATTGCGTCTGAAACGGAAGGGAGAATGAATGTATCTATGCGTGATCAGGAACAGCCAAGTTATATAATAATCAAAATCATGATCGTACTTTTGTTTCTCGGGTGTGTCATCTCAGGCATTCTGAGTCTTTTTCCAACGAAACAAACGGGATTGAATGCCCAAGTGGCGAGTGCTGAACGCCACATCCATCAACGTCAGTTTCAGCGTGTATTCTTCAGAAAGCCTGAATTCATTCATGAGGATCATCAGGAGCCAAAGGTTTCCCATAAACTTTTTAAAGGGATTCATTCTATTGATTTCACGTTTGCTGTACTTCCCGATACCCAATATTATAGTCGCTCGCATCCTGATATTTTCAAGCGTATGAATCGCTGGTTCGTCGACAATCGGGATGCGCTTCAATTACGCTATATCTTTCATTTGGGTGATATCGTGAATAATCACGATCAACCCTATCAATGGAAAGCGGCAGATAAGGCGATGCGGATTTTAGATGATGCAATGCTACCCTATGGCATTATTACCGGTAATCATGATGTCGGCTTTCAGAAAAATTATAGGCCGTTCTACCATTATTTTGGCGAAGAGCGCTACCTGTGGAATCCATGGTACGGCGGAGACTATGAAAATAATAAAGGACATTTTGACTTAATTAATTCAGATGGGCAAAAATATATCATGCTCGGTATGGGCTGGGGCATTGGCGGTCAAGAAATTGCATGGATGAATCATGTCCTTCATGACTATAGAAAACGGATTGCGATTCTCTTTGTTCATGATTATCTAGGAAGTTACGGGAAACGAACAGTGCAAGGCCAGATGCTGTTTGAAAAAATTGTAAAACCGAATCGCAATGTGCGACTGGTGATGAATGGACATAGCTACGGTGCAGCGAGACGTGTGGATAAGATTGATGACAACCTTGATGGCAAGCCTGATCGTCAAGTCACGCAGATCCTATCTGATTATCAGTCCGTCAAAGGAGGGCAGGGCTACATCCGGGTCATGGGCTTCGACCTCAGCCACGATAAAGTCTATGTTCGAACCTTTTCGCCACAGGTGAATCGTACCCACGCATTCAAAAAGAACAAAGACAACTTCACCTTCAGCCTTGACCTTGATCAAGAACCGAAGAAGAAAGCAGGACAGAATAGAACAAAAGATCAAGATGAACCTAAGAGGATAAAAACCGAACCTAAGCATGAGAAAACGGGACCTAGTAAAACGGAAGTTGAACCCAAGAAATCAAAGTGAACTTAAGCGGGAAAAAACCGAACCTAAGCCAGAGAAAATCGAACCTAATAAAACGGAAACCGAACCCAAGAAATTAAATTGAACTTAAGGAGGAAAAAACCGAACCCAAGCATGAGAAAACCGAACCTAATAAAACGAAAACCGAACTTAAGCTTAGATAAGTCGTAACAAATTAAGGAAAAATTGTAACCAAGCCTAATAAATTAGTAACGAAAAAATGTAATGGTAACGAAATAGTGAAAAGTCGTAACGAACCAGGAAAAAATCGTAACCAATCTCAAAAAAGTAGTAACGAATCCAAGAAAAATCGTAACGAAGCCTAAAAAATAAGTAACGAAAAAATATAATGGTAACGAAACACCGAAACACCGAAACACCGAAACACCGAAACACCGAAACATGAAAAAAGACCGGCTGTTTGCGTAAATCGATAAGGCAGATAACACGCAGTTTGCTCGGTCTTTCTAAATTTATAAAGGCTTTTTCGATTAGTTCTTTAGTGAATAGGTGTAACACACTACGGATTCCACTTGTTTAAACCCTTCGTGTGTGTATAAGGTTTTCGCACGTTCATTTTCACCATTCACGCATAAGACAGCGCTTGAATAGTTATTTGCATGAGCAAAATTAAGCGATGATCGGAGCATTGCCCGACCCAAGCCTTGACCTTGATAGGATGGGATAATCGCCAGAGGGCCAATATTCATGATCGGTGCGCCTTCATATTCATCATCTGCGCCGCGTACAATACCAATCGGCTGATTGCCATGATACAGAATCAGCATACCATCCTCTAAATAATCGCTTTCTGAGACCATTTTTTTCACCATATTTGCGGTAATTGGTGTTTCACTTCCAAGCAGTTTCGCAAAACCTGAGTTCCGTACTTCTGCCCATAAGTCTTCATCTTTACCTGGTTGAAAGGGACGGATGACAAACCCTTCAGGCAAAGCAACAGGAAGCGGGGTTAAATTTTCCTTTACCAATAAAAATGAATAGCGCCATTTTGTGAATTGCAATTTTTCTACATTTGCCATCATCTCTGCATTTGTCGTTTGAATGAATAGCGACAGCTCAGTTAATGCTTGCGTGTGTTGCTTTATTGCGTTTAACAGCATTTGATACTGATCATAGGCATTGCTTTCACAGTGAAAAATACGAAAACGACCGCGTCCGCTTTTTTGGTAATATTCATCCATGAGCAGTGATGCTGCGCCAACAATCATATCGTTTTCATCGGTCAGGATGTAGGTCGGGTTCTCTTCATCCGGTTCGAAATGCTCCAAATCCTCATCGTAGAGATAGGAATCATCAACGTCCATGCGGTGTTTTTTGCAATAAGCAACAAAATCATGAATGCGTTCGTTACTCAAATAGTCAATAGTCACCATGGTCACCAACTTTTCATTAATAAAATTAGTATAAAATGTGAAACCTTTCCGTTATCGATCAACTGATTCCATGATAATAAAACCCGACATGACTCAAATTTTAGTTTTCGATCATACCGGTTAAATTTCTATTTACTCAACAACCTTGATCCCGAAAGATGAGATCAACCCGGCAGCCTGAAACTGATTGATTTTCAATCCTGTTGCCAAGTTGACATCAATCCGAATCGATGAAAATTCACAGCTTGAGAAATTGAGATCCTTGAGTGCTGTCTCACTGAAATCAGCGCCGTCTATGAGCGCATGATTAAAGTTCACTTTCTTCATTTGTACGTGTTGGAAGGAGGTCTCGTTGAGTTTATCCGAGTCAAAGGTTATATTGGTCAGTTTGGAATCCGAGAAATTTGCATAGGTCATGAGACAGTCTGTGAATGTTGTATCTTTAAAACCGGCCTGAATAAAATTGGTGCCGAGTAACTTACAAGCGGTAAAAGTATTACGATATATAATTGCTTTCTCAAAATCAAAGTTGGAGAACTCACAATGTGTGAAGGAACAATCTAGGATCTCCGTCTTCGAAAAATCATCAAATAAAAAAATACAGTTGTTAAATTGTACCTCACTCAGCATTTTTCGTTCTTGGGCACTCTGGATCTCACAGTTTTTTAGTACAGTGCCTGCTTCAATGTGTTCAAGAGAAACAGTTTGATTCTCAATTGGGGTTGATTGCTTCATGTCCGTACCACCATTCTTTTCATCGTTGATCAATTAGGAGAGCAAAAGTTGGTAGGCCCAGCGTTTATCATGGGATCGCTCAAGATAAATCACGCCTCTATAGTCGAATCCGGATTTTTGAATGACCCGTTGCATCGCATTGTTTTCAGGATGGGTATCAATTCGGAGGTCCGTACTGCCCGCTAATCTTGCGGCGGTGATTAAGTGGTTCATGAGTGTTGCAGACAAGTGCTGACCTCGAAAATCCGGAGATAGGGCCACTCTGTGAATGGAACGATAAGTTGACTGGTCGGAATCCAACCAGCTACCTTGTACGATTTTCTCATAACCAGGATCCTTATCTTGAAGAATCACACCGACACCGGCAATTTGTTGATCGACAATGAGGACATAACAGACTTGTTGCTCAATATCGTGATGCAACGTTTCTAAGTCGGGATAACCATCCTGCCATTGGTTAATTTCATTTGCTTTTAAAAGTAATTTTGCACTATCAATGATTTTATTGATTTCAAGCAAATCATCATCGGTTGCCTTGCGTAAATAGGTGGTCAAGTAGCATTGCTCCTATCTTTTAGAGAATATCTTCTGGCCTCATTGACTCATGAGATGAAAAAAGAATGAATCCCTGATATGATTAATTTGTTTCCACCACATACATGCTGATCTCTTATAGGATTAGAATAGAGGAAAATATATGTATGTTCAATCAGAAAGATTAGAGAAAACGCTCACAGACAGAATCATGTCTGAGTGCAAAAAGATGAAGAACGTTTGGGGATTAAATAATAATGATCAAGAACAAGATTCCAAATCACTACATTTTGCTTTTCGCTTGGATTGTCGCCATTGTTGCAACAGCAGGTAGTCTCTTTTTTAGTGAAATCATGCATTTTGTTCCTTGCAAGCTTTGCTGGTATCAACGCATTCTGATGTATCCGCTCGTCATCAGTCTCGGCATCGCTTATTTATTGAATGACTCATCGATAAGAAAATACATACTGCCGGTGTCTTGCCTTGGATTCATCCTCGCGACTTATCACTATACCATTCAGATGTTGCCTCAAGTTAATAAGGTGGCTTTTTGTTCACCAAACAATCCATGCACAGTGAAAGATTTCTCGATCCTTGGCTTTATCACGATTCCATTTATGTCGGGAATCGCATTTCTATTGATTACATTAGTGATGCTCATGATTCGCTCACCGGAAGAAGAATAAATCCTTGCAACATCAAAAAACTCTCCGCAGTTTCTTCAGCAGAGAGTTTTTTGTATGGTGGTGCTCTTAATTAACCTTGTGGGCTGAACGATCCAGTGATGTTCTGCGTTGCTTTTCCCATTTGGTCCATCGGTTGTTTCGCCCATTTAGGCATATTTTTCTGATTGCCTCTTAGCCAAAAAAAAGCTGCTGTTGCACCGCATCCTGCAACAAAAGACCAAAAAGTATTCCCGTTACCCATTTCATCTTCATCTCCTCAAATTGTGGTGCATTACTATTTTGGATTGCTTTTCGAAAATGATGTAATGAAAAAACAGGAAGTTGCACATCGTAAAGGTATAAGGCTGAAAGCAAAACATGCCATGTAGACTTTATTCAAAAAGACAAACGCATTCAAACAAAAGGCGATGCACTTATTCGAATAGTGAACGCGTCATTTGAATAGACATTCATTTTTTTTCCATTACAGCAAGGTAATTTTCTTCGTTGTCTGCAAAATTGAATACCCTACCTGAAGGCATAGTCACAATTTTTCCTACGGTAACATTTTTGTCCAACAAGTTACTATATAATTTGTCGAGTTCATTTGTGAAGAACATTAAAGAAGGTGTTCCAAGGTTTAATTCGGGCTGCATTTTAGCAATTAGTTCCTTATTATGGAGAATGATGCTGGTTTCAGCTTCTTTAGTTGGAGCGATTTCAATCCATCTCATGCCCTGACCGTTATCATTTTCTGAAAGGACCGTAAACCCTACTTTTTCTGTCCAAAACTTGCTTGCTTCCTCTTGGTTATTCACGTACAACATGATTTGACCAACTTGGCTAATCATCGATTCATTCACTCCCTTATTCAATAATGATGAAAGCATCTCTTGCATAAATCCGGACTGAATGTACTTAAATAAAATGCTGAGCATGGATAATAAGAGGGTTTATTGACTCTTTCTCAGTGAAATCAATCTGTTTCCCGTAGGTTTCCAAAAATAGCGATGTTTCAGGCGATGCATTTTTTGATTTTTTTATTTTGCTTTTTAAAGCAAACATCATTATTCGGTGAATGATATTTAACTTTTTATAGTCAATTGCACCACGAAAATGGAAAAAGGAAATTGCTTGTTGAAGTTGGTCGTTAAAATTTTTGTTAATGATTTCTTGATAATCAGTTGTTTTTGGATTTGATAAGCCTACTGTAAAAACGATTAAATTTTTATCGTGTACGCCAGAGAAATAGTTTGAAATCTTCTTTGACCCCATAATTCCACTCGCGTAAAGAGCACCACCATAGATTATTGTTGTGTATTTTTCCAAGATATTAGCATGAACATCTGACAAATGATAAAGATCGGAATGAAGTGCTTCAGAGATCCATTTTGCATATTTTAGTGTTGCTCCATGTCTTGTCTGATATACAACAACAACGTTGCTCATGACGGTACCTTCTTTCATTGTTTTAAAAAATAGGGATTACTCCCGACAATTCGATAGGCTAATTTTACCATGCAATTGTGATATTCAGTAAGTGCTGTGTGATGTGAACCTCGAAAAAATCCATGAGCTATTTAATAGTAATCAAGCTTTCACGATCGATTGTGAAAACGTTTCAAAAACATTTGGTAACCCATTTGCCACATAAAGAAAACAGCAAGGATCGGATCATACCGAAATCCTTGCTGTTCTCATGTTTTCTATGATGGAGCATAGGGGGCTCGAACCCCTGACCTTTGCGCTGCCAGCGCAACGCTCTCCCAGCTGAGCTAATGCCCCGTGTGGTAAACCGTGACCTTATGCTATTTATAAGCATTTTTAAATAAATGAGTCGATTACTTAATCATGTTACAATATCGACTGCGCGAAGGTCAATTAAATTGATAAAGAGCTCTAATAACAAGCGCTTTAATTTTTTCTATAGGATCTTATCTATTTCTATGATTTGTGTTCTTTTTCTGTTTTGTTAATCGGTTGACTTGGTCGGATAAATGATCAACTTTCTTGGAGAGTTGATCAATGCTGGACATGAGTTCTTTGAGCTCATTTTGATTCACTGTGTTTTCTTTTGCTTCCTTATTAAATGTGAAGAAATCGGTAATAGTACTTGTGAGCAAACCGATAAAACCAATACCGCCAATCATTAGTATTGATGCGATAATTTTACCAATAAAAGTGTGAGGATAAATGTCACCATAACCCACTGTTGTAGCGGTTGTAATCGCCCACCACAGCGCATTAGACAACGATATTTTTTCAACAACAGAATACAGTAGAGCGCTCAATATGAGAATCGCAACACTAATTGAAAAGAGATAAATAAATCCGGTGGAGTAGATGAATTTATGAATGCTGCCGGTGAATGCTCCATCAATGCCAAGCACGACAAAGATACGATGAGCGCGAAGGATGCGCACAACTCTGCCTAACCGAAAAAATACAAACAGCGGATGCATGGGAATAATGCCTAGAAGATCAAATGAGTTCTCGATCAAAAAATGCTTTTTATCATGGGCATAAATGAATCGAATCACATAATCAATGGCAAAGATGATTAACCCACCGTTATGAATGTAATTATAAGGATAGGTAACAATGCTCAGCCAATGAAATAAAGAACACAACACAAGAAGAACAGAGAACAGCGCTAGAAAAATTATGGTTATATGATATATAAGTGTTATTTTTTTTAATTTCTTATCCATCATTAAATAGCCTCTTATTTCCCACTCTTTTTTCTCTGTTTCACTTTCAGACGATCAAAACTAAAATAGTGTTCGTTCATTGACCTTTCTGAATGGGGAGAGGGGAGTGGCTCGCTGAGTCCAATTATTTAAAAGGCTTTGTGTGATTCCTGTCTTGATCATCAAAATTAAAATGAGTAGGCCATGAATGCCGCCTGTCAGTGTATTAACCTCTTCTTAGTTCAGAATTCAACTGACTTGTTCTTCTTTGACCGGTTTGGTTTTTATATGATGCTTCTGACCACCAAATTTGAAGAATAGAGCGCCGAGGATAATGATCAACACACCGAGCAATTTATCAAAGGATAATGGTATGTGTTTGAGTCCGAGAATTCCTAATGAGTCAGCGAGTAAAGCAAAGATCAGTTGTGAGGTCAATACAATAGACATCGCTAATGTTGGACCAAGCAAACGTGTACTGTTCATGAGGCAGACAACAACACCAATGCCGATTAGTCCGCAAATCCAGTACCACGGCTTTGCGTATTGAATGGTCAGCATGTTTTTGCCCTCGAACACGAGACCAAGAATTAATGATGCAGCAAACCCCGTACCCAGCACGAGAGAAGTAGCCGCCCAGGTCCCGGTTTGTTCATTTGTTCTGCTATTGAAAACATTCTGTAGGCTTACAAGCCCGCCGGCGATAAATGCCAGCATCATTCCAATTACCATCTCTAATTTGTCATCCTTTCATGATGCCACAATCGTTAATCGAATGCCTATGATTCATAAATATTGCCACCTGCTATTTTTGATAGACCGTCTTTATTTATTGCCTTTAGGTAACCTTTGTTCCGCTCAACGAGTCCGTCCGCGCAGAATCGGACAATGACTCGGTTCAGATGACGGTAGCTTGTGCCGATCAGATTAGCGATATCGGTAATCATCAATTCATGATTACTTTCAGTTTGTTGCTGCCCTGTCTCATCAAAGCCAACCGATAAGAGGTAGCTCGCAAGACGTACCTCCACTGAATGCATCAAATTAAAACTCATAAAATTGGATTTTATATAAAATTTATTCGTGATGATTTTGAGTAAAAAGCGCTGCAAGTCAGGATCATTCCATCCATATTGTTTCAGAGAATCATAGGAGACACGAATCATGGTTACCGGTGAAATCGCCTGGACTGTATTCAAATAGGGTTTCTCCATCACATATTCAATATCACCGATCATTTCGAGCGGTGTCATAAAGGAAAGAATTAATGTTTTTCCTTCCCTTGAATTCGTGAAGATCTTAATTTTACCAGTGACCAAAACGCTTAGGTAATGAGCATGTGTACCTTGAGAACATATAACTTGGCCTTCCTTGAAGGTACAAATGGATAGAAAATCTCTTAGCGGCTCCTTAAATACTGATTCCAGATGGAACTTCTCTAAATAATTGATGATTTGGTTGTCTTTACTTTCTTCGATCATTTTTGTCACCTCGAGCTGATCAGACATAAACCAATAAGAAACAGATGTAAAAATGGGGTGAATGTGCGAGCTAAATTACATTTTTAAAATAATGACGCCGAGAATCATGAGGCCGATACCCAAAAATTGAGGGACATGCATTGGTTTTCTTTCGATTCCGAACCATCCGAACAGGTCAACAAGAAAGGTGAGAAGAAGTTGGGCAATGAGCAAGATCGCGACCGAGAGTGTGACACCGATGTGGTGAATCGCAGTGACTTCTCCGGAAATAATTAATGCAGCAAAGGCACCACTGACCAGATACAATGGTTTGACGTTCTTAAAATCACTGATCTTTCCATCACGGACCACCATGAAGATGAGGAGTGCGACAATGAAACCTGTAAACTGAGTGATTGTCGGTGCTTGCCACGTTCCGATGTCACGGCTAATTGTTGAATTGGCTACGCTTTGAAATGTAATACAAGCACCGCCAATAAATGCATAGAAAAACCCTTTCATATTGTTACACATTCCTTCCGTTTAAATCTCCTTTTACTATTTAAACTGAGATCAAGGAGTATGTGAAGGACATGTGTCCTAAAAATTAAAAAATGGGTTCGTACATAACTCAATCCAACTAAAAAGAATGGGCCAAACATGCCCATTCTGTAAAAAAATTAATCCAGTAGTGAAGTTCCATAGGAGTTATCAATACTGCAAAGCCACTGATTGTCGACTTTTTCAAAAACATAGGTTGCTCGTCGATCCAAAGAAAATTCGTTGGTTTCTTTGGCGGTATCATTGGTTTCGATTAAGGTTTGTGCAAGGACAAGGGCTGAAGAACCACTATTAAGAATAGTCATCTTCCCTTCCTTTGGAACAATACTGTTATCAAAGTATTTAGCGATCTTTATAAAAGCTGCCTTTATTTCCTCCCGGCCATGAGCGACCATTCCTGGTTTAACAACTAAGATCGCATTTTCCGAATAATGCTGAATTAATTGATCAAAGGCTTCATGTTTGATCAGATGATCACATTCATCAATCACGCGTTTGATTTCCTTATTTTCTTCATCAATAGTCATCACTGGGTCACTCCCTCAACTTCAATTGAACTAATCATAACCGAAGTGATGTATTGATGCCTCATTTTTTTATTTTACATAGCCAATAACAGTAAGTTGGGACAGCACAGACGTCCCATGAGGTGCATGCTCAATCGCTGTTGTTAAGTCTTGTCCGGCTTGAACGCCGTGGTGCCAACCGTTGTGCCAGCCCGGTGCATGAGTGACATCATATACTTTTCCATGAACAGCTACATATGCAGGGCCACCGTTTTGCCCATTATATTTTTTCAATTCAGCTAACGTGAACGTTCTCTTTGTTTTGCTTTTTGCCGTTTGATGTCCTTTGTTATTCGCCTTGGAATTGGTGCTCTTTGCTTCAGAACTTTTCGTTCCCTTGACCAGATTGCCGACAATTGGGACAGCGGATAACACTGCCGTTCCATGAGGTGCATGCTCAATCGCTGATGTTAGGTCTTGACCGGCTTGGACGCCGTGATGGCTGCCATTGTGCCAATCCGGTGCATGAGTGACATCGTATACTTTTCCTTTCACTGCAATATAGGCCGGGTGCCCGTTTCTTCCATCAAATTTACTTAATTCATTGAGTGTGAACTGTTTATTTGCTGCAACACGACTGGTATTTGTTTTGGAGTGAACGGAAGTGGTGTGTTCGCTTGGTGCTGCATGTGCACATCCTGTCATGAATAGAAGTGTAAGGATTAAAGGATAGAATAACCATTTTTTCGTGGACATGTTTTTCAGCTCCCTCATAATGAGAAGTCTTCTAGATGAATGTTCTTCTTGTGTACATGAAAACAGTGCAAAATGTGAGTGACCGATTCCATCATTTTTGATGGGCCACAAATGATATAATCGGTACGCTTTGGATGATAGTGGTACGTGGCCAACAAGCGTTGCATTTTCTCTTGATTCAAATGCCCACTTTCTCCGAGTTCATCTATTTCTCTTGAAAGAATGGGCACAAAACTGAAGTGTGGCATTTGCGCTGAAAGATCATTGATTAGATCGTGAAACATCAGCTCTTTTCTTGTTGGTACACACCAAATTAACAATACGCGCCTATCTACATAGGTTTGCTTTATGTCTTTTAAAATGCTGATCATTGGTGTAATCCCGATACCGCCTGCAACGAGAGCGATGTCTGTTTTATGTCGGCGTACGCTATTTCCAAGAATTCCAAACGGTCCCTCGATCATTACTTGAGTATTTAAAGGTATTCTCGATATGGCTCTTGTGAAATCACCAACGGATTTAATGGTGACAGAAAGATGGTAACGATCACGAGGATTGGACGTTATTGAAAAAGGGTGTTCCTCGCCGTTTAATTCCTTAGTTAAGAAGCGAAGAAAAATGAATTGTCCAGCCTTATAGCGCGGAATTTTTCCTTTGATCCGTGTGAAAACAAAGGTGTGCACATTCGGCGATTCATTAATGATTGCGGTCACTCGATAGTGTTTGCGCATTGCATATCTTTGTTTTATGAATTTATGGTTGACATAGTAGCCGAACGCAATTGCAAAATAGAGTGTGTAAATACTACAGATCCAAATGTTCCGTTGATAAAAGGCACTAAGCATAAAAACATGTGCAAAAACCAATACAATTGCAATAACATTTGCGTTATGAATCCAAACACTATATTTGAAGTCAACGTGTAGTTTCTGCTCGAGAAAGGATCGAAGTGTCTCTAAAAAGGGAATCCGTCGAATAATTGTGCGGGTCATAAAAAACAGAGACAGTGAGGCTAATACAATAAAAAGGATAAGCGCAAGATCTCCAATTTGCCGAACCGTATGAAGAAAATGGCCCCAAATGGCGTCTTCGAGCTGCTTATGAAGCAAGGAAAGCATGATGGACATAATCGCGGCTGCCCCATGAAATTGATAAAAATGATTCAAGCCAAAAAACCGTTCGATAAATTTAGGACGGGCACTAATGACTAGTTCAGCCATGAGCCAGGTATACGCAATTGTGCCAAGTATCATCGGGAGTAACCCTCTCATCGTTTGATACGCGGTTGGGTCCGATGAATAGACTACATAAATAGCTGGAAGAGGACTGAACAAATAGATAAGTATAAACAGCGATCTCATGATCTTAATCAACGTTTTCGACCTCCGAGTCAAATCAAGCCTTGTGCCCAGCCATAAGGTGATGATACTCAATATAAAACCGAGCCTGAGCGGGCAAAGTTATTATACTTTCAATTCGATGAATAGATCATGAGTGTTTGATGAGATTTTTCACATATTAAATGAAATTAGATATCTCTCAGGCGACTATGAGAACCCGGAAACACGTGTGCAAAATTGCTGCAATTGGATACGCATAGTAGCGCAAATACTGAAAGTAGATTAATAGAGAGGACAAATGAACCGCATGAATGGAACGGTAGCAGCATTTAGAAAAAAATAAGAATATATATGCAATACTTTTGGCTATTTTTTTTAAAAAAAAGAAGGGGAATTTTCAAAAACGTGTAATTTATATCATTGCTTGCATTTTTTGAGAGTTTAGGCGACTAGAATTAGGGGGAGAGATATGGATTGAAAAAGTTATTAAGAATGATGTTGTGTCTGACTTTGGTCGTTTCTCTAGTCTCAGATTTCAGCTTAGTTAGGGCATTGGCCGCTCCGCAAGAATCTCAGGATTATATGATAAATGATAATTTTGAAGATCCTGGCTTGCCCAGTAACATAACTGATTCAATCACCGATACTTTAGGCAATTATAAGGTACAAATCACGAGTAACAAAGGTGAACCATGGGTTTTTAGTCCTGGAGATAATAACGTCCAGCTAACTGATGATCCGGTAAACCCTGGAAACAAGGTTTTGAAGTTATATGATAATCAAGACGGTTCTCCAGACAAAGGTGGATCGACGCGAATTTCTAACAGCAGTTTTTCAAAACAAACAAATAAGACGACCGTTGTTGCTTTTGATTTTATGGGCGCACCTATTGGCTCAAGTACACGATTTAGACTCACAAATGCAGGAGTCAATACAGCTTTGGTGTCTCTTGAAACATCAGGTAACCAGCTTGTGTATCGAAAAGCAGACAATACGACAGCTCCCCTTTTAGACTCACTTCAACCGAACTCGTGGTACCATGTGAAAATTGAAATTGACATGCAGCAAGCATTGTATAGTGTGAACGTGAGCGGTGCGGGTGACGCTGAAATAAAAAACGTACCTTTTTATCAGTCAGTTTCCGATTTTGGAAACTTTGATGTGAACACAGGCAATAGTTCAATAGCAACACTTTATCTAGATAACATCCAGATATACACTCCATCGATTGTTCCATCGGCTCCTACAGATTTAACCACACAAGCAGGCAATACACAGACAAAACTTTCCTGGAAATCAGCAAGTAACGCTACTTCTTATAATATAAAAAGAAGTACAACTCCCGAAGGTCCATTTACAACAGTAAAATCAAATGTCACAGACCTAACATTTACAGATTCGGGTTTAACAAATGATACAAGCTATTATTATGTTGTAAGCGGTGTAAATTCAGTTGGAGAAGGTCCGGATTCACTTCCTGTGATTGTGACGCCATCTAGCGCAGTACCATTGCCTCAAACACCTAAAAATGTAACCGTTACCTCAAAAGATTCTTCGATAAATTTATTATGGGATAAGGTAGATTCGGCAGATTTCTACACCGTGAAGCGTAGTACAAGTCCCGAAGGTCCGTTTGTAACGATCGCGTCCGAATTAATTGATCCAACTTATACCGATAAAGATGTTGTGAATGGTACAACGTATTATTATCGTGTACAAGCGAGTGGAGTGGGGGGAGACGGACTCGAATCTACTCCTGTCCGTGTTCAACCGAGAACACCTATAATGTCGCCGGAAGAATTAGTAGCAAATCCTGACAACAAGCGAGTTATTTTAAATTGGAAGAGAGTAGATGGGGTAACTTCTTACGTAGTCAAAAGAAGTTTAAATAATGGTGGACCCTATACAACTGTTGCAACGGGGGTTAAAGACTCAACCTATACTGATTCAGAGGTAGAAAATGGAATATTGTACTATTATGTGGTTACGGCAGTTGGTGATCAAGCTGAGAGCATGATTTCTAATCAAACTCAAGCCATGCCAAAAGTCTCTATCGTTGGTGCTCCAGCATCACCAACGGACATTTTAGCGAGTGCTGGTAATCGTCAAGTTGAGTTGCAATGGAAAGCTCGCCCAGATGCTTCATTTTATACGATAAAAAGAAGTACAACCAGTAGCGGACCATATACGGATATAGCAACCGGTTTATCTTTACCTGCATTTACAGATAGTAAAGTAGAGAACGGAACACAATATTACTATGTTGTCTCAGCTTCTAATGCCAAAGGAGAGAGTCAACTATCCAATGAACTAGCTGTGATGCCGGCTAAAATAATTGTTGTTGCTCAAGATGGCACTGGTGACTATACAACAATACAAGATGCGGTTAATGCGATTCCGTCGGATAATACAATGAGAACGATTATTTACATTAAGAATGGGATTTATAAAGAAAAGGTATCCATCCCACAGGATTATGTAAGCATTATCGGAGAAAGTCGAGATCAAACGGTTATTGATTGGGACGATTATGGAGGAACAAATGGACAATCCGGCAATGTCGGTAGTACATTCGCAAGCCAGACAGTAGGCGTAACCGGTGATTATTTTAGAGCTTCAAATTTGACCATTAAAAATTCTAGAGAGCCGCGTGTAACATATGGAACCGCTGTTGCATTATCTGTAAAAAGTGATCAAGCAGTGTTTGAAAATATGAAGATCATTAGTCATCAAGATACCCTTTATACGGGGAGTGGAAGACAGTATTACCACAACTCATATATTGAAGGGGATGTTGACTTCATATTCGGTGAGGCACCAGCTGTTGTCTTTGATCATAGTGAAATCCATAGTAATGGAACATCTGGATACGTTACTGCGGCTGCTCAATCTAATGAATCGGACAAAGGATTCGTCTTTCTTAATTCACGTTTAACAAAAGATGATTCGGTTACCAGAGTCTATTTAGGTAGACCGTGGAAAAATAATCCGAAAACGACTTTTATTAATACGTGGATGGATGATCACATTGATCCTAGCGGATGGAGTAAATGGTCGAATACACTGAATCACGAACTAGCGAGTTATGCAGAGTACAACAGCATGGGTCCGGGTGCTAACGCAGCAAAGCGTGTCTCTTGGTCGAAACAATTAAGTGCCCAAGAAGCAAGTGCATTCACCCTTCCACGTATTTTCAATGGGTGGGATCCATCTCTAACTTTGATTATGCCACCACCAGTTACTTTACCAACTGTTATAGCACCTGTTGAGCCATCTAATAACGGTATTTCAACTGGAGAAGAGATGCCTCAAACCGGACAAATGGGAAATAATGAGGTGAATGGAGCAAAAAATCAGGATGGAGATGGCAAAGCTATTGAGCACGATACAATGGGAGAAGTAGAAGATGGAGGAAAATCCTCTAATAATGGAGGTAAAGATAATCCAACCACCTATACCGCATACTTATTAGAGAAGCATGCAGTACGTACAGGGCCTTCAACAAAAAATAGAGTGCTCGCAACATTAAGTGCAGGATCAGCTGTACACGTGTTAAATGGTAGAGGGAAATGGGTAAAAATCGATTTCAAGGGAAGAACTGCTTTTGTATATGGAGAGATCACAAAAGCGAAACCGTATACGGCTTATCTAACAGAGAAGCATGTGGTACGTACAGGCCCGTCCACAAAGCATAGGCGTATCACAACATTAACCGCCGGAACGGCAGTAAACGTTCTGCACTCAGGGAAATGGGCAAGGGTTGCTTATAAAGGAAGAGCTGCCTATGTGTATGGTGAGATCACAAAAACGAAACCGTATATCGCTTATTTAACAGAGAAGCATGCAGTACGTACAGGCCCGTCCACGAAATATAAACGAATGGCAACATTTAAGATTGGAACAGCAGTAAACGTTCTGCGTTCAGGAAAATGGGCAAGAATTGCTTATAAAGGAAGAGCTGCCTATGTGTATGGAGAGATCACAAAAACGAAACCGTATATCGCTTATTTAACAGAGAAGCATGCAGTACGTACAGGCCCGTCCACGAAATATAAACGAATGGCAACATTTAAGATTGGAACAGCAGTAAACGTTCTGCGTTCAGGGAAATGGGCAAGAATTGCTTATAAAGGAAGAGCCGCTTATGTGTATGGAGATTTGTCGAAGCATAGACTTTATACTGTATATCTCACAAAAGATTTTGTGATCCGGACGGGTTCATCTACAAAAGATAAAATAGTTGCAAGATTAGAAGCGGGAACAGCCATTCAAATTCAGCAATTAGTGAAATGGATAAAAATTATGTATCATGGGGAAACCGCCTATTTGTACGGCGATGTGATCAAGTTTATCCGATAAAGTTGTACCGATTAAAAAATAAAAGGGCAAAATAGCTTTCCTACAGCGCTAATTAAATATGAAGAAAAAAATCATTAGAATCATCCACACTGTCTAAGTAACCAGGGTGGATGATTTTTTTCTGGTAATGAGAAGGATCCACCATTTTTCATTATTGGAGAAGACAGGACTATTCAACTTTTTTGTCGAATAGGAAAATAGGATTGTTAGTATGTACGATTGCGGTGAACGGATGTATTGGAAACTGAGAATTCCACTTTTACTCGTTACTTTGGGCATCCTATCGGGGCTTTATCAGAGATTTCCCAATGTCTTCTTGGTTAATACAAACTACTTTGTGAGAAGTGCGATGTTTATTGGCATTGTTACCGCAATTTTTCTCATAGTCGAGAAAACAAAAGTTAATGAACGAAAAGTTCATTTTGTAGTAGCGCTTGTACTTATTGGATTGGGCTATATCGTTGATCGATTTCTTTAACGGATGTGGTCGATTAAGACTGGAGGATCAGGGAAAATGACCGATCAACATAAACAAAACAAATCAAGAGAAGACAACTTTGATCGCGCATTTATTGGGAAACCAGGCTGCATGGGGATCGTGTCGGGGATTATTATTCTGTTTATTATCTATGCGCTTTTTATTGCAAAGTGAGGGTGTTTCAAGAAAGGTAACTAATTTATGCGCTACAGTGGGGTTCCCTAGTGAGAACAGTAAGCAATAGACGTGAAAATGGAGGCTTTTTTTGTTGGAACAAAAAGATTATTTCCGAGATTTAATGAAAAGAATGGTCAAAAATCAAGGTATTTCTTCTACAAGGCCTAGATTTGAAAAAATAGAAAATGTAGTAATCATTAGTGTTAAAAATCATTTGAAAGAAGGGGTGGATTTAGAGTGTTTTAAAATTTTAGAAATCATCCAGCGGACGGTCTTATCGTTGGGGGTAAAATTTAGTCAACAGTCTTATTGGTATTCCATTGGGAATCGTTTGGATCGAGTGGTAATATCTTTCGATAAGCATGATTATGAACGTTTAAACAAAAAGCTAGAGACTGGAATTTTTTAAATATTGGGGGAAAATTTTAATTCGCACTTTTTTTCATATCATAGTGATCCTGGCATGGACGACCGCTTAGTGGTGAAAATCTGCTACAGAATGAGCAAACAAAGCGAAGGATCGTTCAAAACAAGATTCAACGCTTGCTACTGTTGTTTGGTAGTTCGTTACGATTTTAGTTGTTAGTTACTGTTTTGATAGTGTTCGTTACGATTTTTTAAAATAAAGTATTAAGGAAGAATCATAATGAAAAAACTTGTTGTTTTCCTCATTGGAATAGGTGTTGGTGTGATCTTTTTTATTCTCGGTATTATTCTCAAAAATCATTCGCTTATTGCAAATATTGTTGGGCTTATCGGTCTTATCAGTTTACTGTTTTCAGGAGCATCAGTTGGTGCTCTTGTGAGTGGCGATCGCATTCGCGCAAATTATTGGTCCGAGTCTAAGCAATCGAGAACAGATCGCTTTGATTTTGGAATCAAGGCCGCCCTCTTTGGTGTGCCACTTGTTTTGTCGGCTTTAGGTATTTATTTATTCGTTTAATGAAGTGTCAACCCTATGAAATATTTCATAGGTACGAACGAGCGCTAGAGAATGATAATTTGTCATTCACCGGAACATATTTTGAGGTGAATCGGGGGTGACCGTGATCGTAACAATTCTCGCTTTTGGTTGGACAGGAATTTTTCTTTTTTTCTTGTTATCTATTAAGGTCAATGGCTTAGCAAAAAAAAATGAGTACGCGTTGATTCATGTCTTGTTTATTCTCATTTTTTCGTCTTGGTTGCCGATTCCATTGATCTTCAGTATTTTGTTCGCTGGGTGGCCGGCACAGATAGGGGCATTATACGGGATACTTTCTCTATCTCTTTTTATTATTGCAATGGCTCTACAAACTGGTCATATTATCTATTCAAACAGACATGCACATGAGCAAAAGAAATTGTGGGACAACTATGATTCTTGGATGATGAGTATGCTCTCAGATCCAATTGAGGTGATTGCAGGTATTTTCGCCTGGATAAGTGCGATTTTTAACGCAATTGCGCTTGTGCATCACAATATTGGTTTCACATCGATTATTATTTTCCTACTTAGCCTTCAAATCATTTATTGTGTTGCTCTGCTGCTCAGATCTGTTCTCAATTCGCCACCTCAATGGATTAATTCCATTAAGCCTAATCCATACATACTGAATATTGGGTTATTCTTATATTTTTTAGTTATCTTGATTCGGCTAACGATTGATTATTATTTATGATATTGAGTGCTGTATGAATTTAACAGGAATCTATTTTGAAAGCAGCTCATGAATTATTACAGCTCCTTAGTTAAATGAACAAATGGGGAAAATTAAATCATTGAATTTAATAAAGGTGGATTCGAATTGATTAAATATGTAGGAAACAAAATTATTATTCGTGATTGGAAATTGAAAGATGCAGACGATCTTATTTTATGGCGCACGCCTGGTCAAATGTGGCAAAAATATGATGGGCCGTATTACGTATTACCCGAGAATGTCAAAAGATGAAGTTATTGCTTTTGTCGAAGAGCTATGTACAAAAATAAAATCGAATACATTAGAAGCGCCAAGACAAAGCCTTGCTATTGCTGATAAAAATACAGATCAACTTATTGGTCAGGTAGGTTGGTATTGGGAAAGCAAGGAAACAAACTGGTTGTCCGCCGGTATTGCCATTTTTAATCCTGAGTATTGGAGCGATGGAAGAGGATATGAAGCTTTTGGATTGTGGACGGGCTACCTTTTTGATGCGATGCCGGAGATTGTGCGAGTGGATTTAAGAACATGGTCAGGTAATTTCGGCATGATGAAGTTAGCTGAGAAATTAGGCTACACCAAAGAAGCCTGTTTTCGAAAAGCAAGAATTGTCAATGGTGAATACTACGATTCGATCGGCTATGGTGTGCTCAGAGAAGAATGGAATGCACTCCATCCCCAAGGATTTGAGAGTGATCTGAAAAAGTGAATAATTAATGTCAATTTGTCTTTCAAAAAATTACATTGAATAATACTTTAAATATAGGTCATCTCATGCATCTAATAAGAGAATTAAATAATCATGAAAACCGGAACGGTGTTGAAACGACAAAAAAATTCATTAAATATGAAATTTATGAGTGAATTTACTTAACCATATTCAGGGAATCATTCATTTACAAAATTAATTTACATTCCCAAAGAATCGAACTTAAGCACGTAAGAATCGAACTTAATCCAGGGAAAAACGAACCGAACGGACTGAAAGCTGAACCTAAGAACTCTAAAACAACTTTAAAGAGATCTGTTATTTTTGACCTGCCCAGCGTATAAGCCGGGCTTTTTTCATATACGATAAAGTGAGAAAAACCAAAAAATTGTTCGTCGCGGTTGTAAGCATTGAAAATGGGGTAAAGATAAGAAAAGAGATTAGGGTGTCAATTGAGGGTGGTGTATTTTAGTGAATTGGTTTTCAACGGATGTTGATGATGTATTAAACGAGCAAAATGTCGACCGTAAAAGGGGGCTGTCGGATGATCAGGTCCGCACAAGGCTAGAAAAATATGGCGAAAACAAGTTAATTGGTAAACCGAAGAAAAGTCTATTTGCACTCTTTTTTTCACAATTGAACGATATGCTGATCTATGTTCTGCTTGGTGCGGCGGTCATTACACTGCTCATTGGTGAATATACAGACGCAATCATCATCTTGCTTGTTGTTCTTCTGAATGCGATCATCGGTGTTTTTCAGGAATATAAAGCAGAAAAAGCAATTGAGGCCCTGCAAAAGATGACAACACCGCATGCGTTGGTTCGACGTGATGGTGAGGTTATTGAGGTTGATTCAAAGACGATTGTGCCTGGAGATATTATTATCCTTGACGCAGGACGGTATATTCCGGCAGACTTGCGCCTGATTGAGAGCATAAATCTGCAGATTGAGGAATCAGCATTAACTGGGGAATCGGTACCCTCTGAGAAAAATGCAACAGCTCTTTTTAATGATCCGAAAACGCCTCTTGGTGATTTGGCCAATATGGCGTTCATGTCGACGCTCGTCACATATGGGCGAGCAGAAGGTGTCGTTGTTGGTACGGGGATGAATACGGAAATTGGCAAGATTGCCAAAGGACTCGATGAGACCAAGTCTGAAATGACGCCGCTTCAGAAACGCCTTGCTGAATTAGGAAAAATTCTGGGATACCTCGCGATTGGAATTTGTGTAGTCATATTTATTGTTGCTTTGATTCAGAAACGAGATCTTTTCGAAATGTTTCTTACCTCAATCAGTCTTGCGGTAGCCGCGATACCAGAAGGGCTGCCGGCGATTGTAGCCATTGTACTTGCGCTCGGTGTGACGCGCATGTCACGCATTCATGCGATTGTCAAGCGGCTGCCTGCAGTGGAAACATTAGGCTCGGTGAATATTATCTGCTCAGATAAGACAGGCACGCTTACCCAAAATAAAATGACGGTGCTCCACCTTTATACACACGGACAAAAGCTTGATGTACCAAGTGAAGGAACAGCGACCGCTGAAGAGCATACGGCACAACTTTTGATTCAGACGATGGTCTTGTGTACGGATGCAACACTTGTTGACGGTGAGGGGACCGGTGACCCGACAGAAATTGCCTTGCTTGAACTGGGGGAAAAATTTCATTCGCCGAAACGTGAACTGGAGTCCGGTCACGAGCGTGTGGCAGAAAAACCTTTTGATTCAGACCGCAAACTCATGTCGACGTTGAATAAGGAACGTGATCATTACCGCGTACATACCAAAGGCGCGATCGACAACCTCTTAGAAATCGCAACCCATGCATTGATTAATGGTGAAAGAGTGCTGCTTACTGAGCAGCTCAAAACGGATTATTTGCGAGCAGCTGAGAAAATGTCCGATCAGGCGTTGCGTGTACTCGGTGCCGCCTATAAGGATACCGACAGCGTCATCGATCCTGATGAGATGGAAAAAGAACTGACCGTGCTTGGCCTTGTCGGGATGATTGATCCACCACGACTTGAGGTTAAGGGTGCCATTCGCCAAGCCAAGCAAGCAGGGATTACACCAGTAATGATTACGGGTGATCATCAGCATACTGCCGCAGCTATTGCCATGGAGCTCGGTATGGCTACGTCGTTAAAACAGACGCTCTCTGGAAGTGAGATTGACGCGATGTCTGAAGCAGAATTCAATAAGAACATTGGAAATTACCGCGTGTTCTCACGTGTTTCTCCTGAACATAAAGTGAAAATCGTTAAAGCATTTCAGTCTCATGGAAATATTGTCTCAATGACCGGGGACGGCGTGAACGATGCGCCTTCGCTCAAAAATGCTGATATTGGTGTTGCCATGGGCATTACAGGGACTGATGTATCTAAAGGCGCCAGTGATATGATCCTGACCGACGATAATTTCACAACGATTGTCGCGGCGATCGAGGAAGGACGCAATATTTATAATAACATCAAGAAAGCCGTTGTTTTTCTGCTTTCTTGTAACCTTGGCGAAATTGTAGCGATTCTCGCATCCGTACTGTTTTACTGGCCGGTGCCGCTATTGCCGACACAGATTTTGTGGATCAATTTGATTACCGATACATTTCCGGCGATCGCGCTTGGGGTTGATCCTGGCGATAAAGATGTAATGAAGAGGCGGCCTCGAAATCCAAAGGAAAGCTTTTTTGCCGGCGGTGCTGCCATACGTGCTATTGTAGGTGGTTTATTAATTGGGATCCTAACCCTTGTTGCTTTTTACTTCGGATTGAACGAGCATGGTTATCAACTTTGGTCAGAATCCATTCCAAAACAAGTCCTGACCTATGCGGAAACGATGGCATTCGTGGTCCTCGCGGTTTCCCAGCTTTTCTTCTCGCTATCGATGAGAAGTGCGTCCCATTCAATCTTCAAAGTTGGACTCTTCTCGAATAAATACCTAATCGGTGCGATTATTCTGGGCGTTGTGCTCCAATTCGCCGTCATCTCCATACCATTCCTGGCCTCGGCGTTTCATGTGCAAATGTTGACGCTACGTGACTGGGTGATCGTGATCCTATTTGCCTTAATCCCGCTTGTCGTCAATGAATTCATAAAAAGCGGAATGCGGATGAGAACAAAATAGTGTATCGAAAAGCAAAAACAGGTAGGACTCCAACGGGTCTTACCTGTTTTTCATGTCACAAGTGAATCATCAGTCACGTGCCCATTCCGCAATTTGGCGAATATCTTCAGGGGTTGTCCGACAGCAGCCACCGATCAATGAAGCACCGGCATCGAACCATTCTTTTGAGAGGGAACCGAAGCTGGGCAACTTTTTCGGCGCCTGCCAAATTTTCTTGATTGGATTGTAGTGTTCACCGGAATTCGGATAAACGATTATGGGTTTGTTAGTCGCATTTCGGATGGTCTCAATTGCGGATGTTATTCTTGTCAACGCGGTGCAGTTTACACCAATAGCAGTAATTTGATCATTGCTGTTGAAGTATGCGGCCGCTTCAGATAGTGGGGTGCCATCGCAAAGTTGCCCATCCCTTGAAATGCTGAACGAGAGCCATGCTTCATCATCAGGGTATTCATTCTGAAGCAACTCAGCAAGTACCTGTGCTTCGTGAAAATTCGGCAGAGTTTCAAATGCAAATACATCACTACCTGCTTCTTTCAAAAGTTGCATTCGCGATTGATGAAACTGCTTGTAGCCTGCATCATTCAATGTATAGTCACCGGTATATTCCGAACCATCGGCAAGGTATGCCCCATAAGGACCAACACTTCCTGCGATCAAAGGAAATGGTCTTTTTTTGCGCTGTTCCTCTGAAAGACTCTCCCAGAACTCAGTTCTTGATTCAATAGCGATTTCAACAGCCTTTTTAATCATGGTCGCGGCCTCTTGCTCTGTGTACCCGCTTTGTTGAAAACCCGCCATGGTTGCTTGATAGGTGTTAGTCGTCGCAACATCTGCGCCAGCATGAAAATAATCTAGGTGCACCTTTTTGATGCTAGCGGGATTGTCATGGATCACCGAAGCTGACCAGAGCTCGCTATCGATCACAATCCCTTGTTTTTCAATTTCCGTAGCCATCGCCCCGTCAAGGATAATCGGCTTCATTTGGTGTAGAAGTTCGCTGATTTTATTTTTCATTCATACACTTCCTTCTATAGTTCAAGTGGGTGCTTGTTACGAATCATGATTCCAATTATAGACAAAACAACTGAAACAGGCACCTGTGAATTTGGACATTATGGAATTCGCCATACACGCACTCTTCATAGAAACAAATTTTGTTAAATGGTGAATGTTCACAGTGATTCATGAATAAGTTTTACTAATTGCCATATTTATCATGTCTTAAATTGGAGGAATGAATGAGATGAATGATCTAAATGTAAAGATTTATGCCGACGGTGCGGTGCTTAGCGATATGCTCTCAGCCTATGAATCTGGTTTCGTTAGTGGATTTACAACAAATCCAAGCCTCATGAAGAAGGCGGGGGTAACCGACTACGTGGCATTCGCCAAAGACGTTGTTGAGAAAATTCCGGACTTGCCTCTCTCTTTTGAGGTGTTTGCAGACGATTTCGAAACGATGGAAAAAGAAGCAGAGAAGATCCATTCTTTCGGAAAAAATGTCTTCATCAAGATTCCGATTACTAATACAAAAGGGGAATCCTCGATTCCACTCATCAAGAAGCTCGAAGATAAGGGCTATTCATTAAATGTAACGGCAATTTTGACAATTAAGCAAGTCGAAGAAACAGTTGCTGCGCTGAATCCGGACGTTGAAAACATTGTCTCCGTATTCGCAGGGCGTATCGCTGATACAGGTGTTGATCCCATCCCATACATGAAAAAGTCTGTTGAGATCTGCAAGACGAAAAAAGGAGCGAATTTGCTATGGGCAAGCTCGCGAGAATTGTTCAATGTCTATGAAGCAGACCGACTAGGGGTCGACATTATCACATGCACACCCGAAATAATTTCCAAATTGAAAAAGGTAGGAACACCGCTCGAACAATTGTCCCTTGATACAGTAAAAGGATTTAATAAAGATATTCAGACACTCGGCTATTCTATTTTATAAATTATTCTGTAAACGCTTAAATTGTCGGCTATTGTCGATATAAGGAGGGCCACGATGACAACAGTTCTTGAACAATTATCGATTAATACGATTCGTACGTTATCTATAGATGCCATTAACAAGGCGAATTCCGGACACCCCGGACTGCCGATGGGGGCAGCGCCGATGGCTTATACGTTGTGGGCGAAGAAGTTAAAGCACAACCCGGCTGATCCGAAATGGTTCGATCGTGACCGTTTTGTCTTATCTGCCGGTCATGGTTCGATGCTCTTATATAGTCTTCTACACCTTTTCAACTATGGATTGTCCGTGGAAGAAATTAAGCAATTCCGCCAATGGGGAAGCCTGACCCCAGGTCATCCGGAATACGGCCACACTGTCGGCGTCGAAGCGACTACTGGCCCGCTTGGGCAGGGCATCGCCATGGCTGTTGGCATGGCGATGGCGGAAGCGCATCTTTCCGCTACTTATAACCGTGATGGCTATCCAATTATCAATCATCACACCTATGCACTTTGCGGCGATGGTGATTTGATGGAAGGTGTTGCCTCGGAAGCTGCGTCATTAGCCGGACGATTGAAACTTGGAAAATTGGTATTGCTCTATGACTCGAATAAGATCTCACTGGATGGCCAATTGAACATGTCTTTTACTGAACAGGTGCGTCAGCGCTTTGATGCATACGGCTGGCAGACACTATTGGTAGAAGACGGTAATGATGTTGAAATGATTCAGACAGCACTGGATCAAGCGACCGCTGAACAAGAACGCCCAACTTTGATTGAAGTGCGCACGACCATTGGATTTGGTGCGCCACATCTTGCAGGAACAAATAAGATCCACGGTAACCCGCTCGGGGATGAAGAAACAGCTGAGACAAAGAAAAGTTACGGCTGGGCTCATGAACCCTTCCATGTACCGGAAGAAGTACGGGCGCATTTCCTGAAACTGAACACGACGGAAGCACAAGTTCAGGCAGATTGGCAAAGCCAATTTGATGCATACGCCGAAGCTTATCCGGAACTTGCAGCGCAGCTGAAGGCAGCGATCAGTGGAAAACTTGCGGACGATTATGCAGATCAATTGCCGATCTATGCTACAGGAACAAAGAAAGCGACACGCCAAACTTCCGGCGAAGTGATTAATGCTCTCGCAAAAACGGTACCGGCCTTGTTCGGTGGTGCTGCGGATCTTGCTTCTTCCACTAAGACGGCGATCAAAGAAGGCGGTGAGTTCCTTCCGGAATCTTACAGCGGTCGCAACATTTGGTTTGGGGTTCGCGAATTCGCCATGAGTGCAGCGGTTAACGGCATGGCGCTGCATGGCGGTGTGCTTCCATTCGGATCAACGTTCTTCACTTTTTCCGATTATGCAAAACCGGCGATTCGTCTGGCGGCATTAATGGGCATACCATCGATCTTCGTGTTCACGCACGACTCTATCGCTGTCGGAGAAGACGGACCGACCCACGAACCAATCGAACAATTAGCCGGGCTCCGTGCGATCCCGAACTTAAATGTACTCCGTCCGGCAGATGGGAATGAAGTCCGGGAAGCATGGAAGATTGCTTTGGAAAGCCCAAATCGCCCAACCGTATTGGTCCTGACCCGACAGAATGTGGAGACGTTCGATGGAGAGTTGGATGATGCACACGAAGGTGTGCGCCGCGGTGGTTATATCGTTAGTGAAGCCAAGGAGGGAAAACCGGAAGGGATACTCATTGCGACGGGTTCTGAAGTTGGAATTGCGATCCAAGCGCAACAATTGCTCGAAAAGGAAAAAATTTTCGTGCGCGTCGTCAGCCTGCCCTCATGGGAATTGTTCCGTGAACAATCAGAAGAGTACAAACAAATGATTCTTCCGAGCGAAATCCGTGCACGCCTCGGTATTGAAATGGCAGCTTCTCTCGGTTGGCAAGAATTTGTCGGTGCAGAAGGTGGCCTGGTGACAATTGATCGTTTTGGCACATCTGCACCAGCTGGGATCGTATCTAAAGAATACGGTTTTACGCCAGAGAATGTGGCTTATCAATTCAAACAGCTGCAGTCATCAAAACAAAAAATATAGGTGCATAGTAGTACACCAGTCATGCTCCTATCCTCTCTCATCTTATACTAGGAAATAAAAAAACAAGCCGGATGTAGAAGAATGTGTTCTGCATTCGGCTTGTTTCTCTGTTTACCTTCGATAAGCAACGCAAGAGATTTCTAGTTTCGCGTTCTTTGGCAGAGCAGCGACTTGAATAGCGCAGCGTGCCGGCAAAATTTCGCCTGTGAAATAAGTTGAGTAAATAGTGTTAACGGTGGCAAAATCGTTGATATCTGCAAGATAGACCGTTGCATTGACAACGTTTGAAAAATCGAGTCCGGCTTCATTTAACACAGCCTTCAAGTTAAGAAAGACACGAGTGGCTTGTGCTTCAATGTCGCCTGGGACAAGTTCCCCTGTTGACGGGTCAAGTGCAATCTGTCCGGATGCAAACAGAAAATCACCAGCCACAACACCTTGAGAATACGGCCCAACTGCCTTAGGAGCGGCATTCGTTGCGATTTGTTTTTTCATGTAATCATACCTCCAGATGCGTAGCGGCTAACCTTAATCTATAGGACATCAGCCTAACAAGCCGCGAGTGATTAATTCTTTCTATTATTTTAACACGGATTTCGAAACATTCTTAACACGATAATTTTATTTATTCGATTAACAAATAGAGAGTATGTAGGATTACCCAATTACTCGCGCGTCCGTATTGCATAGGCATCGAGAATAATTCTTGCCATCACTTGAAGGGGGAGGCGCGAGCGTACTTCATAGTCAGGAAAATACGAAACTTTCGATTTGTAGCCGACTAGAGCCAATTCAGACAAAGCATAGATCGGGCTTTCGCGATTTGCAGTCAATGTAATTGTGCTGACGCCATTCGCTTTGCAATTCTTCGCTGCCTCAACCAGTTCCTCTGTGTAGCCATTAAGTGAAATCAAAAGTACCACATCTTGTTTTTGGATGCGTTTGCTCATGGTCTTGATAATATTCGGGTCGTCGTGCATCTCGCAATATTTGCCTGCGAGTTGAAATTTGATGGTCATCTCTTTGGCAATTAACTCTGAGAAACCACGCGCAAACAGCACAATTTTACGGGCATAGATAATCTTCTGCAGCACGTCTTCAATCGTTCCTCGATCCAGCATTTGGATCGTTTTGCTGACCTCCTGCTCGTTCTTCAATATCGCTTCTTTGATTTTATTGTCCACTTTTTCTACTACTGAAAATTCTGGAGACAACTGATGTTCATCCTTGAGACGAATTTTGAATGATGTAAATCCATCATAGCCCAACTTTTTCATCGTACGCACGATCGTTGCAGTTGATACATTGGCTTTCTCACTCAAACGGACGATTGATATCTTCGGCATGTCACTAATGTGATCTTGGATGTAACGGAGCAAAAATTTTTCACTGTCGCTCAATCGATCAAAGTGTTGATTGACGCGTTCAAAGAATGTTAAATCCATGATGACCTCCAATTTGAAAACCTTTACATTGATTATAGCCTTTTTGGAAAACATTTTCACTGTAAAACATGTCACAATAGAACTATAGAAAGAGGCAAGTGAAAGTGAGGGATGAACCATGATTTATACATGTACAATGAATCCGGCTATTGACTTATTTACTAAATTTGAACACTTCAAACCTCATGTCGTCAATCGCAGTGTGTTTGAAGATTATCAGGCAAACGGTAAAACAATTAATATTTCATTTATGTTGAAGAAAATGGGCATAGACAGTGTGGCTATCGGTTTTCTCGGTGGTTTTACCGGACGCTATATCGAAGAAGAATTGAGAAAGACTGGTATTCGTACCGATTTTGTGTCCATTGAAGGAATAACACGCATTAATACATTTATCAAAGCAGAAGCCCATGAATATAAAGCGGTGAATCGAGGTCCTGAAATCAGTGCTTCTGCCCAAGAACAACTGATCGGAAAAATCAGCCGACTCGGACCAGAGGATATTTTGTTTGTGTCTGGAAGCTTACCAAGAGGTGTTCAGGATTCGATTCTGAAGAAAATTTCCGAACTGTCTCGGAAAAATGGATTTGATCTCATTCTTGATGTGAGTTCGAAGACTTTGCTGAGCTGTCTTGAAGATCAGCCTTATCTCATCAAGCCAAGTGATGAAGAACTTGCAGCATGGCTGGACGTTGATCCGTTAAGTTTCGATAATGAAGAGAACCTGATCACTGCTGCAGAGAAACTTCTGAAAAAAGGTGCACAGAGAATTCTTGTCTCACGTGGCGAAAAAGGAACAATGTATGCAGATCGTGAACATCTCCTGTTCACCTCCGCACCGAAAGGAGAAGTTGTTAATACAGCATGCGCGGGAGATACGCTACTTGGTACTTTTATCGGATCACTGATACAAAATAAGCGTTTGGAAGATGCATTAATCTTTGCAACAGCGGCAGGCTCATCGACAGCATTTACAGCCGGACTCAGTGATTTAAAGGATGTTCCGGAATTAATGAAACAAATACAATTGACTTCAAATTTGAAGGGGGTTAGAGAATCATGACAAAAATTATTGCAGCGACCGGTTGTCCCACAGGTATTGCGCATACATTTATGGCAAAAAAAGCGCTAGAGGATGCCGCAAAGGCGAAAGGCATTGAGATTAAGGTTGAGACGCATGGCCAAACCGGCATTGAAAATGGGCTCACGCCAAAAGAAATTGCTGAAGCAGATGGCGTCATTATTGCAGCGGATAAAGATGTTGATGAGGATCGATTTGCAGGAAAACGAGTCATCAAGGTATCGGTAACGAAGGGAATCAAAGAACCGGATAAACTGATTGATGAACTTGTAAACGGTTCCGTTCCTTTATTTAAAAGTGGACAAACACCGAGCGGAGGCAGTTCTGAAATCAGTGTTGAGAAAGAGTCCTACGCACATAAACTGTACGTCTATCTCATGAATGGCGTTTCCCATATGTTGCCGGTTGTTGTCGCAGGTGGTGTATTGCTTGCTATTTCCTTCATGTTCGGCATCAACTCAGCAGATCCGAAAAGTCATGAATACAATGTATTTGCCGCAAACTTGAATGCAATTGGTAAAATTGGTCTTGGCTTGATGGTTCCAATTCTCTCAGCGTATATTGCGCAGGCAATTGGGAAACGGACCGGGCTCGTTATTGGCTTCATCACCGGCATGATTGCCTTTACGAATGGAACGGGTTTTCTTGGTGGCATTGTCAGTGGGTTCTTATCCGGCTACCTCGTTTTAATGCTGGACTATTTCCTGAAGGGGTTACCGAAACAATTTGACGGATTGAAATCAATCTTTCTTCTTCCGGTTTTGGGTGGATTCATTGGTGGGTATATCATGATCCTCCTTTCTTCACCAATGACTGCAATTAACCAGGGCATGATGCATTTTCTAACCAACATGCAAAACCAAAGTCCGTTAATCCTTGGTCTTATAATCGGCGTCATGTGCGCATTTGACATGGGTGGACCTATAAACAAAGCAGCATATGTTACCGGTGTAGCGTTACTTGGACAAGGAAATTTCTACTTCATGGCCGGAGTTTCAGCGGCTTGTATCGCACCACCAATCGCTACCGGATTCGCAGTACTCTTTGCTGGCAAATATTTTGAAAAAGAAGAGCGGAACGCAGGTTATGTCAATTTCCTACTCGGCTCAACACATATTACTGAAGGTGCAATTCCTTTTGCAGCGAAAAGTCCAATCACGGTGATTCCATCCTTGATGGTTGGTTCATCGATAGCAGCCATTCTGACTTATTATATGAAGGTGCAGGTTCCGGCACCACATGGCGGCTTCATTGTCCTGCCGATTGTCACACATCCATTCTTATGGGTCATTGCGATCCTCTTGGGATCACTCGTTTCCGGTTATTTGATTGCCATGGATCAAAAGCGTCGTTTTCTTAAAAATAAGAGAGCAAGTCTTGCCACACAAACCGCAGCACGGGCTACACAAAGCACAAATACTGCAAGTCAAGAAGTCGCTCCAGCCGTAGAACAAGCGGGCTTGTTGACAAAAGATAACATCTTCTTTGAAAAAGGTATTGAAACGAAAGACGAACTGTTCCGCTTTATCGCACAGAAAATGAAGGCAAAAGGGATCATTATCGATCAGGATCAGCTCATTGACGCTTTTCAGAATCGTGAAAAGCAAAGCTCGACCGGTATGGAAGGCGGTTTCGCCATTCCCCATGCTCAATCGGAAACGATCAGACAGGCAGCGATGCTCGTCGTTAAACTGACCGATCCGATTACCGATTGGCTGACGTTAGACCAAAAGCCCGTCCGCTTTGTCATTGCTTTCTTGATCCCACCGAAAGGCAGCAGTGCTCATCTGCATTACCTTTCTGAGACAGCGCAGAAGCTCGTTGACAAGGATACGGTGCACCAATTGATTACTGCCGAGCGCGCTGATCAGATATACACACTACTGAAATAACTAAACGAGATGATTAATAAAAATGCCTCCGGTTAACTACTCCGGAGGCATTTTTCATGTGTTCGTTCAAAACCAATCTCCTATGTTCATAAAACGTAATCCAACTTTTTCAAAGGTGCTCACCATTTTTTGGTGGATCTTCTACTTACTTCATGTAGGAGGTGATCACAATGGCAAACAGCACAATAACCGCATCCGTATTCGTCATGAATTTGGATGGAGGTCTGGATGAGCAAGGGGAGCAAGTGCTGCTCACAAAATCATTCAGAAACATCAAGGCAGCAGCAGCGCATGATGGTCTGTTGGCGGTGGCAGAACAATTAGCTCCGTTACAGAAGCATCCACTCATTTCTATTGAGCGCAATGACACTGCTGAAATTACGAACTAATTTTTCTTGGATGCACGCACAATAGGGAAAGGAGGAGCTTCTTGATGAAAAAATTGAATCTTGTGTTTTTGAATACGGAAGGGAAGAGTGTGACGCTTGCACTCAATGATCCGGTTGAACCTGCGGATCCTGCTGCAATTAAGGCAGCGATGAACACGATTATTGCTCAGAATGTGTTTGTGTCGAAAGGAGGAGATTTGACCGAAATTAAATCGGCGCGTATCTCTGAGAGTAACACAACCCCTATTGACTTAGGAGTATAAGGATTTGGAGGAACCGGAGAGAGGGGGCAGACCTTCTCTTCGGTTTTCTGCTAGTCTATGAAAAGGAGGGTGCTTATGGAGGTATGGATATCCATGGTCAAAGATGTTGGCTTCCCGGCGGTCGTCACCTTTTTTCTTTTGCACCGTATTGAGGGCAAAATTGACGAGTTGATCCAGTCGGTTCAGCTGATTCCGCATCATCAGGAAACCATCCGGTCCGAAGAGCCGATCAAGCGTGAGGCCTAATTTGATCGGCGGTCATTGCACCCAAGGGTGAATGATGTTGAAGCATTGAAAGTCTGACCATTACTTGTGTTTGCGTATAGAATTGAATTGTTCCAGTTTTGTCATTGAAAGGATGACAAAACTGGTTTTAGTTTGTGTTGTTTTGGTGAACGGACACTCATTATAATGGAAATGTAAGAGATATATATAAAGGTTAGCGGAAAAATGTAAGCGGTTTAATGAAAACTATTTTACTACTTAATTTTTTTTCGGAAATGCCTTTCTGTTTATTCCGATGTGAATAAGCAATTTGAAGGAGGAGAAACACATGTCTGGAAGTTCAATCAAAGTTAGAGTACAAAAATTCGGCAACTTCCTAAGTTCAATGATCTTACCCAACATTGGCGCATTTATCGCTTGGGGGCTGATCACCGCACTCTTTATCCCGACAGGGTGGCTGCCAAATAAAGAATTGGCGACGATGGTTGATCCACTTGTAAAATATCTACTGCCAATTTTAATTGGTTATTCGGGCGGTAAACTTGTATTTGGCCATCGAGGCGGAGTTGTTGGTTCCATCGCTACCGCAGGGGTCATCGTTGGTACCGATATTCCGATGTTTCTTGGTGCAATGATTATGGGTCCGCTCGGTGGCTATGTCATTAAAAAGTTTGACAAATCCATTGAAGGCAAAGTCAAAACCGGTTTTGAAATGCTTGTCGATAACTTCTCTGCAGGTATTCTTGGTGCACTACTAGCGATTGTTGCATTTTATGCAATTGGACCGGTTGTTGATGCGATCAGCGGTGCACTTGCTTCAGGTGTTGAATGGCTCGTGCATGCCGGCTTGCTTCCACTTGCCAGTCTGTTTATTGAGCCAGGCAAAATACTATTCTTAAACAATGCGATCAACCATGGTGTATTAACACCGATTGCGGTTGAACAGGCACGTCAATATGGAAAGTCTGTACTCTTTTTCCTTGAAGCAAATCCTGGTCCTGGTATGGGCGTTCTGCTGGCCTATTGCTTCTTTGGAAAAGGCAATGCGAAAAAGTCGGCCCCAGGTGCTGCAATTATTCACTTTTTCGGTGGGATTCACGAGATCTATTTTCCTTACATTTTAATGAAACCGCTCTTAATTCTAGCGACCATTGCCGGCGGTATGAGCGGCATCTTTACCTTGGTTACGTTAAAAGGCGGACTCGTCGGACCGGCATCTCCAGGTAGCTTTCTCGCAATGCTGGCGGTTACTCCGAAATCCTTTGGCAGCTTTGTAGCCAACATTGCGGATGTTCTTGTTTCATTAACAGTGTCCTTCGTCATCTCCATGCTGATCCTGAAAATGGATAAGTCTGAAAATGCAGATCTTGAGGAAGCAACACGGAAAATGGAAAGCATGAAAGGAAAGAAAAGTAGAGTTTCCGATGTGCTGACAACTAGCGATGGATTCGATCCAAAAGCTGTAAAAAAAATCGTCTTTGCCTGTGATGCAGGTATGGGGTCGAGCGCGATGGGGGCGTCACTGCTTCGAAAGAAAGTGAAAGCTGCAGGTCTTGACATTAATGTGACCAACACGGCAGTCAGCGCAATACCGGGCGATGCACAGATCGTGGTCACTCAATCCGAATTGACGCCAAGAGCACGAGACAAAGCGCCGAGCGCATACCACATTTCCGTAGACAACTTCTTGAGCAGTCCTGAGTATGATCTACTGATCAATCAGCTGAGCAAAGGAGAAACAGTCGAACCGGCACCAGGTGTTAAAGCGGAAACACAGCCATTCGTTGATGGGACGATCCTACGTAAGGAAAATGTATTCATCAAGCAATCGTTTAAGACCAAGGAAGAAGTCATTCGTTTTGCCGGTCAAAAGCTCGTGGAAGGCGGGTACGTCAAACCGTCCTACGTCGAAGGCATGATTGCACGTGATCAGCTGATGTCCACATACATGGGAAATGGGATTGCGATCCCTCATGGCACTGAAGACGTGAAAAAGGAAGTGCTCGCATCAGGTATTGTCATTGTTCAAATCCCGGACAGCGTTGATTTTGATGGAAACAAAGTTCGTCTTGTCTTCGCAATTGCCGGAAAGAATAATGGGCATTTAGAAATTCTTTCAAAAATTGCCATTGCCTGCTCGGATGTAATCAACGTCGGCGAGATGGTACGTGCACAATCAATCGATGAATTGCTGGAAACGATTAATAAAGCAGCAGCACAAAACGGGTAAGTGCTCCCACAAGAAATCGTCTGTTCGTTATGCTATGGTATAGGAAAAAAGGCGGACGAATTGTATGTATGTGACCAATCGAGAAAAAACCATACTTGAGCTGCTGATGAAGACAAGCGGTAGGCATTCAGCGTTATCGATGGCGTCCTATCTCCAGGTCAGTGTGCGAACGGTTCACCGCGACTTGAAAAATGTTGAGAAAATGCTTAAACCGTTTGGACTTCAATTGATCCAAAATGAAGATAAGACCCTGCAAATTCAAGGGCCAAACGAAGCGGTGTTCAAGCTGGTACAGGAGCTTTCAAAAATAAAACCGGTGGATTTATCGGCAAAAGAGCGTAAACTCCTGCTGTTTCTGAAACTTTTTAATACTGATGAGCCCATGAAAATAGGACCGCTAGCAAAGGAACTGGGCATCTCGTCCACAACATTAGGCGGTTATCTGGATGAATTATCCACATGGATGGAGGATTTTGAGGCCCATGTGGTACGAAAACGCGGCGTCGGTGTACAACTAACCGGGTCGGAACGATCCAAACGAACAGCGTTTGCGCATTTTTACTTGTTCTATTTTAATGAGGAACTGATTGAGGCAATTTTTCAGATCAACCATCAGCAGCCGAATCGGGGCATACGTGTCCTGCATTATATTAAGTCGGACTATCTGTCGGCGGTTGATCAGGTGATGAAGCATAATAGGAACCTTTATACAGAACTTGCGGATAGTGATTATGTCAGCTTTCTCATTCAGGTGTGTATCGCCTTGCAGCGATTTGAGAGCGGACATCCACTTGAGGAGACAGAAGCAGAAGATAATGAGAAACAAAATAGTCACGAAAGAGAAGCTTTGTCTTTTATTGAGAAGCTTTGTGGACTTCTATCCGATCAATTAGGCATTGTGCTTCCGGACCAGGAAAAGGCATTCATGGTGACATTGCTTAAAGGGTCACGGCTTCAAAATGCCGAATCCATATATTTTGATCAGGTCATTACAGGTAAGGCAATAAAAAAATTGATCCAGCACGTTTCGCAGCAGCTGCAGGTAGATTTGACCAGCGATTTCTCTCTGTTTCAAGGATTGCTGGCACATTTGGAACCGTCGCTATTCCGAATCAGAAAAGACCTTGCTACGTTCAATCCGCTGACGCAGCAAATCAAGGACCGGTTTCCTGTGCTGTTCAAGATTACTGAACAGGCTTTGCAGCAGGTGTTTCAGCAAATCCAGTTTCCTGATGACGAGATTGCCTATATTGTGCTGCACTTCGGCTCCGCCCTAGAACAACGCAAGCAGATACGAAACATCCATGCATTAATCGTTTGTCCGACGGGAATCGGTGCATCGAAAATGCTTGCTGCAAGACTTAGAAAAGAAATGCCGGAGCTGTACTCGGTGCAAACGGCTTCGATCCATGACATGAGACGTATGGATTTAGATACTTTTGATCTGATTCTATCTACTGTTCATTTGCCAAAACAGAAAATACCGTGCCTGTTTGTGAATCCGTTGTTAAGTAAAGAGGATATTGCAGCAATCGAACAAGTCACGCGCGATTTGTCGAAAAGCAGGAGCGGTGTAGAACTGCTTCCGGTACGAATAGTTTCCAGTCCTGAGGCTGCCGGGCAACGCTCACTGCAGCAGTTGATGGATGAAGTGGATCAAGCGCAATCGGCCATCCGTAGCATTTTAAAAAACTTTTCGGTAATCCAAGTGAGCAAGGCAGAAAAAATGAATGATGTGTTGATCCAATTAATTGACACCTGCTTTGATCAATCCATTATCGATGATCGTGAATCCGTCTATTGGCGGTTGATTGAACGTGAACGAATGGCGGGACTTGCCGTTCCGGGAACGAATATGGCACTGTTTCATTGCCGAGCTAAGTCGGTACGGCATTTAAGCTTCAAAATTGCGCATTCAAATCAGGCTTTTGATTTGGCAGCAATGGACGGCGGGATGTGTTCGGTCAGTAATTTTCTGCTCATGCTTGCGCCCGACCGCTTAGATCCGGTCGCTCAGGAAGTGATCAGCACAATCAGTTCGTCACTCGTTGAAGATCGCGAAAGCACGTTAATTTTCGCATCTGCGAATGAACCGATGATTCATGCGAAATTAGAAGCATTGTTCTATCGATTTTTCATTCAAAAATTAAAATAAAAAGGACTGAGAATCATGCAAGAAGTCGTACATTTTGGTGCAGGCAATATTGGAAGAGGTTTCATCGGAGGTCTATTTGCGGAATCAGGCTATCATGTCCAGTTCGTAGACATCGCCGAACAAATTATTGACGCTTTAAATGAGAAACAAACATATACAGTTAGAACGGCGGCAGAAAACTCAGAAGCGATTACGATTCACAATGTTTCCGGTATTAATAGCAAAACCAATCCTGAGCAAGTGGTTGCGGCCATTGGTAAAGCGGTTTATCTGACGACAGCAATCGGTCCGAAAGTACTTCCGTTTATTGCACCGCTGATTGCGAAGGGGCTGGCTGAACGCATAAAACATACTGATGCAAAAATCTATGTAATCGCTTGCGAGAACCAGATCAATGCTACAGATTTGTTGAAGAAAGAAGTTCTGAAAGCATTAGATGAAGAAACGATTAAAAAGCTTGAAGGAACAGTTTATTTCTTAAATTCGGCGGTCGACCGTATTGTGCCACTGCAGCATAACGAGGAACTGCTCGATGTGCTGGTTGAGGATTATCATGAGTGGATCGTTGAAACGGATCAATCACTTCCTGAAGTGAAAGGTATGCAAATTGTTCCGGATTTAGCTCCATATATCGAACGCAAATTGTTTACGGTAAATACCGGACATGCTACAACGGCTTATCTCGGCTATCAAGCAGGAAAAAATAAGATTCATGAAGCACTCGGCGATCCGGCTATTTATCAAGATGTCAAGGCAACGATTGAGGAAACCGGTGCTTACCTGATCAAGCGCTACGGCTTTAAACCCGAAGTGCACGAACAGTACATTGAGAAAATTCTGCACCGCTTCCAGAATCCGAAGTTGAATGATGATGTCACCCGTGTCGGCCGTTCGCCGCTACGGAAACTCGGACCCGAGGATCGACTTGTGAAACCGGCACGTGAGGCAGAAAAACTCGGTTTGTCTTTTACACATCTAGCAAAGGTCATGGCAGCAGCTCTGCGCTTCGATTTTGCAGAAGACACCGAAGCGGTGAAGCTTCAAGAACTGTTGAAAGAAAAAGGTGTACTTGCTGCTTTGAGTGAAGTGAGCGGTCTTGCTGCAGACGATCCGATCACCAAAGAAGCGATTCGCTATTACGAGAACAGCGGTTTGCTGAAAAAATGAAGTGATTCTGCTTCAATATAAATAAACAAAGAAGAGGGTGTCTCATAGAAAATGGGGCACCCTCTTCTTACAAGTGGTCAAGTTGTTTTTATATCGCGTTTCATATTTAAATTCATGCGCTATTCATATTTTAGCTAGGAATCAAAGAAGCATTCACACAGATTGATAGCTTACAGGCTTTTCAGCCAGGTAAATCCTTAATCATTTCAAAATCTGTTTCTTAGTTTCCGGCCCCCACAGGATCTTCAGCACAGCGACAATGGCCATAAAGATACCGATTGTGATAAAAATGCTGACGGTTCCCTGAGTGTCGAGTAAACCCGCAACAGCATAGGGCGTGATAATGGTAAAGAAGCGTCCGACCGCCTGTGCTGTTCCGTTACCGCGCATCCGCAAACTGTGTCGGAAAGAGTTCAGGGACATAGATGGCAAGACCGATTGCCATAAGGAGGTAAATGCATACGGTCAGCAGAAAACCGATGATCATGATTGCGGTCGGATCCGTTTGAAATGCATAAGAGTATCCGAAGCCTTGCAAGCACGTGAGGCGCCTAAAAAGATGGCGCAACAGGACAAAAAACAGCCACAAAAATCAAGCTACTTTAGGAGCAGAATCACCTACAGCTTATTCTTCAGCAGCCATTTGAAAAAAAGCCCGAATTTCTTATCAATCAAGAAATTCGGGCTTTTATGCGATTACCCCATCAGGATTCGAACCTGAGCATCACGGAATCAGAATCCGTTGCCTTACCGCTTGGCCATGGGGTAATGAATCAGAACAAGAAATATTATAACCAGAATGCATTTGAATTGCAAGCGTTTATTGGAAAAAAATTAATAAAGAACAAGGATAATGGCAGTGATCGGGGGATTAAGCCACATTGATATAAAAATGGAAGAGGGGACAAAGTCTAGATAAATCATTTCTGGGATGGATATTAATAAAAGCGCGATTAACAATGAGTGGAAAGCGATCAACAAATTATAATATGCAATTAGAGTGACTTGATAAAATATCTTATGATCGAAACCGAGCGGCAAGCTGCAAATGTACTAGAGCGGCCGCACAAGTCATGATTAATGGATAGGCGCGCCGTCAATAAAATAGGTGGATTGTCCGAGGAGTATTGATCGTAATTTACATTTAGTGGCATAATAGACTTATTGTTTTGTGCTCGTCTAAAGAACAGGCTACAAAGATAAGACATAGATAAAAAATAGTTTCTCTTCCCCCTGGATCGGTCATTTTCGCAAAAAAGATCTGTGTGTATGAAAACGGACGATCAAGACACCCTCGGTTTCAGATTCCATCTGGTGTACTGCAAATTGAATCCATCCCGTGGAAGTTAGAACTTAAGGAGAGATGAATATGCGTTTAGTTTTGTTGTCAGGCGGTTCTGGAAAGCGGCTATGGCCTTTATCCAATGATGCGCGATCCAAACAATTTCTAAGAGTGCTTGAGGACCGTGAACAGCACTTATCCTCGATGGTCCAACGTGTTTTTGGTCAGTTAAAGGAAGTTGGCTTAGGGGATTCAACAGTCGTTGCAACGGGCAAAGGTCAGGTAGAAATGCTTGAGAGTCAACTTGGCAAGAATGTGCCGTTGATCGTTGAACCTGAGCGCCGCGACACCTTCCCGGCAATCGCGCTTGCGGCAGCTTATCTCTACACGATGACAGAGGCATCACTTAATGATGCAGTCGCGGTATTACCAGTCGATCCATACGTCGATACCGCTTTCTTTGAACGCATACTTGATTTGGAGAAATTACTCGAGAACACCGATGCCGATTTGGCATTGATGGGGGTTACGCCGACATATCCATCTGAGAAATACGGTTATATTGTTCCCGAAAAGGACGAGCATAAGGATTATATCAGAGTTGATCATTTTACCGAGAAGCCGAATACGGAATTGGCGAAACAGTTGATTAAAGAGTCCGCCCTCTGGAATTGTGGTGTATTCGCATTCCGACTGAACTATGTCCTTTCCATTTTGAAATCACTCGGATTGCCGCTTGATTATGAGGAACTTTCGCAACAATTCACGAAGTTGCCGAAAATCAGCTTTGACTATGCAGTAGTGGAAAAAGCGAAAAAGATTGTGGCATTACCTTATGATGGTTTCTGGAAAGACCTTGGAACGTGGAATACACTCACTGAAGAAATGGCGACAAAACAAATCGGAAAAGGCATCATCAGTAATGATTCTGAGAATACACATCTGATTAACGAGTTGGATTTGCCCGTAACCGTGCTAGGTGTTTCCAATGCGATCGTTGCGGTAAGTCCGGATGGTATTCTGGTTTCCGATAAGGAACAGAGTCCGCGAATTAAAGAAGTGATGAAAGGCTTCGACCAGCGCCCGATGTATGAAGAGCGCCAATGGGGATCCTATCGGGTCCTGGATTACTCACGCTACTCAGCAAATAATGAAGAAGTGCTGACGAAGAAAATAAAGATTGATCAAGGCGCAAATCTTAGCTACCATTGCCATCACATGCGCCAGGAAGTTTGGACGATTGTCAAGGGCCATGGACGTTACGCGGAAAATGGCGTGATTCGCTCAATCAAACCAGGTGATGTCGTAATTGTTCAAGCAGAGACATTACATGCGATAATCGCAGATGAAGCTCTGGAATTGATCGAAGTTCAGATCGGCAGCCAACTAATAGAAGAAGACATTGACCGTAAATACATGAAATGGGAAGAAATAGAAGAAAATTGCGCGCAGGTCCGCGGATAATATGAGTTTTACGTAAGGAGTAAAGAGGGAAAGCCTCTTTGCTCTTTTTTGATCGAAAATAAGTGGTGGAGAAAAATCGAACTTAATAGAGTAACAAATGAACTTAAGGAAAGAAAAACCAAACCTAATCGGGAAGAAGTCGAACCTAAGAAATTAAACCGAACCGAGTCGGATAAAAGTCGAACCCAACCCAGTAGGAATCGAACCTAACCGAATGAAAATCGCACCCATCCAAGCTGGAAGGGAACGTAATCATCCAGGCCTTCAATCAGGTTTATTCACCATATTTTTCCTTGCCTTTTGCTTTGTGCTAGAATGCATATGAGAAGATGTTCGCGCCTGTTCGTCACTTTTTCCGAACGCAGAGAACACTACTATTTGAGTGAAAAGGAAGGTTGCAGAATGAGTCAAGTGAATATCAAGGTAGATAAAGATGCATTTCTTGAAGACCTATCAACATTGATCGCAATTCCAAGCACGAAGGATGCTGATCAGGCGAAGGAAGGCGCTCCATTTGGACCCGGTCCACTCGCTGCATTGGAAAAAATGTTGGAAATAGGAAAAAGAGATGGATTCCGCACGAAGATGCTGAAAGGGTATGCCGGTTATATCGAATATGGTCCTGAAGATGCTGAGGACTATATTGCAGTACTTGGTCATGTGGATGTCGTGCCGGCTACAGGCAAATGGGCACATGATCCTTTCACTGTTCATTTAGAAAATGGCACTTTATATGCCAGAGGCGTGATTGATGACAAAGGTCCGACAATGGCCGCGTATTACGCTCTGAAAGCACTGAGAGAGTCAGGTGCTGCGCTCAAACACAGAATTCGTCTTGTGATTGGGTCAGATGAAGAGAGCGGCTGCGCATGTATGAAGAAATATAATGAACTGGAACCGATGTCTTTATTCGGTTTCGCGCCTGATGCTGAATTCCCATTGATTTTTGCTGAAAAAGGTCAGATTCGCGCTTGGATTAAATTGCCTCAGGGGGATGGCGATGCACAGGTTCATCTTTCTTCCTTCTATTCAGGTGAACGGATGAATATGGTACCGGACCATGCTTATGCACTGCTGACAGGTCCTGAAGCTGAAAAATGGTCTGCGCATGCACAAGCAGCGTTAACAGCGAAAAAAGTAGCCTTTGTCGAAGAGAAAACAGAGCAAGGATTGAAATTGACGGTAAAAGGTCAATCCGCACATGGTTCGGAACCAGCCGGTGGAGTGAACGCAGCATTCTTACTTGCAGAAGCGCTCAAGGATTTGCCGTTTATTCCGACAGAGAAAGCCTTTATTGATCTACTTGCTGATACGCTATATAACGACTTTGGTGGTGAACGGCTCGGCATCGCCTTCCATGACGACGTTTCCGGAGAGTTAACGGTCAATGCCGGCGTGATTCGTTTTGGCAATCAAGGTGGTACGGTGTCGCTCGATATCCGCTGCCCAATCAAAGCCTCACTTGATCAACTGACAAAGACACTGACTTCATCAATAGAAAAATTAGGATTATCCATCGGTGAGCTTGGTACAACCCAACCACTCTATGTCGATCCAAAACATCCGGGTGTGCAAGTACTCAAGAACGTTTACGAAGAACATATGGGGCTCGACAATGTTAAGCTGCTCACTTCAGGAGGGGGCACGTATGCACAGTATTTGGATGCAGGTGTAGCTTTCGGTGCATGTATGCCGAATTATCCATATACCGGTCATCAAGTGGATGAACATGTGAAACTTGATGACTTGCTGCTTGCTTCAGAAATCTATGCGGATGCAATGGAAAGATTAGGAAATCTTGAAAAATAAGCGTGTTTCCATGTGATTTTTTTCAAACACTTGCATAAGATAGCAGGACTAAGGGAGAGGAAAAGTGAATGCTTTTTACCTCTCCCTTTTTCTATAGAAAAGGGCTATGATTCAACGGAGAATAGGGAGAATCAGAATATGCCCACCTGTATCGAAGACGAGTCTTAATAAATTTTTTCAAAGGTGCACTTTCGATAAAAAACTAGTTACTTTTTTTCTGATCTGTTGATAGAATGTGAGTACAAAAGATTACCGAATGCAGCAAGCAATGGTTTAAAAACAGATGGCAAGAGGGCTTACAAACACAGAGTATAGCTTGATTGATTGAAAAAGGATTTTAGTTCAGTGGTGACTGAAAGAGATGACCCAGTGCTTAGATGGTGAAGACAACTGAAAAGTAATCTTGGAGGAATGAGACGCAATGTCGAAAGGTTTGTTTTGGCTGGTTCTTTCTGTATTCTTGAATGCTTTTGGAAATGCATTGACGGTGAAAGCTGCGCTAGGTTCCGCTCCATGGACAGCTGCGGGTATCAACATTTCGCACGCGGCAGGGATAACAGTAGGGAATGCTTTGATAATCATGGGCATTTTCACACTCATAGCAGATGATTTCTTACGGCATCGATGGAACGGGATTAAGGATGTTTTTAATTTTCTTTATATGTTGTCCTTTGGTTATTTGATTGATTTCTGGTTGTTCATCATGCAGGCCATCCATGTAAACGGAGGACTCTTCCGATTGGTTGCATGTGTCTCTGGAGTCCTGTGTATTGCGTGTGCACTCTCCATCTACTTTAAGGTGAATTTGGTGCTTCATCCATTTGATGATCTTCTGAAAATATTGCGTGAGAAGTACTTGCATGGCAATGTTGTACGCGCTCAGCGTATTTCTTTAGGCATCCCATTAACCCTTGGTTTGTCCATTGGACTTTTCCGTCACAATCTGATTGGAATCAATTTGGGTACAGCGATCAGCTTTCTCTGTATGGGTTACTTTATCTTGTTCTTTGATCGTGTCATCCATCTGCATCTGAATCGGGAAGCGATGATTTGGCATTGGCCGCATTGGGTTCATCGAATCAAACATTCAAAAGCATAAAAATTTGGCTTGACAAAATTCTCCATACGAACAATAATCTATGTAATTAATGTTTAAATAAAGAAAAGCGATGAAGAGAAGAAGTAGAAAGGGAACGGATCCGCAGAGAGTCCCGGATGGTGAGAAGGGGCATCGGTGAACTTTCGAACATGGCCTCTGAGCTGCGTGGCTGAACGGTGATTCATGATCAAAGTAAGTCACGACAAGTTAAGGTTCTTGTTGTCAAAACCAAAGTATAAGGTGCTGGAGCACTTCGTACTTATTGAGGCCGATCATGAAAATGGTCGGTGAAGTAAGGTGGTACCACGGGATAACCAACCCCCGTCCTTAGTCGAAAGATTAAGGACGGGGGTTTTTAACATTTAGAATGGTTAAGAATAGAGTGGAAGGAAAGGTGATTGGAATGAGCAAGGCATTGGTATTTCAAACGGATTTCGGACTTGTAGACGGAGCGGTTTGTGCGATGTACGGCGTTGCCAATTCCGTAGATCCGACTTTGAGAATTTTTGACTTGACGCATGATATTCCCCAGTACAATATTTGGGAAGCTTCTTATCGGTTACGCCAGACAATCGATTATTGGCCGGAGGGAACAGTTTTCGTTTCGGTTGTCGATCCCGGTGTCGGTTCTGCCCGACGCAGTGTGATTGCCAGAACACGCCGCAATCAGTACATCATAACCCCTGACAATGGAACACTGACACATATAAAAAAAATCGAAGGTATTGAAAGTGTGCGTTATTTCGATGAAAAGAAGAACAAGTTACCCTCAGCAGGGGAATCCTTTACTTTTTTCGGTAGAGATATTTACGCGTTCACCGGTGCAAAACTTGCATCAGGCATCATTGACTATGATCATTTTGGTGAAGAGGTTCCGGTCTCTTCGATCGTCGAATTACCGATTGTTCCAGCCTATCGTGAGGGCAACCAATTGAACGGTACGATTGACATCCTCGATGTTCGCTTCGGTAATCTCTGGACAAATATAGATCACTTGCTTTTCCGGGAATTGCAGGTTGGGCGTGGTGATCGGCTAGCGGTCAATATCAAAAATGATACGCGTACAGTTTATGAGAACACGATGACATTCGCACGTTCGTTCGCTGAAGTTGCCATTGGTGAGCCACTCATCTATATCAATTCGCTCGAAAACATCGGCATCGCGATTAATCAAGGCTCGTTTGCGAAGGCGTACAGTATCGGTACCGGAACCAACTGGCATATTTCTTTTCGCAAAGCGTAACTTTTTTCATCGTGATTTCCTTGGAAATTCATCTGAGAAGATGTCTCCTTCGATGAGCTACACAGATCAGAAAAAGGGAAGACAGTATTTTTCACTCAGTAATTGCATGTTAAAAAAACGAAACAGCATAAACGTTTGAATGACGTTTGTGCTGTTTCGTTTTTAATCGTCAGGATCTGTAAATTAGACAATATCCAGCGGAACTTTTCCCGAAGGACGAGGGAAAGCCAGATTGAGGGTACGCTCTTCTTCAGCTGTTAACCGAATGGCAACAGCTTTAGCATTCTGAAGCACATGCTCAGGCTGTCCGGCCTTTGGAATGGCCACAATATGCTGGTTTTCGGCATGACGGATGCTCCATGCCAGTAGTAATTGAAGCGGTGTGATCTGGTGCGCCTGGGCAATTTTGATCACCGAAGAATCGTGGAGCAGAGCATTTTTAAGCGAACCGCCTTCTGCAAGCGGGCAATAGGCCATGAATGGTACGTGATGTGCCGCTTGCCATGGAATCAGATCAAATTCAATACCGCGAGAGCCAAGATGATAGAGGACTTGATTGACTGCACAGTGGGTACCGCCGGGTACGGACCATAGTTCTTCCATATCTTTTGTGTCAAAATTGGAAACACCCCAGCGAAGGATTTTGCCTGCTTTTTTTAATTCCTCCATACCGCGGACTGTCTCCTCCAGAGGTGTGGCTCCGCGCCAATGCAGCAAGTAGAGGTCAAGATGATCGGTACCCAGCCTTTTCAGACTCTGCTCACAAGCTGTTTTCAGTCGTTTTCGATCCGCATGGTTTGGGTACGCCTTACTCACAAGAAATACTTCATCTCGAAGATCAGTGATCACCTCGCCAATCAGTAATTCCGACCGTCCTTCGCCATACATTTCTGCAGTATCAATCAGCGTTAATCCTAAACGTACACCAAGGCGCAAAGATTCGATTTCATTCTGATGCTTGAACGGGTCGTCCCCCATACGCCAAGTGCCTTGACCAATAGCAGGAATCTTTGTTCCGTCTGCAAGTGTTATTTTTCGATTTTCCAAATCGTGTCGAATACGCGCAGTCTCGTCGTCTTCCAAATGCATGATGGATCTTCCTCCTCTTTCAGGTTGAATGGCTATTTAACCATTTTAATCCTTCACGTTTGCTTAATGGTTTAAGATCATGATGCTGAATAAATTGCTGGACCGAATCCGGAGCTGTCTTCGAATATTCACGCAGTACCCACCCGATCGCCTTCTGGATAAAAAATTGATTTGAATCTGTGTTCAGCAGTATGTATCGGTACAAGCGTTCCTCGTCTGTTGCATCTTTGTACTTTAGTTGAAAGAGTAGGGCGGCACGGCGCAGCCAAAAGTTGTCATCAATGATCCATTTTTCAGCATACTGTTCAATAAGATCAGGATACTTTTGAAAAAGTGGACCGCAGCTTTGCGGTGAAATGGTGTCCACCGAATCCCACCATGATTTGGTGACAATCATCCACTCTAGTAAAGGTATGTGTTGGTCATTTAAGACACGCCGAGCACGTTGCAAGAGATCGAGTGCGGCAATCTGACATTCGCGCTCAGGCTGATTCCAGAGCATCGTGGTGACATCATGGAGTTCGTCTGCTTTTGGAAGCCCGTTTGTTTTCGTGAAATCGCGAACCAGTTGCCTGCGCTCTGGTGCCGGGATGCCGAAGAAAGGGAATTGGTTACGCATATAGCGCTCCATTTGCTGTGCTTTCTCAGCATTGCGATGCGCGTTAAAAGTGTGAATTAATGGTGATAGGTCATAAGACATTGGCGCACCTTCTTTTTACTATTTAGCTATGTCTAAAATTAATGGTGTTTTTCTGACCAAAAGGCAGTGTGTGAGACGCCTGTGGGATCGTTCCTGATGATTGGTGCCAGTGAGCCCCGCAGATTTTAACAAAGCCTAACAGTTAATTGTTTAAAGGGGTCACTGTGTGACTATTTTCTGTAAATCGTTTCTTCTATAATCCCACAATTTCATACACAATACGAATGATTTGATGCAAAGAATTTCAAATTCTTTCATTCCCTAAAACTTGCCATTCTTTTTTTCTCCTAAACTATGATCTTCATTGTACAATTAAGTAAAAATAAAAATTTCCGAAGGATTTTCTATTAAGGAGTTACTGTGTTGTGATACTGCTTATTTTTCTGAAGAAAATGTACCGATCAAATTATATAAAAGTATTTCTGCTCTGCTTGCTGACCTCAGGATTGATGTTCTTACCTTCAATTCTTGCAAACAAGGGCCTATTTACGTTAGTAGGAGATTTTAATTATCAACAGATTCCTTTTAATATGCTGAGTAATCGTGCTATTAAGAGCGGTGATATATTTTGGAACTGGTCGACCGATTTGGGGAGTAATTTTATAGGTTCATACAGTTTCTATACGCTAGGAAGTCCATTTTTCTGGCTGAGTCTTCTTTTTCCGGCATCTTTTTTTTCTTATATTATTGGTCCGATGCTGATGCTCAAGTATTGTGTGGCAGGAATGACCGCCTATGCCTATATTCGGCGCTATGTGAAGGATGGCCGTTATGCAATCATGGGTGCTTTGCTGTACGCATTTTCAGGTTTTTCAACCGTTAATCTGATGTTCAATCACTTTCACGATGTGGTCGCGTTCTTTCCTTTATTATTGGTTGGTTTTGATCGCTTGGTTGAGGACAAGAAGAAGGGCTGGTTTGCTGCGGCTGTCGCATTGAACGCTACGCTGAACTTCTTTTTCTTCATCGGTGAAGTGGTTTTCTTAATCCTTTATTTCGTCTTCCGGTATGTCGTCGAGGATTGGAAAAACTCTATTCAACGCTTGCCGCGAATTGTTTTGGAAGGGGTGCTCGGCATTGGGATGGCCGGTATCCTGTTCGTTCCTGCAATCCTGTTTACTTTGCAAAATCCGCGTCTCGACTCTTTTCTCTATGGACCGAACGCGTTGGTTTACATGGGCAGTCGCTATCTGCTAATGATTAAGGCTATTTTGATGCCGGCGGATCTGATGCCGCATCAGTCCGCAATTTTTCCGTCGGATTTTACATCCAGCAGTGCGTACTTGCCCCTGTTTGGCCCGGTGCTCGTGATTGCGATGATGCTTGGCCGCAAAAATTGGATGAAACGGATGATCATTGTCTCGTTCATTATGGCGTTAGTACCACTTTTGAACAGCTTTTTCTATGTATTCAACGCTTCCTATTATGCGCGCTGGTTTTACATGCCGGTGCTGATTATGGCGTTGATGTCCGCTGTGGCGCTTGAGCAACGAGAGCATATCCAGTTAAAAAAAAGCTTATTGATCACAGCGACTGCGCTGGCAGTGCTTTCGGCATTTCTCCTTTTCTATCCATGGAGCGAGACTCAGAAGAGTGGGGTTTTTCATTATGATCAGTTTCTTTTTTATCTAACCACAGCCGCTGCAGGCCTTGCCGCCACCTATTATCTTGTGTGGCGATTTAGAAATGCTCGTTATTGGTACAGAGCGACGCTGCTCATGCTTGTTCTTTTTTGCGGCGGACTTGGTTTGTTTAATATTTTCGCAACACATTCAATCTATGACTATCAATCCGGACAAGCGATTCAAAATAACGTCGTGAAAACAGGGCGAATGGTGAAGGCTGCGCTGCCAAAGACGGAAAACTATCGCATCGGGATCAGCGATGATGGCTGGAATCTGGCGATGGTTGCCGGCTTGCCGACAGTAAATTCGTTTACAAGCATGGTTAATGGTTCTATTTTTGAATTTTATCAATCGATTGGATCACCACGAGCTGTAAAAACGGTCATTCCTGAGTATGCTTATGGGCTGAAGCCATTATTATCGGAACGCTTTTATGTGACCACAATAAAACAGGATAGTGGAAAACTCTATACTTCTTTCTTTAATGGGACCAATTGGATTTATATCTATGAAAACAAGGATACACTGCCGATTGGCTTCACTTACGACTACTATATTACGCAGAGTCAGTTCCAGCATGTGCCTGATGAGTTCAAACATTTGGTACTGCTACGTGCCGTCGTGATTAAAGCAAATGATGTAACAAAAGTAAAAAATTTCCTAGTACCGTTGCCGGAATCTGAGCTGTATACCACAACGAAGGCAGGGTATCGGCATGATTTGAAGATGCGTGCAAAAGAAACGTCAACCGATTTTCATCGTGATCGTTATGGCTTTACTGCTGACATTCGGGCTAATGCTGACAAATATGCCTTTTTCAGTGTGCCTTATGATAAAGGATGGTCGGCCAAAGTGAACGGAGTGTCCGTGCCGATTCTCGACGCAGACGGGATGATGATTGTTCCAATCGGTGATGGGACCAACCATATACGCTTTGATTATCGAACACCAGGCATAATAAGTGGCTTTCTCTTGGCGCTTTTCGCTTTTTCGACTTTTTCTGTATACATGTTCTATGGAAGGATTTTCGCACGTCATCAGCGTCCAGCAACAGGGTCATTCATCGAAAAATAATTGTTAATTTTCCCTATGAAACTGCCGAATTTTTATGATTTACAAAGGTTCAGCGGTTTTTGCTCAAAAGAAAAGAATGTATAACCTTTTTGCATAAAAATACAGCGAAGATTCGAGACGCCTGCGGGACCGTTTCTGTTGATGCGAGCCGAGTGCGACCCCGCAGATTTTTGTGTGTTTGAGGAGGCTCACGGATCGCCCGCGTCAAGCGAGCAATCAAAGCACAATTAATGCAAAATAAGAACTGGGCGGTTTTTGCTCAGTTTTTTCTTTTTAAAAAAACTTTAGTGATTAAACGCGTTGTATCGACATATGGATGAATACTTGATAGAATAGCAAGCACAGGTTCATTTCTAAAGAGGATATTCTATAAGTATTGTCCTTATTCTTAAGCAACCTCGGTAGAGATGAACAAGATACAGAAAAAATACGAAACAGAAGATGGATGGAGGGTGTTGAAGTTGACAAATGAAGTGAAGCACGAAGGATTGACAGTGAAGAAATACGTGAATAATGTGCTTACTGGTTTAGCAATAGGAATTGTTGCCGGATTGATTCCGTCTGCATTGCTCAGTGAAATCTGTAAGGCGCTTGCCCCTCACGCACCGATTTTCGGGATTATCTTGCAGATTGTTACAACAATTATGTTCACGGTCCCATTATTAATCGGAACCGCCATTGCCTTCAACTTCAAGTTGAATCCGATCCAAATGGTGGCAGTCGCATCGGCAACGTACATTGGTTCCGGAGCTTTGAATTTTACCCCGAACGGTGTCCTTGTGACCGGCATGGGCGACTTGATTAATACATTGTTAACAGCCAGCATAGCCGTTGGTGTTGTACTCATCGTTGGCGATAAACTGAAGGCATTCGCGCCTCTTGTCTTACCGACCATCGTGTGTATTGTTTCAGGCGGTCTTGGTCTATGGATGCTGCCCTTTGTCCGTAAGATTACGATGGCCGTCGGTCAGCTCGTGGACAGTTACTTTGCGCTACAACCAATTGTTATGGGGATTATGGTTGCAGTCAGCTTTTCAATTATCATTCTTTCTCCGATCTCTACAGTCGCAATTGCGACAGCGATTAGTATGAGCGGGATTGCATCCGGCGCGGGTAACCTTGGAGTTGTTGCAGCAGCGGTGGGCATGTTTATCGGCGGACTGCGTGTGAATCCAATCGGTCTCTCGCTTTCCGCTTTGCTCGGTACACCGAAAATTATGATCGCGGCGGTTGTACGCAAACCGAAGATTCTGATTCCGGTCGTATTAAATGCTGCCTTACTTGGCATCCTTGCTGTTGTTTTTGACATTAAAGGAACGCCGATTAGTGCAGGATTTGGCTTTTCTGGTCTTGTCGGACCAATCAACGCGATTCGGTTTATGTCCGGCGGTGCCACATTGAGCAATCTGCTGATTATTGTGCTCGTGTTTATTATCATTCCTTTCGCAGGCGGTTGGTTCTTTGAATGGCTGTGCCGCAAGCTGCATCTCATTACCAAGGAAGACTACAGTACAAGTCAAAATAAATAATTTTAATAAGCTGACATCGATGCCGATCGGCATCGATGTTTTTTTCATTGTGCGCCCGGCATGGGTGACAACTCGGCGGTGAAAGTCCGCTACAGGCTTGGCAGTAGGAACTGTTAGCTAAAGGCAAGGGTGTCCACCGTGAGATGGAATCTGGAGGAAGCCGGAGGCAAACTCCTGAGGTGACGAACAGAAACTGGATACAAAGGCTGAATGGAGACGGATAAACCTGCTGAACAAGGCGAAGTCCGATACTGCCCGAATCTCTTACAGTAAATCCAGCACCTACATGGGAGGAAAGTTGTCATTCTTACCCGGGGAGGTCTTACAAGGGTTCCCAACAAGAGGAAAGCGATTTTCCACAGGAACAATCATGCCAGTGATGGTGCGATGAATTGTAAGAAGTCAGCAGACGCCATAGTAGTCCATCAGGACGAAGGGCTGAACAATAGTAATCTTGGAAACAGCGGAGGTGTGAGCCATGCGACAACCACAGACAACATCAAATGATGACTATTTATCGAAGAATAGGATGGAATCCGAAGGTACGGTAGAAGTGTGCAGTACGGCTTGCGGTGAAACTGAAAGAAGAGATGGTGTGCATGATCTCATCACGAAAATCGCCGACCGCATGAACCTAAATCGAGCCTATAAACGAGTCAAGGCGAATAAGGGATCGGCCGAAACGGATGGAATGACTGTTGACGAGTTGTTCCCTTACCTCATACGAAATAGGGATAAACTCATGAGACAGATTAAAGATAGCTCATACGAGCCACAACCCGTAAGATGTGTGGAAATCCCGAAACCAGATGGATCGAAACGAAAACTTGGCGTTCCAACTGTGTGCGATCGCCTAGTCCAACAAGCGATACTCCAAGTAATAGAACGGATCTTCGATCCGACATTTTCAGATAGCAGTTTTGGCTTCCGCCCCAACCGTAGTGCCCACGACGCGCTGAAGCGTGCCAAGGCTTACTACGAGGAAGGATACAGATACGTGGTTGATCTTGATCTGAAATCCTACTTTGATACGGTGAATCACGATAAGTTGATGTACTGTGTGGAAAAACGGATCAAGGATAAAAGGGTTCTTCGGCTTATTCGTAAGTTCTTACGGAGTGGTGCAGTCATTAATGGAAGGGTGAACCCGACTGAAGAAGGAGTTCCGCAAGGGGGCCCACTCTCACCAATTCTAGGAAATATCTATCTCGATCAACTGGACAAAGAATTGGAACGAAGAGGACATAAATTTGTCCGCTACGCTGATGACAGCAACATCTACGTCAAGAGTCGAAAAGCGGGAGAACGCGTCATGAAAAGTATCACCACGTTCCTCGAAAAGGAACTGAAACTAACAGTCAATCGCGAGAAAACCCAGGTTGGCAGTCCCACCAAACTCAAATTTCTTGGGTTCTGCCTGTACACAACGAAACAAGGAACGGGATTTCGTCCTCATCAAGAATCGAAAAAGCGCCTTGAACGAAAGCTCAAACAGCTGACAAAAAGAAGCCGAAGTGGTAACATCCGTGAGATCATTCAAGAAATTAATGAAGTAACCACTGGATGGATCAACTACTATGGAATCAGTTATATGAAGAATTATATTCGGCACATTGATCAGTGGCTCCGGCGCAGAATCCGGCAGATCATCTGGAAACGTTGGAAGAAGGTTAAGACGAAATATAAAAACCTTATCCAACTCAAAGTGCCGAAACAAAAGGCATGGGAATGGGCAAACACACGAAAAGGCTACTGGCGCATTGTCTGTAGCCATATCCTACATCGGTCGATTACAAATAAAATACTCGAACAGATGGGTTTAAAGAATCTTACTCATCTGTTCGAGCATGCACACTCAAGCTATTGAACCGCCGTATACGGATCCGTACGTACGGTGGTGTGAGAGGTCGGAAACCGAAGGTTTCCTCCTACTCGATTGTAAATGACCTCTTAAACATCAAGATCCAAAATATAAAGAATTCCATAAGAAAAAAGGACAGTCGATCATGAATAGCCTTGAGGCCATGAGAAAAATATTCTTGTTTAACGGTAAATAATCAGTAAAATTAAGAAGATTATGTTGCCAGAAACGTAAATAGCAATATGCGCTAATTTTCGATCATAGTAAATATTAATAATCGAAACGATAAGACATGTCGTGAAAGCACTCCAATAAGCTAATGGATTTCTGAAAAATATACAAAATATTGCTGTGATAAAGAGAACTGCGGGCAAAATATCTTTTCGCAAAATTTTCATGTTACCCCACCTTTTAGATCCCATTAAGTTATTACAATATTAAACCAAAGAAGTCCCCGCCGTCTATTCTTGGCGAAGACTTCTTTTGCATGTCTAGTTTAATTTGGATAACCTGGTGAATACTTTATACTTATGTAAGTAGAACCAATTTGATGGGTTCTTGAGATGGGTATCTTTTTGTCAGTAGCTTCTATGACTTGAATAATCCACAGGCAAAAATTGCAAGTCGTTTAAGGTCAGGGAGAATTGTCCCATACACTTGAAAATATCAAGCAAAAGGTTATAATAAAGAAAGAAGGTCAATATTATAAATACGGATATTAAGGTGGGAAAGGTTCCCCATGCGCCGCCGATCAAGTCAATTGGTGGTTAAAAGAGATCCTGGAGTGCCGTCCAGGTGATGTCCGTTACGGTTAGGGCTCCCAAAAGGGAGCCCTTTTATTGTATGTAATGAAAACCTTAGGCTATGCCTAGGGTTCCGGAAAGCTCCAAGCGATGTATCAAAAAAAGCCTCCCTTCGTGCTAAGATAAATTTTGGTTCGCCAACCAAATTCATCAGACAAGGGGAGACTTTTTTAATGCCATCGGATGTTAACAGTTTCGCACATACAAAATGGAATTGTAAGTATCATATCGTATTCGCACCTAAGTACCGAAGACAAATCATCTATGGAAAGCTAAAAAAAGATATAGGTATGATTTTGCGACAGTTATGCGAGCGAAAAGGTGTAGAGATTATCGAAGCTGAAGCGTGTAAAGATCACATTCATATGTTAATCAGTATACCGCCTAAGATCGGTGTCTCAGCTTTTATCGGGTATCTCAAAGGAAAAAGTAGTTTAATGATCTTTGATCGACATGCGAACTTAAAATATCGGTACGGAAATCGGAAATTTTGGTGCAAAGGATTTTATGTGGACACAGTTGGAAGAAACAAGAAAGTAATTGAAGATACATTCGTAACCAGATACAAGAGAATGTAGTCGCAGAACAATTAAGCATGTTTGAACATATTGATCCGTTTACTGGAGAAGAAGTCAACCGCAAAACAAAGAAAAAATAAGTGCAGCCCTTTTAGGATAGCCGGGAAAGTAGTGCGGTTGGCGAACGCCTCGGTGCCCGTTTAGGGCTGGCCAGCAATAAAGGCTTTCAGCCGCAGAGCAAATCACCCGTTCACACGGGTGGTTTTGATTGCACAAATAAGAAATTAAAATTCAGTGGAATTGTGTGTATGTGGGCATTCAAGATTACTAGACAGTTGAGAACGAGCAGGTCTTCGATTAAGTCTTAAAGGTTACCAACTCTCCCCATAACTGATGAGACAATAAAATCCAACCTCTGGGGTTCAGATCGATATAGGATCAAATTAAAAACTATATAATCAGAATATATCGAAAAATGTCGATAAGTATTTGCTGATATTATTCCTATTTATGGTAATATGACATAATGAGAGAGGGTTCCACTATTATACTTATGAGGGGGATAAAACAATGGTGTTAGATAAGAAAAAATTAATGAAACTAATACTTGCTGGTTTAATCGCACTGTGTTTACTTATTCCAACTATTTCTCATGCTGCAGAAAAAAATGAATATAGATATAACTTTAATATAGGTCCGTATCAAGCTAATTCGCGTGTAAGCGACGCTAACGCTCATAAGCGCACAACTACAAATATACACGAAGCATGGATGGTTAATTTGGAGGGCTCTGAAGAAGGGTTTAATTCAATTACCCAATTTTGGATGGAAAATAAATCGGGACACAATATAACACCAACGGTTAATGCTTATAGTGGACGAGGAGAGGCCTATGAAAAGGCATCCGATGATGCAACTGGGGTGTATTGCTACCTAACCGCTCAGAATAATAACTATAATAATAATTCTTATAACGTATCCGGTTATTGGGATGAAGAATATCCTAAAATCGTATATTAATGAGTAATTTGGATGATCCTCTCTTCAATTAATAATTTTTAATAAAGTTGGTGGCTTAATTGAAGGCTTATTATTATCGTTTCATTAAGAGTAAAAGAAGTATGTTGATAATGACCTTGATGATTCTGTTTCCTATCGCCGATTTATTTTTACTAAACAGTCAGTGGTCAGAAAAGTTTACTCCCAATCAATCAGCTTTCCTTGTTGGAAATTCTGAAGGGCATATGATGCAAATTTTAATGTTGTGGTTTCTTCCCATCTACATATTAATAATGGTTTCCGAGTATTACATTCAGGATGTTCAATCGAACAGTCAGTCGATCCATATTTTAAAGGTAGGCAAAAGGAAATATTTTGGCCGGCAATTGATATTCTCATTTATCGTTGCTTTTTCAGTTATGCTTATTTCGCTTCTGATTAATTTTTTGCTCGTTTGGTTAATCAATTATAATGGTACTCAAGATCCATATACAGCTGCACTTCCCCAATTAAGTAAAATTATCAATCAACATCCAGAATTTATGTATTCGTATTTTATAATAGCTAATCAGACCTTGGCAAATCTCATTTTTATTTTACTTGTAAGTGTTATTGTTGGTGTCTTAGGCTCAGGATTAACAGCTATCTGTTTCTTTTTTCCGAAAAGAGTTTATGCTTATTTTCTTGCGTTTGCTCTTTGGTTTCTAGATATTACTGGGGATCATGCCGTTATGATTGTTTTTCAACCGTTCAATGAATATCCATGGAAATTAGTACTCACAAATATTGGACTCTTTCTGAGTCCAGCGTTCATTCTTATAGTAGCTTCTTATATTTATAAGGTGAAGAGCGATGAGATTTGACTTAAAAAAACTCGTTCACGTGTCACTCATGTTCATTCTTTTTTGTGTATTTTATTATTTCTTACTCTATCAATCTCTAGTACGACATATAAGACCAGATACATTGAAGCAGATTACCACAAATTTTTATTGTTATTATGATTTTCGCTCAATTGCTTATATATTTGGTGTTATTTTCCTTCTCTTCAGGAACCTCACACTTTATCCGTCAAATGTTATTACATTGCTCCATAAAGATCGTTATGATTTTACAAAACATTATGTAGTCAAATTGTGTGTGCTTTCTTTCATTTTTGTGCTGATTCATGGGGGTGTTGCTGCCGGTTTGAATGCATTGTTTCTAGAAAATAATGTATTGATGCAGCAGCAGTTCTACATTTTGGCATTAATCTATGCCTGCCTGTTCTTTCTTTATTTGAACTTTCTAGGATTGTTGCTTTTTTTCTTGGAGAACTTTTTCAATAGATTACATGCTCTTGTTCTATGTATTATCTTAAGTTATTTAGGTTTTCTATTAGGAAAAATTACTTGGAGTCCACTCTTTGATGTTGATCCGTTCATCCAAATGTACTTTGAAAAAGGATTGACAGTTACGGAGTTCATCTCACGCGTATTAAGATTAATTGCCGTCTTTTTAAGCCTATATTTAGTCAATAGTATTTTCATTCAAAGAAGGGATTTCCTTTGATGAGAAAGAATAAACGATTTATTCTATTGTTTTTTATTGGCATTACATTCTTTCAGGCGTGGACGATGATTCCTGGTCTTCATGATTTTAAGCCGGACTGGCCCGTGTCACTAGCTTTTATGATTAGTGTGTCGAATAATTCAGCACTGATATTGATGATGGACTGGTATTTTAGTTTTGGTGTGATCAGTTTTTTTATGATGGGAATGTTAAAAAAGGACTTATACGGATTTGGAAAATACATGTTGGTTCGTAACTATAATCGGAAAAAATTTATCGTGTTGAAACTAGTAAAAACCCTTGCATTGGGAATCGGGTTTATCTTGATCCAAGTTGGGATATTTAGTGTAGTAGGAGAGCTTTTTCTGAACGATGAAACTTATATTTATTGGTATGAAAATGTTTATGCGTTGCCATTCTATATCCTTATTGTTGTCTTTCTATTAATGAGTCAACTTATACTCGAACTGGTTTTCTCAGAGATTACCTCTTTTCTGATTATCAATATATATGTCACTTTATCACTATCATTTTGGAATTATCTCCAAGCAATTGGAAAATGGACATGGCTGATCTATTTCTTTGTACCCAATGCAATGTTTCCACTTAGAACGAACCACTATATTCATCAAGGGTTATTCATTGAGACGGTGCTTTCACTCGTCATAGTCTGTACACTGATAACAATTCTAATCTTCTTTGCGACACGCTTAATAAAAAAAGTGGATATCTATTAGGGGGAATTTGTCTTGACAACAGTCATTGCAGATCATGTGAGTAAAAAAATTAAACGTGCAGATGTATTAAATGACATTAGTTATACATTTTATGATAAGCATATATACGGGTTAAGCGGGCGCAATGGTTCAGGAAAAACAATGCTGATTCGTGCTCTTTGTGGATTGATCTATATTAACCATGGAACCATAAAAATTAATGAGAAAGTATTGCATCGGGATATATCATTCCCGTCAAGTATTGGTGTTATTATTGAAAAAACGGATCTGCTGCCGGAATACAGTGCATTTACGAACTTGAAAATTTTATCCAAGGTGAAGCGGGTTGCTTCAGACCAAGACATTAAATCAGCTATTGAAAGAGTGGGACTTGATCCGACAAGTAAGATGCCTGTCAGAAAATTTTCGTTGGGGATGAAGCAGCGGCTTAGTATTGCTCAAGCGATTTTCGAAAAACCAGAGATCTTGTTGCTTGATGAACCGACCAATGCAATAGACAAAAACGGTGTTGAACTGGTCCGAGACATTTTGGTTGAAGAAAAGGAACGAGGCGCACTCATTGTCATTGCGAGTCATAATCAAGATGATTTGGACATTTTGGCTGACACTGTTCTTACAGTAGAGGAAGGACATTTGGTCGGAAATGACGAAAAATAAAAAAATTGTATTTGTTGTTCTTATTCTTGCTTTGGCAGGTGTTTTGATATCCCGATATCTCTTAAGTGATGAATCATATAAAACCTTTAGGAGAAATACCAAAAGTAATACGGCGCAAATGATAACCTTGAGAAGCGGAAACACTTATACTGTAGATAATAAACGGTTTAAACCAGGATATTATGATATCAAGGCGACAAGTGGGCATGTAACTGTTGGCATCATTCATCTTAAAAAAGGTGATCGGATTGTAAATCGTTTATATACTATGAATAATAAAGTGCAGGTTTCCGGGAAGGGAGCAGCCTTACTCACTCCATCTAAGTTCAAAAAAATAATTGTGCAAAATAAACGTTTTGAATTGCTTAATGAAACAGGAAACTTTCGAGCAGGGCAGGAAATCGAGAGTGGAACCTACAAATTAAGTGTGGAGAATAATAAGAATACGCCATTTGAATTGTTCGTTCAGGTAGTGGATGCAAAGACATTCCAAGAAAAAAATAGTGACGATATCAAGAAAAATAGAGATACCTTTGAATTTAAATTGAAAAAGGGTGAAGATCTGCAACTGACTAATTTCTCGAAAAAAGATACAGACTTGGTCATTGAACTAATAAAAATGAAATGAATTTTTATGGATAAGAGGCAATTTCAATCAGTGGCTTTAAAAAAAGATGAGAGGAATTTTCCTTTCATCTTTTTAATCGCTTTTATACAACTGCATTGACAACCGAATTATATAAGTAATAAAGCCTCCGTTTATGAGACAAGAATATTTTTTTTCTTATGAGAAGATCATTTGTTGGTTCAAGTCCATTGGCTATTTGTGTTATGTGATTTATTCTAAAAAGTTAGAAAAATTGTTTAAACAATGAAAGTGATTAGGGAACTGAGGGATGTTCATGGTCTGTATTATTGAACAATTTGTGAAAATATGGAAAATAGTGTCTGAAAAGCTCTATATTTAATTGAAAAATATAGTGAATTCTGTATAATTATAGGTATAAATGCAGGGTTCCAAATACTCTGAAATTTATTCAGTACACCTCTCACTGGTTAACCGCAAAAATGAAAAATCCTCTATCGCGGTTCTTTCCAACACAATGTAAGGAAAACAGGTACCTTTTTCACCCAGCAATTTGTAAGACACCAAATCAAATTTAGATGAGGAGCATGTTAATGGAGAACGAAAAACTGTATATTATTCGTCCGGAAACAATGGCCTTGCTTCCCTACGACCGTTCTGACGGGAGTTTAGGCACGCTGATTATTGAGGAAACGCGAACATGTCAAGTGGCGCAAACACCGTTACAGATCGTCCAGGAATCCTGCAGTTATTATGGGTCAACCTACAGCGGCAGAAAGAAAATTGCCATGATGATGGGTTACAAAAGCATGCCGCCTATTTGTGTATGCAACGAACTGGGTATCTATTTTCTGCCGCTCATGGCGGAAGCGTCAAGAAACTGTGTGTGGCTTGCCCATTCCCATATTCGTCAATGGGCAAAGAGTGAAGAGACCCCCGGAACTATTTTCGCTTATTTAACGCATAATCAAAAAATTGAATTACCAATAAATATTCGCCCGTTTTTCAACAAGGTCATGAAAACAGCACAATACCGACTTCAGATTCGCGAACGAATCGCACCTTATCAGATTCTTGATACTGGTGTACCTCGAAAGCAAGTCCATGAGCACAACATTAGAATTAATGAAAGAGGTACATTTTTCATTCACCTGAATGACGAGGGAGAGGATTTATCCGAAGCATAATAGCGTGATCAAAGCACCCCGATGATTGGCGTAATCCAGCCAATAGTCGGGGTGTTTTTTGTAAGAAAGGAAAGTATAAAATTTTGGACTTAGATACTAGGATGAACGGCATTTATTTCGTCAAAATTTAAGCTCAAAACCGAAAGTACGAGACTCCTTCGGGACCGTTCTAGTTGATGCGAGCCAAGGGAGACCCCGTAGATAGAGGATTGACCGAGGAGGCTTCCGGGTCGCCTGTGGCAATCGATCGAAGCACAATGATAAAAAATATGAGACCAGAGTTTTTTACCAAGCTAAATCTCCTACGCGTATCTGAAGTCTGTAAACCCGCATACACTGACTTAGATAAAATACCTAGAGAAAAGGGTATACTAATTCAAAAAGGTCAATCGGGTTGAGTAGGTAAATGATTTTCATCATTTCGACATATTGGTTACGTTTGCATGAAAATAAAACAGATAATTTATCTGTTATACTATAACTGTAATATAACAGAACAAATAAAGGAGAACTATTATATGACAAAATCCTTCCTTTTTCTTTCTGATTTCGATGGCACACTCTCCGATAAAGATTTTTTTCATGTGATCATTGACCGACATTTTGCTGATCAACGTGACAAGCTCTATGATGATTGGGATAAGAAAGTCATGACTGATCTTGACTATCTGAGCCGATTATTTAAATCTATAGATCGCGATCAAGTAGGGATTGATGAAGATATTGATGCGGTACCTTTTGATCCCTATGCCAAAAAGGTGATTGAACACGTTAAAGCGCTTGGCGGTGCGTTTGTAGTCATCAGTGCAGGTACAGATTACTATATTAAACGTATTTTTGAGAAACAGGGTATAACAGATGTTAAAATCTATTCTAATCCTGGTGTATATGAAAATCGTGGAATTCAGCTCAAGCCTGATCCAAACGGTTCTTATTACTCAGAACTGTATGGTATTGACAAACAGAAGCTTGCGCGTGATCTGATGAAAGAGTACAACACCGTATTGTTTGCAGGAGACAGTCTTCCTGATCTGAAAGCAGCCATGCTGGCAGATACCATTTTTGCCAAAGGAAAGCTTCAGAATTTGCTGGATCAAGAAAATAAAGAGTACGTCGCCATTAATAGTTTTAAAGATGTAGAGAACTATCTGGCCACACATGAGGAGGCGATCATCAATGGGCAGCGATAATCATCAAATTGTTGTACCGTCACTCTTGGATGTACGGAAAGGGAATATGGCGGAAATCGGCAGGTTGCTTGGTCGCCATCAATTTAAAAAAGTAGTTCTTTTCTTCGGCATGGGCTTAACAGAAATGCTTGGAGAAACCGTGTTTGCATCAATGAAAGAAGCGGGTATCGATGTTTTGGAAACAACTGAGATCAACGATATTGATATTGATCATGTTGTTGATTACGCTTTTCAGCTTCCATTCCAGACAGAGGCAGTGGTCGGGATCGGCGGAGGTAAAGCGCTTGACGCGGCGAAATACACAGCGTTATTGCGTAAATGGCCGTTCATCAGTGTGCCGACTTCGACATCAAACGATGGGTTCTCAAGTTCCAACACATCGCTGACCATTCATGGTCGCCGTATTTCGGTGCATGCGAAGATGCCCTATGGCATTCTCATTGATATTGATGTTGTGAAAAGTGCACCGGAATGCTTTATCTATTCCGGAGTTGGGGATCTTGTTTCTAAGATTACGGCAGCTGAAGATTGGATTTTAGAGGAAAAGAAAGGCGTCACACGGGTAGATGATTGTGCGTTAATGATCTCGAAGAAAGCGGTAAACAGTTTTGTCCGCACCGATTTTGGTACGATCCGTGATGACCTCTTTCTTAAAGAATTGGTAGACTCTTTGACAATGGCTGGTATATCGATGGAAATTGCCGGGAACAGTGCACCGACCAGCGGCAGTGAACATCTGATTTCACATGCACTCGATACTTTTTCAGCAAAACCGCAGCTTCACGGCATCCAGGTTGGTGTTGCCACCTACCTGATGAGCAAGGTACAGGATCATCGTTATGAACGCGTGACAAAAGTGTTGCAGAGCACCGGCTTTTTCACATACGCAAAGTCCGTGGGGATGACTATTGCGGATTTTGACATGGCGATCGATCGAGCACCGGAGATGAAACCGATGCGTCATACCTACCTTCATGAAGAAAAATATCGAGAGCTTGCACATCAGATCTTACATGACGATCCGATTTTGCAGGACATACTTATTTGATTAAGATAATTACTCAATAGATTTAGGAAACAGAGGCAATTGTCTCTGTTTTTTTCTTTCTCGCCTTAGATTGATCGATAAGTCCTATAAAGCAAATGATCAGCTTCCGAGATGGATCAGTCTCTCGATCCGACATGATCTTGACAAGGATTCTGAAAAATTTGTAGTTGAGGCCTTAATAAATCACAGAGTATAATAAAACAAATGGGTACGAAATGAATCGGATTTGTCTCCCTGTGGAAGGACAGTGGAGCAATTCATCGACAAAGGGGGACCTCACAGTGAGCACAATATTATATAATGACCAGTTTATGGCAAGGGAACAGGGTAAGGTTGATATGGAGGACAGAGGCTATCAATTCGGCGACGGGATCTATGAAGCCCTCCGTGTCTATAACGGAGAGATGTTTCTGCTTGATCTTCATATGAAACGATTGAACCGAAGTGCACGGGAATTACGTTTAACGCTTCCTTATGATACGGATCATCTTGTGGAGAACTTGAACAAATTAATTAAAGACAACGAGATGAACGATGGTTACGTTTACTTTCAGATTACACGTGGTGCGATCGCACGAAAGCATCGTTTTCCAGAAAAACCGATCAGCTCTGTACTTACTGCCAGTGTCGAAGCGACGACTCAAGATGAAGATCTCTATCCGGATGGCATTAAGGCAAGTTTGATCGACGACATTCGCTGGCTGCGCTGCGACATCAAGACACTGAATTTGCTTGGAAATGTGCTCGCCAATCAGGAAGCCTTTGAAAAAGGAAGTGCCGAAGCGATCTTACATCGGGACGGCGTGGTGACTGAAGGATCAACATGTAACGTATTCATCGTGAAGGATGGTGTATTAATTACGCATCCGGCCAATCACTTTATATTAAATGGGATTACACGTCTCTTTGTCTTGCAGCTTGCGGAACAGCTTGGCATTCCGGTTGAGGAGCGTACATACACAACCGATGAATTGCTGGATGCGGATGAAGCTTTTATCACAAGTACCGGCGTACGTGTGACTCCGGTTGTGCAGATTGACGAGCATCCGGTTGGAGATGGCAAGCCGGGCGCAATCACAAGCCGCCTACTTGATGCGTTTAATCATGAAATCGCGCAATTCATCGCAAAATAATTCCCTTTTTTCAAGGATGTACATGAATTGTCACGATACAATAAATGCAGTATAATGCAAGAACCGCGACATTTTTAATGGCGCACAAGCACGGTAAACTGTATCAGAATAAGAGGGTTGAATCATGACTGCACGCATTGATAAGAGCTTAATGGCAAATGAGAAAATGAATGCACTTGTCTTCACATTGTTTGTGCCTCAAAGCTCAAAAGGTGATTATCAAATCGCGTAGCGGTGCTGTGGTTCAAGACTTTTGATAAAGAGAGTCTGTGGTCCGGCATCTTACATGCCGGCCATGGATTCTTTTTTTTTGATAACGAAGGATAACCTTTTTACTTAAAAATACAGCGAAGTTGCGATACTCCTGCGGGAGTGCAGGCGAAACGCAGGTAAAAGTATGTCTGAGGAGGATCCTGGACTGCCGGAGGAAAGCGAGCAATCGAAGTGTAAGTGATGCAAAATAGGGACTGGGCGGTAGTTGCCCAGTAGTTCTCAACGGAGAAAAATGAAGTGAGCAGAAACACGTGTGTATACAGGTAGACTGTTTCTCACAAGTTTTTACGGTTTTCTGGTCGTTAAGGTGGGATTTATAGTAATGAAATGGCGTGACTGGGACATTAATTTAAAAGTACGATTAATTGGTGAAGGATTATTTAACATTCTGTTCTGGATGTATTTTCCTTTTATGGCGATTTACTTTTCCAATCATTTCGGTCAGGAAGTGGCTGGGTTTCTTTTGGTTCTTTCGCAAGTACTCGGTACGGTAATTGGGTTATTTGGCGGCTACTGTGCCGATCATTTCGGTCGTAAGCGGATGATGGTTTTCTCGGCAATTGGGCAGACCGTTTGTTTTGCATTCTTCGCTTTAGCCAATTCACCATGGCTTGTTTCTCCATGGGTGACCTTTATCAGTTTTTCATTTTTGGGTCTGTTTGGCCAATTGTATTGGCCGGCAAGCAGTGCGATGATTGCTGATGTAGTACCCGAGAAGCATCGGGCAAACGTATTCGCCGTCTTTTATACTTCAATTAATGTGACGGTTGTTGTGGGACCGCTGCTGGGTGCAACCTTTTTCTTTAATGATCGATTCGCTTTTCTGCTCGTTTGCACAGTGGTCAGTGCCGGGCTCATTTGGGCACTTCAGCACTGGATTCACGAGACGGTTCCGCAAAAGAGCCAAGTGGAGCAACAGACTGGGAAACAGAACTGGACGCATCATGTGAAAAATCAATTGAGTGATTATCATGTTATTTTTACCGACCATATTTTTCTGCTGTATATCTTGGCGGGGGTGCTGGTTGCTCAGACATTTATGCAATTGGATATGCTGATTGCCGTATACACAACGGATAAAGTGCCGATGCAGACTCTGTTCTCATTAGGCGGATGGCATTTCGATGTGAATGGAAAGAATCTGTTCAGTCTGATGGTATCCACGAATGGACTTTGTGTTGCACTGTTTACGGTCATTGTCACCAAATGGATGACAAAATTTCGTGAAGGCAAAGTATTTATGGGTTCAGCATTCTGCTATGGTGTTGCGATGATCGTGATCGGCCAAACGTTGAATGTCTGGCTGCTGCTGGGCATGATCGTTCTGTTCTCCTGGGCTGAACTCATGGTTGTCGGTGTTCAGGATAGTTTTATTGCGAAGCTTGCTCCGGAGCACTTGCGTGGTCAATATTTTGCTGCTGCAGGATTGCGTTTCTCTCTTGGGCGGACACTTGCGCCGTTGGCGATCCCGATGACTGTCTGGTTCGGCTATTCACAGACATTCGTTATTTTGGGTATTGTGGCGTTTCTTGGAGTGTTTATTTACGGACTGATGTTCTCCTTGTTTGATCGTCGGGAAGTACCGATTAACGGTCACTCAGAACATGTATAATGGTGTCTTCTTTAACGAAACCTATTGATTGGCAAAGGACAATATTATAAATAGTTATGAAAAAAAGGATGAGAGGCATTAAGCTGCTTCTCATCCTTTTTCTCAATACACTATTCTGGTTAGTGCTTGTTGCGATAGAGATACATGGTGATTGGTGCGAACACAAGAATCAGTACGGCAGAGGAAAGCAATACCCATCCGATTTCGGCAACATTAACGTGACCTTGCATCAATCCGCGAACTGCAGTAGTTAATAATGATACCGGATTCGCATTGACGACTGCACGGAGCCATGAAGGCATGGTGGATGGATTGACAAAAATGTTGCTGGCAAAGGTCACTGGAAATAGGAAGGTCATGCTGATGCCCATTACTGCAGCAGATGTCCGCAAGATCAACCCAAGAACGGAGAAGATCCAAGATATGCTGAATGCAAAGACCAGCACGAGCACAATTCCAATCACGATACCGACAAAGCCGCCATGCGGACGAAATCCGAGGATAAGACCTAAGGCGATGACAATGATTGATGCGATCATGTATCGTGCAGCGTCAGCAAGCAGTGCCCCGACAAGCGGTGACGGGCTCCATATTGGTAATGATCGGAAGCGGTCGAAGGTACCTTTCGAGATATCCGTATTTAGTGCAACGCCGGTATAAACCGTGGTAAAAAGGACCGTTTGAACGAGAATGCCGGGGATAAGAAACTGCAAATAGGCACCGGTTGATCCGGCCAGTGCACCACCAAATAGATAAGTAAACATCAGTGTGAACATGACCGGAAAGAACGTAACGTCAAGAAGCTGTTCCGGTAAATATTTGATTTTCAACAACGCTCGCCAAGCGAACGTCAACGATGCTGAGAGTCCATTCGGCTTAGAAGGACGTTGCTGTTCGACCAAGGCAGTTCTCATTTTCTGTTGATCTTGCATCGATTCTACACTCATTTTGCAGCACCTTCTTCTTGAGTTGTGGGTTCTGCCGGTTTTCCGGTCAATGTCAGGAACACTTCATCAAGGCTAGGCTGACCAAGTGAAAATTGACTTACCTTGATTTGATTGCTGTTCAGCACATTCAAGGCATCACCAGCATGTTCTGTATCTGCAAGTTGTGCAGACAGAGCGACAGGGTCTGAGGAAAGGTGAATAGGTACATTCAAGACATCAGCGAGTAAGTGCTGCGCCTGTTCACGCACAGCCGGATCGAGTAAACGAACATGGAGGACACCTGAACCAACTGATGCCTTTAACTCGCCGCTTGTTCCTTCGGCAATCATTTTGCCATGGTCAATAACCGCAATGCGGTCGGCAAGCTGATCGGCTTCATCAAGATATTGTGTGGTTAGCAGGACTGTTGTTCCCGTATCAACCAGTGCACGCACAATATCCCAAATTTGGTTGCGGCTACGCGGATCGAGTCCGGTCGTCGGTTCATCGAGAAACAGCAGATCCGGACGAACAACCATACTGGCAGCGATATCGATGCGGCGGCGCATGCCTCCTGAATATTTTTTTACTTGCCTTTTAGCGGCATCTTGAAGGCCAAAAGCATCGAGCAATTCGAAAGCTCTCTTTTTTGCTTCTCGCCAAGAATAGCCCATCAAGCGGGCGATCATGATCAAATTTTCAAGACCTGACAACACTTCATCGACCGAAGCAAATTGTCCGGTAAGACTAACCCTGCTGCGTACAGCATCCGGTTCGGTTATTAAATCATGCCCCATGATGCGTGCTTGTCCTTCATCAGGGCGCAACAAGGTGGCAAGCATCTTAATCGTAGTCGTCTTCCCTGCACCATTTGGACCGAGAAAGCCATATACTGTGCCTTGGGGTATGGCGAGATCAATGCCGTCAACTGCGCGGTTCTTACCGAAGCGCTTCACAAGCCCCGTTGCCTCAACCGCAAGCGCATTGGTCTTCATTTGTTTTGCGTCGCTCATTTTCTATCCTCCGTTAATCTTTTTCACTCATTCACTAACTTTTCTAGAACACAAGAAAGTTGAATATAAGTCAATTATATGAAATTTTTTCAATGAAGGCGAACGTGAGGCAGTAACAGGTGACGATTCATAGCTAGTGAATCAATTACAGGCATGAATTAAAGAGAGAATAGAAGATCTTTTCATCACGTATTTTGACTATGTAGTTGCTATAATAAGTGAAGGAGATAACGTTTACATGGAATGGGGAGATCAGACTATGTATCTTGGAGCTATCGAAGCCGGGGGCACGAAATTTGTTTGTGCGGTTGGTGATGCATCGGGCAAAATTCTAGCTACTGAACGTATTGCAACAGAAACACCAGAGATAACTATGGAAAAGGTCATCAAGTTTTTCATGAATTTCAAAATTGAAGCGTTAGGCATTGCAACATTTGGTCCGGTGGATTTGGATCCGGAAAGTGGAACGTACGGCACGATCACATCCACACCGAAACAGGGTTGGGCAAATTATCCATTGCTAAAAACAATGAAGAAAAAGCTAAGCTTGCCGGTGGGCATCACTACGGATGTGAATGGAGCGGCACTTGGAGAATTATATCGGGGGGCAGGAAAAGGACTAAATGGCTGTCTGTATCTGACCGTGGGGACTGGTATTGGAGGAGGAGCAATATCAGAAGGCCATGTACTTCAAGGGATGAGCCATCCGGAGATGGGGCATATCCTACTGCGCCGACATCCGAATGATCAAGAATTTGAAGGAATTTGTCCCTACCACAAGGACTGCCTTGAGGGACTTGCCTCCGGACCAGCGCTTCAAGCCCGCTGGGGGAAACCAGCGCGTGCATTGCCTTCAGATCATAGTGCTTGGGAAATCGAAGCGGATTATCTGGCCCAAGCGTTGATGCAATACGTATTGATTGTTTCACCAAAACGGATCATTTTGGGCGGTGGGGTCATGAAACAGGCACAACTCTTCCCATTAATTCGAGAAAAATTACGCTTGTATCTCAATAACTATGTCGCTTTTCCTGAGCTCAATGCGGATATTGATGCGTACGTTGTACCACCAGCGCTTGGTGACAACGCAGGAATTACCGGAGCACTAATTCTCGCAAAACAAAGTTTAGTAAAATGACTAGCGTTTTGAGTATAGTCCATTCAGAGACGAACGGAAAAATCTTTCCGTTCGTTTTTCATTATTCGCAGACTAATATCAATGTTCCTGGTATTCTTACAACGCCTCGAACCCATGAAAGAGAGGCAATGGATAACTTCCTTGTATTCTGTTGTACACTGAGGCGCGCATGTCCATGGTCAAATAAGAATCTGAGCAGTTTTCATTGATTGCTAATAAATTCAGGTTCTTGATAGGTAAAATAGCTGCTTAAATAGTCATGGCGATTATCGAGAAAAAGTGCACTGGCTACAGCTTTTGCGATTTTCGGCAAGCTGTATTTCATTCCGGAAAGTGCAGAAGCCGAAAGTCCGCAACTGATCATCGCCGAATAGTTAAAAGCAAAGAGGCCATGAAGCAGTTCTTTACCTTCTTCATCTCGGCTGAGTAAGCCGAAACCGGGACTAAGGTAGGGATGTGCATCAAGAAGCTGATTCTTTATTTCTTCCGGGGCATTGTAGCAGTCGCTCCAACGGGCAATGTATTTTTCGACGAGTCTTAGTTCAGGACGCAAGGCGGGATCTGTGCGAAGACCAGTGCTGACAATTAGAAAATCAAAGGAGAAGGAGTCTTTTGCAGTGGTTACCTTTGCGGTGTCCTCAGTTCGAGCAACATCAAGCCAGGGGGATCCGAGGTGGAGGTGGAATCCCGGCCACGCAGATGCACGCGCAAACATGTCATTGGTTGGCGGTTGATTTAGCTTGAAGAAGTGGGCCATTACTGCGTACTTTTCTGCATCGGTCAATAAATGAAAATGCTCAATCAAACCTGACGGCTCCAACTGGCGGATTGGATTTACGCGTGGCAGTGCTGGGCGCCGAACAAAAACATGGACTTCTGAAGCACCTTTCGACAATGCAAAATGAGCATTGTCAAAGGCTGAGGCACCTCCGCCTAATACTGCAATTTTCTTTCCGTTTAGCCGATCAAAATCAATAGCTTCAGAAGTGTGCGCATAGAGATTCTTTGGAAGCTTATCTGTGATCATCGGTGGAATATACCAGCTGCCGCCGCCTTGAATACCAGTAGCTAGAATCACTTTTCGGGCGAGTAGAGTATCGGATGGCGCATGTGTACCGCCAACATGCAAACGGTAAATCCCATCTTTAATCGGTTCGATTAAGTTCAATTTGACTTTATTCATCACTGGAAGATCAAGCACATGCCGATACCAGCGTAAGTAGTTCATCCAATCGCCCCGCGGAATTTTGTCAAGAGCCGCCCAACTCTCCTGCCCAAACTGTGCCTCCCACCAGGAGCGGAAGGTTAGTGAGGGGATTCCGAAATCTAGAGGTGTTAGCTGTTTTGGTGTTCGTAAGGTAACCATGCGGGCATAGGTCACCCAAGGGCCTTCCAAGCCCTCTTCGTTCTCATCAATAACCAGAATGTTGGAAATCCGTTCGCGCATAAGACCAAAGGCAATCCCCAGGCCACACTGCCCGCCTCCGACGATTACTGCGTCGTAGACATGACCATCAGGATGATTGACCGGGCGTACCCAATCCGGGCTGTTCATGACAAGATAGGAGAGATCTTGTTTTACCCGTTCGTTCAACGCGTCCAGACTCATAGCCAAACCACTCCTTTAATTGTGAGAATTTTTACTATTTATAGTATCGTTTTCGTCGACATAGATCAATTGCAATAGATCTAAATATTCTCTTTATAATTAGTCACTTTCACTAGAAAAATGGTCATAGCCTGCTTCCCTGTGGCTATACACGATTCATCCATAGAACACAAATAGTTTTTGTACGATTCGTACAGAAACAAATGCCCGGATTTGAGTTAGACTTGTATTAGGCGATGATGACGTATAATAGGAGTTAACTTGTTTTCTTAAAATTAGGATAAAAAGTGGTGATCGGAAAATGGAGAAGGATCAATTTGGTGCTTTCGTCCAGGATCAGATGAATATTGAACCTACAAGAAATGGGTTACTCGATCAGATGAGTTTTGCTGTTAAAGATGTTTTCGCTGTTCGAGGTCATGTCAATAGTGGTGGAAATCCAGATTGGCAGAAGACACATTCAGCTGCGGACAAACATGCCTGGACGGTCGAGCGACTGCTCGAAAACGGGGCGACATTGCGCGGTGTAACCGTGACCGATGAGCTAATGTACAGCCTGAAAGGGGATAATATTCACTACCCACCAACGATAAATCCGCGTATCCCAAGTTCTTTCTCAGGAGGTTCGTCAAGCGGTTCGGCCGTTGCTGCAGCTGCCGGGTTAACCGACTTTGCAGTGGGCACTGATACCGGTGGATCTGTTCGTATTCCATCATCTTATTGTGGACTTTTCGGCATCCGTACAACGCATGGCGCAATTCCACTTGATGGTGTGATCCCTTTGGCACCAAGCTTTGACACGGTTGGATGGATGGCAAAGAAGGCAGAAGTTCTAGCGGCAGTGGGGCAATGTCTGCTCTCCGATGAAGCAATTGCCACTTACAAGCATATGTACATTCTCGAGGATGCATGGGACCTCATTACGTCTGAAACAGTAAAAGAAACTTTGGAACAGGCGGTCTCCCATATGTTCCTTGATCAGACTATTCAGCATGTCCGTTTACCGTTAACCTCACTGGAGGAACTCGTCGAGACTTTTCGTCTCATTCAAGGTATCGAGGCTTGGGAGGCACATGGCAGATGGATTGAAGCTATTCACCCTCGGTTCGGTCGAGATATTGCCGGTCGATTTGAAGCTGCGTCGAAAATGAAGCGAGATGAAGCCTTTGATCGAGCGGTACAGATTAAAACGCAATTTGTCCACGAGATGAGAAGTTTCGTTGGATCAGACAGCCTGCTCATCTTGCCGACTACCTATGGGCCTGCACCTGACCGGGATGCATCATTTGAAGCGAGTGAAAAAGTACGTGCGCAAACGATGAAACTGACCTGTATCGCCGGTGTTTCAGGATTGCCCCAGGTCACAATTCCAGTCATGGATCATGGCCGACCACTTGGACTTTCTTTGATTTCCGGCGCGCACACGGACCAACAACTGCTGGCATTTGTTGAAGAATTATGCAGAACAAGTGGTGACGCATACATAGGATAATTCAAGAGCTGTCCGTGCCAAGAGTACAAAGCCTCGATTCACCATTGAATGGGAGGATGCCAAATGAAACTTGAGACATTGAATCGAGCGGATTCAGATCATTTTGTCGAGCTGCTTGATGGGGTCTTTGAACACGCGCCATGGATTGTCAAGAAAATCGATCATTTGAGACCTTTCTCATCGATTGATACATTATTCAGAGCAATCGCGTCTGCATTAACAACTGCATCATACGAGCAAAAAGAGGCATTGATCAATGCTCATCCTCGGCTCGGATCATCTGGAAAAATGACGGAAAGATCTACACGTGAGCAGCAACAAGCAGGGCTTCAGAACATGGAAGAGGAAGAGGCGACTGCTTTCGCAAAATTAAATGCCGACTATGAAAAAAGATTTGATCTCCCGTTTATCATGGCAGTTCGAGGAAAAACAAAATCTGAAATATACGCAGCGATGGAAAAGCGAATCCACAATACCAAAAAGAAGGAATTTGAAACGGCAATTGACGAGATTCTGAAGATTACACGTTTTCGATTGGATGATCTGTTGCATGAAGAGTAACTAGGATCAGAGATTTTCATACGCCAATTGATTGGTCAATCCAATCAGAACCAATGGGGGAATGGTTATGGGCCAGCTCACGACACATATTTTGGACTTGACACAAGGGAGACCGGCGTCAAATGTCCAAATCGATGTGTACAACGTGGATGGGGAAATGATCACTTTTTTACAGAGCAGCAGGACAAACGGTGATGGACGTTTGGACGCTCCGTTGCTTGTCGGAATGAATTTTTACGAAGGCATCTATGAATTGCATGTTCATATTGGCGACTATTTCAAGCGAACAAATCATTCTTCAGATTTAACTTTTCTAGATATTGTCACCGTTCGTTTTCGTGTTGCAGATGCTGAACAAAACTACCATGTACCGTTGCTTGTGTCTCCGTTTGGCTATCAAGTTTATAGAGGCAGTTGAAGAAAACTAGGTGACGCCAGATCCTTGCTCTATGCTGGAATGTTGGATTTTGAACGTCGATATGTGCTCGATTACACTCCAGTTGCTCTCTTTCCGAGGGTGATCTGGGAGCCTCCTTGAACAACCTGCTGCCTGCGGGGCTCCCTGGTTCGCATCACAAGTGGTCCAAAAGCAGTCCCGCACTTTCCTGTTTAATCCTAACGTGTTCAAAGAGTACTCCGTTGATCGGAACACTGGATTTATCCAAATAGTTATATGTTCTTACTTAGTAAGAAGAACAAGAAGCGCGGCAATTTCACCGCGCTTCTTGTTGTAGATTATGAGTTTGGGGAAACACAGAACCATTTAAGATTTTGCCGCACTCGTTTCAGCAACCATTTGCTTTGAAAGATTGGTAACCTCTTCTTCGTGTGTATGACGGCCAACATTAAAAATAACATTTAGAATAAGGGCGGTAAGACTACCGGAAACAATTCCATTATTGGTGAGAATCTGGATGAGACTCGGAAACTTTGCGAACAACTCGGGTTGGACCGTGACGCCGAGCCCGATGCCGATCGAGCAGGCAATGATCAACAAGTTTTCCTGACGCGAGAAGTCAACTTTTCCGAGCATGCGCACACCGGAAGCAATGACCATGCCAAACATGGCAAGAGTCGCACCGCCAATCACAGCACTCGGAATCAATACGGTCAACGCACCAATTTTAGGAATCAAGCCAAGCGTAATCAGTGCAACACCGCAGACGATCGCCACTTTGCGGGTTTTTACACGAGTCATTTGGACAAGTCCGACATTCTGTGAGAAAGTCGTGTAAGGAAAAGCGTTGAAAAGCCCACCAATCAGAATTGCCAGCCCTTCCGCACGATACCCGTGCTTCATTGCCTTCTCATTAATCGGCTGTTCACAGATTTCGCTGAGTGCGAGATACACACCGGTCGTTTCGATCATACTGACAATGCCGACAATCGACATGGCAATAATGGCGTCAATGTGGAATGTCGGGGCACCGAAACTGAATGGTTTGATCAGGCTGAACCAGCCAGCACTACTTGCTGATGAAAAATCAACCATGCCCATAAAAGCAGCAGCAATCGTACCGACGACAATACTGAGTAGGATGGAAATCGTGCGCAGGAATCCTTTGAAAAAACGGTTCAGGACAATAATCAGCGCGAGCACGCCGAAACCAAGTCCTAAGTTTTGGGGACTACCGAAGCCCTTAGCCCCGACACCGCCTCCCAAATTGTTGATTGCAACGGGGATCAGCGTAATGCCAATGATCATCACAACTGTACCGACAACAACAGGTGGAAAGAAATGGACGATTTTCCCGAAAATAGTGGACAGAATGAGTACCACCAGCCCGGCAACGAGAATGGCACCGCAAATTCCGGGCATTCCGTACGATTTACCAATGATGATCATTGGCGACACCGCTGTAAAGGTACACCCCATGACGATTGGAAGACCAATACCGAAATACCGGTTTTTCCAGGCCTGAAACAGCGTGGCGAGCCCACAAGCGGCAAGATCAATGGAAACAAGCAGTGCAAGTTCAGCACCATTCAAGCCAACAGCACCACCGACAATCAGGGGAACGATGACTGCACCGCCATACATGGCAAGCATGTGTTGAATGCCAAGCGATAATATTTTTCCGGATTTTTGTGTCGTGCCCATTTTTCACACTCCTCTTCGATTCTTCTTCTATTAATAATGAGATAACACCAATGGAGTTAGCTCAGCTTGCCTCGCTCTCATTACTTAAGGGATTGCCATTAAAGGGATGATCGCTCATCTTTATAGATTCAGATGGGCAGCCTTCGAAGGCATCAATAACATCATCAAGACTGTCTTCCGGGATTTTCGTCGTACCTTGATTGTCATCAAGAAGAACACGCGACGTACCGTCAGCATCGTAGCCGAAGATTTCAGGTGCTGCACATCCGCAAGCACCACATGCGATACATGTCTCTTTATCGACGATTACATAGTTCATCATTTGTGCCACCTCCAATTAGATCGTTCCATCTTTCAGATCTACGCGATGTCAACTTGTATACTGTTTGCCGAGTCCCATTTCTTTGAGCAGTTTGCGATAAGCAATCGATGTCTTGTCTGCCATAATATGCGCTTCAGCCATCAGATCGAGCGGAAGCTCTTCTGGCTTTTGGTTTTCGACCATTTCCTTGTCCTCGTTGAAAATTCTCAAGTTGAATGCACAAGCATCTTCAATGGATAGGTTCTTATCGAAGTTTTGGGTAATCGGGCAAAAGAGTCGAGTTTTTCTTGCGGAGATCGGACTGGCAGCATTCAGAATACAAAGCAGCTTATCATCTGGAAAATGTACAATCAATCTGGCGGCGAGTGGGGGAAAGATGTCATATTCTCTCAGCCATTTGAAATCAGCGGGTGAAGGATCATCCATGCCTTTGGGATAGTTGCTGACCGAACTGAGGTAGTCCGTGTGAATACCATCTTCGGTACGATACACTTTATAGCTTGGAACAAATGCATTATTCCGATCGGCAAACGTATCTGTATGGACCCAGGCAAAGTGAGCAACGTCCAGAAAACCTTCAACCTGACGCCCTGCTGAACCATTAATGTCAATCACGGGCGCGATAAATGATATGTGCTCGGGATCTTCCCAAGTCGGCAAAGACGGAATTCTTTCTTCTTCGCCGTTTAACGTTGTCCAAATGAGTCCATAGCGTTCAACTACTGGGAAGACGGTCAAACAGAGACGAGGTGAAATTTTTGCTTCAGGATGCGCCGGAATTGCAACACATTGTCCATCAGAAGCATAACTGAATCCATGATAAGGGCAGACAATCGTGTCATTATCAACCCAACCCATGCTTAATGGTGTTCCACGATGGATGCAGAGGTCGCGTGCAACAACGGGTTTTCCCTTTGCTCGGTAAACGACGAGTTCAACATCAAGCAGTTTTACGGCTACCGGTTTGTCTGTGACCTCATCGCTTTTCGCAACGGGATACCAGTATTGAGCGAGAACGGTCCAATCTTCCAAACTAAATGTGCACGCGTTCGGATAGGGTGTGTTCCTCTGAGTGTTCACCATTGCCATAGCCATAATCTCCCCTTATGTTTTAATATCAGAAAGTTTATAATGAATTTAGAAAAATCTGTATTATTATGTTAGATAATCTAACTGAAATAATCTTTTTTTGTATATTTGATCTATAGACACGTTTTCCTTTGGATGATGTGACAAAAATTTGACGATTTGCTGATATGTTTTTCGCGGAGACGGAGTGTATGAACACGAGTTGAACAAGCCAAAGCTACTTGCTGAATGCATCAAGACGGTTGTAAAAATGGGGGAACGCATCGATGATTGTCTCTGATATTTTTTCGCAATCAACTTTTTCCGGATTTAAACTCATTGCAGGTGATGCGGGTTCTGATCGGGAAATACGCAATATTAATATGATGGACGCTCCGGATATTATTGATTATCTTAAGTCGGGCGACTGGTTGGTGACCTCAGGTTATCACCTAAAAAACAATGCTGATTTTTTTGAGAAATTGGTGCGGCAGATGGCTGAAAAAGGGTGCGCAGCTCTTGGCATCAAAACGAAGCGGTTTATCGAAGACATTCCTGATGCAGTGATTCAACTGGCAAATCAGCTGTCCTTCCCACTAATTTTTATTCCCAACAGCATTCCGCTTGTGGATATCGTGAACCAGACACTGAGTCTTATTCTGAATACACGTACACAAGAGTTGCAATTTGCGATTGATAAGCACCAACAATTTTCCAGCCATATCATGAATGGCGAAGGGGCCTTACAGATTCTTGATAGTCTTTCACAGTTCATTGGATTCCCTGCAGCGCTGCTTGACAATTATTTCAAACCCATTGCAGTCGCGCATCAAGGGTCCATACAGAATCTATTTGATCCCCTAAAACAAGTCGGTTCTGAATTCATACAGACGCGCAGTTTCTCTTCCTCATTCTGCTTGATCAACACGCATCAAGTGTATACACTCTTCCCACTTTATACGTACAAAACAAAACGCCATTTTCTGGTCATTGCTGGATGTACAGCCATGGAAGATCGGATTAGGGTATTGACGATTGAGCAGGCGGTGAATGTACTAGCCTTTGAGTTGATTAAAGATGAGGCATTGAAACAGAGCGATCGGAAAATTCGTGATGCCTTTTTCATGAAATTAATTACTGATGAATTTTCTTCTAAAGAAGAAATGATCAACCGTGCAAAAGAATTCGGGATGCAGAGCGAACAAAAAACGATCGTCATCGTTGGAAAGCTTGACATTGACGATCGTCAGATCAGTTTTACAACCTTCAGAAAGAAAACGAATGATGTCTGTGAATTCATGGAAGGGGAATTGGCGAACCTACCTTTTCCCGGCTTCTTTTTTGTCAAAGACACTTTCTGTATATGCTTGATTAATGTTGGGGAAGGTTGGACGAATGGACAGCGGCAGCTTCTGCCTTATTTGGGCAGAGTTCAGAATCGAGTGGCACAATTCTTTTCCGAAACGCTTTCCTTCGGACTGAGCAATCTCTGCGTGAATCTGACCGACATCGCGACAGCATACCAGGCAGCTGTTGACGCTCTGCACGTTGGTTTGCGTTCGGGGCGACGCGCGTTTATCCAGATCTATCAATCAAATGGGTTTGCTGATCTTTTGCGCATGGTACCGATGGAAGATTTGTACAAGCTTTATCGTGAAACATTCCAAGGACTCGCTTTTTCTGAGAAAGAGGAAGACAAAGAACTTTTCCGTACGCTCATTGTCTACTTTGAGTCGAACTGCCAGATTTCAGAAACAGCGAAGAAATTGTATATTCATCGAAATACAGTCATCTATCGGATTGAAAAATGTGAGCAGTTGCTTGGAAAAAATTTAAAAGATCCGGAGACAGGATTTATGATTCGATTTGCATTTCGGCTGAAATCTTTGATGGATGAAGCGAACAAAACACATCATTGGCTATAAACTTTTGTGTACTTTAACTGAATGAAGATAAAAAAATTAGAATTAGTGTCAATGGTTAAAGTCAGAAATTTTGCTAAAATGAGGTTATTCACACTATATGACATTTAACCTCACATGGAAAGAGGGCTCGTCAGACGATGAATCAAGTAGAGCCACTAACGGAAGAGATCGGGAAACTCATCAACTGGTTAGCTTCGTTCGGAAGCACCAAAAATGGGGGCGTAACAAGATTACTATACAGCGCTCCATGGTTGGAAGCCCAGACGGCGATTAAAAAGAAAATGGAAGAAAGGGGACTTTCCGCCCGATTTGATGATGTCGGTAATGTCTTTGGACGACTTGAAGGTACCGAAGAACGTGATCGGGTGATTCTAGCAGGTTCCCATATCGATACCGTTGTTGACGGTGGCAAATATGATGGTGCATTTGGTGTTCTTGCGGCGATCATTGCCGTGAGCAGGTTGAAACAGCACTATGGTGCACCAAAAAAAACGATTGAGACGGTTTCGCTTTGTGAAGAAGAAGGCAGTCGGTTTCACCTGGCTTTTTGGGGTTCAGGGAGTATCACCGGACGTTATCAGCTTTCGGATGCAAGAAAAGTTACCGATACAGAGCACTTAACCCTTGAAGATGCCATGCATCAAGCGGGTTTTGGTACCGGCGTTTTCCCACCGGCAAAACGTGAGGATATTGCTTGTTTTCTAGAAACTCATATTGAGCAGGGGCAAATTTTAGAAGATGAAAAATTAGCGTGGGCTGCAGTCAGCCATATTGTTGGTATGAAGCGCATGACGATTCAATTAACCGGTGCGAGTAATCATGCCGGAACGACACCAATGAATAGTCGTCGTGATGCACTGTACGCGGCGTCACAGATGATCTCTAGTGTGATTGGCGATGGAAAAAGTCAAAACAATGGATTGGTTGCAACTGTGGGCCAAATCAGCGTTCAGCCTAATGTCGGTAATGTGGTTCCGGGAACATGCACCTTCTCTCTTGATATTCGGCATCATGAGTATGACGTACTTAACGCATTCTACAGTAAGCAACTAGAGAAGTTTCGGTTGATTGCGCAGAGGGGGCAGATCGACCTGAACATCGAAACTTGGCTTGATGATCCTCCGGTGAAGATGGATCCAATGATGACGCAGCGCCATCTGAAATTAGCACGGGAAGCAGGTATCCCCTCTAAAAAGATGGTGAGTGGAGCGGGTCATGATTCACAGATTTTCGGAGTCTACTGCCCGACTGCCATGATGTTTGTTCCAAGTCACAATGGCGTGAGTCATTCACCTAAGGAATTTACAAGAACAGAGGATTTGGAAATTGGGGTGCAGATGCTGATGAAGATTCTCTATCAGTTAGCCTATTAATATCTTTATCTAGAAAAGAGTGAGTATATGGAAAGAACGAAGGAACAAAAAATGTTAAAAATACCGCCTCGTAAAATTATGACGCCAGGTCCAGTAGAAGTGGATCCACGGGTGCTCCGCGCAATGTCGATGCCGATACTTGGTCAGTTTGATCCGGCATTTACGCAAATTATGAACGAAGTGATGGACATGCTACGTGAAGCGTTTCAAACAAAGAACCATTGGGCGTACCCAATTGACGGAACATCACGTGCAGGACTCGAGGCAGTTATCGCAAGTTTAATTGAACCGGGCGATCGAATGCTTGTCCCTATTTATGGACGTTTTGGTGATTTGTTTGTTGAAATTGGTGAACGCTATGGTGCTGAAATTCACACGATGAACTGTCCATGGGGCACAGTTTTTGAACCGCAGGAGGTGATTAATGAACTAAAAAAAATTCGCCCGAAAGTGGTGGCCCTTGTCCATGGGGAAACATCTACGGGACGGATGCAGCCGTTGTCGGAAATTGGTCACGCTTGCCGGGAGTTCGACGCTCTACTGGTCGTTGATAGCGTGGCAACTTTCGGAGGGGCGGATGTTCGTGTGGATGAATGGTGTCTCGATGCAGTAATTGGCGGCGCGCAAAAATGCCTTTCCGTACCATCAGGAATTACACCAATTACTTATAATGAGCGCGTTGAAAAAGTGATTCTAAGCAGGAAAAAGGTGGAACGCGGCATTGCAACGGATTCAGATAGACGAGCAGCGTCCGTCATGCCGATCCGCAGTAATTATTTTGACCTTAGCCAGTTACAGGATTATTGGAGTGAACGCCGTCTCAATCATCACACCGAAGCGACATCAATGGAGTATGCATTGCATGAGGGGCTGCGTCTTGTCCTAGATGAAGGGCTTGCTGCGCGTTTTATTCGACATAAAGTGAATGAAAAAGCGTTGATGGTAGGCATCGAAGCAATGGGGCTCGAGTTGTTCGGAGATCCTGATTGCAAAATGCCGACGGTCACATGTGTCGCAGTTCCAGATGGCGTGAGTGCTGATGATGTACGTAATGTTTTGCTAAAGCAATTTGGTATCGAGATTGCCGGATCTTTCGGATCACTCCAAGGAAAAATCTGGCGAATCGGCACGATGGGGTATGGCTGCCGCAAAGATAATGTACTTGCTGTACTTGCCGGACTGGAAGCGTCCCTCATTCGATGTGGGGGTTCCGTTAATCGAGGGGAAGCGCTGCAAGCAGCACTGGATGTGTATGATGAAGCAGCTGAATAAGCTCATGTCTTGATGGGCGGATCTTTTTACTTTAAAGGGAGATGAAGGCCATGCCTTACGACTTACTGATCAAGAACGGTGATGTTGTGCTCGCTCATGAAGTGAAAAAACTTGATATCGGGATTAAGGATGGAAAAATAGCCGCTTTAGGTGACCTATTAGAGGATCAAGCGGAGAAAGTCATCAATGCAAAAGGTAAGACGATAGTTCCTGGAATGATTGATGTTCATGTTCATTTTGATGAGCCGGGTCGTGAAAACTGGGAAGGATTCGACACAGGATCGGCGATGCTCGCTGCCGGTGGCTGTACCACTTTTTTTGATATGCCGCTTAACGGGATTCCATCAACTGTCAATAAAAAGGTGTTTGATGAGAAGGTTGTGATTGGCGAGGCAAAATCACACATTGATTTCGGCCTTTGGGGCGGACTTGTACCGGAGAATTTGATGGATTTGGAAGGGCTGGCCCATGCAGGCGCGATCGGCTTCAAAGCATTTTTATCCCCTTCCGGTAATCCTTATTTCCATTCAGTAGATGATTCTTCACTTCTTGAAGGCATGAAGCGTATCGCAAAACTTGGAGCAGTGCTTGCCTTGCATTCGGAAAGTGCGCCGATGGTTACCTTCCTTCAAAAGGAAAAAGAAGCGCAAGGATTAACGGGCTATGATGCTTACGCTGAGTCACGACCCGTACTTGCGGAGATCGAAGCTGTCTCACGTGCCCTAATGTTTGCCGAGCTGACCGGATGTCCGCTTCATTTTGTTCACATAAGCAGTGCTGAAGCTGTCGACCTGATTCAAACAGCTAAAAAGAAGGGGCAGGATGTAACGCTCGAAACTTGTCCACATTATTTGCTCTATAACCATGATGATTTTCGCCAAGTTGGTGTCGTTGGGAAATGTGCGCCACCGCTTCGCTCGGAATCTGAGCAGTATGCGCTTGTTGACCGTCTTGCTCATCAACAGATTGATATGATTTCTTCTGATCACTCCCCATGCGAGTGGAAAGACAAACAGAAAGATAATTTATTTGAAGCTTGGGGCGGGATTAGTGGTGGACAATTTTCACTGCTGAGCGCTATAGAAATTGCCCTCGCGCATCATCTTCCGCTAACTCAAGTCGCTGAGTGGACAGCGAAACGTCCGGCTGAGCGTTTTAGGATTGCAGCAGAAAAGGGAGAAATCCGTGAGGGAGCGGATGCCGACCTTGCGCTTGTTGCCCTTGATGTCCCTCATGTTGTGACAAAGGATACGCTGTTTCAAAAGAACAAATTCAGTTTATATGAAGGTCATGTTTTTCCGTCAAGTATTCAGATGACGATCAGTCGGGGTACACTTGTTTATTCGACTGACAAGCAGATAAATGATGAAGCAAAAGGTAGATGGATCCGCCCATCCAAAATATGATCTCCATACGATCAAAAATTCTATGCGAAATCCGCTCTGAAAGAGATGCGGTTTTTTTTATACCTTCAACTGGTAACGCCTAAAAAATAAATGGATTTAAGGACAGAAACCACCTACATTAACAAACAAACTTCACAGAAATCGGACCAACATAGGGAAAGATCACGAGAAGGCTGCTGCTCTCTTATGATCTTTTTTCTATTTTTCATGATGAGAGATTTAAAAAAGTAGTTTTTCAAAACTTTTGTCAACGAGAACCAGGTCCATTACACCGATTTATGAGCTCTATTTATTAAAAAAAGAATGGTATAATATAAGCGCATTCAAAGAGAACGGGGGAACATTGATTATGGATACAACACCGCTATTTCTAGAACCTGCGCTTCATAATAAAATTTGGGGTGGAACTCGGCTACGGGATTTGTTTGGGTACAAGATTCCGAGTGAAACGACTGGTGAATGCTGGGGAATTTCTGCGCATCCAAATGGTCCAGCTGTGATTAAGAACGGTTCGCTTGCGGGACAAACACTTGCCGATGCATGGGCGCAACATCGTGAGTTCTTTGATAATTATGAGGGAGATGATTTCCCACTTTTGACAAAAATTCTCGATGCACGCACGGATTTATCCGTTCAGGTGCATCCTGATGATGCTTACGCCCAAGCAAAAGAGCATGTCCCGTTTGGTAAGACAGAATGCTGGTATATTATTGATTGCGATGAAGGTGCTGAGATTGTCTATGGACATACTGCACCATCTCGGGAAGCATTCCGCCAAGCAGTTGAAGAGAAAAAGTGGGACAGCTTGTTGCGGCGTGTAAAAGTGAAGCCGGGTGACTTTTTCTATGTACCAAGTGGAACAATCCATGCTATTGGAGGCGGCTGCCTTATTCTTGAAACGCAGCAGAGCTCAGACACCACCTACCGTGTCTATGATTACGATCGCCCTGGCGCAGACGGTAAACTGCGCGAACTGCATATTCAGCAATCTATAGAAGTCTCTAATTGTCCACATCGTGATCCGAAACTCACTTATCATGTACGTCAAGAGGCAGAAGCCAAATTCACTGAACTGCTTAGAGAAGATTTGTTCACCGTTTCTCATTGGGAGGTTCGTGGGCACACGGAGCCGATCCAGAAGAATTGGCCATTTTTACTCGTGAGTGTTCTGGATGGTCAAGGCAAACTTCAGATTGAACATGAAAACTATGAATTGAACAAAGGCGATCATTTGGTTGTCCCGGCTTCAGTCAAATCACTACAAATCTTGGGAACCCTGGATTTGATTGTTTCGAGCCCTGTATAAATGCGTACGAAGCGAAGAAAGCCTGCAATTATGGTGGTTGGTGCACCTAATCAATGTTCGTTATCAAATAGAATTGGGACCAACGGGACAGCGAGGATGCAGCGTAAGTGGAAAAAGAAATTCATGATCCGGCGTGATCGTGGTGATGCACGTGTCCTTTACCTAGGAAGACCAGGTGAAGAGATTCGTGCAGAAGATTTACGTCAAGCGGAGAAAACGATTGCACGATGCAGCGCCGTCCTACTTCTTCAAGATGTTGTGGTTGGCGTAGCCCTGCAGACCGCTGCCCTCGCCAATAAGTATCATGTGAAGGTATTGATTGATTCAGAACCGATGCTGTCTCTTAATGACAAGATCAAACGTGTAGCGGAACAACTGACAGTGATGTCGATGAATGACAAAAAGCATACATCCGCCAAAAAATGGCGGAAAAGAAGAAACATTGCGTAAACCAATAAGATGAACGAACCCTCCGAAGTTGGACAATGATGTTGCCAGCTGCGGGGGGTTCGTTTGGAATTGTTCTTATTCAATTGTCTTTTCTTCATAAAGTTATAAATAGACTTACCGAGAGAAAACAATTGCAATGGCAATGATGCCGACCAAGACAATCCAGGCAATCGGACGGGCCATATTGACCGTGTAGCCAATCCCAACTCGCTTTTCCACAAAAATTGACGGGTCGGAGCGATTGAAATAGAAGAGCCCCCAGATCCACTTGTCATCGTCATCAAGGATTGGTCCGGTTGCACGCTTGCTACGGACAAAGCGGTTATAGAGTAAAATCATTGCGGTGAGAAAACCGAGATCAACAAGTGTAACGATTATATACAACAGCGTGCGGACAGGTGTAATAAAGCCGATGACGATCAGTAAGAAAAGAAGCTCAGAAAGCAGACAAAAGACGATCAGAAAAATGCCCATCATTTTTCGATACCGTGCGTAACCGGGGGCAGCATTCGGATTGCCTTTTACGGATGCCGGTGCACGCCGGATGAAAAGAATAAGGATACCTAGAAGCATTTCAATGAAGACCGGCGACAGAACGGAATGCCAAGATTTCGGCACCCATCGATCTGGACCGGCGATTCCAAAGTGCGTCGGAATTGACTCGGCCATGTACGGATAGCCAAACCAAACGACAGCGAGTGTAGCACTGAACAGTGGAATCAGGATTAGAAACCAGCGCAGTGACAGCACGGATTCTCGATCACTTTTTCCAACCTCGACAATAATTTTATCCGTGGTCAACTGGGCACTCGGCACCATACTGTGCTTCAGTATCCGAGTCCGCCGGTTTGCAAGAACAAAAATGAACGAATCGATGAAAAAGAGCGCAAACAGAGTGATGTTAAAGCCAGCCGTCACGGTTCCTTTTGGTAAGAAAAAAGGAAGAATGAAAAGAATGAGTAAGAGTGCAAGTGCGGTGCTAATTGCCTCGATCAGATAACGTCGGCGAATCGTTGCTGCCTGGGCATGTTGCCAGATCGCCTCATCCCCAAAAACCACACCAAACAGAACGTTCGTTCTTGAAAACCAAGGCTGCAAAATAAAGAGACAAGCAACAAGGATATAGGTGCAGATAAAAATAAGATTGTTTCCACTCATGGTTCGTTCCCCTCCAGTTCGTCATACTGATGATCAATCATGTGATGAAGTACGGCTCGGTCGATGCGGCGGGTGATTGCCTCAGAAACGATTGCCCGCAACTGATCTCCGGATGTTTGAAGAAAATCAGCAGCACTTTTTGCAGCATTTCCTGCTTTGATAAAGGTTCCTCGGCTACGCTGGATTTCGATGAATCCTTCGTTTTGCAGTAATTTATAGGCCTTGTTTACTGTATGGAGATTAACGCCGATTTCCGCACCAAGTGTGCGCACGGAAGGTAATGCATCGCCATCCTGAAGCTGGCCGGAGGCGATTCCGGTGACAATTCCATTTCGTATTTGCATATAGATCGGCTGATCCGAACTGAGATCAATAGTAAGAAGCAAGTTGATTGACCTCCTTTTATTGTTCTATCTGTTATACTATATGTATAACACAAGCTGAATGAAACGTCTATAAGGCAAATGACTAAAATGTAAATCGAACGAGCGAAGGTAAGGCTCTCCGTTCGAATCTGTTGAAGCATGGCATATAAAATGAGCAAAATAATGAAACCCCCGAATAAGGACAAAGATCTGTCCAACCTCGGGGGTTCTTGTATGACTCAATTTTTTTAGTTAATTATTTCTTCTTTAAAAAGTCATAAATAGTGGCAAAGTCATAGTCGCCCTTGCCTTCTTGCTGACAAAGACCATAGAATGCTTTCACCATGTTTGAGAGCGGAAGTGCGAAGCCATGCCCATACGCTTCCTCAGATGCAAGTTCCATATCTTTATAGATGCTGTTAACCTTGAAATCTGCATTCGCGAAGTCTTCCTTCATGATCTTATTTTCTTTGAAATGAAGGATCGGAGCTGCCGTCGGTCCTGCAAACAGTGACTTAATGATCCCTTCTTTATCCAAACCAAGGCTTTCGCCAAATGCCACGGCTTCGGAGAAGGCAGCAACCGTTTGTCCGAGCATCAAATTGTTGACCAGTTTCATCGCTGTACCAGTGCCATTTGCGCCTTTATGATGGACTTCTTTACCTAATATTTTGAGAAGTGGTTGTGCGTCTTCGAGATCAGCCGCTGCGCCACCGACAAAGAAAATCAATTCACCTTTTTCTGCAGGCCCTGTTGAACCGGCAACCGGTGCATCGAGAAAACGGATTTCTTTTTGACTTGCGGATTCAGCGAGTTTTACCGATTGAGTGGGGCTGATTGTGCTGCTATCGATCCAAAGTGTGCCAGGCTTCATGCCGCTAAGTAGGCTATTCTGCCCATAAGCGACGGCGTCAACAGCCTGGGGGTTTGCGAGCATCGTGAACACAATGTCTGCCTGTTGACCAACTTCTCGAGGAGAATCCGCCCATTTTGCTCCTTTTTCAATAAGAGGGTCAGCCTTCGACTTGGTTCGATTGTAAATTACGAGATCATGCCCTGCGTCAATAAGTCTAGCGGCCATCCGACTGCCCATAATACCAATGCCGATAAATCCAATCATCAACGTCTCTCCCTACCTATGGTTTCGACCTTTTTCCCCGGTCGGAAAACCATTTATTCGATAACATTGTCTAATGACAGCTTAGCATAGTAGAGATGAAATACACACCAAATTGCCTTATCTCTAACGTTTTGGGCGTTGTACCAGTGTTATACTAGTCACAATGGAACAAAGAACGGAGGTTTTATTTTGATTGAACTCATTACCACTGCAGAGTCGTATCAGCAGGCTGAAGCGCTGCTTGACGCGGGGGCGGACACACTTTATGTTGGCGGTCATCCATTTGGGCTTCGTTTGCCAAATCCGTTGAGCATTGAAGAAATCGGGAAAATTGTCACATATGCACATCGTCGTGGAAAAAAAGTGACGGTTGCGTGCAACGCTTTGATGCACAATGAACAGATTGAGAAGTTGCCGCTCTATTTGACTCGACTTGCAGAATTAGAAGTCGATACAATAACTATTGGCGATCCGGGTGCCATTTTTGTACTCAAGGAACTTCAATTGCCACTTAAATTCTTCTATGATGCTGGGACACTCGTTACGTCAGCAGAACAGATTGCCTTTTGGATCGGTCAAGGTGCTTCAGGAGCTGTTGCCGCTCGTGAATTAACCTTGAAAGAATTAATTGCGATGCAACAAAAGCTCGAGCAGCCGATTGAGGTCCAAGTCTATGGACCAACGTGCATTCATCAGTCCGGCCGCCCACTGCTCACGAATTACTACCACTATACCGGCAGCGATGGTCCGGTGACTAAGGATCAGGGACTTTACTTACGTGATCCGAAAAATGAGGAGAGTCAATATCCAATCTTTGAAGATGAAGATGGAACCCATATTTTCTCGACAGAAGATTTGTCACTAATGGGGCAACTGAAGGTAATGCATGAGCAAGGTCTGAATACGTGGAAGTTGGATGGCGTTTTGCTTCACGGAGAGGCCTTTGTAAGGGTTGCAGCACTTTTTCATGAAGCACGACTAGCAATAGAGTCAGGGGCTTTTGTCCCAGAGAGTTTCTGCAATCGCTTAGCAAAACTGCAACCGGAACACCGGCCACTTGGTACCGGATTTTACATGAAAAATCCTGAAGATGTCCATTAATTGCAAAGATATGATGGTTACTTCATGAAAGGGAACGATGATGAACATGATCGAAAAAAAGCCTGAAGTTCTAGCTCCGGCAGGTAATTTAGAAAAATTAAAAATGGCGATCCGATATGGCGCGGACGCCGTATATATTGGGGGACAGGCATTCGGCCTGCGCTCACGTGCCGGAAATTTTACTTATGAGGAAATGACGGAAGGCGTCACTTTCGCTCACGATCGCGGTGCAAAAGTCTACGTTGCAGCAAATATGGTGACGCATGAAGGCGATGCAAAAGGCGCGGACGTATTTTTCAAAACGTTGAAAGACATTCGTGTTGATGCCGTGATTGTTTCAGATCCGGCACTGATTGTCGTCTGTGCCAATGCTGCACCGGGTCTGCCGATTCATTTGTCGACACAAGCTTCGGCGACAAATTATAAGACGCTTGAATTCTGGAAAAGCATGGGTCTTGAACGCGTCGTGCTGGCACGTGAAGTAGGGATTGAGGAAATTCGCGAAATGCGCCGTCATACGGATATCGAGATTGAAGCATTTGTCCATGGCGCGATGTGCATTGCCTACTCGGGCCGCTGCACACTGTCCAATCATATGGTCAATCGCGATGCCAATCGGGGTGGATGCGCACAATCATGTCGCTGGAAATATGATCTATTTGAAATGGATGGCGGCAAGGAAGAGAGCTTGCTTCGCGATGATGAACCGTTTTCGATGAGTGCTGTCGATCTTTCCATGCTCCATCACTTGCCCGACATGATTGATGCCGGCGTGAACAGTTTGAAAATTGAGGGGCGTATGAAGTCCATTCATTATGTATCTACTGTTGCTAATGTCTACCGCAATGTTGTTGATGCGTACTGCAGCGATCCGGAACACTTCACCTTTGATCCTGCTTGGGATGAGGAAATCTGGAAAGTCGCCCAGCGTGATCTCTCCACAGGCTTCTATTACGGTGTACCGACAGAAAAGGAACAGCTTTTCGGCAAAGTACGAAAGATTCCTAAGTATACATTTGCGGCACAGGTGCTCGATTATAATCCTGATACACACATCGCGACATTGGAACAACGTAATAATTTCGGTGTCGGTGAAGAGGTGGAGTTCTATGGGCCGGGCTTTGCACACTTTAAGCAGACCGTTCGTGATCTATGGAATGAGGACGGCGAACCAATCGACCGTGCGCCAAATCCAATGATGACCGTCACCATGACCGTTGATGCAGCGGTCGAACCTTACTTCCTGATGCGGAAAAAATAATACGAATTGGTTAAACCCTTCGCCTGCAATTTCATGGGCGAAGGTTTTTTTTGTTCTCTAGGAAATTGTCCATGATCGACTTGTGGATTACGTCGCGGAAGTTCAAGGTTATGCGAGCAGTGGCGTGAACGTGTTCTTAAGCTGATTGACCATACCGAACGGATTCAAAATTCACCTTGAGAAACACCTAGAAAGTGGGACGATGAGCTCTTTAATGCGTTAGCATGTTCTGAAAAATTATTTTCTAACAACCGGCTGAAAATAAAAATTAAAACCTTTAATTTCATATTGACAATAATGTTTCCTTAAGGCAAAATAATAATACAGACGAAACAAAAGGGGATTGATGAAATGGAGGAATCGTTTAGCGTTCAGCCACGAACGCAACCAAGACAGCACATGATGCAGTACTCTAATGGACCAAGTTTGGAAGAGATTAACAATACTGTTAAAGTACCGAAAAAAGCTGGTTTCTGGAAAATGCTTGCCGCATACAGTGGGCCGGGCGCTCTAGTTGCCGTAGGATATATGGACCCGGGAAACTGGATTACATCGATTCAAGGTGGGGCTCAATATGCGTATACACTTTTGTCGGTGATTTTAATTTCCAGTCTGATTGCTATGTTACTGCAAAGCATGTCTGCAAAATTGGGGATTGTTACTGGGATGGACCTTGCTCAGGCGACCCGAAAAGCAACCAATAAACCTGTTTCCTTCGTTTTGTGGATACTCACCGAACTTGCGATCATGGCGACCGATATTGCGGAAGTGATCGGTGGAGCGGTTGCACTACAACTTTTATTTAAACTGCCTTTACTTGTTGGTGTTTTGATCACGACACTCGATGTCCTGCTCTTGCTTACGTTGACAAAAGTAGGCTTTCGAAAAATCGAAGCGATTGTTGCAACTTTGATTGCGACCATTCTTGTTGTTTTCCTTTATGAAGTTTTGCTCTCGAATCCATCTGTAAGTCAGATTCTCGCAGGCTATATACCTAGCCCGGAAATTGCGACAGACAAAGGTGCACTGCTTCTTGCTCTTGGAATTGTCGGAGCAACGGTCATGCCGCATAACTTATACCTGCACTCGTCAATTGTTCAAGCGCGCCAGTTTGAACGCAATGATAAAGGAAAGAAACAAGCCATTAAGTTCTCAACGATTGACTCAAATATCAGTTTAAGTGTTGCATTCGTGATTAACTGTCTTCTCTTGATCCTTGGTGCGGCCATGTTTTATGGGCACGCAAGCAATCTAGGACGTTTCACTGACCTCTATAATGCACTCAGTAACTCACAGATTGTCGGCACAATCGCAAGTCCCGTATTAAGTACCCTGTTCGCTGTTGCACTGCTCGCTTCCGGACAGAATTCAACCATTACGGGAACATTATCCGGCCAGATTGTCATGGAAGGTTTCATCCGGATGAAAATGCCCATGTGGCTACGCCGAATCATCACTCGATTAATTGCCGTAGTTCCTGTTCTCATCTGCGTCATTCTTTATGGAGGAAGAGAGGATGCGGTTGAACAATTGCTGCTGTATACACAAGTGTTCCTGAGTATTCAACTGCCTTTCGCCATCATTCCTTTGACAATCTTTACAAGCAGCAAGAAGATGATGGGGAAATTCGCCAATCCGGCGTGGATAAAATATCTTTCTTGGACCATCGCCATCATTCTCACTTGTTTGAATGTCTTCCTGATTTACGGCACATTTAGCGGATAACAAATTCACGAAGCGTCTGCGAAATAATAAAAATACTAAAAAATCAACTGAATAGGTTGCGCAAAACAGACTCAAAATCACGCAAAAAGAAGGTTTATCCAAAGGCCATAGACTTTGGATAAACCTTCTTTTGCATTAATGGTAATAAAACATAGATAAATAGTGTGATTAATCATTGACATCTCTATCATCTGCCCATACGATGAGGTTAAGTTAAGAATAAATACAAGAATGTGAATTTTGTTGCAAATGAGCAACGCTTACGGGGCTAAACAAAAGGGGGATAAGCATATGGCCGATTTCAGTAATTCAGATTTTTTGACACGATGCATTCATGTCGGAAACGCCATTGATAAGGAGACAGGTGCAATCCGCAGACCAATTACGATGGCAAACAGCTACCGGCTTCCGGATGATGCATCGACATTGAATTGGAGCGATCCGAACAATCTCATTTACACCCGGACGACCTCTGCGAATCAAATCTATCTGCAAGAACGATTGGCATCGCTTGAAGGCGGGGAAGATTGTGTTGTATTGGCGACTGGTGTTGCAGCACTTGCCGGCATCTTTTTCAGTTTTCTTGATAAGGATGCACATGTGATCTGCACCAATGTTTCATACGTTGCGGTGTACCGCCTGCTCCACGAGTATTTTCCTGATAAATATGGTGTAGAGGTTTCGTTTGTTGACACTTCGAATTTGGATGAAGTGCGCAAAGCGCTTCGTCCAAACACAAAACTGATTCATTTAGAAACGCCGGGCAACCCGACCACCCGTGTCAGTGACATTGCTGAAATTGCCAAGATGGCCAAAACGGTTGGTGCACTTGTCTCTGTCGACAGTACATTTGCGTCTCCGTACATCCAAAGACCGCTCGAACTTGGTGCAGATCTTGTCCTACACAGTTTGACCAAATACATCAATGGACATGGCGATGCAATGGGCGGTGCTGTAATTGGACGAAACGAGCTGATTGATAAGATTAAACGGGAAGCAATGGTTAACCTCGGCGGTGCAATCAGTCCGTTTAATGCCTGGTTGATCATGCGCGGGATGGTTACTCTGCCTTTGCGCATGAAACAGCATAGCGAGACCGGGCAAAAGGTTGCCGAATTTCTGGAAGCTTATCCAGGGGTAACCTTCGTCGCATATCCTGGTCTTGAAAGCCATCCTCAACATGCAGTTGCCAAGAAACAGATGCACGGGCTGTACTCCGGTGTACTGTCCTTCGGCATTGATGGCGATGTTGCACGCCACAACGATTTTGTTAACGCATTGCAGCTGATTATTTCCGCTGTCTCCATCGGTCACGATGAGAGCTTAATCGTCTACACTGGCCCAGATGATGAACGCATCGACTATTATCCGGAAGCCTTTCGCAAAAATGGATTCCTTCGCTTTAGTGTGGGATTGGAAAGTGCCAACGACATTATCGCTGATTTGAAGCAGGCTTTTGAAAAAGTCGGGCTGTAATCTAGATAAAATATCTTTGGATGAGATTAATCTGTGGGAACCTGTGATTAGGTTCTTTTTTTTTATAAAGAAAAAACGGCTAAATATTTTTGCGTAAAAATGTAGCGAGCCAAGTGAGACCCCGCAGACAACGGCTTGAACGAGGAGGCTCACGGATTGCCCGCGAAGCGAGCAACCGGCGTGTAAGTGAAGCACAAGTTTGGTGATCAAAGTCGCATAAAGAGTAACAGAAAGGACTGGGCTCAGCCTGGTTTTTCCTACAAGTATAGAAAATATATAAATTTAAATGGTATCCGTGTGCGTAATATTTGGAACAAGTAAGGATTCAAACACGAACGTGCGAGACGCCTGCGGGAGTAGCGAGCCAAGTGAGACCCCGCAGACAACGGCATGAACGAGGAGGCTCACGGATCGCCCGCGGCAAGCGAGCAACCGGAGTGTCAGTGAAGCACAAGTTTGGTGATCAAAGTCGCATAAAGAGTAACAGAAAGGACTGGGCTCAGCCTGGTTTTTCCTACAAGTATAGAAAATATATAAATTTAAATGGTATCCGTGTACGTATTAGCTAGTCATATTTGGAACAAGTTAGGATTCAAACACGAACGTGCGAGACGCCTGCGGGAGTAGCGAGCCAAGTGAGACCCCGCAGACAATGGCATGAACGAGGAGGCTCACGGATCGCCCGCGGCAAGCGAGCAACCGGAGTGTCAGTGAAGCACAAGTTTGGTGATCAAAATCGCATAAAGAGTAACAGAAAGGACTGGGCTCAGCCTGGTTTTTCTTATTTTAAAAAAGAAATGTAGGTATTGCTCTTGAGAAAAAAATAAAAATTTTTTTCTATTAAACAAGGAAACTCGAATTGTTAATTTTATGAAAGTAACAAAAAAAGATGATTAATTATGATCTTTATGTTATGTTAATGATAACTTTGAAGAATGATTTTGCCGATTTATCTTGAACATGGACATGAAATTCCAGTGAAACAATAATGATTAGGTCTAGAACCAAACAAATGATTACCTTTAATAAAAGAATTCATGTACATTAGTTAATAGAGTTAACTTTTCGACGACTGAAAATTTTTTCACACATGTTGCGAGATACATAGGCTTTGAACAGGCAAAAAGTGATTAAAGGAGATGTTCATGTGGCTAACGTTAAGACTGTTGAACGTGCGGAATCCCGCCGTATTGCAGGAAATATTTTGAAAGGCTCACTTGGAAATATGATCGAGTGGTATGACTGGTACGTATATGCAGCCTTTGCGGTCTATTTCTCGACCGATTTCTTCCCATCAGGAGATACGACCTCCCAGCTGCTGAGCACAGCTGCCATTTTTGCGATTGGTTTTCTGATGCGCCCAATTGGCAGCTTAATCATGGGACGGTATGCTGACCGACATGGTCGACGGGCAGCACTGACCCTGTCCATCACGATTATGGCAAGCGGCTCACTGGTCATTGCGGTGACTCCAAATTTCCATACGATCGGCGTATTTGCCCCAATCATCCTGGTCCTTGCCCGACTATTTCAGGGTCTGTCACTCGGTGGTGAGTATGGTACATCAGCAACCTATTTGTCTGAGATGGCGAATAAGGGGCGCCGCGGCTTTTATTCCAGTTTCCAATATGTAACATTGGTTGGTGGCCAACTGGTGGCATTAGGCGTACAGATTATTCTTCAATTAATGCTGAATGAGGCGGAACTAAAGGCTTGGGGCTGGCGCATCCCATTTATTATCGGAGCACTAGGCGCGTTAGCTGTATTATGGCTGCGCCTATCGATGGATGAATCCGACCAATTTAAACATATGTCCGGTAAAGAAAAGAAGGAAGCCGGCACGATCAAGGCATTGATGCAATATCCGAAAGCAGTGCTTACGGTTGTTGGTCTAACGCTTGGCGGAACAGTTGCTTTCTATACCTATACCACGTACCTGCAGAAGTTCATGATCAACTCTGTTGGCCTCGACAAGGAAGTAGTCAGCTTGATTAACTTTGTCGCGCTGCTCATCTTCCTGGTTTTACAGCCGCTTGCCGGAATGCTGTCCGATCGTATCGGACGTCGACCATTGCTGTTCTTCTTTGGAATCTTAGGAACGGTACTCACCGTGCCGATCTTCTTGTTGATGAAGGCATCGCATAGCGCAACAGCAGCATTCTTGCTCATGCTCGCCGGATTGGTCATCGTTACCGGCTACACGTCAATCAATGCGATTGTCAAAGCCGAGCTGTTTCCAACAGAAATTCGTGCCCTCGGTGTTGGCTTGCCGTATGGCCTAACCGTTGCAATTTTCGGGGGTACCGCTGAATTTGTTGCCCTGTGGTTCAAGAGCATTGGCATTGAAACGATGTTCTTCATCTACGTCGCTATCTGCATCTTTATCAGCCTGATCGTCTACTGGCGCATGCAGGAATCCTCAAAAAATTCGTATATTGAGGCGGAGATGGAGAAGTAAAGTCAACGACCATTATTAACGTATGAATAAAAAATAAGCATCCGCCTCTGGCTAAAGTCTGAGGCGGATGCTTTTACATAAGTATCTATTTTCATGATTAATTTGAACTATTTTGAAGGGTTTTTACTTTTATTATGGAATATAAATGTATCGACTCTAAAAAACATTATTAGTCATTTTTATACAAATAGTAGGTGTTGTGCTGTGTATACGTTTGTTGCTCATTATCGTGAGAAGGATCAGCATCCTCAATTGGTAAAAGAACATTTACTTGCTGTAAAAAATTTAGCTGAACACTATGGACATGATGTTGGAATTCCACGTATTGCAGGATTGGCTGGCTTGCTCCATGACTTAGGCAAGTATACAGCTACTTTTCAGGACTATCTTCGAATGGCGGTGTTTTCACCCGAAACCGCACCTCGGCGTGGTTCAGTGGATCATGCAAGTGCAGGCGGAAAATTTTTATTTGAATGCTTGCACACTAAACAGAATCGTGATCAATTAAGGTATTTACTTGCTGAAATTGTTGGTAATGCAATTGTGTCCCATCATTCTTATCTTCACGACTATTTTAGCCCCGATGCTGATGTTCCTTTCTATCGACGTGTCACCAAAAGTGAGGAGGATCTTCCAGGATACTCTGAGACTATGGATCACTTCTATTCAGAAGTATTTTCACAGGAAGAATTGAAAAAATACGTTAATACTGCAGTTCAGGAATTAAAATCATTTCTACAAAATAATTCTGGAAATCCAATTGAAAATTTAACCTTGTTAACAAGATTTGTTTTTAGCTGTCTCATTGATGCTGATCGGACTGATACTCGATTATTTGAAGAGAACAGTAAGCGTCAAAAGCCGGACACCCACTATCTATTCCAAATCTATGATCAGCGCTTAAGGGATCAGCTTGCCGTTTTTAATTCACAACACGAGGCACAAACCCCCATTAATCAACTACGGAATGAAATGTCTCAGCAATGCGAACGATTTGCTGAAAAACCATCAGGGATTTATACACTGTCAATTCCAACGGGAGGCGGGAAAACATTAGCGAGTATGCGTTATGCACTTGCACATGCCCTCAAATACGGTAAAAAGCAAATCATTTACATTGTGCCTTATACAACAATTATTGAACAAAACGCGAAAGTCATTCGTTCCATACTCCATGATGATGCACACATTCTTGAACATCATTCGAATTTAGCTGTTGATGCGAAAAATGATGAACGGGATGAGGATGAAGACGTAATGACTATTCAAGAGCGGTTGAGGCTCGCTAAGGATAACTGGGATTGCCCGATTATTTTGACCACAATGGTGCAATTTCTAAATACTTTCTATAAATATGGATCACGTAATATTCGCCGTCTTCATCACTTAACCGATAGTGTGATCATTTTTGATGAAGTACAGAAGGTCCCCATACACTGCATTTCACTCTTCAACCAAGCCGTTAACTTTCTAAAGACATTTGGCAAATCAAGCATCTTGCTTTGCACGGCGACACAGCCCGCGCTAAATTATGTTCGTCATTCGCTTAAAGTGAATCCTCATTCAGAACTTATTAATGATCTTGATCGTGTGACGGATGCGTTCAAACGTGTGGAAATTATTGACCGTTCATACCAGGAAAAATTTAATTCTGACAAACTAACCGATCTTATTATTGAACAACTGGATGATGTAGACAATGTGCTCGTAATACTCAATACAAAGTCGGTCGTGCGTAAGCTTTATCAGCACATTAGAGAGTTAGATCAATCGGTGATAATCTTTCATCTAAGCACATCAATGTGCGCAAAACACCGTGAAGATCTTCTTGAACAAATAAAGATTTGTTTAAAGGAAAAAGTAAAAATGGTGTGTATCAGTACACAATTGATTGAGGCGGGAGTTGATGTCAGTTTCGAATGTGTGATCCGTTCTTTGGCTGGTCTGGACTCCATTGCGCAAGCTGCTGGTCGTTGTAATCGTAATGGTGAATATCCGGGTTATCGTAAGGTATTTATTGTAGATCATGAAGAAGAAAAACTGGCAAATTTATTTGAGATTAACAGAGGAAAATCAATAACTAAGCGGATTCTTAAAGAATTCCGTGAGTATCCAGAAAGATTTCAGAATAATATTCTCTCTCGAATTGCAATGGATTGGTATTTTAAAAATTACTTTGGCGAACTCGAAGGAAAGCTTGATTTTAATTTGCGTCACTATAATGGAACGCTTGTCAATCTAATAAATACGGAACGTAGTCTTAGCGAGTGTGTGCAGAATTTTAGAAATAAGCATGGATTTGTTCCCCCTCTTTTTCTGCCAAGCAGCTTGAAAACGGCTGCAAAAGAATTCTATGTCATTAATGAGTCCATCAGTGTTCTCGTGCCTTATGGTGAAGGAAAGAACATTATCGCTGAGCTGAACGGTGCGACTACCATTGAAGACTTAGGTACCCTATTTAAACGTCTACAGCAATACTCCATCAACATCTATGAGCAAGATAAAAGGAAACTTGAGAAGGAAAATCTTCTTATTCCATATTTTGAAGGACAAATTTTAGCAATCCGTGAATCGGCTTACAGTAAGGAATTTGGACTCGATCTTGGGGGTGAAGGTACACTTGATGAATATGTATTTTAAAAAGGCCAAATAAAGGCCTTGATGCAATTATCTGTTTATTGGAAACAAACGGATTTTAAATGCTATTCCAACAAAACTGTATACTTTTCAGAGTCTAAAAAGTACAACTAAGGGGTGCTGAAAATGGATGGGAAAAAATATCCATAATACTCTTTATGGAAAATAAATCTTGTGGAGGTGAAAACGTGAAAAATAGTTATTGCTTCGTAGTCTATGGAACCTATGCCCTATTTACCGATCCGCTAACCAAAATTGGGGGAGAAAAGTCGACCTATCAAATCCCAACCTATCAAGCGCTAAAAGGCATTGCTGAAAGTATTTATTGGAAGCCAACAATCATCCATTATATTGACTCAATCCGCGTGCTTCATACGATCCGAATGGAAACGAAAGGTGTGCGGCCGATTGAATACAGTGGGGGAAATACATTGGCTAATTATACTTATTTAAAAGAACCGAGATACATGGTACAAGGTCACTTTGAATTTAATATGAACCGCCCCGATCTTGCAGCAGACCGTAATGATGGCAAACATTTTAGTATTTTTCAACGCTCGTTGAAGGCTGGGGGGCGTAGGGATATTTTCTTAGGAACACGTGAATGTCAGGGTTATGTCGAACCTTGTACCTTTGATAAGGAAAAAGGAGACTATGACCAAATTGATGAGGTACATTTTGGCACGATGGTGCATGGCATTTCGTACCCTGATGAGACCGGAAAAGATGAATTATCCGTGCGATTATGGCGACCGGTAATGAAAAATGGCATTATCCATTTTCTCCGCCCCGAATCCTGTACCTTAGTTAGAACAATAAGCAAAATGCAGGCCAAACATTTTGAACTTTCATCGATTCAAACAGCAGACGCACTCCTGTTTGAACTTGAAAGGGGGGGAACGAGATGAGCTGTTTTCTCAATTTATATGAAACCTATGAGGCAAATCAGCATGTTGTCGGAAGGGAAGAAGTGAGAAATGGGAAAAGCTATACACTTTTACCTATTTCTCATACGACACAAACAGCTCATATCGAAGTTACAGTCACTAAAGATGGAAATTTTCATACTGCAGAACTCATTACAAATAAGAACGAACGCGAAACGGTTATCCCCTGTACGGAGGCTTCGGCAAGCAGGGCAGGTTCTGTGATTGCTCCTTATCCGCTTCACGACAAACTGAGTTATGTTGCAGGAGACTATGTCACTTTTGGAGGAAAAGTAAAGGATGATAAAGATCAACCCTTTACACATTATATTGAGCAACTCAGACAATGGGCGGAATATTCGTTTACTTGCCCGCAAATTAATAGCATCTACCTGTATTTAAAAAAGGGACAGCTGATTAGCGACTTAGTCAGTGAACGGATTCTGTGGCTTGATGAACAAGGAAAATTAATTGATAAATGGAACGATCAATACAAATCTGTTTGCGAGGGAAAAAAGCCAGAAATTTTTACGATTGCTTCAGGCGGCCAGTATAGTGCATTTATTCGTTTTAATGTGTATGCACATGATGCGGACTCACCGATCACACCGAAAGTTTGGGCAAATCCAGACATCTATAATTCTTTTATTAATTTCTACAATCAGCAGCTAGGCAAAAAGGATATCTGTTATGTAACCGGGAGTTTACTTCCATTTACAGAAAAACATGCTAATAAAATTAGAAACTCCGGTGATAAGGCAAAGCTGATCTCCGCCAATGACACGAATGGCTTCACTTTTCGTGGACTTTTTGAGACTAGCCATGAAGCAGCGAACATCAGTTATGACGTATCACAAAAAGCACATAATGCATTAAAGTGGCTGATTCGCCGGCAAGGGAAAATAATTGATAATCGAGTATTTCTTGTCTGGGCAGTGTCCGGCGATACATTGCCGAATCCGGAAGATGACTTTTTTGATCTCGCCCAATTAACCAATGATCAAAATCCAGAGGTTGACCAATCAGCTTTTACCGACCAGGCATTTGCTGAGCAATTTAGAAGAGCAATCACAGGATATCAAAATGACCTGACTCATGTCAGTGAAGTTAATATTCTCATCCTTGATTCAGCGACAACTGGAAGAATGGCGATTTTATATTATCGCAACATGCAAAAGGATGTTTATCTAAATAGTTTAAAAGAATGGCACGCTCAGTGTATTTGGAAGCATCGTTACATGAGAAAAAAAGACAGACAAGTTGTGAATTTTTACGGAGCGCCTTCAACTTTAGACATTGCTTACGCCGCCTACGGACCCAATGCAAATGAAAAAGTGATTAAAGAAATTATGGAGCGGATGCTTCCATGCGTTGTTGATCGGAGACATATTCCAAAAGATATCATAACTTCTGTTATTAATCGCGCGATACGTCCACTTGTTAAGGATCAATGGGAGTGGGAGAAAACGCTAAGTATTGCTTGCGCGTTAATTAATCGTCAAGAATTTGAACGAAAGAAGGGATTTACCGTGGCATTAAATGAACAAATAGATGATCGGAGTTACTTGTTCGGACGTCTTCTAGCTATTGCGGATGTGCTTGAACATCGGGCACTCAAATCAGAAGACTGGAGAATGAGCAATGCCATGCGCTATATGAATGATTTTGCAAAACATCCGGAACGAACTTGGAAGATTATCCAAGCCAATCTGGTTCCATATCAGGCAAAGTTAGGCAGAGGTGGCTGGTATTTAACTCAGCTCATTGATCAAGTTGCATCAATGTTTCAAATAGAGGATTTTAATGATCGCCCATTAACAGGAAAATTTCTGCTCGGCTTTTACAGTCAGCGCAATCAGTTGTATCCGAATAGGTTTGAAGAACCTGCTGTTGCACAATTGGAAAAATAAAAAACGAAAAATAAGGGAGAAATCAAAATGCCAGTACTTGATCATAAGATTGACTTTGCAGTTCTGTTGACGGTAATGAAAGCCAATCCAAATGGTGATCCACTTAATGGAAACCGCCCAAGACAAAATTACGATGGTTATGGAGAAATATCTGATGTTGCGATTAAACGTAAGATTCGGAACCGACTTCAAGACATGGGAGAATCAATTTTTGTTCAATCCAATGATCGTCAAGAAGATGAATTTAATAGTTTGCGAGAACGCGCGGATGGTAATGAAGAACTAAAAGCTATATCTAAAGATAAAAAGAAAACGAATGACGATTATGCTGAAGTGGCCTGTAGGAGTTGGATCGATGTCCGTAGCTTTGGTCAAGTATTTGCCTTTAAAGGCGGATCAAGTAAAGGTGTTTCGGTCGGTGTGCGGGGACCAGTAAGTATTCAAACAGCTGTTAGTCTTGCACCGATTGACATATCTAGTATGCAAATCACAAAAAGTGTTAACTCGGAACCAGGGGAAGGTAAGGGTTCTGACACAATGGGGATGAAGCATCGAGTTGATTTCGGTTTATATCGGTTTAATGGAAGTATTAATACTCAATTGGCTGAAAAAACAGGTTTCACCAGTGAAGATGCCAAAAAAATAAAAGAAGCCTTGCTCTCTTTGTTTGAGAATGATGCATCCTCAGCTCGCCCTGAAGGAAGTATGGAAGTCTATAAAGTGTACTGGTGGGAACATAAAAATAAATTGGGGCAATATTCATCGGCTAAAGTGCATCATTCCCTTGAAGTAAAACCTGTAAACGACATACCGAAAAGACTGGGAGACTATGAGACCAGCCTTGAAAGACTTGACGGTCTGGATGTGGAAGTTATTGAAGGCAGATAACGAAGATGACTATTTAATGTTGTCCGGTATTCAGCATTTTCAATTCTGCCGACGGCAATGGGCGCTAATTCATATTGAGCAACAATGGGAGGAAAATGTCCGAACTTTTGAAGGTCAAGTTTTGCATCGTAAAGCAGATCAGCCATTTATTCGTGAAAAAAGAGGAGAAAAGCTCATTGTCCGTGCAATGCCTGTTCAATCTAGAAAACTAAGAGTTACAGGAATTTGCGATGTGGTTGAATTTGTGAACGACGAAGTTCATGGAGTTACGATTAATGGAATGGATGGAAAAGTCATTCCCATTCCCGTTGAATATAAACGTGGCAAGCCAAAAACAGATGATTCAGATCTTCTGCAACTAACGGCACAAGCATTATGTCTTGAGGAGATGCTCCTTTGTGACGTGAAACAAGGTTTTATTTTCTACAATGAACTTAAGCATCGCATATCTGTTCCATTTACAGATGAACTAAAAAACAAAGTTTATTCGATGATTTCAGAAATGCAGGATTATTATCGACGTCAATATACACCCAAAGTACGAACAGGAAAATTTTGCATGAGTTGTTCACTTCAAAACATTTGTTTGCCTAAACTCATGCAAAAGCAATCTGTTAAGCGATATATTGAAGGGAATATCATTGAATGAAGCGGCTGCTGAACACTTTATACGTCACTCAATCTGACACCTATCTTTCCCTTGATGGCGGTAATATTGTCCTTCAAAAAGATCAAGAAAAACTAGCTAGAATTCCACTTCACAACTTGGAAACAATAATCTCATTTGGATACACAGGTGCGAGCCCTGCGCTCATGGGGTACTGTGCAGAACATAACATTGCACTCACTTTTTTTACAATGAATGGGCATTTCTTAGCGCGGGTAATAGGGAAGAGTAGAGGAAACGTCGTTCTTCGAAAAAAACAATATCGAGTTTCAGACGACCTTACTGAATCATGCTTAATTTCTAGAAACTTCATTCTTGGAAAAGTATTTAATCACAAATGGATACTTGAACGCACCACACGTGATTATCCTTTACGAGTTAAAGTTCAACCATTTAAAGAAGCATCACAAGAGCTTACACGCATATTAAAGGACATTCGCGTTTGTAATGATTTAGAGCGATTAAGAGGGTTGGAAGGACAAGCTGCAACTATTTATTTCTCAATGTTTGATCAAATGATTTTGCAGCAAAAAGATCACTTCATTTTTCATGGTAGATCAAGAAGGCCACCTTTAGACAATGTAAATGCAATGCTCTCATTCGCTTACACGTTATTGGCGAACGATGTGACTGCAGCTCTTGAAGGGGTAGGGCTGGATGCGTATGTTGGTTTTATGCATCGTGAGCGTCCGGGTCGTGCTTCTTTAGCCTTAGATTTGATGGAAGAATTGCGCGGTGTCTATGCAGATCGATTTGTTATTTCATTAATTAATAAGAGAATTTTGCATAATAACGATTTTTTGAAGAAGGAAAATGGCGCAGTGATCATGAACGAAGAAGCAAGAAGACTCTTCTTAAAAACATGGCAAACAAAAAAGCAAGAAACGTTGACCCATCCATTTCTAGGAGAGAAAATTTCGTGGGGTCTTGTTCCACACGTTCAAGCGCTGTTATTAGCCCGATTTTTACGAAATGATCTAGATGAATATCCGCCATTTCTGTGGAAATGAGGTGATAAACATGCTTGTTCTTATTACGTATGACGTGAGTACACTAACAAATGCCGGACAGAAACGCCTGAGAAAAGTATCAAAAATTTGTCAAAGATATGGACAACGAGTTCAAAATTCGGTATTTGAATGTGTTGTCGATACGACTCAATTCGCTCAACTAAAAGTTGAATTGTCTGAAGTCATCAATGAATCCACAGACAGTCTTCGTTTTTATCAGCTCGGTAAGAATTACAAAAATAAAGTTTGGCACATTGGGGCAAAGCCATCAATTGATATAGAAGGAACTCTACTCTTCTAGTGCGAACTTAATGTGCACATGATTTCTCAAGTTCCTTCGCACCAATAAACTGTAATTAATTTAATACTGAATGTAATAAAAACGGAAGTTAGTTTACAACATTTCAAAATAATGCTATTAATGATGCGGAATTTAATAAAAAAACCAAAATTAGGGTTTATTTTTGTTAAAATCCGCTATCGCATCCTACATGGATGCGTGGATTGAAATAGATGGAAATGGTTGAAACTCTTAAAGACTATACATCGCATCCTACATGGATGCGTGGATTGAAATAGCTTATCCATGACCAAGCCTCCTAAGCGATGTAATCGCATCCTACATGGATGCGTGGATTGAAATAGAATTAGAAAGAACAAGGTGGCACGACCTTTTACTTATCGCATCCTACATGGATGCGTGGATTGAAATCAATACTTCCACTCGCCTTGTACCTCTTGTGCAAATCGCATCCTACATGGATGCGTGGATTGAAATCCCAACCGCTTTCGAGAATACCTTGCGCGATAATTATCGCATCCTACATGGATGCGTGGATTGAAATTTTAGTATCGTTTAAATAAACAAGTTGGAATGTTATCGCATCCTACATGGATGCGTGGATTGAAATTTTTGGCAATCCATGAACCTTTTTAGCGATATTATATCGCATCCTACATGGATGCGTGGATTGAAATACCTGAAATTAAAAAGGCTTTTGATATTATTAAATATCGCATCCTACATGGATGCGTGGATTGAAATATAAACTGCCCACTCACCATCCGAGTGTCTCAAATCGCACCCTACATGGATGCGTGGATTGAAATTGACTTAATGTACGATTTTGGTTTGACATATTTTTAATCGCATCCTACATGGGTGCATGGATTTAAATTAATCAATCTCCTTTAAATTTTATAGCTTGGTACATTATTGCCGTTTTCGGTCGCAATAGGACAAACTCGTTACCTTTTTTGCAAGATGGACGTTTGGAGCTAGACCACAATCGAGCTGAACGTTCGATCTAGCACTTTGCGATGGAGTGAAAAAACTGGCTGTTCAGTAATACGCCTAAAGGTGCGGTAGCCAGCACCACCATTTACATTCTCCTCGAGACAGCGAAAGAAAACCGCCTGATTCCGTTTCAGTACCTTAACAGCAGTCTTATGATGAGGTTTTCGTTAACTACTACCCTGGTCCGCAAATCTCCCTGACAGCTGCAAACTCTCTTCCCAATCATCAAAGATTGGGCCCACATCTTTGACTAGGTGTGGGCTATTTGACGCATACGCAGAATGGTATCATTTTTCTTACCAACAGGTTTTTATAAAGGTGAAAAATATCAGAATGAGTGGGAATGGTCCTCCAGGATCACCGGGGATATTGAAGAAAATAAGATAAACAGGGACTTCACTATAGAAAAAGCCAATGAGTAAAGTAAAGCCATGGTAATGTGACAGATGCTGCAAGCGAGGTACTTTGTTGTCATCACATTCGAGGAGGACCAGATCCCCGATGTAAGCGCTATGTCAATAATCTGCATCAAACTTTGCATAACAAAGTTAAAAAAGTTGTATAGATGTCAATTAACCACTTTTTTAGAAAAAAGTACAGCTTTTTAAAAGATTATCATAAAGATCGTGTTCATAGTTGTTCATTGCGAAGAATCAAAGCGTTAACGAGCAAATGTTTAAAAAATAGTTTACAGAAGAATATTCTTTAATGCTTTAATTAATTTCTCTGATTCAGTTTTGTTTATTTTGTAATCAACTCGGGTTCCAGTTCTTTGAATAGAAACAAGACCGCCGTTAACAAGACTGTTCATGTGATGCGATACTGTCGCAGGCGTAAGATCAAATAAAGAAGCGATGTCTTTGCCGCATAACGGTTGTTTACGAAGTGTTTTCAAAATTCCAAGACGTTTACTATCCCCTATTGCTTTTAGACGACTAACAACAATTTTGTCGCTTTGACTATACTTTTCAATCAATTCTCCAATTTCATTATATAGTACACCAATAAATATATATGTTCGGTTTGAATAACCATCCTCAATGATTTTTATTGCATTAAAGCATGCAATGGTAGGCATTTTAATTATTTGTTTTCCTGTTGTATCTCCAATGATATCCGAGATCAATTTGTTATTTTTTTCCAAGTCTAGATCAAAAAGCGCAAATTGTTTCAAAGGTCTCTTTAAATTCGAAAAATTTTGAACGGATTTTTCAACGAAATTAAGAAGTTGGTCCGTCAGTTTTTTAGCATGATACAAGGTGAGTATGCAAATCCATTTTTTGTAGTTTGTTGAGGGATATTGCCATAGATAATCTGTCAAATCAGAAACTCCATTAAGTGTTGCTAGATTTTCATAATCATCATTTAGAATTTGAGAAATCATAAACTTTCTTTTCGTTAATTCCTCACCCTCTATCTGCTCATCGCTTTCAAAAGTTTGTCCATTTTTATTAAAGAGATAGAGGTGGAGTGCTAGAGACGTGTCGGCTGGTGATTCAACAGTAAAGAATTGTTGAAAAAGACTAAGAGAATCTAAAGGTTTGAATTTATCATATATATTTTCGCGTATGTAATCGTATTCACTTTGAACAACATCAATTTGCTTGGAAAAAATATTCAAAGGAATATTATAATTGTCGCTTATCTCACGCATCATGTCCGTCGGTGATTGCGGCTGATTTTGTGCTGTCAGGTAGCACTTTTCAAGAAAAAAAAGAAGATCGGTATCAAAAAACAAATCATTCTTTGTTACTCTGGGCATCATCGTTCTCCATCCTATTTGAAAGTAAATTAATCTTATCTTTTATTAAAGTAGAATTCAATAGTTAGATATACATCTAAATATTAATTAGACAAATATTGAAATATAGAGTTGATTATGATAAGGTTTTATTTATACAAAAATCTTTTATTAGCATTCTATTTTCAAGGGAGTGAAGAGATACGTGGTTAATGCTATAGTATCAAATGTCAGAAAATTCATTGCATTATTATTAATTGGAATGTTGATTCTTTCATCATGGGTTGTAACGCCTACTTCTACATATGCAAGCAATGATCAAAAAGGTCTTCATAAAGATGTTGCTCATGCATATATCAGCAAACCTGGTGAAAAAATACGAGATCCACTTAAAAAGACCGATAAGAACATTCAATCTAGTAATCTAAGTAAGAACATTAATCCAAATAAGACGATTAAGCTAATCGTAGAATTAAAGTCTCCGTCAATTCTTCAAAACTATGATCATGATAAATCAAAGCTGACAGCTGCCAGTTACATAGCAACTAAGCGAATGAAATCTGCATCAAAGAAAATGCTTGTGGAACAAACCAAAATAAAGAAACAAATTATCGACAAAGTTGACAAGGTCTCATTTAAGAATTCCTATAATTATACCACTGCGCTTAATGGTTTCTCTGTTCAAGTACCTTACAAAGAAATAAATAAAATTAAAAAGTTGAATGGGGTAAAAAGTGTTCACGAGGCTGTGACTTATTCTTTACCGGATGAAAAAACGATAAATAATAATAAAGTTTCACTCCAGTCGTTAAACACAAGTTCTGATCTAATTGGTGCTGATTTAGCAAATCAATCCGGTTTTACGGGTAAAGGAACCGTCGTTGCTGTTCTTGACAGTGGATTGGATACCCAGCATGAGGCTTTTAATACTATGCCCAAGGGACCGTTAAAATATACTCAAGCTGCTATTGGTGAAAAAGTTAAATCTTCCGATCTTCAAGCATCAAAAAACACAGATCTATCAACGAATTCAACCTATGTGGATGATAAAGTTCCCTATGCCTACGACTACGCAGGTAAAGATACAAATGTCCGGGGTGGAGCTGATCATGGCACCCATGTTTCTGGGATTATTGCTGGTAACAATACGGCAATAGAGACTGATGAAGCCAAACAGTTTAAAGGGGTCGCTCCAGATGCTCAGTTGATGATGATGAAAGTTTTTGCCGATGGAACCGGATCGACAACAGATGATATCATTCTAGCAGGATTGGAAGATGCAGTGAAACTAGGTGCTGATGCGATTAATATGAGCCTTGGTTCACCAGCGGGATCTCCAACATCGGGTGATCCTGTAACTGATGAAGTGTACCGTTCGGTCTCAGAAGCAGGTATTGATTTGCTTGTTGCCGCCGGTAATGATACATCGTCTTCCGTTCAGAATACAACCGGAGTCAATCTTAATCCCGCAAACAGTCCGGATACAGCGATTGTTGGTTCACCGTCATCATACGCGTCGGCATTATCCGTCGCAAGTTCTGAAAGTAGCTCCTTTCAGTCAAAATATTTTACATTGGGTGGACAAGATGGTGAAAAAATTCCGTACGCTGATGCGGTAAATGTACAAAATAATAAGATGATAAGTTTAACGACTGCAATAAATAATAATAATGTAAGTTACGTTTATCTCAATAAATATGGATTTCCCGAAGACTATGATGGTGTTGATGTAAAAGGAAAGATCGCTGTCGTCAATCGAGGCGGTACAAAATCTGGAGAATCATTAACGTTCCAGCAGAAAGCAGATAACGCGGAGGAAGCAGGTGCACGGGCTGTCATTGTTGTCAATAACGTTGCAGGGGCCATCTCTTCTCCGGGCGTGCAGACCGACGACATCATTCCTACGGTGTTCATTTCTCAAAATGATGGTAAGAAACTTGCCGATGCAGCGCTTAAAACCATTTATGTGAGCAGTTCCTTCGTAGGAATCCTGGGCAATCCCGGAGCCGGAATGATTTCAAGCTTTTCATCGATCGGTCCATCACCAAATTTAGGAATTAAACCTGAAATAACTGCTCCAGGCGGAAATATTTATTCAAGTATTAATGGTGGAAAGTATGAATTAATGAGTGGCACGTCAATGGCGACTCCTCAACTGTCAGGTGTGTCTTCCCTATTGAAGCAATATTTAAATAGTGAAAATCGATTCGATAATTTAAGCCCAATCGCAAAAGCTGATCTCATCGAATACTTAGAAATGAGTACGGCAACGCCGATTAAAGATACAAATGACATTGCTTATCCTGTTCGTCGGCAGGGGGCAGGACTAGTCAACGTTGAAAAAGCAATTGAGACGCCAGCATATTTAACAGTTAATGGTGGACGTCCCAAAGCCGAACTGGGGTCGATTGCGAGGGAACATGGACAATCAATTTTAAGGTTACAAATACATCAGATAAAGCAGTCAATTATACGATTGATCCAACCGTATTAACCGGAAAACTACAGGATGGCAAATATCTGTCTACCGACGCACGTCAACTTTCCGACAGCGAGGCAACAGTTCAAGGAAAAAGTTCGGTTCATGTTGAAGCCAACACTTCTGAAGATGTGACATTGACGTTGAAACTAAGTGACGAAGTCAAGAAAGAATTGCAGACTCAGTTCACGAATGGCATTTACGTAGAAGGGTTTATTGGTTTAAAAAGTGAGGATAGTAAAGGCATTGATCTGTCACTTCCATTTTTAGGCTTTTATGGTGATTGGGGTAACCTGCCTGTTTTTGACACCCCAATATATGATGGAAAACCACTCAGTCAATCGTTTACAGCATTGCTCAACGGTGATGAGAATCGAAATGCGATCGTTCTTGGTGTTAATCAACAGGCGTCACCAGCAATAATTGATAAAGATAAAATCGCCTTTTCTCCGACTTTAGCTGAACGAAATAATTATTTAACTGCCCGTCTTAGCCTACTCCGAAACGTGAGCCAGTTAAATTTTTCGGTAACCAGTACGGATGGAAAAGTGACCTATTGGAATGAGAACCATGGATCAGCTTTAAAGAATTTCTATTATGCTAACGGCCGTACAGTTATAGCCACGCAGCCAACCTCTTTGGGTTGGAATGGAAAAGATAAAGATAACAACCTCATTGCAAACAATACGAGTCTTATGTATCATATTTCGGCTACTCCAGTTGGCGATGGGAAGATGCAAACTCTGGATATCCCATTCAAAATCGATACTGAAGCACCAGAAATTTCCAATCCGACAACAAAAGTAGAAAACGGAAAAATGTACCTTGAATATGATGCCAAAGACAATCAGGCATTACAGGTTGCTTTATTTACGGATACATCGGGTCATGAAAATGTCTTAGATAATTATGTATTCAAAGACGGTGGAACAAATGACTCGGTTAAAATCGATATTACCGATCTCGGCAATAAATTGAAAAAATCAGGGTATGATCCTGGTAAAATTGCAGTTTATACGTATGACTATGCATTCAATATGAATTCTTCTTACGTACAGTTTGGGCCAAGTTCAATAACACTATCTCCAGCACAAAAAGTAAAATCCGGAGAAACACTAAAGATAAATGCAACTTTGAAACCAGATAAATTCAGTGATGCAAACATTAAGTGGTCGGTGAATGATCCATCAATTGGAAGCATTGACCAAAATGGTGTATTTACGGCAAAGAGCAAGGGCATAGCGACGATCACAGCAACCGCTGATACCGGCTTTCAGTCGACAACAAAGGTTTATGTAGATACCGAGTTGCCGGACGGTTCAGGTACAACAGAACCAGACAATAATCAACAGGTTGAAAAGCCAATTTTGGATGCCCAATTCGGTGACCTTTCGATTGCACGGAATCATGAACATGTGCCGGAAACTCTGAATCAGAAATTCGAAGTAGATAATCTTTACTATCGTGTGATCGGTGATCATGAGGTTGAACTTGTTCAGGACCCGAATGCAGACAAGAATGTGTATGCACAACGTTACACGAATAAATCAGGAGAACTTAATTTGCCCAAAACGGTCACCTATAAGGGCAAAGATTATAACTTAACGATGATTGGCAGTCGTGCCTTTTACAATTCACCGAACATAACCAAAGTATCGATTCCAGAAGGTGTCAAAGTAATCGGGGATTTCGCCTTTTACGGAGCGCGTGGTTTGACTAAAATAGAACTTCCCGACTCTTTACAGCGGATCGACGATAGTGCGTTTAGTTGGGTAATAAATGCCGAAATCAATATTCCGTCTAATCTTAAATACATCGGTGACCGGTCTTTTCAAGGGGATCAAAAATTGACCGATGTAACGTTAAATAAGGGGTTCGAGGAACTTGGTGACAGTGCCTTTGAGCTCTCGTCAATAAGAAGTCTTATACTTCCTGATGGCGTCAAGTCAATTGGGCAAAATGCACTATCAACAACCCGAAACCTTGAAACCGTTCGTTTACCAAATGATTTAAAACGGATTCCAAAGAATGCATTTTTTGCTTCGGCAATTACGCATATTGATTTACCGACTAGTCTAGAGACCATAGGTTATGATGCTTTTCAGTCATCTAAATTAAAATCATTAGTGATTCCTTCTTCGGTCAAACGAATTGAACCTTATGCATTTTCGAAAATAGATTTTTCCGGAGAAAAAATCGTTATTCCGGATTCAGTCCAAGTGATTGGCGAATATGCCTTCAGAGGTGCAATAGCGGATTCAATTCGTGTAGGAGCAAATGCAATGAGAATTGACAAAGATGCTTTTGTTGGGGTGACAGCAGATATTACTGCAGCAAATGCAACGGTCGCAAAACAGATACGTCGCAGCAATTTTGGCGGAACAATTCTAGTCGGTGGATCTGAGTTTACTGAATATGTTCCCGGATTATTTGTGGTCAATGGTGTGGTGTATCGACCAACGAGTGACACGACGGCGGAAGTCCAAGGTATTAATGACTTATCGACACGGACAGAACTTGATATTCCAGAAACAATAACGGATAAGTCTAATACCAAAACTTATACTGTTACGTCAGTCGCTGCTTTTGTCACTGGTCAAAATGTTCAAGGGAAACTATTAAAATCAGTTAAACTTCCGGACACGATCGAGCATATTGGTGAACGTGCATTTGATCAGCAAATTTATTTGACATCAATTAATTTGCCAAAGAATTTAAAAGAAATTGATTATCAGGCCTTGGGCTATCTTGGACAACTTTCTGATAATTGGCAGGGAACGTCTGACTTGCCGCAATCAATTGATCTATGGGAAGACGCAGCTTTTGCCGGACTAAAACGTGACACAATTACAATTCCAAGCTCAGTTGACTACATTAATGACTATGTATTTTCTGGGAGCTCAATTAAAAAAATTGACTTTGGCCATTCGTTGAAGATGATTAGGGATGGCGCATTTAGCACAAACAAATTACTGACATCGATTGACTTACCGTCTAGTCTTCAATATATTGGTAACAACGCGTTCAGTTCAACGGGTATAACCAAAGTGGACATTCCAGACTCTGTCACCTATATTGGATCGCAAGCGTTTAACTCAACGCAGGAATCTGAGAATAAGACTAAGGATGTAATGGTCGGGGGATCGGTTACTGCGTATGGATGGAATAGCTTCTCCAAAGATGCCCAAATAAAGGTGGTATTAAATTCCCAGTTGGAAGATATTGTAGCGTTTAACGCACTTGATCAACTTCCTCAAGTGGTGTGGGATGGACAAACAGCAATCTACAGCGGTGATGGTTCAACTGTTCCTGCCGGACAAAATGTTACAATTTCCGATGACCGAACAGCAGTCGGTGCTCTTGCACATCAAATTAGTAACGCATCAACTTCAGTGTTTGGGGAGCTAACGGTTAATGGTACGTTGACCGTTCCGAAAGGGAAACGTTTGTATATTAATGGTGCACTAACAGTTAACGGTAAAATTAACGGTGACGGCGAAGTGATACTTGGCGAGAATGCACGTGTTGAGGGAGAAAGTAATGTGGATTCAACCGTACAAGTTTCACCAACGAAGATTACCTTTAGTGATTCTAAGACTAATTTAACCGTCGGTGATCATTTGCAGCTTCAGCCAATTTTAAGTCCGTCCTTTGCATCGCTCAGCAAGATAAGTTATTCTGTCACTTCTGGCAGTGACATCGTGTCGGTTTCAAGTGATGGAGACGTGACGGCAAAGAAAGCAGGGAGCGCAGTCATCAAGGCTTTTGTCCCAGGTTATGATAATGTGTCGGCTGAAATAACGATTGAGGTTTCCGATAAGAATACAGATACAGGGACTTCTAATAATGATGAAAATGAACCTGGGAAAAATGGAAATTCGAATGATCCTGGGGAAAAAGAAAATTCCGATGTGCCAAAGCATCAAGAACTTCCGATTGAGCCGAATTTTCCTTCAAAAGAAGTGAAACCGTCAATCCCGATTAAACCGGTTTATCCTCGTGCATCTCATTCTAATGATGGGAACGTTTCATCCAAGACAGTGTCTTCAAACCAACTGATTCCGGTTGATGAAACATTATCCGACTATAAGTGGAATGCACCGAACAAGAAGGATAATTCAACTGAAAAATCGGCTTCCAATAACGAGAAAGCGACAAAGACTGCTTCGAACAAAGAAAAGTCGTCGCATGAACAGAAATCTACATTTGAACAGAAAGAGAAAGGCCAGTCACATCATCAGAAATCTACAAATGAACAGATCAAATCAGGAAAGAGCCAACGTTCAGTTATCATTGCTGGAGTTGTTGTAGGGGGCCTACTTGTTGGTGGTTTATCTGTCTATCTGTTCAGAAGAAGAAAACACCTTGGTTAATTTAATGGTCTAACTAGGAAATAAGCGCGTAAAATGACCGCATTTGATTTATGAACAGCAACATAAGATAGTCCTGTTTGGAATTTAGTTTGTATGTTTCAATGATGTACAAAAGACGACTCACTTTTATAAGTGGGTCGTTTTTTTCGCGTTCGTGCATTGCCAGGATGAGTGATAACACCAAATTGTTAAGGATAGGTTAAAGTGAATTTCTAAAATCAAGGTATCCTTTTGTAGGGGAATAAGTACAAACCTAGATCAAAAAAAGCTGCTGTCGATTCTCAGGGGTGCTCGATGTGATGTATAATGACGAAAACACCTGTAGTGTGATTGACGAACACTTGAACCGGGGAACCATCCGGTCCGGTGCTACACGAACTTTCTTTTAGTTTTCAAACTGCTGGATCATTGAACTGATCGGTCTCGGCTCGAGAAAACGAGCGTTAGGAGGATCTGTGATGAGTAATTTAATTGGCGCAAAGACGAAAGCTGAATGGGAAAAAGAGCATCCGTTACTTAAACGTATCGCGGCATACGGAGAAGTTCTGTGGTTGAACCCTAAGTACATGGAGTTGGGCACAGGATTGATGACCGGCAGCGAAGTGGCTGAAGCGGAAGCACGTCTGCAGCGATTCGCCCCTTATCTTGCCAAAGTATTTCCGGCAACAAGAGCGGCGAACGGTATCATCGAATCGCCTCTTTATGAAGTACCGAAAATGCAAACAGCATTAGAACAACTAGGTCCTAAGATACCTGGAAGACTGCTGATGAAGGCAGACAATGAACTGCCGATATCCGGCTCAATAAAAGCGCGAGGCGGGATTTATGAGGTACTGAAGACAGCGGAAAGTCTGGCAATCGCACATGGATTGCTCAAAGAAACCGATAATTATGCGAAATTGGCTGAGTCCTCCTTCCAGAACTTTTTCTCAAAGTATTCTATTGCTGTGGGATCGACGGGCAATCTTGGCTTAAGTATTGGCATAGTCGGCGCAATGCTCGGTTTTCACACGATCGTCCACATGTCGAAAGATGCAAGTCAGTGGAAAAAAGATATGCTCAGAAAAAAAGGTGCATTTGTCAAGGAATACGAAGCGGATTACAGTGTGGCAATCATGGAAGGACGAAAGCTGGCGAACCAAGATCCAAGGTGTCATTTTATTGATGATGAGCATTCTAAGGATTTGTTTGTCGGTTATGCAACTGCGGGAGGTCGTTTAAAAAAGCAAATGACTGATGCATCAATACCGGTTGATCGTGACCATCCGTTATTCGTTTATCTTCCATGCGGGGTCGGCGGCGGACCGGCTGGTGTAACTTTTGGATTGAAACAAGCATTCGGACCTAATGTTCATGCATTTTTTGTAGAGCCTACCCATGCACCATGTTTTCTGCTCGGTTTGCTTACAGGATTGGATGACCATGTATCAGTTCAAGACTTTGGGTTAGATAATAAGACGGCAGCGGACGGTTTGGCTGTTCCGCGACCGTCTGCGTTTGCCGGTAAAGCAGCCGGAAATCTGATCTCCGGTTGCATGACTGTGTCCGATGAGCGATTGTTTCAGTATTTAAAAGTGCTCAAGGATACGGAAAATTATTGGATCGAACCTTCAGCTGCCGCAGGTCTTATTGGTCCTCAAACGTTACTCGGAACGAAAGCCGGGCATAGCTACCTAACTCGGCATCAGCTCGTAGAAAAAATGAATCAAGCAACCCATTTATTCTGGGCAACCGGCGGAGGTATGGTTCCACAAAAAAATCGGGAAGCCTATTATGAACGGGCTTCCCGCATAGAATCATAAGTCTTCAGATTGTTCTTTATCATGGCTGATGTATTCGTTCGGCACATTGTGATCATCTGCGTGATTTTTTTGCTGGGCAAGGCGTCCGTTGCGATGCTCGCCTGTATTTTCCCTCGCCTTAAATTGACGTTTGAATTCTTGTTCCTTATTCATCAATTGCCTCGCTCCTTTTATTTTTATTCATCCGTAGTGTGGCATGAATCGCAAGTTTTATTCTATTTAATACGCCAAAGTCTGCTTAAATGTAAATCATAGGGTGCGATGAATGATGGTTAAAAGGGACATAGGTTACATTATTCTGACGAATTTCTCGAATTATGAGCTTTACGTGAAACTTAATGACAGAAACACCTACTAAAGACCAGGTCCAGTGCGCTATAATGAAAAAATAATCAAAATTAGGGCGCGGAAGATATGATGGGGGAAAGAGCAATGCTAAAAAATCCTAAAGCATTTATTTTCTGGATGGTATTAATTCTAATTATTGTTGGATCAATTTATAAAGGATCGTCGACGCCTTATGCTCAGCAAGACCTAAAGCCATTTCTAAGAGCTCATTTTCAATGGACAGCTGAGACTTTTCCGCATGTTGACTTTAATTACGGCGGGGAGCGCGTAACATCCGATGAACCTTATGCTTTATTTGAATTTGTTTTTCGAAAAGCGAGCCATGTCATGGAGTATTGTCTCTTAACGTTCATGATTATTAATCTATTTATGACGACTGTAATGCCGCGCATGCTCTGTTATCTCTGTGGTCCGGCACTTGCTCTATGCTACGCGATGTTTGACGAATGGCATCAAACCTTTGTTCCAGGTCGAACAGGGCATCTTATTGATACTTTTACCTTCGACCTTTTTGGTATGATTCTTGCAATGATTATCGTATTTTTACTTGATCTTTACTACTATCTCTTCTATACAGGAAGTCATCATACTTCTCGTATCCATGCCGGACAGCATGGATGATTGAAAAAACATAAACTTTTTATCTTCAGATACCGATATAATTCATATGTAGAACTGGGTGCTGCAATAGAGCAAAAAAGTGAATATGCTGGGTTCGAAAGGACGGATTGGTCATGGTTGTACAAGAGAAAAAGAAAGCGGAAAGCCGCTGGATCGCGAAGGTGTGCAATCTCCAAAACTTTTATTTAATTGCGTACTTGATCGGGGTTATTATTGTTACGCTAGCATTTTACTTATTTGGTAGTAAAGGAATGCTCTGGCCATCACTATTTACAGCTGTAGGCGTTATGCTCCTCGGCGCAATTGCGCTGAGACTCATTATTTTTCGATCATACAACAACAGAGTGCATAGGCTTCGCTTAGCTGTTGCCAAAGCAGAGACCGGTGATTTGAGCGTAATTATCAAGGTTAAAGGAAATGACGAACTCGCGTACCTTGCGGAGGGTATTAACCACATGGTGCGTATGAATCACAATGTGATTTCAAGTATGACTGCTATTTCAGAGAAGGTGAACGATGCTTCTCAATCGCTTGTTTCCAGTGTTGAGGAACATACAGCTTCTTCAAATGAAATCAGTTCTACGATGACAGAGATCGCAGCAGGAGCCTCTGATCAAGCGGAACTCATGTCGCGTAACAAAGAATCCACGGACCTCATGGAGAGTAAAATGGCAAAGATCACAGAGCAAACGGGGCTAATGAAGCAAGTGGCCGAGCATTTGGCCGAGGTCTCTGCGGGTAATCAGAAGTCTGTTGATCAACTAAGAAATCATTCGGAACGGACAATCAGTACAACGGCTGATATTATTGAAGCCATTTCATCGCTGGAGGCTCGTTCCAAGAATGTTGGTAAGATCATCGAATCGATTACAGATATTGCCGGCCAGACCAACTTGCTTGCTCTGAACGCGGCTATTGAGGCTGCACGAGCGGGCGAACAAGGTAAAGGTTTTGCCGTTGTTGCGGATGAGGTCAGAAAGTTGTCTGAGCAAACCGACCGTGCGCTAAAAGAAATTTCCGAATTGATGAACGGTATTCGCGTGGATACGGAGAACACGGTTGGCTATGCAGGTAAGACAAGCAAAGTCCTTGAAGAACAATTTATTGTCGTCAGTGATTTTGAGCAGGCAGCGAAGCGGATTTCTAAAGCGGTTACGGATAATCAAAACCAAATTGCCGATATTTCAGGAGCTCTTAATGAGATGGTTGATCGGACAACGGAGATCAAGCAAACTATGAATGGTATGACGGAAATCAGTGAACAGACTGCTGCGGGTACTGAAGAAGTGACGGCTTCCCTTGAGGAACAGACAGCCGGCATGGAACATCTGAACAAACTCGCTGCAGATCTGGAGTCTGACGCTTCCCTGATCCGTAAGGCATTGAAGGGTTACGTTCTTTCTTAAATCTATTCTTTCTATTAATTAATAATAGATTACTAGTCATACATGCAATGAATCATCACGCAAAAGCTATGACGGGGGGGCTAATGGCGCATGAAAGAGAAGGGCAGTAATAAGAGGAAAGTTCTGGACAAGCAGAGGACGAACGGGAAGAACAATAAGAATAAGTTACAAAGTTTAGTAACACGTGTGCAGGACTATTTACAAACATCACCGTTTTTTAAATTTTTGCCAAATCGGTTGTTTGCAAATTCAAGTGTCAGAAAACAGTTGTTAATTCCAATTGTCACATTTATAGCCATTGTCGGGCTTGTTGGCGGATTATTTAGTTACATTTATGGTGCGGATCTGACAAAAAGTCAATTGACTCAAGCAACGATGGGCCAGCTAAAAGCAACAGATCAAACATTTGAAACATATTTTGACGATGCTCAGTCGGTTACCAGGCAGTTCACGATGAGCAATTTGCTTAAGAATGTAGCAAAAAATAAAGATGAAATCAATCAGTCGTTCCAAAATGTTCTAAACTCGAATACAAAGTATCAAGCGATCACCTATGCGTCGGCAAACAAGGATATGGTGCGTGCGCCTGTATATTTTTTTGATCAAGGTTATGATCCAACTGCCGAATCATGGTATAAAGCTGGAGATGCAGGTAAAGGCAAGTCTGTATGGACGAATCCTTATGTTGACCCCATTACGAAGGAAAAAGTGGTCAGTGTCACTCAAGCGGTTATGGATCATGGTCAGCTTAAAGGCGTGATCAAAATGGATTTATTTATTCAATCCATTGTCAATCAGGTGAGCCAAGCCAAATTGGGAGATACAGGTTACGCGGCACTTATTGATAATAAAGGTACATATATTGCTTCTCCTGAGCGAAAAGAAATAGGAAAGAATGTAGCGGACCAAGCGTTCTTCAAAAAAATGCGTAGCATTGGCAAGAGTGGTACCTTTTACGCAACAGTTGACGGTTCGCAGAAATTAGTCGTTTTTAGAACGAATAAAACAACGGGATGGACACTTCTAGGCATTATTGATAAAAGCGAAATTTCACATAAAGCAAATCTCATTACATTGCCATCTGTGATCACCCTAATCGTTATTATCGCTATTGCTCTATTGTTCACAGGCTATATGCTTGGGCGAGTCATTGCTCGACTAAGAAAACTTCAAGTAGCCGCTCAACGTGTTGAAAAAGGGGACTTAACTGTTCAGATCCCCGTCATGGGAAATGATGAATTATCCCAATTGACGAAGAGTATTAATAAGATGGCTGAGGCCAATCGAAATGCGTTCAGAAAGATGATTGATGTTTCGCATCAAATTAGTGGCGCATCGCAAACACTTGTCGCGAGTGCTGAGGAGAATGTGGCTTCAGCAAATGAAATTAGTGCAACAGTCACAGAAATTGCGGCCGGAGCTTCAAACCAATCAAAATCGATTGACGAGAGCCAGTCTTCGCTTCAGAATTTGCTTGGACAAGTCAATAAGATCGACGCTCAAAGTAAAGATGTCCTTCAAGGCGCGCATCGGATGATTGACTTTGCACGCGGCGGACTGGATAAAATGAATCATTTGTCTTCACAATCCAAAACTTCTGCTGATACGACCAACCAAATTATTGACACAGTGTTGCAGCTGGAAGCGCAGGCGAAAAATGTACATCAGATTATCGATGTATTGGATGGTATTGCAAGACGTACGAATCTCTTATCACTAAACGCCAGCATTGAAGCAGCACATGCGGGCGAACATGGCAAGGGCTTTGCTGTTGTCGCGGGTGAAATCAGAAAACTAGCGCAGCAGACGAATCAGTCGCTGAAAGAAGTGACGGATACGGTACAAGTGATGAATGATGAAATTCAGCAGGCGGTCGCTTATTGTCGCGAGACGGAAACAACGCTAAAGAATCAACAAGAAGCCGTTTCTGAATCCAATGATGCGTTTACCGAAATTGAAAAAACGATTGAACTCAATGTAAAAGGCATGCAGACAATTTCTGATGCGATTATTCAAACACATGAACAGATTGAACAAGTGACACAAGGCGCGCAAACGATTGCGGCAACAAGTGAAGAAACGGCGGCAAGTACGGAAGAGATGAGTGCTTCCGTTCAAGAACAGACAGCTTCTATGGAAGAATTGAATAAACTTGCCGGCGACTTGGATCAACAAGCACAGATGATGCAAGAGGAAATCAAGCGCTATAAAATTTAAGCGTGACAGTTTCCTGAAATGAATAGTTGAGCGAAAAGAAGCCCGAGAACATTTTCTCGGGCTTCTTTTATACAATAAGAAATCATTTAATCTTATAGAAGTTCGTATAAGCGCGACGGTGCCTGCGCCTTAACCAGAGGCGATGAGCATGTCATTCCACATTTATGCTGAACATCTGTGTTTTTCAGGATTTTTTAAATGGCCCAATTTCCATTTCGGAAGATCGGTACACTTTGGCCATCATGGGTTTCACCATCAATATCAAGAGCGTCGGAACCGACCATGAAATCAACATGGGCTAAGCTCATGTTTGCACCTTTGGCAGCAAGTGCCTCCTCTGACATCTCTCGCCCGCCACGATAATTAAATGGGTAGGAGTGGCCGATGGCAAGGTGACAGGATGCATTCTCATCAAAGAGTGTATTATAGAAAATCAGATTTGTATCTGAAATTGGTGAATGATGAGGAACAAGTGAAACTTCACCAAGGAAATGTGCGCCTTCATCGGTATCGATAATTTGTTTCAAGGTATCAAGGCCTTTTTCCGCTTGGCAATCGATAATTCGCCCATTTTCAAAGGTAATTGAAAAATGATCAATCAGATTTCCACCATAATTTAGCGGTTTTGTGCTTGAAACCGTCCCATTCACACCTGTTTTGAGCGGCATTGTAAAGATTTCTTCTGTTGGCATGTTGGGCTGAAATGGGACACCATGCGCATTGGTCATGCCGCCGCCAATCCATAGATGTTCTGGAATAAGTTCGATCGTGAGTTCGGTGCCGGGTGCTTTATAATGCAAGAACTTGAATCGCTTTTCATTAAAATAATCCAGCTTGTCATTTAGTGATTGAATATGATTCTTCCATGCTTGTTCCGGGTCTTCATTATCGGCACGAGTGATCGCAAAAATTTGTTTCCAAAGTGCGCGCATTCGCTCAGCCTCATCCATCTTTGGGTAGATTTTTTTAGACCATGACACTGTGGGTACTGAGACGATTGTCCAGCTCACTTTGGCACTGCTCTTGTCCATCGAGAATTGCTTGTTTGCAGCAGCAGCAGCTTTTTGAGCCGAGGCAACGCGCAACGGATCGACACCGTTCAGTAATTCAGGATTGGGTGAATAGATATAAAGGAAGGCAGCATCTTGATCGGAGAGTGTCTGATAGGACCCGGAGCGCCATGCAGGGTACTCTTTTAGCGATGCTTCATTGGCGAGGTCAAGTCTGATTCGCGTCAGTTCTTCGTCATTCCATTCAACAAATACTTGTTTGGCACCGACTTCGTAGGCTTTTTTTACAACTTTTCGAACAAACTCAGGGGATTCAATCGGCGCAAAGATCATAACATCTTGACCTTTTTGAACATTAAGTCCGATCTTCACGGTAATATCTGCATAATGATCTAATAATGTTTCGAATTCTGTCATCTCATAAGCCTCCTGTACTTTACGATCATCACATCAATTATGTAACCATTACCATTTTATCACAGTGGATGCGGCAAGGCAGTCTGCCAGAGAGTACA
>NZ_JAMXWN010000020.1 GCF_024125425.1 Sporolactobacillus kofuensis
TGTGCCGATGGTAATTGGGGGCTGTCCCCCTGTGAGAGTAGGTCACTGCCAGGCAAATGATAAAGGCAGGAAGTCATCCGTATGTGGTGGCGACCTGTTTCTTTATATATTTTAATGTGAACACTTCCATGGTAAGGAAGAGTACACTATAATATACATAGAATTATTACTTAATTGTTCCACAGTAGCTCAGTGGTAGAGCAATCGGCTGTTAACCGATCGGTCGTAGGTTCGAATCCTACCTGTGGAGCCATGCTTCCATAGCTCAGTTCGGTAGAGCACTTCCATGGTAAGGAAGGGGTCGCTGGTTCAAGTCCAGTTGGAAGCTTAATCATTTTCATCGATAACAGCAGCGTTTTTCGGATTTTTCCGAGCGTTGCTGTTTTTGCGTGTTTAGAGTAGTGGGGGCAGATTCGAACAAATGTTCTTTTAATACTTGAAAACAAGAACCTATGTTCTGTATAATTAAGCATAAATGAGGTGAAAAGAATGCGATCTGGAGATATCGTAGTGATTATCTATCAAGCAAAAAATGGACAGTTTAGCAAACGCCGAATTCGGATTATCTGCACAGGCGATACATATATCAAAGCATATTGCTATTCTCGCCAACAAGTCAGGACTTTTGCAATAGACCGCATTTTCGCTAGCCAACGAGTACAAAGTGCATAAAAATACCCAAGTATGAGAAAACACTTGGGTCAGGGGAAGATTTTCTTATAAAATGAAACATATTATTTAATTTCCCGATTAATATAAAAGTAAACAATTATCTTCTTAATACGACAAAAATAACCATCGACCGCTCGCCTCAGACATGATATTAGCCCCAAATGCCAAGTATTCTTTATCCGTTGCTTCTAACAGCTGGTCAACTTTTCCGCACCTTGCTGTGGAAAACGCCTAAAAGGTATCACTTGAAATATTAAGATGAAGAGTGATCAATACTATTTTCTTCTCATTATGAATACCTTCTCAAGAGTTCTTTGATATACTGTTGAAACAAGGTTGCAATAATTTTATTTGAATCGATTGCAGCCCTTACTTTTGGAACACGTGCCAAAATAAGAAGATTTTATTCGGTTCATTATTGTGTTCTAGGAGTACTTAGCAATGAACGGCTCCATTAATTTGATAGGGAAATACATGAGATACTTATCAGGCAATTTCGCTTTGATAAACTCAAAATGTAACGCGCTCATTAGATGGAAACAGGTGAAAGTCCTGTACGGTCCCGCCACTGTAAGGGAGTAATCCTAAGTCAGGTCTTTCTAATGAGTGGGATACTCACGAGGTATGGGGGATAGTTACAAATGAGAGGAAAATGGGCGTGGTTAGTATGCATTGCCTTTTTGCTTTATCCTATGCAAGCCTTCGCATCAGAAGACGTAAGTAGTGATTTGGATCGTCTAGCAAATCATATCCAATCTTCCAAGCTTAATTCAGATTGGGAGGTTATTGCACGGTCAAGGGCAGGTAAACTATCGGAAAGTGAGAAAAGTGCTTATCTCACTCTGATCAAAGATCGGATCAATGCAAAGCAGTTATCGGGAACAGAGCTTGATAAAACTGCAATGGTGGTGAAAGCATTAGGACAAGATCCGGTAAACGACCAAAATGAAAATCTTATAAAAGCGATTTATTCAGATGCTTCAATTAAAACTTTGATGGATAAAACGTACGCACTTACTGCACTCAGTACGGATGATTATGTGCTACCGAATGATGCATTGTGGACTCCGGACAGACTCATTGATGCGCTTGTTCCGTTGCAAACAAGCTCAGGCGGATGGGGATGGGCAGGGGATCCCAATGGTGCTCCTGATGTTGATACAACAGGCATGGTCTTAACGGCTTTGTCCCATTACCAAGATAAAGCAAAGGATGCGATTGAGAAAGGCATTGGTTATTTAGAGAGATCCGAACAGGATGATGGGGGCTTCGTAAACTTTGTGCCCAATTCCAACTCTACGGCACAAGTCATTATTGCACTCTCATCATTGGGCATTGATCCCACTGAAGGAGCATTTGATAAAAACGGTCATAATCCCGTTAATAGCCTGGATCAATATAAATCAAATGGTGGTTATAGATGGGCCTTATCAAGTGAAAGTGATGATTCTTTTTCTAATGAACAAGTGATTCAAGCTTTGGTCGCATATTCTTTATTTAAGGAAGGCGACCAGTTATTTAATTTTCGAGTGAATGATTCTGTCGGTGATTCGAGCACTTCTGAAAAAGAATCGAGTACCACAACGCCATCAGTAACGGGTGATGACACGAGTAGTCCTTCAACAAGTGATACAGACACGACGAGTTCGGATATAAAAAGTATGAGCACAACCGGGAAAGTTGCACGTGTGACCGACAACGGAGATGAGTCTAAGACATATGGCGCAAGTACCGAGCCGAGTAATCATTCTCTATCTTCAATTAAAGGAAAATCCAAAGAAGCACTTTTAGCCGCAAGACACCCTAAAACTTCCCAACATCAGGTAAAGGCAAAGGAAAAGCAGACGACAGAACGCGTGACAACCATAACGAAAACGACTCGGATAAATCCCGTGCACGTGTATCTTGGAGCCGCATTTATTCTATTCGGTGCAATCGGTCTTGTTGTTCGGAACCGGTTAGGTGGTGTACACGATGAAACACGTTAAAACCTTAATGCTGATCGTTTCGATTGGCTTGATCGTCTTGGGCCTTGCAGTCATTGTTAATGGGATTCAAGAAAAGCAAGTGACATCGATCCAAATTAAACCGATAGAGCATGTTGCGCAAGCAGATAAAAAATCTTCTGAATCTCCTAAAATTAAATTGGAAAAGAGTAAGCCTTTAGAAAATAAAATTCAGAAGGATCGTGATTCCCGTTCAGCTTCTATGTCGGATGTGCGTTCGAGTAAACGATCAAATTCCGAGGCCAGTTCTCATTCAAATGCAAAAAAAGAAGAAGCCTCGGCAGAGTCAACGTCTGAGGAGCAATCGAGCAAGAATCCTTCGAAGAAAAGTTCGGCTCCAGTGGGTGCGTCAAACACATCTGGAAGTAGTCATCAAGAGAGGATCCATGTAGAAATAAAGGGGTATGACAACAAAAATTTCTCGGGAAATATGTCGTATAAAGACGGAATGACAGCGTTCAGTGCATTAAAAGCGGTAGCAGATCGCAAAAATATAGAGCTTGATTACTCTGGTTCCGGGTCAACTTCCTATGTAAAGAGTATAAACGGACAAAGAGCCGGAGATAAATCTGCTCAAAGTGGATGGACCTATTCAGTAAATGGGAAAACACCCAATGTATCTTCGGGCATCTATAAACTACATAGTGGTGATACATTGGTTTGGAACTATCAGGAATAAGGTGAGCATCTTGTTAACAAGAAAAATAACGCTTATTGCATTGTTAGCTGCTTTAAGTATAGTTGGAAGAATTTATATGGCGCCAATACCCAACGTTCAACCGTCTACAGTAATCATTATAATAACGGGTTTGGTATTCGGTGCCAGATTCGGATTAACCTTGGCACTGCTTACTTCAATTGGCTCTGATTTTATTCTCGGGTTTGGCTTTTTTACCCTGATGCAAGTGATTGCTTGGGGTGCGATTGGTCTTATATCCGGTTTTTTAGCCCGTTTTAGAACGAGAATACCCATAGTCGTCATGGCTTGTTATGCCGGGTTGTGCGGGTACTTATTCGGATTTCTTGTGTCCTTGAATATGTTGATCGGCGGTGTGCCGAGTTTTATTGCATATTGGATTATGGGTTTGCCTTTTGACTCGTATCATGCAATCGGAAATTTCATCTTTTATATAATTTTGTCCCCTATTTTAATTAAGCTGTTAGAAAATGAGAGAAAAAAATTGGCTGTTAAAAGGAGTGAATGATAAAGAGGTAGGACAGACAGAGCTGCTCAAAAAAGCTGCTTATAGCCGTGCGCCAATTCACACCACAACGTTCAAAAGCGATACACTGTACCATACGTTAACTACTGTGCTGGACCAGCCATTACATAGGCCGCTGTCACGAGACTGTGTACGCCCTCATATCTTAAAGAAGATGGAAATTACTAATGGGGAGGTCGGGCTGTATGCAAGAAAACCAGTACATGAGTACAGCTGCTGGTAACACCGGTTACCGTCAGCGAATCACTGCCCAGCAAGCTGCGGAAATTGCTGTTGCCAGAGTTCCAGGACAGATTATTCATGTGGATATGGAATTAGAACAACATCAGTTAAAATACGAAGTCTATGTGCTCACAGATCATGGTGTTGTCTATGAAGTGGACATTGGCTCTAGAGATGGAAGGATCATGAGTATCGAGAAGGAAGATTGAGTTGTCGTTAACTTGCCTATAGGACTGCAAAAAAGGATGCCAACCCATACCGGGTCAACATCCTTTTTTTTATAAGATTTCGGATCATATCTCAAGAATGGGCTTTGGCAAGTCGTTCAAGCTTCATTTGATGATGATCAGATAAGAGCTGAATACATGATCCACCGAGAATCAGAATAATGCCTGTGATCACGTTCATGGTTATGGATTCGCCGAGAATGAACAAAGCAAGAATCGGTGCCAGTGCCGGTTTGATAAAGAAGACCAGTGACGCGGTTGATGCCGATGTTGCTTCCATGGCTAAGAAATAGAAGCTGAAGCCAAGACCGGTGACGAAAACACCGAGGTAAATTAACGTAGGAACCGTGCTCCATGAAATGCCCTGAAGAACCGGGATGTGACTAAATTCGCCGAGCCCAATAGTTTGGAGCCAATTGGCGACAGGTCCAATTTTTGTGATCAGGATAAGTATTAGTAATTCGATACTTCCTGCAAGAAAGCTGAAACTGCTCTGAACCACACCGTCAAAACCGTATTTTAGGCTGCCCTTGCGACCAACAATGCCATAAAGTGCGAAGGTCACTGCAGCAACGAGAGATAAGGTAATACCGAGCGGATTCGTCAGATTTTCCGGATTGACAATGCAGATCATGCCGACGAGACTGATGATCAGCGAAAGTATGGACAGCTTTGTCAATTTTTCCTTAAGGAAGAAGTGTGCAAACGGGATAACGAATACAGCGTTGCAGCTAAATAAAATGGCAACAGTGGCTGCCTGAGAATAGACAATTGCCATTTGGAAGAACGTCATGCTGACAACGACACACATAAATCCTGAGAAGAGGAAGTAGAGCACCTTGCTTCTATCGAGTGAAAACCCGCTTCCTTTCAAATGACAGATCGCAAGCGGTGAAAGAACAATAGATCCAATCAGAAACCGCAAGAAATTCAGTTGCATCGGATTAAACTCAGTAGCCACCAATTTAATGGCTATCTCCATGGTACTGAAGAACAATGTTGAAAAAGCAATGAAAATTAACCCTTTTTTCATGTTAAAACCTCGATTTCTCACCATATTTTTTAGGTGATCTGATCGCTTTACAGAGAGCCGCGAAAGACCGGCAATTTCAAAGACAATAAAAAACACCAAGAACAGGTGTTCAGTCTCTTTTACTACTTATTAATATAACGCAGATTTTAACAAATAGTAAGGCATAATTGAGAAACTGAATCGTGGTGAAATGTGGAAGGTAAGCATTAGTTTATCCGAATGAGGAGAGCACGACTGAATATGGATTGGAAATGCCCCAATCAGATGGCATTTTGTCCCGTTCCAGCATCTTTATTCCATTTGACCAAGATTTGCCCGAATGGAACAAAGAATTGTCCGGTTCAAACTTGAATTTAATTGTCCATTTCAATAGACCATTTGCATGTGGTAAAATAGAGGTGCAGAGGATGTTCAAGAATCTGGGCAACTGACATTGTCCGTGCATGAAAATCCTTGCAGCTCGGTGGGTTTATCTGGCCGATACTCATGGTGATCCCTTTTTGAACACGCTCTGTGTCAAAATGTGAAAGGGACGGTGATCAGTATGTTATTCTCTAAGATTCTGGTTTCCTATGATGATTCCGAACTGTCGAAGAAGGCGCTTGAAAAAGCAGTCGATTTGGCAAGACTTGATGAAAGTACGGATCTTGACGTGCTTCATGTAGTGACCATTCCAACGAATCAATTTATCGTTGGTGATGTGTATCGTGAAGTACGTAATTCAACCCTTAAGTATGGACATGAAGTGGTTGGCAGAGCAGAGAAGTTGCTTAATGAACTTCCAAATGCGACACATACCTTTGTTAAGGAAGGGCAGCCGGTGCGTACGATTCTGGATTTCGCCAGCGATCATGGCTATGATCTGATTGTCATTGGCAGCCGCGGACTAAGTGGTGTAAAGGAATTTTTAGGCAGTGTTAGCCACGGTGTAGTACAGCGTTCCAAGGTTCCGGTATTGATTATTAAATAATTGGAAATAATTTTTAGCAATGACTTGCTTATTATTAAGAAAGAGGCACTCCCTAAGCAGAATCTGCGAGGGGTGCCTCTTCTGCGTCATAAAAAAAGAGAAAAAGGATACAAACAAAAGGATGGTTATTAGGCAATGTCAGAGGCAGAAGTGATTAAACGAAGTAAGGTTGCGGTCACACGCGCCTCGCTTATAAAAGATCTGAATAAAATTGGTCTGGCTAAGGGGATGACGGTAATTGTTCACTCGTCTCTCAGCAAGGTGGGCTGGGTTTGCGGAGGACCTGTGGCACTTATTTCTGCGTTACAAACCGTTTTAACGCCGTCAGGCACGTTGGTTATGCCTGCACATAGTGCAGATGTGTCAGATCCTGCAGATTGGGAGAATCCGCCCGTTCCGTCCGCCTGGATGCATGATATCTATCGAGAGATGCCGGCATTTGATCCACTCCGAACGCCGACATGCGGCATGGGACGCGTCGCAGAGGCTTTTCGATCTTTTCCAGATGTACGCCGAAGTAACCATCCCATCTATTCATTTGCTGCATGGGGTGCACATCGTGATGAGCTGACTCGCCGTCACCCGCTTGATTCTGGTTTAGGTAAAGACTCTCCACTTGGGAAAATATATCAACTGGGCGGTTATGTTTTGCTTATTGGTGTTGGATACGGCAACAATACATCCATGCATCTCGGTGAATATCTGTCGGGAATGCTGGAAATGGTTGATCGTTCCAGTCCAGTACGAATAAATGGGAGAAGGCAATGGGTTACTTATCAAGATGGCGACTATCATGAGGAAATTTTTGATCAGATCGGAAAGGCATTTGAAGCGAGCAACCCTGGACGTGACGTTCTGAGGATGCGGCATGTGGGCGACGCAGATGCTCTCTTCCTCTCTCAGAAAGCGATTGTAGATTTTACAGCAAATTATATTAGAGGGACGAACCAGTAAATGACAGGAGCCGAGCGCAAAGCTTGGCTTATTTTTTGTTCAGCGCTTCATTGGTATGTCATCGCTTCTAAATTGATGCTCATAGAGCTTCTTTACATAAACTTAAAAAAAGCATCACGCCGGCTCAACATTAATGGCCTATGATAAGATTATCAAGAGGAACGAGTGAGGAGATGGAAATCATGGATTTTAATCAATCAAATGATTTTTCCCACAATGAAGTGTCTGTGAAATTAAACCGAAAACTGTTGCTAACGAATATTGCGCTTATTATATCCATTATTATCAATGTGAAGCTTTTTGTTGGCTGAATCGAACATTTTTTTGTTCTCTTAACGATCCCCTATATCATCCACACCCTTTTAAGATCCCGAAATTGAAATTTTTGGATCTCTTTTTTTGTGCAATCATAATGAAATTGCCTCATGTTTCGAATACACTATAAATGATTGGATATAACGACACCATTCGACATCCATCGACGATTCGCCGAACTGTTAATGAAAAAATGATTGGAGCTATAGATGTGAAGGCAAAAAAAGTTTATACAGCAGGAGCCATGGCGGCTTTGCTGAGCTTATCAGCATGTACTCAGCTGCCATGGCAGGACAACCATGAGCAAGTCCAGCATCAAAAATCATCCGTAGGACAAAGGAATGAAAAAGATAAGGGGAAAAGTGCGCTCCCATCATCTGAAAAAATGGTATCCGGGATGAATCAAGACCACATTTATGTTGTCGCTGATCCAGCGAGCACACAGGTACTTGTGAATAAACATTTTAAATTACCTGAAGACTATGTGCCTAAGGATCTGGTTTATCTTCACGTGCCATTTATTTTTTCCGGGAAGTCGGAGAAGAAGGAAATGCAGGCGGTAGCTGCAAAGCCTTTAAAAGAAATGTTTGCTGCGGCCAAGAAGGATGGGATCGAACTTGCCGGAGTATCCGCCTATCGCTCCCATAAAACGCAAATTGCACTCTTTAACTATTATGCCCAGAGGGACGGAGTGAAAAAGGCATTGGAATACAGCGCTCGCCCGGGTACAAGTGAACATGAGACCGGACTTGCGATTGATGTATCAGGAATTACCGGAAAGTATGCGGCCACACAAGCCTTTGGAAAAACACCAGAAGCTGCCTGGCTGGGTAAGCACGCTCAAGACTTTGGATTTATTGTGCGGTATCCAAAAGGCAAAGAATCCGTCACAGGCTATGAGTATGAAGCATGGCATTTACGTTACGTTGGCATTTCCGCTGCAAAGAAGATTACAGACAGTGGTGAAACGCTGGAAGAATACCTGCATGAGGTGCCGGTCAATAAGTGATTTGGCAATGATTCACGGTCATGAATTCATCATCAAAGGTTAAAACTATAAGTGTTCGCACAAGAAGTGAACAAAACCTCTAAGGTGGTGGACCGAAATGATGAAACAGAGAAATGGATTAATGTCTTTGATTGCGTCTATCGGCATTGGAGCGGCTTGCTATCAGGTCATGCAACCGAATAATCGAATTGGGCAAGCGATTAAAGGACGGATGGGCAAGATGATGCAACAAAAGCAATTGTTTCCAGACAGCTAATGAGTAAAAAGGGAATCCATAGTGGATTCCCTTTTTACTTAAAAGAAAGAATAAGGTTTGAATGGGCTTAGGGTTCTTTTATCAGTAGTGTAACATTGTAAAAAGTTCTGATTCAAACACGAATGTGCGAAACGAATACGGGAATTGCGAGCCAAGGGAAACGCCGTAGATAGCGGATTGATCGAGAAGGCTCCTGGATCGCCTACGGCAAGCGAGCAACTGAAGTGTCATTTATACACAAGTTTGGAGGTTTAAGCCGTATAAAGAGTGATAGCCAAGGACAGGCTTGTCCTGGTTTTTCTAACCTGCCAAGGTGAATCAAAATAGCCAATGGACTGTGGAAAAGAGAGAACAAAATGCAAACGAATTGTCAGAATAAAAAAGCTTCTTTTTTTTACTTTACAAGCCTTGTTAATCTGTATATAATAAAAAACGTCGATTACGACGGAAATGTTTTGGCCCGTTCGTCAAGTGGTTAAGACACCACCCTTTCACGGTGGGTTCATGGGTTCGAATCCCGTACGGGTCACTTTGGAGGATTAGCTCAGCTGGGAGAGCATCTGCCTTACAAGCAGAGGGTCATAGGTTCGAGCCCTATATCCTCCACTCCGCCGGTCTAGCTCAATTGGTAGAGCAACTGACTTGTAATCAGTAGGTTGGGGGTTCAAGTCCTCTGACCGGCACCATAAGATTTACGTTTTGTTTCTGGAGGGATAGCGAAGAGGCTAAACGCGACGGACTGTAAATCCGTTCCCTACGGGTTCGAAGGTTCGAATCCTTCTCCCTCCACCACTTAAATAATTTTGTTTTTGTGGGCCATTAGCTCAGTTGGTAGAGCATCTGACTCTTAATCAGAGGGTCGAAGGTTCGAGACCTTCATGGCCCATCATTTTTTTCTTTAACTATATGCGGGTGTGGCGGAATTGGCAGACGCGCTAGATTCAGGTTCTAGTGCCCTTTACCGGGCGTGGAGGTTCAAGTCCTCTCATCCGCATTATAATTATATATATTTTCTCTGCGGAAGTAGTTCAGTGATAGAACATCACCTTGCCATGGTGGGGGTCGCGGGTTTGAATCCCGTCTTCCGCTCCATATTATGGGGCCTTAGCTCAGCTGGGAGAGCGCCTGCTTTGCACGCAGGAGGTCAGCGGTTCGATCCCGCTAGGCTCCATTGTAGAATACATACGAAGAAATGGGACTTTTGCCGAAAAGGCAAAAGTCCCGTTCTTGTTCAAAGATAAAAAATATTCATGATCCGCTTAAGGGTCGAAGCACATTCTTGAATGAAAATACTGTGTGTTTATCGTATTTGCGGACAAAAGTAAGCGTGTTCCCGTCAAGAGGAACAAGCGATGAGAGTGAAAAAGAATAGCAAAGTTATGTTATAATTTGATTGCTTGAAAAGCGATGTTACTTCAGAATGTTTTTATCGAAATAAACGTTCATATTGATTCAATAAATCATCAAGATGATGGCTCATATGCTGAATCTCAGGGGAAGTTAGTGGTTCATGAGCGGCAACACTTGTCATCATGCTCCTTACAAGTTCGATTTGTCCTATGAGTTCTTTTTTGTTCATATGTCCACCTCCAAGGCTTGTTTAGTATAGAATTACCCCAATAGTCATTTTTCAAACGAATCGAATTCGGACAGGCTTATACCGTCGCATACTTGATGTGTGGGACGAATAACAGCTCATGAACAAAGCGATGAATGGAACTAGGACGGCAACGCTCCAGATTAGAAGAATACCGATCGCGCTAATGAAACTTGATATGGATGAATTGCGTAATAAATATTGTTTCAAATGAGAGGTCAAAATGGATCAAAAAGAAAAACGACTGATCAGGAAGGTCAAAAAAGGCGATCAACAGGCGTTTGCAGAGTTGGTTGACAGGTATAAGAACAGTGTGTTTGCAATCAGCTTAAGAATGGTTGGAAATACGCAAGAGGCAGAGGATCTTTCTCAGGAAACGTTTATTCGTGCTTTTAATCATATTGACCAATATGATCATGATCGTAAATTCTCGACATGGCTTTTTCGTATTGCCACGAATATATCGATTGATTTTCTACGACGAAGAAAAGCAAATGTCTCACTCGATGCTGTGGTTCCTGGGACAGAAGGACTGGCGCTCTCCACGATTATTCCTGATGGGGGAGAATTGCCGGATGAAATGATGATGCGCAAGGAAACGGAAGAAATGGTGCAGCTTGAGATCAGAAAACTGCCTGAGAAATATCGATCAGCAGTGATCCTTAAATATATTGAAGATCTAAGTCTAAAAGAAATAAGTGAAGTTATGGACATTCCGGTCGGCACGGTAAAGACACGCATCCATCGCGGCCGGGAAATGTTAAGAAAAAGTATCACGGCCGGAGGAGGCATGAGGGAATGAACTGCACAAGTAAAAAGTATCTCGCGTTGATGAATAAGGTATTGGATCATGAAGCAACCAAACAGGAAGAACAAGTGCTTGATCAGCATCTTGCTCTATGTGAGGAGTGCCGTATGCATTTTAATCAATTGAAGTATTCAACAAATTTGTTGAACCAGCTTGCGCACCCTCAACTGCCTGTTGGTTTTACGAAGAGTGTTCTTGAACAATTACCTTTGGAAAAAAGGCATGCCATTCGTGAATGGGGAAGTCGTCATCCAATGCTTACCGCAGTGGCGATTTGTGCGGTACCGACGCTCGTCATGATTGGTGCCAGACATCAAAATAGAAGCAAAAATGATTATGTATTGATTAATGCATCAAGCGACCAGTCATGATTGTCCGTACAGCCTATTCATTTTCTCGGTGGACAGACATATGATAAAGACATACATGAGCACCTAAGCTCAATTATTGTCACTAATTAGGTTTATTCAGCGGACTTACAGAAAGACTAAGTACTGTCGGTACTGTGAGCAGTACGGCTGAATTTGGAGGATGAAAGCTATGTCTTTGTGGACTCATTTTAATATATTGAACTACTTAGCGGATATCGTCGACATTTTGATTGTCACCTATGTGATCTACAAAGTGATCATGATTATCCGAGGCACAAAGGCAGTTCAGCTTGCGAAAGGTATATTAGTCATTGTCGCAGTATGGTTTCTGAGCAGCCTTTTTCAGTTGCGCACGTTGGAATGGATTCTCAACAATGCCATTACATATGGATTGTTTGCGATTATCGTCATTTTCCAACCGGAACTGCGCCGCGTACTCGAACAGCTTGGGAGAGGTCGGCTTTTCTCAAGAGGCACAGTGGTTGAAGAAGAACATAAGCAGGTCGCAGAAGCGATTGTCAAATCTTCATCCTACATGGCTAAACGACGAATTGGTGCGCTCATGTCCATTGAACGAAAGACGGGTCTTAACGAATATATTGAAACGGGCATTCAACTCAACGGGAATCTGACTTCTCAGCTCTTAATTAACATTTTCATTCCTAATACACCACTCCATGACGGTGCGGTAATTATTCGCGGAAATGAAGTGGTTGCAGCCGCATGTTATTTGCCCCTTTCGGAAAGTCCGTTTATTTCAAAAGAACTGGGGACAAGACATCGTGCAGCGATGGGGGTCAGCGAAGTCACCGATGCGTTGACAGTTGTCGTGTCTGAGGAAACCGGCGGTATCACAGTGACGAAGAATGGGGAAATGTTTCGGGATATTACCGAGGATCGATTGAAGGAAATGCTTCAGCGTGAACTGGATGAATCGGATAATCAATCGACGATTCGCTGGAATTGGAGAGGTAAGCACAATGGATAAACTTTTTAATAACAATTGGGTTGTCAAAATTGTATCCTTTGTCTTGGCGCTGATGCTGTATGCAATTGTTTCTGCGGGAGACAATCCATCCCCGAGCAGTCCTTCAAGCGTTGCGGTAAATCCCACACAGCAAACGTCGATTGTTACGGAAACACTGGCTTTAAAATATAATGATAATCGCTATGTGGTAAGCGGAGCACCACAAACGGTCAATGTCCGTTTAATTGGGTCAAATGAGTCGATTTTAAAGGCTAAACTGCTGAATTCGAAGAGTGCTTATCTGGATCTGACCAATATGAAACCAGGCACGTATGATGTGCGCGTGCAGACGCACGGCTTCCCTTCAGGTCTTACTGTTAGACCGTCTCCAAAGACGGTACGGGTGACCATCCAGAAAAAGACAAGTAAAGAGCTGCCGGTCGCAATCGATATTTTGAATAAGAATGCTCTAGCAGACGGTTATTCGCTTAAAGACCCTGTGATTGATACACAATCCGTTACGGTAACCGGTGGAGAGGATACGGTTGATTCAATTGCTTTTGTCAAAGGGGTCATTAATGTTAAAGGTGCAGATGCCACGGTTGATAAAATGATTAGCCTCCACGCATACAATAATAACGGGGATCAGGTCGATGTTGCGATTGATCCATCTGCAATCCAGGTCCGTGTTCCCGTTGACAAGGTGTCCAAGCAATTAGGTGTGAATGCAGAAACGACAGGGAGTCCGGCAAAAGGGTACAGTGTGGGTTCTGTTGATCTATCAGCGAGCCAAGTGACGGTAACTGCAGCGGACAGCGATACACTCAGAAAGATTACAACCATCGATCCATTATCCGTATCCGTTGATGGATTGAAGAAAGATAAAACTTTTTCCGTGACTGTTCCGGTACCGACAGGCGCAACCAAAGTCTCACCGAAAAAAATTGATGTGACTGTTCATATTGTTAAAGAAACAGCAGCTGAAAATGCCGGCAGCAGTGCGAGCTCTAGCTCCGGATCAAGCGACACAGGCCAACAAACGAAAAGGTTAAGTAATATACCTATTCATGTCATTGGACTAAAAGATGGATTAAATGCGACGTTCAATGATGAAGATCACGTCACTGTTTCCGTAACCGGATCCGCACAGGCATTAGCTCGATTATCGAGCAGCGACATTAATGCTCAAGTTGATTTGAGCAATCTTGATACTGGAAAACATCAAGTAGCTGTCGCAGTAAACGTTCCAGATGGACTGCAAACTGAAGTAAATCCAGGAATGGTGAACGTCAGCATCAGTTAACAAGGCTTATTTACTTGTGATTAACGTGGTATGGATCCTAAAGATTTCTTTGACAGAATGCGATGACGAGTTTACAATAGAGCGGCAGAATTTGGATGAGTGAAAGATAGGAGCGATTGAAGTTATGGCAAAGTACTTTGGAACGGATGGAGTCAGAGGTATTGCGAATCTCGGCTTAACACCTGAATTGGCGTTTAAGTTGGGACGAGCTGGCGGATACGCATTAACAAAGACAACTGAACATCCGAAGGTTCTGGTTGGCCGGGACACACGGATTTCCGGATATATGCTGGAAAGTGCATTGATTTCCGGACTGCTGTCTATCGGCGTTGAAGTCATGCGTCTCGGAATTATTTCGACACCAGGCGTTGCCTACTTAACGAAGGCTATGGATGCGAGCGCTGGCATCATGATTTCAGCATCTCATAATCCTGTTGCCGACAACGGCATCAAATTCTTTGGCAGTGACGGGTTTAAGCTGAGTGATGAGGTTGAGGAAACTATCGAAGCATTGCTGGCAAAGGAGAAAGATGAACTGCCAAGGCCAATTGGTGGGGATTTGGGTACCTCCAGTGATTACTTTGAAGGCGGTCAAAAGTATCTTCAATTTCTCAAGCAGACTATTCAAGAAGACGATTTTTCGTCAATGAACATTGCTCTTGACTGTGCAAATGGTTCGACTAGCGCACTTGCTCCGCATCTTTTTGCTGATCTTGAGGCAGATATTGTCACGATTGGCACCTCTCCAAATGGGAAGAATATCAACGAAGGTGTCGGTTCAACGCACCCAGAGGCACTCGCTGCACTCGTTGTTGAGAAAAGCGCGGATTGTGGACTTGCCTTTGACGGTGATGGTGACCGATTAATCGCAGTGGACGAGCTCGGAAACATTATCGATGGCGATAAAATTATGTTTATCTGTGCAAAGTACTTGAAATCTAAAGGTATGTTAAATAAAGACACCTTAGTGACAACCGTGATGAGTAACCTCGGGTTGTATAAGGCTTTGCAAGAAGAACACATTGAAACGAAACAAACCAAAGTCGGCGACCGCTACGTAATGGAAGAAATGCGTGCCGGAGATTATGCTCTTGGCGGTGAACAATCCGGACACATCATTTTCCTGGCACATTCAACGACCGGTGATGGTATGCTAACGGCTTTACAGCTCGTGGGCATCATGAAAACAACCGGGAAGAAATTGTCTGTACTTGCAGCAGAAGTGAAGACGTACCCGCAGAAATTAGTAAATATTCGTGTTGCAGATAAATTCCATATCACCGATAATCCGGCAGTTGCTCAATCCATTAAAGAGGTTGAGGATGATATGGCGGGTGATGGTCGCGTACTTGTTCGTCCTTCAGGTACGGAATCACTGATTCGTGTCATGGCCGAAGCACCAACTGAAGAAGCATGCGCTGCGTTTGTTGATCGGATTGCGCAAACAGTAGTTAAGGAAATCGGTGGCGAAATTCTGTGATTGGTTTGCCCGAATAAAGCAGACGACGGTTACGGGACATGGACTTAATGAATAGATATATTGAGAAAGATAACTAAAAAGCAGTTCAAAGAATATTGACGCACACTACAGATTAAAGTAGTATGTGGGTAACTCGAGAAGGAAAGAGAGGATTGGCCAACTAAATACAAAGCGCCTGGACTATTCCAACGGACGGAGAAAATCGGGATAGTTGACGAGGAAGAGGCTTATCGAAGGATTCGGCGGATACCTCTCGGGTATGCTTGCACCCGTTAGTACGTGCACAAAACAGGAAGGCAACTTTCTGTACAGAAGCCCGACGGCAGGCACATAGGCATTACAAATAAAAAACAAGTGGGGCAAGACTGCCCTATTCGAAACGTGTACCACGAACGAAATGCTTTCTTGCCTCACAAGGAGGACTCATTCCTATGTGTGGTATTGTTGGTTATATTGGCAACGAAGATGCACGTGACATTTTACTTAAAGGGCTCAGCAATCTGGAATACCGAGGGTATGATTCGGCAGGAATTGCTCTGCTTAATGCAGACGGTGTCCACATTTTTAAGGAAAAAGGACGGATCGCCGTTCTTGAGAAATCTGTGGATCCTGCAGTTCATGCGACACTTGGTATCGGACATACACGCTGGGCAACACACGGTGAACCAAATAAGCGCAACGCACACCCTCATCAGAGTGCTTCAGGCCGCTTCACGCTCGTTCATAATGGTGTGATTGAAAATTACAGTCAGCTTAAAGCAAGCTATCTCGCTGGTGTCACGATGAAAAGTGAAACCGATACGGAAGTTGTTGTTCAGCTGATTGAACACTTTGCCAATGATGGACTAAGCACAGAAGCTGCTATGCGGAAGACACTGAAATTACTCGATGGTTCCTATGCACTTGCCTTGCTTGATGCAGAAGACAGTGACATTCTCTATGTGGCAAAGAATAAGAGCCCGCTTCTGATTGGTCTTGGCGACGGCTTCAATGTTGTTGCCAGTGACGCTACGGCGATGATTCAGCAGACTAAACAGTATGTCGAGCTGATGGATGAAGAAGTTGTTGAGCTCAAGCGTGACAGCTATACGATCATGGACCTTGACGGCAACGTAAAGACGCGTGCACCCTATACGGTTTCCTTTGATGCGCATGACACGGAAAAGGGTGCTTATCCGCATTACATGCTGAAGGAAATTGACGAACAGCCGGCTGTTATGCGTCGTCTGCTCCAAGAATACAGTGGCAAAGATGGTGCAGTCACGATCGATCCCTCAATTGCAGATGCAATAAGCGAAGCAGATCGCATCTACATCATTGCATGCGGCACAAGCTACCATGCTGGGCTCGTCGGCAAGCACTTGCTTGAGACCATTGCTGGTATTCCGACGGAAGTGCATATTTCTAGTGAATTTTCCTATAATATGCCGCTTCTGTCGAAGAAGCCACTCTTTGTATTCATTTCTCAAAGTGGTGAAACAGCCGACAGCCGTGCAGTGCTGGTTAAGGTGAAGAAGTTGGGTTATCCATCGCTGACGATGACGAATGTCGAAGGCTCAACACTGTATCGCGAAGCGGACTACAAGATGTTGCTGTTCGCCGGCCCGGAAATTGCGGTGGCATCAACCAAAGCTTACACAGCCATGATCGCTGTTTTCGCCTTCATCGCGGTAGCGGTTGCGCAAAAGAAAGGCACAACGCTCGATTTCGACTTGATCCACGAAATGAGCATTGCTGCTCAAGCAATGGAACAAATGATTGACGAGAAAGCGCTGCTGAAAGAAGTAGCACGCGACTATCTCTCCATCACGCGAAACGCCTTCTACATTGGACGCGGTCTGGACTATTACGTCTGCATGGAAGCATCTCTGAAGCTGAAAGAAGTCTCCTACATTCAAGCAGAAGGCTTTGCCGGCGGGGAACTTAAGCATGGAACGATCGCGTTGATCGAAAACGGTACACCGGTGTTCGCCTTTGCGACCCAAGAAAATGTCAACAATAACATTCGCAGTAATGTTCAAGAGGTTGCCGCCCGCGGCGCCCACACGTGCATCATCAGTATGGACGGAGTTACGAATCATGCGGACGACCGCATCGTACTTCCGAAAGTGCATCATGCCCTAACACCACTTGTTTGCGCAATCCCTCTGCAGCTGATAGCCTATTATGCAGCACTGCAGAACGAATGCGACGTTGATAAGCCAAGAAACCTAGCCAAATCGGTTACGGTGGAATAATTAAGGAAAAACGACACATCGTTTTGTTTGCTAAATAAAGTAACTGAAATTAAATTAGATATGTAAAACTTGAGGGTGTCTCAAAAGTCTATGACTGTGAGGTGCCCTCTTCTTATGAGTACGTTATGGATAAAGCGTGAAGGTACGAAAATACTGAGAAATTAGCACTGTTGATGCAAGTTGGGGAGACGGGAATGGGTGCGGAACTTAGGCACAATGATCTCCATATAAAAAGTCATTCATGAACTTTTGAGACGTATTGTAGAACACATACTCATTAAATAAAAAGATCCGAAATCATCACTTGTATCAACAATTCCGAGATTGTTGTTAAGAAGGAGGAGTTCTATGTATGATAGAAAAAATAGTATGGTGGATCCAATACATTATTAACTTTCTTTTTATGCTATATATAGCCAGGTATATTTCAAACGCATTTTATTCAACTCCAGGCGACTTCTTAATTAGCATTGTCCTAATAGTAGTTTCTATTGTTTTGGCATATCTCTTAACTATAAGGTTTAAAAACAAAAGTTGAAGAGGCACTAATGAAAAACGAATGATCATCCTACTAACAGTCTTTTCTCTCACTTTAGGCTTACTATTTCTGGATCCACCAAACAAGAAGCCTAAAAAAATCATAAATTGGATTCTTGTATTGAACCCCCCAACATAAATTATTTTCGATAATCATTGTGATTCTGCTAAATTAATACTTCATGAATTACTTAAGGACATTACAGTTATATTGCTATGTCCTATTTTTTATTTCATCAAAAAATACTGTCTAAAAGACAGCAAGATGCGATACGGCGTTAATAAATGACCGTGATCACTGGGTACATGATTGAAAAGTATGGGTGAATAAGGTGTATACTGACGAGAAGAAAAATTTTTTACAATTAATTGATGTGATGATTGTTAGTTTATATTTTTTGGTACATAAGAGTAGGTGTTGCTATAACATTTTTTTTGGAGGTTTATATATGCCAACAGGTGTCATTATTAATTCGTTATCGATCTTAATTGGAGGTATTCTTGAGGGTTTTGGGGGCAAAAAATATCAGAAGACTTCAAAATAAAAATAAACATGATTTTGAGAGCTGCTTCTATGACCATGGGCATTTATGCAATTACTCCTATGAAAAATATGCCAGCGGTTATCTTTTCTATTATTATCGGGACTGCTATCGGATTAATCATTCACTTTGGTGACATCATCAGAAAAGGTTCAATCTGGATGCAGCAATCCATGAACAAAGTGATGCCTAGCAGTCAAAGTAAGGTTGGAGAGGAGGAGTTCACCTCAAAATTTGTGACAATTTTAGTATTGTTTTGTGCCAGTGGTACGGGCATTTATGGATAATGGTGGACCATGTGGTCTCGATGCTAGGCAGTGCTATGGGCGGTGGCTTCTTAAATAATTCAATTGAAACAATTCGCCAGGCTGTAGAAGATAAGTTCTTCAGCAATTTAAAATTGGCTCAGGCAGTTTATCAGCCTATCAACGACGACGGTACGCTAACGTTCACGTCTGGGACCGGTGGTCATCCAGCTCAAGCATCCGGAGCGATTATCGGTAATCAGGCGATCAATACCATGGTCATTGGGCTAGCGATTGAACTGGCACCAGCAATTCGGGTCAATGCGGTCGCTCCAACCTGGACGCCAACAGGACTATGGAGGCAATTATCGGAGCAGGAACTTAAGGTTCAAACAAAACAGGTGGCAGATTCGACGCCACTAAAGCGGGTTGCATCACCGACAGATGTGGCATCAGCTTATGTTTATTTGATGACTAATCATGTTATTACCGGTCAAGTGATCAATGTTGATGGCGGAGTATCTGTAAGCTAATTATAAGGTATGAAACAATGGAACCATACAACCAAGTATGATTCCATTGTTTTTTCATTGAAAAAAATCGCAATAAATTGTTCTCAAATATTAACTCCACTATCGCTCATTTCGCCATTATTTAATTTTAGTATTGAAATTTATTTAAGTTGGTTTTAGAATGTACATACATATTTAAACCTGAGGTGATTAAATGGCAATTAATCGACCAACATTCATGAATAATTGTATCTACTTTACCGCCAGTCATTTATTTCGTGAACTTGAGCGACTGGCTAGTGAAAGTTTTGCTCCAACAAGTATGGCGCCAGCTTACACATACATTATGTTAATGATTAACGCAAATGATGGACTGACCATGACGGAGTTAGCAGATGCATTCGATTATGAGCAATCAACACTTTCACGAATGGTGCAAAAACTTGTGTCACGAGGCTGGATTGAAAAAAAGCGTCGTGGTCATCAAATTCACTTATATATCACGACAAGTGCTGTAGATATTTTACCCGTGATGGAAAATGCACTCAATCAATTTCGTACGCTTAGCGATGAGATGATGGGTGGACGTGCAGAAAAGCTACACGCTTCTCATGCAATGCTAACCGCTACTGAGCGAGCACAGACACATCTCGCTATTGAAAAATGAGGTCATTAATTATGATGAAAAGAAGTCGATTTTGGTATAGTGCAATTTTATTCATTGGATTTTTGGTATTGCTGGTGTCTTCTGGAGTCAGAGCTTTTCCATCTACATTAGTTTTGCCGTGGCAACAGGATTTTGGCTGGAGTCGTGGTGGTATTTCTGCGGTAATTGCTACAGGAACACTATTATTTGGCTTAATTGGGCCATTTTCTGCCGCCTTTCTGCAGCGATATGGTGCACGACGAATTGGTTGCGTAGCCTTGCTTATCCTAGCATTGGTTACCTTTGCTTTACCTTTTATGAAGACGATCTGGCAAGCTGAGATCTTAGTGGGATTGATCTCTGGAACCATGACTGGAGCGGTGGCAGATGTTTACGGCATCTATATCGCTAACAACTGGTTTAGTAAAAATCGTGGGCTTGTGTTGGGACTATTTACTGCCAGCTCGTCCGTTGGTCAATTAATTGTATTGCCCATTCTTGCGGGAATGATCGACACTCAAGGGTGGCACCAAACTGCATTAGCTGTGGCTGTTTTTATTGTCGTTGTCTTATTAATGATCTTTTTGTTGATGCGTGACTATCCTCATCAAGTCGGGCTGTCACCATTTGGTAGTCGTGTTCAGGTGACGCCTGTTTATCCAAAAATAAATGTCCAAGCTGTCTTATTACAACCCTTGCAAGCGTTGCGCAATGCTGCAAAAAGTAACGTGTTTTGGCTATTAGCACTACCGTTTTTTGTTTGCGGTGCGTCTACATCTGGCTTAATTGGTGTCCATTTTATCGCGGCTGGTCATGACTATGGTATGTCAGAAGTAAAAGTATCCAATATCATGGCATTGATGGGAATATTTGATATTATTGGTTCGCTGATCGCTGGACTCTTAACGGAAAAATTTGATTCACGCTATATTCTAATGACCATGTATGGGTTAAGAGGGTTAGATTTATTTTTATTGCCCATTGCGTTAACACAAGGGGGTACGTTATTAATTTTTTATGCAATAATATTTGGATTTAGTTGGAATGCAACCGTATCACCAACCATTAAATTAATTGCGGACAATTTTGGTATCGAAAAATCCGGAATGCTTTTTGGCTGGGTATTTGTCCTTCACCAGATTGGTGGTGCCTTAATGGCTTACACCAGTGGCGCGATGCATGATATGGTGCATAATTATGTGATTGCTTTTGGTATGGCTGGTGTCATTTGTCTCGTAGCAGCTTTGATGGTTATTATTGTACCCAAACCTACTAAGTAGAAAAATAACTTATTTTATGAACAGTTCTATCGCCCAACTGATTAATTACAGCATTCATCCTTCTTCAGTATCCAATCTTTCTTTGATCCACTGCTGGACTTTTTCATCTTCTTCTTTTGCAAGCAATTTTTCTAGGGATTGCACGACTTGTGCACGCATGTCGGGTTCGAGTCGATCCCACATTTGCTGAAGTGCCCAAGTGACTGTGCGACGAATTGCCGGACGCGGATCTTCCTGCAGCACGCGAAGAAGTTCCGGTGCGGCGTTAACCTCTTTGTAATTGCCGAGTGCGATAATCGCATTGCGCTGGATCGGCTTTTTTCCCCTCCAGGAACCGGACAGTTCGCCGAAGGTTTCTTTGAAATCTCTATTGGACAATGAAAGCAGTGGTATAAGTAGCGGACGTGCAAGCTCAGGATCCGCCTCCATCTCCTCATGAAAATGGCTGTCCACATCACGATTGTACGGACAGACTTGCTGACATGTGTCGCAGCCATAGAGTCTGTTGCCGATCGCTTTTTTATATGGCTCGGGCAGTTCCTGCTTCGTCTGCGTGAGAAAGGCGATGCATTTATGGCTATTGAGCTGTCCGCCCTGAACGAGTGCTCCGGTTGGGCAGTGGTCGATGCAAATGGTGCAGTCGCCGCATAGGTCGGTGGCCGGCTTGTCCGGAGGAAACGGGATATTGGTGAGCATTTCGCCCAGATAAACATACGATCCGAACTCTTTCGTAATTAGGTTGGTGCTTTTTCCTGCCCAGCCAATACCTGCACGTTCAGCCACTGCCCGATCAGATAGTTCCCCGGTGTCAACCATGCTTTTAAATTGGGCACCGGGAATCGTATCGACCAGAAATTTGCCAAGCTGTTCCATGCGGTCACGAAGAATCGTATGGTAGTCCTGTCCCCATGAGACCCTGGCAAAAGCGCCACGACGTTGTCCTTTCGTATTTGTCGGACGCTCAGCCATTCGCTTCGGATACGCCATGGCGATCGAGACAATCGACTGCACCCCGTCCATGAGCAGAGATGGCTCGGTTCTCTTCTCAATATCCTTCTCCTCGAACCCGGACTGATAGCCAAGTTCTCGCTGTTGATAGAGTCGCGCCTTTAATTCAGTGAAGGGATCAGCCGTCGTGAAGCCAATCTTATCCACGCCTATCTCCTTACTATATGTGATCAACTGTTCTTTTAGTTTTTGAAAATCTGTCATTGCTTATTAAATCCCTTCATTAATCATGATATCAGCATGATTGCGGTAAAAAGAATCATGGGCGTCCGTACTAAATGGCACAAGATGAATGATTAACAACGGATGATCTTGTAGCATTGTCCTTTATTGATTGAGCATATTACTAGTTCCCGAAATGATGACAATTTGATACATGTTAAATCATCTTAAAATATACCATAAATAAATTAGATTTTTAGTATAAACTCAATGAGCCCAACTTAGTTCCGGAGGTAAGCCTTGATATAATTGGGCTGTCTTTCCGTGATCTGATTTTTGATCACCTAATTAACAAACCGATGAATCTAGTGGTGTTGAACAATCATCTCTATTTTTGATCTGGGAAAGTTGAGATGAAAATAATAGGAGGGTACCTCAAAAGTCTATGGACTGTGAGACACCCTCCTAATAGAAAATCGGCAATAGATTTCATTTACTGATTAATGGCCATTTTTGGCATCTAAGCTACTCATTGAAGCAGTGCCAGCACTTCTTCAGTCGTTCGCACTTTACCGATTCGTGGGAAAATATGAGTGATACAGTGGTTATGTTCTTCCTTAGTTGACGCAGTCATCGCATCTTCAACAAAGATTTGCTGATAGCCGCGCGCATACGCTTCCCGCGCTGTGGTATCAACGCCAATACCTGTTGAAATGCCACATAGTATAAGGGTATCAATACCGCGGCGACGCAGCTGCAAGTCCAGATCGGTACCATAAAAGGCGCCCCATTGCCGTTTGGTTATTCGATAAGTAGTTTGAAATGCATCCAACTCAGGTACATAGTGATCCCATCCGTCAGGGAATTCCAGCGTGGATTGGTTTGAATCCGTTTGTGGAACAAACCAATCCTTTCCATCAAAAGAAGAGACCCTAACAAGCACAACAAAGGCGCCATTTTTCGTAAACGTTTTAACAAGTTCCGTCGTCTTTTCAACAACTTGTGCACCGGTGTAAGGTGTACGTTGACTGTTCACAATCCCATTCTGCAGGTCAATAATTACTAATGCTGTCTTCTCTTTATTCATTTTCATCGCTCCTCCATCCTCTGTGTGGCGCATACTTGGTCTGTGCAACGATTTGCCGGTAGACGCGCCAATACACCCATAGTCCATTCAAAAGCAGTAGTACTGCTGTGGAAAAAAATACTGCACGAATACTTAACCATGCGGCAATCTGGCCCCCAAAGACAGATCCACTGAAAACACCTAAATACATGGCAGACATGCTAAAACCGAATACGCGTCCTGCAAGCGCAGTCGGTGTAATTTTCCGAATCAAAATATTCACTGAAGGCATTAACCCGCCGGCCGTAAGACCGAACAGAAATCGAAGCGTAATGAATTGCCATGGCGCAGTGACAAAGCCTTGGGGGATAAAAAGCAGACCTGCCGTAAAAAGTGCAATCACCATGACCTTATGTGCGCCAATTCGATCGGACAACTTTCCCAAGCGAGGCGCAGCTATAATATTCGCGAGTCCTGAAGCTGAAAAAGCTAGTCCGGACAACAGTGCGAGATGACTACTGTTTGTCAGATGTCCCATGAACACAGTCACAATCGGCTCAACTGAATATAAGGCGATGGTTAAGATAAATGCGGTTACAAACAGGGTAACGGTCAAACTTTTTTCTGGGATTTGATACCAAATCTCCTTGGCGTGACGTACGTTTTGATTTGTGCGCTGAAACGACTCCTTGACGAAGAAAAGAGTCGTCAAAAAGGAGAACAGCATCAGTGCACCGGTCATAAAAAATACATTTTGCAAGCCAAAATGCTCGCTCAGAAACCCACCGATGAGTGGACCGAGAAGGGCACCGGCTATATTGGCTGTAGAGAGGGTGCCAAGCGCCCACCCGGCATGTTCTTGATCCGTTTGGGTAGCGATCAGCGTCGTACAAGCTGTGCTGTATCCCGTGATTACACCTTGCAAAAGGCGCAGCCCAATCAGTACCGCGACATTGGGCGCAAACCCCATGCAGCCGATTACGATGGCCATACCTAGGCTGGCACGAAGCAGCATTGGCTTTCGACCAAATTTATCTGCAACCGATCCCCAGACTGGTGAGAATAGCGCAGACAAAATAAAGGTAATGCCAAAAGCAATGCCAGATAATTGAGTGACCGCTGTTTCATGATCAATACCAAGATGTCTAATGTACAGCGGAAGTATCGGTGCAATTTGGCTCATTCCAATTCCGGTTGCAAACATGCCAAACCAGCACACCATTAAATTTCTTTTCCAAATTGGCATGATCCAAGCCCCCAAGATTCAAAGATAATGAACAATCACACCTCATAGCTTAATCATGGATTAGGGGCTGATCCATGGTTGATTCTATTATCCATGGACATTATTGCTGTAATATTCAAGTGGGCTTAAGCCTTCCGACTTTTTAAATAGCCGACTAAAATAAAATTCATCAACAAAGCCTAGCAGATGAGCAATTTCCTTGATCCTGTGATCTCCTTCTAGGAGTAGCTCCTTCGCTTTATCAATTTTCATCTGGTTAAAATAAGAAATAACGGAGTAACCGGTGCTTTCTTTAAAGATCCTTGTAAGGTAGGTTGGTGATAATTGGATGAGCTCGGATAGCTCATTCAAGGTAATATGCTTTGATAAATTTTTTTGCATATAGTCGACTATTTTCTCCACTTTCAGTGAACTTGCGAAATTTCGATTTTGTTTCCTGACATTGTCTGCGATGGCTAGAAACAGTTGCTGCAGCAATGTTCGTGCGGCAAAGAGATATCCGGGCTTTTTTTCACTCCAGCAAGCAGTCAAACGCCGAAATAACGCTTCTACCTCGTAGGAATCGATTAATTCTTTTCCTGTTTTCTTCATTAATTTTTTCGTGCACTCATGGGTTGTCCACTGATTTTGATTCCATTCCACTTCCGCACAGCTAAAATGAACCGATAAAAAACCACCTTGTCCCGCTTTAACCTCAAATGTATGATGGAGTCCTGGATTGATGTAGCAAAGCATGCCTTTTCTAATTGAATAATTACGCTTATTAATGGTCATGGTTCCGGAACCGCCGGTGAAAAGAATGAGTTCGTGGTGGGACAATGTACGGTTAATTTTTCGCGGGAGATGTTCCTTACTGTCAAACGATCTACTTTTACAATAATGAATATGGAAAAAAAGTTGGTTAGACAACATGACTTCACCAGCTTTCTAAATTATCTACCTACGCGCGTTGATTTGTTATTTTTTTAGGTTGATCAACAAAAGTCATACCGATTTGGAAATGGGATCCAGGATGCTGATGTCTGTGCCAAATTTACACATGGCATCACAGTCGCATTGCAAGTCGGAGAATAAAAGATAGGACATGACGGACTTTAAGGATTGCTCTTTAACGAATGATGGGCGCATTAATTGGGCTTTGATTTCTTTTTCACGTTTGTCTGGCGCAACCAGAAAAAGTCTGCATGTTTGATTCACGGACAGCGAGAGATCATAGAGCCGGAGAATGCCTGAATAAATGGAGGTGCTCTTTTCCACTTCAAATCCGCTGACAATCTCATCATTCTGATTCAGCCAGAGCACGTCGATAAGTGATACGGTATCAAAAACGCTTTTACTGAGACCAGAGAGTGGCAGGGCGGGAAGCGAGTATTCGCCGAGTTTTTTACCATTATATTCTCTCTTGTGGTCGTTTTGAGCGATCCACACGTGATAACCTAGTGCCCGTCCCAATCTTGCCAAATGATATTGCATTTCACTGTGCGTCTTTTCTTCAATTTGGTCATCAAGGACTTGATGATGTCTTTTTTTCACTACTTTTAAACGTTTCTCGTTTTCCGCAGCTAGAACCGCTTCAGCATTCTCGGGCAGGATCAACCGGCTCGAGCCAATCTCAAACAGTAAACCAGCGAAAGCACCTAAGTCTTTGGACAAGCCGGACTGTTGATTTGTCGCCAGGATATCTTCTCTCATTTCAAGATAAGCGATCCAGGAACCGAGCTTGAGCTTCTTATGAAAGAGTGTATTGAACCCGCGAACAATTGCCGTATTGAAAGGCGGGAACAAGGTGGGGTGAAGAAAGTAAATAATATTGGCAACCGCCGGGCCTAAGCCTTTAATTTTTAATTGATCCAGTTTCACGATCTCGTCAAAAACCTGCTTTTCATTTTTTGCATGCAGACAGGCATTAAGAAATCTTCCAAAAGCCAGTTGGTTTACACGATTCTCATAAATATCGGGAATGCGTAGTTTTGGTTTCCAGAAAAAGGGATGTGCTGCGCCTTCGAAAACTTGTTTTTGTTCCGATATTGCGGTAACCACAGTCTCCAAACTGGATCCCTTGAAATCATTGCCAAAGGATCCTGCCTCTATTTCACTAATGACCTTTTTAAGCCCCTTCCTGATTGTGCGGAAAGCCTTTAATCGATCCTCATTGTTCATAAACCAAGTATGATAGACGGATTCTCGATCTTCTATGTATGCTCCGATGAGTTTGTCTAGTTCTTTATGAGCCAATGTGTTTCCCCCCATTAATAGCTATGATTCTATTATAGCCGAATGATGTCTATAAAAAGGACGTCATTATTTTGTAATTATATTGTTAGTACAATAGGTCATATTGTGTCACATTGAGTTGTTATGATTGACTATACGTTTTAGGTGGGCCTTTCACTTGAAACGACGACAACAGAGAAAATGCTGAAGGGGAAAAGGATCATTGAATCGAAAATACATACATACTGCAATGACAGTGGGATTGGTGCTTTCATTAACCATAGGTTTTCACGCGAATGATGTTAAAGCAGCATCGGAAAAACGGCTCTCTGAAAATCAACACCAACAAGATGTGGTCATAAAACGACTTAAAGTATCGGGTCATCAAGTGAAAAAGATCAAAGCGGCGGTGGATACCAAGCAAGAAAAACTTGCCGAAAGCCGTGAAAAATCGAAGTGGATGAAGAAAGAAATTAACCGGCTGAACAAACAAATCGATCACAGAAATCAAGTATTGAAAAAACGGATTCGATCGATGTATCTCAATGAAGGCTCGGCAAACTATCTTGATGTTCTGCTCGGTTCAGAAAGCTTCGGCAATTTTATTGATCGGCTATTCGCTTTAAAAACAATCTCGGAAAATGATCAAAACATGCTCAATGATCAAAAGAAAGACAAGGCGGACCGAGCGGCGAACCAACAGGCGTTGATCGAGGAACAAAGTCAGCTGAAGAATGGCTTGGTAGAATTAAAGGATCTAGAAACTGAACTTACTAAAAAAGTAGGGGATCAACGCAGGCAATTGGAATTATTGAAAAAAGAAGCATCGAAAATAAAAGAAAAAGAAATGAAAAAAGACGAGCAAAAAGAAATTGCGGAAGCCCAAACGCATTTAATAAATAATCAATCAACCGAACTTGAACACCTGTCGGATAGTAAAGCCGATTTCATTAAACCGGCTGAAGGCTATATCTCTTCAGGTTTCGGCAAACGCTCCTTTGACAACAGTTTTCATCCGGGCATCGATATCGCCAATAGCAAGGGGACACCGGTAAAAGCTGCTGCTGACGGCGTTGTTTTTAGAGCCTATCATTCGTCCAGTTACGGAAACACGGTCATGATTTCGCATAAGATCAATGGACATTTATTCACGACTGTTTACGCACACTTAAACAGTTATCATGTCTCTGCAGGAGAACATGTGATTAAGGGTCAAAATATTGGTGGGATGGGCAATACAGGCGAGTCCTTTGGCTCACATCTTCATTTCGAATTGTATGACGGACAATGGAATCCGCCACCGCATCAAGGCGCCATCGATCCAATGCGTTATATTCAGTAAAAGGATTTTGAAACTGAGGCTGTTTGTAAGGCTCATCTGAGTAAAAAGTCATTTTCCCTATAAGTAGTATTCCGGCAAATAGTATTCAAGACCTAAATGATTAAAACAAACGTTTGATTAAGGCTGTTGATTATTTTCAGCCC